>NZ_JARUXT010000002.1:314755-532245 GCF_031451075.1 Caballeronia sp. LZ043 | reverse complement strand
GAGGATGTTCAATTCATGCTCCAAACAAACGTATTTACTTGCGGTTGCCCCGGATAAAGTGGCGTCGTAGGTAAAAAGAACGACACCAAACGGGGTAAAGCAAAAATGACAACAAGCGCGAGAGACCATTTCGCCGTTAGTACTGCGAATCTCAGACCGGTGGGCCGTCCATCCAAACCGGCCGCAGACTCGGCGTCGCTTACTTCGTTGCTTTGGCTGGTCCTGCTGACTCCGCTTTCAGTCTGCGGAGCTGCAGGACCGCTTTCTTACGCGCCTCATCAAGCGCCTGTTCAGGGAACCCTTTCGCGATGAGATCCAGCAACATCGCGCGGATCTCTTTCTGCTCCGCAGCAGTCAGCGGCGCTTCGTTCAAGCGGCCTCCGCTGTTTCGCGTTGTCGGCGGCGCGCCGCTCGGATCACCGAGCTATGCAGCTTCTTGATCGCGTCGACGGTGTCATGCCCTGGCCGCTTACCTCGCCGCCCCGTCATCTGCTGCGAGACGGTGGACTGGGAAAGGCCTGTCCGACGCGCAATCTCGGTCTGAGTCAGACCGAGCGCCATCATTTCGGCGATGAGAAGAGGGGTGGTTTTCGTGTCCATGGAAGCCATCTTAATGCATTTGCACTTGCTTAACAAGTGCTTTGGCCATCGCTTCTAGCGCCAATGCGTTTGGCCGATCTATTACGATTGCACTATGAAAACACTCGCCGAACGCTTAAGAAGATGCCGTGAGGAATCCGGCATGTCACAAACTGAGCTCGCCAAGCGCGCTGGCGTTAGTCAGTCGACCGTTGCTAATATCGAAAGCGGACGGAATCAGGGAAGTAAGCATTTAATCCCTATCGCGGAGGCGCTTGGAGTCCGTGTCGAGTGGCTGAGCAATGGTCGCGCACCGAAGTTGATCGGTGACGCGCCCGGTGCGACGCCAGAAGATCGGTATCGCCTCCCGGAAGAAAAGGGAAACGTGGCCGTCTGGGAACACGAGGGCGACTTGCCAGACGTCGATGACGAGGATCGCGTTTGGTTGGACCGCTATGACTATCATTTTTCAGCGGGTACCGGTTTGATCCAGTGGGAAATCAGGGAGAAGAGGGCCCTCCCGTTCAACGTTGCGTTCTTCAAGGCAATCGGAAGCAAACCCAAGGACTGCAAGCTGGCGACGGCGCGAGGCGCCAGCATGGAGCCGTTTCTGTTCGATCGCGACATGTTCATGATCGACATCACGAAGGGAGCGCTGCGGGACGGAAAGATCTACGCAATCTATTTCGAGGATGAGCCTCTGGTGAAACAGGTGTTCAAGAAGCCGGGCGGACATATCGTCTTGCACTCATTCAACCCGAATTACCCCGACGTCGAAGTCGGGCCGGCCGACATGGAGAACGTTCACATTGTCGGTGAGCTCGTTTATCGCTCGGGCTCAGGATTCAGTTCGCATTAAAGTCTGCATGGCCAAAGCAGTCGGAAAGCTCGCCCGAAGAAGCCGAGCTGCAACGAGGGAAACACAATGAAAAAAACGGTACTTTCAGGAGTTGCCGCGGCGGTTGTGCTCGCCGCGTGCGGAGGAGGCGGTAGCCCGGACCAGAGCAAGATTCCGCCACCCGTGACGCCAGTAGCTGAAGCAAACGGGATCTATCAGGGCACGGACTCGAACAACGATGCCATCGTCGGCGTCATCCTCGACACTGGCGTCTACTACTTCGCCTACACGAATTCGACCAGCAACCAGATCGGCCTAGTCCAGGGCACGTCCACATCGTCGGGCGGCACGTTCAAATCGACCGATGCGAAGAACTTCTACATCGCCCAGAACACCGTGCTGAACGATACCGTCTCTGCCAACTACACGGCGAAGAGCAACATCACGGGGACGATCGCGCCCGCATCGGGCAACGGCGCAGGCATCACGTTCACCGGCACCTACAACGCGCTCTACGACCAGACCCCCAGTTTCGCGTCCCTCGCTGGAACGTACGCGGGCGCCGGCGGATCGGTGAAAGGCGGCGAGCCGATCACGCTCACCGTTGCCGCTGACGGAAGCTTCACGGGCAAAGGCCCGAGCGGCTGCACGTTCAAAGGGCTGACCGCGCCGCACAACGGCAAGAACGTTTTCGACGCGACGATCGTCTTCGGCGGCGCACCGTGCACCTACCCCGGCTCGACGATCGTCGGGATCGCCGTGCAGAACAACAACGAACTGATCGCCGCCGCCGCGTTGCCCGACCGCTCGGACGCCTTCTTGGTCGTCGCCAGCAAGTAACCCCGCCACACGCCTCCCCTGAAAACCTCGCTCCGGCGAGGTTTTTCTTTGTCCGCGCCGCCGAAGGATCGCAAAACGTTGCAAACTTGCAACGTTAAATGCAGCGAGCATCGGCCAATAGGGTTCGGTATTCCTCAGATCGCCGGCCTTGTAGCCGACCCGACAACACGGCTATGAGCGCGATTTTCTCGCACGCCGAGAAATATTGCGTTTGCACTTGCAATCCCGTAGTGCATTCGCCATAATGCACTCATGCACTTACCGATGCACTGGAGGAAGAGATGGCAGATCAAATGAACGTCGTGGCAATTGCTGTGACGATCGCCATGCTCGTGACGGTGGGTGGCATCTGGCTGATGTCGATCTGACGAAGCCTCGCGCCGCCTGGGCGGACTGCGATCGTTCTTTAAGAATGCCAGCGCGCGGAGACCCGCAAGGGAGGAATCCGCCGGCCACCGGCCCCGAGAGTGCCGGATGTCTCACCAGTGCGCCACGCGATGACGCAGCGGCAAGACAAGGAGATCGACATGAATCGTGTTTTGAACGACAACGCCCTGCTCCGCGACGTCAAGCGATTGCAGGATGCGAATACTCTGATCAAGGCGGTCGGAGTTGGCAGCCTCTACGCAATCGGCATTGCCTGCGTCTGGTTTCTGTGTGTCGCAGTTCCCGCTGGAGCGCTCTGGAAATGAAGCTCTGGCAGATCTGGGGCATGACGCTCATCGTCGTGGCCGTGTTCCTCGCCCTCGACTCAGAAACGTCGCACCGCAACGCTCAAATGGAACGCTGCGCTCACACGCGCTGCATCTAATTCACTCTCCCGAAAAGGCTCACCATGCTTTCAATCTGCGTAGGACTGCTGATCTGTGGCGCGATGGCGTATCTGCTCGTGCGCGGCGCTGATGAACGCCTGATCGACATCGAGCAGCGCAAGAACAGCATCCACTGGCCGGCAGGCAACTGATCACCATCACCGCGTGCCGACGCGTAATCCGGCAGGAATCCCTGAGAGGAGGACGGCGCGGCATGTCTCTCTGAGGCTCGCCTTGCGTGGACGAAGTGAAGCGCAAAACAGTCGTGACAGGTCGGAGAGACGGCCATCGAATTCAACCACACGATCGGAGGATCGGATGAAGAAGGCTTTCACGCAGACGCTGATGGAGTTGCGCGGCGGCGCAGTCGTCGAAGAAGCGACGAACGAACTGAACACCCTCGTCGCGATGGTCCGCGACACCGGCAAGGCCGGGAAGATCACGATCACCGTCGAGGTGAAGCCGTTCGCCAAGGTGCAGGACGCGCTCGAGGTGACCGGCAAGGTCGTCGCCACACTGCCGCGCGAGAAGGAATCGGCTGAAGTCTTCTTCCCGACCGTCGAGAACAACCTGTCGCGCCATAGCGAGCGGCAGACCGAACTGCCCGGCATCTCGCTGGCAGATAACAACGCCAACGGCCGGTCCGCCTCGTACGGCTGATCGCAGCTGCTGCGGCCCTCTACAACTCCACCAAGGAAACCTCATGCTCGAAAACTTCAATGGCGAGAAAGACGTCGCTGCCCTTCTCGCCGCCGGCGTGGCGCTCGCAGATCCGAAGAAAAGCCCGCTGCCCGATGGCAAGCCTTTCGTGATCGTCCCGGAAGGCTTCCAGGCGAAGCCCCTCGATGACGTCTTCGAGAACCCCGCCCGCGCCGCCGGCACCGTCA
Source organism: Caballeronia sp. LZ043 (assembly GCF_031451075.1). NCBI lineage: Bacteria > Pseudomonadati > Pseudomonadota > Betaproteobacteria > Burkholderiales > Burkholderiaceae > Caballeronia > Caballeronia sp. LZ043. The sequence continues at coordinate 528,289 of NZ_JARUXT010000002.1, read as the reverse complement.
AGCTGCGCGACGCTGCGAGCTTCATCGCGTACTTCAACCGCCAGAAGCGCGCCGAGAGCCTCATCTACGCGTCGCTCGACCCGGCGCGCATCCTCGGCGTAATCGACGACCACCGCGCCTACGGCTCTCTCCACGGCGAGCACGACGGTGCGAACTGGCGCGCGTACCGCGTCGAGTTCCCGGTGCCCGCCTCCCGCGAGTGGAAGACGTGGACCAACAAGGATCGCCAGCCGATGGGCCAGCTTGAGCTCGCGGAACTGATCGAAGACAACTTGCCGGACATCATCAGCCCGGACGGCTCGACGATGCTCAGCATCGCGCTCAACTTCGAAGCCAGCAAGGAAGGCAACTTCGTGTCGGCAGCGCGCCTCCAAGACGGCAGCACGAACTTCGTCTGGAAGGAAGACGTGAACGCCACTGGCAACAAGATCGCGATGCCGTCGCTGATCACGCTGAGCATCCCGGTCTTCGAGAATGGCGCGCCCTACTCGATCGATGCGCGGATCAAGTACCGCATCAAGGATGGCGTGCTGAAGATCTGGTACGAGCTGATCCGACCGCACAAAGTGCTCGAAGCCGCGTTCCGCGCAGTCTGGGCGCAGATCGAAGAACAGACGGCCACGAAGATCCTGCTCGGTACGCCCGAGTAACTGTTTCCCTCAATCACTCCGCGCGCCGGCGCGTCATCCGGCGCGAACAACGTGCAGGGTTGCATCACCGGTCAGCTATCGAGGTAGCCTTCCGCTTTGCTTTCGGGCAAATGCTGACCCGCCCGCGTATGCCTCCTCTTCGCTTCCATATCGAAGAGTGCCTTCGAATCGGATCTGTTCGATTTTTCCATTTGCTCGATCAACTTCGATGCAGGTGTATGTGAATCCGCCGCCAGCCAGCGACTCGACCACTACGTGAAACTCTAGAGCTCCAATTCTCATCAGGCGCGACATTTAGAACTCCGTTAGTGAACATGCGCATTTACGGCATGCAAATTTGACCGAACGCAATAGACAAGCGCGTATTTCTGATGTGGAAGGTAGTCAAGTCGACTGACTATTCTCGTCTTCGTCGTTGATGCAGCCGTCGATGAACCTCTTAGCTTGCCGCTCCGCGTATCTGACACCCGCGTCGGGTGATAGGAAGTTCAGCTGCTCAGGCAGGCTCACTATGGGAGTAGCGTCAGGCGCAGGGAAAACAACGCACCAGGACACGGCGTACCGGAGCTGTTGGCCGTCGATTGATGGTGTCTTACTGCAAGCGACGCGAACGTCGATTGTGTACCCGCGATAGGGGACACAGGACTGGTTTTCCATGTTCGCTCCGTAATACACACCGGAAGCGGCATGTCAAACCACTATACGCCCTTCGCGATGGCTCTACGAGCGATTGCGAACGGAGGCGCATCAATCATGAGACGCGTGCCTCCACCCACTCGGCCCTTTGAATTGAATGCTTTGCTCTCTGACCGTGTTGGGTAGCCGCGCCAAGACGACAGGACAGCAGCACCATCAACCGAGACGAGAGCGTCGATGCTGATGGCGAACCTCGAAATCGGCTGCTGTTAACACAATAGGTCGTTGCGTCGTCGCATGTGACTTGGAGATAGCCATAAACAGGATCTCGACGACGTTGAACTGCAAAGCGTCTTGATCGCCGTGGTCACTCCCGTCGGAACCGAAAACATCGCGAAGGCAGCTGTGCGTGACGGCAATCCTAACAAGTTCACCTTCAATCATGTAATGAAAGTGCAGGTCGCCTCCAAAGGGAGTGGCATGAACCTCCATCCAAGAAGTCATGGAAAACCTCCTTGCTTAGAAAGAATGCGGCGCTCGCTTCCGCCAGGCCCTCAATTTGAGCAGGTCGTATCTCACTATTAGACCCCAACAGGCCGCGCCAGCTCCCTAATCCAGTTCGACGGAAGCAAGGTGGCTGTGGGGCGACAGACAAATCGATTTCATGGGGCGAACCAATAGTCAGTTCAGTGGATGAAGTACTTGATCAATGTAATCCATGGCTTTGTTTTTCGCCGTGAGCAGGGCTTCCTCCTCCGTAGAGGACGGCTGGCCGCTCGATACGCAAAATGCCTTTCTGTCGACATTGTATGCCCAACCCCACTGCCCACTTGACTCTTGTACGGCTTGAACCCTGACGCATTTGCCTCGGTATTCGAACTCGTCGGAGTGCATGTCTGTTTTTAAGCACGCGAGAAGGTATTGATTATGACCGAAAGTACTTTGTGGATGCTCCACATGCAAGGCCCGGACGACATCGTCGCCGCGCCTTCCCGCGACCAGGCAGACGCGGTCGCCGCTGCGTTCAATGAGTACTGGGGCGCGTATCTCACCAAGCAGCGCGCGCAGTCCGTTGCCGATGGCCGCAATCCGGATCACTGGCCGACCGTCTCCGCCGTCGTATCGGAGTGGCAGGGCACCGCGCGCGAGCACGCGAATAGCGTCGAGAAGTACTGGCCCGACTATGCCGAGTACCTGAAGCTCACCGCCGCCTAACCCGACCGCGCGCTCCCCGACTCCCCCGAAGCGCGCGAAACAAAGAATGAGGATGAGATGGGCGACTGGCTCAATAAATGCCATTTTGGTGACTGCCGCGACGCGATGCGCGCGATGATCGCCGACGGCGTGAAGGTGCAGACGATCGTAACGAGCCCGCCGTATTGGGGGCTGCGCGACTACGGCGTCGATGGCCAGATCGGTCACGAGCCGACGCTGCGCGACTTCATCGGCACGCTCGTCGATGTGTTCGAACTGTGTCGCGAGCTGCTCGCTGATGACGGTACCGCCTGGGTGAATATGGGCGATAGCTACGCTAACGACGGCAAGTGGGGTGGCTCGAGCGGCGGAAAGCACGTGAAGGCGCTTCACGGCAACACCGGTATTGGACGTCAAAAAGTAACGACCGGGCTGAAGCCGAAGGATTTGGTCGGCCAACCTTGGCGCCTCGCCTTCGCGCTGCAAGACGCCGGCTGGTACCTGCGGCAGGACATCATCTGGAGCAAGCCGAACCCCATGCCGGAGAGCGTGCGCGATCGTTGCACCAAGGCGCATGAGTACGTGTTCCTGCTTTCGAAGAGCGAGAAGTATTTCTACGACGCGGAGGCCGTGAAGGAACAGGCGGTATCCGGCTTAGAACCCCGCAGCGTTGGCTTTGGATTCGGCACTGACGCGGAAGAACGCGGCCGCGAGCGCGTGAAGCGTGTCCCGTCCGGATGGGATACGAGAGACGGCGGCCATCGCGAAATGACCGGCCGGTACAAGGGGCCGGGCAACAAGACGCATCGCGGCGCGGATGCCTACGAAAGCGGCGATGAGCATCACAGAACGAAGGCCGGGCTCGTCGGCTACGCATCAAAGGTGCGCGAGGCCGGCGGCACTGACCTGCGAAACAAGCGTTCGGTCTGGACGATTCCGACTCAGTCGTTTGACGGAGCGCACTTCGCGACCTTCCCGGAAGCGCTCGTCGAGCCGTGTGTGCTCGCGGGATCCCGCGTTGGCGACGTCGTATTCGACCCGTTCTTCGGCAGTGGCACGACGGGCCAGGTCGCGCAGCGCCTCGGCCGCCGCTTCATCGGCTGCGAACTGAATCCTGAGTACGAGCAGCTTCAGCGCGATCGCCTGCGGCAGCCAGGCCTGATGTTCGAAACCGCCTGACCCGCTGTCTCGACGCAGCGACAACGATATTGGGGATGACATGGGAGTTCGACGAGGACAGGGGTATGGGGTGCCCAAGCCGAAGCGCGCCCGCTGCCCGGACTGCAGAAAAAAAGGCGTGACGCAGTGGAAGCTTTCGCCGTGGAACGGCATCTGGTTTCGCGAGTGTCAGTATTGCGGCGCTTCGTGGACAGAAGCTTCGTGGAAGCTGATTCAAACGACATTGGAAAAAGCATGAGCAAGAGCCAATGGAACTACCCGCGCAAAGCCGGAAAGGTTGGACGCAAACTGGTTGCGGCCAGTCAGAACGACTTAGCCGGTTCAGCGACAACGATATTGGGGATTGAAATGATTGAAGAACTGAAGCCGTGCCCGTTCTGCGGCACCGTACCGAAGCTGGTCGAGATGGGCGACATCATCGGAATCGAGTGCGGCGGCGACTGCGACAAGACAGGGCTCTGCGTGGCGTTCGCGCCGCACAAGCGCGACACCGCGATCGCAGCATGGAACCGCCGCGCCGCTCTCGCACCAGCGCAGCCGATCTATCAGGTTCAGCAGAGGGACGGGTTCTGGTTGGACGTGTCTGAGCACATCTACATGGTCACGCCGCCGACCGCCCGACGACTTTCCGACGCAGCCCCATCGCCGTCAGGATGGATCAGCGTGAAGGATCGGCGGCCGGAAAACGATCAGACCGTTGCATTCGTTGTGAAGGCTGATCGCGAGTCGCCCAATTGGCATCTCAATGGCCACGTTCTAGGCGGAACCTATCACGAGAATTCGGGGTTTTCGACACCAGGAGTCGGTCACCGCGCGTCGCACTGGATGCCCCTGCCCGCGGCCCCGTTGCTGCCCAAGGAGACGCACGATGGCACGGCTCAATAAGGCGGATCGCGAGACTGTGCGCGCGATGTTCGGCGGCCGGTGCGCGTACTGCGGCGCCGAGCTTGCCGAGCGCTGGCACGTTGACCATGTCGAGCCGTCGCTGCGCAAGCTGGAGATCATCAAGACAGACCGCGGCACGCAGTGGCGAGCCGGCGCGACCACGCGCCCCGATCGCGATGTACTGACGAACTACATGCCCGCGTGCCCGCCCTGCAACATCGACAAGCACGCGATGTCGCTGGAGAACTGGCGCGGCAAGCTGGCGCGGACCATCCAGGTGCTGACGAACAACTCGCCCACCTTTCGGCATGCGGTCAGGTTCGGGATGCTCCACGTGCTGGAAGCGCCTGTCGTGTTCTATTTCGAGCGCTGCGTGGCGCCGCGCGCGCCGAGCAAGGACGAAGCTTCAGTGCAGGCGTGATGGTCTGAGCTGCTCAAACGGCGGCTCGATGATCGCAAGCAGGTCGATGTGCGTGTATCCGGGTGCGCGGGCCTTCACCAGCGATTCGAAGACGGCTTGATGCGCATGGCGATGCACGCCGTTGTCGTCGTCGTATTCGCCGAACTGAGCCGCGATGATGGTCTCGGCATCCTGGTCGGACGATTCAAGAATTTGGGTGGCTTGGGTCTTGTTCATGCCCGCAGTATCGGCAAGCCCGGCCAGAACTTTAGGAAATGGAATGCAGCAGCAAATCGAAGAATTCATGCGCACTACGGCGCACTATTTATGGGGAAGAGCATGCCGCGACTGATACCGCTCTCAGACTGGGCTGTCGAAGTGTTTGGGGAACACAAACCGCATCCGAGCACGCTTCTGCGCTGGGTGCATGATGGCCGCATCAGGCCACTCCCGAGGAAGATCGGTCGCACATACTTCGTCGAGCCGAAGGCTGAGTATGTGGAGATCGAATGTGACTTGCTTGAGAGGACGATGTGAACGCACGTAGACGACAGGCCGCGCGACGGAGCTGGCCGGAAAATCTCTACCAGAACGCCGAAGGGTATCTGTGGTTCAGAAACCCGATGACCAAGAAGTCAACCGGACTTGGCAGAGACTTGGTGGGAGCCATTAAGAAGGTCAAGCGTGCGAATCTCGAACTGGCTCGTAAGGTGGAAGAGCAAAATTTGCTCACACTCACGGGTGACGGACCGAAGACTTTGGAGCAGCATTGCAAAGACTACGAGAAAGAGTACGCGGCAGATAGAAAGCCGAACACCATCAAGAATTACAAGTCGCAGATTAAGGCGATTATGGCAGACGAGCGGTCTAAAAAACCAATCGATCAGTTCACGCCAAAGGATGCCGCGGACCTGATTAAAAAAGCAGAATTATCTCGTGGCGCAGCAATGGCCACAACCATTCGAACCAGGCTTAAAGACATCTTCAGAGATGCCATTACGAATGGATTAATCGAGGCGGGCAAAAATCCTGTTGAATCGGTGCGCAAGCCTAAGGCGGATGTAAAACGGTCGCGCATGACAGAGGATGATTTTTGGAAGATTCACGAGAAAGCCGAGTATTCATGGCTGAAGAACGCGCTTTTGCTCGCCCTTTTGACCGGGCAACGTGTGAGTGACATTCGGACCGTGCGCTTTGACGACGTGCGCGACGGATTCGTGTGGATAGACCAGATCAAGAAGAACGGGAAAACCAAAATCAAAATCCCGTTGGACGTATCGCTTGGTAGCCATTCCGTGGCCAGTGTGGTGTCTCAGTGCAGGGATGACGTGGTGAGCCGGTTCCTGATCCATTTCCAAGGCGGCAGGTATGCATCCATGCGAGGCAAGGCGGTGAGCTACGAAACGCTCAATGCGGCTTTCATAGCGGCGCGTGACAAGGCCGAAATTAAGACGGCGGACGGGCTGACGCCGACCACGTTCCACGAGATCCGTTCTCTCTCTGCACGGCTTCACGCCAAAGCTAACGGCGAGGACTTTGCGCAGGCCCTTCTCGGACACGGATCTAAGGCCATGACAGACCTTTATATCGACCTTCGTGGGCAGCAGTGGGTAGAGGTTCAACTGCCCAAAAAGACGGGTTGATTTTGGAAGATTGTTGAACGAATTTTGAACGCGTCTCGCAAAGCCTTGCGTCGTAAGGATAGCTAGTCGATACGGACTCCAGCACCGGGTCCGTCACGACGCGGCGCACATAGGTCTGCAGCCAGCCCGGCGAACACGCCGCCAGGATCACATGGGTATCGTAGGTGGCGCGGCCGGGCGCCGAACCCGGCGTGGCCGCGAGCCAGTGGAACAGGGCGAACGTGCCGCCGTGGCGCCGGCACACCGCGCGCATGAGTCGCGACACGTCGAGTTCGCTCGTGCATTCGGACACGTGCGCCGGATGGTGCGCCGCGCCGTGCGGATGCGCGCGGTGGGCAATGGCGTCGAGACAGGTGCGGTAGCGTTGCGCGAGCATTTCCCTGTACGGATCGCGCTCGCGGAATTCGATCAGTTCCGCCACCCCGGACACCGGCAACAGCTGCACGACGACGCTGCCGTCGCGCCGCGTGAGCACACGCTGGAGCATGACTTCGTCGTCGCCGGCATCGTCGAGCCGCAACTCGACCGACCCTTCCCGCACCACGACCCGCTGACTTTCGGCAATGCTGCCGCCCGCCTCACGGTACAGATTGTGGAGCTCACGGCTCATTGCTCAAGACTTCCGCCGGACAGTAGGTTATGTGTTGCGCGCCTGAATCCGCACGAGGCCCGAGTTGATCAGTTGCGTGTCCCAGCGGGCGGGTTCGCCAACCTCCTCGATCAGATGATCGACGAGCACCTTGATGCGCGGCGGCGTGCCTACCGTCTTGCGATACACCGCCGAAATCCGACCGCCGCACGGCGCGTAGTCCTGCAGCACCGGCACCACGTCGCCCGCCAGGATGGCATCCGCCGCGACGAAGGTCGGCAGGATCGCGAGTCCGAGCCCGGCGCGCACCGCTTCCAGCAGGACGGCGCCCGAGTCGGCGCGCATGCGCCTGCCGATGCGGAACGAGCGGTACTTGCCGTCCATCATCAGGCTCCACATGCCGTTGGGTTCGAAGTTGCAGTTGTTGAGGCCGTCGTGATGAATCAGGTCGCCGGGATGCGTCGGCGTGCCGCGCCGTTCGAGATACGCCGGACTCGCGCACACCAGCGTGTGATTGGCCGTGATCGTGCGGGCTACCAGCCGGGAATCCGGGAGCTCGCCGGTCCGGATCGCGACGTCGTACTGTCCGTCCTGCACGTTGCCGATGCGGTTCTGCGCTTCCACGTCGAGGTACAGATCGGGATGCCTTGCCGCGAAGGTCGTGAGGACTGGCCCGAAGTGCGACGCCAGCAGGCTGGTCGGCACCACGATCCGCAGCGCGCCGCGCAGGCTTGACTGGCTATCGCGCACCGACTCTTCCGCGAACTCGACTTCCTCCAGGATCTGCACCGCGCTCTTGTAGAACACGAGGCCCGGCTCGGTCGTCCGCAGCGGCCGGCCCCGTTCGAGCAATGCGCAACCGAGATAGCGTTCGAGCTGGGTGATGCGCTCGCTCACGATCGACTTGGTGGCGCCAAGCCGCCGTGCGGCCTCGGAAATACTTGCCGCTTCCACAACGGCCACGAACGTCGCCATGTCGCTGAACTTGTTCATACTCTTCTCCCCTGATGCGAAAAGCCTGTTCGCGTACCGCTTTTTTGATTCGGCATCCCTGCCTGACCCTTGCATGAAACCGGCAGTGCCGGCGCACCTCACGACGCACAGAGATGTCGATTTTGCGAGATTTTCATGGGGCTGGATCGCCACTTGATATTTTTTGGCGAGTCCTGAATCTAAAATCGTATTCAGCGTTTATTTCGCTGACCAATTCAGAAAATACTTAATGCCCATTTATAAAACACTTAACCCGTTTGCATATTAAACGTTTGAGCGCGGGTTGCCACGGCGGTTAAACCGTGAGCAAGATAAATGACAGGGAAACAAAGGAATTCGAAATTTTCGCATAGGCGCCGGCTTTACCGGGCACTTCGATCGAGGATTCCAATTCGGAGTCCGCGACGGCGCGGCTGATTCATTTCTTTTGGAAATTCATTCGAGACAGCTGGAAAATGACGCGATCACCCCCGGCCCGCGTTGCGCAGTCTACGATGCCAATCTTCGCCGCCGTTAATGATATTAATTTATAGCGGGATAACTTCGGAGAATTGCTTCGGAACGCGACCTTCATCCCAAATATTGAAGATAGCCGTGACAGGGGTGTTATTGCGGATCCAGAAAATCACCATTGCGTCACTTTGGTAATACACGTTAAAGAACGGTATTAATCCAGCAGATTTTCAGCCGCATGTCATTTCAAATCGGCCAAGTGGGAGAAGAATGCGGAACGCAGAAAAGGGCCGCAAGCCGACGGCTTGCAGCGCTCGTATAAAACTCGAATGAACCGTGGCTCGTCCCCACGAAGCCAGCGGCGCACAGGCGGATCAACGCCCTGCCGTGCGCAGATTGCGGCTTTCGAGTTGCGTAATGACCCGCTGCAACGTGCGTTCCGCGCGACCAGAGAGTTCGATGAAGCGGCAGCCGAGCACGGTGCGCGTTTGGCCGGAAGGCGTGATGCTCTGACGCGGCGCGACGATTTCGAGATTGACCGTCACCAGGCTGAACGCGCCCATTTGCAGCGTGACGTCGTTCCAGACAGTCCCGCGCGGCAGCGTTGCAAAGCGTGCGTCGGAGGTCCGCAACGCAATGCCGCCGAGCGACATGTCCTGCAGGTCGAGATCGAACGGATCGCCTTCCGCATCGATGCCGCTCGCGACGAACGGTTCGCCCACCGGCGTCTCCACGCGATGAAACTCGCGCCGCTGGACGAAATACAGCAGTGCGGGAAATGCGGCTTCGAAGGCCGGGCGGCCCTCGAAGCTCACCGGCGTCGCGCGGCCCGTGTCGAACTCCGTGCGGATGCCGCCCGGATGGCTGCGAAACGTGAGGCTGTCGGCAGCGGCCAGCGCGGCGTTGTCGCTGCGCGCGCCGCCGTAGTCGAACACGAAGCGGGCCCTCCGGGAATCGACATCGAGGAGTTGCGTGACAATCTGGCCGCCTTCGAACCCGGCCACCAGAAAGTCCCGGCGGGCCACCAGCCCGCGCAGACAAAGCGCCATCTGCAGCGGATGGCGCAACGCGTAACGCGCGTCGATCTGGCTCGGGCGCGCGGCGGTATCGGCGAAAGTGAGTTCGGCAGTCATGTTGGGTTGGTCTCAGCGTATGGTTTTTTTTCGGCGCATGAAGCGCCGCCTTTCACCATGCAGAGCCCGTGCCAACCTGCGCTGAGGCCGTCTGGTCAAGCGGGAGCGGGTTTTAGCCGCCCCCGAAGTGCCCGACGTTACGTTACGTCACGTTCCTTCGTCACGCACATCGAACCGCACGCGGCGGACTACTTCTTGCCGTCCACCACCGCGACCACCTCCTCGCGCGTGTATTCCTTGTTCGCGAGCGCGCCGGCCGGCGTCTTCGCGAGCACGGCATCGAGCTCGTCAGGCTTGACTTCGAGCACCGGCATGCGGATGTCGTGCGGCACTTTCTTGCCGGCGAGAATCTGCTGCGTGACCCAGAACGCAAACGACGACGCCCCCGGCGGAATGGTCACCGACATCGTCTGATAGCCGCTCTTCTTCTGCTCGGCCCACCACGCGAGTTCTTCCTGCCGGTTGCCGAGGATGATGATCGGCGTCGGACGGCCGGCCGCCTTGAGCGCCTGCGCCGCGCCGAAGCCGTCGCCGCCCTGCGTGACGACCGCGTCGATCTTTGGCAGTGTCGGCAGGATGCCCGCCACCTGCTTCTGCGCGACCGTTTGCGTCCAGTCGCCATGCACCGACCCGACGATCTTCATGTCCGGGTACTTCTTCAGCTCGTCGACGATGCCCTGATGGATCTCGTCATCCACCGACACCCCGGCCAGCCCGCGGATCTCCAGCAGGTTGCCCTTGCCGTTGAGGCGTTTGGCGAGGTAATCGACCTGCATGCGCCCCATGCCCTGGAAGTCCACGGCGATGCGATACGCACACGGTTCGGTCGCGATGCCGTCGAACGACACGATGGTCACGCCCGCGCCGCACGCCTGCTTGATGACGCCGTTGAGCGCCGTCGGCGAGACCGCGTCCACTGCGATCGCCTTGTAGCCCTGCAGGATCAGGTTCTGGATCTGCTGCACCTGTTCGGTGGCCTGGCTCTCGGCGGTGGTGAAGCTCGGCGCCGCCGCGACCACCTTCTGCTTGACCGCCGGATCGGCGACATTGGACCAGCTCTTGAGCATCTGCTGGCGCCAGCTGTTGCCGGCATAGTTGTTGGACAGGGCGATCTTCATCGCCGAGGTGTCGCCGCTGGCAACCTGCGCGAACGCGGATGCCGACAGTGCCGTCATGAGCAGGCCCGCGGCCAGTCGATGCAGATGCATGCTGAGTCTCCTGTGGTTGTGCTTGCCGCTCAGCGGCCCGCGCCTCGCACGCCCACGTGCAGCGAGTAGATGGACGAGGTCGCGGCAATGAACAGCCGGTTGCGGTTGAATCCGCCGAAGGTGAGATTCGCCACCACTTCGGGGATCAGGATCTTGCCGAGCAGCGTGCCGTCGGGGGCGTAGCAGTGCACGCCGTCATCGGCGCTGGTCCAGACGTTGCCGTGTTCGTCGAGGCGCATGCCGTCGGGCACGCCGCTCTGCATCTCGATGAACACGCGGCCGTTGCGCAACGCGCCGTCCGCTGCGACGTCGAATACGCGGATATGACGGGGCGCGGCGTCGTCGTGCGAGGCGCCGGAGTCCGCCACATACAGCTTCGTCTCGTCGGGCGAGAACGCGAGGCCGTTGGGCTTCACGAAGTCGTCGCAGGCAATCCGCACCTGCCCGTTCTCCGTCACGCGATACACGTTGCAGCGCCCGATCTCGCTGTCCGCGCGATAGCCTTCATAGTCGCTGAGAATGCCGTAGTCGGGATCCGTGAACCAGATTTCGCCGCGCGAATCGACGATCACGTCATTGGGCGAATTGAGCCGCTTGCCTTCGAACTTGTCGGCCAGCACGGTCACGCTGCCGTCGTGCTCGGTGCGTGTGACGCGCCTTGCGCCGTGCTCGCAACTGACGAGCCGTCCTTCGCGGTCGCGCGTGTTGCCGTTGCTGTAGTTCGACGGCGCGCGATACACGCCCACGCCCATGCCGGGCGCCCAGCGCAGCATGCGGTTGTTCGGGATGTCGCTCCAGATGAGCAGGTCCGAAGCCGGGAAATACACCGGGCCTTCGGCCCACAAACACTGGTCCGTCAGCTTGCTCAGGAACGCGTTCGGCTGCAGCAGCAATCTGAAGCGCGGGTCATGGACTTCGATATCGCTGGCTTTCATGTCTCCTCGTCCGGTTGGGTTTTTTCAAGTTGCGCGGTTCAGCGCAGCGCCTTGCCGCCCGCCGCGACCGTCACCGCGATGATGAGCACGCCATAGACGATCGAGCGCACGCCCGCGTCCGCGCCCACGGCGTTGAGCACGGCGTTGGTCAGGAACAGGAACATCGACGCGCCCCACACGCCCGCGATGCTCGCCTTGCCGCCGGTCACGAGCGTGCCGCCGATCACGACCACGGCGATCGAGATCAGCATGTACTCGACGCCCATGTCGAGCGACGCGCCGCCCGACACCGCCGCGAGCAGCAGCGCCGCGAGCGCCGCGATCATCGACGACAGCACGTAGGCGAGGCAGCGCGTGCGATGCACGTTCACGCCGGCGAGCCACGCGGCGCGCGCGTTCTGGCCGATGGCCGAAAGCCGGCGTCCGTACACCGCGCGATGCAGCAGCACGGCGAGCGCGAGAGACAACGCCAGCGCCACGAGCGCGATATAGGGCACGTCGAGCAGACGGCCCGTCGCGAACGCCCCGAGCGCGGGCGGCGGCGGCGGGAGCTGGCGGCCCTGCGTGATCGCGACCGACTGGATGATGAAGCTCGAAGACAGCGTCGCGATGATCGGCGGAATGCGCAGCAGGCGGATCAACGCATAGTTGGCGATGCCCACCACGACGCCCACGCCGAGCGCGGCCGCGACGCCGGTGGCGATCTGGGCGTTGTCGGCGTGCATCGCGTGCATGCCGACGACGCCCGCGAGCGCGATGGTCGAAGGCACGGACAGGTCGATGTTGCCGACGCCCGAGGTGATGACGAGCATCTGCCCGAGCCCGACCAGCACCATGAACACGCCGTAGGTGAGCGCCGTCTGCGCGACATTGCCCGCAATGCCCAGCCCGAAGATCCCGGCGATGGCGATCCACACCAGCACCGCGCCCACGAACGACCACGCCCAGGGCGCCTGGATGTTGCGCAGCCGCGCCCAGCCGCTTTGCGCGGAGGTGGCGACGGCGTCGCTGGAGGATTGCGGATTCATCGGCGTTCTCCTCGTTGCAGCAGCACGCGCAGCGACAGCACGACGATCAGGATCGCGCCCTGCATGCCGACCTGCCAGTCCGCCGAGATGTTGAGGAAGGCGAGGAACGACGCGGCCAGGGTCAGCGTGATCGCGCCGAGCACCGCGCCGATCACGCTCACGCGTCCGCCGACGAACTCGCCGCCGCCGAGGATCACCGCCGCGATCGAGAGCAGCGTGTAGCGCAGGGCGAGATTGGCGTCGGCGGACGTGGTGAGGCCGAGCAGCGACAACCCTGACAGCACGCCGAAGCAGCCCGCCACGCCGTACAGCGTCGCCTTGCTGCGCACCAGCGACCAGCCGAAGCGGCGCATCGCGCGCGGATTGCCGCCCGCGCCGCGAATCCGCACGCCCGCGGAGGTGCGCATCAGCAGCAGATGGCCGATGGCCGCGATCAGCACGGACCAGACGATGGGCGCGGCGATCCACGGCGTCTGATAGCTCATGGCCGTGCCGAGCCACGCGGGACTCGTGCCGCCCGGCGACGGCAGCAGCACGATGGCAAGACCGCTCCACACGAACGAAAGCCCGAGCGTGACGACGATCGACGGGATCTGCCGAAGTTCGATCAGCGCGCCGACGGCGGCATACGCGAGCACGCAGCCGGCCAGCGCCAGCACGCCGAGCCACGGCTGCTTCACGAGCAGCGTCGCGCCGATGCAGGCGACCAGGCTCACGAACGGACCGATCGAGAGATCGAGATCGTTCACGGTGATGATCGCGAGTTGCGCGAGCGTCGCAAGCACGATGGGCACCGCGAGATTCAACAGCAGGTTCGAGCCGAAGTAGCTCATCACCGCGGGCTGCATGACGAGGATCGGCACCAGCACGGCGATCAGTGAGATGGCGGGCAACGCAGCGCGCAAACGCCCTTGAGCAATGGCGAGACTCATGCGGCGTGCTCCTGGAAACTGGCGGCGAGCAGCGCTTCTTCCGTGCATTCGTCGGCGTGCAGGATCCGTGTGACCGCCGACGAGCGGAACACATAGGTACGGTCGCAATGCGACAGCTCTTCGTTCTCGGTCGTGTACCAGACGAAGGTGCGGCCCTTCGCGGCTTCGTCGTGCACGAGCTGATAGATGTCGCGCTTGGTGCCGACATCGACGCCGCGCGTGGGATCGTCCATCAGGATGAGATCGGCGTCCGAGGCGAGCGCGCGCGCGAACAGCACCTTCTGCTGGTTGCCGCCCGATAGCGACAGGATGCCCGCGCTCATCGACGCGCCGCGTATGCCGATCTTCGTGCGCCATGCCTCCACCACCGCGCGCGCCGCCGCGAAGTCGATCAAACCGCGTTTCCTGCGCGCGCCGCCGAGCAGCCAGCGCAGGTCAAGATTGCCGGCAATCGACCAGACCGGGAACACGCCGTCGCGGCCACGGTCGCCCGCGACGAACGCGACTTTTGCGCGCGCCGCGCCATGACCCGTCGCGGCCGTGTAGATGGACAGCAGCGCCTCGGTCTGCCCCTGCCCCGCCAGCCCCGCGAAGCCGACGATCTCGCCACGCGCCGCCTCGATCGCCGTGTGCCTGCGCGCGCCGACCTTCCAGTGGAACTGCGGCCCGGCCTCACGCACGGCACGCGCGCGTTGCGCGGCGGGCGTGCGTTCGGCTTCGAGATGCTGACCCATCGCCTGGATGATCGACGCACGGCTCGTCGCCTCGCGCGGCAACACGCTGACGATGCCGCCGTCGCGCATCACCACGACCCGGTCGGCCACGCGTTCGATCTCGCCCAGCATGTGCGTGATCAGCACGCACGTGATGCCGCGCTCCGCCGCCTGGCGCACGAAGGCGAGCAGCTGGTCGGCGGTGTGGGCGTCGAGCGAGGACGTGGGTTCGTCGAGAATCACGAGCCGCACCGGCGTATCCGTCACCGTGAAACCGCGCGCGATCTCCACCATCTGTTGCTGCGTGAGCGTCAGGTCGGAGACGAGTTCGTTGCCCTTCAGGCCATTGCCCGGAAAGATGGCTTCCAGCGTCTCGCGCATCAGCGCCGTCGCGCGGCGCCGCCAGCCGCGTCCGTGCAACTGCGGATGCACGATGCACATGTTCTCGGCCACCGTCAGGTTCGCGCACAGCGACAGTTCCTGGAACACGCAGCGCACGCCCGCCGCGCGCGCCGCGTTGGCGTCGTAGTGCGGCGCGGCCTGTCCGTCCACCTCGATGCGGCCGTGCGTCGGCGGATAGACGCCCGCGAGCACGGCCATCAGCGTCGACTTGCCTGCGCCGTTGTGTCCGGCGATGCCCACGCATTCGCCGCGCTCGAACGCGAAGTCCACGCCTTCCAGCGCGCGCACCCGGCCGAACGTCTTGCCGATGCCTTCGAAGCGAATCAGCGCGTCATTCATCCACACACTCCTTGCGGGCAGTTATTTCTTGTCGAGCAGCGCGACCGTCTGCGGCAGCGTGTAGGTCACGTCGGCGATGCCGCCCGGCGGCGTGGCCGCGAGCGTCGCGGGCAGTTGCTGCTGCGAGATGGCGAGCAGCGGCACGTTGATGGTCACGTCCTTCGGCAGCTTCTTGCCCGCCAGCACTTGCTGCGCGACCCAGAACGCGAAGCTCACCGCGCCCGGCGGATTCGACAGCGAACGCGACTGGTAGCCGCTCTTCGTCTGCTCGTTCCACCACTGGAGTTCGGGATAGGTGCTGCCGATGATCATCGGCGGCGCGGGACGGTTGGCCGCCTTGAAGGCCTGCGCGATGCCGAACGACATCTCGCCTTCGGTCGCGACGCCGTCCACCTGGGGGAGCGTCGGCAGGATGCCCGCGACGGCCTTCTGCGCGACCGACTGCGTCCAGTCGCCATTGACGGAGCCGACCAGCTTCATGCCCGGATGCTTCTTGAGCCCTTCGAGGACGCCTTCGTGCATCAGGTTATCGACGGAAATGCCCGCCACGCCGCGCACTTCCAGGATGTTGCCCTTGCCGTTCAGCCGCCCGGCCAGATACTCGACGCCCTGCTCGGCCCAGCCCTTGAAGTCGAAGTTCACGCGATACGCGCAGGGCTCGTCGACGATGCCGTCGAACGACACGACCACCACGCCCGCCGCGCAGGCCTTCTTGATGGTGCCGTTGAGCGCGGTGGGCGAAACGGCGTCGATGACGATCGCGTTATAGCCCTGCAGGATGAGGTTCTGGACCTGCTGCGCCTGCTCGGTGACCTGATTCTCGGCGGTCGTGAAGGCGGGCGCGGCGGCGACCTTCTTCTCCGTCACCGCCTGCTGCGACACGGCGTTCCAGCTCTTGAGCATGGACTGGCGCCACGCATTGCCGGCGAAGCTGTTGGAGAGCGCGATCTTTTTCTGCGATGTGTCGCCGGTGGCGACTTGTGCGTGCGCGGCCTGAGTGAGCATGCAAGCGGCCAGCGCGGCCGTGGCCAGCATTCCTGTGCGGAACATACCGTTGTCTCCTGCTGTTCTTGTTGAGCGAACTGCGCCGATGTTCAGCGGCGGTGACGGGATGCGCGGCAGGCGGGAAAGCGGGTGTGGCAGGCGTGGCCCGAATGCGGGAAGGACGGATGGAACGACATCATCTTGAGCACGCCTCCTTGGGAGCGCCTCGGTGCGATGACCGAAGCCTTGCTTTCGAACAGCTGCCGGAGTGTTTCCATTTTGGTCAGGCCAATCAGAGTGGTCAGGCCAGACCGCCGACGCAGTATAACGATTGCTCAACGGGCATGCAATTCGTTCGAGGAACGGCTTGAGGGCGGCGTGGAGCCTGTGCCGGAGCGGCCGCCGTCAATTTCTGTTGCCGATAGTCAGCGGAACGCCCGCTTCCCTGGAATCTTTAACCGCGCCCCCTCGGCTCCGAACATCCGCACAGGAACGCCTCATGTATCGTTTCCCCGTCAGGCTCCGAACCGCGCTCCCAAAGCGCACGCTGGCCACGATTGCGGAACAGGACGAGACACAGGCGAGTCCGTCGCTGATGCAGGACGCCGGCGCCTTAGACCCGGCTAAGCAGGTCGAAGCGGAGGCCCTCGAGTCGCGCTTGCAGACCCTGGAGAACCTGACGAATCTGCCGGAGTGGCGGGAGGTCTGTCACGACCTGGACCTGAGTGCGCCGCTGGACCACGAGCAGGAGGGCGCGGAGCCGGACGAGACCCATTCGCGCCGGGCGTTTGCCGTGGTCCGCAACCCGTTCAGGAAGGTCGGCTTCAAGTCGGCCAACAAGGTCCGTCCGGACGATCCGGCCAGCGCGCAGCGCGCCTTGACCGCCAACAACATGGTCGGCGCGCTGCTGGAATGCGTGTAGGGCACCATGCCGCCCGATTCGTCCTTCCGATGATCGGGGGCTGCGGCAATTGTGGCGAAATGAGCGGCGCCGCAGCGCGCCTCCTCCGACGCGCCGGCGTGCAGGCATCGATCCATGCGGTGGACTACGAGGGCCGTCGTGCCTTCACGCTGGTCGGCGCGAAACTCCGTCAGGCCCTGGACGACGTCGGACTGACGGACTATCACGGCTGCTGGGTCGTCGATGCATGGGCCGGCATCGTGTGCCCCGCCACTCGCTACGGCGATACGTTCCTCAGCAAGAGGAACACGTGGGCGGAGCGAGGCAAGATGATCCTGCATGGCGAGCAGTGGATCAACGCCAAATGACCCGGACTGGCTCGATACGGTCATCAAGGGGCCCAAACACCCCGCCGTCGCACATCCCTGAACTCCTTGCGCGGCAAGCACATCGCCGCCGCCCTCGCAAGCTCGATGACCCGACCGCGCGCCTATGCCGCAGGCCTGTTCCGGCGCTTTATTACATATTGTCAGGAATGTGCTCCAGCGCATATTCCGGTACAGACGTGCACGTGAAACTGGTCGCCGATCTGCTCGCATCGAAGCAGAGAAGCACAACGAGAAGTGCAATGACTCCGCACGGGACGCTACGGTTGCGCGTCCGGCAGGGGAATCACTCAAGGGGCCGGAGACATGAACAGCACATCGGATGACGGCGGTACGCTTCCAGACGGATTCACCCGCGCGGCGGACCGGAGGCTCAGCATCGAGGCCTGCCGCGACCTCGAAACCTTTCGGCAGCTGCGCGACGAATGGAACGAGCTGTCGCAGCGCGCCCAGGGCCGCTACTTCCAGTCGTTCGAATATTGTCACGGCAGTCTGCTCGCCGAACATGCCGGCACCGCGCGCACGCTGCATTGCGTCGTTGCGCGGCGTGACGGACGACTCGTCGCGGTGTGGCCGCTGCTCACGTCGACGCGGCGCTGCTGGACCTTCGCCGAGCCGCTGGCGCCGCGCAACCAGTCGCCGAGCGATATCCTCGTCGCGCCCGAACCCGACGCCGATGCCATCGTCAGAGCCGTCTGGGAACATGCCGCGCGCACGAGCCGCGCTGACGTGTTCGAGCTGTGGCGCATCCGCAAGAGTTCACCGCTGCACGCCTGCCTGAAGCAGCACGCGATGATGCGTCGCGAAGTCGATGAAGTCACGCCGTTTGCCGCGTTGCGCGAGGAGCGCGACTGGGTGGCATATTGCCGCTCGCGCCCCGCGCGGGAGCGCAATGCGCCCGAGTATCTGAAGCGGCGCCTGGCGAAGCACGGCGCCTTTGCGATCGACATGATCGAGCCGACGGATGCGCGCCTGCCTGCGCTGATCGAATGGTTTGTCGCGCAGAAGCGCAAGTGGGCCGAAGAGAAAGCGTCCGACAGTCAATGGACGTTCTCCGCAGCGAGCCAGCGCTTCTGGCACGCGTTGCTCACGACAGATGCAGGCGCGCACACCGGGTTTCGCCTGTTCGTCCTCACGCTCGACGGACAAGCCATTGCCGCGAATATTCTCGCCATCGACAGCGGTACGGTCAGCCTCGTCGCCAATACCTACGATCTCGCGCAGCGCAAGTTATCGCCGGGAACGGTGCTCGTCGATGAGTGCGTGCGCTGGGCTTTCGAACGTCAATTGGACTTCGACTTCGGGCCCGGCGAACAGCGTTACAAGACCTCGTGGAGCGCGGGGGCGGCCTATGCCAGCGCGTCGTTCGTCGTCCTCGCCACGCGTTGGGGACAAGCGGGCTACATGAGCAAGCAGGCCTTTAAGCAGGCGCGCGATCTCGTGATGCGTTGGGCCGATCGGCTCACACGCCGCCCCAATTTCAGCGAACGATTACCACGTGTGGCTTCGACAACAATCGATCCATGCACCAGCAGATAACATTTGGCAACACCTTGCATGCATTGGCAGTTACTGCATCGACACGGGATCGGCGTTGGCCGGCACATCATTGAGGTGTGTCCTTGCCTGAAGCGCTTCGCCACGCATCCCGATGTTGCCTTTGAACAGCGCTACACGACGTATCGACCTGTTCCGAACCGTACAACACTAGATAATGGTCCTGAATGTATGGAATCGACACTCGCCGGCAAATTCCCAAGCTTCGAGACGAAACACAAGTCTTCATCCAGGAAGTTCCACTTCGAAAGCGATCTTCGAACCACGCCAGGACGCGTCGATCAGGTAACCGCGCAGCCGGTCCAGGCCGAAGCGCCGGCAACGGTCATGGCCGCCCCGCTTCCCGCCCGCTCGATCTTCCATGAACCCTGGTGGCTCGACCTCGCGACCGACGGCAACTGGCAAGCGGCCACCGTCCGCCGCGGCAACGAGGTCGTGGGTGAAATGCCCTACTCGCTGCAACGCAAGGGATGGTGGACCACGTCGAAGATGCCGCCGCTCACGCGCACGCTCGGCCCGGCGTTCAGGCCATCGACCGGCGATACGACCCGCACGATGCTCGATCGCATCAGCATCACCGAGGAACTGATCGCACAGATTCCCGAGGTCGACAGCTTCTATCAGATCCTCGATCCGCGCATCGAAGACGCGCTCGCCTTCGGACTCAACGGCTTCACCGTCGCCACGCGCTATACCTTGCAGTTCGCGCCGGACCGGGACATCGAAGCCTTGTGGAAAGGACTGAACGGCAAGACGCGCAACCTGATCCGCACGGGACAGAAGTTTCTGACGGCGCGGCGCATCGAATCGCCCGAAGAGTTCAACGCGTTCTATGAAGCGAACCTCGCAGTACGCAGCCGCACGAACGTCTATGGCACGCAGCTGATGCGCCGGCTCGTCGAGGCATTCGTCGAGCGCGACGCGGGCTATCTGCTCGGCGCCTACGATGCCAACGGCAAGCTGGTTGCCGCGATCGGCGTGACCTTCGATTCCCACGCTGCCTACTACCTGCTCTCATCGCGCGATCCCGGCGCGCACGCGGGCGCGATCAGCGTGCTGATCTGGGAAGCCATTCAGGATGCGCAGCGTCGCAATCTGATCTTCGACTTCGACGGCATTCCCAATGCCAGCACGTTCCGCTTTCTCTGCGGCTTCAAGCCGATGCTCAAGCCGCGTCTGGTGATCGAGCGTCACAAGTCGGTGTGGTCGATGGCACGTGCTGTCAAGCGCGTATTGCGCCCGGGCCGGTCGGAGTGGTTCCTTCCCACTGCGTGAATGAAGGCATGAAATGACGAGGGCGGACATGATTCATGTCCGCCCTTTTTGCATGCTGCATCGAAACATTCAATACAAGCCGCGGCGCTCACACGCCGCGGCTTGTTTCATGCTGCCGGATGTTCAGCGCCGCTGCCGCTGGCCGGCACGGTAGCCACATGGCGACGCGCGCGATTCGCGCGCCACTCCTTGAGCTTCTTCGACAGCAGTTTCGCGTGGAAGGCAAAGCGGCCCCAGCCGGAGATCGCGATCTGATAGCTGCGCGTCGAGTCGACGTTGCCGCGGCTCCAGTACGCCTTGAACTCTTCCTTGCCGACGCCGAAGTCGAGATCGAGCCGATGGTCCCAGCACCATTTCACGCAGTGCGCCATCATGATCGCGCCGGGGGAGAAGCGCGAGAAAGCCGGATCGAAACCGGCGATCAGACCGCTCGCCGAGGTATCGGCCAGTCCCACGATGTTGACGACCAGCGGCACGCCGTCGAGCGTCATCACGAACATCACGCCGAGCGGCGTTGCACGCGTGCCGTCGAGCAGATCGACGAGGAAGCTGCGATATTCCTTCGAGTACAGCCAGGGTCCGTTCTTGCCCGAGCGCTCGGCCCATTCGCGCTTGCGCGCAAGCATCCAGTCGACCCATTGCGCGTGGGCGGCGGTATCGTCGCCGGCGAGCTCGCGGATCTCGAGCGCGCCCTCTTTCATCAGGCGCCGTTCGAGCGCGGCTGGCTTCTTCTTCGAGAGCTTGCCGAGCGAATCACGGTACGCGTCCCAGTCCGGCTCCGCGCGCAGCAGCGCCGTGGCGCAGACATCGGTGGTGGTTTCGGCGAGTCCCGGATGACGCGTCGCGAGCTGGTCGAGCCGTGTGTCGCGGCCGACGTAGGGCAAGGCGAACACATCGCCGCGACATTGCCGGGTCGCCGCTTGCCAGGCGGCGTCGATGGCCGCGCGCGCATCGCTGCGGGCGAGGATCGCGCTATGTTCGGCCGTGCCCGGCGTGAGCGGCTCGATGACATTCCACAACAGGCGGCGCTGGCTGACGAGCGGCCATACGAGCACCAGTTCGCCTTGCTCACGCACCACGATGCAATGCAAGCGCCGGCCACGCGGACCGGCCACGCGCGTCCAGCACAGACGGCAGACCTCGAAGGCCTGGTTATGCTGCCCCTCGACGGCGCTCCAGAGCGCATCCCACTCGCTCTTCAATGCAAGAAACGCGGCTTCATCGCTGATGATGCTCAGGCCGTCGGGCTGAACTTCCGTGTTGCGGTCTGGGTTGCTGTCTGATGGCATGGCGCTGGTCGTTTTGTTTTGATGGTCGTCGATCGTGCCTCGCACGTCCCGATGCATGCTGATGCGTGCAGCAGGGACGAACACGGACGTGCCTCGGGACATCGGCAGGTGAGAGCCGATGGCCTTCGACATCCATCAAGCTATCGGATGTCGCGTTCGGCAAATGGGCGCTTGCGCACGAGCAGCGCAGCGATGGCGACAATCCACTCGGCTTTGTCGCGACACGACTGGAGCCATCCGGCACGACGACCGGCGGACGGCTGCGGCGGCATCCGGCGCGCCGCTTGCCGGCGCGTCGCTGGTTCTCTGAAGACAATCCCCGGCCTCATGTCGATCGTCCTTTGCTGTTCCTTTTGTGCGCGTCGGGCATCGCGAAGATGCGCCAACCCGGTGCAAAGTCTAGACCCGCTCGCGTCCGTGCGAACGTTCGATCACGCGCATTGCTGATATCACGGCCCGACGTTCAGCCCGACACTCAGCCCGGACTCGCCCGCATCACGCGATTGCGCCCGCGCGCCTTCGCGTCATAGAGCGCTTCGTCGGCGGCACGGATGAGCGCGCTGACATCGTCGTCGCGTTCCGGCTTCCAGCTCGCGAGCCCGATGCTCGCCGTCACCCGGCCGAACTCGCTGCCCGCGTGCTCGATCGACAGATCGCTGATCGCCTTGCGAATCTGCTCGGCGACGCGCGCGGCGCCGTCGGCGGGTGTATCCGGCAGCACGACGACGAACTCTTCGCCGCCGTAGCGCGCCGCCGTATCGAGCGGCCGCCGGATGTTCTCGCCGATGCAGCGCGCCACGGCCGCGAGCGCGTCGTCGCCGGCCTGGTGGCCGTAGGCGTCGTTATAGGCCTTGAAGCGATCGATATCGACGAACAGCAGCGAGAACAGACTCCGGGTACGCCGCGCGCGCCGCCATTCCTGATCCAGGATCTCGCCCAGCGTGCGGCGATTGTGCAGCCCGGTGAGGCCATCCGTGCGCGCCAGCAATTGCAGCTCGGACTCCGCGCGAATCCGCCGCCGGAACTGCGCGGCCAGCACGAACGACAGCGTGATGAAGCCGATCGCGAGCGCGCCCATCGACGAGCCGATGATGATCGCGCGCCGCGTCCACGCCGCATAGATGTCTTCCTCCGCTTCGGCGACCATGATGATGAGTGGCAGCTTCGGAAAGTTGCGGTAGAAGTAGAGCCGCCGCGTGCCGTCGATCGACGAAGTCTCGCTGAAGCTGCCTTCCGGTGCGTTCCGGAAGCGCCGGAAGGTGTCGGCGCCGCGAATGTCGCGGCCGATCACCTCCGAGTCGAACGGCTGACGCATGATCATCAAACCGTCCTTGCTGATGAGCGAAACGGCGCCATGCCGTCCGAGCGAGAGGCCCGCGAACAGAGTCCGGAAATAATCGAGATTGATCGTGATCATCGCGATGCCCGCGAACGAGCCGTCGGGATTCTTCAGCCGCCGGCTGAGCGCGATGCTCGGCGCGCCGCCGCGCAGCCGCGATGCGAACGGGCTGCTGATGTACAGCCCGGCATTGGGGTTGTCGCGCTGCACGGTGAAGTAACTGCGGTCGGCGAAGTTGCCCTTGCGCGGCGTGACGCTGCTCGAATCGATGACGATGGTCCCGTTCGCATCCAGCACCAGCAGCGAACCCAGGTCGCGCGCGGTCGCGGCGCGGTCGAACAGCACGTCGTTGCGTAGCGCCGGCGGCAACGCAGCTACTTCCGGCCGCTCGACGCCTTCGACCACCGCCTGCAACGACAGCTCATACAGCTCGAAGTTACGTTCGATATCGCGTTCGGCGAGCAGCGCCAGGTTGCGCGAGGTGTCGCGCGCGCGGTCCAGCGCGTCGACCCGGCCCTGATAAAGCACCAGCGCGCACAGGCCCATCATGACCAGCGCGATCAGCGTGCCGCACAGGACGATGATGTTCGGCGTTGAGATCTCCGGCTTCGCCGCCGGTGGATTCAAGGTCGGGTGAGAGAGTTTGTCGATTGCCACTATTAGGATTTCTCGAATGCCGCAAAGCAAAATGCATCTTTGCTCAGCACGGTCCTGGTTAGCGAACGTCGACGGTATTCTCTCCTATTTGTCCGACACGGGTCGAATAAGCAACAAATCGACCGATCCGTTTCGGTTCCTGCAATCATCGGCCGGCACGGAAGCTCAGGCAGCTTTCTGTCGCCTGAGACCATCGTCGATGGCGTCCTTCGCGGCCGGCACGGCGGCAATGGCCGCGGCCAGATCGGCGAAGCCATCATGCGGGAAGCGGCCCTCCGGCTCGTGCAGATCGCGCAGCGGACACGGCTCCCCGCCCACCGGATCCTCGACGATCAGCACATACCGCCCCGCGTGATTGGCGCTCACGCGCAGCAGATAGCCGCGGTGCGATTCCCGATATTCAATCGACGACGGTCCCGTGACCTGCGTCGCGGTGAAAGCGTCCGCCCCTGCGGACGGCTCCGCGCGCCTGTTTCGCCGCAACGTCCTCCGGATCAATGATGGCAAGCACATGAAGTCGATACCCCCGAAACGGCCGCTTGGTCATTCGAGCACCATGGGCAGGCGCGAGCGGCCTTGCGCCTTTGTCGTCGCCGCGAGCGCCGCGCCGGTCGTGAATGACCAGCTCACGGAAAACGCAGTGGGCGTGGTGATCGAGGTGTTCGTCAGTGAACCGGTCACTGTCACGAAGTATTTCGAATTGGCCGCCAACGGCGCGTACGGCACGCACAGCGCGAGGCGGGTCGAATCATCGTTGTTGGAATTGTCGGATTCCTCGCATGGCACCGCGTTGCCGGACGCGTCGGTGATCGCGAAGCGCACGTCCGAAAACGCGCCGTTGCCCGAGGCATTCAGCGTCACCGGATAGCCGACGCTCTTCATGATGTATTGCGGGACGCGCGCCATCGGGTTCGGGCTTTCGTTCGCGATCCACGAGGGCTTCACGTTCGTCTGGCCGTCGTACGGGTAGGCGATCAGCCGGTTGTCCGGCGTCGCCGCGACGTAGTCGACGAAATCGGCAACCAGGGTCGCGTATTGGGTGGGATCGGTCGTCGGAACCTGGCCGATGCCCACGCTGGTCGTGTCGAACAAAAAGATCGAGCGATGGAACGGGGCGTCGAACAGGGCTTCGATCGCCTGAGTCGAATTCAGGAAGCCGCCGCCATAGCCCGCCGCGATTTCTCCCGTCGAATTCGTGGTGTAGCCGGCCGCCGCGACGCGGTCCGCAGGCTTCACGCCCGAAAAATACGGTTGCCCCGCCGTCTCATAGTGGCCGATGGCGCCGGCCGCCTGCATGTAGCGCGCGTGATTCGCCGCCGCCACGCCCACCGCCGACACGTACCCGAGCGCTCCGAGATTCAGTTCCGCGCGGCGCGCGTTGATATAGGCGAAGGAATCGTTGACGATGTCGCCTGTCGTGGCTACCGCAGGGGCCGCCGCAGCGCCCGCCGGAGCGTACAGCGCGATGGCCGCCGCATCCTTCGTGGGGGCGGTGGTGGGCGTGGCGACCGGCGTCTGGGTGGAGTTACCACCGCTACTGCCGCTGCCCTTGCTCGATTGCGTCGCACCCGTGGTCTGCGCTGCCGCGCTGCTATCTCCGCCTCCGCCGCCACCGCCACAGGCAGCAAGCAGAAATGACAACGCCGTTACGGCAGTCCAAGCCGTCTTTTTCATCCAATACCCCGTCAAAATTCATTATTTGTCCACGCGCTCGCAGGGACGCGCGGTAAGTGTTTGCATGGATGTTATCGGCGCGTCGGCTCGGGACTTTCGGTTTGTCTCTCAGGTTCATTCAAGTTCGTGTATCCGCGATGATCTCCCAGCGAAACTGTCGGCGTCGGACAAAGTGTCCGCAAAATCTTCCCAAATCGTCCGGAGCTGTCTTGCGCCGAGCTTTGAGAGTCACTGCGCCACTTAAGCTCCAGCTTAAAACCGCCGATAACCCGGAAAACCTGAAAGAATTCAATACGTAACGAGACCCCGGCCCCTCCGCCGCGGACCTTTTCCATGCCGCAACCGCTCTACTTCGACAGTGCGTTCCTCGACGCCCAGGCCGCCGAGGAGATCTGGCGCGAGAGCCTCAAGCCGATGTACGAGATCCATCGGCCGCGCAGCGTGCCGTTCCGGGCCTCGATCCGCACCTGGGACTTGGGCGGCGCGCTGCTGATGACGCATCACGGCGCCGGCGACGAAGTCCAGTTCCGGCGCACGCGGCGGCGCATCGCGACGAGCGGCGTCGATCACTACCTGCTGCATTGCCTGCTGGGCGGCGCGCTGACGTCCGAATCCGTCGATGGCGAGCAGCGCGTGCCGGTCAACAGCATCGCGATCCGCGACATGGCGGTGGAAAACGTCGGCATTGCCCGCGATGCGCCGATGCTTACGCTCAGCATTCCGCGCGCGGCGCTGGATCGACGCATGCCGGCTGGCGCGCGGCTGCATGGCGCGTGCTGGGACGCGCACGATCCGATCGGCGGAATGATTGCCGCGCATCTCTGCTCGCTGGCGAAACTCGCGACCGACATGGACGACGCGCAGGCCGCGCTCGCCGCCGAAGCCACACTCGAACTGCTCGGCGCGTGCCTGATCCCGAAAACGAGTCTGGATGTGAAGAAGGACGATCCGCGGCTCGCGCCGATGCTGCGTGCGCGGGCCTTGTCCTACATCGAGCAGAACCTCTCCGATCCGACGCTCGGCGCGGACACGCTGCGCGGCGCGCTGGGCGTGTCGCGCACGGCGCTGTACGCCCTGTTCGATCAGGCGGGCGGCGTCGCGCGGCATATCCGCGACCGTCGGCTCGACGAATCGATGCGTCGTCTGGTCGCGCCGCGGCATCGTCACGAACGCATCGTGGAAATTGCGTATGCGATGGGCTTCGGCAGTGAGAAGACCTTCAATCGCGCGTTCCGGGAGCGCTTCGCATGCGCGCCGGGCAAGGTGCGCGAGCAAGGCGAGATGCGTCCGGCGAAGCGTGCGGGGTTCGAAGAAGCAAGCGATGTCGGCACGATCGCCGCGCAGTATCACGCGAAGGTGCGCGGCATTCGCGGATAAGACCGCGCGCCGGGAATGCTCGGCCGATGAAGGTCAGCGATTATGATTCGGCGACGGCCATCGCATGCGCGCATGGCGTTCACTTGCGTGTCGATCCCAAGGAGACTCACGATGCTCGAATTGCGCCCCGGCTGCGAATGCTGCGACAAGGACCTGCCTCCCGATGCCGTCGATGCCCTCATCTGCTCGTTCGAATGCACCTTCTGCAAGGACTGCGCGGATCATGTGCTGAACGGGTCATGTCCGAACTGCGGCGGCGAACTCGTCTCGCGTCCGCGACGTCCCGCTGCGAAGCTGGCGAAGAATCCGGCTTCCACGAAGCGCGTGTTCAATGCGCAATGCCGCGAGCAACACGCGAAAGCTTGAGTTATCGCATGCCTGCGCTGCTTGCCTGAATATCGAACGTCTCTGCGCATGCAATTCGAAAGGCGCATGCGCGGGGGACAGTTAGTTGCTCAAGCGACGACGCTTCTGTTCAGCAAGCCCGATCGCGATCAGCATCAACACCACGCCTGCCAGTTGCACGCTACCGAGACGCTGATCCAGCAACAGCCAGTCGACGACGATGCCCACCGCCGGATAAACAAACTGGAGAACAGCGATGCGTCCCGTATGCAGCCGCGCCATGCCGCCGTACATCAAGCTATAGGCGAGGCTGGTATGGATGACGCCGAGCCCCGCGAGCCAGAGCCATGACGCGCCCCATACTGGCCAGCCGTGCTGCATGGGCCAGATCCACAGCGTCAACGTGCCGATCGCGCATTGCCACCACGCAAGCGTACCGGCGGGCAGATCACGCAGACGGCGCGCGATGATCGTCACGCAGGCCATGCAGAACGCGCCCAGCAGACACGATGCAACCGCGAGCCAATACCCCTCGCCGTCCACTCCGTGCCCGATGACGCCGGTCGCGAGCACGAGGCCGATCATCGCCACCGCGACCGCTCCGGCGCGCCGCCTGCCGACGCGCTCACCGAGGCACACCGCGCCGAGCGCCAGCACCCACACCGGTTGCACATGGAACAGCACGATCGCCATGCCGGTCGGAATGTGTTCGATGGCGGTGAAGAACAGGCCCCAGCTCAGCACCATCAGCGAGCCGGCTGTCAGAACCCACGGCCCCGTTCGTCTGCCAAGCCTCAGGAAGCGCGTCTGACCGCGCAGCGCGAGCCAGAGCGTCAGGCCGGCCAGACCGAACACGCAGCGAAACCATGTGGCCGTCAGCGGATCGGCGTGCGCCTCATGCACGAAGAGCCCGATCGTGCCCAGCAAGACACAGCCGAAGACGAAGGGGACTGCGCCGGATGGCTTCGCAAAGCTGGCCATCGGGGAATGGATCTGCGGGTTGGTATTCATGCAGCCAGTGTGGTCCGCATCGACCTGTCAGAAAAGCGCATAATTCATCTGGCATCCATTCGAAAATCGAAAGTAACCGAAACGATGAAACAAGGCGATCTGCAAACCGACTGGCTCAAGTGCTTCGTCGCAGTGGTCGATGCGGGTTCGTTGTCGAGCGCGGCCGGCGAGGTCAACCGCTCGCAATCGGCGGTGAGCATGCAGCTCAAGAAGCTCGAAAGCGCGCTCGGGTTGCGGCTCATCGAACGCGGCGCGCGCACGCTCGAACTCACCCACGACGGTCAGACCTTGCTCGGCTACGCGCGCCGCATTCTCGACTTGCACGTGCAAGCTCAGGTCGCGCTGCAAGGCGAGCAGCTGACCGGACGCGTGCGCCTCGGCGTGCCCGACGACTACGCGGAGAAGTACCTCACCCCCGTGCTGAAGCGTTTCGCGCCGCGCCATAGCGGCGTGGAGATCGAGTTGTCGTGCGAGCAGTCAACTTCGCTGATTCCGCGCGTGGCAAGCGGCGACCTGGACCTCGCGCTGATTTCGCGCGATCACGCGCGGCGCGGCACGCTGCTGTTTCACGAGCCGATGGTCTGGGTCGGCGCGCCGCAGTTCGAGTTATGGCGGCGCGATCCGCTGCCGATCGCCGTGTATGAAAGCACGAGCCTCGCGCGGCAAAGCGCGATACATTCGCTGGCGCAGCAGGGACGACGCTACAAGGTGGTCTATCACAGCTCGAGTCTCGCCGGACAGATCGCGGCGGTCGACAGCGGCCTCGCCGTGGCCGCGCTCACGCAATGCAGCGCGCCCGGACATCTGCGCATACTCGGCAGCGAGGAAGGCCTGGGACCGCTCGGGCCGATGCAGGTCGCGGTCTATCGCAGCCGCGATTCGCGCGGCTCGAAGGCGGTCGATGGCCTGCATGGCCTCTTGCTCAAGACGCTGCGCGAGTCGGCTTCACTGTGAGCCGCGGCGCCTCGCGATCCCTTCGATCTCGACGAGCAGATCCGTCCGGCAGATATCGACGTTGAGGAAGCGCACCTCGGCGCGCGGATGAAACGCCGCGCGCGCCAGTTGCATCACCTGCGGCAGAGCCTCCGCGCGCCGGTAGTAGACCTTGATCTGATCGAGATCCTGCAACGTGTAGCCGTCCGACACGCCGTGCGCCGCGAGATTGCCCGCGCTGACGAGATGCGCCACGTTGTCCGTCGCCACCTCCCACTGTTTCAGCAGATCGCCTGCATGCAAGGTTTCGTGTCCGACAATGCTCGCCGTGCCCGACACATACAGCGCACCGTGTCGATACGTGGCGCGCGCGAAGCTCGGCGGCTTCGGACCATAACGCTCGGGATAGCGATACGCGGGCATCTGCCGCGTGTTCTCGATGTGCTGCGCGGCATCGTCGCGGCAGGCGAGCAGATAGAAGCCGACGCCCTCGCCCCAGGTACCGATGCCCGTGGCCGCGGGCATGCCCGCATGTCCCGCGTCCTCTGCTTCGAACGCGAGCGCGCGTCCCCGGCAGAAATCGCGATAGACCTCGAGCCCGTCCGGAGTCTCGCCATTGATATCCGGGATGTAGTTCCACATGCGGAAGATCGTCGGGAAGCCGAGCGTGCGAACCAGCGCGAAGGCATCGGCATAGGTTTGGCGCGCGGTTTCCGTATAGCCTGCGCCGGCCGGAATAAAGCCCGCGCAAAAGAGCAAGGAGTCATCGTGACCGTAGACGAGACCGTTCTCCCTGCCGCAACGCGTTTCGCCGGCCGTGCGCCAGACTTCAGCGAAGGCGTCGCGGGCGTCGTCGATCATATGCAGGGGGAGCGTCGGCACGCCGTCTTCCAGACGAGGCGCCCCGCTCACCGCGCCGAACACGACCCGGCCGAGCGCGCCGCCGCCTTCCACTGCGCCGCTAGAGACGAAGCGCGCCTCGATCCCTCCACGTTCAGCCGGCCTCAATCCGTCTCCTCCGCGTGCTCCGTGCCGAACAGATCGGCGGTCGGGGGGTTGTCCTTCGGCGTTGGCAACGCGCCGCTGCGCACTTGTTCCAGCACGTCCGGCGGCAGCCAGGTGTCCTCCAGCGCGCCGATGCCGTTTTCGATCATCTGCTGGAGGAAGAACGATTGCTTGCGTCCCGTCACTTCTGCCAGGAGTCGCAGCCGTTGTTCGAATTGCGGATCGACCCGGACTGCGACCACCTTGAGCTTGTTTTCGGCGGTCCTTCTCACTGCATGCTCCTGTCACGTTGATGGCGCGCCGTTCTGCGGCGCATCGATGCGGTGCTTCTACCATGGCGAAACGCAGCGCAGCAAGCTAAAGCTTCGCTCAGCCTGCCGGCACCCCGCGTGCGCGGCCCGGCGCCCATGCAGGGCGGACGAAAGCTCAACCTGTTAAAGAGTGTCCGACACCCCAACGACCGCCACGGAGACCTTCGCCCATGACCGACGCCGCATCCGTCCGCGTGCATCCCGATGCGCTGCGCGCATTCGTTTCGCAAGTTTACCGTTCCGAGGGCGCGCCTCCCGAAGATGCGCTCCTCGCCGCCGATGCCATGGTGCAGGCCGACCTGTGGGGTCATCAGTCGCACGGTGTGCTGCGGCTCGGCTGGTACTACGCGCGCCTGCGTTCCGGCGCGATGAAAGCGGTGACGCAGCCCACCTTTCCCGTCGATGCCGGCGCGATCGCGGTGCTGGACGGCAACGACGGCATCGGTCCCGTCATCGCCCGGACGGCCGCGCTCGACGCAATCCGCCGCGCGAAGGCGCATGGTATCGGCGCTGTGTCGGTGCGTCACTCGAATCACTTCGGCACGTGCATGTTTTTCACGCGCATGGGCGCGGAAGCGGGCTGCATCATGCTCGCGATGACCAACGGCGGCCCGAACATGGCGCCCTGGGGCGGTCTTGGCAAGATGATCGGCACCAATCCGTGGTCGGTGGCCGCGCCCGCCGGCCGCCATCCGCCGATGGTCATGGACGTGGCCAACTCGGGCGTCGCGCGCGGCAAGATCGTGCTGGCGCAGTTGCGGCGCGAGACCATTCCGCCGGGCTGGGCCATCGACGAGCGTGGCCGGCCGACCACGGACCCGGTGGAAGGCCTCAAGGGCTTCATCCTGCCGATGGCCGGGCACAAGGGCTATGCCATCGGCACGATGGTGGACGTGCTGTCCGGCGTGCTGTCGGGCAGCGGCTTCCTCGACGACGTGCGCGGTCCTTATGTACCGGACGGCCGCAGCAACGTGGGGCATCTGATGATCGCGCTGAACATCGCCGCGTTCCAGCCGCTCGATGCCTTCGAGGCCCACATGGAGCGGTACGTGGAGACCTTGAAATCGGCGCGGCGCGCGGAAGGCGTCGACGAAATTTTCTATCCCGGCGAAAAGGAAGTTCGCGCGCAGGAAACACAGCTGGAGCAAGGCCTTTATCTTCCCGCCGATACCCTCAAGGGCCTCGACGATGTTGCCTCGCAAGCCGGCGTGACGGCCGTGGCGCGCGGCTGATTTCAACGCATGATCGTGCCGGGTGCATGGAGGCGCGCGTGCTAACATCGACGACGCTTCGAGCCCACCGGTTCATGCTGTCGAACGTACCTGCCTGCACTGGCTTCATGGAAGAACCAGAAGAACTTTCCGGCTTCGGCACCGCGGAGCCGCTCCCCGCACTGCCGCCTCTCGACTTTCGCGCCGCGCGCAGGCGCCTGTTTGCCGCGCTCGCCGCGTCCATCGCCATTCCGGTCGCCTTCTTCGCGCTGTACGGTTATTACACTTACGGACGCGCGCTGAGCGAGACCGGCGAGTCGCTGCAACGGCTCGTGCGCGTGATCGATCAACAGGCGAATACCGTCTTCAGCATCAATCGCGAACTGATCTCGCGCGTCGAGGAGATGCTCGGCAGCGGCGATGCAGACTTCATCGCGCGCAGCCAGACGGAACTGCAAGACAAGCTGGGACATCTGGTCGAGAGTCATCCGCAGATCGCGGCCATCTCGGTACTCGACAGCAACGGCAAGCTCCTCGCCAGCAGCCGCTTCCTGCCGGTGCCGGACGTGTCGATCGGCGATCGCGAGGACTTCATCGCCACACGCGACACGCGTTCGAAGTTTCATGTGTCGATGCCCGAACGCGGCCGCATCAGGAACACCGACATGATCAACACGCTCACGTCGCGCTTCGCGCAGGACGGGCGTTTTCTCGGCGAGATCTCGATTGCATTGCGGCGTGACACGCTGATCGATTTCTATCGCCAGCTCTCGTTGAACGAACCTGCGCTGACGCTCGCCCTGCATCGCGCCGACGGCGGCGTGCTCGCGCGCTTCCCCGCCCCGACCGCACCCAATGCGCCCGCTCGCCACGACGTGCTCGCAAATGCCTTCGCGTTGCAAAAGACCGAGGGCCTGATGCGCTACGTCTCGCCACTCGACAATGACGAGAAACTCTCCGCATGGCGGCGCGTCGGCGGCTTTCCGCTGTATGCGGCGGCGGGCTTTTCGATCCACGATGTACGGCTCGCATGGTGGCGGCACGATGTGTCGATTGCGTCCATCGCATTGATCCCGTGCATCGCGGTATGGATGCTGATCGGCTTCTCGTTGCGGCGGCTTCGTGCGGAAGAAGCGGCGTGGCTCAACTGGCGCGGCGAACTGGCGCTCCGCCGCAGCGCCGAGGCCACGACGCGCCGCATGCAGCGCATGGGCGCGCTCGGCAATCTCGTCGCCAATGTCGCGCATGACTTCAACAACCTGCTGATGGTCGTCACGTCGAACATGGAGATCGCGCGGCGCAAGCGCTTCAACGGGCTCGAGAAGGAAGTGACCGCCGTGGAGCGCGCGTCGGTCAACGCGCAGGCACTCGCGCGCCGGCTGATGAGCGTGGCGCGCCGCCAGCCCTTGCAGATGCAGGTCATTCATCTGGACCGCTGGATGACGGAAGCGGAGCCGCTGATCCATGCATCGGTGGGCGAGAAGATCCGCGTCCACACGCGCGTGCCGGAAGCAACCTGGCCCGTGCGCGTCGATGCCACCGAACTGAACTCGGCGCTCATCAACATTGCCGTCAATGCGAAGGACGCGATGCCGAACGGCGGCACCTTCCAAATCCAGTACAGCAACGTGCGTCATCTGGACGGACAGGAAGGACTGGATGGCGGCGAGTACGTCGTGATCTCGTGCAAGGACAGCGGCACCGGCATGCGGCCGGAGGTCGCCAAGCATGCGTTCGAGCCGCTCTTCACGACCAAGGGCGCGGGCGCCGGCACGGGGCTCGGGCTTGCGCAAGTGCAGGCGATGGCCGAGCAGGCCGGCGGCGGCGCGCGGCTCGACTCGGCATGGGGTTATGGCACGACCGTGGTCATCTATCTGCCGCACTGGACCGGCGACGACGACACTCCCGCCGACGCGCCGCCCGTCGCAAACGTTACGCGCGATGCGCCCTCGTCGACGGTGCTGCTGGTGGAGGACAACGAGGAAGTCGCGGCGGGCCTGTGCGCGGTGCTCGAAGTGCTGGGCTGGCAGGCGCGTCACGAACCTTCGGGCGATGCGGCGCTGCGTGTGCTGGAAGCGGGCGACGAATTCGATCTCGTGCTCTCGGACATCCAGATGCCCGGCGCGTATGACGGCATCAAGCTCGCCGAATGGATCAAGGCGTGCCGCCCGAAGCAGCCCGTCACGCTGATGACGGGTTATGCGGATCAGCTCGAACAGGCGCGGCGCACGGGCTTCGCGATCCTCGCCAAGCCCTTCAACATAGACGACCTGAAGGCGCTGCTGAACGGCCTGCCGATGCGCGGCGCGGGCAAGGCCTGACACGCTTTCACACGCTCACGCGGGCCTTACATCTGGAAGCGATCGCGCGTGGTGATGTAGTCGCTCGCGCCGAAGCGGCCGACTGGAAAATAATGTTGCAGCCGCACGCGCCATGATTCGAGATCGATGAGTTCGTCGCGCGCATGCAGCATCAGCACCTTGCCGATGAAGATATGGCGGCTCGCGGTCGTCAGCGTCTCCCACAATTCGCATTCGAATGCGACCGGCGCTTGCGCGATGCGCGGCGGCTTCACGCGCGATGAAGCAACAGCCGTGAAGCCTACTTCGTCGAGTTCGGAGATGTCGGCGGCAAAGCGCTCGCCGCAGCGATGCATCTGCTGCGCGATGGCTTCGTCGGCGAGATGCACGACGAACTCCTTCTCGCGCGGAATGTTCACCGCGGTGTCCTTCAACGTGCCGTCCGCCAGCCGGTTGATGCTGAGCATCACGATGGGCGGCTCCTCGCCCAGCATGTTGAACATCGAGAACGGCGCGGCATTCACGGTGCCGTCCGGGCCGAGCGTCGTCACGAGCGCGATGGGGCGCGGCACGATGAGGCTCGCCATCAGCTTGTAGCGCTGATATTCGGTGATCGCTTCGAAGTCGATTTCCATGTCGTTCCACTGCGGTTCGTTATGCGGGATCGATGCCGAGCAGGTGCGCGAGTCCCTTGGCGCCCGGCATGCGCGAGGTCTCGATACGCGCCTCCAGCGCGCGCAGATGCGCGCTCATGTGAGCAATGGCGCCTTCGGCGTCGCGGGCTTCGAGACAATCGAGGATAGCAGTGTGTTCGTCGTGTTCACAGGGCGCATGACCCGCGGACTCGTACGCGCCGACGATCAGCGAACAGCGCGACACCAGCTCCGTCAGATAGTGTTCGAGGATCGCATTGCCGGCAAGCGCCGCGATGCGCAGATGAAAGGTGCTCGCGAGCCGCGCCCATGAAGGCTGATCGAAGCGATGCATGGCTTCGTGCTCCTGGTGCAACTGCTCGCGCAGCGTGGCGATGTCGGCGGGCGTCGCGCGTTGCGCGGCGAGTTCGACGAGCGCGCGCTCCACGCCGCGGCGCGCCTCGAAGATTGCGCGGGTTTCCTCGCGCGTCGGCTGCGCGATCACCGCGCCCTTGTTCGGCCGCAGGACCACGATACCGTCGTAGGCGAGCTTTTCGAGCGCACGCCGCACCACCGCGCGGCCCACGCCGAACAGCGCGCAGAGTTCCGGCTCGGGCAGCTTCGTGCCGGGCGTGAGCTTGCGGCTCAGCACGCCTTCGAAGATCGAGCGATAGATGCGCGCGTCGGCGCTGGCTTCGCGCGGCTTCATGCAACGGACGCCATGCGCGGGACCACTGTGCCGACGTGTTGTGCGATCGCACCGGGCGTCGTGAGCCAGATGTCCTGCCGTGCCGACACGATATGCGCGAGTGCGCGCCGCAGATGCCGCAACCGATACGGCTGCCCCACGACATACGGATGCAGTGCGATGCCCATCACCAGCGCCTGCGGCTCGCGCGCGCGTTGCGTCTGTTCGAGCATCTCGTCGAACTGGTCGACGATCATGTCGGCGAAGTCGCGCATGTCCATCTGCCGCGCCATGATCATCGGCAGATCGTTGAGCTCCTGCGGATAGGGAATGGACCACAGCGGACCGCCGCGCGTGTCCATGCGCACCGGGCGGTCATCGTGACACCAGTTGAGCGTGTAGCGATAGCCGGTCTCCGCGAGCAGGTCAGGCGTGCGGCGCGATTCGGAGATCCATGGCGAGAGCCATCCGCTTGGCGAGACGCCCGAACGCTCGGCCATGCGCGCGCGGCAATGCGCGAGCAGCGCGCGTTCGCCGGCTTCGTCGAGATCGCTCTGGCGATGCGCATTCGTGTGTCCATGCGCGATCAGCTCGTCGCCGCGCGCCGCGCAGGCTTCGATCAGCTCGGGGCAGTGATCGTAGAGCGAGGTATTGATGAGCGTGCCCGCGGGCATGTCGAGCGCATCGAACAGTTCGATGCAACGCCATGCGCCCACGCGGTTGCCGTACTCGCGCCAGCTGTAGTTGAGCACGTCGGGTTGCGGCGACAGCGGCCCGAGCGCCGCGCCGAGTCCTTCCCCGAACGCGAAGTGCTCCAGGTTGAAGCCGAGATAGACGGCGAGACTTGCCCCGTTGGGCCAGCGATATCCATCGCCATCGTGGATCGGGCGATAGCCGAAGCGCCCATGCGTCTGCAACGGTTCGAAGTCGTTCATGTCAGGTCCGTATGAACCGGTTTGGTCAGGTCATGCCCCATTGCGGACGTTATCCGCACCTCGATCGCACACGCTGGTCACGCTTGCGTGCCGACGATCGCGCCACGAAATCGTGTGCAATATGCGCGCCAATTCGTCGACACGCTTTATCGAGCATGCGTCGCGGGGCATCGCCCCTCAGGACTTGATGGTGCCGCGCAACGCAAATGGCATATGTCTTGCAATGGCTTGCGCGCTGCATCCTTTACGCGTTCTTACTCAGGACAGGCCTTCATGGTTCAGCCGGCATCCACCGTGGTTCACGCAAGCCCCGCCGATATCGAACTCGTCCACGTGACGAAGCGCTATGGCGATGCGCTCGCCGTCGATGCCATCGACTTGCGCATTCCCGGCGGTGCGTACTGCTGCCTGCTCGGTCCATCCGGATGCGGCAAGACCTCGACGCTGCGCATGATCGCGGGCCATGAATGGCTCTCCGAGGGCGACGTGCTGATTGGCGGGCGCAATGTCACGCGCGAGCAGCCCGTCGCACGCGGCACGGCGATGGTGTTCCAGAGCTATGCGCTGTTTCCGCATCTCTCCGCGCTCGACAACGTCGCCTTCAGCCTCAAGGTGCGCGGCGTCGCGAAGGAAGCGCGCAGGAAGCGGGCGGGCGAACTGCTCGACCTCGTCGCGATGTCGCCTTATGCGGAGCGCAAGCCCGCACAGCTCTCAGGCGGCCAGCAGCAGCGCGTCGCGCTTGCGCGTGCGCTGCTCAACGAACCGCGCTGCCTGTTGCTCGACGAACCCCTTTCCGCACTCGATCCATTCCTGCGCGTGCAGATGCGCGCCGAACTCAAACGCTGGCAGAAGGAACTGGGAATCACCTTCGTGCATGTCACGCATTCGCAGGAAGAAGCCATGGCGCTGGCCGATCTCGTCGTCGTGATGAGTCACGGTCATATCGAACAGAGCGGCACGCCGTTCGACGTCTTCAATCGGCCGCGCACGGAATTCGTCGCGCGCTTTCTCGGCGGCCATAACGTGCTCGGCACGCACGGCCGGCTCTTCACGGTGCGCGCGGATCATCTGCGCATCGCGCCGCAAGGCAGCGTGCCCGGCACGAGCGCAAGCGAGAGCGGACTGTCGCGCATCGGCGGACTGGCCTGCACGGTACGCGAGGCCGAGTATCAGGGCACGCATCTGCGCATGACGCTCGATCCGCTCGACGGCTCGCCCGAACTGGTCTCGGTCGTGAGCGACGCCGACTACGATCCGCAGCGCGCCGGCCCCGGCGCGCGCGTGACCGTGTGGTGGGACGAACAGAACGCGCATCCGCTTGCTGCATGAAACCAGCCCTTCACAAATCAGATTCGAGGAGAGTCCAATGAACGACGATCAAGCCAAGGCTTGCGAAGACAACGGCACGAGCACGGGCATTTCACGACGCACGTTCATCAAGGGCGCGGTGGCGGCGGCGGGCATTGCCGCCTTCCCCTATGTGCATGCGCAGGAAAAGATCACGCTGCGCTATCTCGGCACGGCCGTGAACCAGAGCGCGGAGATCGCGAAGAAGTTCAAGGAAGATACGGGCATCGAGATCCAGTACATCCCGGTCACGACCGACGACGTCACCAAGCGCATCATCACGCAGCCCAATTCCTTCGATATCGTCGATACCGAATACTTCGCGCTGAAGAAACTGATTCCGGCCGGCACGCTGGCGGGCATGGATGCGAAACGCATCAAGCTCGCCGACAAGATCACGCCCGTGCTCACCAAGGGCGAGGTGAACGGCAAGAAGATCGGCGACCAGGGCACCGCGCCGAAGAAGGTGATGTTCTTGAAGGGCGCACGCTCGACCGAGTTCAGCGCGACGCCCACCGAATGGATGACGCTCATTCCCACCACCTACAACGCGGACACGCTCGGCATCCGTCCGGACCTGATCTCGCGTCCGGTGAGCACCTGGGCCGACCTGCTCAACCCGCAGTTCAAGGGCAAGGCCGCGCTGCTCAACATTCCGGCGATCGGCATCATGGACGCGGCGATGGCCATCGAGGCCATGGGCCAGGTGAAGTACGGCGACAAGGGCAACATGACGAAGGCCGAGATCGACCAGACCATCAAGGTATTGATCGAGGCCAAGCGCGCAGGCCAGTTCCGCGCCTTCTGGCGCGACTTCAACGAGAGCGTGAACCTGATGGCCTCGGGCGAAGTCGTGATCCAGTCGATGTGGTCGCCCGCCGTCACCAAGGTCCGCACGATGGGCATCGCGTGCAAGTTCCAGCCGCTCAAGGAAGGTTACCGTTCATGGGCATCGGGCTTCGGCTTTCCGCGTTCCCTGCAAGGGAAGAAGCTCGATGCGGCATATGAGTTCGTCAACTGGTTCCAGGACGGCTGGGCAGGCGCGTACCTGATGCGCCAGGGCTACTATCCCGGCGTGACGGACACGGCGAAGACCCACATGCAGGCTTACGAGTGGGACTACTGGATGGAAGGCAAGCCCGCCGCGCAGGACATCAAGGCGCCCGACGGCCAGTTGCTCGAGAAGGCCGGCACTGTGCGCGACGGCGGCTCGTACACCCAGCGCATGAGCGCCATTGCCTGCTGGAATGCCGTGATGGACGAGAACATCTACATGGTCCAGAAGTGGAACGAGTTCATCGCTGCCTGAAGGAGCGCCGTTAAAGATGGCTTCTGTCGACTATCTCCCGCAGTCGAAGCCGGCGCCGGTGCGTCACCGGCGCGTGAGCGCATGGCTCCAGGCCACGCCGCTCACGCTGACCTTCGTGCTGTTCTTCATCGTGCCGCTGGTCATCACGTTGATCGTGAGCTTCTGGGACTTCAACGAGTACCAGATCATCCCCGCGTTCACGCTGAAGAACTATGCGGCGATATTCGACGGCTGCGGCTCGCTCACCGACGTCTGCGTGACCTTCAAGACCTACTGGTCCACGCTGCGGTTCTGCGCGATCGTATGGGCCGTGACGTTGCTGCTCGGCTTCACGATCGCCTACTTCCTCGCCTTTCATGTGCGCACCACGGCGATGCAGACCGTGCTGTTCCTCGTCTGCACGATTCCGTTCTGGACCTCCAACGTGATCCGCATGATCTCGTGGATCCCCCTTCTCGGGCGCAACGGCCTCGTGAACCAGGCGCTGCTTTCGGCTCATCTGGTCGAGCGGCCGCTGGACTGGCTGCTGTATTCGAACTTCTCCGTGGTGCTCGCCTTCGTGCACCTGTACACGTTCTTCATGATCGTGCCGATCTTCAACGCGATGATGCGGATCGACCGCTCCCTGCTCGAAGCCGCGCGCGACGGCGGCGCGAATGGCTGGCAGGTGATCCGCGACGTGGTGCTGCCGCTTTCGAAGACCGGCATCGTGATCGGCTCGATCTTCGTCATCACCATCGTGATGGGCGACTTTCTCACGGTCGGCGTGATGGGCGGACAGCAGATCGCCTCGGTCGGCAAGATCATCCAGGTGCAGACAGGCTATCTGCAGTTCCCCGCTGCCGCCGCCAACGCGATCATCCTGCTGGCGGTGGTGCTGATGATCGTGTGGGCGCTGACGCGCGTGGTCGATATCCGAAAGGAGCTGTGACATGGCGGGCGCCATCATGCATCGAGAACATCGGCCGGCGAGCTTCTACTGGCTCGCGCTGGTCTTCGGGCTCTTCGTGCTGTTCCTCTATGGGCCCGTCATCACCATCTTCATCCTGTCCTTCCAGGGACCGGAAGGCGGCCTGACCTTTCCGATGCGCGGCGTCTCGCTGCACTGGTTCGCCGCTCTGCGCGACGGCGTGGGCGACATCGACATCTGGGCCGCATTCGGCCGCTCGGTGAAGCTGGCGCTCGCCGTGACCGTGCTCACCGTGCTGTTCTCCGTGACCGCCGGGCTCGCGTTCAGACGGCGTTTTCGCGGCGATACGGCGGTATTTTATATATCGGTGGCGAGCTTGATCATGCCGTCGATCATCGTCTCGCTGGGGATCGGCCTCACGTTCCGGCTGCTCGATACGTGCATCAAATATCTCGCGAACGCATGGGGCTTCGAATCCTTCGCCGACAACTGGACCACCTCGATGGGCCTCTACACGTCGGCGCTCGGCGCGCATCTCACCTGGACCTTGCCGTTCGGCCTGCTCGTGATGTTCGCCGTGTTCAACCGTTTCAACCCTGCCTACGAAGAGGCCGCGCGCGACCTCGGCGCCTCCCCGTGGCAATCCTTCAAGCATGTGGTGCTGCCGATCATCGGGCCTTCGGTGATCGGCGTCGGCATGTTCGGCTTCACGCTCTCGTGGGACGAGATTGCGCGCACCTCGCAGGCCATCGGCGATCAGAATACGTTGCCGCTCGAATTGCAGGGCCTGACGACCTCGGTCACCACGCCGGTGATCTATGCGCTCGGCACGATGACCACGTTGCTGTCGCTGGCGGTGATGATCGGCGGCTTGCTGATCGTCCGGACGATCTCGAAACGCAGGGGTTGAACGAACACGCTTGTCTTTCCATTTTTCCTTGAGCCATTCCCTGATGCTTCCTGACTCGAACGACGCCCTCGACGCTTACGCCGATGCCGCGCTCGCCCTGCACTTTCCCGCGCTCTCCGGTGAAGCCGCCCTGCGCGTGAAGGCCCAGTTCATGCGGATTGCGCAACTCGCCGCACCGGTGCTCGCCTATCCCCTCGAAGCCGGCGACGAAGCCGCGCCGGTGTATCGCCCATGAACGCGCGGGAGCCCTTTCCCGACGGTGCGCTCGCCATCGCGCGCGCTTATGCAGACGGCGCGTTCAGTGCGCGCAATCTGATCGAAGCGACGCTCGCGCGCATCGATGCCGGTAATCCGCATGTCAATGCGTTCACCGCGATCACGCGCGACCGGGCGCTCGCCGAAGCGGATGCGCTCGATGCATGCCGCGCGCGCGGCGAACCCTTGCCGCCGCTTGCGGGCGTGCCATTCGCTGTAAAAAACCTGTTCGATATCGAAGGTCTCACGACGCTCGCCGGATCGCGCGTGCTGGCCGACGCCGCGCCCGCCACGCACGATGCAAGCCTCGTGAAGCGCCTTGCCGCACACGGCGCGATCCTGGTCGGCGCGCTCAACATGGACGAGTTCGCGTACGGCTTCACGACCGAGAATCATCATGCGGGACCGTGCCGCAATCCGCACGATCTGACGCGCTCGGCGGGCGGCTCGTCCGGCGGCAGCGCGGCCGCGGTCGCGGCGGGCTTCGTGCCGGTGACGCTCGGCTCCGATACGAACGGCTCCGTGCGCGTGCCGGCTTCGCTGTGCGGCGTGTTCGGCGTGAAGCCCACGTATGGCCGCCTGTCGCGGCATGGCGCCTGGCCGTTCGTCGCCAGCCTGGACCATATGGGTGCGTTCGCGCGCAACGCCGACGACCTCGCGGCCGTCTACGACGCCTTGCAGTTCGCCGATCCGCTCGACCCCGCCTGTGCCGCGCGCGCATTCGAGACGGCGCGCAAGACGCAGGGCGCGTTGCGCGTCGCGCATTTGGGCGGCTACTTCGACGAGCATGCAAACGACGATGCCCGCGCCGCCTCGCATGCCGCGGCCGAGGCGCTGGGCGCGGCGCAGACCGTCGAATTCCCCGACGCCGATGCCGCACGCGGCGCGGCGTTCCTGATCACAGCGGCGGAGGGCGGACAGCTGCATGCGGGGAATCTGCGCGCGCGTTATGACGAACGTGAGCCTTTGTCGCGCGACCGGCTGATCGCCGGGGCTCTATTGCCGGCCGCGTGGATCGTACAGGCGCAGCGCGTGCGTGCTGTCTTGCGGCGGCGCGTACTCGAACTCTTCGCGCATCACGACGTGCTGATCGCGCCCGCCACGCCGATGGTTGCACCGCGCATCGGTGACGAATTCATGGAGATCAACGGCGAGACGCTCGCGGTGCGGGCCAATCTCGGCCTGCTGACGCAGCCGGTATCGTGTCTCGGCCTTCCGGTCGTCGCCGTGCCGATGCGCACGGCCAGCGGCCTGCCGATCGCTGTGCAATTGATTGCGGCGCCGTGGCGCGAGGACCTCGCGTTCGAGGCCGCGCGCCGGCTCGAAGCGGCGCAGCTTGCGTACTGCCCGCCGGCGCCATCATTCGACGCTGCACTGGCATGATGGAGATCAATCGTCCGGACGTGCTCGCCGAAGTCGAGGCGGCCTTCGACGCCTATGAGCAGGCGCTCGTCAGCAACGACGTCGCCATGCTCGACCTGCTCTTCTTCGACTCGCCGCACACGCTGCGCTATGGCGCAGCGGAAAACCTGTACGGCTACGACGCCATCCGCGCGTTTCGCGCCGCGCGGCCGGGCAAGGGTCTTGCGCGCACGGTGACAGCGCGCGTGGTCACGACTTATGGCGATGCATTCGCCGTAGCCAACATCGAGTTTCGTCGCGATGGCGAGCCGCGTACCGGACGGCAAAGCCAGACCTGGGTAAAGATGCCCGAAGGCTGGCGCGTGGTCAGCGCGCATGTCAGCTGGATGGAGCGCAAGGGCTGATCGGCGGCGGCGCTATTCGATGCCATAGACGCGCGCGGCGGTATCGTGGAACAGGGAGGCCTTGTCGCGCGCGTCCAGGCCCGCAGCAATCCGCTTGTATGCGTTCCAGATCACGCCATAGCTGAAGCAGCCCTTGTCCACCGGGAAATTGCTCTCGAACATGCAACGCGCCGGGCCAAACAGTTCGATGCAGGTTTCGACATAAGGCCGGATCGCCTCCGCGACCCGCGCGGAATCCGGCGGCGTGACCGTGGTGTGAAAGTCGAAGCCGAACAGCGCCATGCCGAATCCGCCCAGCTTCACGTGCACCTGCGGATAGGCCGCGAGCGCGGCCATCTCCTTGTGCCACGCGTCGAACACTTCCGCACGATGTCCGCGATACGGCCCGAGAGCGAGCGGCCCGCCCACATGATTCAGCACGATCGTCGTCGACGGATGCGCCTCGGCAAGCCCGCGCAATTCGGCGAGCTGCGTATGCACGAGCCATGCGTCAAAGGCAAGCGAGCGCGCCGCGAGTTCGCGCATGCCCTGGTTGAAAGCGGGTTGCAGCAGCAGTCGCGGCGGGGGCGTCGCGGCCGATGCGCGCACGTTCGGGTCTGCATGCCATACGGCGATGTTGCGGATGCTTTTGAGCCTTCCCTCCGATACCTCGATCATGCGGTCGAGCACCGGTCCCACGGCCGCGCCGAGCGCAAGATCCGCATTGCCCACCTGTGCCGCGGCCACGCGCGTCTGCGTCTGCATTTCCGCCTGCGCCCGTCGTGCCTCGCCCAGCGCGAATTCGGTTTCACCGATCGGCGCATATTCCGGCGGACCGTCGCTGCGATAGTGCGTGTGACATTCGACGAATACCGTCGCTTTCACGTTGTGGCCCGAATGCAGATCGCCGACAAAATCCTCCGCGCGATAGATCTTCCCCGGCAACTCCCACAGATGATGATGCGCATCGATGATCGGAAGCGCCGGCTCCAGCGCATCCTCCACATGTTGCGCAAGCCATTCCGGACGGATCGCGATGTGCGGGGCGTTGGGGCGGACTTCCGTTGCGGTTGCGTGCGTGCTTGCGTGCGTGCTTGCCTCGCTCATGTCAGCCTCCGACCTGTTCGGACATCGCGGCGGCCGCAGCCGGCACGCGACG
This sequence comes from Caballeronia sp. LZ043, assembly GCF_031451075.1. NCBI lineage: Bacteria > Pseudomonadati > Pseudomonadota > Betaproteobacteria > Burkholderiales > Burkholderiaceae > Caballeronia > Caballeronia sp. LZ043. The sequence continues at coordinate 484,532 of NZ_JARUXT010000002.1, read as the reverse complement.
CGCGCCGATGTGGGAACGCGTCAGCAGCCACGACGACAGCGCGCCTACCACGAGCAGCCCGCCCGCGACGGCGAACGCCGCGTCGAAATGGCCCGTCGCCGACACGACATAGCCGGTGACGATGGGGGCCAGGAAACCGAATATATTGCCGCCGACGAGTTGCAGACCCATCGCGCGGCCGAGGTCGCTGCGCGAGTTGAGCAAGTCGCTCAGCAGCGTCATGTTGAGTGCGAGCCCGCCCGACACGCTGCCGAGCGCGATCGTGATGAGCAGCAGGATCACCACCACGCTTGACACGAACGGCACCAGCAGAATGACCGCGCCCCCGAGCATCACCGCGCCGAGCAACAGGCGCCTGCCGCCCGCTTCGACGGCGCTCGCCGTCAGCAGCCGGTCGCTCAGCAGGCCGAGCGCAATCGAGATCACCATTGAGCCGATGTACGGCGCGGCCATCGCGGTGCCGCTCGTCATCAGCGTCATGCCGCGTTCGGTTTGCAGATAGTTCGGCAGCCAGGTCAGGAAGAGGTATTGCGTGTAGGCGCCGGTGCCTTGCGTCAGCATGAGACCCCACATGGTCGGACTCTTCATCAGCCCGCGCAGTCCGATGGGCGCTTCGTCGGCCTTGCTCTGGCTCGTGGTTTCCCGCTCGCGGCAGATCAGCGCGCGCTCTTCAGCACTCAGCCAGGTAGCCGCTTCCGGTTCGCGAAAATACTTGAGCCACAGTGCAAGCCACACGAAGCCCACCGCCCCGCAGATTGCGAACGACCAGCGCCAGCCGACCGCGGACACGAGCCATGCCAGCACCACCGCACCCAGCGCCGGACCGAAGTACGCGCCCGAGTTCGCGAAGGTCATCGCCGACGCGCGTTCCTGGCGCGGCACCCATTCGCGGATGATGCGCGCCTCGGCTGGATAGCACGATGCCTCGCCAATGCCCATCACGATGCGCGCCGCCGCCACGCCCGCCAGTGTCGAGGCCGCCCCGGTCAGCGCCGTGGCGGCGGACCAGACGGCCATGCTCGTCGATGCGACGATACGCGCGCCGAAACGATCCACCATCAGGCCGACAGGGATCAGGAACAACGTGTAGCCCCACAGGAACGACGAGAACAGATAGCCGAGCTGCACGTTGTTGAGGCCGAGATCGGCCTTGACGTGGCCCGCCGAAACCGAGAGCGCCACGCGGTCGAGATAGTTGATCGCGCACAGCGAGAACAGCATCAGGTACACCCAGTAGCGTGATTTCCAGCGCACTTCTGTCTCCTTGTTGTAGGTCGCGAGCGTGCCATCGTTCGCCTGGCGCGATGCGCCACGGACGAGCGTTCATCCGCGTACGAATATAATTTATATTTTGTAGAGAGACAAACCAAACCCGTGGCTTACAGGGTAATCACGGGGAAGAAGTGAAGCTCAGCGCGCTTCCTTGTGCTCCAGCATCAACGAGCCGACCCGGCTCCAGCCGCTTTCGATGTGATGGCACATGGCATCTACGGCGCGCTCGAAGTCACCGGCGGCCGCGTGTTCGAGGAATTCGTCGTGCTCGCTCGCTATCTGCTTGAAGCGCACCGACTGCTGTTCCTGATAGTTGAACGGATACTTTGCCCACAGCACGCGCACGAACTGCAGCGTCTGTGGGCGCTCCGCCATTTCATACAGGCGGAAATGGAAGCGCACATTGGCGGCACGCGCCGCGAAGATGTCCTTGGATTTAGACAGCCGCGCGAACTCCGCCTCGGCTGCCTTCAGTTCCTTCAATCCGTCGAGTGTCAGGTTGGCGAGGGCGGCGCGCGTCAGTTCGCGTTCGAGCAGCAGACGCAGCATGAAGATCTCGACGGCCTGGTCGTAGTCGAGTTCGGGCACGCACAGCCCGCGATGCGGCTGGCTCACGATATAGCCTTCCATCTCGAGGACCTTGAGCGCCTCGCGCACGGGCGTGACGGACACGCCCAGTTGCTCGGCGATCTCGACCTGCTTGAGCTTCTCGCCGCGCGCATATTCACCCGCGATGATCTGCTCGCGCAGTTTCTCCGCCACCTGATCCAGTTTCGTCAAGAACGCCATGTCTGCTGCTCCCCGTTCGGCCGAACGTCCGTCGTATGCGCCGCTGCCGCTGTCGCCGCCGCTTGCATGATGATGCTGAAATTGCCGGAATGGAAAACGCCAGTCCCATCCGGCGGACTGGCGCAATTTTATAATATATAAAGGCCCGGAACGAACCGGGCTCGGCCTGGAATCGTCCTAAATGTGCCGCTCAGGCCTGCATGTACACCACATGCGTATGCATGAACTCATACAGGCCGTGCTTGCCATCCGCTCCGCCGATACCGGACTTGCGCACGCCCGCATGAAAACCCTGCATCGCCTCGAAGTTCTCGCGGTTGATGTAGGTCTCGCCGAAGTCGAGTTCGCGGCATGCCTTCATCGCCGCCGACAGATCGCGCGTATAGACCGATGACGTCAGCCCGTAGCTCGTGTCGTTGGCGAGCGCAATGCCTTCGTCGAGATCGTCGATGATCTGGATCGGCAGCACCGGGCCGAAGATCTCGTCGCGCATCACGCACATGTCGCCGCTGCAGTTGGCGAGCACGGTCGGCAGGTAGTGGAAGCCGGGACCGTCGGCGAAGATCGCCCCGCCCGTCACGGCCTTCGCGCCCGCCTGCACGGCCGAGCGGACCATCGCGTCGACTTTCGCGAGTCCCTCGCGATTGATCAGCGGCCCCATGTCCACGCTCTCGTCCTGCAGCGGATCGCCGAATGTCGTGAGTTTCATCGCGGCGGCCATTTTGTCGGTGAATGCCGCGGCGATGGAACGCTGCACATAGACGCGCTCCGCGCAGTTGCACACCTGCCCGCTGTTGATGACGCGCGAATTGCGGATGGCGGTTACGGCGAGATCGAGATCGGCGTCGGCGAGCACGATGGCGGGCGCCTTGCCGCCCAGTTCGAGATTGACCTTGGTGACGTTCGCCGCAGCCGCCGCCATGATGCGCGAGCCGGTCTCCACGCTGCCTGTGAAGCTGATGAGATTCACGCCGGGATGCGCCGAGAGCGCGGCGCCGGTCTCCCCGGCCCCGCCCACCACGTTGAACACGCCTGCGGGCAGATCGGTTTCCGCGACCAGGCGCGCGAACTCGAAGCAGTTGATGGGCGTCTCCTCGCTCGGCTTCACGACGATCGTGTTGCCGGTGACGAGCGCGGGCGCCATCTTCCGAGCGATCAGGAAGAACGGAAAATTCCACGGCAGAATGCCCGCGACGACACCAAGCGGCTTGCGGAACAGGAAGATCTGCTCGCCCGCCCGGTCGCTCGTGATGATCTCGCCTTCGATGCGCCGCGCCCATTCGGCCATATAGTCCATATAGTCGGCGGTGAAGGCGACTTCCACCTTCGCCAGAGCGAGCGTCTTGCCCTGCTCCTCGCTGATGATGCGTGCGAGACGCTCGGCATCTGCGCGCACTTTCTCCGCAATCCGGCGCACGTGCCCTGCACGCTCGATGGCCGGCCTCTTCGCCCACGCCGGTTGCGCGGCGCGTGCGGCGGCCACCGCTTCATCGACGGTCGCGCGGCTCGCCACCGGCGTGCTGCCGATCACCTTCCCCGAGGCCGGATTGATGACATCGAGCGCTTCCTGAGCATCGATGAAACGTCCGCCGATGTAATGCTGATATCCCGTCTTGTTTGCTTGCATCGCTGCTCCAGTTCGAGAATGCGCACCGCATGAAAGGCGCGCGCATGCGTTCAGAGGACCGGCACGCCACGCGTTCCGGTGTAGATCGAGAACAGGCGCGGCCCCGCCGTGATGAACAGCCGGTTGAGCTTCGGCCCGCCAAAACATAAATTGGATACGGGCTCAGGGACATGGATGCGGCCGATCAGTTCGCCGTCCGGCGCGATGCACATCACGCCTTCATCGGAGACGGAGCTGGTCCATACGTTGCCGTCCACATCGACGCGCAGCCCGTCAGGCACGCCTTTCTCCACCGAAAAGAACACGCTGCGCCGTCCGGGCTTGCCCGCGCTGTCCAGTTCGAAGCGGTAGATCGCGTGTTCGCCCTGCGGATCGTGCGTGCGGCCGCTATCGGCGACGTACAGGTACGCCTCGTCGTGCGAGAAGGCCAGTCCGTTCGGCTTCGACAAGCCCTCGCACGCGAGCGTCAGTTCATGCGTCGAGGGATCCCAGCGATATACATTGCATGCGCCGATCTCGCTCTCCGCGCGATCGCCGGTGTAGTCGCTCAGGATGCCGTAGTCGGGATCCGTGAACCAGATCGAACCATCCGACTTCACGACGACATCGTTCGGTGAATTGAGACGCTTGCCCTGATAGCGGTCCGCGATGACGGTGACGGCGCCGTTCAGCTCGGTGCGCGTCACGCGGCGCGTGCCGCTCTCGCAGGTCACGAGCCGGCCTTGCCGGTCGCGCGTCATGCCGTTCGCATGATTCGACGGCTCGCGCAACGTCGAGACGCCCTGTCCCTCCACCCAGCGATGAATGCGGCTCGACGGGATATCGACGAACAACAGCGTCTGCGTATCGGCGAACCATACGGGGCCTTCGCTCCAGCGCATGCCCGCGTGCAGTTCTTCCAGCACGCTGTTGGTGATGTAGCGGCGAAAGCGCGCATAGTTGATCGCTTCGAAACTTCGTGACATCGAATGCTTCTCCGTTTGATGTGAGGTTCAGTCGCCGATCTTCTCGAAGACGGGTTGCGCCGACGGCATGTTCTGCATCGCGGGACGGCGGCGTTCGCCGTTCACGGGCCAGCGCATCGTCGAGACGACCAGGGCGCCGACGATCGCGGCCAGCGCGATGGCGAACAGCCCATACACCGGCGAGCCCATGCTTTGCGCCACCCAGGTGCGCAGATTCGGCGCGATGAATGCCCCGACGATGCCGAGCGAACTCGCGAAGCCGATGCCGAGCGCCGCCGCGCCGCCCGCAAGACAACGCGGCAGGAAGGTCCAGTAGATCGAACACACCGTGAGCAGCGCTGCACACGACACGCACATGGAAACCATCCGCAATACCGGCGCGCCATAGGCGGTGAGCGCCAGGGCAACGCCGCCGATCAGGAACAGCGCGATGCAGATCGCACGATGCCGGTGGATGCGGTCGGCAAGCGTGGGCAGCCAGATGCAGACGATGCACGCGATGGTCCACGGAATCGCCGTCACGAGGCCGACCTCGAAACCCATCGTCTTGCCGAGCAGCGCGCCCACCTGCGCCGGCAGATAGAACACCACGCCATAGAACGCCATCTGGCCGAAGAAGTGGCACACGGCGCCGCGCCACACGTTGCCGTCGGCAAGCACCTGTTTCCAGTCGCCGCCTGCTTCCTCGCGCGCCTTCGTGGACGCTTCGAGCGCGAGGCGGTCGACGAGCGCCCGGCGTTCCTCGTCGCTGAGCCAGGCGGCCTTCGCAGGAGCATCGTCCATGTAGAAGAAGGCCCATACGCCGACCACGCATGCGGCCAGTCCTTCGATCAGGAACATCCACTGCCAGCCGGCGAGCGACATCATGCCGTCGAGATTGAGCAGCGCGCCCGACACCGGTCCGCCCACCACGAGCGCCAGCGGCGCCGCGACGAAGAAGTAGCCGATGGCCTTGCCGCGCGAATTGTCAGGGAACCAGCAGCCCATGTAGTAGATGGCCGCGGGGAACAGTCCCGCTTCCGCGGCGCCGAGCAGCAGACGGAACACATAGAAGGACACCGGCCCTTGCGTGAACATCAGCGCGGCGCTCGCGAGCCCCCACGTGACCATGATGCGCGAGATCCAGATCTTCGCGCCGAAGCGATGCATCATGATGTTGCTCGGCACTTCGAAAAGCGCATACGACACGAAGAACAGGCCCGCGCCGAGCGCGAACACACTCTCCGAAATCCCCACCGACACCTGCAGGTCGCCCTTCACGAAGCCCACGTTGGCGCGATCGAGAAACGACACGAGGAAGATGAGCATCAGGAAAGGAATGAGGCGGCGCTCGACCTTGGCGGTGGCGCGTGACAACGCTGCATCGTTCACAATGGGTCTCCGATATTATTTATATTGCCGGTCGGTCATGCGCCGCGCTCATTCGAGCCTGAAGCGCGGCAGGACGGTGTGGTCGTCGAGTTCGGCATACACGAGGCGCACTGTCGCGCCGATGGCGCACGCGGCTTCGTCGAGCGGCTCGGGATTGGAGATCATCACGGGGCCCTCCGCCAGCCGCACCGCGATCACCTTGTAGGGCGCGGGATAGCGTTCGAGATAGGTGCGTTCGAAACGCACCCACGAGATGATTTCGCCCTTGCCCGACAGCGGCTTCCAGACCAGCGAAGGCGACAGGCAATACGGGCACGACGGTCCCGGCGGATAGTGGAAGCGGCCGCAATCGGTGCAGCACGGCAGCTCCATCGCACGGCCGGCGATGCTTCGCCACATGGGCAGGTCGTAATGCCCCAGCACCGCGCCCGGCGGGAATGAGAGATTGTCTGCGTCCATGTCCTAGCCCTCGTTTCCGTAGATGATCGACACGGCCTTGCCCGCCACGTCCGACGTATAGTGTGCAAAGCGCGCATCGCGCACCTGGCGCTCGCCGCATTGGCCGCGCAACTGGCGCACGCATTCGATCTGATGCGCCCAGCCCTGCATGTAGGTTTCCGACAGATGCCCGCCGCTCGTGTTGGTGGGCAGCGCGCCGCCGGGCCCGATGCCCTGCTCGCGCAGGAAGCGTCCCGCCTCGCCGACCTCGCAATAGCCATAACCTTCGAGCGCGAGCGGCACATGCACCGAGAAGCTGTCGTAGACCTGGAACACGTCGATGTCGCGCGGTCCGATGCCCGCCATGTCGAACGCCTGGCGCGCGCAATCCTGCTGCGCAGGCAAGTAGAACTCCGTGAGACGCGGCTCGAGACTCGTCGCGCCCGCATTCAGGTCGCGCCGTCCGAGGGCTTCGATGAACACCGGCTTCTGCTTCGCGCGTTTCGCCCGCTCGCGGCTGGTGACGATCAGCGCCACGCCCCCGTCGTTGATCATGCAGTAGTCGTACAGGCGCAGCGGGGCGCAGATGGTCTTGGCCGCGAGGTAATCGTCGAGCGTGATGGGCTTGCGCATCACCGCGTTCGGGTTCATCGAGGCCCAAGCGCGCTGCGCCACGGACACGTGGCCGAGATCGGCATCCTCGAAACCGCGCGCGGCCTTGTAAGCCTGGAAGGTCAGTGCATACAGCGCGCCCTGCGACGTCATGCCCCACGGCGCGTGATACACGTAGGAGAGGAACATGTCGCCGCCCATCGCCTGCGGGCCGCCGTACTGGATCTTCGCCGTGCGCTGGTCGTTCCCGTAGACGAGCGCGATGGTCTCGGCCAGGCCGCTTTCGATTGCCGAGACCGCCTGCGCAACCGACAGCACCGCGTCGGCCTGATCGCCCCAGCGCGGATTGATGCCGAGCACTTCCGACATGCGCTCGTAGGCCGTCGTCGGTCCGACGATCAGGCCGTCGATGTCGTCGCGGGTCAGGCCGGCGTCGTCGAGTGCCGCGCGAAAGGCGGCGGCGCCGTAGCCGTAGCTGTCGGCGGGCTTTTCATCGCGGCGCGCGCGTTGCCAGTCGCCGGGCCAGTCGGTATGGCCGATGCCCACGACTGCCGCCGCATGCCTCAGCCGGCTTGTCGATGTCTGCGTCACTTGAGCACCTCCCGTTCTTCCAGTTCGCGGATGCGTTCCGGCGACAGACCGAGGTCGTCGCGCAAGACCTGCTGCGTGTGCTGGCCAAACAGCGGCGGCGGTGCAAGCGCGATGCGCGCGCCATCGACCAGGAACGGCGGCGAGCTGATGAGCGTCGGACCGACTTCCGGATGCGGCACGTGCTGCCAGTAGTCGCGCGCGGCGAGCTGTTCGTCTTTCTCGATGAGATCGCGCGAACTCGCAACGGCCGCCGCCGGCACGCCGGCTGCGCGCAGCAGCGCGGCCGCTTCGGCGGGCTGCTTGTCCCGGGTCCACGCGGACACCGCGGCTTCCACGCGGTCCACCTGCGCGAGCCGTCCTGATGCATGCTTCAGGGCGGCGTCGTCAGCGAGATCCGTGGCGCCGATGAGCGCTGCGAGCGCACGCCATTGCGCGTCGTCGAGCACCGAGACGGCGACCCAGCCGTCCTGCCCCGCGCAACGGAAGATGTTGTGCGGCGCGTGCGCGCGATGCCGGTTGCCGACGGTCGGCGGCTCCTTGCCGCTCCGGGCAGCCTCGACCAACAACGGTCCCATGAAGTTCGCCGTCGATTCGACCTGCGACAGATCGATCTTCATGCCGCGCCCCGTCTTGCGCCGGTGCCGCAGCGCGGCCAGCACCGCGAAGGCCGCGTGATACGGATTGGCGGCGTGATCCGGAAAGTGCGTGCCCGGGCCGATGGGCTCGGCTGCATCGTAGGCGGTGTGCATCATGATGCCGGTCACCGCGCTGATCGTCATGCCCACGCCGAGCAGCGAGGCGCGCGGCCCGTCCTGGCCGTACATCGGCATCGAGAGATAGATGAGATCGGGTTTCAGGGCCTTGAGCGCGTCATAGCCGAGACCGAGACGGTCCATCGCGCCGGGGCCGAAGTTATTGGTCACCACGTCGGACCGCGCGATCAGGTCGAGCACGAGCTGCTTGCCTTCAGGCGTCTTCATGTCGACGGCAATGCTCTTCTTGCCCGTATTGCGCGACGCGAAGTAGCCACTGCGATTGGTGCCCGCGATGCCGTCCTTGAATGGACCCGCCGTGCGCACGGAATCGGGACGCGTCATGCTCTCGACCTTCACCACTTCCGCGCCGAAGTCCGAGAACACCTTGGTGCCGAACGGGCCGGCGCCCGCCCAGGTTAGATCCGCGAAGCGGATGCCCTTCAACAGGTCCTGCCGCATTACTGCACCTCCTCGGTATCGATATGAGCCACGCGTTGGGGCAGCCCGGGCGCGGGCGACACCCTCCACACGTCCTCCGAGAAGCGATACGGCGCGCCGGGCATCGTGAGCGTGTCGTCGAGCACGCGGAAATAATTTGTATGCGCGAGTTGCGGATCGGCGAGCACGTCGCGGAGCGTCGAGGCCGGCCCGAGCACGATCTTGCGTTGCATCCCTTCGCGGGTGATTTCGTCCTTCGTGAACCGTGCAAAAAATGGTTCGATGGTGCGCCGGAACGCGTCCTTCGCTTCGCGCGTCAGGCGCCATTGACGGTCGGACCAGCGCGGCGCCTCGAACTCCTGCAGCGCGACGTGGCCGGTCTCTTCAATCCACTTCAACAGCGCGTTCCACGAGACGCCGAGCGTGCGCGGCGCGGCGAGGAACACATAGCCATCCTTGCAGGCGAAGACGTTCTCGCTCGCGTCGCGCGTGCCTTCGCCGCCGCGCATCGAGATGCGTTTCTCGAAGTCGTAGACCTGGATCGAGTTCTGCAGCGAATGCGCGATGGCCTCCTGCGCCGAGATCTCGATGACATGTCCCTCGCCGCTCGCCTGCGCATCGAACAATGCAACCGACAACGCGACCGCCAGATAGACGCCCGTGACCATCGTGGACTGGGAGCCGGGCAGGCGCAGCGGCGCGTCGTCGAGACGTCCCGACAGCCACGCGATTCCGCCCGCCGCCTGCAACACCAGATCGCTCGATGGCGCATCGGCGAGCGGGCCGGTGCGGCCGAACGGCGACACCGAAGCGAGCACCGCGCGCGGCGCGACTTCACGCAGCCAGTCGAACGCGTCATAAAACGCCGCGCCGCGCTCGACGACGATCGCATCGGCATCACGCGCCAGTTCCGCGAATGCGCGGCGCCCTTCGGCCGTGCTTGCGTCGAGCGCGACCGCAGACTTGCTGGCATTGAAGAATTCGAACTCGCAGCGCGCCGCCGGATCGTCCGGCGATTGCGCCGCGCGCCGGTCGTTCGCGCCTTGCGGCGGTTCCACGCGCAGCACGTCCGCGCCGAGATCGGCGAACAGACGCGTGGCGTAGCGGCCGAGGTCATCGGTCAGGTCGAGGATCTTCAGGCCCTCGTAAGGTTGAGTCATGCGTTGTCTCCATGGTCCGGTTTCCGTTGCCCGAAAATATAATTTATATTTTGTATCGAGACAAGGCAGCGCGGATTCGGGATTACCCTCCGATGCGGGAAGCCGGCGCGGCTCCCGCTGCATCGTTATTGGATCAACTCATGCCCAGCAACGACTTCGGCTCCAGAAACGCCTCGATGCCGAACACCCCATACTCTCGCCCGATCCCCGATTGCTTGAAGCCGCCGAACGGCGCGGCCGGCTCATGCGTCAGCGTATTGACCAGCACGCGTCCCGCCTCGATGCGCGACGCCACTGCGCCGGCGCGGGCCTGATCGGCGGAACAGACGTACGCCTGCAAGCCATACGGCGTGTCGTTGGCAATCGCGATGGCTTCTTCGGTATCGCGATAGGGAAGGATCGACAGCACCGGCCCGAAGATTTCCTCCCGCGCGATGGTCATGTCGTTGCGCACGCCGCTGAACACGGTCGGTCGCACGAACCAGCCCGCACTCACGCCGTCCGGCCGCCCCGCGCCGCCCGCAATGAGCCGCGCCCCTTCCTCGATGCCGATGCCGATATAACGCTGCACGCGCTCCCATTGCTTGCGGCTCACCATGGGGCCGACTGTCGTGCGCGGATCGTGCGGATCGCCTGCCTGCACGTCCGCGACGGCGCACGCCATCTTGTCCTCGAACTCGCGCAAGCGCGCCTGCGGCACCAGAATGCGCGTGCCCGCGATACACGCCTGTCCGCTGTTCATGAAGCCGGCTTCGAGAGCGAGCGGCACGGCGAGGTCGAAATCGGCGTCATCGAGAATGATCATCGGCGACTTGCCGCCCAGTTCCAGCGTCACGCGCTTGAGCGTGTCGGCGGCGTTGCGCAGGATTGACTTGCCGACCACCGTCGATCCGGTGAACGACAGCTTCGCTACATCCGGATGCGTGCCGATCTCCGCGCCCGCCGTCTCGCCGCGACCCGTGACGATGTTGAACACGCCTGGCTGCAACCCGGCCGCATGCAATGCCTCGGTCACGACGCGCGTCTGCATGGCGCTCATCTCGCTCGGCTTGATGACGGCGGTGCAGCCCGCCGCCAGCGCCGCTGCAAGCTTGCCGCAGATGAAGCCCGCGTTGCTGTTCCAGGGCGTGATCAGTCCTGCCACGCCGAGCGGCTGCATGACGACCCGTGCCGATCCCGCGCGGCGTTCGAACGCATAGTCCTCCAGCACGCGGGCGGCGTCGAGCAGCACGGCGACGGCATGCCGGGCCATCCAGCGTCCGCGCGATATGGGCGCGCCGTATTCCTCGATGATCGCCTCGAACAGCTCATCCTCTCTTGCACTCACCGCTTCGTGCATGCATTTCAGCATGTCGATGCGCTCTCCTTTGCTGGTTTGCGAGTGCGTCGGAAACGCCCGTTTCGCGGCGGCGATGGCGAGCCGCGCATCCCGTGCATCGCCAGAGCCGGTCGATTGACTCAACTAGCCGTACAATCAAGGACGCCTTGTTGAGCCATTCAGGATAATGAAGACCACCGGCATGACCGAACTCGAAGCGGTGCTCGCCGTTGCGCGTCATCGCAGCTTTCGCGCGGCGGCAAGCGACCTGACCATGTCCACGTCCGCGCTGAGTCACACCGTCGCGGGACTGGAGGCGCGCATCGGCGTGCGGCTCTTCAACCGCACCACGCGCAGCGTGTCGCTCACGGAAGCTGGCGCACAGTTCGTGCAGAACGTGGCGCCCGCGCTCACGAGCATCCGCGACGCGCTGGAGCAGGCGGGCAGCTTCCGCGACACGCCCTCGGGCACGCTGCGCATCAACACGTCGGCGGGCGCGGCGCATCAGGTCATGGCTGTGTTCATCGCGTTCCTCGAGCGCTATCCGGACATGAAGCTGGATATCGTCACCGAGGGCCGGCTGATCGATATCGTCGTTGAAGGTTTCGATGCCGGCATTCGCCTGAGGGACACCGTGCCGCAAGACATGATCGCGGTGCCGTTCGGGCGGCGGCAGCGCTTCGCGGTGGTCGGCAGCCCGGCCTATTTCGCGCGCCGCAAGCCGCCGCGCACGCCCGCCGATCTCGCCGTCCACGACTGCATCCGCAGCCGCATGCCGAGCGGCTCCATCTACCAATGGGAGTTCGAGAAGCATGGCCAGGCCGTGCGGATAGACGGCGCGGGCGCGCTGACGCTCGACGATCCCGGCCTCATGCTCGCGGCGGCGCGCGCCGGCCTCGGGCTCACCTTTCTGACCGAATGGAACGTGCGCGCCGATCTTGCCAACGGCACGCTGAAGCGTGTGCTCGAAGACTGGACGCCGCCGCTCGATGGACTGTGTCTCTACTATCCCGGTCGCCGCCATGTGCCAGCGGGGCTGCGCGCGCTGATCGACATGATCCGCGAACACGCCGACGCCAGCCCCGATCAGCCTGCTGCCCGGCCGCGCCGGCGACGGACATGAGGTCGTATCTCTTTTGCTGATCGCGGCCGCGCGCATGGGAGGCGGTCGGCCAGGTCCATTTGATTCGATTGAAGGACGATGTGACCACGCTTTGCGAAGCATTGTCGACCCCATCAGTTTTGTTTATCGCCTTCGATCCGGCTCGCGACGCGCGTAGCGCCCGCATGCGCCGCTTCGGACAAGGCCCGGGCACGTCTCGCGCATCTCGCAAGCGGATTCACCCGCTGGTTAACCCTTTCTGTTTGCCCCGATCCATCGGAGTACGTTCGGTTCCGCAGGCGTGCGGCGCACCATGCATCCCGCCTTCGCACATGCACACCAACGACAATCCAGGAAGGGGCATACAAGAGTGAGACATTCACTGAAAAAGCTGACGCCGTTGCAGCGTCTGGGTGCGGGCATGATCGCAGGCACGGCGGTCGTCGCGGCGCCCGCATTCGCCCAGAGCAGCGTGACGCTGTATGGCATCGTCGACGATTCGATCGTCTATCAAAGCAGCCAGACGAATCTCGCGAAATCCAATGCGGGGCGCTCGAACGTCAAGATGGCCTCGGGCATCTGGGCAGGCAGCCGCTTCGGGCTGAAGGGCGCCGAAGATCTCGGCGGCGGCAACAAGGCCATCTTCCAGCTGGAATCCGGCTTCGACATCAACAGCGGCGGCCAGCAGTTCACCAACGCGATGTTCGGCCGCCAGGCCTGGGTCGGGCTGACCAATCCGGCCTATGGCACGTTCACCTTGGGACGCCAGTACGCGTCGTACTACACGCTGCTTTCGCCCTATAGCCCGACCAATTGGCTGACCGGCTATTTCGGCGCGCATCCCGGCGATCTCGACGGCATGGACACCATCTACCGGGCGAACAACTCGGTGGTCTACACCTCGCCGAAGTTATACGGCTTCACCGTCAGCGGCTCGTATTCGCTCGCCGGCGTGCCGGACAGCGCGTATCAGGGCTCGACATGGTCCGCTGCCATCCAGTATCAGCAGGGCCCGATCGGCGGCACGGTGGCGTTCTCGCGCATCAACAACGCGGCGAACGGCGGCGGCATCTACAGCAGCAGTTCGACCACGATCAACAGCACCAGCGCCACCGATGGCTCCGGTCAGGCCGGCGTCTCGGCGATCACGGCGGGCTACCAGCGGGCCCAGGCGCAACAGCGCTTCGCCGTCGCGGGCGGCTATCAGATCAACAGTGCGTGGGACGTCTCGGTCACGTATTCGAACGTGCAATACATTCCCGGCGTCAATTCGCTCTTCACCGACGAAGCCGTGTTCAACACAGTCGGTTCGGTGCTGCACTGGAAGGCGACGGCCGCCTGGGACTTCGCGGCGGGCTACAGCTATACGTGGGCGAGCAAGGCGAACGGCATCGACGATGCCGCCTCATATCACCAGTTCAACCTCTCGCAGTATTACTCGCTCTCGAAACGCACCGGACTCTACGCGCTCGAAGCCTTCCAGCGCGCCAACGGCCGCACGCTGGCGGTGCCGTCGGGCACGACGGCCAACCGTCAGACCGCGGCGAACGCGTCCATCGGCGATGGTTTCCAGGGCGCGCCCTCGGCCTCGCGCAGCATGTTCGCGGCTGGGGTCGGCATCATCCATCGCTTCTGACATCCAGTGTCATCCAGTCTGCGCAGACAGTGACGGACATTAACGCACAGTCGCGCAGGCTGTCTTCCGCTGTTCGACATCACAAGAAATTTCAGGAGAGAACCATGAGAGCTCTGGTTTCCGGAAGGCTCGTCGCGGCCACGCGCGCGCGGGCCGCATCGTTGTGCTCGGTGTTCGCGTGCGGCCTCGCCGCTGCCTTCCTCGCCGCGTGCGGCGGCAACGGCGGCAATGACAGTAGCGGGGCAACTTCGAACACTCCGCTGACAGTCGTGAAGCCCGTCACCGACTGTTCGAAACTGGCATCCGTCGATCTCAGCGACGTAGGCGGCGCAGGCAGCACCATCACCTCCGCGACCGTCACGGCCGCGACCGTCAATGGCGCATCGGTCAACTTCTGCACGGTGAAGGGCACGCTCGCGCCGGCCAACACCTTCGAAGTCGCCTTGCCGGTCGATTCGTGGACCCAGCGTTTCGCCGCGCTCGGCTGCGGCGGCCTGTGCGGCAATCTCAGCGATCCGACCAAACAAAGCTCGTTCAGCTTCAGCTACACCTGCCCGCTCGTACAGCAGGGCGGCTTCGTGACGGCGGCCACCGACATGGGCCACTCGGGACAGGATGCGTCCTGGAGCACCGATCCGCAGAAGCAGGCCGACTTCGCCTATCGCGGCCAGCACATCACCACGCTCGCCGCGAAGAAGCTCATCAAGGCCTATTACGGGCAAACGCAGAAGTATTCGTACTTCGTCGGCTGCTCGGACGGCGGGCGCGAGGCGCTGATGGCGGCGCAACGTTATCCGTCGGACTACAACGGCATCGTCGCGGGCGCGCCGGCCGCGCACTTCCAGATTCAGAACTCGCTCTATCACGGCTGGAACGTGGTCTCGAACAGCACGACCGGCACCAGCGCGGGCAAGGCCGTCCTGTACGCCGACAAGGCGCAGCTGCTGCACAAGGCGGTGGTCGCGGCGTGCGGCGGTCAGGCGGGCGTGCCGGATGGCCTGCTCGCCGATCCGCGCACGTGCCACTTCAATCCCGCGACCATCCAGTGCGCCGCGAGCGCGACCGACACCAGCACGTGTCTCACCGCCGCCGAAGTCGCCACCGCGACGAAGATCTACAGCGGCCCCAGCGATGCAAGCACCGGCATGCCGATGCTCGGCGGTTCGCCGCAATATGGCTCGGAAGCGAACTGGATCGGCGTGGAAGTGCCGACCTCGAACTCCACGGACGCCGCGGTGCCCGTCACGAGCCTGTTCAGCTACATGATCGTGAGCGGCGCATACAACCTGATCTTCACGGGATCGCCGGCTATACCGACTGTCGATACCTTCGGCTATCAGGACGCGAGCTTCTATCCGACCTATCTGCAAGCCAACCATCCGCTCAACGACGCCACGAGTCCCGACCTCTCGGCGTTCAAGAACGCGGGCGGCAAGCTGATCCTGTGGCATGGCTGGGCCGACCAGCACATCTCGCCGCTCTTCACGATCCGCTATTACGAGGCCGTGCAGCAGACGATGGGCGAAGCCAACGCCAGCGCGTTCTCGCGGCTGTATGTGGTGCCGGGCGTCGGGCATTGCGGCGGCGGCGAAGGCTTCCCGAACATCGACCTGGTGTCGCAGATCACGGGCTGGGTCGAGCAGGGATCGGCGCCGAATGCGGTCATGAGCTATCAGACCGATGCCGACAGCAAGGTGACCGCTTCGCGTCCGGTGTATCCGTATCCGGCGGTCGCGAAGTTCAGCGGCAATGGTGACTGGCACGACGGCGCCAACTGGACGCAGGGTGCGCCGCTCGTCACCGACGCGTTGCCGGCGTGGGCGGGTGCGAGCTTCTATACCTCGTACACGCCAAAGACGCAGGGTGTAGCGGCGCCCTGAGCACTCGCCCCAGCCGCACCGCCTCTCATGCGGTGCGGCTCGCGAGTCGTTTGGGTGGTCATCGGCTTCACGTTCGCGCAGTTCATCTGCAGCACCGTGCACGTGCTCACTCTGCTATGGCTGCTCGCGCCAACGCTTGCTTATCAACCGCCGGTACTTCCCTGAACCACGTATTCCTATGAGGAGAAAGGACGTAATCGGTATCACGCCTGATGCATGAAAACGGCTGCGATAAGGACCATTAAACACAGAACAAACTTTCGCGGCCGCCTTCGTACGAAGATGTTTTTTCCGGCTGTCCGGTTTACTTCCACTTCGTATCGAAGTAATCTTTCCCCCGCTGCGATGGTTGTCCCGCAATGTTTTCGACGGCACACCCAATCCGCCTGTTAGTTAGTAAATCTGACGTATCTCGCGGGCCATCACAGCACATGTTACCGACGTCACGTCGAATCCGTTCGGCGTGACTCGTCAAGCCGCTCGCCATGCATATGGCCCGGCGGCGTCCGCGCCCCGAACGCATGGTGATCCATGCGCGTCGGCATGTGGATAAGCCAAGCCAGTACAACCTGGACCGCACGACTCCCCGTCACACGACCGGGAGCCGCGTTCGTTCGCCTGTTGTTCTTCGGATAACTAACGCCCGTTCGAAATAAGACTGGCGGCTTTACCGAACTGGAAGCTCTCAATTCGAACCGTTTGATTCGCCATCCTCATGTTCATGAAACCATCGACCCAAGCTTCAACATCCTCGTCCCTTCACACACCCAGACGCGCCGCGTTGATCGCCACGATGCTCGCGAGCGCACTGCTCGCCGCTTGCGGCGGCGGCAACGACAGCGCAGTGGATGCCGCCACGGGCAAGGCCGCGACGCCCAAGGCCACGTCGAAGGCCGCGAGCAACGGCTCGATCTTCTACGGCATGAACGGACATAACACCAACGGCGGCGCGTACGACGCCACCAGTCCGCAGACCCAGCTCGCGCAGCTCCAGGATCTCGGCGCGACCATCTATCGCAACGACGTCTATAGCTCGACATCGGCAGCGGCGCTGGCCAAGGTCGCGAAGGTCATGGCCGATGGCGGCGTGACGATGTATCCCGTGCTGATGGCGAACCTGAACTACAACAGCGAAGACGATGCCTATCACGCCGGCTATCAGCTCGGCCAGCAGACCGCCAGTTCGTATCACTACGCGTACTACGAGGTGGGCAACGAACTCGAAGCGAAGACGCTCAACGGCAACGTGGACGGCGTGCTCTGGAACCACTACAACAACAGCTCGTACATGCTTGCGCGCGGCGCGATTCGCGGCATGATCGCAGGCGTGAAGTCGGTGGATGCTTCGGCGAAGATCGTGCTCGGCGGCACCTGGCTGCACTATGCGTTCTTCCAGATGCTCGCGGACGGCTCGCAGCCGGACGGTACGTGGGGACATCCCACCGTGTCGTGGGACATCACCTCGTGGCACTGGTACTCGAACGAAGGCGACATCACCAACGCCTGCGGCGGCACGGGCTGCCATGACGTGCTGCAGGTGCTGCACAACATGGGCAAGCCCATCTGGATCAACGAGTTCGGCGTGCGGCCCGACTATGGCTCGTACAACCAGATCGCGTCGTACATCACCGGCGACACGATGATGGCGCAGTATGTGAACGTCGCGTCGAAGTACAACATCCAGTCCATCCAGGGCTTCCAGCTCTACGACGACAGCGAAGGCAACTACGGTCTGATCGAGGGCGACGGCACCACGAAGAAGCCCGCGTACTACTCGTACAAGAGCTTCGTGCAAAGCCACCCGATGTAAGTAAGAAAGGGAAAGGACCGCGCGTTCAAGCATGCGTGCGGCTCGCCGTTATTGCAGTCCGCCAGACCGATAACGACGAGGATAGCGATGCAGATCTCCGGTGCGACCACCACGAGTGCCTACGTGAGCGCGGACGCGCCCGCGCCGCGCCGCATGGCCGATGCTGATACCACAAGCACTGATGCAGACACCTCGTCAGACGACACCGCGACGCAGACGACCGACCCTTCGTCGGTGAAGTCGTTCGCGTATGGCGCGCTGGGCCTCGAACGCCCCGAGGTGCAGGCCACCGATGCCAACGGCTTCTACACCGCGGGCAAATGGGTCGCGGCCGCGGCGACGATCGGCGGCATCATCTCGCTGTTCGTTTGAGTTTGCGTCAGAGCTCGAGCCTGAAGCTGCCGGTTAATACCTGGAAACAACTTGTCGAATCGGCGTGTTGCTCGCCGGATCGGGACACGCGTCCATGCGCGACGATGCTGTTCCTCATTCGACAATTACGCCAGGTCATGCAAGCTCAACACATCGCCACCCGCTCCTTCACCCTCGCGCTGGGCCGCGCGCTCGCCGCCGCCGTGCTGCTCGCGCCGATGCTCCCCGCCGCGGCCGTTGATCTGCCTGACGTCTGCACGGCATTGCAGACGATCGTCGCGGCGCCGTCGTTCGGCACGCTCGCGCAAGGCCGCCCGCTGCTTCCCGCCGGTTCGCCGGGCCAGGGCGTGTGTCGCGGCAGCGCGCACACCTACGATTGCCGCTGGCGTGCCCATTGGCAAGCGGACGGCGTGGTCGCCGACCCGTTGCAGGAACTCGGTGCGGACATCGCCTCATGCTTCCCGGATGTGCGTCACGACATCAACACCGCCACGCGCCAGCGCTTCGTCCTGCGCACGGCGGAGACGACTCGCGCCACGACGCTCACCGCCACGATCGAAGGGGCGAACACGGTGCGCCTGCGCGTCGTGCGCTGAGCCAACCCTGACACAACGACACCGCCATGCCCGGGCGCTTCTCTCTCGCGCTGACGCTCCTCGGCGCGAGCGCGCTGACCGGCTGCACATGGACGCTGATCACCGCAGCCGATGCCGCCGGCTCGCTCGTGCAGGCCGGCTTTTCGGTGGCGTCGAACTATTCGTCGCCGACTTCGGTGACGGGCGAGCCGGCGGCGCTGCAATCGGTTTGCATCGAACTGAACCAGACGGTCGCGACCGGCGACTTCGTGCCGAATCTGCAAGTCTCGTTGCAGCGGCGCGGCGTCAATTCGACCGTCTATAACCCCGGCACGTCGCCGCCCGGCTGCGAGGCCATGCTCGTCTATGCCGCGACCACGAGCTGGGACAAGCATGCATTCAGCAGCAATCCGGTGTCGTATCTGTCCGCCATCGATCTGACGCTGGTGCGGCGCGGCCAGATCCTCGTCACCGCGCGCTATGAAACCAACGGCCTCAGCATGGACCGCTTCGCCAGCGCCCGGCAGAAGCTGGACGCGCTGGTGGAGCGCATGGTGGTGGCGCAGGCGCCATGAAATGCACGATGAAATGCACCTTCCTTTCCGCATCTTTCCATCGGCTCAAGGAACAATGCGGCGGTGCTAATCTGCCTGCGTAGTACGAGTTGTACCGATCCCTCTTGCGGCTCACCTGTCTCAGGCGAGCCGTTTTTTTATGCAATGAGCGCGTGGCATCAGGCCAGCAGCTTCGCGCGCAACATGCCGATGTCGTCCCCGCTCAACGACAGCCCTTGCGACAGATAGTCATTGAGCGTGCCGAAGCTGCCCACCATCTCGTCGAACGCGGCTTCGATCGTCGCGCTCTGCGCCTGATACAGCGGCGCCACGATTGCCGTAGCCGTACCGAGCCGCGCCGCGTGCGCCTGCATGCGCGCGGCGATCTGCGGCTGGGCCGCCGTGTTGGTCAGCAGATAGTCCTGGATGATCACGTCGAGCGGCACTTCCGCGATGGCCAGCAGCAGTGCCGCCGCCCAGCCGGTCCGGTCCTTGCCCACTGCGCCATGGATCACTTGCGGCCCGCTGACGCGCGCCAGCCGCGTCAGCAGCAGACCGAATTGCAACCGCGCCACCGGATCCGTGACCAGCTTGCGCTGCCGATCGATCATCCATGCGCTTGCCGCCGCCGCGTCGCGCGGCATCGCGGAGACGACGTCGATCGGCGCGACTTCATGCGTCTCGCGCACCGCATTCGCCGGCACGCGATCCATCGCCAGCGAAGCCTCGGCCACCATGCGCAGATCATGCAGCGCGCGCAGACCGAGCCGCGCCAGCGTGGCGGCGTCGGCGTCATTGGGCGTGAACGCGCCCGAGCGATAGAACACGCCACGCCGCAGACGGCGTCCATCGACGGAGGCATAGCCATCGCCGATACCCGCCACGTCGCGGAAATTCTCCACCGATGTCACGCGCGGCATCTCCGCCACGGCGGCTTCATCGCTTCCCCCGCCGCATGCGGACAGCAGCGCACTCGCGCCGAATGCGGTCGAGAGGAGCGCGGCGCCGCGCAGGAAGGCGCGACGCGAGGTCGGAGGGAGCGAAGTGACGATCATGTTGATTGAACGGGAATGACGATACGCACGATCAGCCCGCCGCCCTCGGCATTGCCGATCTCACAGCGGCCCTGCTGTTCGCGCGCAAGACGCTCGACAATGGCAAGACCCAGCCCGCAATGCCCGTTGCCGCTGCGCGCGGGATCGAGCCGCACGAACGGGCGCAGCGCGTCGTCGAGTTGCGCGTCAGGAATGCCGGGACCGTGATCGCGCACTTCGATTAGCCAGTCGGCACCCAGCCGCGCAGTCCTGATCTCCACAGGCGGCTCGCCATGCTCGAACGCGTTATCGACGAGATTGGTCAGCAGCCGGTCGATGAAGGTGCGCGGCAGCACGAACCCATCGCCCGCATGCAGCGACAGCCGGAACAGCGCATCGTCGCCATCCTCGGGCGCAGCGAACTGTTCCGCGATGAATGCATCCACGCCCGCCGGCGCGCTTTCGGACGGCGCACGCGCGGCGAACTCCAGGAACTGCTGGACGATGCGCGTCATCGAATCGATGTCGCGCAGGAAATGCGCGCGTTCGCGCTCGTCCTTCGCGAGCACCGTCGCGCGCAGCGACAGACGCGTGAGCGGCGCCTTCAGATCGTGCGCGATGCCGGCGAGCATGACCGCGCGGTCGTCATCGGCCTCGGCGATCTTGCTCACCATCTGGTTGAACGCACCGATCAGATCGCGCAACTCGCGCGGACCCCGTTCGCCCACCGGCACCGGACGCTCGCCGCCGCCGAAGCGCCGCGCGGCCTGCGCGACCCGCGCCAGCGGACGTTGCAGTTGCCAGGTGACGAACAGCGACAGCAGCAACGCGCCGCACAGCAACACGAGGGACTCGGTGAAGATGGGCGCGGGCGGCGGCAGGTCGATGGGCGTGACGATCCAGAACGCGCTCGACGGATAGCGCACCCACAGGCGCGGCATCTTGCGCCCGATGCTGTCGATGGCGATCTGCGAGCCCGGCGGCAAGCCATCGGCAATCTGCTTCGCGAGATGCGCGTGCCGCGTAGTCAGCGGATCCTGGAGTTCGAGCGGTTCCGGCATGTTCCAGACCGGCACGATATGCACACGCGTCTCGCGCATCAGCTTGCCGCCGAGGGTCACGTCGTTGTGCGCGGCTTCCAGCACGATCAGCAGCGCGCGTGCGTAGCCATCGGCTTCCTTGTGCGGCGCTTGTATATGCAGCATCGCGAACCATCCGCCCTGCAGCACCAGCAGCACGCAGACCGACAGCAGCGCCATGCGCCCGAACAAGGTATCCGCAATGACGCGCGGCGAGAAAGCAGCCAGACGCATCGCCTTAAGTCCGGATGCGTTCGTGTGCGGCGTCTTCCCCATCGGGCACGAAGACAAAGCCTTGTCCGCGCACGGTCTGCAAGTGACGCGGTTGCGACGGATCGTCTTCGATCAGACGACGCAGCCGCCACACCGGCACGTCGAGGCCACGGTCGCGGAACGGCAGGTCGTCGCGATGGACGAGATCGTGCAGCAAGACCCGCGACAGCACCTTGTACGGATGCTTGATGAAGACCTTGAGCAACGCGAACTCGCTCTCGCGCAACGGAATGCGCTTCTCGCCGCAGATCAGCGCGCGCGTGACGAAGTCCACCTCGAAGCGTCCGAAGCGTTCGCGCGCGCAGCGTTCGGGCTGGCTCGGCGTGCTCGCGCGACGCCGCAGCACGGCTTCGATGCGCGCGAGCAGTTCGCGTGGATCAAAGGGTTTCGCGAGGTAATCGTCCGCGCCGGTTTGCAGTCCCGCGATCTTCTCGGCCACGCTGTCGCAGCCCGTCACGAAGATCACCGGAATGTCCTCGCCCGCCGCGCGCAGATCGCGCAGCGCGCGCAGGCCGTCGGTATCCGGCATCATGATGTCCAGCACGACGATGGAAGGACGCTCCAGTTCCAGCCGACGGCGCAGCCCCGCGCCGTCATGCAGCACGGAAACCTCGATGCCTTGCGTATGAAAGAAGCGGCGCAGCAGATCGCGCACCGCGGAATCGTCGTCGACGATCAGAACCGATGTAGCCATATCGAAATTTTATTCGGTGCTTATTCCAATCGGCACGCGCCACTTTATTCGGCACATTACCGATTCTTACGGCAGTACGCGCCGCGCCCTTGCTTCCCTGCACGCCATGGCCCGTCAGGCCTTTCGCCACGGACGCAAGCGGCGTTCGTCACGCTCCCGGAATCCCGTAACAGAAAGAAATGGAAAGTTTCGCGCGATGGCCAGGCCGCCGATGCCGAACATAGAATCGGCGCATGACATCACATGTACTCATGGTCGACGACGACCCCGTCGTGCGCGAACACGTGCGCGGCTTCCTGACGCAACACGGCCTCGAAGTGTCGGTGCTGGACGACGGCATCGCGCTCAAAAGCGCCGTGCAGAGCCTGCGGCCCGCGCTGGTCGTGCTCGACGTGATGATGCCCGGCAAGGACGGCATCAGCGCGCTGCGTGAACTGCGCCACGCCCACGACGACGTTCCCGTGATCCTGCTCACCGCGCGCTCGGACGTACTGGATCGCGTGATCGGACTCGAACTCGGCGCGGACGATTATCTCGGCAAGCCCTTCGATCCGCGCGAACTGCTGGCGCGCATCCGCACCATCCTGCGACGCCGCAACGGCGCATCGTCGTTCGTGCCGGGCGCGCCGGAGATGCGTCCGAGCTATCGCTTCGGTCCTTTCGAGATGGACTTCAGCGCGCGTGAGCTGCGTCGCGACGGCGAACGCATCGCGCTGCGCTCGGGTGAATTCGCGCTGCTGAAGACGCTCGTGAAGAATCAGATGACCGTGCTCTCGCGCGCGCAGCTGAACGAGCATCTGCGCGGCGCGGGAGCGCATCGCGATCGCAGTCTCGACGTATCGATCTGGCGGCTGCGCCGTCTGCTGGAAACCGACCCGTCCGAGCCGCGCTATGTGCAGACTGTCTGGGGCCAGGGCTATATCTTCGTGCCGCATGGCGATCCGAGCGCGGCGGGACGCATTGCCGCGCGGCCGCCACACTGACGCGATGTCTTGAGCTCAGAACGTCAGCACGCTCATGAAGAGATGCTGCAACCATCCCATCGTGGTCGAATCGGCGAGCATGCCCACGCCCGCCTGTTCGATGCGCGCATTCGCCACCTTGTTCGACGCCACGTAATTCCCCGCCTCGATGTCCTTCGGATTGACGATGCCGGAGAAGCGCAGCTGATCCTGATTGCCGCTCATCGCGATGATCTTGTCGCCCGCGACCACGAGATTTCCGCCCGGCAGCGTACCGATCACCGATACCGCGAGCGTGCCGCTCATCGCACTCAGGTTGCGGGTGCTGCCGTTGCCCTTGAACGACGTATCCGCCGAGCCCACGTTGAAGAGGCGTGCAAGGCGCGCGGCCGCGCCGGTCGATTGATCGGCGGCCGTGGCGCTGATGCTGCTCGCGCGGCTCGCGCTGGCATCGGCGGTATTGCTGCCCGAGTAAGACTCGGCGAGGCGAATGGTCAGCACGTCGCCGACACGCTGCGCGCGCGAGGTCTCGTACAGCGACACGGAACTGCCCGCCTGATAGATCGCGCCGAGCGTGTTGACGTTGACCGGCTGCGCGACGGCCGGCGCATAAGTCGGCATCTCGACGATGGACCGCGACGACGAACACGCCGACAGCGCACATGCGCACAACAAGACTGGCAATTTCATGACGATGCTTTCCGGGATTCAAGGGGTGTCATGCAAGGCGGCGAGACGCCATTTGTCGTCGGTCTCGCGCAACCAGGTTTCGTAGGCCTTCAGGCGATAGATCACGCGCGCCGTCGCCGACGCGCCGTTCGCCTCCAGCGTGATGGAGCTCGACGCGTTCTCCCAGCGACGCGTCCGGTAGCCGTTTGCACGCACGACGCGGCCCGCACCGAACCGCGACGACAAGGCCGCGCCGAAGTCGTCGGCCATGCGGGCATCGATCACGAACGACATGCGATACAAACGCGGCGCGGGATCGCCCGGCATCGCGGCGAAACGCAGCACGTGATCGCGTGCGGGAGCGCCGTCGACGACCGCTTGCGACGCCTGCCATCCCGCCTCGCCGCGATGCGCCCACTTGCAGCTGATGGTCAGGCTGTGCGGATCGCGCAGCACCATGCCGAGCGCCGCCGATTCGACGTCGGTGTCGCACAGCGCGACGCTGCGCGGCGGCGTGGCGCGCGCGGGCTCGTCGCGGCGAAATACATCCAGCGGCACGCCGAGCCGCAGCCCGCGAAAGTCGAACGGCTGCTGCGCGTGTGCTGCCGCGGGCAACAGCATCGCGGCGAACAGCGCGCAGGGGAGAAGGAGGCGTTTCATGTCAGTCAATCGCCGAGACGCACACATCGAACGGCGTGGCTGCCGCGTGGCCGACCACCGGCACGACCTTGAGCGTCGCCGCCGTCACGCGGCACGGCAGCGCGGCGAGCGCGCAGCCTTCGAGCGTCAGCGGACACGCTGCGAGCGCCGCGCACGCGAGCGCGAATCGAACGATCGCAGGCATGGCTCAGGCGGTCGTATCGACGTGATTGCCGAGATGCGCGGGATTGCTCACCGGCGTCTTCGTCGTGGTAGAGGGAATGCTTTCGGCGGCCGGGACTTCGGTGTTGCGCCGGATCGGCAGGGTGTTCGCCGTCTGCGGCACCGCGTGGCTGTTGAGGGGACTGTTGACGTTCATGCTGCGCGCTCCTGAAGAAAATGGACGTTGCGTCTTGCAACGGCAGCCATCTTCTCCGGGCGCGAGGCACGGCAATCGGTTGAGAAAAATGCGCTTTTCGTCAGTGCTTACGAGGCATTACCCACGCGTTACGGATTGTTTTATGTGATGCGTTTCCACGCGTGCTGGCGTAGTGCATCGGTAAAGCGCTCGACGGGCCAGCCTTCATGCAGCGCCTCGCGCAGCAGCGCCTGCTGGCTCGACGGCGCGAGACCGCCCGAAGGCGGATCGCGATCGAGATTCGTCGGGAACGCATAGCCCTCCGCGCACGAAGCGATGACCGCCTCGATCTCTGCATCGCTCATGCGGCCCGTGGACTTGCTTTCGCTCAGGACCGGATACACGGCTTCGCACATGCGCGCGCGATCGACCGATTCCATCGCCCGCCCGTAGGCCGACGACACCTGCAACAGGTTGGCCATGCGCTGCACGTCGCGCGTGTGGTTTGCGCCCGCCGCATGGAACAGCGCGGGGCTGAAGAACAGCGCATCGCCCTTTTCGAGCGGCAATTGCACGCAGTGCGCCTCGAAGTACGCGCGAAAGTCCGCACGCCGCCACGCGAGATAGCCGGGTGCATAGCGCTGCGAAAACGGCAGCAGCTTGGTCGGTCCGCTTTCCACCGGCATGTCGCTGTGCGCCACCGCGCCCTGCAAGGTCAGAAAAGGCGACATCGCGTGAACATGCGCGGGATAGCGGCGCACTTCCTCTTCGGTCTGGAAACCGAGGTGATAGTCGCGATGCGCCTCCTGCGCCGCGCCGCCCGGCCGTACGACATTCACCTGCGACGTCATCTGATACGCCGGGCCGAGCCACGCTTCGGCCATGCACGCGAGAAACGGGTTCGCGAAGTAGCGCGCGAAGACATCGGGCGCGTGCAGGCAGAGCTTTTCCTGCGCGTTCCAGATGCGGTCGTTCGCGCCGGCCTTCGCGAAGTGATCCGCGCGGCTCGTGCCCTGCTCGCGCTCCTGCCGGATGATGTCTTCGAAGACGGCGGTGGCGTCGTCGATCGGGGCGGTGTCGGCATAGGCGTGCTTCAGCACCAGCACGCCGGCGCCCGCGCGCAAGACCTCGGCCCATTCAGCCTGCAAGGCCATGCGTTCGGACAGGTCGCGGCCCAGCGCGGCGCAATCGTAGAGCGGAATGCCTCGCTGAATCGAAGCAGCGTGACGCGGCGGATGCGCCTCTTCCTGCGCGAGGTCGCGTTCGAAGTCATCGAGGGAACAGGCGTGCTCGTCGTACCAGTTCGTCTGGTTCATGTCTCCTCCATCGCTTGTCCGTTCGACGATAGTATCCCGAACCGTCCCGCCGGCAAGCTTCACGCGTTCAGCCGCTTGCGTGATACCGCCCAGGCGTCGTCCCGAACGTGCGGCGAAACACGTCGATGAACGCGCTGATGTTCTCGTAGCCCGTTTCCAGCGCGATGGTCGTCACCGGGACACGATCGGCCACACGCTCCAGCGCCCGCAGCATGCGCGCCTGCTGACGCCATTGCGCGAAGGTCAGCCCGGTGTCGGCCATGAAGCGGCGGCTCAGCGTGCGCGGCGATACCCCCGCCCACGCGGCCCATTCTTCGAGACGGCGGTTATCGGCGAGATCGTTGGCGAGCGCGTCGGTGATCTTCAGCAACGCGGGATCGCGCGGACGCTGCAGATGAAACGGCGCTTCGGGGGCGGCGGCGAGTTCATCGAGGATGACGTCGGCGATGCGCGTCCGCGCCGCATCGAGCAGGTCGTCCTGCCATGACGACGCGCGATGCACCGCTTCACGCAGCAGCGGCGTGGCGCGAATGGCGCGCGGCTCGGCGGGCAAGGCCGCGCAACGCGCCTCGGCCACGAACACGCTCCATCCCGAGAACGGTCCGTAGGACCGCACCGAATGCGCCCGATGCGGCGGAATCCAGATGGCATGAACCGCGGGCACGACCCACTGGCGCGTATCGACGCCAATCGACACCAGCCCGCTCGACGCCCCCATCAACTGGCCGCGCGCGTGGCTGTGCGAAGCCACTTCGCGCGGCTCGCTTTGCGTGAGCTCGGCGGCGGCGAGGAACGGGCCGTCCTGCGACATCACCAGTTCGGGGCGAATCAGGGGTGTATTCATGGCCGGATTTCGGTATCGAATGGCCTTTATACCGGAGACGGGCCTCGGGCGCACGTCTAGACTCGGCTTCATTGTTTCACTCACGGAGCCAGTTGCAATGCAAGCCAGCCAGATGCTTCCCGACCATCTCGACGAAACCCGTCTCAACGGCACGACGATCCGCAAGGGCACGGTCGGCGCGTTCCTCGTCAACGCGCGCGTGTGGAGCGATCCGCACGCGAGTGCCGCGAGCCGCGCCGAGGCCGCACGCGACATCGAGGAAGCCTTGCCGGCGTTGCTCGCGCTCGGCCTGTTCGACGTGCTGGATATCCGTGATCCCGAATTGCGTGCATGGCTGGCCGAACTCGGCGCCTCAATCAAACAGGAGCAAGCATGAAAGCAGCAGTCGTCAAGCAGGCAGGCACCCAACCCGTGTGGGCTGAATTCGATGAACCGGTGGCCTCGCGTGAACAGGGCGTCGTGAAGGTCGGCGCTTCGGCATTGAGCCGACTGACGCGCGGACGGGCATCGGGCGAGCATTATTCGTCGTCGAAGACCTATCCGTTCGTCGCGGGCGTCGATGGCGCCGGCCGTCTCGACGATGGCCGGCGCGTCTACTTCTTCGGTCCGGTAGCGCCATTCGGCGCGATGGCCGAGCGCACGCTGGTGCCGCTCGAACATTGTTTGCCGCTGGCCGATTCCATCGACGATATCGATGCCGCCGCCATCGCCATTCCTGGCATGTCGTCATGGGCGGCGCTCACGGAGCGGGCGAAGTTCGTCGCCGGCGAGACCGTGTGGATCAACGGCGCGACCGGCGCGTCGGGGCAGCTTGCCGTACAGGTGGCGAAGCGGCTCGGCGCGGGGAAGATCATCGCGACGGGACGCAATCGCGCGATGCTCGAGAAACTGCGAGACATGGGCGCGGACACGATCATCACGCTGGAGAGTGACGAAGCCTCACTGAGCCGCGCATTCGAAGCACATTGCGTGGAAGGCGTCGATATCGTGCTGGACTATCTGTGGGGGCCGAGCGCGCGGGCGTTGCTGATTGCCGCCGCCCGTGCATCCGAAGCACAACGCGCGCTGCGCTTCGTGCAGATCGGTTCGATGAGCGCACAGGAGATCGCGCTGCCGGCGGCCGTATTGCGATCGAGCGCGATCAGCCTGCTCGGCAGCGGCCTGGGGAGCGTCGCCATGCCGCGTCTGTTCGCGGCCATGCAGGCGGTGTTGAATGCGGCGGCGGAAGGCGGCTTGCGCGTGGATACGAAAGCCGTGCCGATGCCGCATCTCGCCGACCACTGGAATGACGATGCCGGACGCGAGCGCATCGTGTTCGTGAACGGCTGAGGGCACGCGCGCTCATTTGAGCGGATCGTGTCCCCAGTTCATCAGCGAGTAACGCCAATGCGAATGCTCGACCTCATGCGGACGCTGCGCGAGGTGACGCTTCACATAGCCGTTCACCTTGCGCATGTGCGCGTAGTCGTCCGTGCCGAGATCGGCTTTCTTCTTGCCGAGAATCTCGATGATGTGCCGCCCCGACTTGTGCCCCACCGACTCTCCGCCGTCGTTCTTCTGTCCAACTTCGCGGGACTCGTCGGTATCGAGCCATTTGTCGAGTTGCGACGCCGTCATGTTGACGAGTGCCTTGAACGTCGCGTACGTCTCTGCATCGTCGTCCGATGAATCCTGATGCGCGGTCATGCTTGCCTCCTTTGACGCCGAACGGACCTTGCACGCCGAATCAGCAAGCCCCGCTCCCGCCGTCAGGAAGCCAGTTCGGCGAGCACATCCGCAAGCACGCGCGTCCCGGCAGCCAGATCCGCCGACGCCGTGAATTCCGCCTCGCAGTGTGTCAGCCCGAGATGCGACGGCACGAAGATCATGCCGCTCGGACACACCGCACGCAGATAGCGTGCATCGTGGCCCGCCGTCGACAGGATGTCGCGATGCGGCAGATCGAGCCTTGCCGCGGCTTCACGGATCACCGCGCGCATCCGTTCAGGAAAGTCGAGCGACATCGCCGTGGAAAGCTCCGTCACCTGCACCGTGCACACGCCCGCATGCGCCTCGCAGATCGGCGCGATGCGGTCGCCGAGACGCGTCAGCGTG
Organism: Caballeronia sp. LZ043; assembly: GCF_031451075.1. Classification (NCBI taxonomy): domain Bacteria; kingdom Pseudomonadati; phylum Pseudomonadota; class Betaproteobacteria; order Burkholderiales; family Burkholderiaceae; genus Caballeronia; species Caballeronia sp. LZ043. Next base: position 455,305 of record NZ_JARUXT010000002.1, on the reverse strand, counting down.
TCCGAGTCGGGATGCCGCAAGTCGATGGAGAAGTCCACCGAACTGGCCACCACCGACGGCGCGCTCGGCTTGACATCGAAACGTCCGACTGTGAACTTAACGATGTCCTCGGCGTCGTGCATCGCATCGGCCAGCGCCTGCACCATTGCGATGGCAGCGAGCAGCGCGTCCTTGCGTTCCGCGCGCGTGGATGTGCCCGCATGCGCGGCCTCGCCGTCCACGCGCACCTTGAACGTGCGCTTGCCCTGAATGCCCGTCACGACGCCGATGGTCAATCCCTCCTTCTCCAGCATCGGCCCTTGCTCGATATGCGCTTCGACGAACGCGGCCGGCCGCAGCCCCAGCGCGCGCTCGGGCACATCGTGCAAGGATTCACGCACGTCCGCGAGCGCCGCCGCCACGCTGACGCCAGCCTGGTCCGTCACAGCGCGTACCTGATCCAGTTCACGCGCCCCCGCAAACACCGCCGACCCCATCATGCCGGGCGCAAAACGCGAGCCCTCCTCGTTCATCCACGCAACGATATCGATGGACGCACGTGGCCTCACGCCCGAAGCGATGATCGCCTCCACGGCCTCGAAGGCGGCCAGCACGCCATAGACGCCGTCGAACTTGCCGCCGGTCGGTTGCGAATCGAGATGCGATCCCGACATCACCGGCGCCGCGTCCGCGTCCGTGCCTTCGAGGCGCAGGAACAGATTGCCGATGGCATCGACGGACGGCTTGAGCCCCAGCGCTTCGCCCCAGCGCACGAGTTCGCGCTGCGCCTGCGCATCGTCCGCCGACAGCGCCTGCCGGTTCACGCCGCCCTTCTCCGTGGCGCCGATGCGCGCCATCGCGTCGAGCCGGCCGGCGAGACGCTGTTCATCGACGAACGCGCTCGCACGGGTCTGTGCCGGCGCGCTCATGATGTCTTCATGATCTGCGCGGGCACCGCGCGCGGATCGCGCGGCAACCAGCGGTCCTGCTCGACCATCGCTAGAAACTCGGCGACATGCTGATTGAACAGCGCCGGTTCTTCGAGATTGAGCGTATGGCCGGTCTTCGCCATCACGACCAGTCCGCTCGCCGGCACCGTGCGCTTCAGGAAGATGCCGGGCTGAAGACAATGATCGTCCTCGTCGCCGACGACGATCAGCGTGGGCACCGTCATCGCCTGGAGACGGGCTTCGAGGTCATAGATGGATGGACGGCGCGCCTGCACGCCGCGCATCGTCAGCGCCGAGCCGCGCGCCGAATGTTCGCCGAGCATCGTCGCGAATTCGAGCCAGCCGCGCGGGTCCTTCACCTGGAACGCAATGCGCGATGCCGCCAGCGCATAGGTCTTCGAGAACTGCTCGGCGCCCTGCGCCTCGAACTGCTTCGCGACTTCCAGCGACACGTCGCGGAAGTGATCCTCGAAGGCCTTCTCCGCGCCATAGCCCGCGCCCGCGACCACCAGCGAACGGGCACGCTCCGGATAGTCGAGCCCGAAGTGCAGCGTGGCGAAACCGCCCATCGACAGGCCCACGATATGCGCGCGGTCGATCTTCAATGCGTCGAGCACGTCGCGGATATCGCGCGCGGCGATGGACTGCGAATAGCGCTCGATGTCGTCGGGCACGTCGGACGGCGCATAGCCGCGCGCCGCGAAGGCAATGCAGCGATAACGCCGGCTGAAGTAGCGCATCTGCGGTTCCCAGCTGCGCAGGTCGCCGCCGAATTCATGCACGAAGACGAGCGGCGTGCCTTCGCCGGCTTCTTCGTAGTACAGGTTCACATCGTCGGTGGTTTTCAGATACGGCATGTCGGTTCCGGCCTCGTTAGAATTGATTCGCGGGCTGCTTGATGGACCGCGCGCGCTCGACCATCGAAGGCAGCAGTTCGCAGAAGCGGTCGGCCCAGGCTTCCGGCACCGTCAGACTGACCTTCACGAAGCGATGCCCGAATTCCTTCGTGTGGTACGCGCCCTGACGGATCATCACGCGCTCGGCCTGGAACGCCTCCACCAGCGCTTCCGGCGTGATGCCGGCGTTGATGGTTTCCACGACCAGCAGATTCGCCTGCGACGGATACACCGGCACGCTCAATCCTTCCACATTCTTCGCCGCCTCGACGACCGCCGCCTGATTGCGCCGCTGACGCCGGTTGATCTCGGGAAACCAATCGTTCTTCGTGCGCAGCCCGGCGATCGCCGCGCGTTGCGACAGCACGTTGCTGCCGAGATTGTTCGGCGGCGCGGAAGCGAAGCGTTCGATCAGATCCGGATGCGCGATCACCGCGCCGAGCCGCATGCCCGCCAGACCGAGCCACTTCGAGAAGCTGTACGTGACGATGGTCTTCTCGGGATAGAAGCGGTACGCGGGCGTGAAGCTGTCGGCGAACTGGAAGTAGGTGGCGTCATGAATGAAATACGCGCCGACCGAACGCGCGATCTCCGCGAACTCGCGAATCTCGTCTTCCGTATGACAGGTGCCGAGCGGATTGTTCGGATCCACCAGATAGATCACGCCGGTGTTCTCGTTCACCGCCGCGCGCAATTGCGCGGGCGTGAGCTTGTAGTGCTGGCCGGCCGAGTAAATCGGCAGTTCGATCACGCGGGAGCCGGCGCGCGCGGCGAACTGCATCGGCCAGGCCCAGCTCGGATTGGTGGTGACGAAATCCTTGCCTGCTTCGCAGATGTTGCGGCAGACGTTGTACAGCGCTTCCACCGCGCCGTCGGTGACCATCACCGACGCGTCAGGCAAGCCGATGTCCTCGCGGATCAGCTGCCGCAGCTCCTCGAAGCCGAGCGGCGGCGCATAGGCGTGGTACTCGCCGCCATCGAGTGCATCGATGACGGCCTGGCGGACGGCAGGATGCGGCTCGAAGTGATTGGTGTTCTGGCCCAGCCACATCAGCCCTTCGCTGTTGCAGAGCCGGTCGAAATAGGCGTTGCGTTCCTCGAATCGACGCATGTCGTCCCCCTCAGATGATGGAACGGCGCGACGCAATGCCGCCGTCGATGGTCACGATCGTGCCCGTGATATAGGCCGCGCGATCCGACGCGAGCCACACGATCAGGTCGGCCACTTCATCGGCACGGGCTGCACGCTTGCCCGGATATTTGTCGAACAGTTCTTCCCAGCGGCTTTCGTCGTTGTACCAGTCGAGCGCGCGGCGCTTCATCAGCTTCACCATGCGGTCGGTGGCGACCGGTCCCGGATTCACGCCCACCACGCGGATGCCGTCGTCCAGCGCCCAGCCGCCGATCGCGCGCGTGAAGGCCATCATCGCCGCATTGCCCGTCGAACCGATGATGTAGTTCGCGTCCCAGTTCTCGCCCGAATTGCCGATGTCGTTGACGATCACGCCGCTGCCGCGCTGCTTCATCGACGCATACAGTTCGCGCGTCAGCGTGACGTACGAAAAGATCTTCATGTCGAGACTCGCGCGCCACTCCGCGTCGCTCATCTTGTCGAGCGGGCCGGGGCTGGAATCCGCCGCGTTGTTCACCAGGATGTCCGCGTTCGAGCAGGCGCGCGCCAGATCGATGGCGTTCTGCGTGACGGAGAGATCCGTCGCATGCACGTGGACGCGCGTGCCGTGCTTAGTCGCGATTTCGTCCTGCGCGCGATGCAGCGCATCCGCCGAACGCGCCGCCAAGTGCAGCTCCGCGACGCCTTCCGCGGCGAATGCCCACGCCGTCGCCAGCCCGATGCCTTTCGATGCGCCCGTGATCAGCGCCGATTTGCCTTTCAGGTTCAAGTCCATGACTCTCCTCCTTGATGTATTTCTATTCGGTTTATATGAATACATAAACTAACACGAAGAAATACAAATGCACACTGCTACGGACGAAAAAAAGCCGGCATGCGCGCAAGGCAGCATGCCGGCTTCCCTACTGCGAGATCCGAAAAATCAGCGGTTCACGAGCTTGGCGGGAATCAGCAGGATCATCGCGGCCCCGACGACCAGCACGCCCGCCGACACATACATGGCGATCACGGAGGTATGCGTGAGATCGCGCAGCCAGCCGATCAGATAGGGACTCACGAAGCCCGCGAGCCCGGCGAACGCATTGATTGCCGCGATGCCCGCCGCCGCGCCCGTGCCGGCGAGGATCGCGGACGGCAGGGCCCAGAACAGCGGCCCGGGCGTCAGCACGCCCGCCGCCGCCAGCGAGAGGCCGAGCAACGCGAGCGGCACGTTCGATCCCGCGCCGGCCGTGACGGCATAACCCACCGCGCCGACGAGCATCGGCACGATCAGATGCCAGCGGCGCTCGCCAGTACGGTCCGAATTGCGGCCGCAGGAGACCATGGCGATCGCGCCGAAGATGAACGGGATCGCCGAGAGCACGCCGATATGCAGCGCGCCCGAGACGCCCGATGCCTTGATGAGCGTCGGCATCCAGAAGGTCAGGCCGTATTGGCCCATGATGACGCAGAAGTAGATCAGCGCCAACAGCAGCATGCGCGGGTCGCGGAACACCTGGCCGACCGTCTGCGAGATGCGCGTGTGCTTGGGCGGCACCGAGTCGAGCGCATTCGCGATGATCGCGGCTTCCTCGCGCGTCAGCCACTTCGCCTTCTCCGGACGGTTCTCCAGATAGAAGAACGCCGCGATGCCCAGCACGAGCGACGGCAGCGCCTCGATGAGAAACAGCCAGCGCCAGCCCGGATGCCCGTGCGAGCCATTGAAGGCTTCGAGGATCCACCCCGACAGCGGCCCGCCGATGATGCCCGCCAGCGGAATGCCCACCATGAAGATGGCCAGCACGTGCGAGCGGCGGCGCGCCGGATACCACTGCATGAGGTAGAGCACGATGCCGGGATAGAAGCCGGCCTCGGCCGAGCCGAGCAGGAAACGCAGGACATAGAACTGGGTGGGCGTCTGCACGAAGAAGAAGGCGCCGGAAATGAGCGCCCACGTCACCATGATGCGGGCGATCCAGGCCTTGGCACCGACGCGCTGCATCATCAGGTTGCTCGGCACCTCGAAGAGGAAATAGCCGATGAAGAACACGCCCGCGCCCAGGCCGTAGATGGTTTCGCTGAACTGGAGGTCGCTCAGCATCTGGAGTTTCGCAAAGCCGATGTTCACGCGGTCCAGATAGGCCGCGACATAGCAGAGGATCAGGAACGGGATCAGCCGTAGCGTGACCTTGCGGTAAGTGCGGTCCTCGATCATCTGCGCCTGCGCTACGTCGCCCGGCGCATGCAGCGTGTCGCTCATTGACTGCTCCTTGTGGTGCGTGCCTTCGGTTCAGTGGTGGAAACCCGCCCTCTCTGTATCTGGTTCGGGCTTCAATGTATTCCGATGATACTCAAACAAAATACATTGCAAGCGGTTTTTTAGGTGGAACGGGGCGTGCGCGAGAGATCAGGCGAAGTTCAGCAGGTTTCCCGGCGAGGCGGCACACTGGTGCGCTACGCACCCGCGTCGGCCAGAGCCGACCGCATTCACCCACCCGAACACAAAGAGAAGCAATGGATAAACGAGCACTGATCATCGGCGGCACCGGTATTGTCGGACGCAACCTCGCCGAGCACCTTCACGCGCGCGGCGACTGGACGATTGCGGGACTGTCGCGCGGCCGCACGCCCGTTCCCGCCGGCATGGAATCGATCACGGCGGACCTCACGTCGGCGGCTTCGGTGGCGGACGCGCTCAAGGAACGCCAGTTCAGCCACGTCTTCTTTACTGCATGGGCGCGTCAGGCGACCGAAGCCGAGAACATCCGCGTCAACGGCGCCATGGTCGGGAACGTGCTCGCGGCGCTAGGCCCGGGCGGTGCGCTGTCGCATGCCGCGCTCGTCACCGGCCTGAAGCACTATCTCGGTCCGTTCGAAGCGTATGCCCAGGGCAGCGTGCCCACGACGCCGTTCCGCGAGGAACAGGGCCGCCAGCCCGTCGACAACTTCTACTACGAGCAGGAAGACCGGCTCTTCGAGGCCGCCCGCCGCTATGGCTTCGGCTGGAGCGTGCATCGGCCGCATACGATCATCGGCTATGCGGTCGGCAACGCGATGAACATGGGCGTGACGCTCGCCGTCTACGCCACGCTGTGCAAGGAAACCGGCGCGCCCTTCGTGTTCCCCGGCTCGGCCGCGCAATGGAACGGGCTCACCGACATGACCGACGCGCGTCTGCTCGCCCGCCATCTCGAATGGGCCGCGACGTCCGCGCCGGCCCGCAACGAGGCGTTCAATGTCGTCAACGGCGACGTGTTCCGCTGGAACTGGATGTGGGCGCGCATCGCCGGGTATTTCGGCATCGAGCCGGCGCCTTTCGACGGCGAGACGCGTCCGCTCGACAGCCGCATGCAGCAGGCGCGCGCCCAGTGGACGGATATTGCGGCGCGGCATGGTCTGGCCGAGCAGGACATCGACCGGCTGGTGTCCTGGTGGCATACCGACGCCGATCTCGGCCGCCCGATGGAAGTGCTCACCGACATGTCAAAGAGCCGCAAGCTCGGCTTTCTCGACTATCAGAGCACGCCCGATGCGTTCTTCGACCTGTTCGACCGCCTGAAGCGCGAACGCATCATTCCCGCGTGACGAACCGGGCGGGCATTCCCGATGCTCCATGAATGTCTCAACGTACACGGGAGCCGGACATGAGCAAAGACGTGAAAGTGACCCCTGCGAAGCCCGGCTGGAAAGCCGAAATCCCTCGGGACGACCATACCTTCGTGGTGGTGACGGCCAAGAAGGACGATGCCATCCATGCCGCCCGAGCGCTGGAACCGGAGGCGCCGGTCGAAGTCGAGGACGAGCAAGCCAGGTCTGACGAGCCCAGCAAGCCTGACGAGCCTGACGCCGATCCATCCTGAGAGCGATGCCGGCGTGCGCCGCGCCTGCCGGCCGCGCAGCCATCGTTCATACTGCCGGCAGCGCCATCAGCGGAGACGCACCATGAAGCTGTCAAGAACACGACTAACAATAACCATCGGTGCGCTGGCCGTCGCGCTGGCCGGCTGCGTCACCTCCGCTGGACAATACGGCACCGGCGCCAATGGCCGGCACCTGAGTCCCCAGCAATGCGTGGATCTCACCGCGCTCAAAAGCCAGGCGCCCCTCACGCGCGCGCGCAACGACAGCGAACTGGCCGCCCTCGAGGAAGCGGGCTACAACCCGTCGCTGTTCTTCGACCCGTATTACCCGGACGACCTGCATCAGGCCCAGCGTCTCGTGGACCAGTGGTATCAGGCGGAGTGCCGGTAACGCGGCATTGACGGCCGGGGCCCTCATTTACCTACCCTCATTCCCATTCCTAACGTATATTTCTCGGCAGTGACTTAAGAAGCGCGTCATCGAAGGGACCGGACGTCGCCTGCTCGCTCGAGCGGCGACGTCCGTCGCATTGCGCACGATGAACAAGCAACACAGCAATTGCGATGTCCCGTTTTCCGGCCCCGGCCGCACCAGCTTCTCCCAGGTCACGCAGCGCACGTTGCCATCCCAACCGCATTTCTCCGCCCTGTGAGAGGAACTGCCGTGTCCGACATCAAGCGCATCAACCCAGCCCCCGTTCGCCTCCAGCGCCGCCACTTCCTCGGCATGACCGGCGCCGGCCTGCTCGCCACCCTGCTGCCCGGCTGCGGCAGTCATGACGACGATCATTCGTCGTATCCGCAGACCGTCGCGATGGGCCAGCAGATGATCCAGCAGGCCATCAACGATCCGGAAGAACCGGTGGCGGGCATCTCCGTCGCCATGCTCAAGGGCAATACGGTGTTCTGGCAGCAGGCTTTCGGGGTGTCGTCGGTGCCGGCGAAGACCGCCGCGACGACCCAGACGCGCTTCAACATCGGCTCGGTCAGCAAGCTGTTCGCGGCGCTGTCGGCGGCGATCCTGCAGGACCGCGGACTCCTCGCGCTCGATACTCCGATCGTCAAGTATCTGCCGACCTTCACCATGCTCTCGCCGGAATTCGCGCAGATCACCACGCGGCATCTGCTGTCGCACTCGTCGGGGTTTCCTGGAACGAATGGCCGCAACCTGTTCACGTTCGCGCCGGTGGCGGGCTACGCAGCCGACACGCAAGCAGAACTCGCCAACACGCACCTGAAACATCTGCCGGGCGAGCTGGCCGTGTATTGCAACGACGGCTTCACGATGGTCGAACAGCTCGTGCTGGCCCTCAGCGGGCAGACCTACGCGGATTTCGTGCAGACGAACATCCTTGCGCCGCTCAAGATGACGAGCTCCAGCTATCTGACGAGCGTGCCCTCGAGCGGCTCGTTCTCTTATCCTTTCGTGAACGGCACGCAGTATCAGGAATTCGTCAACGCGTATGCCACCGGCGGCCTCAGCTCAACGCCGACCGACATGATGAATCTCGCGCAGATGTTCCTCGGCGGCGGCGTGTTCCAGGGAACGCGCGTGGTGTCGTCGGCGGGCATCGCGGAGATGGGCATGGACCAGACCACGACCCTCACGATCAACCCCGCGCCCGATTTCCACTGGGGTCTCGGCTGGGATTCGGTGCAGCAGCCGGCTTTGGGCGCCGCCGGCGTGCTCGGCTGGGAAAAGGACGGCGGCACCGCGTACTACTCGACCGAGTTCTTCGTCGTGCCGAAGGCGCAGCTGGCCCTGCTCATCACCGGCAATTCCGGCTATGACGCGCGCGGCATCGCGGAAGCGTTGGTGCTCTCCGCGCTGAAAGAAGACGGCACCATCGCCACGCTTCCGCCCAAGGTGGGCACCACGGTGGCGCCGGTAGCGTCGGGGCCGAATATCGCGGCGGCCGGCGGCATCTATGGCAATTCGGACTCGCCGCTGCAGGTCTTCGCCAATGCGGACGGCAGCGTGCAGTTGAACCAGTGGAACGGGAAGACGCGCGTGTGGAAGCATCTCGGCGCGTATCAGTATCGCAGCGACGGCTGGTGGGCGAGCAGCGCCGATCCCACCTCGTCCTATCAATTCACCGTGGTGACGGGCACCGACAGCGGCGGTAATCCCTACAACTTCCGCTATCTGATGAAGCGCGTGGTGCCCGGCGCGGGCTATGCCTATCTCACGCTGCCGCTCGGCCAGCAACTGGCGCCGCTCGCCGCGCTCGACGCCGCCTGGCAACAGCGCCTCGGCACGCAATGGACGCTGACGAACGACGCGCCGTCCGCCGTGCCGATCGTCGTGCTCGGCAACGAGCCTGCCTTCCTCACGAGCCTCCCGGAACTGCCGGGCTACGTGCTGTATGGCAATGAGGACCTGCGCTATCAGTTCATCGTGCCGCTGGAGGACGAGCGCGGCTTCATGTCGGTGAAAGTGCCCGGCAACTTCGGCCGCGATCTGTACGAGATCCGCTTCGCGCCAGGCAACGACTCGACCCTGACGCTGGGCAGTTCGATCTACGCGAAGCTGTAAGCGCGCGCGGTCTGGCTCAGCCCTTGACCAGACCGCCATCGACGACGAGGTTCTGCCCCGTCACCGCGCGCGCCCACGGCGACAGGAAGAACAGGACCGCGTCGGCGAATTCGGCGGGCGTCGTGACGCGGCGCAGCGGCGTGAAGCCCGCGACCATGTCGAAGACGGCTTCAGGCGTCGCGCTGCTGGCGTCGGTGGTGCGCAGCAGTCCGCCCGACACCATGTTCACCGTGATGCCGTCCGGCCCGAGATCGTTCGATGCGGTTCTCGTCAGCGCCAGCAACGCCGCCTTGGCCGCGGTGTAGTCGTGATACGGCACGACCGGATTCTGGAACAGGTTGGTCCCGACATTCACGATACGGCCGAAGCCCGCCGCGCGCATCGCGGGCAGCGCGGCCTGGATCGTGTTCAGCGCGCCTTTCACGGCGCCCTCGATCTGCTGCTGGAAGCGCGTCCATTCGATGTCGCCGAGCTTCGGACGCGCGTCGCCGTCGAAGCTGAAATCGGCCAGCGCGTTGTTCACCACGGCATGAATGTGCCGGCCGGTCTTGGCGTTGGCTTCGTCGAACAGGCGAGCGACCGAAGCGGCGTCGGTGACGTCGCCCTGCACGGCCACCACGCGCGGCCCGAGACGCTCGGCCAGCGCGTGCGCCTGCGTCTCGCTCTGCCGATAGTTGATGACGACGCCCGCGCCTTCGCGAGCCAGCGCTTCCGTGATGGCCGCGCCGAGTCCCCGCGCGCCACCGGTCACCAGTACGTTTTGTTCAGACAGCAGCATCGACTTCTCCGATGTTTATTTGGACTGGATGGTCCATTATGCCGGAGAGGACGCCGGGCCAAACGGTGATGCAAGTTCAACGATGATACTTCGCATCCACCTGATCGATGGCCTTCACATTGCCCGCGCTGCGGCCGTTTTCATCGAAGGTGTTGGTCAAAAACGAATCGGCGATGGCCTTGGCCACTTCCGGGCCGATCACCCGCGAGCCCATCGTGATGATCTGCGCGTTGTTCGAGAGCGCCGCGCGTTCGGCCGAATAGGTGTCGTGGCACAGCGCCGCGCGTATCCCCGGCACCTTGTTCGCCGAGATGCTGACGCCGATGCCCGTGCCGCACACCAGAATGGCGCGGTCATACTCGCCGCTGACCACGCCGGACGCAACGCGGTCCGACAGGTCGGCGTAGAACTCGCCAGGGTTCTTCTCGTTGTTCGATACCTCGAACACGTCGTAGCGGTCTTTCAGATAGTCCGCCAGCACGCGCGCCAGACCGACGCCGGCGCTGTCTCCGCCAATGGCAACCTTCATGATGAACTCCTTGATGTATGAATGGGCGCTTGCATCCGGCGTCACAGCACCGCTGCCACGCGTTTGAGAATGTCCAGATAGCCCTCGACGTTCCATGCCGAACGCCCGATGAACAGGCCATCCACGTTCGGGCACGCGGCGAGTTCCGCGCAGTTGTCCGGATTCACCGAGCCGCCGTAGAGACAAGGCACGCGACGGCCGAGCATCTCTTCCGCCACCCGGCTGATTTCGGCCTGGCGCGCATCGGCATAGTCCGGGCTGGCCGGAATGCCGTTCTCGCCAATCGCCCATACCGGTTCATAAGCGAACAGGATGGGCGCCGCCTGCTGCTCAGGCGTGAGACGCGCGAGCGCGCCGCGCACCTCGGCGGCCAGCACTTCCTCGGCGTGGCCGCCGTTCCGGTCGGCGAGCGTCTCGCCGACGCAGATCAGCGGCGTCAGCCCATGGCGCACGGCGGCTTCGACCTTGCGGCCGACGGTGTCATCGGTTTCGCCGAAGTGCTCGCGCCGCTCGGAATGGCCGAGTTCGACCAGATCCATGCCGCAATCCACCAGCATCAGCGGCGAGATTTCGCCGGTCCACGCGCCGCGCTCGGCCCAGTGCATGTTCTGCGCACCGACCTTGACGTTGGTCTCGGCGAGGATCGACTTCACTTCGCGAATCGCCGTGAAAGGCGGAATCACGAAGCACTGGATACGCGGGTCGTCGTGACTGGCGAGCAAGCCCTCGGCGAAGGCACTCGCCTCCGACAGAGTCTTGTTCATCTTCCAGCTCGTGCCGACCCAGAACAAAGATTCAGACATGATTTCCTGGCCGATCGGAAAGTCTCATCGAACGGGCCGCGCCCTCTTCGACGCGGGCCGAACCCGTCACCTCACTTCGAGAGCACGAACGGTGCGGTGTATTTCGACACGTTCGCCTTCGTGATCAGCACGCAATCGAACAGTTGCTTCTCGCTCGCCGCGCCCGTCTTGCCGGTCTTCAGGAACTGGTCGGCTTCCTGCACGGCCTTCGCCGAGAACTCCGCCACCGGTTGCAGCACCGTGTATTGCAGGTCGCCGGACTTGACCGCTTCCACGGCGGCGGGCGAGCCATCGAAGCCGCCCACCTTGACGCTCTTCAGCTTGCCGGACTGCTTGAGCGCGGCGATGGCGCCGAGCGCCATTTCGTCATTGCCGCTGATGATGCCGATCACGTCCGGATGCGCCTGCATCAGGCTCTGCGTCGCGTTGAAGCCTTGCGTGCGGTCCCAGTTCGCCACTTGCGAGCCGACCATCTTCAGATCCGGATACTGCGAGAGCACCGACTTGTAGCCGTTGGAACGCGTCGCGGCGTTGTTGTCGGACGGCGCGCCGAGCAGTTCCACGTAGTTGCCCTTCGAGCCGACGTCCTTGACCCATTGCTGCGCGCCGAGCGCCGCGCCTTGCGCGTTGTTCGAGACGAGCTGCGCCTTGGCGAGACCGGTCTGGTTGATTTCCGCGTTGACGAGGAACACCGGGATGTTCGCGGCCACCGCCTTCTTCACCGCGCCCACCGAACCGCTCGCATTGGCCGGATCGAGGATGATGGCCACCGACTTGTTGGTGATGGCCGTGTCGATCTGCTGGCTTTCCGTGTTCGTGTCGCCCTTCGATGCCGAGACGTTCGCGCTATAGCCGAGCTTCTTCGCCTCGGCGGCCGCGATGTTGCCTTCGGCGAGCCAGTACGGATTGGCCGGATCGTTCACGATGATGCTGATGAGTCCGCCCGCCGCCTGGGCTTGCGCGGCGAACAGCGGGGCAGCCAGCGCAACGGCGGCGAGGAGCAGCGTTTTCTTCTTCATGTTCATGTCTCTCTCCAGAGTCAGTTGTGGATGCAGAACTACGTGATACTTCTCGCGGACGTACCGCTCATGCCTTGCTGCCGCCTTGCGGAGAAGCCAGCTGGCCGCCGCCCGGCGCGGGACGCTTGACGCGGCGGCGATACTGAATGGCGTTGAGCAACACCGCGAGGACGATGACCGCGCCGGTGAAGACCGTCTGCCAGTAAGACGAGATGCCGATGATGACGAGGCCATCGGACAGGAAGCCGATCACGAACGCGCCGAGCAGCGTGCCGCGGATGTTGCCGGTGCCGCCCATCAGCGACGCCCCGCCGATCACCACTGCCGCGATGGCCGTGAGTTCGTAGGTGGTGCCGGCGGTCGGGCCGGCGGAGGTCAGTTGCGACGACAGGATCAGCCCGGCGATGGCCGCGCAGACGCCCGACAGCATGTACACGCTGATGAGCACGCGCTTCACGGGCACGCCGGACAGTTCGGCGGCGCGGTCATTGCCGCCTGACGCATAGAGCCAGCGGCCGAACGCGGAGCGGTTGAGCGCGATGCTGCCGAGGATCGCGATGACGGCGAGGATCAGCACGCCCACGGGCACGTGGAACAGGCGGTCGAAGCCGAGATAGTCGAAGCCGGTGTTGCCGAGGTCCGCCTGGCCGCCGAGGTTGTTGTACGTCAGGCCGTTGGTCATCAGCAGCGCGAAGCCGCGCACGACATACATCACGCCGAGCGTCGCGACGAACGCGGGCACCTTGAAGCGCGCAATCAGAATGCCGTTGACCAGGCCGATGAACGCGCCCAGCAGACAGCACAGCACCACGACGACCCAGACCGACGGATACAGCACCACGCCGAACAGGTTCAGCGTGACGCCCTGCATGAAGAAGCCCGCGACGACGCCGGACAGACCGAGCGTCGAGCCCACCGAAAGGTCGATGCCGCCGTTGATGATCACGAGCAGCATGCCGATCGCCAGGATTCCGTAGATGGCCACGTGCGAGGCCATCGTCAGGAAGTTTTCCAATGCGAAATAATTCGGCGAAAGGAATGAAAAGATGATGATGATCGCGATCAGCGCAAAGAACGCGCGTCCTTCGAGCAGCATGCGGCCGAGATCGAATCCTTCTCCGTTCGATGCGGAGTGAGTCGACCTGGAAGTCTTGGCGGCGTCGTTCATGTTGAATGTCTCCTTGTGCTGCGTTCAGGCCACCACGGCTTCGCCGGAGGCGGCCATGATGTCGTCCTTGTCGGCGTCGGGGCCGAATTCGGCGGAAATCTTGCCGCGCCGCATGACGATGATGCGATGCGCGACGCTCAGGCATTCGCCCACTTCGGAAGTCGAATAGACGACCGCGAGGCCCTTCTTCGCGTTCTCGGCGAGCAGGCGAAACACTTCGGCCTTCGCGCCGATGTCGATGCCCCGGCTTGGTTCGTCGAGCAGGATCACCTTCGGGCCGGTCGCGAGCATCTTGCCGATCACCACCTTCTGCTGATTGCCGCCCGAAAGCGAACGGATGGAGGCGCCCGCGCCCGAGGTCTTCACATGCACGTTGCGGATCGACTCGCCGACGAGTTCGCGCTCGGCGGGCGGCGACATCAGCACGCCCTTGACGAAGCTGCGGATGCTGGCCAGCGACAGATTGGAGCCGACGCTCATGGTCGGCACGAGGCCGTCGCGCTGACGGTCTTCGGGCACGAGCACGAGTCCCCGGCCGATGCGCTGCGCGATGCTCAGGCCCGCGAGGTTCTCGCCTTCGAGCCGGATCGTGCCGCCGGTGACGGGCAGGCGCTTTCGTCCGGCCACGGCTTCGAGCAGTTCGGTGCGGCCCGCGCCCATCAGTCCGTAGATGCACACGATCTCGCCCGCGCGCACTTGCAGCGACAGGTGATCGACCACCGAGGCGCCGGAGCCGGATTCGTCGGCAACGCTGACTTCGTCGATATCGAGCGCCACTTCGCCGAACGCATAGCCCGTGGGCGGCGAGCCAAGATCGAAGTTCTCGCCGACCATGTTGCGCACGATCCAGCCAAGGTCGATGTCCTTGCGCTCGGCCGTCGCGGTGATGCGGCCGTCGCGCAGCACCACGGCGTAGTCCGTGACCTGCAAGGCTTCTTCGAGGTGATGCGAGATGTAGACGATGGACACGCCGCGGCTCGTCAGGTCGCGGATCACCTTGAACAGCACTTCGACTTCCGACGCGCTCAGCGCGGACGTCGGCTCATCCATGATGAGGATGCGCGAGTCCACCGAGAGCGCGCGTGCAATTTCGACCACCTGCTGCTGGCCGAGCCGCAGGTCGCGGATCAGCGTCATCGGATCGACGTCTTCTTCGAGTTCCTGCATCAGCTCGCGGGTCTGCCGCGCCTCTTCGGCGAAGTTCACGCCGGTGCGCGTGCGGATCTCGCGGCCCATGAAGATGTTGTCACGCACGCTCAGGTTCGGCGCGAGACTCAGCTCCTGGTGAATGATCGAGATGCCGTGGTTGCGGGCATCGGTGGAAGACGTGAAGGCGACGGACGCGCCATCGAGTTCGATCTCGCCGGAGGTCGGCTTCTCGACGCCGGAGAGGATCTTCATCAGCGTCGACTTGCCCGCGCCGTTCTCGCCGAACAGCGTCGTGACCTTGCCACGATGAATCTCAAAGTTCACGCCCTTCAGCGCATGCACGCCGCCATAGGACTTGACGATGTCGCGCGCCGACAGCAACACGCTGTCCTTCGCCGCGCCGGTTGGAGTGGGAGTGGCGGTGCTCATTTCACGTCCAGTTTCACGGGAGTCACGAGCCAGCCGTTCGGATTGACGAGCTGGAACACGCCGGTGACCTCGATGGTCTTGCCGGACAGCTTGGCCGTATCGACTTTCGACAGGACCTGTTTCTTCATCTCCGCGTTGATCGCGTAACCCGCGTTCTGATAGTCGATCTGATTCGTGAACTGGCCGAAGCTGATGTCGCCGGTGGCGTCGCGCAGATCGGTGCCATTGATGGCCGGGCCGGTCTGCACGCGGATCTTGAGCGTATCCGGCAGGCCGGGCACCTTCACGTCATAGATGCCCGAGTCGTCGTTGCCCGCGACGCCGGTGAACTTCACCGACATCTCCGGCCCGATGCCGCCGCCCGCAATGCCGTACTGCTTGCCGGCCGCGTCCTGATCCTTGGCGATGGCGGCGGCGAGCGTCGCGGCATCGACGGCGCGCTTCGAGATCGCGGCCTGCGTCTTCGGGAACTGTTTCGCGCCGTAGGCGGCGGGCTCGAACTCCTTGCTCGTCGCATCCGGACCCGAACCGATCTTCACGACCTTCGTGCTCATGGCCATCGCGACCAGCACGACGAGCACCACGATCACTTCGATCGCGATACGCAGGCCGCGCGAGGACGACCCCTTGGTTGAAGCGACTGCATTCATCGACACACCTCCGTCTCGAAGGAATCACAAAGTGGCTGGCATGCAGCCCGTTCATTCGGTGTCACGCTTGCCCCAGTCGGCGGCGATGACCGCCAGCACCATCGACGCCGACGCCGCGCCCGGATCCATATGGCCCAGACTGCGTTCGCCGAGGCGCGCGGAGCGTCCCTTGGTGGCGACCATCGTCTTGGTGGCTTCCGCGCCTTGTGTCGCGGCTTCGCGCACGCGCTGCATGATGTTGCGCACGGGCAAGCCGTCCGCCATGCCTTGCGATGCACTTGCTGCGGCGGGCGCCCACACGTCCACCATGGTCTTCTCGCCGGTTTCGGCCTTGCCGCGCGACTGGATGCCTTCAGCCATCGCGACGATCAAACCGGGCGCCTCGGCAAGCGGCAATTCGGTGCGCGCGCCCGCTGCTTTCGCGGCGCGCATGAAGGCGGTCGCGTACAGCGGCCCCGACGATGCGCCCACCGCGTTCAGGAAGCCCTTCGCCGCCGCGTTCCACTGATCCGCGAGCGTGGCGTCGGGCGGCAGCGCATCGATGGCTTTCGATGCCGCCGTGAAGCCCTGCTCCATCGCGATGCCGTGGTCCGCGTCGCCGATCACGCCGTCGAGGCGGCACAGTTCGTCGCGGGCGGCGGCGATCGTGCGCGCCAGTTCGCGGAACAATTGAGCGATGTCGGCGGTAGTCAGCGCGGGCATCATGCGGTCCTCTGCTGGAACATCGCGCACTCGCACGGATGATCGATCAGGCGTTGCAACTCGTCGTCGAGATGCATCACGGTGATCGACGCACCCGCCATTTCCAGCGACGTACACAGCGGCCCCACCAGCGTGCGATGCACGACGAGGCCCGCGTCCTTCAGGCGTTGCGACACGCGCCGGTTGAGGATGTACAGCTCCATCAGCGGCGTGGAACCGAGCGAGTTCACCAGCACCGCGACGCGATCGCCTCGGGCCGCGCCCATCTCGGCGAGGATCGCGTCCATGATTTCGTCGGTGATGGCGTCGGCGGAACGCAGGCTCTCGCGGCGCATGCCCGGCTCGCCATGAATGCCCATGCCGATTTCCATCTCGCCGACGGCAATCTCGAAGTTGGGCTGGCGCGTCTGCGGCAGCGAACACGGCGCGAGCGCGACGCCCAGCGTGTAGGTGCGGGCATTCGCATGGCGCGCGACGCGTTCCACTTCGTCGAGCGGCAGCATCAGGTCCGCCGCCGCGCCTGCCGCCTTGAAGATGAACACGTTGCCCGCCACGCCCCGGCGCGTCTCGCGCTTGTCGCGCGGCGCGGAGGCGATGTCGTCGGTGGTCAGCACCGTGCGCGCCTCGACGCCTTCGAGTTCGAGCATCTCGGTGGCCATGTCGAAGTTCATGACATCGCCGGCGTAGTTGCCGTACATGAACAGCACGCCCGCACCGCCATGTGCGGCGAGCGCCGCATCCACGGCCGGTTGCGGCGGCGGAGAGGCGAACACGTTGCCGATCACGGCCGCATCGGCGAGACCTTGGCCGACGAAGCCGAGAAAGGTCGGCTCGTGCCCCGACCCGCCGCCGATGATCAACGCCACCTTGCCTTCGCGCGGTCCGTGACGCGCGATGATCGCGCGCGGCGCCTGCTCGCTGCGGGTCAACAGATCGCCGTGCGCGGCCATGATGCCTTCGAGCATTTCATCGACGGCGGCGTTGCCGTCGTTGATCAACTTCTGTGTCATCGTGCCTGACATGGCCGGTTCCTCAGAGGTGGAGACTGGCGACGCCAGTATCGAAATGCGGCGCCCAGAAGGCCACCGATTCCGCGATCTGCGCGACCACTTGTCGGTCGGTCGGTTCGCGTTCCTTGAACGACAGTTCCAGACAGATCTCGTTGTCGCGGCCGCCGCCCGCGTGCAGCGCCTCGATCAGCGGTTCCGGTTGAATACGGCCGCGCGCGTTGTGCTCGGCGGTGAAGGGCCGGTGACCGCCCTTGTCCAGCAGCGACTGCTTGATATGGATGATCGGCGACACGGGCGGCACCGCGCGGGCCCAGGCATAGGGATCGAAATCGTCGGGATTGGAACTGGTGACGTCGCCGTGATCGATGTCCGCCATCATCCACATCGGCACGGCCATGTTCGCGGCGCTCAGGCGCTGCTGCAACGCCATGCACGCGTCGATGGTCTCGCCGAACTCGCGGCCGATCGACATCGGTTCCCAGAACACGTACTTCAGGCCCGCCGCCTTCGCGTGCTCGGCCACTTCGGCCCAGCAGTCGATGGCCGTCTGGATGAGCGTTTCGCGGCGCTGTGCGTCGTCGAAATCGCGATAGGTGAAGATCGCGAACTGCGTACCGATGGACTCGCCGCCCAGATCCGCCGTGATGTCCGCGAAGGTCTTGAACCAGTCGATGTAATAGCGGCGCACGTCGGCGTCCGGATGGCCGAAGTGATTCAGCCGCCCGTACGGTCCCGTCATGCCCGAGGTGATGCGCACGCCGGTGCGGTTCAGCGCGGCGCGCATCTCGCGCGTGAGACGGCGCGTCACCGCCGCCGGCCACGACGGATTGATGAACTCGTGCGTCAGCTGCACGTCGCGGATCTTCATCTCGTGCGCGATGCTGTCGATGAGATCCGCCGGCTCGGCGAAGCGGTTCACCAGCGGGTTCGTGTTGAGTGAAAGCGTAAAGGGCATGTTCGTCTCGTAACGTTCAGGCGGATTTGCGCATCAGGCCGTCGAGCCAGGTTTCGAAGGCGGTCTTCTGCGCCGCGCTCATGTGCAGTCCGTGCTTGGTGCGGCGCGTGAGCATGTCTTCCGCCGTCGCGGCCCATTCGTGCGCCATCAGGTAACGCGCCTCGGCTTCGTAGAAGTTCGGCCCGAACTGCTCGCCCAGACCCGCGAGCGAGGTCGCGCCGTTCAGCACTTCCGACGTCAGCGAACCGTAGGTCTGCGTGTAGTAGCGCGTGAGCGGGCGCGGCAACCACTCGTGCGCCGCCTGCAGCGACGCCATGAAACGCGGCACGTCCGCGCCTTCGATATCGCCGCCCGGCAGCGTCGCGGACGCGGTCCAGTCGGCGCCCATCTTCGGGAAGGCCGGCTGGAGCTTTTGCAGCGCATGTTCGGCGAGCTTGCGGAAGGTCGTGATCTTGCCGCCGAACACATTCAGCAAGGGCGCGCCGCCGCTGTCGTCGAGATCGAAGACATAGTCGCGCGTGACGGCGGACGGGTTGCCCTTGCCGTCGTCGTAGAGCGGACGCACGCCCGAGAAGGTCTGCACGATGTCCTGGCGGCGCAACGGATGCTTGAAATAGCGGTTCACCGCCGACAGCAGATAGTCGATTTCCTCGCTCGAAATCTGCACGGTTTCGGGCGCGCCGTCCCACGGAACATCCGTGGTGCCGATCAGCGCCTTGTCGCCTTCGTAGGCGTTGATGAAGATCACGCGCTTGTCATGGTTCTGCACCAGATAAGAATGCGGACCGTCCCAGAACTTCGGCGTAACGATATGGCTGCCCTTGACGAGCCGCACCTTGCGCGTCGATTGCGCATTCGCTCGGCCGATCACGTCCGACACCCAAGGCCCCGCCGCGTTGACCAGCGCCCGCGCGGTGACGGTGCGCGTGGAACCATTGCGCGTATCGCGCAGCTCGACACGCCACGCGCCGTTCTCGCGCCGCGCCGCCACGCAGGCCGTGCGCGTCAGCACCTGCGCGCCGCGCTGCGCGGCATCGAGCGCGTTGAGCACGACGAGGCGCGCGTCATCGACCCAGCAGTCCGAATACTCGAACGCCCGGCGATACTCGTCCTTGATCGGCGCGCCTTCGGGCATGCGGTGCAGGTCCAGCGAACGCGTGCCCGGCAGCTTCTTGCGGCCGCCGAGATGGTCATAGAGAAACAGTCCGGTGCGCACGAGCCATGCGGGCCGGTCGCCGGGACTGTGCGGCAGCACGAAACGCAGCGGCCAGATGATGTGCGGCGCGGCGTTGAGCAGCACTTCGCGTTCGATCAGCGCCTCGCGCACGAGCCGGAACTCGTAGTACTCGAGATAACGCAGCCCGCCATGCACCAGCTTGCCGGAGCGCGACGACGTGCCTTGCGCCAGATCGTCCTTCTCGCACAGGATCACCGACAGCCCGCGACCCGCCGCATCGCGCGCGATGCCCGCGCCGTTGATGCCGCCGCCGATGACACACAGGTCCACCATGTCGTTGTTGCTCATCTCAGCGTTCCATGTTCGACGTTAGTTCAGGCTCGCGGGCAGCGTCTCGGGCCGCTGCCGCGCTTTCAGCAGCCGCGCGGTTTCGTCCCACGTCGGCACCAGCGCCTGCCGCGCCTGCCGGTACGCGGGAAAGAGCCGCGCATACAACTGCATGAGGTCGGCGTCGGGCGTCTCGGGCTGGCCGAGCAAAGGCGTCACCCATTCGGCGATGCACGCCTCCATGTCCGGATACACGCCCAGCGCGACGGCCGCCATCATCGCCGCACCCGCCGCGCCGGCTTCGTCGCGCGTGGAGATACGCGTCGGCGCGCCGACCACCGCGCCGAGCACGCCGCGCAACGCACGCGAACGCGTCGCGCCGCCGGTGAGGCGCAGTTCTTCGGGCATCGGTACGCCCATCGAGAGATAACAGTCGCGCGCGGCCATGCCGAGCCCTTCGACGACCGCGCGGAACAGGTCGGGATAGCGGCTCTCGCTCGTCAGGCCGATGAAGTCCGCGCGCGCGTTCGGATCCACGAACGGGCCGCGCTCGCCGGCATCGGAGATATAGGGGTGATACAGAAGCGCACCCGGACGGCCGGCGTGCAGCCAGCCATCGATGCACTTCATCCGGTCCGCATGCGACAGGCTCGTGCCGAACTGTTGCAGCAGGTCCGACGCGAGGTTCAGCACCCAGTCCACGTTCAGCGTCGCGGCCATGTTCGACTGCACCTGCGCCGACATGCCCGGCAGCGGCAGCGCGATCACATAGCCCGTGCCTTCGGCATTGAGATGCACGTCTTCGTTGCGCATCGCGCGCATGTGCATGCCCGTCGAGCCGACGATCGAGCAGCTCGCGCCCGCCGCGCCTTCCGTGTGGATGCCCGCGCCCAGCGCGGTCAGCACGATATCGACGAAGCCCAGGCACACGGGCGTGCCTTCGGCGAGGCCCGTCGCCGCCGCGGCTTCGGCCGAGAGCGGATGCGTGGTTTCCGTGCCATCGACGATTTCCGGCAGCAGGCGCCGGAACGACGTCAGGCCGAGTGCGTCGATCACCGTGTCGTCGTAGCGGCGCGTGCGGAAGTTGCCATACGTGAAGCTCGCTTCCGAAGGATCGGTGGCGCGCACATCGGTCAGCTTCAGGTACAGCCAGTCCTTGCAATGCAGCGCGACTTCGGTCCGCTGCAACACCTCGGGCGTCGTCGCGGCCATGTGCGCGATCTGCGCGCCCTGGCTGCATGACGCGAGGCCGGTGCCCGTCGCTTCGAAGCGCGCCCAGCTGGCAGGCGCTTCCTGCAAACGCCGCACGGTGGCGGCGGCGCGTGCGTCGAGCCAGAGCCAGGCATCGCCCGCCGGACGGTTGTCCGCGCCGACCAGCCAGGTGCCGTCGCCTTGTCCCGTGACCGCCAGCGCGAGCGTGCGCTGCGCCAGTCCGTCGACCTTCGTGCCGAGATCGCGCAGCGTTTGTGCGCAGTCGGCCCAGGTCTGATCGAGCGATTGCGTCGCGGCGCCGTCGGCGCTCGTTGCATAGCGGTTCGGCACGGACGCGACGGCGATCTGCCGTCCCGTCAGGTCGAAGGCCACGGCCTTGATGACCGAGGTGCCCGCATCGATGCCGATCAGAAGGTCGCCGTTCATCACCCTTGCTCCGCGTCGTCGGAGTCTTCGCGCAGTGCGAGCGCGGAGGCTTCGTCGGTAATCAGTCCGCTCAGCAGGCCGCTCTTCAGCACCGCGCGGATCGCCGCGATCTTCGACGTGCCGCCCGCAATGGCGACGATGCGCCTGCCCTTCACGTCGGCGAGAGCGGGCGCAACGGTGCGCGCCGCCAGCGAGGTTTCGACGGACTCGCCCGCCGCGCTGAAGAAATGCCCCAGCAGTTCGCCGCGGCCGCCGCGCTCGTGCACTTCGCTGATCTCGGCGGGCTCGATCATCTGCGACGCGACGAGCTGCGCTTCCGCATTCGCCGTGCCGATGCCGACCACCATCAGATCCGCGTGCGCGGCGAGATCGAAGACCTCGCGCACGCCGCGCTGCGACATCAGCACTTCGCGATCCTCAGCGGTGTTGGCGAAGAACGGCAGCGGCATCACATAGGACACCGCGCCGGTCTGCTCGGCCAGCTTGTGGATCACGTCGTAAGGATTGGCGGTGTACTTGCGCGTCACGCCGCCGAGCAGCGACACGAAGCGCACCGTGCCCGCGTCCATGCGCGGCATGCTCGCGACGACCGCCGCCAGCGTCCGGCCATGACCGATGCCGATCACGCCGTCCTGGCACGCCATGATTTCGCGCTGCAGGAACTGCGCGCCCGCGACGCCGAGCGCGCGCAGCGGCAGATCGTCCTCGCCCAGGTCCGGCACCACTTCGCAATAACTCAGACCATAGCGCTGCGCCAGTTCGGCTTCGAGCCCCACGCATTCCGCCACATCGCCGTCGATGGAGAACTTCACCGCGCCGCTCTGGTTGGCGCGCATGATCAGCCGGTGTGCCTTGAGACTGCTCACACCGAGGCGCGCGGCGACGTCCGCCTGGGTCTGCCCGGCGACGTAATGCAGCCACGCCGCCCGGATCGCCAGGCTTTCATCTCCATCGCGCCTTTCGACGGACTTCGTCATGTGCTCTCCATTTTGCGTGAGATGATATTTTTTCCACGCGATGAAATTTTTTTCAGTCCGCCCACGATATTCGCGTGCTACCTCGATTAACATCGGCAGTAACCCTAGATGAGCGTCGCGGGCGGAAGAGACCGGACAGGCCCTGCTGCGACGCAACAAAAATCATTCGGAGACACGATGGAGACGTATCTGCTGGGCGTCGACAGCGGTTCGACGGCCACCAAGGCGGTCATCTTCGACACCGCCGGGCGCGCGCTCGCCACCGGCAGCCGGCGTGTGGAACAGCGCCAGCCGCACGCGCGGCATGTCGAGCGCGACATGCACGACACCTGGCTGGCCGCCTGCGGCGCGATCCGCGATGCACTGGCGCAGATGCCGGACGTGTCGATTGCGGCGGTCGGCGTGACGGGTCATGGCGACGGTCTCTATCTCGCCGACGCCGCGGGCACGCCGCTGGGGCCGGGCATCCTGTCGCTCGACAGCCGCGCGTTCGGCGTGCGCGAACAGTGGCGCGAGGCCGGCGTGCTCGATGCGGCGCTCACGCTGACGGGGCAGCAGCCTTATCCGTATGCAGCCGTGAGCCTGCTCAAATGGATTCAGCTCAACGAGCCCGAGCGCTTTGCGCGCATCGGCCATGCGCTGTTCTGCAAGGACTGGCTGCGGCTCTGCCTGACCGGCGTGCCCGCGACGGACCCGACCGAGGCCAGTTCAGCGTTCACGGAAGTGCGCTCGCAGACCTATCACGACGATGTCCTCGCGCTCTACGGACTCGAAGCGATGCGCGGCGCGTTGCCGGAGATCGTGCCGTCCGCCGCGCAGGCCGGGCGGGTCAGCGCACTTGCCGCCGCGCAGACGGGATTGGCGGAAGGTACGCCGGTCGCGTGCGGGCTGCACGATGTCACGTCGAGCGCGGTGGGCATGGGCAACACGGAACCCGGCGCGCTCTCGATCACGGCGGGAACGTTCAGCATCAACGAGATCCTTTCGGATCAACCGCGCACCGATGCGCGCTGGGCGTGCCGCAACGGCACGCGTCCGGGCCAGTGGATGAACATGTCGATTTCGCCGGCGTCGTCGAGCAATGTCGACTGGGCCACGCGCGAACTCTTCCGGCACGAGGCGCAGGAAGCCACGCGGCGCGGCTGCTCGCTGTTCGATCTGATCGGCGACGAAGTGGAAGCGGCCTTCAGCGAGCCGAGTTCGGTCATGTTCCATCCGTTCCTGTTTGGTTCGCCCTTCGAGGAGCCGGCAAGCGCATCGTTCTTCGGCGTGCGCTCGTGGCATCGCCGGGCGCATCTGGCGCGCGCGGTGCTCGAAGGCATGGTGTTCAACCATCGCTGGCATGTCGAGGCGCTGACCAGCGCGTTCCCCGCCGCGCGCGCCGGGCTGACGGGCGGAGGCTCGTCGAGTCCGTTGCTCGCGCAGTTGTTCGCCGATGCGCTCGGCGTCGCCGTCGATATCCCCGAAAGCCAGGAAGCCAGCGCACTCGGCGCGGCGCTGTGTGCGGGCGTCAGCGTGGGCGTGTATGCATCGCTCGCCGATGCCGCCGCCCGCGCATGCCGCGTGCAGCGCACGCATACGCCCGATCCTCAGCGTCAGGCCCGTCTCGACGATGCGTATCGCCTGTGGACGCAACTTGCCCAGGCCGTTCAACCGCTGTGGGCGTCGCTCGATCGCTCGGCAAGCGCGCATTGAAGAAGGAGAAGAACCGATGACCGAACGAAGCCGCGACTTCTTTCTCGACCGGCTCAGGCAGAACCCGAAGGTCAGCGTGTTGATCATCGGCGGCGGGATCAACGGCGCCGGGCTGTTTCGCGATCTGTCCATGCAGGGCGTGGACTGCCTGCTGATCGACAAGACCGATTTCGCCGCGGGCGCGAGCAGCGCGCCGTCGCGGCTGATTCATGGCGGCGTGAAGTATCTGGAGACCGGCGAGTTTCGTCTCGTCGCCGAATCCACGCTGGAACGCAATCTCCTGTTGAAGAACGCGCCGCATTTCGTGTTGCCGCTGCAGACGGTCCTGCCGATTCATTCGTACTTCGGCGGCTTGATCGCTTCGGCGCGGCGTTTCTTCGGCATGAAGGCGAAGCTCACCGAACGCGGCGCGATCATCTCGAAGATCGGTCTCGCGCTGTACGACTTTCTCGGGCGGCACGATCGCACGATGCCGCGTCACCATTTTGCACTGCGAGCGCGTTCGCTTGCCTCGCTGCCCCTGCTCGATCCGACCATCAAGGCGACGGCCACGTACTACGACGCGCAGGTCACGCACGCCGAGCGCCTGAACTTCGAACTCGTCGCCGATGGGCTCGCAGCCTGCGATGGTTCGGCGGCAGCGAACTACATGAACGTGGATCGAGCGGAAGGTGGCGTCGTCTGGCTGCGCGATCTCGAAACGCGCACGCTCGTCGCAGTTGAACCGGCAGTGATCGTCAATGCAGGTGGCGCATGGATCGACAGCGTCAATGCGGCGCTTGGCATCGAGCGGAAGTACATCGGCGGGGCGAAGGGTTCGCATCTGGTCGTCGACCATGCGGAGCTTTACAAGCAGCTGCAGGGACGCATGGTGTACTACGGCTCGAACGACGGGCGCATCTCGCTGGTCTATCCGTTCATGGGCAAGCTGCTGATCGGATCGACCGATATCCGCGTGAGCGATCCCGACAACGTCCGCTGCGACGACGACGAAGTGGCCTACATGCTGAACGTCTTGTGCGAGGTGTTTCCAGGCGTGATGCTCAGGGAGTCAGACATTCGCTTCCGGTATAGCGGCGTGCGCCCGCTACCCTTCTCCGACGCCGCGAACCCCGGCGACGTCAGCCGCGATCACGTGATGCATGCCGACCATCTGCCCGATGCGCAGACGCCGGTGCTCTCGCTCGTCGGCGGCAAGTGGACGACGTTTCGCGGCTTCGCGGAAACCTCGGCCGATACCGTGCTGACCCGGCTCGGCCGCGCGCGCAAGACAGGCACGCGGCATGAGGCGATAGGCGGCGGACGCGGCTTTCCGCAGGATGCGAAGGCGCGCGCCGGATGGATCGATGAAGCCGTGCAGCGGTATGGCGTATCTGCGTTGCGGGCCGAGTCGCTGTTGACGCGCTATGGCACGACCGCGAGTCGCGTCGCTGCATATTGCGCACAGGGGCCGGACAAGCCGCTCGTCAGCGAACCGGGCCTTACCGCGCGGGAAATTGCGTACCTGTGCAGCAGCGAAATGGTGACCCGGCTCCCGGACCTGCTCTTTCGCCGCACGACGCTCGCCATCTCGGGACAGCTGACGCATGCCTTGCTGCTGGAAGTCGCGGAGATTGCCGCGCAGACGCTGGGATGGAACGCGGACCGCATGCAGACTGAAATCGACGCGACGCGCGAGATGGCGCGCGATCGTCATGGCGTCGTGCTTGAGGCCACCGCGCGCGATACGGCCTGAACGCGTCTTCAGAGCGCCTTGCGATACACGAGGAAGCCCGACTTGTTCGCCACCTGATCGTAGAGCTTCATGGCGGTCTCATTGGTTTCGTGCGTCTGCCAGTAGACGCGTTCCGCGTTGGCCTTCTTCGCCTCGACATAGACCGCTTCGATCAGCGCACGGCCAATTCCCTTGCCCCGCGCCGAACTCAGCGTGAACAAGTCTTGCAAGTAGCAGATCGGACCGGCCATCGTCGTATGGCGGTGATAGAGGAAGTGAACCAGTCCGACAAGCCTGCCCTCGCTTTCCGCGACCATCGCGTGCATTGGTTCATAGCCGTCGAAGAAGCGGCCCCAGGTGATGTCGGTGACCGACTGGGCCAGCGCCGTCTCGCCTGAACGTCCGTAGAATGCGTTGTAGCCGTCCCAGAGCGGCAACCACGCATCGTAGTCGTCGGGAACGGCATAGCGGATGGTGAGTGAAAGGCTCATGTCGATAAGTCCTCGCGGATGGGAGCGTGCAGTATAGGCACGCGCATGGCGCGTTGGGGAGAACCAATCGGGACATCGGCATGGGAGCCATTGCGGAGCCGCAATAGCGTGAAGCGGATCGCGGCGTTGCGCGACCCGCTTCGGACTTCAAGCTACATGAAGCTTATTGCGCCGCAGGCGACTTCACGCTCGGCGTGGCAAGCGTGTTATTGCTCGTCGGCGGCGCGTTCGTGGCGGCCGGATTGGCGTTCGTCGCGCTCGGCAGACCCGAGTTCGGTGCGCGCGTGCCCATGCCGCTGCCAGAGTTGGTCATGCCCGGCGTGCCATAGCCGCCTGTGTCGTTGGCGCGATTCACCTGATTGGCGGGGCTCGCCGTGCTGCCTGACGTACCACCGCCGCTGGAGCCTCCGGCGGACTGTGCAAACGCAGCGCCCGACAGCGTAAGTGCGGCGACGGCCGCGATGAGCATACTGTTTGCCTTCTTCATGATCCGTCCCTCCTTGACCTGAATGGGTTTTGAGCGCAGGCCTCAAGAGCCCGCTCGATCATGAATCAGCAATGACCGTGCCGCGGTCTTGTTTGCTCATGTATTTCTCGGCGAGCGCCTCATACAAGGCCGGCGCAAACAGCTTCGAAACCTGACTGGAAATGAGCGCGGTTGCCATCAAGGACAAAACGAGCGCATGCCCGTTGATCATTTCGATGACGATCACGAATGCCGTGATCGGACTCTGCGTGACGGCCGCGAGATAGCCGACCATGCCCAATGCGATGAGCATCGGCAACTGCATGTGGCCGAACACGAGATGCAGCGCGTTGCCGATGCCCGCGCCAATCGCGAGCGACGGCGCGAACAAGCCGCCCGGTGCGCCAGGCAGATAGGAACCGACCATCGACGCCATCTTGAGCAGCGGATAGCTCACGCCCAGCTGCGTGTTGCCTTCGAGCATGCCGCGCGCTTCCGCATAGCCGCTGCCGAAAGTATGGCCGCTCGCGGCCACGCCGATCACCGCGATGAACAGGCCGCATGCCGCGCCGAACGCGACGGGATGCAACTGGCGAAAGCTCAGGACTGAAGTGGGCATCCAGCGATGTGTGTTCAGCAGCAGCCAGCAGAAGATCCCGCCCGCGACGCCCGTGAGCGCGCCGACGAGCACGACGGCCAGCGCGAGCGAATTGGGAAACTGCCCGGTCAGGTCGATGGTGCCGAAATAGGTGTAGTTGCCTTGCAGTGCAAGCGAAACGACACCGGCAAAAATGATGGCTGTAATGAGCACGCCGCTCGTGCGTTGCTCGAAGCTGCGCGTGAGTTCTTCGATCGCGAACACCACGCCGGCAAGCGGCGCGTTGAAGGCGGCGGAAAGCCCGGCCGCCGCGCCCGCCAGCGCGAGATTACGTTCCAGCGCGCCGCCGCGCATGCTGCGCAACCGTGCCGGATAGAAGCGGCGCAGGCTGAACATCAGGGCCGCGCCCACATGTATGGTGGGACCTTCGCGGCCGATGGTGAAGCCGCCGAGGATCGAAAGAAACGAAATGGCGATCTTGCCGACCAGGATGCGCAGCGTCAGCAGTCGCGGGCCGAGTTCGCGGCCGTCGTGCAGCATCGCGATGACTTGCGGAATGCCGCTGCCCTCGGACCCCGGAAAGAAGCGGCGCGTGAGCCACACGGCCAGCGCGGAGATGGCGGGCGTCAGCAGCAGCGGCAGCCACCAATACACGGCAATCAAGCGCAGGAAGGCGTCGTAACCGAAGTCGATCAGCCGCGCATACAGGACCGCGATGAGTCCGGTCGCGACCGCGCCCAGCCAGAACACGCCGTAGTGCAGCCACAGCCGCCTGCCGCGCAGCATCGTGCGTCGGTCGATGAATCCAGGGAAGCGCATCGTGAAAACGAAAAGGATAATTTAAGGCACATTGTGACATAAATCGGAACTGTCCTGACTTCGTGCCTTGCGGAAGCGTTACAACTGCGCTTCAAGATGACGTCGGCTGCGCTGCGAACACCCAGGGAAACGAGCCGTAATGGGCCTTGTGTTCGGCCGCGAGCTTGAGCAGGCAGCGCGCGCCCTTGGCCGTCAGATGCACCTGCACCTGGCGTCGATCCGTCTTGTCGGCCTTGCGGGTCACGAGGCCCGCTTCCTCACAGCGCGAGACCAATGCGGCCGTGCCGTTCGGCGCCGCTTGCAGCCGCTCCGCCAGTTCGCCGACCGTGGCCCATTGCCGTCCGGGAAACCCGCGTACGTGCAGCAGCAGTTGATATTGAAGCGTGGTGATGCCCGCCGCGTTCGAGATTTCCTCCGAGACGCGCAGGAACTTGCGCAACTCATAGCGAAAAATCGACATCGCTTCCAGATCGTGCTTGTCCGGAAGCGCGGGCTTGGGTGTGCTGTTCGATGCCATCGGCGATCCTGGTGCGGTGGGGATTCGATGATCATACCCAGCGGGGATCGCATCGCGCAAAGGGTGGCGGAGGATCGGGACGCGCCCGATCCCCGTGTTGCGCCGCGTTACTGCGACATCGCGCCTGATGCCGGATGACCCATGCCCATTGCGTCGTGCTTCTTCATCTTGCCGCCCTTGCCCATCGAGTCGTGCGACATGCTGTCCTTCTTCATGCCGTCCTTGGACATCGAATCCTTCGACATCGAATCCTTTGCCATGGAATCCTTCGACATCGCATCGTTCGTCTGCGCGAACGCGGCGCTCGTGCCGATGGCCATGGCTGCTGCGATCACTACCGTCATCAGTCGTTTCATCTTGCTTCTCCTTGGTCAGTCAAACATGGCATCCGGACCATCCGGAACCGGTGAATGGCGCGGGGCTCACGAGCCGCCGAACCAGTTGTATCCCTGATCGACCCAGTAACCGCCCGGGTACGTGTTCGTCACGAAGATCTCGACGATATGCTTGGGATTCTTGTAGCCGAGCTTGGTCGGCATGCGCAGCTTCATCGGATAGCCGTACTTCGCGGGCAGGCGCTGGCCGTCGTATTCGAAGGTCAGGAGCGTCTGCGGATGCAGCGCTGTCGGCATGTCGATGCTTTCGTAGTAGTCGTCGGCGCAGCGGAAGCCGACGTACTTCGCGCTCGTGTCCGCGCCCACGCGGCGCAGGAACTCGGAGAACGGCGTGCCGCCCCAGCGTCCGATCGCGCTCCAGCCTTCCACGCAGATATGCCGCGTGATCTGCTCCGCGTGCGGCAGCGCATAGAGCTGCGGCAAGGTCCAGACGCGCTGCCCGGTAATGAGTCCGCTCACCTTCAGCCGATAGTCGTCGCCGTTCACGGCGGGGACGTCGTCGATGCCATAGAACGCATTGAACGGAAACGGCCGCGTGAGCTGCGCCTCGGTGTAAGTGGGCGCCAGACGCTGCGGATCGAACAGCAATGCCTGCGCGCGATCGTTGAGACGCGAGACCGCCGTGAGGAAGGTGTTCACGGAGTCGTTGTCGGTAATCGAGCATCCGGTCAGCAGCGACAGGCCGCCGAGCGTCAGCATGCGCTTGCCGAACAGACGGCGCGACGGCATGTCCAGTTCGCGTCGGGCATCCGCCAGCACGGCCGCGCGGTCTATCTGGACGATGCGCTTCGGTTCGTTCTTCATGATGTGATTCCGTGTTCAGTCATGGCCGCGCAGCATCGTGAGCAGCGAGCGCGGCACGAGCGCGACCATCGCCACGTGCACGACGACGAACGCCGCCATGATCGCCATCGCGCAGAAATGCACGACGCGCGCGCGGTCGTAGCCGCCCATCAGTTCGCGCAGCAGCGGCAACTGCACCGACTTCCAGATGGCCAGCCCCGAGAGCACGAGCACGATCAGATCAGCGATGACCACGAGGTAAGCCAGCTTCTGCACCGCGTTGTAGCGGCGCGGGTCGGCATGCGAAAGCTTGCCGCTCAACGCCGCGCCAAGGTCGCGCAGCACCGCGCGCGGCGACAGCGGAAAGAACTTCGAAACGAAGCGCCCGCTCGCGAGATTGAGCGCGAGGTAGACGAAGCCGTTGAAGACCAGCAGCCACATGGCCGCGAAGTGCCATTGCAACGCGCCGCCCAGCCAGCCGCCGAGCGTGATCGACGGCGGGATGACGATGCGTTCGAACACCGGCGACGCGTCGTAGATGCGCCAGCCCGAGAACATCATGATCAGCGCGGCGAACGCATTGAGCCAGTGCGTGACGCGCAGCCAGACCGGATGCACCGGGGCGCCGGGCTGCCGCAATGCATTGGGTGGCGCATTCAAGGTGTCCATGCCTGTTCTCCCTTTCGTCCGATGTGGGTTAGTTCGCCACCCGTGCCGCGCCGGTTACAAGGACGCGAAAAAATTAACGGCGCCGCCTGTAACGCCCGGCAAGCCGCCGTCGAATTAACAGTAAGGAAAGGGGAAGGGAAAGGAGAGCCCGGAGATGATTCGGAACAACGCCATTGCGGCGCACCATGCCATCGGCTATTCTGAAACGCTCGATCCAAAACGCGGCAGCGCGGCGCTTGGAAACAATTCGTCCAGCCCTTTCCCTTCAACACGCTCCATGGCGCACGATGCCGAAATCCGTCTGAAAGCCTTGCTCACCGGCGGGCTCGAAGGCGACCAGGCCGCCTATCGCGGCTTTCTGCAACTGCTCACGCGGCATCTGCGCGGCTATCTGCGCAAGCGCTTGCCGCATCGGCCCGATGACGTGGAAGACCTCGTGCAGGAGATCCTGCTCGCGGTGCACAACGCGCGCCATACCTGGCGCCCTGAAGAACCGTTGACGGCCTGGCTGCATGCCATCGCGCGCTACAAGCTGATGGACTTCTTCCGCGCCCACGCGCGCCGCGAAGCGCTCAACGTGCCGCTCGACGATCACGAAGACCTGCTCGCCGCCACCGACGACGACCCCGCCCGCGCCCGTCATGACATCGGCAAGCTGCTCGATCATCTGCCGGACAAACAGCGCCTGCCGATCGTGCACATGAAGCTGGAAGGCTTGTCGGTGACGGAGACGGCGCGCATCACGGGGCTGTCGGAATCGGCGGTGAAGGTGGGCGTGCATCGCGGCCTCAAGGCGCTCGCGGCTAAAATCCGGGGACTGCGATGAATACCGACGACCTCATCTCCCTCCTCTCGAATCAAGTGACGCGTGTGGATCGCGCGGCGGTCGCGCGCCGCTTCATGCAGGCGCTGCTGGCCGGCGCGCTGGGTTCGCTGATCCTGCTGAGCCTCGTGTTCGGGCTGCGTCACGACCTCGGCGAAGTGGCCCGCTCGGGCATCTTCTGGGCGAAGCTGGCGTTTCCGCTGGCGGTGGGCATCGGCGCGCTGCTTACGCTCGCGCGCATCGGGCGTCCGGGCGCGCGTGCCGGTCTGGCCTGGGCGCTCGTCGCGCTGCCCTTCGTGGCGGTGTGGGGCGCCGGCTGGATGGTCTTCGAGCATGCCGCGCCCACCGCGCGCGCGGCGGCCGTCTTCGGCCACACGTGGCGCACCTGTCCGTTCAATATCCTGCTGCTGTCCGTGCCCACCTTCCCGGCCGCGATGTGGGCCATGCGCTCGCTCGCGCCTACCCGGCTGCGGCTGGCGGGCGCCGTCGCCGGCTTGCTGGCCAGCGCGACGGCAACGGTCGTGTATTGCCTGCATTGCCCGGAGATGAGCCCGGCGTTCTGGAGCGTGTGGTACGCGGCCGGCATGCTGATGCCGGCCTTGATCGGCGCGTGGCTGGGGCCGAGGCTGCTGCGCTGGTAGAAGACCGCTACGCGAAGACGCGCGCCCAGAGCGCACGAACGCGGCGCGCGCGGTCTTCGAAGACGTAGGAACCGAGCAGCGTCAGCACGCCCGAAGCGACACCGGTGATGATGTGCTCCATGAACGGCAGACGATAGTGGCTCGTGTGCGCATAGACGTCGCCGATCGCCGTGAGCAAGCCGACGAGCGCCGCGTTGCCGAAGCGGTTTTCGAACAGCCTCGCGGCCGGCGTGAAGGTCAGGAGGATCGCAAGGATCCCGGTGAACAGTCCGGTGCGCAGCGCGTTCGCCCAGTGCGCGCTGCTCGTGATGAACTGCCAGCTGCCCGGCATGCAGGTCATGCAGGCGCTCGTCGGTTGCCAGAACCGTTGCGCGAACAGTCTGACGCGGGTCTTCCAGTCCATTTTCATGCTCGGCGTCCTTGTTCAGCGGCTTTGTTCAACTTCGACAAGCGCACAGGCGATGTCCCGTTGCGCAAGCAGAAAGCCCAGTTCTGTTGCTTCGACGTCGAGACGTGCGACTTCGTTCAGCACGGCCTGCCCTCGCGTGCCCTTGCCAACCGCCGCGAGCGCCCGCGCCCGTGCCACGAAGAACGCGGAGAAGCGCGACGGCTCACGGCGAGCATAGGCTTCGAGCGCGTCGGCATGATGCAGGGCGGCGTCCCAGCGACGATGATCGATACAGGCGTCGATGGCATCGCGCCGGAACAGGAAGTGATTGTGACTGACCGCGCCGGCCGCGAGCACGGCCTCGCCTTCCGCAAGCGCCTGGTCAAGTTGGTCCGGATCGCGGGTCACGCGGGCAAGCGTGCCGAGATAACTCGCGCCGAGATAGGCCATGCCGGTTTCCCGGCTGATAGCCAGCGCCGCGTCGATATCCTCCAGCGCCTCACGCCGCCTTCCCGCCACGCGCTGCAACTCGGCGCGCAGCGCCAGCGCCTCGCCTTCGAAGCGTCTCGACTTGAGTTCCAGCGCGCAGTGCAACGCAGGTTCGACATGCTCCCATGCGCGCGCCCACTCCGCGCGATCGTGCAGGCAGTGCCAGGCCGCGTGATGCGCGACAGCAAGCGCCCGCAGATGCCCCACCTTCTCCGCCGCGGCGATGCTGGCCAGCGCGGCATCGAGTCCGCCGCGCGCGTCGCCGGTGAACCAGGCCGTGATGGCACGCATCGGGCGGTTGGCGACTTCGATCCGGCCAAAGCCGTGGCGTTCGCATAGCTCGATGCAGCGGCTGAACGCATCGTGTGCGCTGATCAGGCGGCCGCGCAGGTATTCGCCGTCGCCCAGCCCGCCGAGCGCGGCCGCTTCCTGTTCGGGGTCGGCGGCGGCGCGGGCGAGCGCGAGACTCTGGCCGTGTTCTCGCACGCAACCGTCGCTGTCGCCGCGCGGGAAACACAGGTTGCCCCGCAGGAAATGAATGCGCGCGGCCTGCGGCAGCAAGCCCTGGGCATCCGCGACGAGAGCGGCCTCATCGAGGTCGGCCCAGGCGCCTTCGAGATCATCGATGACCCGCTTCACGGTCGCGCGTCCGATCAACGCCTGGCAGCGCTCGGCGTCCGTCGCGGCATCGGCGAGCGCGGCTTCGAACGATGCCAGCGCCGACGTCATGTCGCCGGCATCATGCAGGACCGTGCCGCGCAGACACGCCAGCGCCACGCGATCGGCCGCGGCGCGCGCCTGCTGCAAGCCGCGTTCGACGAGCCGCAACGCCACTTCGTAGCGGTATGCGGCCGCCTGGGCGCGCGCGGCGTCGCAGTATGCGCGCGGCGCCTCGCGGTCCGCTGCGCGATCGAGATGTTCGGCGCGCAGGATCAGGTCATGTTCGCCGTACCACTGTGCCGCGCGGCGATGCCACTCGCGGCGGCGGCTTTTCAGCAGGCCGTCATAGACGGCATCGCGAATCAGCGCGTGATGAAAGATGAAGCCCGTGCCCTCGCGGCGCAGCAGGAGTGACGCGGTGAGCGGTTCCAGCGCGGCCGATGCGCCATCGACGAGATGGTCCAGCACGTCGCTCTCGACCCACTGGCCCAGCACCGACGCCGCCTGCAAGGCGGTCCTGTCGGCGGGATCGAGCCGGTCCAGGCGCGCTTGCACGAGACTTCGCACCGTGCCGGGAACGCCGGTGGTCTCGTCATCCTGCGCATTGTCGAGCAGTTGTTCGAGAAACAGCGGATTGCCCGCTGCCCGCGCCATGCAGCGCTCCGCGACATCCTTCGACGCCGCCGGGAACGCGCGCGCCATTCGCTCGGCTTCGTCAGCGCTGAGCGGCGCGAGATCCATCTGCAACGCGCGCGCGCTGAACGCTTCGGGCCAGGACAGGTCGTGTGCGGGTCGCACTGTCATCGCCAGCATGACGGGACACGTGCACGCCGCCTCCGACAGCATGGCAAGATCGCGTCGCGTCGAAACATCCGACCAGTGCGTGTCTTCGACGAAGATCAGCCGGGGACACTCGTGCGCGGCGCGCTGCAAGAGATCGCGCAACACATTGGCTCGGCCACGCAGACGCATCGCGCTGTCCATGGCCTCAAAGACCGTGCGCTCATCGAGCGTCATCGGCATGTCGAGCAGGTCCTTGATGAACGGCGCGTCCTCGCCTTCGATCGCGCCGCTGGTCTGCGCGTCGCTTGCTTCTTCGAGTGCGAGCAAGCCGCGCACGATCGATTGCAACGCGCCGCGCCCCATGGCCGCACCGAAGTCGAGCACGAGGCCGCCATGCACGGCAAATCCTGCTTCGGCAGCATCGCGTTTCCACTCTTCGAGCAGGCGTGTCTTGCCGAGCCCGGCTTCGCCGCTGAGTATGACCGTCCGTCCTTGTCCGCTCGCCCGGCACGCCGCGAGCATGTCGCGAAACTGGCGCAGTTCGTCATCGCGGCCGACGAACGGTCGCACGGATTGCGTGGCATGCCGCAAGCCCGCAAGGCACCACGCCGCAACCGGCTCCGCGAAGCCTTTCACGCTCAGGGCCGCGCGCGCGACGCAATCGAAACGCTCGCCCAATGCACGCCGCACGCCTTCCGAGATCAGCACTTCCCCGCGACCGGCCGCGCCGGTGAGGCGCGCGGCAAGGTTGACGGTCTCGCCGGTCACGGTGTACGCGCGATGGGTCGCGCCACCGGTGCCGCTCGCCACGACCTCGCCGCCCGCAATGCCGATGTGTACCGCCAGCGGCCAATCGGGTTCGCGGTCCAGCGCCGGCATGGCGTCGAGGATCGAGAGCGCCGCGCGCACCGCGCGTTCGACATCGTTGCCATGCGAGACCGGCGCGCCGAACACGGCCATGCTGGAATCGCCGATATGTTTGTCGACGTGACCGCCATGCTGCTCGACGATGCGGTCTACCTGCTCGAAGTAACGGTCGAGCACCGCGACGACTTCCTCCGCATCCACCGAGCGGCTCATTTCAGTGAAGCCGCACAGATCGGCGAACAGCACCGTCACCTGACGCCGCTCGCCCAACTTCGCGCATGAGACGTCATCGTGAGCACGCAGGTCGGCCAGTGCATCGAGCAGCTTGCGGCGATGTCCCACGGACACGACGCCCAGATCCTTGAGATCATCCGCGGTCAGATGGCGCAGCACATCGGCGTCGATGGCGTTCTCGCGGAACACCGTCACGTAACGTTCCATGCCAAGGCCGTGCAGCCAGAGCGCGATGTCCATCGTCCCTCCCGCCAGGAAGGCATACGCACCCTTTCAACATAGCAGGTTCTGACTGCCGAGCCCCTGTCGTCTGGCACGGCGTGCAGCAGGCATCATTATTGCCGCGACATCCGGGCGCTCCAGTCAGCGCCATTGCTGAGCACTATGGCAAGCTGATATGAAGATTCGCGCTGGCGCCAAAGCCCGCAAAGGAGAGAACCAATGGGACGCGAAAACCAGCAGGCTTTTCTACAGGGCACCGACGCGCACCTGGCATCCGCGAATGAACAAGTTCAGCGCCATACCGACCTCGTACAGAAGTTGATCAAGAACGGCTACAACGCAACTTCCGCCATCCGGTTGCTGAACCTGTTTCTCAGCCTGCGGCAGGAAATGATCGGCTATGGAAACTCGAGCGCTGCCGTGCTCAAGGAAGCAGAACGCCGCCACCTGCCGACGGACGCAAGCAAGGCAATGCGATGACACTCGCCCGGCATTGCTTCCTTCAACATTAATGACAAATTCATTTCGGCCAATACGTTATCTTGACGTCCACCCTTGCATGAGCATGGGTGAGTTCTCTTCGTATTTGAATCGCGGATAAAACGTGCAAATTCGTTTTGCCCTTCTTGTCCGACTGAATTCATTTCAATCAGGATATCCAAATGGCTCTTTCGCAGGTTCTGACGGCTTACGATTTACTGGATAGCGCGATTGTCACCGGCACGGACGCCGTTGCCTTGTTCAACCCTTATCAAAGCCTGGGTGTCGTCGCGACGAGCACGTCCGTGGCGGACGACCAGCCCGGCACGCAGCCCAGCTGGATCACGTATTTCGTCAAGGTGCTGATCCCCGGCCTCACGGGCAAGACCTTGGGCGGAACGTCGCCCACGCTCGGCATTAACGGCCGAAGCGGCTGCACGGGCGCGCGCCCGCAGCAGATCGGCATGGTCTCGGACGCGGACGGCCCCATCAGCGGACTTGCGGCAGCGCTCAAGCTCGCCGACATGAAAGCCAAAGGCGACGACCTCCCCGGCGATGTGATCGTCACCTTCCATATCAGTCCGCAAGGCTATATCGACAACTCGAAGACACCGCCCATGATGGCGCTGCCGGTGTCGAACGCCACCATGAACCAGTATGAAGTCGACGCCGACATGGATGCCATTCTTTCGGTGGACGCGTCCAAGGCGAACTACCTCAGCAAGCAGCGCGGCTTCGCCCTTTCACCCACGGCGAAGAGCGGCTACGTGCTGAAAATGAGCGCCGATCTCATCGACATCATGGAGTCCACTACGGGCCGCCACGCGTTCACGTTCCCGCTGGCCATCCAGGACATCACGCCTTACGACAACGGCATCAGCCACTTCAACAGCATCATGCAGCCGAGCGTCGCGACTGCCGCGCCGGTGGTCGGCGTCGCCATCACGGCGGAATCGCCGGTTTCCGGTGCGGCGCTCAACGCCAATCACGAAAGTGACCTGGCAGAGGCCGTGCAGTTCTGCATCGCTACGGCGAAGGCCTTCACGTCGGGAACCTGCCAGTTCTACGACGCGAACGAATACGACGCGCTGGTGCAGCGCTATGGTTCGCTGAGCGTCTTTCAGACCGAAGGCAATGTGGCCTGAACAAGCGTGGGCGGTGATCGTCGCTGAGGTCTTGCTCAGGCCGAGAGTTTCTTCATTTCAGCGATGAGATCCGCCTTGCCTTCGAAGCCGATACCCGGCAAATCCGGCATGGTCACGAAGCCATTCTCCACCTTGACGCCATCCGGAAAGCCGCCATAAGGCTGGAACAGGTCCGGATAACTTTCATTGCCGCCCAGGCCCAGGCCCGCGGCAATGTTCAGCGACATCTGGTGCCCGCCGTGAGGAATGCAGCGCGTGCGCGACCAGCCATGTTGACGCAGCATGTCCAGCGTGCGCAGATATTCGACGAGTCCATAACTCAGCGCGCAATCGAATTGCAGCCAGTCGCGGTCCGCGCGCATGCCGCCGTATCGAATCAGATTGCGTGCATCCTGCATCGAGAACAGGTTCTCTCCCGTTGCCATCGGCTTGTCGTAGTAGTTGCGCAGCGTGGCCTGCAATTCGAAATCGAGCGGATCGCCTGCTTCCTCGTACCAGAACAGATCGTATTGCGAGAGCGCTTTCGCATACTGCACGGCCGTGTCGAGGTCGAAGCGGCCGTTGGCATCGACGGCAAGTTTCTGTCCGTCCTGCAGCACGCTCAGGATCGAGTCGATACGCCGCAGATCCTCGTCGAGCGATCCGCCGCCAATCTTCTTCTTCACCACCGTATAGCCCCGGTCGAGATAGCTGCGCATCTCGTCCTTCAGCTTGCCGTGGTCCTGGCCCGGATAGTAGTAACCGCCCGCCGCATACACGAAGACCTTGCGATCCGGCTGGCCGTTGCCATAGCGGTCCGCGAGCAGCTGGAACAAGGGCTTGCCTTCGATCTTCGCGACCGCGTCCCACACCGCCATGTCGATCGTGCCGATGGCAACAGACCGCTCACCATGACCGCCGGGCTTCTCGTTGGTGAACATCGTCGCCCAGATCTTGTGCGGGTCGAGGTTATCGCCCGCGTCGTTCACGAGCGCGGCGGCATCGGCTTCGAGAATGCGCGGAATGAAGCGCTCGCGCATCAGCTTGCCCTGACCGTAGCGGCCATTCGAATTGAAGCCGTATCCGACGACCGGCTTGCCGTCGCGCATCACGTCGGTGATGACCGCGACGAGACTCAGCGTCATCTTGCTGAAGTCGATGTAGGCGTTGCGGATGGACGAACTGATCGGGACGGTTTTCTCGCGAATCTCGACGATTTTCATGTACGTGCTCCAGGGCATTCGACGGGAGGCCAGCATAACCTCGAAAACCGCTGCTAAACTTCACTTCCATTCATTTCATTTTTCACATCGAGTGAATACTGAAACTCAAGCCGCGAGCGATTTCGAGTTCTTTATCCTGCTGGCGAAGCTTCGCAGCCTGTCGGGTGCGGCGCGCGCACTGGATCTGTCGCCGCCGGCTGCCACCAAGCGGCTCAGCGTCATCGAACAGCGGCTGGGCGTGCGTCTCGTGAACCGGACCACGCGCAGTGTGAGCCTGACGCCGGAAGGCGAGACCTATCTGCGCCATGCGTTGCAGATCGTCGGGCAGATTCGCGAGATGGAAGAGGAAATCGCCGGCGCCACGCGCGACCCTCAGGGTCTGCTGCGTATCAACGCGACGCTGGGTTTTGGACGAACGACGATTGCGCCGATCGTGTCCGAGTTCGTGAGGAAATTCCCGAGCGTCGAAGTCCAGTTCGAAGTCACCGACCGGCCTGTCGATCTGATCGAAGGCGCCTTCGACATGGCGATCCGCTTCGGCGAATTACCGGACAGCCGTCTGAGCGCGCGGCGCATCATGAGCAATCGGCGCTTTCTGTGTGCGTCGCCGAAATATCTCGACCGGCATGGAAGACCGGAGCGGGTTGAAGATCTGGCGAATCATCGCTGCATCATCCATCGGCAAAACGACGATGCGTACGGTGTGTGGCGCTACATCGTGAACGATCACATCGAGGCGATCAAGGTCAAGGGCGCGCTGTCGAGCAATGACGGCGATATCGTCCTGCGCTGGGCGCTGGACGGCCACGGCATTCTGATCCGGTCCGAGTGGGACCTGGCGAAGTACCTGCAGAGCGGCCGGCTGCATCTCGTGCTGCCCAACACCGTCCTGCCTTCCGCCGATCTGTTCGTCTACTACGCGCGGCAGAGAAACCAGACGGCTCGCGCGCGGGCGTTCATCGACTTCCTGGTCAGCCGGTTTCAGGCGCCGTTCACGCCGGTGGATGTCGGCGTCGATCAGCGCGCACGGAAGCGGCGCGGTCCGCGCGGCGCGAAAGCCTGACGCGATCCGGCCGCCTGTGCACTTTTACTGCGATTGACCCGAGTTCAGCTTCCTCTGGGCGTTCTGAAGATCCTGCGGATAGTTCGGGTCATTGGCCCGTCCGGGGTTATAGCCCGCGTCTTCCAGCTTCTTCAGTTCGGCGTTCTTCTTGGCGCGCGCCTGTTTTCTCGCGGCCTTCTTTTCTGCCTTGGTGGCGGGCGCGGCCGGGGCTGCGCCGGTGGCGGCCGAACCGTTGTCCTGACCGTAGGAGAGCGGAGCCGCCGATACCCCGACGACACCAATGACGAGTGACGCAACAACGCTTGCCAGGCTGGTTCTCACGTTTGATTCTCCGTTCGTTTGAGGTGAAGAAAGCGTCGCGCCCAGTATAAGCGTGGAATGCATCAATATGCCCGATACCTGCTACCCACTACTTCGCGATGCGCGCCGGCACGGTCGCGAACAGCAGGTTCAGGCCTTCGGTCAAGGTGGGATGCGCGATCGGCGCGTCGCGCAGCACGGTATAGGGCAGTTTGCCTAGCATCGCGATCTGCACGGTTGCCACCACTTCGCCTGCTTCGCTTCCGAACATCGTGAAACCGAGGATCTCGTCCGACTCGGCCGCGATCAGCGCCTTCAT
Source organism: Caballeronia sp. LZ043 (assembly GCF_031451075.1). Classification (NCBI taxonomy): domain Bacteria; kingdom Pseudomonadati; phylum Pseudomonadota; class Betaproteobacteria; order Burkholderiales; family Burkholderiaceae; genus Caballeronia; species Caballeronia sp. LZ043. The sequence continues at coordinate 414,899 of NZ_JARUXT010000002.1, read as the reverse complement.
GAAGCCGCGCGTATCCGAGTTGGTGCGAGCGCGCGGGACGGCTGCCATCGGCAGTTTCGCCACACGTACAGCGATGCCTTTCTGCGCCGCTTCCGTTTCGTTCAAGCCGATACGGCCAAGCTCCGGCTCGATGAAGAGCGCATACGGAATTTCGCGCCCGCGCGTGGTCCGGGCCTCGCCGCGAAGCTGTGCGCTCAGCACGCGATAGTCGTCGAAGGAGGCGTGCGTGAACATCGGCGTGCCGGCGGCTTCACCGATCGCATACACGTTGGACGCCGTGGTCCGCAGCTTCTCATCCACCTTGATGAAACCACGACTGTCGAGTTCGACGCCTGCGAGTTCCAGCCCGATATCCTTCGTGTTCGGAATGCGTCCCGTCGCAGCGAGGATATGCGTGCCCTCGATGTGCTCTCCGTTCGCGAGCTTCACGCGCACCGGATCGCGCGAATCGCCGGATCGCCCGGACACCGACTCGATCTCGACATTCAAGCGAACATCGATGCCATCCTCGTTCAGCGCGGAGGCAATCGCTTCGCTGACATCGGCGTCCTCGCGCATCGCCACGCGCGGTTCCTTCTGCAAGACGGTCACGCGCGCGCCGAGCCGCAGGAACGCCTGCGCCATTTCCAGCCCGATATAACCGCCGCCGATCACGATCAGATGCCCGGGAATCTCGTCGATGCGAATGGCTTCGACGTGCGTCAGCGGATCCGCTTCGCGCAAGCCGGGCACGGAAGGAATGGCCGCATGCGTGCCGGTATTGATGAACACGTGCTCGCCTTCGAGCACGCGGACGCCGCCATCGTTGAGATCCACGTGAATCCTGCGCGGCCCGACAAAGCGGCCTTCACCCAGAATCAGGTCGAAGCCTGCCTGGATGAAGCTGTTGAGATTGACATCGACGAGCGCGTCCACCACGCCCTTCACGCGGCTGCTGACGCGCTTCATGTCGATGCGCGGCTCACCCACTTCGACACCGAACGCACCCGCATGCCGCACCGTATGCGCGACCCGCGCGCTGCGGATCAGCGCCTTGGTGGGAATGCAGGCCACGTTGATGCACGATCCGCCGATCATGCCGCGCTCGACCACGGCAACGCGCTTTCCCGCCTTGGCCAGTTCCGTCGCGAGCGATTTTCCGCCCTTGCCGCCGCCGAGAAACAGATACTCGACCTGCTCGATGTTCTGCATGATGAACTCCAGACAAGCATCCACGATCCGGCGTCTTTCATGGCCGGGCTGAAGGCCATGTTAAGGAAGCTTGCCCGGCGTGACATGCTTCAGAAGCTCACAATCGCTCGCGATCGTCTCAATCGGGCGTGGCTAATCGCCTTACGTCAGTCGAATAGGTCGAGCATTCATCAGAATTCCATCCGCGCATTCACCGATACCGTGCGCGGCTCGCCCGGCTGGATATAGTCCGCGTACTGGTAATCCCAATAGCGATGGTTGGTCAGATTGTCGATGGCCGCACGCACGCCGACCGTATGACCCGCGACCCGAGTCGTGTAAGTCGCACCGAGACTGTAGAGCATGTAGCCGGGCACCTTGATGTCGCCGGCGGGACGCAGGCTGATATTGCCCGTGAACTTGGCGCCCGCGCCGAGCGTGAGGCCCGGCACGACGGGCACCGCGTAATTCACGTGCGCCGCCGCGACGAAGCCCGGTGCGCCCGCCACGCGATTGCCGTCGAAATCCGAGCCCTTCTTGTATTTGGTCGCGATCCACATGACATCGCCGCCGACGGTCCAGTCGCGCCCGATACGCACGTCCGTGCCGGCTTCGACACCCTGGAACACCGACTCGCCGTCTTCCACGAGGACGTTGTCGCTGTTCGCGTACTGCGCGCCCCGCTCGATGCGGAACAGCGCGGCCGTCGCGCTCCAGCGTTCGTTTTGCGTCTTCACGCCGACTTCGTACTGTTTGCTGCGCAGCGGGTTGAGCACCGCGCCCGAGTTGGCGTAGGTCGTGCCGACCACGTTGCCTGCCTCGAGCGACTCGACATAGCTCGCGTAAAACGTCGTGCCGGGCGTGAGCTTGTACATCAGCGCAACGGAAGGCGTCGCTACGCCGTTCTTCGAATAGGTCGAGGTCGTGGAGCCGTCGAGGCCGTAGCCATGTTGCTCGTAGTTCGTGAAGCGCACGCCGCCGAGCACGGACCAGCGTGACGTCAGCGCAATGGTGTCGCTCGCGAACAGCGCCTTCTGCACGATATCCGCGTTGCGGTACGTGTAGAAGCCGGAGCTGTCGTAGCGATTGACGTTCGGCTGATAGAGATTGCCGGTGCCGATCTGATCGTAGAACGAGTTCGCGGTGTTGTCGCTCGTCTGCTTCTGGTAAGACGCGCCGAACACCAGCTGATGCGCGAACGGCCCGGTCTTCACGAGGCCTTCCGCCATGACCTGCCACTGGTTCAGCTGATGCCCTTCCTTGCCTTCGAAGCGCGTGTCGTCATAGTCGCCCGCCAGATCCGTCAGATAGAAGGTGCTTTCGTTGCGATAGCGCGTGCTCTTGCTGAAGCTGTAGCTCGCGGTGACCGTCCAGTCCTGGTTGAGGTGGTAGCGCAGGCCGGCCGTGTAGATCTGCAAGTTGGTGTTCAGATGCTGGTCCGGCGTGACCAGCGTGCTGCTGCCGCCGCTCAGCGGCACGGGCAGCGCATTGCCGACGCCCGTCAGTTGCGCCGTCGAAATCGACGTGGTGATGCCCGACGCATGACGTTCCTGATACAACGCGCCGAAGGTGGCGGTCAGATCGCGGGTGAGGCGCGCATCGGCGGCGAGCGAGAACGAGTCGCGGCGGATATTGCCGTCGTTATAGGTCTTGCCTTCCTCATGTGTCGCATTGAAGCGATAGCCGAACATGTTGTCCGGTCCCACGCGACCGCCGACATCCAGATGCTCGCTCCACACATTGGTGGACGCATAGCCGACATCGACGCTCATGATCCGCTTGTCGCCGACAGGCGGCTTCTTCGTCACGTAGTTCACCACGCCGCCCGGCGCGCCGAAGCCGTACATGAAGCCCGACAGCCCCTTCAGCAACTGCACGCTTTCGAGCTGCTCGTAGGGCATGGTGATGCCGTACGAGTTGATCTGCTGACCGTCGATACGAAAGCCGTTCTGCCAGTCGAGCTGCATGCCCCGCACCGTGATGTAGCTCGCCCACGCGTTGTACGGGTTGCTGTTGTCGGACACCGAGGCGTCCTGCGCGAAGACGTCGCCGAGCTTTTTGGCCTGGCGGTCAGCGAGATCCTCGCCGGTGACGATGGTCGTCGAATACGGCGTGTCCAGTTGCGAGCGGTTGCCGAGCGCGCCGGTCGCGACATCGTCATGCAGGTGCTGGCCCTGGTCGCTGTCGGTCTTGGCCTTCACGGCAATGGCGGGAAGCGTTGCTTCAGCGGGCGCGGGCGCGGCGTTCTCCTGCGCCAGCGCGGGCTGGATGCCCGCGAAGAGCAGAAGAACCGCACCAGTGGAGGGCCGCAAGGTCCAACTGCCGCGTCTGGCGGCATCGCGCGCTGCTGAAGTCATCTAATTCCCAGTGGTCGAGTTCATCAAATGCGAACCATTCGCATTTGCGAAGCGCGATTCTGACGAATTAGAAGGCGTTTGTAAACAGCTGTCTCAAAGGTTCGCCACGGCGATTCCGCGTTCCCGTTCGAACGCCTCCTGCGCGGGCGCGCCGGGCGGATGGACGCCGCGCGAGCGATAGTAGTCCGCGTACTGACTGCAGAACGCGTACACGCGCCTCAGTTCATCCACTGCGCGCTCATGAAGATCGACGCGGATGTTCACGGCGTCGAGCGAGTCCGATGCGCTCACCAGCAGCGCGCCCGAGCGCTCCGCCAGCGGCCTGCTGCCGTTGCTCTGACCGCCGGCATCGCGCCCCGCTTCGAGCGCGCGCAGCAGGCGCTGTTCGAAAGGCTCGGCGGCGCCGTGCTCGTAGGTTTCCGCCATCGCGAGAACCACCGGTTCGCCGCTCAGCACGTTGCCCATCGCCACGAAGCCGTCACCCACGCAATGCCCTGCCCAGCCCCGCGTGTGTTCGCCGGTGTGGCAGGCGGCGCGTCCATCCTCCGAAATCGTGCCGATCTGCCGGTAGGAGGCGAAATCGTCGTCGCGCACCAGCGCGTCGGTGACGTAGCGTGCCGAATGCCCGAGCTTCAGCAGATTCAGCGCGAGCGCGTTGTTGGTCGTGCGCACGAACGCCTGGCTCATCGTCACGCCCGCATGACGATGCAGGCCATCGCACCATTGGCCGACCGCCACCGAGTAGGTTGCGATAGCCATGCCGAAACGGCCCGTTTCACGGCACCGGGCCAGAATGCTATAAGTCATCGATTTTCCTTGAACAGAGAGACAACACTTCAGACCGCTGCAACATCGGCGGCTTCCTTCGAATGCTTCGTCTCGGGCAGCCAGAACAGCACGAAGCTCGTGAAGAACAGGCAGATCACGACGTACCACGCCGCGGGCATGATGTCCGCGCTGACGCCGACAAAGTAAGTGGACACGAATTGCGCGACCACGCCCGACAACGCCACGCCCAGGCTGTAGATGATCGCCATGCCGGTGGCTCGCGCGGACGCCGGGAACAGTTCAGTCATGCTGCCGATCGCGGTCGCGCCGCCGAACGCGGCCAGTGCCGCGAGCACGCCTTCGACGACCAGCAGGCGTGCGAGCGTCGGATCGTGCTTCAGCCAGACGAACAGCGGCACGACCACGACGATCACCAGCACGCGCGAGATCCAGATCACCGGCTTGCGGCCCACGATGTCCGACACATGGCCGCCGAGCGGGCTGACGACAAAGCCGGCGATACCCGTCACGACGCCTGCGAGGACTGCGTCGGCCTGTGACATGCCGAGCGATTTCATCGCGATGATCGGCAGCGAGAACAGGATGATGAAGTTGGCCGAGGTGCCGCCGAAGGTCAGCAGCGTGCCGAGCGTGAGCTCCTTCACATGGCTGCGCAGGATGCCGCCGAGCGTCTGCTTCTGCCGTAGCGTCTCCCCGACATGCAGCGTTTCGTTGATGCGCAAGCGAATGTAGATGCCGACCGGCGCGATGATGGTGCCCATCAGGAACACGGTGCGCCATCCCCATGATGCGAGTGCGAGCGGATCGAGATAGCGCGACAGCAATGCGCTGACGATCGCACCGAACGCAATGCCCAGGCTCTGGCTCGCGAACTGGAAGCTGCCGAAGAAGCCGCGCCGGTGCGGGCCTGCATATTCGACCAGCAACGCCGTCGATGCGCCGACTTCCCCGCCCGCCGAGATGCCTTGCAGGATGCGCGAGAACAGGATCAGGAGCGGCGCCCAGATGCCGATGGTTTCATAGGTCGGCGCAAGGCCGATCAGCGCGGAACTCAGCGCCATCATGCCCACCGTGAGCGTCAATGCCGCCTTGCGGCCGATCTTGTCCGCATACGCGCCGATCAGCACGCCGCCCAGCGGCCGGAAGAAGTAGCCGATAGCGAACGTTCCAGTCGACATCACGAGCTGGAACAAGGGGCTCAAGGTCGGAAAATACAGCTTGCCCAGCAGCACCGCGAAGAAGTTATAAGCGGTGAAGTCGAAGAATTCGAGCGCGTTGCCGATCGTCGTCGCGACGATCACTTCCGTGCCCGATACCTTGCGGGGCACGGTCCCGAGCGTCTTGTCGGCAGCATCCATTGCAGTGTTCATGTTCGATCCATTCTGGCGTTTCATTGAAGTCTGGAGGCTCAACATTGCTTGTACAATCGGGAAAAAGTTGAACGACTTCAAGTTTTTCCTAAGGAGCGCAATGCGATTCGACGTCTCTGATCTACGCATCTTCAAGGCGGTCGTGGACTCGGTCAGCATGACCAAAGCGGCAACCCGCGTTCACCTCACCGTCGCGTCGGTCAGCGAGCGCATCCGGCAAATGGAAGATCAGGTGGGCGTGCCGCTGTTCTCGCGCACGCGCTCAGGCGTCGTGCCCACGGAAGCAGGACGCGTGCTGCTTCATCACGCGGTGAAGGTGCTCAAGCAGGTCGACTTCATGAACGAAGACCTGGTCAACTTCACGAGCCGCCTGCGCACCAACGTGCGTCTCTACACCACCACGTACGCCGTCTCCGAAATCCTGCAGAACGCCGCCCCCGCATTCTTCAGCGACAACCCCAACTCCGACCTCATCATCGAAGAGCAGCACAGCGAGGACATCGTCTTCGCGGTGACGAGCGGCGCGGCGGAGATCGGCATCATTGGCGACTTCGTCGAAACCGGCGCGCTGGAAGTTATCCCGCTGCTGCAGGACACGCTCGTTGCACTGTGCGGTCCGCAATTCGCGGACGCGCTCGGCACGCGCAGCACGTTCGCCGATCTCCTCTCCTTCGACTTCCTCGGACTGGGCCCGGGCAGCCGCCTGCAGGAACAACTCGAAGCGCGCGCCCGCGAACTCGGCGCATCGATGCGCTATCGCGCGCGGGCGCGCAATCTCGATGCGATCTGCGGTCTTGCGTTCAACAACGTCGGCGTTGCCATCGTGCCGCGGCGCGTGGCGCTGCGCTTCTCGCCGGAGCAGTGCCGCATCATCGAACTGGCCGAGGACTGGGTCGGATACGACACCGCGGCCGTCGTGCAGCGGCGCGTCGACTTGCCCAATACGGCGGCTTCGTTGCTGGACTGCCTGATCGCGGCTGCGCATTGAGCGCCTCGCGCCGCAGGCCGCAGTGTTGACGCTCCAAAGCCGGAGTTCAAACGGGCGTGGTCGCGCTTGCCGCGATGGTGGTGGTAGCGGTGATCGGTGGCTTGGCGGTGATGCGGCTCGTGCGCGCCACGTCTGAAACGCAAAAGAGCGAAGCCCGCACGGACTTCGCTCTCTTTCAGCCTGAGTGCTTCAGCCTCAGTTACAAGCCGGCGCCGCCTTCTTGCACGCATCCGCAAGCTGCGGCGGCGGGTCTTTCTTGAACACGGTCTTGTACGACTCCAGCACGTTCGACTGCACCACCGGCAACGACTGCACGCCGATCCACGCAGGCGGCGTCTGTCCGATCAGCGCCTTCATCATCGCCATGGCTTCGGCCACGCCCTGATCGTACGGACGCTGCGAACCCGTTGCCTTGAGCGGCCCGCCCTTCGCGATCTCGATAGCCGATTCCAGCCCGAGATCGACCGTCGTCACCGGCGTGTTGATGCCTTGCGCGCGCATCGAGGTCAGCGTATCGAGCGCGGGCTGGTCCCACACCGCGAACACGCCCTTCACGTCCGGATTCGCGGTGAGGAAGTCGCCCGCGATCTGCCCGACCTTCGACGGATCCGTGAACGCCACCTGCTTGATCTTGATGTCCGGCCGGTTCTTCTTCAGCCAGTCGTTCACGGCCTTGGTGCGCTCCGTCGTGCTGAAGTAGTCCACGCCGAAGTTCACCAGCCCGACCGTGCCGCCCTTCGGCACGCACGAGGCCAGCACCTTCGCCGCGATCTGGCCGTTGCCTTCGCTGTCGGCGGAGACCATTGCCACGTATTCCTGCGGATGCTTCAGCCCCTTCGGCACGTTGTCCATGAAGACGAGCTTGATGCCCGCCTGCGAGACCTTCTTGTAGGTCGCGGCCGTGGCCGTGCCGTCGACGGGAATCGAAATGATGCCGTCCGGATGACGCTGGATGGTGTTCTCGATGTCGGCGATCTGCTTGTCCACCTGATATTCCGCCGATGCCGTGCCGATCACCTCCACGCCATATTTCTTGAGCGTGTCCGTGATGCCCGCCACTTGCAGCTGGGACCAGTCGAGGTTCATCGTCTGCATCGAAATGCCGACCTTGAACTTGCCCGCCTTGACCTTGGCGGCCTCGGCGTCCGTCAGCTTCACGGCATCGGCCGATGCGGCCTTCTCGCCGTTCGGCCCTTGTCCGACGATGCCCGCAGGCCCGATCGACGCCACCGGCAGCTTCTCGCACGACTGCGCGAATGCCTGCGATGCACACAGCGCCAGGGTCGTCGCCGCTGCGACGCTTGCCAGCCTTGCCCCAGATCCACGACGATGTTTCATGACTTCCCTCCGTTGGTCGTCTTGTTACTGCGTCTCCTGCTTCTTATGGGATCGCGCGCGCTGCGCTCATGTGTTCATTTGCGCGTGAAGGCGACGGCCGCGACGATGATGATGCCCTTGATGACGAGTTGCAGCGACGAGCTCACGCCGAGCAGCACGAGCCCGTTGTTCAGCGTGCCGATGATGAGACTGCCCAGCAGCGTGCCGAGAATGAAGCCGCGTCCGCCGAACAGACTGCATCCGCCGAGCGTGACCGAGGCGATCACGTCCAGCTCCATGCCCTGCACCACATCCGGCCGCGCGGCATGCGAACGCGCCGACAGCACGAGCGCGGCAAGCCCCGCCAGCGCGCCCGTCAGCACGAAGGCGAGCGTGGTCACGCGGCGGATGTTGATGCCCGAGTACAGCGCGGCCGTCGGATTGCCGCCCGCTGCATAGATACGCCGTCCGAACACGCTGTAATGCAGCAGCAACACGCCGCCGATGACCGCGAGCAAGGTCCAGAGGATCGGCACCGGGACGCCCAAGATCGAGCCTTCGCCGAAGATGGAAATGAAGGTGTCGTTGGTGATGATTTCGGGGCGCGTCGTGGTGACCATCAGCGCGAGGCCGCGCGCCGCCGAGAGCGAGCCGAGCGTCACGAGGAACGACGGAATGTTGAGGCGCGTCGTCACCAGTCCGTTGATGGCGCCGACGATCGCCCCGGTGCCGATGCCGGCAATGGCGCCGATGATCCAGCTGTCGCCGACATGCGACATCGCCAGCGCGGCCGCCATGCCGGACAGCGCGAGCGACGAGCCCACCGAGAGATCGATCTGCCGCGCGATGATGACGAAGGTCATGCCGATCGCGATGATCGACACCAGCGCGGTCTGCCGGCCGATGTTGAGGAAGTTGTCGATCGACAGGAACCACGGCGAGGCGAAGCTGAACACCACGAGCAGCACGGCGAACGCGATGTACAGCATGTAGGGCCGGTCACCCTGCACGAGCGCGCGCGCGATGCGCCACGCGCGCGAATGGCGCGATGCGGCCTGTTCTCCGGCGGGCAGCGGCGTGGGCGAGACGGAATCGTTCATGTTGCAGGCTCTTCGTGAGTGCGCAAGGTCTGGATGAGGTGATGCAGTTCTTCGGCGTGGCGCAGCGCTCCGCGTTCGATGGTCTGCCGGATCGAACCTTCCACGACGATCGACACGCGGTCGCACAGCCGCAGCAGTTCGTCGAGATCCGACGACACCACCACGACGCCGGTGCCCGCGCGCGCCGCGTCGCGCACGACGCCGTAGATCTCCTCGCGCGCGCCGACATCGACGCCCACGGTCGGTTCATCGAGCAGCAGCACCTGCGGACGCGGATGATTCCACTTCGCGAACACCACCTTCTGCTGATTGCCGCCGGAGAGAAATTTCACGCGCGTCGCGGCATCGGGTGCTTTCACGGAGAGCTGCTTCATCGCGCTCACGGCCTGCTGTGCAGCAGCCTGCGCGCGCAGCCAGCCGCCGCGCGAAAAATGCGGCAGGCGCGGCAAGGTCAGGTTGCGTTCGATCGAATGATCCAGCACGAGTCCCTGCACATGGCGATCCTCCGGCACGAGCGCGATGCCGCGCGCGATGGCATCGGCGGGACGGTGGGCGGCGAGCGGCTGGCCGTCGAGTTCGACGCGGCCGTCCTGAACCGGCAGCAGGCCGAAGATGGTTTGCAGGATCTCGGTGCGGCCACTGCCGATCAAGCCCGCCAGACCATGCACCTCGCCCTTGTGGACCGTCAGGTTGACATCGCGCAGACGGGCGTTGCTGACGTGCGAAAGCGTCAGCACCGGCGGGCTCGCTGCCGGTTCGGCGCGGGGCGGCGTCTGCGTCGGCGCGATGCCGGATGCCGTCTCCTGGCGCGCTTGCATCGCGGCATGACGCGGGCCGACGATCGCCGCGACGAGTTGCTTCATGTCGGTCTCGGCGGTGACGAAATGGCCGGCGTTGGCGCCGTCGCGGAAGATGGTCACGCGCTGCGAAATGCGGAACACCTCGTTCAGCCGATGCGTCACGTAGATCACGCCGACGCCGCGTGCGGTCACGGTGCGGATGGCGTCGAACAGAATCTGTTCCTCGCCGCCGGTGAGCGCGGAGGTGGGTTCGTCGAGGATCAGCACGCGCACGTCGCCCATCAGCGCCTTGCAGATTTCCGTCATCTGCCGGTAGGCGAACGGCAGGGAATCCACGGGGGCGCGGGGATCCAAAGGAATGTGGTGTTCGCGGAGGAAGGCGCTGACTTGCGCCATCAATTCGCGCTGCCGGACGAGTCCGAAGCGGGTGCGCGGCTCGCGGCCCAGCATGAGATTGGCGCCAACCGAAAGCGATTCGACCAGGCTCAGATCCTGATACACCACGGCCACGCCTGCTTCGCGCGATTTGGCCGGGGAATCGAAGGCGACCTTCTGCCCGGCGATTTCGATCGAGCCTTCGTCGTAGCTATGGACGCCGCTCAGGATCTTGATGAGCGTGGACTTGCCCGCGCCGTTTTCGCCGAGCAGCGCGTGCACTTCGCCCGGCAGCACTTCCAGATTCACGCCGCGCAGCGCCTGAACGCCGCCGAATTTCTTGGTGACGCCGGCAACGCGGATCAAGGGCGCACGGGCCGATGAAGCGGCCGCGACCGCAACCGGCTCACTCATCTGTTGTCTCCTTCGCCGCGCGGGCGAATTCTTATGATTCGCGTCGTCATGCGCGAGTTGGATTGTGATCTTCGCATCACATATTTGGTGCGTCAATCACATTCAACCCCTATCCAGACGGGTGTACGCGAGATGATTCCAACAATTGCACGTTGATTTGTGATGATCCTATCGCTTTCGCTTCGCGGCACGCTGGCGCAAGCCAATCGGGGCACTATTCTTTTTGATCTATCTGGAGGAAGGCCGGGATATGCAATCCGATAGCGGAAATGTTTTCAGCGTGCCAACGCAGCGCAGCGCGGAAGAACAGGTCGATGCACTCACGACGGGACCCGGCGTCACCGTCGAACGAATCGTGTCGATGGGTCATGCCAGCCCGGAAGGCTTCTGGTACGACGACCCGCGCGCCGAATGGGTAGTGCTGTTGTCAGGCGAGGCCGTGCTCGACTTCGAAGCCGATGCGAGCCGTCGCCACCTGCGGCCCGGCGATTACGTCCTGATCGAGCCGCATTGCCGGCATCGCGTGGCATGGACGCATGAGTCGGAGCCCAGCGTCTGGCTCGCGGTGTATCACGAGCGCTGATTTGCGGCTCGACGTGACCCTCGCGCAGGCTTGCGTCCGAAATTGATGCTTAAAAAACTTCCAGCAGACATTTCTTCTCGGGCAGAATTACATCCATCTTCGGCGAAGACCGAAAAAATGACTGAGAGAGCCGTCATCACGATGACGGCGATGTGATTGCCTTTCGAGGAGGCGCCATGTCTGCAACAAGCAAGAGCGCATCGTACAACGTGACCGTGCGCAAGGACGGCAGTGGTGCGTGGAGCATCGCCATGCCTCACGCGGAACGTCCGGACGACGTCTTCGTCACGTTCGTCAAGGATCAGGAAGAAGGCACGTGGCTGGCCGAGCAAATGCGGCCCGGCTTCGACATCGTGCTGGAAGTGGCGACCTGAATCCGTTTCATCAGGCCAGCGTGCCGGAATCGCCGGAAGCTGGCATTTCATACTTCGCGCGCGGGCGCAGCAAAAACGCCTGCGTGCGCTGCTCCATCACATGCGCGACCCATCCGGCCGTGCGACTCACGATCCAGATGGCGGTTGCCGAGCCGTCAGGCAAGCCAAGCGCCCGAGCCAAGGTCACGAGACCCAGCGCAACGCCAGGCTGCGCGTCCAGTTCGTGCCGCATGCGTTCGAGAAAAGCCAGCGTCAGCCGGGTCCTTTCGCGTGCCGCCGGTGCGCATCCGTCGCGGGCCGCGACTTCTGCGGCCGCCTGCAGCATCAGGTCCGCGCGGGGATCGCCGCCGGCATACAGCGGATGATTGAAGCCGAACAGGCTCGCCCCATACTCGCGCACGCGATCCGCGCGCGACTCCAGCGCCGACAACGGTTCGCACAACAGCAGCGTCTCGACCTTCTCGGTGCCGGTGCCGGTCGAAAAGCCAATATGCGAGCCGATGGCCGCCGCGACGCAACTGAAGATATCCGCATTCGTCGATGCCGCCACACGCGCGGAGAACGTGGCAGGCGCCAGTTCGTTGTCCGCGAGCACGACGAGCGCCGTGCCAAGCGCGCGCAACGTCTCGGGCGTCACCGCCGCGCCCGCCGCGCGCAGGATCTGCCCGGCGATGCTCTCATCGGCTGCACGCGGACAGAACACGCGCTCCGGCCCAAGGAAGCCGACGCAGCCCGCCATGCTCTGCAGCATGAGCCGCGCGGCCTGCACCGCGCCGCCATCGGTAATCTCGCGCGTGCCGCGTCCCTGCATGCCCAACGCGAAGGGCACCATGCCCAGCAACGCGCCGATATCGCCGCTGGCCACCCCGCCTTCATGCACCGACAGCACGCGCAGCACGTCGGGCGGCGTCTCCATGGGCGACCAGACCGCGAGTCCGCTTTGCCATACGCCGGTCATCAGCAGATGAACGACCGATTCGAACGCGGCCCCTGAACTCGCCAGATCCACGGCCAGACGATTGCGATAGCGCGGCCCGTGCGGCGTGACTTGCGTGATGGCCGAATGCAGCACCGGATCGCCCAGACGCAGCGTGGATTCCGCCACCGCGCCGCTGGGTGCGCGGCCGCGTTTGCGCGCGGCGAGCCGTTCGATGTCGCGCCGCAGATATAGCCGCTTGCGTCCGTCTTCGTGAGGCGTTGCGCGCACCAGTCCGCGGCTGACATAGGCATAGAGCGTCGCGGCCTTGATGTTCAGCCGCACCAATGCTTCTTCGCAACTCAACACGTCGTTCCAGTTTCCGTCACTCATCTTTGTCACTCTTCAGACAGCATCGAACTTCTTTATATTGATTTTAAAACTCAATATTGATAGCTATAAAGGCTATCAGTAAAGTGAACTCCGGAACACCACAAAGGCCGTCGCGAACCATCCGGTCCGAACGACAGGCCACCGATATCCGGAGACACCGCATGACCCTGGACACCACGCCGGCTCAGCGCAATCGGGTTGACCTGCGCGAGACGCTGCAGGCCGCGCCGCTCGGCGCGTATCACTTTCGCCTCGCCATACTGCTCGCGCTGATCCTCTGGTACGACGGCTTCGATCTCTACAACGCGTCGTACATCGTTCATGACGTCACGCCGGCCTGGCATCTGTCGCCGAGCCAGATCGGCCTGTTGCTGTCATGCGGGCTCGGCGGCTTTGCAATCGGCTCGGCGGTCTCGGGACTGTTCGGCGACCGCTTCGGACGGCGTCGGGTGATCCTGCCGGGCGTGTGGGTATCGAGCGCGATGAGCCTCGCCATCGCTCTCTTCGCGCACGACCTGTCCTCGTTCGTCGTGCTGCGATTCATCATGGGCCTCGCGCTCGGGCTGCTGATGCCGATGTGCGTGACCTACATCAACGAGATCGCGCCGAAGCGTTCGAACAACGTCTTCACCAACGGCTTCTTTTCGCTCGGCTGGATTGGCGGCGCGACCTGCTCGGGCTTCATCGCCGCGTGGCTGATGCCGCGCTTCGGCTGGCAAAGCATGTACTTCACCGGCGCGCTGGCGATGGCCCTCGCGGTCGTGCTGCAATTCGTGCTGCCGGAGTCCATTGCGTTCCTCGCCAGCCGCAACCGCATGGACGAGGTGCGCACGCAACTGACGCGCTTCTGGCCGGCGCGCGCGGCGGACTTTCGCACGGCCGAAGTCGTCGTGCCCGCGCCGACGGTGAAGGCCGGCTCGTTCCGCGCGCTGTTCGCTGTGCGCTTTCGTCGTCAGACGCTGTGCTTCTGGGCCATGGGCGCGCTCTCGCTGTTCTCGTCGTATGGACTCTCGGGCTGGCTGCCCACCATCCTGCTCAAGCGCGGCGAGAACCTCTCGCATAGCTTCGCGTATGGTTCGCTGCTCGTGTTCGCATCGGCGTTCGGCAGCCTGCTCTCAGGGTTCGTCGCCGACCGCACCGGCAACCGGCGTCTCACCATGTCCATTGCGTGGCTGCTCGGCGCGAGCGCCATCGGCATGCTTGCATTGCTGGAGAACGTGCAGGTCTTCTGGATCATCGTGATCGCAGGGATGTTCGTGATCGGCACGCAGACCGTGCTCAACAATCTCGTCGCCGTCAGCTATCCCACCGAGATTCGCAGCACGGGCGTCGGCGTGTTCTTCGGCATCGCGCGCTTCGGCGCCATGTGCGGCCCGGCCATTTCCGGCGTGCTGCAACAGGCAACCGGCGGTCCTGGCGCGATGTTCTCCGTGCTCGCGGCGTCGCTGGTCACGGCGGCCGTGCTGGTCTTTCTCGTCGAGCGGCCGGAACGCCTGCCCGATGCCACCGCCTTCGGACACTGACATGCCCAGGCTCACGCTATCGCTTGCCGTCAATGACTACGATCACGTGCGCGACCTGCTCGACGCGCGCGTGCGTGCCGAGGGCATCGACCTGCTTCCCTCGGTGCTGCCGGTCGAGGAGATCTTCTATCGCACGACGCATTTCCAGGAGTGGGACGTGTCGGAGATGTCGCTCGGCAAGTACGCCTCGCTGCGCTCGCAGGGCGATGACCGGCTGATCGGACTGCCGGTGTTTCCGTCGCGCGTGTTTCGGCTCTCGTCGCTGTATGTGGGGCGCGGGAGCGGTATCGAGCGGCCGGGCGATCTGCGTGGCAAGCGTATCGGCGTGCCGGAGTGGGCGCAGACGGCGTCGGTGTATTCGCGCGGCTGGCTGGCGCACGATCAGCACGTGCCGCTCGATGAAGTGGAATGGATTCAGGCCGGTGTGAATCAGGCGGGACGCCGTGAGAAGGTCGAGGTGCGCGTGCCCGAGGGCGTGCGGTATCGGCCGGTGCCCGAGCGTTCATTGACGGCGATGCTGCTCGCAGGCGACATCGACGCCATCCTGAGCGCGCGTCCGCCCGCGCCGCCGCCTGGCCGCGGCGATGAGATCGTGCGCATGTTCGAACCGTTCGAGCCGGTGGAGCGCGCGTATTTCAGCGCGACCGGCATCTTTCCGATCATGCATCTGATCGTGCTGCGCCGTGAGGTGTTCGAGCGTCATCGATGGATTGCCGGCAATCTGCTCAAGGCTTTCACGCAGGCGAAGGAGAACAGTCTCCAGCGGCTTGCGGACATCACCTGCTCGCATTTTCCGTTGCCATGGATGAACGCGCGCGCCGACGAAGCCCGTGCGCTGTTCGGTGGCGATCCCTGGCCTTATGGCGTGGAGCCGAACCGCATCACGCTCGATGCCTTCCTGCGCTATGCGCACGAACAGGGCGTGTGCCATCGACGGCTGGCGCCTGAAGATCTGTTTCCCATCGAGATGTCGGCCGCGGTGCGCGTCTGACTTTTCTCTTTACTCGCAGAGTTTTGACCATGACGCAGAACACGACCTACACCGCCGCTCCCGTCACGCACGACGCGCTCGACATGCCGCGCCTGCTCGACGACCTCGCCGCCGCCAATCACATCCTCGCGCAGCATGAAGTGCTCGATGGCTTTGGTCACGTCAGCGTGCGCGATCCGCGCGATCCGCTGCGGTTCCTGATCGCGCAGTCCATGGCGCCGGAGCTCGTGCAGCCCGAAGACATTCTCACGCTCGACTTCGACTGCGAGCCCGTCGACGGCGACACGCGCAAGCGTTATCTGGAGACCTGGATTCACGCCGAGATCTATCGCGCAAGGCCGGACGTGCAGGCGGTGGTGCACAGCCATTCGCCTTCGGTGATTCCGTTCGCGGCTTCGTCGGTGCGGCTGCGGCCCATCTATCACATGGCGGGTTTTCTCGCGACGGGGTCGCCGGTGTTCGATATTCGCCATTGCTTCGGCTGCACCGACATGCTCGTGCGCAACGGCGCGCAGGGACGTGCGCTGGCGGAGACGCTGGGGGCATCGGACGTGGCGTTGATGCGCGGGCATGGCTTCGTGGCGACGGGGCCTTCGTTGCCGGCCGCGGTGTATCGCGCGATTTATACGGAGCTGAATGCGGGCATGCAGCAGAAGGCCATCGCATTGGGTGGGGAAGTGACGTACCTCGATGAAGGCGAAGGCCGCGCCAGCACGGAGACGAATCTCGGCGTGATGGAACGGCCCTGGACCTTGTGGAAACGGCAGGTGGAAGGGCAGCGATAGGCATCGGGATAGGGGCTGTTAACCCTATGGGCAATAAAGTCGCGTTGTAGCGGGAATGACTCGGGATATGCATCGGCGATAGGATTTGGCCTTTTTGGATCCTCTGCCCTACCCATGCGCTTTTTCGATTCGACTGCCTCACATCCCCTCCTCCGCTCATTCGCTGCCGCCTTCGCCAGTTCAATGCTCGCCTGCACCGCCCACGCCGCCAGCTTCAGCGTGACCAGTCCCGCATTCGAAGACGGCGGCACCATCGCCGCGCGCTATGCCGGTCCCGGCGTGTGCGGCGGTGAGAACGTCAGCCTGCCCGTCGCCTGGCACGATCTGCCGCCCGCCACACGCAGCGTCGTGGTCACGCTTACGGACCCGAACGGGCCGAAAGGCATTGGCGTGACGCACTGGATCGCCTATAACCTTGCGCCGGAAGCGTCGAAGCTGGACGCGGGCGCCGCTATTTCCGCGCCGGCGTCGGTGGGTTTGAACATGACGAAGGCCGCTGCGTATCGCGGTCCTTGTCCGCCTGTGGGAGATACGCCGCATCACTATCTGCTGACTGTCACCGCAACGGATCTTGCGCCCGGCGTGCTACCCGCCGGGTTGGACTATGCGGCGCTGCAAGCGCGGCTCGCGGGGCATACGCTCACCGGGTCCACGGTCATTGGACGGTATGGTCGATGAGTCATGGAAATATGCAGTGAGGTCATGAACACCACCTTATAGCGATCCACAGCGGGTTGTGCAGCATCATGGGACACCCGACCGCTCACATCTTCTCCTTTACTCCAAGACGGATCAGCCACCAGTTCACCGGGTAACTGGTGGCAAATCCGGCCAGCATCGCGATCTGCATCGCCAGCCAGAATTCCGGACTGGCCACACTGGCAACTCCGCCGTACACGCGCCTGAACCAGCGAAACTGGATGACGGCCATCATTCCGTACATGCCAAGCTGCCATGCCGTAATCGACGCAATGTCAGCCTTGACCGCAGCGCGCAGCGCCTGGAGCGGCGACAGCTCGCGCATCGGCTTGATGCTGCTGTACTGAAACTGGATGCCCAACAGGAAAGCGACGAGGAAATCCGGAATCCAGACGGCGAAGGTCTTTTCCGCAAAGAAGCCGTGCCACCCGAACCAGACAGCGATTGCCGGAAACATGAAGGCAGCCCACTCCACAACGATATCGGCGAGCGCACAACCGGCGCCACAGTGGCTCGTCCCCTTCAATACCGCCGCGGCGAAAGGTGGGTCAACGTTCGCAACGTTGCTATCTGGAACATTGCGGCCCCAGAGGAAATAGGCGCCAAGCCATAACACCGAGCCGAACAGCGCCGTGAGGGGCCACACAGCATTCATCACCCCCATCTTTTGCGGATGACGGACCTCGTCGATGACGATGATCGCGGCGCAGACGAGCGCCAGCACAATCGATGCTGTTGACACAACGTGCAACCAGGACGGAAAGGTTCCGTAGGTCATTGCCAAACTCCTCTCCGTTGATGAGTTCAGCCACCTGGCCTTTCGGCGGCGCTGCTGGTCAGGCGCAAGGCCGTGTCGACCAGCGCCAGATGTGAAAGCGCCTGTGGAAAGTTGCCGGAGAGATGGCGGCCAGGCACGTTGTACTCTTCTGCCAGCAATCCGAGGTCGTTGCGCACCGCCAACACGCGCTCGAACTGCGCGAGGGCTTCGTCGCGACGTCCCTGCATGCTCATGCAGTCGGCGAGCCAGCACGAACAGGCGAGAAAGCTGCCTTCCGCAGGCGCATCGACAGGCGCCTTGAGCCGGCGGATCAAACCGCCTTCGGAAAGCTCCCGCTCGACGCGCGCAATCGTACTGGCCATTCTGGGTTCCGTCGCGGCAATGAACCCGACCGCGGGCAGCCGCAACAGACTCGCATCGATTGCCTGACCACCATAGCTCTGCACGAATGAACCGAGACCGTCGCTCCAGCCTTCACACAACACTTCCTGTCTGACCGTGTCTCGCAACGCGACAAGGCGTGCACGAGTCATCGCGTCAAGCGTGGCGGCATCGGCGAGCGTGGCAATGAAGCTGTTCAACGCCGCCCACACCATCACCTTCGAATACGTGTATTGGCGCGGCGTCCCGCGCGATTCCCAGATGCCCGACCCTCCGCTCTGCCAGACCTGTTCCAGATGCAGGACGATGCGCGTCGCGACTTCGGCTTCGCGCTGCGAAGGCGGAATGCCACCGCGCCGCGCGAGCGCAAGGCATTGGATAACCTCGCCAAGCGCATCGATCTGATGTTGAGTTGACGCCGCATTGCCGACCCGCACCGGCTTTGCGCTCCGGTAGCCCGGCAATGACCCGATGACGCGTTCCTCGACGTGCCGCGAACCATCCACGCGATACATGATCCGTACATGCTCGGGCGAACCGGCAATCGCGCGCAGCAGCCAGTCGCGCCAGCCGAGCGCTTCCTCGTGAAAGCCCGCTCTGAGCAGTGCGCCGAGCGCGAAACTCGCATCCCGCAGCCAGCAGTAGCGATAGTCCCAGTTCATGTCGCCGCGAGGCACTTCGGGAAGCGACGTGGTGGGCGCCGCGATCAGCCCGCCGCTCGGGCCGTGGCATAGCGCCTTGAGCGTCAGAAGCGAACGACGCGTCGCTTGCGGCCAGGCCGTGCTGCTGTCGTCGAAGTGGCCGATCCAGCGGCGCCAGAACCGCAAGGTTGCGCTGAGCGCCCCTTCGGCGTCGATCGGTTCGGGCGGCGGCAAGTGCGAGGGTCCGTAGCTCATCACAAATGCGAGCCGCTCGCCGGCGCTGATGTCGAATTGCGCTTCGATGGCATCGTCGCGAATGGTTTGCTGCATCGGCGCGCGCACCGCGATGAGATCAGGTCCGACACGCGCGACGACACCGCCCGCCTCGCTGCTTAGCCACGGTGGCACGAGGCCATAGTCGAAGCGCAGCCGCAGCGTCGATCGCATCGGGACAGTGCCGCGCAGTCCGACCACGATCCGCACGAGCGACGGAAACCGCTTGCGCAACGGCATGAAGTCGATGATGCGGACGGCGCCATCTTGCGTCTCGAAGTCCGTTTCGAGCACGAGCGTGTCGTCACAATAGCGGCGCTTGAGTTCACCTGGCTCGGCGACCGGCATGATCGACCAGTTCCCGTGTTCACTCCTGCCGAGCAACGCAGCGAAGCATGCGTCATCGTCGAAGCGTGGCCAGCACAGCCAGTCGATCGAGGCATCGCGGCTCACCAGGGCGGCGCTCTGCCCATCCCCGATCAGGCCATAGTCTTCAAGTGGGCGACTCATGTCTGGATTATTTCCGCGCGTCATGCAAAACGGATCAGGCGCGCAGCTTTCGCATCAGCAACGCCGCGCCCGTCAGCAGTCCGACGCCGGCGGCTGCCCAGAACGCGTTGCGATGCCGGTCGGTGAACATCTCCCAACTGGCTTCGCGCGACTGCGCGTCGAAGCGCCCATGCGCACCATAGTCGCCCGATACGGGTTCGAACAGGTTCGACGGCGCGTCGGCGGGGGCTGCTTCCTCGGTCAGCTGTCCGCTGTAGCCGGCGCGCGCCAGATAGCGGTCGATCAGGCTGGGCGCAATGCGGTTCGCGAGAATCGCCTTGACCGTCGGAAAGCCGACCCAAACCTGACGTCGACGATGCGTTGCAGCAAAGAAAATTGCTCGCGCGGCCACCTCGGGCTGAAAGATGGGCGCGACAGGCCGGGCCTTTCTGCCGGTCTTGTTCAACGCCCAATCGAACTGCGGTGTGTTGACGGCGGGCAGGTCGACCATCGTGAGATGAATGTCCAGACCGTCATGGATGATCTCCGACCGTAATGAGTCGGTAAAGCCGCGAATGGCGAACTTAGCGCCGCAATACACCGATTGCAGGGGAACCGAACGGTAGGCGAGCGCGGAGCCGACATTGACTATCGTGCCGCGGTTGCGGGTTCGCATTCGCCTGAGCGCGGCCATCATTCCATAGACCTGCCCGAGATAGGTGACCTGCGTGCCGCGCTCCACCTCGGCGGCCGTGAGGGCCGACACCGGCGAGAACACGGTCGCCATTGCCACGTTGACCCATACGTCGACAGGTCCGAGCTGTTCTTCGACCGCATCGGCGGCGGCATGAACCTGCTCCGCCGACGCAACATCGGTGACGAGCGCGACCGCACGTACGCCATAGCGCGCGGCGATGTCGCGCGCCGCACGTTCGAGCCGTTCGCCGTCGCGTGCAAGCAGAGCGACGTCGTAACCGCGCCGTGCGAATTCTTCGGCAGTGGCGCAACCGACGCCCGCGCTCGCTCCGGTGATGACGGCAATATCTGGCATGGCAAGGCTCCGCTGGCATATGTCCCGGACAACGGACGCAAGACACATGCCGCTTTGTGGGCAGCATGGCGGGAAAGACTCCGGTGCTGAAGGACGTCATGGCCGAAGCGATTTCGCTGGATGCGACGGTGCGGCGAGAGCCGTAAAAAATGTCACAGTGTGACGCAATATTTTCAGGTGCGCGTCGACAGGATTCCCGGCGCGACACGAGTGCAAGCATCAGAGCGGCTCGACTCCACCCGGCAGGCGCGCAACGTGCTCCAACGCCGACATTTCGATTTCAACGTCGCACGGAGGCGCGCTTGGCACGCTGGCAATGGATACTGCGGCAGTTCATCCGCAAGCTATGGGTAAGGGCGACGCTCATCGGCGCTCTCGGCGTGCTGGCGGCCGTGGCCGCCGCCGTTGCGGAGCGTTATCTTCCCTGGCGGTTCTCAGGCAGCATCGGCGCGGATGCGGTGGACAGCATTCTGACGATCATGGCGTCGAGCATGCTGGCCGTGACCACGTTTTCCCTGAGCATCATGACGTCGGCGTATGGATCGGCTACGAACACCGTCACCCCGCGCGCGACCATCCTGCTGATTCAGGACAGCGTCACGCAGAACGCGTTGTCGACGTTCATCGGCTCGTTCCTGTTCAGCATGGTGGCGCTGGTCGTGCTGAAGGTCGGCGCCTACGGGCCGCAAGGACGTTCGGTGCTGTTCATGATGACGATCGTCGTGATCATCCTGGTCGTCATCGCGCTGCTGCGCTGGATCAACCATCTCACGCTGCTGGGCCGCGTCGGCGAGACGACCGACAGGGTCGAGCAGGCGACCCAGGCCGCAATCGACGCAAGGCTCGACGAGCCCTTTCTTGGCGGCCGGGAACTCAAGGATCCCGCCACCGATATTCCGGACGGCGCCGAACGTTTGCACGCAGGTGTGACAGGGTATGTGCAGTACGTGGATATGGCGGCACTGAACGCACAGGGAGAACGGTCGGGCCGCGACGTCTTCGTACTGGCCATTCCGGGCATGTTCGTCTACCCGAATTCCGTGATCGCCTGTCTTGGTCGGGCAAGCACAGCCGGCGAAGCGACAGCGGAAACCCTGCAAGAGAGAATCAGGGATGCGATACGCATCGGCACACGGCGCAGCTACGACCAGGACCCGCGTTTCGGCGTGGTCGTTCTGAGCGAAGTGGCGATCCGCGCCTTGTCGCCCGCTGTGAATGACCCCGGCACGGCCATCGACGTGATCGGGCGGCAGGCGCGACTGCTTTCGAAGTGGGCCGAGGGCCCGCGTCTGCGGGAAGACGCGGAACCCCGGTTCAATCACGTCCATGTCGTCGCGCTCACCTCGCGGGATCTGTTCGATGACGCTTTTCGGGTCATCGCGCGCGATGGCGCTGCTTTTGTCGAGATCCAGTTGCGGTTGCAGAAGACCTTTTGCGCACTCGTCCAGATGGGCGATGACGCGTTTCGCGAGGCCGCGCGTCACCAGTCGCGGCTTGCCCTGACCCGCGCGGAAGCTGCGATGACGCTCGAAGACGACAAGAAACTGGTGAGGAGCGTGGCGGGATCCTTGGCGTCTTGTCTCGATCACGCGGTCTCGACACCGGCGGGGAAGTAATGGGGCTGCCCGCGACGACCGCGACCATCGCAACTGAACCCTGAAAGGCCACTCGACAATGGCTTGATGTTTGTCGACAATCAAGCTCTCTGACTACGGAGCGGGCCCGATGAGTAAAAACATGAACATCCGTGCCCTGCATCCCGATGAGGTTGCTTCCTACATCGATGCCCTGGCCGACGTGCTCATCGACTGCGTCGAGGGAGGCGCTTCCGTCAGCTTCATGCTGCCGATCTCGAGGGAGACCGCGGTCCGCTTCTGGACGGACGTTGCGCATGGTGTCACGCGCGGTGAACGGATCCTGCTGGTTGCCGAGGACGCGGACGGCAAGGTTCTCGGTACGGTGCAATTGGTCGTCGCGCAACCGGAAAACCAGCCACACCGCGCCGACGTAGCCAAGATGCTGGTTCACCGCGACGCGAGGCGTCAAGGCATCGCCGCGCGGTTGATGGAAGCACTCGATGACTTCGCTCGTCAGGCCGGCAAGTCCGTGCTCGTGCTGGATACCGTGACGGGCGGCGATGCCGAACGGCTCTACCGGCGCAGCGGATGGCAATGCGTAGGCGGCGTTCCGAACTACGCGCTGATGCCCGACGGCGGCTTGTGTGGCACGACGTTCTTCCACAAGCAGTTGCGTTGACATGCTGCATGCGGAGATCGAAATCCCGGGGCCGGCCGGGCCGCTGAGGGGCACGTTGTTGTCGCCGGCGCCCAGCGATGTTCCGGTCGTGTTGATCGTGCCCGGATCGGGTCCGACGGACAGGGACGGCAACACTCCATTCGGCGTTCAAGCGGCGACCTATCGGCTGCTTGCGGAAGGACTGTTCGATCGGGGCATCGCGTCGGTTCGAATCGACAAGCGCGGCATGTACGGCAGCGCGTCGGCGATACCCGATGCCGATGACGTCACCCTCGACGATTACGCGAAAGACATCCGGTCATGGGTAACGGCGATCCGTAAGCGGATCGATGCGACCTGCGTATGGGTGCTGGGACATAGCGAGGGAGGACTGGTTGCATTGTCGGCTGCACAGCAAAGCGCCGAACTGTGCGGTCTGGTTCTGGTGTCCACGGCAGGGCGGCCTCTGGGGCAGGTGCTGAGGCAACAGTTGAGATCGAACCCGGCAAACGCGCCGGTTTTGGGCGATGCAATGTCGATACTCGAAGCCTTGGAGGCAGGACAGACCGTAGATGCCGGCGGAATCGATCCGGCGCTCATGCCGCTGTTCAGGCCCGGGGTCCAGCGGTTCTTGATGAGCGAATTGAACGTCGAGCCGACCGCCTTTCTGGCGAACGTTTCGAAGCCGGTGCTCATCGTGCAGGGCACGCGCGATGTTCAGGTTGACCCGCAGGACGCGCTTCTTCTAAGGGACGCCAATCCGCGAGCCGAATTGATGCTCGTCGCGAATGCCAATCACGTGTTGAAAACGGTCAATACAGAAGCTATCGACGATAACCTTGCCGCGTATTCGAACCCGAACCTTCCGCTCGCAGAGGGTTTAGTGGCGGGTATTTCTGCGTTCGTGCAACGATAACAGCCCTCATCCGCTGCGGTGATGAAGCCATCTAACGCGCTTCTAATAAATGAGGCTTACATTCATCACGTGGCAGAACGCTCAGCTCACGAGCGGACTTCTGAAGAATCTGGATGCGGGCGAGATGGTGTTGGTGTCGTCGGGCTTCCACCTGCAACGCGGCGCACTTTACTTCGCTCATTTCGGCGTTCAGGCGAAACCGGTGAGCGCCGATCATGTGGCCGCCATGCCATCCTTGCTGCCGCTGGCTTACAACCTTGCTGTTACGGATCTGGCGCTCCACGAGTACGCGGGCATGGTTCGTTACGACATCTTCAACGCGCTCGGATGGAACGCTGCGAGAACGGCGCCGGGTCAGGCGTGAGACCGGGCCTCACTGTTTTCACCCGAAGCCGTCATCATTCACGTCTCGACAGACACATACTCGACGAATCATGCTTATGGTCGCCGCACCTTTCATCGCGCTCTTTCTCGCCGTGCCGGCTGTGTGGTCGCCTGCTGCGCGATGGCTCGTCCCCGGTCTGCTCATCGTCGGCTATGCTGCCGCAATGTCCAACGGGCAACTCACGCCGCTTGCCGCCCTATCGCTCGGCCTGCTGCTGGCTGCCGCATTTGCCGTGGCTCCGCAGCGTCAGGCGTGGATGCGCTTTGCCGGGCACACCGTCTTCATCGTGCTGGCCGTGGCTTTGAGCATGCACTGGATGCCGGGTTTCAATAACCTGCGCGTCATCGGACCCGAGCGTTTTACTGCAGATGCCGTGCCGTTCACGATGTTCCTGAATCTGGACAAGCCGCTCGTCGGATTCTGGCTGCTGCTGGCCTGTCCATGGATACGGCCGCGCCATGCACCGGCGGCATCGTTGAAAGCAAGCGTGGCAGGCGTCGCGGGAACCACGATCGTCTGCTTGCTGCTTGCGCTGGCGTTGGGACTCGTCAGATGGGAGCCGAAGCTGCCTGCGTCCACGTGGCTCTTCATGTTGAACAATGTGCTGCTGGTCACGGTGACCGAAGAAGCCCTGTTCCGCGGTTATCTCCAGGGCGGCCTGTCGCGCCTGCTCAAGCGCTTCGCGCACGCGGACGTCATCGCGTTATGCGTGGCGGCGCTCGCGTTCGGGCTGGCGCATTTTCCCGGCGGCTGGCAATGGATCGTGCTGGCAACCGTCGCGGGTATCGGCTATGGACTGGCGTATCGCTATGGCGGCCTGGGCGCCGCGATCCTCGCGCACTTCGGGCTGAACGCGGCGCACTTTCTGC
Organism: Caballeronia sp. LZ043; assembly: GCF_031451075.1. Classification (NCBI taxonomy): domain Bacteria; kingdom Pseudomonadati; phylum Pseudomonadota; class Betaproteobacteria; order Burkholderiales; family Burkholderiaceae; genus Caballeronia; species Caballeronia sp. LZ043. The sequence continues at coordinate 389,937 of NZ_JARUXT010000002.1, read as the reverse complement.
TTTTTACTTATCCGATGCTTCAGGCGCCCGGCGTGTCGTAGCCAGTCTCCAGGCATCAACCCGCGACCAGGCTCTCGTGCTGGCCAACAACTTCATCGAAATGCACGAGCTTGGGTGCAAGATTCAATTCATTGAAAACAGCTTGCACGGCGAGAGAGCAGGTAGCGCGAGCGATATAGAGCTTCATGACAGATCCCGAATGAATGAGTAAAGGAAGGCCGGTCAGCAAGCGTGAATGCCTGCCGTCCCGCGAACCTCAGGCGGTTTCCTTCATGCGCTGAAGCGCGGCAACAAGTTCGCTCGGGTCAGGGCGCTGCGTGTAGTCGGGGCTGACTTCGGCGTACGCAATCTTGCCGTCGCGCGCAATCACATGGCGCGCCGGCATCGGCAGGGTCCAGCTCGGTTCGCCGTTGATTTCGGGCAGATCGACGTTGAAGCCCTTGTACGCATCGATCAGTTCGTCCTGCAACCGGAAGCGGATACCGAAGGCATCGGCCGTCTTGCCGCCTTCGTCGACGAGGATCGGATAGCTGAGCTTGTTCTGGCGTTGCGACTTCAGACTGTTGGCTGCGGTCTGCATCGAAAGGGAAACGAGCGTCGCGCCAAGCGCGCGGATCTCGTCCGCCACTTCCTCGATAGCCTGCAAGTCGAGGTTGCAGTACGGGCACCAGACGCCGCGATAGAACGTGACGACGAGCGGCCCCTGTTCGAGCATGTCCGTCGACGAGACGCGTTCGCCTTCGGCCGTGGTGAGCGTGAAGGTCGGCGCAAGGTCGCCGACCTTGAGCGATCGTTCGGCCTGGCCGCCCGCGATCAGCTCGGCAGTGGTCCGGCGAAAAATTTCGACGACTTCAGCCGGTGCAACCTTGCTCTCGAAGTGCGCCTTGAAGGCATCCAGTTTTGTTTGCAGTGTCATGATCCGCTCCTGATTGAATCGCCGGTGCTGGCGTGGAAGTCATCGTGATTCATTCGCAAGAAGGCCGGTAGAATGCGCGGATGACTTTCACTTATTCACCCGATAAATGAATGACAAGCTCTCGACCTTGCGACTCTTCGTGCGGGTGGCCCATACATCGAGCTTCAGCCGGGCCGGACGCGAACTCGGGCTGAGCCAGCCGTCGGTATCAAGGCAGATCGCCGAACTGGAAGCGGACGTCGGCGCCGCGCTCTTTACCCGCAGCACGCGGGCCGTGAAGCTGACCGACGCCGGCGCGGACTATCTGACGCGCGTCGAGTCGATTCTCGAAGCGCTCGAAGAGGCGGATCACGCCGCGCGCGGCAGTTCGGAGCTGCGCGGGCAGTTGCGGGTAGCGCTGTCGACGAGCTTCGGCATTCGTGAAGTGATCCCGCGCATCGGCCGTTTCATGGCCTTGCATCCGGCGCTGCATGTCGAGCTGCTGATGTCGGACGATCGGCAGGACCTGATCGCGGAAGGTGCGGACGTGGCGATCCGCTTCGGCACGCTGCCGGATTCCAGCGCGCGATCGCGCCTGGTAGGACGTTCCGCCCGCTTGCTGGTGGCCGCGCCGAGTTATCTGGAGCGTGCGGGCCGCCCGCTCGAACCATCCGATCTGAGCGACCACGCGTTCGTGCTCGGGCCGTCCAGCGTGGCGTCGCTGGGCTCGACGCTCCGCAAGGATGGCCGCGAGGTTTCGTTTCGCGGCGAGGGTCGCTTTGCGACGTCCGTGAACGAAGGCGCGACGGCTGCGGCAGTTGCGGGGCTGGGGATCCTGACGGTGGGCTATTGGGGCTGCCGGAACGAGATCGCGGACGGACGACTCGTGGCGATTCTGGAGGACTGGGTGCTCGATCCTGTCGAGGTTCACGCGGTGTTTCCGCCGGGCCGTGGACCACGGCCTGCCGCGCGCGCGTTGATCGACTATCTCGTGGACGAAGTCGCACCGATCTCGGCAGCACGAGCTTAAAACCCGCGCCGTACGCTTGGCAGAAGACTTGCTATACAGTCCGCCACATCGGATCCCTCATCGTCCATTCATTCATGCCGAGACCGTCGTTTTCCACTCAGTTGCTCACGCTCTGGACGCTCATCGCCGTGCTCTGCGGTCTGCTGAGTGTCGCGGTATGGCTCATGTTGTCGTCGGCGCTCGGCGAGCGCGTCGTGACCGCGAAGCAGCAAGCCGCGGCCGCCTGTACCGCGGTTGCCTCGCGCTACGACCTGTCGATGCAGCGACCCGGCGAAACCAACGTCGACCTGATGCACGCCGTGCTCGATCTCGTGCTGATCCAGACCGAAGGCATCGAAGGCGGCTTCTGGACCAGTGAACCGCCATCGAATACATCGAACGGCTTCATTGCGTACGCCTTCCCCACCTATGGCGGCAGCGGCGTCAAGCGCGACATTCCCGAAGCCGAGACGCCATTGATTCTGCGTGCGCTGAAGAGCGCATCGAATGCCCGGCAGTTGCAGTCCGACATCGTGTCGAGCGGCAGCGACGCCGTGCTCGCGATCGCCTGTCCGGTGCCGCGTCACGCGGACCTGTTCGCCTGGACGCTGACGCGCGCGCGCCCGCCGCTCGGACCCTACGGCGAGCGGGCCAGCGCGATTCTGGCGGGCGTGCTCGCCGTCATCGTCGTGCTGGCGCTGTTCCTGGCGCTGACGCTCAGGCGCTGGCGACGGCACCTCGCCCGGCTGGAACGTGCGCTCGCACCCGACGGCGCATTCGAGCAAGGCAAGCGGCTCGAACGTTTCGGCGAGCGCGATCTCGACCCGATCGTCGATGCGCTCAATCGCTATGGCGAGCGCGCCGAGCGCCTCAAACGCGATGCCGATGCGTTGAACCAGCAACTTGCACAGGCGGAGCGCTTCAGCACGCTCGGAAAGATGGCGGCGCAGATCGCGCATGAGATTCGCAATCCGGCGGGCGCGATGCGGCTCAAGGCCGAGAACGCGCTGGCCGGCGATGCTGCACGTCGGGAAGCCGCGTTGAAGACGATCATCGAGCAAGTAGGACGCATCGAATTGCAGGTGACGAGCCTGCTGGCGCTGACGCAATCGGTGACGGTCCACGCCCGTGAGGTCGATCTGCGCGCGTGGCTCGACGATATCGTTCATACGCACGAATCGCACGCTGAAAGCAGGCGGGTCACGCTCGGCGCCGAAGTCGCACCCGGCCCGACACAGCCGGTGTTCGATCCCGCGCAACTGGCGCGCGCGCTCGACAACTTTCTGGTGAACGCGCTCAGGCATACGCCGTCGGGATCGAACGTGATGATTCGCGCGTCCCATGCCGTGGCGGACGGCGGTGAACGGCTCAGGCTCGAAGTCATCGATAATGGTCCCGGCGTCCGCCCCGCCGAGCGCGAGCGGATCTTCGAGCCGTTTGTGACGGGCCGCCCCGACGGATCGGGGCTCGGTCTTGCCGTCGTGCGTGAAATTGCGTCGGCACATGGCGGCCGCGCCTTCCTCGCGGACGATGCGAACGTGACCCGCTTTGTGATCGACATGCCATGGCGACCATCCTGATCATCGATGACGACGACGCGTTCCGCGAAGGCCTCGCGGAAACCGTGCAGGACCTCGGCTACGCGGCGTCCGAGGCGCGTTCCGGCGACGACGCCTTCGCGCAGTTGCGCGGACGACCCGCGCCCGACTGCATCTTTCTTGACTTCCGTTTGCCGGGCGCGGACGGCCTCGCCGTGCTGGAGAAGCTGCGCAACACGCCGGGGCTGAAGACCGTGCCGGTCGTGATGCTCACCGCGCACGCAACCAGCGACAACACCATTGGCGCGATGCGGCTCGGCGCGTTCGAGCACCTCACCAAGCCGGTCGGACGGGACGAGATCGCCGCGCTGCTGAAACGCATTCTGTCGGCGCGGGTCGACACGCCCGCCGCGTGCGCATTCGCCGACGAGGCGCGATCCCATGAGCCGCAACTCCTCGGCGTGAGCGAGACCATGCGTGAGGTGCAGAAGCGCCTGGGCCGCGCGGCGAGCGGCAATTCGACCGTGCTGATCACTGGCGAAACGGGCACCGGCAAAGAGATCGCGGCGCGCGTGCTGCACCGTGCGTCGGCGCGTGCGAACGGTCCGTTCGTCGCGGTGAACTGCGCGGCCATCCCCGACGAACTGCTCGAAAGCGAACTCTTCGGGCACGGCAAGGGCGCGTTCACGGGCGCGCACAGCGACCGGCGAGGACGCGTCGAGGAGGCGCACGGCGGCACGCTCTTTCTCGATGAAATCGGCGACATGCCGCTCCCCATGCAGGCCAAGCTCCTGCGCGTGCTGCAGGAGCGGCAAGTCACGCCGCTGGGCACCAACCGGATCGTGACGGTCGATGTGCGGGTGGTCGCTGCCACGCATCGCGATCTCGCCGCGATGGTCGAGACGGGCGCGTTCCGGCAGGACCTGCTGTTCCGGCTGAACGTGATCCCGTTGCACATGCCGCCGCTGCGCGAGCGCGTCGCCGATATCCTGCCGCTTGCCGAGCATTTCCTGGCGAGCGCATCGACCGATATCGCGCGCAAGCATCTTTCAGCCGATGCACAACGCCTGCTCGCCACGTTCGCCTGGCCCGGCAATGTGCGGGAGCTGGCCAATGCGATCGAACGGGCCAGCGCGCTGGCGCCCGGACAAGTGCTGACGCGCGATGACTTCGCGTTTCTGGTCGCGACGCGAGACGGCGCGGATGAAGCGGTTCCCCTCGCGCTGCTCGAGCTTCCCCTGCCGCAAGCGGTGGCGCAACTGGAGCGCGCGCTGATCGTTCATGCGCTGTCGGCGGCCGGCGGCAATCGCGCCGAGGCGGCGCGGCGGCTCGGCATCAGCCGCCAGTCGCTTTATACGCGCATGGCGGCGCTGGGCATGTCGGAGGCTTCCGCGTAAAGCGTCAAGCAATCGGACAGGTGCTGTCCGGTTGCTTGACACCTCCACCCGGCTCGATCGCCGAACGCCTTGAGCCACGGGCGTTTCGCGAGTGGCATGGCCCTTGCAAATGATTCCTCGCTACGCGAAAGGAGTGAATCATGCAATCGACCTTGTACCCCCAGTTGCGAATCGCTGTGCTCACGGCCTTGCTCGCAGCGAGCGCCGGCTGTGCGGCACAACCTGCTGAAACGCCGAACCCGCCGCCCGTCGCCGGAGCGCCGATGCCGCCGCCTCCCCCGCCTCCGCTCGCCGATGCGGCTTCAGTTACGACCACGCAAGGCACGGTCGCGCGCTTCCTGACCAATCCGGATGGCGATGTCGATGGCTTCATGACCGACGACGGCACCCTCGTGCGCTTTCCACCGCACATGAGCGCGCAACTGACATCGGCGGTGCGCCGCGGCGACCTCGTGCAAGTGAGCGGACAACGCGAGGAAGGCGGCAGCTTTGCGGCCCAGCGCATCACCGACACGCAGACGGGCCGTCAAGTGATCGACGAACCGCCGATGCGCGGCGCACCGCCGATGCCCCGGGCCGCGCGCGGAGCAGGACTCTCGCCTCTGAGCGCGCAAGGACAGGTGGCGCACATCACGACCGCGCCGCGCGGCGAACCCGACGGCGTGATCCTCTCCGACGGCACCGTCATCAAACTCACGCCACCCGTCGCGCAACAGTTCGCGACACTGGTGCGTACGGGCGCGACGGTATCGGCGCAAGGCTATGGCACGAAGAATCAATACGGCACCGCGCTACAGGCAACAGCCTTCGGCTCGCCGGGCAAGCTGACTCCGCTCTACGACCGCAACGCGCCGATGCCCTGAAGCAAACCCATCACAACTTGGAGGACCATGAACATGCATTGGATCGACCCCACGAGCCTTCCGGAAACGCGCGGCAAGGTCACGCGCTTTCTGTTGAACCCGCACGGTGAAGTCGACGGTCTCGTCGTCGGCTTGCGTCAGGTTCACGTTCCTCCGCATCTGTCGAAACAGATCGCGCGTCACATCGCACTCGGTGATCTTGTTCGCGTGCGTGGCGTCAAGCCTCGCGATGCCGACATGATCGCCGCCGTTTCACTGACCACCCGAAGCGGCGCCGTGATTCTCGACGAAGGCCCGCATCACGACGGCAAGCCGCATCACAAGCCGGACGTCGAACGCAAACCGATGGACGCGTCCGGCGAAGTGGTGCTGTCGCTGTTCGGTCCGAAAGGCGAATTGCGCGGCGCGTTGCTGGACGACGGCACGTCCTTGCGCATGCCGCCTCATGCCGCCGCGGAACTGGCCGCTTATCTGATGCCGGGCGCGCATGTTCACGCGTGGGGTCACGGCGTGAAGAACCGGCACGGGCGCACGATCGAGGTCGATGAAATCGCCGAACTCGTCGATGCACCGCAGGCCGTCTGACGAGGCCGTGCCTCATTCAAGGAGCGTGTGCGATGTTGAGCTGGGTGCATTTCGGCGACCTTCATGCGTCGAACGACGACCGCTACGAAAGCCTCGACCATCTGAAGGCGATGATCGAGCAGGTCAATCGCCATCTGGCCGACCGTGTCGACTTCGCCTTCCTGCCGGGCGACAACGCCAACAACGGAACGCCTGAGCAGTTTCATCGCATCTTCGCTGAGGTGTCGAAGCTGAAGCCGCCGCTCCATGCCATTCCCGGCGATCACGACTACGAGCCCGGCCACCTCGACGCGTTCAACGCCTTCGCCAATGCGCCCCTGCCGATGTCGCGCCTCGTGAACGGCCACCGGTGCATCTTCCTCGATGTCATCTCGGCGGGGCGCGGCGGTCCGGACTTCAGGCTGTCGGGTGCGGACTATCGGTGGCTCGAAGCAGAACTTGCGTCGTCCGCGCAGGACCTCGAACCGCCCGTCGTCTTCATGCACGCCTATCCCGGCGACATCGCCGACGGGCACGCACTGGCGTACGCGTTCGCACGCGCCAACGTGGCCATGGTCGACACCGGCCACACGCACTACAACGAGCTGCTCAACGACGGCTGGGTGGTCTATGCCGCGACCCGTTCCACCGGGCAGATCGAGGAAGACGCAGGTCGCCCGGGGTTTTCGGTGGCGGCAGTCGATGGCGGTGTGGTGAGCTGGAAGTTTCAACCGCTGGATGCCGCGTGGCCGTTCGTCATGATTACGCGTCCATCCGACTGGCGGTTGCATCGCAGCCGCTCGGTGCCGCGCCCGACCGACGAGCATTGTGTGCGCGTGCTGGTGTCCGATGACGAGATCGTGTCCGTCACCGGCAGTCTCGAAGGCATTCCCATCGAGTTTGCTCCACGCGCCGGCGAAGTTGGGATCTGGCAGGCGCACCTGCCTGCTGTCACCGCGAGCTATCGCCTGCCTTTGACGGTGACGGCGCGCACGGCCGACGGACGCAGCGGCGAAGACTCCATCGCACTTCCGGCGACGGGTCGCGCGGACAGGCATCTCAAGCATCACTCGGCGCTCGGCACCGATGCGCACGCCGTCGAACCCTGGCCGGAGCACGGCATCGTCGGCTCGCAGCTCGGGCCCAACAAGAACGGACGCCATTGGTGAGCCATGAATCCACTGTACGCGCTCGAAGGACTGAATTTCTTCATGGCCGATGTGCAGGCGGGCATCGGGCCGTTCCTGGGCGTCTTTCTTCAGGCGCATGGCTGGCTTCCCGAGGCGATCGGCACGGTCATGACGCTGGGCGGTATCGCAGGCATGCTCGCGACTTCTCCGGCGGGTGCGCTGGTCGATGCCACGCATCACAAGCGCGGCATCATTGTTGTCGCGGGCGTGATGACGACGCTTGCCTCGCTCGTGCTGTGGGTATCGCATGGTTACTGGATGGTGGCGGCGTCGCAGATCTTCACTGCGGTCACAGGCGCCGCGCTCGGGCCGGCCGTAGCCGGCGTGACGCTGGGAATCGTGCGCGAGAAGGGTTTCGACCGGCAGTTCGGCCGCAACCAGGTGGCGAATCACGCGGGCAACGTGGTCGGCGCGGCGCTGTCGGGCTGGCTTGGATGGCGTTATGGATTCGGCGCGGTGTTCGGACTGGCCGGTGTGTTTGCCGTGCTGATGGTCATCTCGACGCTGCTCATCCGGCGCGATGCAATCGATCACGACAGCGCGCGGGGGCTCGGCGGCTTGGGAGCGTCGAATCCTGAGCATGAGCATGCGAGCGGCTTTCGCGTCCTGCTGACGTGCCGGCCCTTGCTGCTGCTCGCCGCGTCGCTTGCGATGTTCCATCTCGGCAATGCAGCGATGCTGCCGCTCTATGGCCTCGCGGTCGTCGCGGCGCATCAGGGCGATCCGAGCGCCTTCACCGCGCAGACGATCGTCGTCGCGCAACTCGTGATGGTCGTCGCGGCCTGTTTCGCGAACCGACTGATTCAGCGAATCGGCTACTGGGGCGTGATCCTGATCACGTTCCTCGCGCTGCCGTTGCGCGGCTTGGTCGCCGCGATGTTCATCACCGCCTGGGGCGTGTGGCCGGTTCAGGCGCTCGACGGCATCGGCGCGGGCTTGCAGAGCGTCGCGGTGCCCGCGCTGGTGGTGCGGCTGCTGCAAGGCACGGGGCGGGTGAATGTCGGTCAGGGCGTGGTCATGACGGTGCAAGGCGCGGGCGCGGCGCTGAGTCCTGCGCTGGGCGGCGTGCTGGCTCAACACTTCGGCTATGCGAGCGCCTTTCTCGTGCTTGGCGCTATATCGACGGGGTCGCTCGCGCTGTGGCTCCTCTTCGGCACGACATTGAAAAAAGCCTGCGGCCTTGTCCGCGACGATACACACGACGCCCCTCTGACCACATGAACCCGATTTTTCTTTCATGGGGCATCGCGTTCGCCGCGACTGCCGGTGTGATCCTGCGGCCGTTCCGCTGGCCCGAAGCAGTCTGGGCCGTGGCCGGCGCGATCATGCTCGTCGTGCTCGGGCTGATTCCCGCGCAGCTTGCCTGGCAGGCGATCGGCAAGGGTACGGACGTTTATCTGTTTCTCATCGGCATGATGCTGCTGTCGGAACTCGGACGCCGTGAAGGCTTGTTCGACTGGGTGGCGGTGCATGCCGTCAATTACGCAAAGGGATCGCCGCGCAAGCTGTTCTTGCTGGTCTATCTCGTGGGCGTGGTGGTGACGACCTTTCTGTCGAACGACGCGGCGGCCGTCGTTCTCACGCCTGCAGTGTTCGCGGCTGCAAAGAAGGCGAATACGAAACCGCTTCCCTTGCTGTACGTATGCGCGTTCATCGCGAATGCGGCGAGCTTCGTCCTGCCGATATCCAACCCCGCGAACCTCGTGCTTTATGCGAATCACACGCCGGCGCTTGGTTTATGGGTTGCGCGATTTGCGTTGCCATCGGCGTTGTCGATCATCGTTACGTTCGTGATGTTGCGGTGGACACAGCGCGCGAATCTGAGTGGTTCGTGCGCGCGTGATCTGCCGGTTGAACCGCTCAGCACGAACGGCAAACTCACGCTGGCGAGCATGGGTGTGACGGCGGTTGCGCTGCTGGTCGTCTCGGCATTCGATCTGCAACTCGGGCTGCCTACTGCGGTACTCGGCATTCTCACGACGATGATCGTGTTGATCAAGGAACGCCAGTCACCTGTGGAACTTGTCAGCGACATATCGTGGAGCGTATTGCCGCTCGTCGCGGGGCTTTTCGTATTGGTCGAGGTGCTCGATCATACGGGCGTCATACGCGAACTCTCGGCGCTACTGCGACAGGCAAGCCAGCAGAATCAGCCGATGGCCGCGGCGGTATCGGGGCTTGTCATCGCGTTCGGCAGCAACGCGATCAATAACCTGCCCGCCGGACTCATCGCGAGCGCGACGGCCTTGCAGGCGCACAGCCCGGAACGCGTCATCGATGCGCTGCTGATCGGCGTCGATCTTGGACCGAATCTTTCGATCACCGGCTCGCTCGCGACAATTCTCTGGCTGTCGTCGATTCGACGCGAAGGCGAGGAAGTGAGCTTCATGCAGTTCCTGAAGGTTGGGTTTGCTGTCATGGTTCCGGCGCTTGTTCTGGCGCTTGGATGTCGGCTCTTGTTTGCACATTGATCGTTGCCTTGCCTACGGAGACATGAAACATGAGCAGCGCATGGATTTATCCCTTCATCATCCTTGGCGGCATTCTTCAGGCTGCAGGCGCTCCGATCAACGGGCAACTCAAAGGCGCGTTGGTCAATCCGTGGCTTGCGTCGAGTGTGTCGTTTCTGCTTGTGACGTTTCTGGCTATTGCCATGTTCTGGATTCAGCCGGTGCCATTGCCCACGCTGGATGACCTGCGCAGCATGAAATGGTGGGCACCGCTCGGTGGGATCGTGGGGGCGGTCGCGGTGTTTGCTGGACTGACGTTGGTGCAGAAGGTCGGTGTCGGGACGCTCAACGGGTTGACGATCTGCGCGAACCTCGTGGCTTCGGTTGCGATCGATCACTTTGGGTTGATTGGGGTCGCGGAGCATCCGTTGGGGTGGATGCGAGCGATTGGGACGGCGTTGATGGTCGTGGGGGTGGGGATGGTCATGCGGTTTTGAGGGCGTGGCGGAGATGGACTTTCAGGTCGGCGGTGGCGCGCTCGTCGCTCGATCTGGCGCGTCGGGCTGTAGAGGCTCTTGAGTTGGCATGCATGCCGCGTGATGCCGTGGCTTGGGGTGTGTGATAGCGTCGTGTGCGTATTTACCGGGTTCACGGAGTGGCGGGTTCCGGCCAGCTCCGGCCGTTTGGCAACGCTCCGACACGGTCATTCGAGCGGCCGGTCACCCTACGTAAGAGTCATACGAAGGGGCCGAGTATCGAGCTTTGGCGCGAAGTGCAAAGCGCCATGCGTATCGTCCAGGGGTCAGCGCGCCTTCAGTGCGTCGACATCCTGACGCAGAACCCGCCGCGCGAACATCGCGAAACTCGCCTTGACCACGTTCGGCTGCAACAGGAAATCATGCGATTCCTTCGCCAGTACCGGGTTCAGTTCCGCAATCGGTCCAAGTGTTTCCGCGCGAATCTGGTTGCGCGCGGCACGCTCGATCAGCAGCGAGAGATAGGCGGTCTCCTCGATCGACGACGTCGCCGCCAGAAAGCCGTGATGCGCGAGCAGGATCGACCGGCGGCTGCCAAGCGCCGACGAAATGATCTCGCCTTCATCGTCCGCGATCGGTAAGCCCGGCCATTCCTTGAGGAACGCGCAATCGTCGAAGAAGGGCGTGGCGTCCATGTGCGCGACACGCAACGGGCGGCCGGTCATCGACAGCGTGGAGACATAGGGCGGATGCGTGTGAACGATACTTTTTACATCCGGCCGGCGCCGATACACCCACATATGAAACCGCACCGCCGGATTCGGCATGCCGACGCCTTCGATCACGCGCAGCGATTCGTCGATATGCATGACATGGCGCGGTTCGACTTCATCGAACGCCACCGCGAGCGGCGTGGTCAGATAGGTGCCGTCGTCGCGGCGCACGGTGATCTGTCCGGCCAGCGTCTCCGAGTGATTTTCCATCGCCAGCATCCGGCACGTCAGCACCACTTTCTCGCGCTCGGTCCAGTTGCCCGTGTCCAGCCGCGCGGCCATCTCGCTGACGGCGTGTTCGGTCACTGCCTGCTTTGCTTCAGTCAACATCATCAGTCTCCAACAGGGATTCGCGTGGCTCTGATCGAGCATACGCGGATTCGTCTGGTCAGTTCGCCCGCTGGCCTGCCGGCTGCGGCAAGCCTTTCATCGTGACATAACCGGGCAGCGCGGTGATGCGCTCGATCCAGGCGGTCGCGTTCGGATAATCATCGAGCGGCAATCGGCCTTCGCGCGACAGGCCGACATACGGCATGCACGCGAGGTCCGCGATCGTGGGCCGATCGGCCGCCAGCCATGCGTGCTGCGCGAGATAGGCATCGAGCACGCCCAGCACGCGCTTGCCCTTCGCGCTCACCGCTTCGATATCCACCTTCTCGCCGAGCAGGTAGTACAGCCGCGCCGGTTGCAGGCTGTTGCCGATTTCATTCGCCGCGAACGACAGCCATTGCGCGACGCGCGCATGGGTTCGAGACGTATCGCCGAGCCATTGCGGCGCGTGACGGTGCGCGAGATAGGTAAGGATCGACTGGCTGTCGCAGACGAGGTAGCCGTCATCGTCCAGTGCGGGAATCTGCCGTAACGGGTTGATGTCGCCGAACCACGGCGCATGATGCGCTTCGTTCGGCACGTCGACGAATTCGCTGCGATACGGTAGACCGGTCATGGCAAGCAGCATCCGGACCTTGTGGCAGTTGCCGGACAGCGGATGGTCGTAGAGTGTCATCATCGCGATGGATTCCGGAGTGGCATTCGGGTTAGTCGGAAGAGGTGGGTTTCATCAGCCAGGCACTCAGCGCGCCGATCAGTCCCAGCGCGCTCAGGTAGATGCCGACCGAGCCGATACCGCCCAGATGCTTGACGAGCGAGGCGGCGATCAGCGGCGCGAGGCCGCCGCCGAGTGCAGCGGCAACCTGAATGCCCATCGAAATGCCGGAGTAGCGCAACTCGGGCGGAAACTGCGCGGCATACAGGCTCGATTGCGGTCCGAAGATGATCGCGTAGTTCAGCGCGAGCGCCGTAATGGCCGCGAGCGTATAGAGCGTGAGCGAGCCGGTGCCCATTGCGTGGAAGAGCGGCACGGCCATCACGGCGAGCAACAGCGTGCCGATGATATACAGCCGCCGCGCGCCGATCCTGTCGCCCAGCCAGCCGAACAGCGGAATGGTGAAGATCTGCACGAGCGAGCCGAGCAGCACGGCATTCAGTGCGTTGGCGCGGGTAAAGCCGAGATTGCCGGTGGCATAGGAAATCGAGAACACGATGATCGTGTACACCAGCGTCACTTCCGCGAGCTTGCCGCCGATCGCCAGCAACAGCGGCCGCATGTGCGAGACGAGCACGTCGCGGGCGGGAATCGACGCCACCTTGTGCTGGGTCTTGACGGCCTTGAAATCGGGCGTCTCTTCCACCTTCATGCGAATGAACACGCCGATCGCGATGAGCGCGGCGCTCGCAAGAAACGGGATGCGCCAGCCCCATGCCATGAAGCTCGCGTTGGGCAGCATGTTCACCAGCGCGAAGGCGCCAGTGGACAGCAGGATGCCGATCGGCGCGCCGGCTTGCGGCAGGCTGCCATAGAACGACTTCGCGCCCGCCGGCGCGTGCTCGACGGCCATCAGCACGGCGCCGCCCAGTTCGCCGCCGAACGACACGCCCTGGCCGATCCGCAGCAGCACGAGCAGGACCGCCGCCCAGATGCCGATGGACTCGTAGGTGGGCAGCAGGCCGATGAGCGTCGTGCAGATGCCCATCAACACCAGACTCCAGATCAGTATGGATTTGCGGCCAATCTTGTCGCCGAAATGACCGAAGATGATGCCGCCGAGCGGCCGTGCAAAGAGACCCGCCGCGAACGCGCCGAATGCGGCGAGCGTGCCGGTCGCCGGATCCAGACTTGGAAAGAACAGCTTGTTGAAGACGAGTGCCGCGGCCGTGCCGTAGGCCAGAAAATCGAACGCTTCGATGGCCGTGCCCGCCATCGAGGCCGCTGCCACCCGCACCATCCGCCGATCCGCCGGCGCACTGGCCCGCGCGGGACTTGCCGCATTCTGTTCAACCGTGTCCATCGCCTCTCCCTGTCGCGTCGTGCTGCCTTTTTTGCCCGAAGTTTGCCTGAGGTTTGCCCGGTAGACAACAGAGTTGTCCACGGTGCTGCCAGTCTATTCGTTTAGAATCGCCGTTGAAATCCCTGTCAAAATAAATTCGAAAGACGCTCTCGGGCGGCATGACAGGGCCCCTCGTTTATCGGTGAGACAACGTTTGTTGACTGCAAAATCGCGCGGGCGCGCGGCCGTACGGCCCGCGGAGCGCGCATCTGGCTCCGAGGTCCAACACCCTGGCGAACTGACGCGCGCGCTCAGGCAGCGGCGCGGTCTCACCCTTGATGAACTCGCGAGCCGCACAGGGATCAGCAAGGGGCATCTGTCGCGTTTCGAGCGCGGCGAAAAGAGCGTGTCGGTGTCTGCGCTGATGCGGGTGGCGCAGGCGCTTTCCACGTCAGCGGCAACGCTGCTCGGCGAAAAGACAGACCAAGGCGTGGTGCACGTGGTGCGGACGGGCGACAGGAATTTCAGCCGTGAGGGTGGCGCCGGCTACGATTTCGCGCCGCTTAGCCGCGCTCACGGCAGTGATGACGGCGACGGTCCAACGGCGTTGCTCGTGCGATTTTCGTCAGACGCCGACTTGAAGGAAGCCGCGTTCCATTCGGGCGACGAGATTTTTTTCGTACTCTCGGGCGCGATTGAGATCGAACTGGCGGATCAGTCCGTCATCTTGCGCCAGGGTGACTTCGCCCAGTTTCCGGGCTTGGTCAGGCATCGCATTCACAGCCTCGGCAGCGACGCCGAAGTGTTGATTGTCGTGACGAGCGCGCGCGACGAACAAGGTAGAAAGCCGTAGAACTTTGACCGGCTTGCGCGACGGAATGAGGGGCGTTCATTTCTCAATACCGGTCGTTCAGGCCGCTGGAGCGCGAGCGGCGGCTCGGGGTCGAAAGCCCTCATTCGTATCGGCGGCCGCGAGATCCCCATTCATCACGCTTTCGCGAAACAGGCACGCGGATGCAACCACGTCCCGAAAGCTCGACCGTGGACTTCGCGCTAACTGACGCCTGCCAAACACGGTCGATGCCTGCAGGTTTCCTGTCGGCCGCTCGTGAACGTCGAAAATCGCCTGCCGCTTACGCAGCCGAGACAGAATCACGGTGCAGCCTGAAGACCGCGACTGCATCGCGCAAGGCCCCCGCCTGTTCAGCCAGCGCCTGGGCCGCCGCCGACGCCTGTTCGACGAGCGCCGCGTTCTGCTGCGTGACTTCGTCCATCTGCGTGACGGCCATATTGGCTTGTTCGATGCCAGTCCGTTGCTCTTCTGATGCCGACGATATCTCGCTCACCACGCCCGTCACGCGCTGCACCGAACCCACGATCTCCGCGATCTTGCTGCCCGCATCGCGCACCAGCGCTGGGCCGGTAGCCACGACCACTCTTCCGCCGAACGGCAACCCCGGCTCCCTACCGCCATCCATTCCGAAGTCCTGGCCGGGCGTTGCTGAGCTTCTGAAGGAGCGGAACATTCCGGTGACGTGGCCGGGCCAACCTGCTCCTCAGTCCGAGGACCCGCGTCTGCAGTGAACCCAGGCTTCAAACCCGCATCTGCCGCCCTCTGCGACGGATACGCCATTGAAAATAACAAAACCTATCTTCCACAAGATAGCTTCATATAGTTTATTTATTCATCCGACCTGTCTAAACTTCGCGCCAAAGAAGCGAACGCCGGATCGGGGAAAGCAACAAGGCAACAAGGCATCAAAGAACCGTTCGCTCCTGCTACACACATTCCAGTCCGCCCGCCAAACCGCGAAGCCAAAACAGTCGTCCACGACACTTCGCGAAACCGGGCGCGTCCCCGCTCCGCCCTGACGTGGAGTCGCTTCCGCCAAAGAAGCGGCTGACCCCACACGCATCCCCCACAGACGACCAAGACGAGATAGAGCATGTCGAACGACAAAGAGCCGCGCCGTCGCTTTCTGCGGCAGGTGCTGGCCATCGTGCCCGCGGCCACCGTGGTCCCGGGCGCGGCGCTCACGCAGAGCGCCTGCAGCAGCAACACCACGCCGCCCGCCACGCCCGCCGCGAGCGCCAAGGCCTACGCCCCCACCTATTTCACCGATGCCGAATGGGCCTTCATCCAGGCCGCCATCGATCGCCTGATCCCCGCTGACGATCACGGGCCCGGCGCGCTCGCAGCCAATGTGCACGAGTACATCGACCGGCAGATGGAAACGCCCTATGGCCACGGCAAGCTGTGGTATATGCAGGGCCCGTTCCATCCGGATCAGCCGCCCGAGATGGGCTACCAGATGAACCTCGCGCCGCGCGACCTCTACCGCCACGGCATCAAGTCCTGCGATGACCACTGCATCAAGCAGTACGGCGGCAAGACCTTCGCGCAACTCGATCACAAGACCCAGGAAACGGTCCTCGGCGAGATGGAGCACGCGAAGATCGAATTCGACGTCGTGCCCGCGCGCACCTTCTTCTCCTACCTCCTCGGCAACACCAAGGAAGGCTTCCTGGCCGATCCGATCTACGGCGGCAACAAGGACATGGTGGGCTGGAAGATGATCGGCTTCCCGGGTGCCCGGGCGGATTTCATGGACTGGATCGATCAGCCGGGCGTGAAGTATCCGTACGGCCCGGTATCGATCGACGGCAGGCGGGGGTAAGCAGGTGGCAATCAAGAAAGACAAGGTCGATTGCGTGATCGTCGGGTTCGGCTGGACCGGCGCAATTCTCGGCCAGGAACTGACCGATGAAGGTCTCAACGTCGTCGCACTCGAACGCGGTGCAATGCGCGATACGCCGACGGACGCCAACTATCCGAAGGTCATCGACGAGCTCAAGTACGCCGTGCGCGGCGAACTGTTCCAGGACCTCTCGGGCGAAACCGTGACGATCCGTCATGGCGTCGACGATCTCGCCACGCCGTATCGCCAGAACGGTTCGTTCCTGCTGGGCAATGGCGTCGGCGGCGCAGGCTTCCACTGGAACGGCATGCACTACCGCATGCTTCCGGAAGAGCTGCAACTGCGCACGCGCTATGAAGAGCGCTACGGCAAGAAGTTCATCCCCGAAGGCATGCAGGTGCAGGACTTCGGCGTGACCTACGACGAGATGGAGCCGTTCTTCGACTTCGCCGAGAAGGTCTTCGGCACGTCCGGCAAGGCAGGCAATCTCAATGGCCAGATCCAGGCCGGCGGCAATGCCCTCGAAGGCAAACGCACCTCCGAATTCCCCACGCCGCCGCTGAAGAACAGCCTCGGCGCGCAGTTGTTCGAAAAGGCCGCGCGCGAAGTGGGCTTCCATCCGTACCCGGCGCCCGCCGCGAACACCTCGCAGCCGTACACGAACCCCTATGGCGTGCGCCTCGGGCCGTGCAACTTCTGCGGCTTCTGCGAAGACTTCGGCTGCTACATGTATTCGAAGGCCTCGCCGCAGACCACCATCCTGCCGGTGCTGCTCAAGAAGCCCAACTTCGAACTGCGCACGCGCTCGCACGTCACCAAGGTGCTGCTCGCACCGGACGGCAAGACCGCGACGGGCGTGCAGTACATCGACGCGCAAGGCCGTGAAGTCGAACAGCCCGCCGACCTCGTCATCATCGCGGCGTTCCAGATGCACAACGTGCGTCTGCTGCTGTTGTCGGGCATCGGCAAGCCGTACGATCCGCGCACCGGCACGGGCACCGTCGGCCGCAACTACGCGTATCAGATGAATGGCGCCATCAACGTGATGCTGCCCAAGGGCACGCAGCTCAATCCGTTCATCGGCACGGGCGCGGGCGGCGTCGGCATGGACGACCTGAACGGCGATCAGTTCGATCACGGCCCGCTCGGCTTCGTCGGCGGCGCGAGTGTGCGGCATATCCGTTACGGCGGACGTCCGATCAAGCAGACGCCCACCATTCCGGGCACGCCGAGCTGGGGCAGCGGCTGGAAAGCGGGCGTCACCGATGCCTATCAGCGCCACATGACCATCGGCATCTCGGGCTCGGTAATGCCGTATCGCGATGCCTGTCTCGATCTCGATCCGACCTACCGCGACAAGTACGGCCAGCCGCTGCTGCGCATGACTTTCGACTGGCACGACAACGAATACGCGATGCTCGACTACATCGGCACGCGCATGGAAGACGTGGCGAAGGCGATGAATCCGGAGAAGTACTTCCGCGCGATCCGCAAGAAGGGACAGCACTACGACACCCGCGTCTATCAGTCCACGCACACGACGGGCGGCGCGGTGATGGGGTCGTCGCCGGAAACGAGCGTCGTCAACAAGTACCTGCAAAGCTGGGACGTGCCGAACGTGTTCGTGATGGGCGCCTCCGCGTTCCCGCAGAACATGGGCTACAACCCGACGGGCATCGTGGCCGCACTCGCCTATCACTCGGCGAAGGCGATCCGCGAGCAATACCTGAAGAACCCTGGCGCTCCGCTGGTTCAGGCTTGAGGACACGGCGATGACGAAGAAACAACTCACGATGACCGCAGTGTCGTCGGCAATCGTCGCGGGCGCCGCGTGGGCCGCGCTCGCGTTCGCGCAGCAACCGGCTTCCGCGCCGCGCGTCGAAACGAAGGTCGCGCAGCCGCAGGCGCAAGCAGCGAGCGACGCCGACCGCGCACTGATCGAGAAAGGCCGCTATCTCGCGGCGGCAGCAGACTGCGTGGCCTGTCACACGGCCAAGGGCGGAAAGCCGTTCGCGGGCGGGCTCGGCATCGATTCGCCAATCGGCCGCATCTACTCGACCAACATCACGCCCGACAAGCAAACCGGCATCGGTGACTATTCGGTCGAGGACTTCGACAACGCCGTGCGTCATGGCATCGCGAAGAACGGTTCGTCGCTCTATCCGGCGATGCCCTACGTCTCCTACGCGAAGGTCAAGCCCTCGGACGTGAAGGCGCTCTACGCGTACTTCATGCAAGGCGTGCAACCGGTGAATCAGGCGAACCGCGCAGAGGGCATCGTCTGGCCGCTGTCGATGCGCTGGCCGCTGCGCTTCTGGCGCATGGCCTTCGCGCCGGACGCAATCGCCGACGATACACCGTTGCCCGCCGATCCGGTGGCGCGCGGACGCTATCTCGTCGAAGGTCTCGCGCATTGCAGCGCATGCCATACGCCGCGCGGCGTCGGCCTGCAGGAGAAGGCGCTCACCGATGACGGCCACACCTTCCTGTCGGGCGGCGTGATCGACGGCTATCTCGCGAAGAACCTGCGCGGCGACAAAAAGGACGGTCTCGGAAGCTGGAGCGATGCAGATATCGTCGCGTTCCTGAAGAGCGGACGCACCGCCCATACGGCGGCGTTCGGCGGCATGGCTGAAGTGGTCGAGAACAGCACGCAGCACATGAGCGATGCCGATCTCGGCGCGATCGCCGCGTACCTGAAGACGCTCGCGCCCGTGGATGCCTCGTCGCAGCCGCTGACCGCGAACGCCGATGCAGCGCATGCGTTGCGTGCGGGCACGGATCGCGGCAATGGCGCAATGACCTTCGTCGACAACTGCGCGGCGTGCCATCGCACGAGCGGCAGCGGTTATGACGCGACGTTCCCGACGCTCGCGCTCTCGACCGTCGTCAACTCCGACGATCCCGCTTCGCTGATTCATATCGTGCTTCAGGGCGGCGCCATGCCGTGGACCAAGGCAGCCCCGACGCATTACGCGATGCCCGGATTCGCCGAACGCCTCACCGATCGCGATATCGCCGACGTGCTGACCTTCGTGCGCACGAGCTGGGGCAATCATGCACCGGCGGTGTCGGTGGAGCAGGTCGCGAAGGAACGCAAGGCGATCCACGCGTCGGCCCAACCGACGCGCGCTGAAAACCAGTAAGGCAGCACAGCGCGGGTATGACGATCACGTCACGCCCGCGCCTCTCCCCTCGCCTGCCTCTTCGATCCTCGCGTCATAAGCTCGACGCGCACGCCCTGATATAGATCGAACAATCCATTCGTTTGAACGCTGCTTCGGCTGACTTATGGTCGTGCCAGTGCCGCGCGCCACTTTCACCGCGCCTGCGGCTGCACGATCCGTCACTGCAGGGAGTTCACACGCATGGCTGAAGCAGACCTTGCCGAGGTCGAACGCACTGGCCGCATCGATCTGGCCGCGGCGCATCGCATCGCGGTGATGCAGGACTTGCACGAAGGCATTGCCAATCATTTCTCGCTGTCGCTGCCCGATCCGCGCGGACGCTTTCTGGTCGCGCCGTTCGGACGTCACTGGTCCGAGATCAAGGCAAGCGACTTCCTGACGCTCGACTACGATGCGCAGCGCATCGCGGGCGAAGGCGTGGTCGAGCAGTCCGCGTTGTGCATTCATCTGCCGATTCATCAGGCCGATCCCGTACGCCACGCCGCCGTGCTGCACACCCACATGCCCTACACGACCGCGCTCACGCGTCTGGCCGATCAGCGTCTGCTGCCCATCGGTCAGGCGGAGTTGCTGTTGCTGCGCCATATCGCCTACGACGACGAATACAACGGCCTCGCCTACGACATCGGCGAAGGCCGGCGTCTCGCACGGCGGCTGGGCGACAAGAGCATTCTGTTCCTCGCGAATCACGGCGTGATCGTCACCGGTCGCAGCGTCTCGCAAGCCTATGACCGGCTGTATCTGCTCGAACGCGCGGCGCGCTTCCAGATCCTCGCGTATTCCACCGGCAAGCCGCTGCGGCTGCTGTCACAGGAGCAGCAGGACCGGGTGCATCGTCAATACACCGAGCACGCGCGCGAAGGCGCGGCGTGGTCCGGACGTCCCTATCACGTCGAACATTTCGAGGCTCTCAAGCGGCTCGTCGATCGACACAACCCTGGCTATGAACATTGAGCGACGACAGCATGACATTCAGACCCGATCGACCTGCATCACGCAACCGTCGCAAGCTCATGGCGGGCGGCCTCGCCGCCGCGGCGGGCTTCATGATCGGCGGACCGGCGCGCGCCGCGACGGTGCTGCGCGTGGGCGACATGAACTCCATCGGCTGGAAGGCGTTTCTCGAAGCCTCCGGCGAGGCCAAAAACCTGCCGTATGAAATCGAATGGAGCAAGTTCCCCGCAGGCCAGCAGGAACTGCAAGCCTTCAATGCCGACGCGCTCGATGTCGGCCAGACCGGCGATGTCGTGTTTCTCTTCGCCTACGCCGCCGGCTGCCCGGCTCGCGCGGTCAGCGCCATCACGTTCGCGCCGAGCTTCATTCCGCTGCTCGCGCAACGCGATTCAGGCATCAAGCGCGTGGCTGACCTGAAGGGCAGGAAGCTCGCGGTGAACGCAGGCGGCGGCCCCGAACTGATGACTTACGGCCTGCTGGAGAAAGCGGGCCTCAAGCGCAGCGACGTGAATATCGTATTCCTCGATCCCACCGCAGCGAAGCCGGCGTTCGCATCCGGCGCCGTCGATGCATGGCTCACGTGGGCGCCCTACTCCACGCTCGCCATCCAGCAGAACGGCGCGTATCCGATCGCCAATCTGAGCGATGTGCCGAACCTCTTCAGCGGCAACAACTTCCTGCTGGTTCACGAGAAAGCGGCGCGCGACAAGCGCGATGCGATCCGCGACTTCCTCGCCCGCAGCGAACGTGCGCAACGCTGGGCGCTCGCCAACGTCGATGCGGCAGCGGCCGCGCTCGTCAAGGACACGAAGCTCGATCCCGCCACCGCGCGCTCCCTGCTCGCCGACTTCAAGCCGACGCCCGCGCCGCTCAACGCAGACGTACGCCGCGCGCTGCAACAGTCGGCTGACGGCTTCTATCGCTACGGGATGATCAAGCAGTCGATCGGCAATATCAGCGCGGCCTTCGACGGACAGCTCGCCACCACCGCCTGAACCTTCACGGAGATTCGTCATGTCTCATCCAACGATCGCCGTCGATGCGCCACGTGCGCCGCCCGCACGGCGCAGGCCGCGGGTTCGCTGGCAGCGCTTCGCGGTCCCCACCGTACTGGTTCTGGCATGGGAGCTTGCCGCCACGACCGGCTTCGTCAGCGAGCGGCGCTTCTCGTCGCCTTCGCAGATCGCCGCCACGCTATGGCAACTCGGAGCCAGCGGCGAGCTGGGCATGCATCTGCTCGCGTCGCTGGCGCGCGCGGGCACTGGACTCGCCATCGGACTCTCGCTCGGCGTGGGGCTCGCGCTGCTGGCCGGGCTCTCGCGACGCGGCGAAGACGCCGTCGATGCGCTCCTGCAAATGGCCCGCACCCTGCCGCACCTTGCGCTCGTGCCGCTGTTCATCCTGTGGTTCGGCATCGGCGAGACGCCCAAGATTGCGCTCGTCGCGCTCGGCTGCATGATCCCCGTGTATCTCAATCTGTTCTCGGGCATTCGCGGCGCCGATGCGAAGATTATCGAAATGGCCGGCACGCTCGGCCTCACGCGCACCGAACAGATTGTCCATATCGTGTTGCCGGGCGCGCTGCCTTCGTTTCTCGTCGGCCTGCGCTATTCGCTCAGCATCGCGTGGCTCTCGCTGGTGGTGGGCGAGCAGATCAATGCGTCGAGCGGCATTGGCTATCTCGCGATCAACGCGCAGAACTTCATGCGCACCGACATCATCATGGCGTGCCTGCTGATCTACGCGCTGCTCGGTCTCTTCACCGACGCCCTCGTGCGCGCCGCCGAACGGCGTCTGCTGGCATGGCGGCCCGCAATCATCAAGGACTGAGTCATGGCGACCTGCACTCCAACCGAACCTCTGATCCGCGTGCGTCAATTGACGCGCCGCTTCGGCGAACACACCGTGCTCGACCGCCTGGATCTCGACATCGAACGCGGCGCCTTCGTCGCCTTGCTGGGCCGCTCCGGTTCCGGCAAGTCCACCTTGCTGCGCACGCTGGCCCGGCTCGACAGCGCACCCGCCGGCACCGTCCAGGTACCCGACAAGCGCGCCGTCGTGTTCCAGGAACCGCGTCTGGTGCCGTGGAAGACGGTCGAACAGAATCTCGCGCTGGGTCTGCGCAAACCCGATGCACGCGCCGTGATTGCCGCGGCGCTGAAGGAAGTCGGCGTGGCGCACCGGCTGGATGCGTGGCCGCTGACCCTGTCGGGCGGCGAGGCGCAACGCGTCGCGCTCGCGCGTGCGCTGGTCCGCGATCCGAAAGTCTGGCTGCTCGACGAACCCTTCGCCGCACTCGACGCGCTTACCCGCATCCAGATGCAGCGGCTCATTGCGCAGGTATCGAAGGCGCACGACGCGACGGTGCTGCTCGTCACGCATGACGTCGATGAAGCGCTGCTGCTCGCGGACCGTGTGGTGATGCTGGAGCATGGCCGCATTGGCAGCGACATCGAGATCGATCTGCCGCGTCCCCGACGTCCGACTGATCCCGCCTTCGCCGCCTTGCGCGAACGTCTGCTGGCCGCGCTCGGCGTGGCCGCTGAAACCGCCTGAAGCTCCTTTACCTCATTTGAAACCGTGACTACAGCCCAACTCGAACTGAGCGACCTGCGCGCATTGCTGCCGTGGGTTGCCGAACAGGAAGCCACTCCGCACCGCGACACCGCCGCCTTCAAGGCGACGATGCAGCGCCTGAAAGACGCGCGCCTGGGCGCCTTGCGCTTGCCGCGCGACCGTGGCGGCGCGGGCATCACGCTCGTACAGTTGTTCGACTTCGTCATCGATCTGGCTGCCGCCGATCCGAACGTCGCGCATGCGTTCCGCAACCCGCTGAACTTCGTCGAAGGCCTGTTGATCGATCGCGCACGCGTGCCGGTCTATGAGACCTTCATCGATCGTGTCGCTCGCGGCGAGACGTTCGGCTCATCGGCGACGGAACTGGGCAAGCGCAACGTCGGCAACTTCGACTACGAAACCGCCGTGACGCAAGGCGCAGACGGCCTGCGCCTCAACGGCCAAAAGTTCTACAGCACCGGCAATCTGTACGCGGACCATATCCATGTCTATGCCGTCAATGCGCAAGGCAAGCCGGTCAAGGTCGTCGTGCCGGCGACACGCGCGGGCGTCCATATCGCGGATGACTGGGACGGCTTCGGCCAGCAGTTCACGGCGAGCGGAACGACCACCTACACCGACGTGCGCGTGACGCCCGACGAGATCATCGACAACGAGAACGTGACGAAGCTTCCTTATGTGGCGACGTTCGCGCAGTTGTATCTCTCGGCGGTGGTGGCGGGCGTGCTGCAACGCGTGGTCAAGGATGCCGCGCTGCTGCTCAAGTCGCGCGAACGCAACTTCTATCACGCGGTCGCGGAAGTGCCGGGCGACGATCCCTTGTTGCTGAGCGTGATCGGACGGCTCGAAAGCGTCGCGCATCTGGCGCGCGTCGGCGTACTGGAAGCGACGCAATGGCTGGAACGCGGCTTCGCGAGCGCAGCGTCCGGCGATGTCTCGTCGCATGCCTTCGAGCAAGCAGCCGCGAGCACGGCGAAGTCCAAGGTCGTCATCGATGATCTGGCCATCCGTGCCGCCGGGGAACTATTCGAAGTGGGTGGTGCATCGAGCACGCGCATTGGCAAGCGGCTCGACCGGCACTGGCGCGCATTGCGCACGGTGACCGCGCACAATCCGCTGATCTACAAGGCGCTCGCGATAGGCCGGCAGGCGACGCACGACACACCGCTGCCCAACCTCTCATACTTCTGATCCATGCAACTACGCCGGCGCAGTGCCGGCGTGATTGCAACAACAACCACATCATCCCGCGCGCACGCGTTCACGCAAAGTCGCGTGTTCGTAGGTCTCCGGACGCAGACCGCGCCGCTTCAACTCGGGCACCACGAGATCGACGAACTCGTCCATGCAGGCCGGCAGCGCATGCGTGATGCAGATGAAACCATCGCCGCCGCCTTCGTCCAGCAGCTTCTCCAGCTGATCCGCCACCTCAGCCGCCGTGCCGACCACATGCGGCCCCTGACCCGCCGCGAAATGCCGCGCGATCTCGCCAAGCGGCGTTTCCGGCGCGAAGTCCTCGGTGATGGTCGCAAGATGTCCGCGTATGCCGCTCGTCCCGCCGATATCCGGAAACGGCGCATTCGCATCGAAGCGTGAAAGGTCCGTGTTGAGAAAGGCCGAAAGCATCGTCAGGCCTGCTTCCACCGTCACGTTGCTGCGAATCGCCTGCTGCTTCTGCAAAGCTTCTTCGCGCGTCTGCCCGACGATCGGCACGATGCCCCACAGGATGCGCACGTCATCGGCGTGGCGTCCGGCTTGCGTCGCTGCGCCCTTCACCTTGTCGACGAACTCGCGCATGCCGCGCGCCGAATGCCGCAAGCCGAACACGAGATCCGCGTGACGGCCCGCGAAGGCCGCACCCGCACTCGACGATCCCGCCTGCGCGATCAGCGGCCTGCCCTGCGGCGAGCGCGGCACGGTGAAGCGTCCGTGGCTCGAAAAGAACTCTCCGTCGAAGTCGATCTTTGCGACCTTCGACGGGTCCGCGAACACGCCCGACGCACGATCCGCGACGATTGCATCCGGCTCCCAGCTGTCCCACAAGGTCTGGCACAGGCGCAGATATTCATCGGCACGGCGATAACGCGTGTCGTGTTCATCGAGCGCCTGGCCGAACTGGCGCGCTTCCGGCTCGCCAGCTGTCGTGACGAGATTCCAGCCAACGCGACCTTCGGTCAGATGATCGAGCGTCGCGAACTGGCGCGCGACCCAGTACGGCGGCAGGAACGCGGTGCTCAAGGTCGTGACGAGGCCGACATGCTGCGTCACGCGCGCCATGATGGAAATCAGCGGCAACGGATCGTGACGCGGACACTGCACGGCCCAGCGCAGCGTGTCGTCGCTGTCGCCGCGATAGGTCTCGTAGATGGAGTAGGAATCGGACAGGAAGATCGTGTCGATGCCGCCGCGTTCCGCCGTGCGCGCGACATGCTCCCAATACGGCGCGCGATCATAACGATAGCCCTGGAACGAACGCGGCAGCCGCCATTGCCCGACCGTATGCGGCGACGCCGAATGTGAGAGAAAGAAAGCCAGCAGCACGGTTCGCCTCCTGGTCAGCGCGTGGACACGTTGGGGCGCTCGACGCCCAGCACATGCCGCGCGACGATGCCCTTCTGCTTGTCGACGGAATCGTGCAGCGAGAGCGTGCGCGCATTGCGCCAGTGCCGGTCCGCCGCCACGCTGCGAGTGGCCGAGCGCGCGCCGCCGATCTGGAACAGGCGCGATCCCGCTTCGATCGAACTGCCGCTCGCATGCACCTTGGCCTGATAGACGGCAACGAAGACATCGGCGATATCCGCTTCGCCGCGCGTGAAGGCGTCCATCTTGCGCGCCGCCTCGGCAATCAGCGCCCGGCTCGCCGAGAGCGCGATGCGCACGTCCGCGACATGCGCCTGGAGCGCCGGTTCTTCGGCCGCGCGCGCATAACCGTTGGTCGGCTTCTGCACGTGATGGATGAAGTGCAGCGTGTCGTCGAGCGCCGCTTCGCCGATGCCCGCGAGAATCGCCGCGAAGCCGAGCTGATAGAACGGCGCGAAGATGGCCGCCGCCGGCACGCTGGCCGGATTGCCGACGATCTGCCGCGCCTCAATGATAGTTTCTTCGACAATCAATTTGCCGCTGGCCGTCGAACGCTGACCGATGCCGTCCCACGTATCCAGCACGCGCACCGCTTCATGCTCACGTGGCAGCACCACCAGCACGGACTCGGGCGGTCGGTTCGGGTCCGCGCTCACCGTCGCGCACTGGAACAGCGCGAAGCCGCAACCCACCGAGCCTGTCGCGAACGCCTTCTCCGCCTTCACGCGCCAGCGGCCGTCGGCGAGACGTTCGGCGCTCGACTTGATGTTGATGCGCTTGTTGTCATAGGTGAAGCGCTCGTCCGGTTCGGCGGCCGTGAAGCAGAAGGTCGCGCCTCGCTCGCGCACCGCCTGCGCCACTTCATCGACCAGCGTAGCTTCGCCCAGCAGTTCGAGCGAGAACAGCGCGCCCGTCTGCACGGTGAACAACTGCGCCGTGTTGCTGCATGCACGGGCTATCGCGGTAACGGCATCGAAGTAATGCGCGAAGCTCGTCGTGCGGCCGAAGTCCGCACCGCCGCGTGCGCTCGACAATCCCGCAGTGAGCAAACCGGCCTCATGCAGCGAGCGAATCTGCTCGTACGGATAAGACGCGGCTTCGTCCACTTGCGCCGCACGTTGCTTCAGCAGTGGCGTCGCAATGTCGAGCGCGCGGTGCAGGCGCGCGGGAACATCGTCGGCATGCGCCGGGTCGATCTGGTTCATCGCCATGCTCCTCGTCCTGTTAGCGGCCCGACACGATGGTCCGGTTCCACAGGTCCTGCGCACGTTCATGCGCGGCCCAGAACTTGTCCCAGTTCGGGTGATAGAGCGTCTTGGCCTGCTCGGGCTTGTAGATGAGCTTGGCGGCCAGTTGCGGATCGCCGTCGATGACCGGCGTCAGCAGGCGATTGGTCGGGCCGTAGTAGAAGTCCGTCGCATTGCCCAGCTGATACAGCGCGCCATGGATCTCGTTGAGGAACTGCGCGGCGAGCTCGGGATGCGGCGTGCCCTTCACGATGTCCGCCGTCGAAGCAAAGGCAATCGAGCCTTCCTTCGGACGCACCGCGCGCGCGGGCTTGTAGGCGTCCTGCAGCGCATAGGCGCGGCCATCGGCGATGACGGTCAGCCAGATATCGCCCGATTTGATGAGCTGTTCCGCCTGCTGCGAGGTCTGCCAGAAAGTACGCGCCTTGACCCTCGCAATCTCGGCGACGGCCTTGTCGAGATTGCCTTCGTCGCCGCCATTGAGTCGCGAAGTTTCGATCAGCAACGCGCGCCCCGCGCCGTTCGCGAGATCGGGCAGCGCGACGTGTCCCGCGAGCTTCGGGTTCCACAGGTCCTTCCACGAAGTCGGCGCGGGAATGCCCGCCTGCGCGAACTTGTCCGCGTTGTAGACGAAGATCGCCGACACGAAATCGAAGTCCGGGCCATAGCCTTGCGCGTTCTTCGCTTCGTCGAAAGCGAAGCGCGTATTCGGCACCTTCGCGGGATCGAACTTTTGCAGCACGCCTGCCTTGATGGCCTGCGCGCGCACGTCGCCATCGAGCAGCACGACGTCATAGGGCACGTTGCGGCCGTTCGCGGCGATCAGCTTGGCGACGTGATCGATCGACGCCCCGTCGATGAACTGCACCTTCACGCCGGTCTTGTTGGTGAAGATGTCGCCCGCATACTTGATCTGCGTCTGCGTGGACTTGCCGCCCCAAGACGACACACGTAACACGACGTCCTTCTGGTCGGCGCCTTGCGCATGCGCGACGTACGTGAAGAGAGAGGCGACCAGCGCCAACGCGAGTTTGCCGAGTACTTTCAAAATAAGCCTTTCGTAGAGAAGCGGATGGATCGATGAAGCGCACTCAGCGCCGGGAAAACATGCGTTCGAGATGGAAGAAGCGGTTGAGCACGAGCGCGAGCACCGCCCAGAAGGCGACGATCAGCGTGGACAGCGCGGTGATGGCGTTGTCGAATTCGACTTCCATCGCGTTGAAGAGCTTGACGGGCATTGTCGGACGGCCTGGGTCGCCCATGAACCACGCGACGACGACATCGTCGAAGGACAGGACGAACGCGAACAACATGCCCGCGATCACACCCGGCGCGATGAGCGGCGCTGTGATGCGCCAGAACACCTGCCACGGCGTGGCGCCGAGGCTCTGCGCGGCTTCGTCGAGCGCGTTGTCGTAGTGCGCGAAGCTGGCGATCACGGCGCGGACCACGAGCGGAAACGTGAAGACGGCCTGCATCAGCACGATGGCGGCCGTGTTCCCGTTCAGGCCGATGTCCTGGAACTGCGCGGCCAGCATGAAGAACTTGAAGCCCGCCACCGCGATGACGATGGTCGGCACGCCGAGCGGCGCAACACACAGCGCATTGACGAGGCCGCGGCCCGCGAAGCGCCCGCGCACGATCGACAGCGCGAGCGGCACGCCGACGGCAGTAGCGAGCGCCGTGGTCGCCGCGCCGAGCCAGACGCTGTAGCGCAGCGCGTCGTACCAGCCGGGCGCAATGCCGCGATACCAGCCAAGGGTCCAGTCGCTCGGCGGAAACGCGAGCGCGCCGCTCTTCGAAAACGATGCGCCGACAATGCCGACGAACGGCAGCAGCAGGAACACCGGCACCGCGAAGATCGCGATGCGCAGCAGCCATTTCGGCAGGAAGGAAGCGACGGCGTTCATGTGCGCGCTCCGCTCACGCGCAGCGCGAGCCACATCGACGCGAGCGCGGCGAACATCGTGAGCATGGCCGCGGTGGAGCCGACCGGATAGTTGAGTACGTTATGCATCTGTTGATCGATATAGAGCGCCATGAACATCACGCGATGCCCGCCGAGTATTCCCGGTGTCACCAGCGCGCTGATCGCGGCCATGAAGACCATCGACGCGCCCGCCGCGAGTCCGGGCCGGCACAGCGGCAGCACGACGCGCAAGAAGGCTTGCGCGGGCGTCGCGCCGAGATTGATGGCGGCCTCTTCGAGCGCCGGATCGATCTTGCGGATCGCGCCGGTCAGCATCAGCACCATGAAAGGAAACTCCACGTGCACCATGCCGATCAGCGCGCCGATATAGTTGAAGATCCATTCGAGCGGCGTCTTGATGACGCCGAGCGCGAGCAGCACGCTGTTGAGCATGCCGTGCTCGGTCAGCACCGGAATCCAGCCGAGATTGCGGATCACCGCGCTGATGAGCAAGGGCAGCACGGTGACGAAGAGCATCGGCGTGCGCCAGCGTGAGTGTGTGCGCGCCAGCCAGTAGCTGAACGGAAAGCCGCACACCGCGCAGATCAGCGCGGTCAATGCGCCGAAGCCCAGCGTATCGAGCAGGATATGCAGGTAGTACGCGTCCGACAGGAAGCGCACGTAGTTCGCGAGAGTCCAGGCGTCATCGACCCGTCCCAGCGAACCGCCGCCATGCAGCGACAGCACCAGCAGATAGCCCAGCGGCGCCACGAAGAACACGCCGAGGAAAGCGAGTCCCGGCAACGCGAGCGCGCCATAGACCGCCTGCCGCCGCCGTTCCAGGGAGGGCTGCGCAGGTGCACGGGCGAGCTCCGTCGCGACGAGCAGCGTGTCGTCGCTCATGCGGACACCTCGTCATGCAGCAGGACGCCGTCGCCGCGTTCCCAGCCCAGCGCGACATGCTCGCCGGGCGCGGGCGCGGCGCGGCCGGTGGTGCGCACGATGAGCGGATCGCCCGCAGATGTGCGCACTTCGAGATACCAGCCGTCGCCGGCATAGGTCGCGAGTTCGACGCGGCCCTGCACGCGGTTCGCCGCGCCTTCGCCCATCCTGATGCGTTCCGGCCTGAGCGCCAGCAGCAGCGGATCGCCGGGCCGGGGCGCGGGCCGGCCTTCGAGATCGACCTCGAAGGTTCCGGAGGACCTGGCCCGCACATGCAGGAGGCCGTTGCCGTCCACGTGCGACGCCGCGACTTCGAGCAGATTGATCTTGCCGATGAAACTCGCGACATGGCGATCCACCGGCCGGTCATACAGCTCCTGCGGCGAACCGATCTGGCCGATGACGCCCTGCCGCATCACCACAATGCGATCCGAGAGACTGAGCGCCTCGTTCTGATCGTGCGTAACGAAGATCGTCGTGATGCCGACTTCGCGCTGAATGCGCTTGATCTCGGCCTGCAATTCCTCGCGCAGCTTCTGGTCGAGCGCGCCGAGCGGTTCGTCGAGCAGCAGCACGCGCGGATTGATGACCAGCGCCCGCGCCAGCGCGACACGCTGTTTCTGTCCGCCCGACAGTTGCTCCGGATAGCGGTCGGCATAGCCGGACAGGCGCACGAGCGCGAGCGCCTCGGCCACGCGTGTCCTGATCTCCTTGCCCGCGAGCTTGCGGATGCGCAGGCCGAACGCGAGATTCTGCGCCACCGTCAGGTGCGGAAACAGCGCGTACTGCTGGAACACCATGCCCGTGTTGCGCCGGTGCGCGGGCACGCGTGTCACGTCCTCGCCGCCGATATGCACCGACCCCGCATCCGGCTGCACGAAGCCCGCGACCATGCGCAGGCAGGTGGTCTTGCCGCAGCCGCTCGGGCCGAGCAGCGTGAGGAATTCGCCGTCGCGCACGGAGAGCGAAACCGAATCGACGACGGGTGCGCCGCCATAGCGCTTGACGACGTTGTGCAGCTGGACAGTTGCCATGATGAATCCTTCTTCGCAAGCCGCGTTCAAATGGAGCGATAACGCGCGCCCGGATGGGTGTCGCGCAGATGCGGCCCGCGGCCCGCGAACAGCTTTTCGCGCAAGGTGCCCTCGGCATAAGCCGTGCGATAACGCCCCCGGTTCTGCAACTCGGGCACGACCAGATCGACGAAGGCATGCAGGCTTTCCGGCATCACGGTGCGGCGGAGGTTGAAGCCGTCCACGCCGGTTTCATCGGCCCATGAGATCAGCTGATCAGCAACCTCGGCGGGACTGCCGACGATGAACGGTCCACGCCCGCCGGTCTGGTCGAAGCGCGTCATGTCGCGCGGCGTGATGGGCCGCCCGGCCCGTTTCGTCAGATTCTCGACGGTCGATTGCAGCGCGTTGCTCTTCACATAGCGGATCGGTTCGTCAAGATCCATGGCCGCGAAGTCGATGCCTGTCCATCCCGATACCAGCGCCAGTTGCCCGAGCGTATCGACGTATTCCGCGTATTCAGCGTGCAGTTCGCGTGCTTCCTGCGACGTGGGCGCCACCACCACGGTCGCACCGAGATAGAGCAGCAGATCGTCGGCGGCGCGGCCGGCATCGACCGCATGCGCGCGGATGTCGCGCGCCGCAGCCGCCACTATGGCGGGCGTCTGGCCTTCGAGGAACACGCACTCGGCATGCTTGCCCGCGAACGCCTTGCCGCGTCCGGATGCACCGGCCTGGTACAGCACCGGCGTGCGTTGCGGCGAGGGCTCGACGAGATTGAAGCCATCGACGCGGAAATACGGCCCTTCATGCTGCACACGGCGGATGCGCGACGGGTCCGTGTACGGCTTGCCCGCGCGCCTGTCGCGCACCACGGCGCCATCCAGCCAGCTTCCTTCCCACAGCTTGTAGACGGCCTCCAGAAAGTCTTCGCCGGCCGCATAGCGTTCGTCGTGCTCGCGCGCCTTGTCGAGTCCCATGCCGCGCGCCGCGCTCTCCAGATAGCCAGTGACGACGTTCCATCCCGCGCGTCCGCCGGTCAGGTGATCGAGCGTCGAGAAACGCCGCGCGAACTGGTACGGATGCTCGTAGGTCAGGTTCGCCGTCACGCCGAAGCCCAGGTGCTTCGTCGCATGCGCCATCGCGGGCACGGTCAATAGCGGATCGTGCGACGGCGATTGCGCAGCCGAGAACAGCGTGGCGTCCACGCCGCCGCCATGGACATCGTAGATGCCGAAGACATCGGCGAGGAACATGCCGTCGAACAGGCCGCGCTCGGCGGTCTGCGCCAGCTCGACCCAATAGCCGAGCGTGTTGTGTTCGAGCGAGCGGTCGCGCGGATGCCGCCAGAATCCGGCCCACGAATGCGCCGGGGCATTCATGTGAAACGCGTTGAAATGCAGATGTGTGGTCATGTGCGGGCCTGCGGTCAACAGTCAGCGGTCAGCGCCGACGAATTCGGAGCCATACAGACTAGGAGCGCGCGGGCCTGCGACCAACCAAGTTCATCTGCTAAGTAAAGCGCGCCGCGGCTGCATTGGGCATGGCAAGCCGGGTGGATAACTTAGCCATGCGAGGATCGGAAGCTTTCGCAAAATCATCCGTTGGTTCCGTTCGCGCGACGCAGCACCATGGCAGGCTTTCAGCCACGGTGACTTCAACCATGTCCAGTCAGGATCGGGAACACTTCAAAGACCGCGTGTACTGGGTCACGGGCGCTTTCGGCGCGCTCGGCGCGGCCACCGTACGGCGGCTCGCCGAGGCGGGCGCGCATGTGGTGGCGTCGTCGCGGAATGTCGACGACACGCTGTTCGCCGACTTGCCGCGCGTCGTGCCCTTATCGGTGGATGTCGCCGACGACGCGCGCGTGCGCGAAGCATTCAGGCAGATCGAAGAGCGCTTCCAGCGTCTGGACGGCCTCGTGCTGAGCACGAATGTCGGCGCGTTCGGCGATTTCCTCGATCTCACCGACGCCGACTGGCAACGCGTCATCGACGCGAAGCTGCTCGGCTCCGTGCGGCCCCTACGCGCCGCGCTGCCGCGTTTCATTGCGCAGGGCACGGGGGCGGTCGTCGCGATCTCGGGACGCGGCGGCATCGCGCCGCCGCCGAATCACTTTCCGGGTTCGAGCGTGAATGCAGCCCTCGACTTGCTCGTGCAAGGACTCGGGCGCAAGTACGGGCCGCATGGCGTGCGCGTCAACGCCGTCGCGCCGGGGCCGATCCAGTCGCCGCGTTTCGCGTCGATGGCGTCGGGCCAGAACGACGCGGAGCCCACGCGTCTCACCGCGCTCGATGGACCGGGCACGCCGGAAGACGTCGCGTCGGCGGTAGCCTATCTGCTGTCAGATGAAGCGCGTTTCGTCACCGGCACGCGGCTGTATGTGGATGGCGGCGGGCCGCCTTATGCTTGAACCTTCGCTTCGGGCCGTGCGTCACTAGCCGCCGAAGCGCGACATCGAGAACGGATCGAGTTCGGGCACAGCCTCGCCGTGAATGGCCTTCGCCAGCAGACGCCCGGTAGTCGCGGAACCCGTCAGCCCGAGATGCCCGTGACCGCAAGCAAGCCATAGCCCGGCGTGACGCGGCACCGCGCCGAGCACGGGCATGGAGTCCGGCATGCAGGGCCGGTGGCCCATCCAGGTGCTCGATCCACCGAGCAGATCGAGCGCGGGCAAGCCTTCCTTCGCATGCCGCGCCAGCAACGCCGCGCGGCGCGGATTCGCTTGCCGCACCAGTCCGCCGAATTCCACCGTGCCCGCGATGCGCAAGCCGGTGTCCATCGGCGTGATGAAGACCTTGCGGTCGGTCAGCACAACGGTGCGGGACAGGCGCGTGCCGCTCTCCGGCACGTGGACGTGATAACCGCGTTGCGATTCCAGCGGCACACGCACGCCGAGCGGCGCGAGCAATTGCGTGGACCAGGCGCCCGCGGCCACAATCACGTCGCGCGCGAACAAGGTCGAATCGTCCGCGAGGGTCAGCGCCCAGCCTTGCGCCTCCGGACGCAATGCCTTCACTTGCGCGCGCCTGAAGCTCACGCCCGCCTGCATGACGGCGCGCGCAATCGCAAGCGCATAGCCGTGTGGATTGAGCACCGAGTGATCGTTTTCGACGAACAGGCCCAGCGTGTAGTCCCGTGAGACGTCGGGCTCCATGTCCTGAATCGCGCCGCCCGACAAACGCGTGAGCTTCGCGCCATGTTCGGTCTTGAGCGCCCAGCCAAGCGCGTCCTTGGCCAGTTGCGCGTCCGAGCGGTAAAGGTGCAGTTGTCCCGTCGTCCGCAGGCCGGCTGCATAACCGGCCTCTTCCGCGAGTTCACGGTGATCCGCTTCGGCACTGTCGAAGAACGCACTCAGCGAGCTCGCGATCTCACGGACGCGGCTCTCGCCCGCCGATCGCACGAAACGCCAGAGCCAGCCCGCTGCATGCGGCAAGTAGGACGGCGGCAGATAGAGCGGGCCGTCCTCGTCGCGCAGCATCGACATGGCGTTCTTCAACACGCCCGGCATCGCCAGCGGTGCGACGGAATGGTAAGAGAGCGCGCCCGCATTGCCCATGGAACATTGCGATGCAGGCTCGGCGCGATCGATCAGCGTGACGCTGCGGCCCAGTTTGCGCACGTGATGCGCGACCGCCAGGCCGACGATGCCTGCGCCGATGACGGCGACGTCAGTGGAAACCGAAGAGGAAGGCGTGCTGTGCATCGAAGAGAGAAAGGTGAACGCGTCGATCAGGACTCTAGCATCGACGCGTCACCGCTACCGCTCCGACTTACTGCACGCCCTTCATGGCCGCCAGATCCTGCGCCATCTTCAGGTGCTTCTGGATGGTGGGCAGCGCCTTCTGAGCGGCCTTCCTGAGATCGGCATTCTGGCCTTCCTGCGCTTCCTTCTGGAACGCGGCAACCGCCTTCTCATGTCCTTCCACGCCGACCTTCTGGATATACATCTTGTCGAACTCCTTGCCCTTCAGCGGCTTGAGGGCATCGATCACCGAGGTATCCGAGTTGTCCTTCGGCACCGCGACACCATGCGGCGCGGCCATCTTGAGCTGCAACGTCAGCTTCGTATGGTCGATCATCATGTGATGCGCGAAGTTCTTCACGTCCTTGTCCTGCGACTGGCTTGTCGCGAGCTTGGCGGTATCGATCTCCGTGGAGCTGGATTGGGTGGCGGCCTGGACGAACGCCTTGTCGACTTCAGGCAGATCGTTGGCCTGCGTGGTGCTCGCGGCCTGCGTTTGCGCCATGGCGGCAAGCGGCGTCATGCCGATCAGCGCGGAAGCACACAGGGTCATCAGGGCGGGGCTGGCTTTCATGAGAGTCTCCTCGGTTGACATTCACAGGGGTCCTGATGCGACAGCAATGCGAATGCCACGTCGCCTGTGCCCTTCCTGCTTCCATTGCTCTTGGTAACCGGCGAAAAAAAAGCCCGCTGAAACACCGCGGGCCAAGCCATCAACAACGTCACGTCCCGGAGCGGGGACAAACACTGCCGAGCAACGTACGGACCTGCCCGCGTTAAAACAGCCGCGACAGGAACGGCAGCAGCACCGGCACGACGAACGCCGTCAGGATGCCGTTCAGCCCCATGCCGAGTCCCGCAAACGCGCCCATCTCCTCGCTGACCTGAAAGGCGCGCGCCGTGCCGATCCCATGCGACGCCACGCCCAGCGCAAAGCCGCGCGCCTCGACCTCGGTCACGCGCAGCAGGTTGAGCAGACCCCGCGCAATCACCGCGCCGAACACGCCCGTCGTGATGACCAGCACTGCCGTCAACGACGGCACGCCACCGATTTCCTTCGCCACCGCCATCGCGATGGGCGTCGTCGCGGACTTGGGCGCCAGCGAGGCGATCGACTGATGCGATGCGCCGAGCAGCTTCGCCACGGCCACCGCCGAGACGATCGCCGTCAAGGAACCCGCGACGAGACTGACGACGATGGGTATCGCCAGCCGCTTCAGATTCGGCAGCTGGCGATAGAGCGGCAGCGCCAGCGCGACGGTCGCGGGTCCGAGCAGGAAGTGCACGAACTGCGCGCCGTCGAAGTAGGTGTCGTAGGGCGTCGCGCTCGTCTTCAGCGCGACGACGACGATCGCCACGGCAATCAGCACCGGATTGGCGAGCGGATTGAAGCGGCACGCGGCATAGATGCGCTGCGCGATCAGATAGGCGAGCAGCGTGATGGTGAGTCCCAGCAGCGGCGTGGCCGCGAGGTAGACCCAGATTGCGCCGAAACGGGGAGCCGGGATCATGCGCGGCCTCCGGTCGGATCGGACAAGCGGCGTTGACGCCGCAGCATCGCGCGCATGACGAGCGCGGTGACGGTGATGGCCAGCGCCGTGCTGATGGCGACGGAGAGCGCGACGGCCAGCACGTCGCCGCGCAACGCGCTCGCCGACACCATGATGCCGACGCCCGCCGGCACGAACAGCAGCGACAGATGCCGGAGCAGTTCAAGCGCAGTGCCTTCGAGTGCGGCGGCTTGCGCGGGACGCAGCGTCATCCAGGCAAGCAACAGAAGCATGCCGACGACGGGA
Source organism: Caballeronia sp. LZ043 (assembly GCF_031451075.1). Classification (NCBI taxonomy): domain Bacteria; kingdom Pseudomonadati; phylum Pseudomonadota; class Betaproteobacteria; order Burkholderiales; family Burkholderiaceae; genus Caballeronia; species Caballeronia sp. LZ043. The sequence continues at coordinate 353,805 of NZ_JARUXT010000002.1, read as the reverse complement.
CCGGGAACGGGAATGCTGAAGAGGTAGGAGAGCCCTTCTCCGAGACACTGGAAGACGAGCAGAGTGGCGATGGCGGCAAGCATGATGGGGGCCTCGGGCGTGGGATAGGTCGTGACACCTGTCCCGCGCTCGGCGCAAGCACGGCATGCATGGCATGCACGGCAACATGCACGCGGCAGCCGCACCGGCCGAATGCGGGGCGATCATTCTACTGCCGCTGCTGCCCCCATCGCTGCGCTGACTTCGTTGATCAGCCGCGCGCTTCCGTGCCCTTCAACTCGTCATGCTTGTGCGAGTGAGTCGCCCCGTACTTCAGTTCGAAATGCGCGCCTTTGCCACTGCGCGTCGGCGGGAAGTGCTCGCCTTCGACACAGGTGACTTCGAACGTATTCTTGCCGTCATCGTGGACCACGGAATAGATTCCCGAGACCTTCACGATTTCGCCCGGCTTGTAAGCGGTATCTCCGGCCATATCGACCTCCATGAAATTGACGTAGCTCTTGCACAGCAAGCCGCATACCGCTGGACTCGACCGTTTCAAGCTTCCGCCCCTTGCACCAGCTCGATGAACTGCTTCAGGCAGGGATTGCGATTTGCGCGCGACCACACGAGCACCTGCTCGACGCACGGCGCATCGACGAGTTCGCGGAACACGACGCCGGCCAGCCTCGCCTTGCTCATCGACCGCGGCACGAGCGCCACGCCCGCTTCCTCGTTGACGAGGCTCAGCACGGTCTGCTGCAACTGCACCTCGAAGCCGACGACCGGTTCAAAACCGCCCGAGCGGCAATGCTGGTCGATGACGGCCCTGAACTTGGGCGCCACTTCTTCCATGGCGAGCACGAAGGTTTCTTCCGCAAGTTGCGCGATCCTGATGCGCCGCTGTTTCGCCAGCCGATGCCCGCGCGGCAGCGCCACGCACAACGGCTCCGAGAAGATGGTCTCGGTCGTGAGGCTCCTGTCGAAGATGCCGGGAAACATGATGGCCGCGTCCAGGCTGCCGTCGACGACCCGCTGCGACAGATCGTTCGAGACGACCTCGCGAAGACTCACATCGACATCGGGACAGGCCGCGCTGAAGCGCCGCGCATAACCGGGCACCACGCTGTAGGCGGCGCACATCGTGAAGCCCAGCGACAACGCGCCCGCCGTTCCCGCCGCCGCCGCCCGGCAGTTCGTCTGCGCCTGCTCCAGCGCGGCTAGCACGGCTTTCGCATCGATATGGAAGCGCTCACCGGCGGCCGTCAGCGTCACGCCACGCGGCCCGCGTTCGATCAGCTTCACGCCCAGTTCCTTTTCGAGCGCGATCAACTGCCGGCTGAGCGGCGGCTGCGACAGATGCAGCCGCGCCGCTGCGCGCCCGAAATGCCGCGTCTCGGCGAGAACCACGAAGTAGCGCAAGCGCTTGAAATCGATCATCGATGCAAAAAAGGTTTCGAAAGGGGTCGAAGACGGTATTGGATTGTATCTCCCCTAGGGATTACCCTTGCTCCGTTCTTTCTTTCTCGATAACTGCATCATGCTTTCGACGCTTGGGATCCTGCTTCCCGTCTTCGCGCTCATCCTGGCGGGTTTTGTCTGCCGCAGGCGCGGCGTGCTCGGGCCCACGGCCGCCTCCGAACTCAACCGCTTCGTGGTCTGGCTGGCCTTGCCGGCATTGCTCTTCAACACGATGGCGCATGCCACGTGGAAACAGCTCGATCAGCCCGCGTTCATCGCCGTCTTCAGCATCGCCGGCGGCGTGACCTTCCTGCTGATCCTCGCCTACCGGATGATCAACGGCCTGCACCTCGCGGACGCGAGCATCGACGCCATCGCGGGCGCTTATCCGAATACCGGTTACGTGGGCTTTCCGCTGTGCCTCATGGCATTCGGCCCGGAGAGTCTCACGCCGACCACCATCGCCACGATCCTGATTGCATGCGTGCTGTTCGCCGTCGCGATCGTGTTGATTGAACTGAGCCTGCAAGCCGAGCGGCGGCCGCACAAACTCGCGAGCAAGGTGCTGGTCTCGCTGGGCAGGAATCCGTTGATCGTCTCGCCGCTGGCCGGCGTGTTGTTCTCGGCTGCGCATGTTGCGCTGCCCGATAGCGTGGTCGCGTTCCTCAAACTCCTGAGCGGCGCCGCAAGTCCGTGTGCGCTGGTCAGCCTGGGTCTGTTTCTCGCCGAGCGCAGGGCCGCGGTTGCTACACAACGGAGTGCGCTTCTGCTCACGGGCACCAAGCTGCTCCTGCAACCCGCGCTTGCATGGTGGCTCGCCGCGCGAGTCTTCTCGATGCCGACGCCGATGGTCAACATGACGCTCGTGCTCGCCGCATTGCCCACGGGCACCGGGCCATTCATGCTCGCGGAGTTCTATCGACGGGAAGCGCAGGTGACGTCACGTACGATCCTGTTCACCACGCTTGCCTCGCTCGTGACGCTTTCGGTCATTCTCGTGTACGTCCGGTCGGGCGCTTAGCGCGCCGAGGCGTCATCGTCACTCGTGAATAAACCCGAAACGGAAGTGGAACGACACTTGCAGCACCGCAGGCTCCATCACCCCTCTCTCCACATCCGTCATGAACGACTTCAACAACACCGCCCGCTTCGAAGCGAAAACCGTCATCGTGACGGGCGCAGGCTCGGGTATCGGCGAAGGCACGGCGCGGCGCTTTGCAAGCGAAGGCGCTTCGGTTGTGCTGGCCGGCCGCACACGCGAGAAGCTTGACCGCCTCGCGCGCGATCTCGATCCGGCACGCACGCTCGTGCACACATTCGACGCCTCGAAGCCCGACGACGCAAAGCAATTGATCGACGCGGCCATCGACCGCTTTGGCCGCATCGACGTCCTCGTCAACAACGCGGGCGTGGCGCCGACAGGGCGCATCGACGAAGCCTCGCTCGACGACTGGCGCGCGGTCATGTCCACCGATCTCGACGGCGTGTTCTATTGCTGCCGTGCCGCGATCCGGCATCTGATCGATTCGCGGGGCTGCATCGTGAATGTGTCGTCGGTATCGGGACTGGGAGGCGACTGGGGCATGAGTTTCTACAACGCGGCCAAGGGCGCCGTGACCAACTTCACGCGCGCCCTCGCCATGGATCATGGCCGCGATGGCGTGCGCGTGAACGCGGTCTGCCCTAGCCTGACCGCGACCGATCTGACGCAAGACATGCTCGGCAATGAAAAGCTGATGGCGAAGTTCGAAGAGCGCATTCCGCTCGGCCGCGTGGCGACGCCTGAAGATATCGCGGCCGTCATCGCCTTTCTCGCAAGCGACGACGCGCGCTTCGTTACCGGCGTGAATTTGCCGGTGGATGGCGGGCTCAGCGCCTCGAACGGACAGCCGCCGCAGGCGTGATGCTTCTAGAAGCCGTGCAGGTGCCGGATGTCCTCGAATGCCTGTTTGACGGCCGCATCTGTCTCGGGTGAGTGAGGCTGCCAGTCCCATCCTGTTGCTTTGGGCTCCTGGCATCCGCGCGGCGTCAGGAAGACGACGAGGTCCGGCGTATAACCCTGTTTATCCGGTAGAAGCTCGTTGATCTGCTTGATGAAAAGATCAGGGGCAATGGGCGGTAAGGACATGAAAGCTGAAAGGAAAGTTACGCGCCGACTTCCACCGGCAATGCGCGCTTGTGACGCGTTGCCAGGTAGAAGCGGCGGATCGTCGTCAGGATTGCTTCATTGACTTCCCTGCCCTCCAGGAAGTCATCGATGTTTTCGTAGGTGATGCCGTAGCTGTCCTCGTCCGGACGCTGCGGCGTGAGCGTTTCGAGATCGGCCGTCGGCACCTTCATGGCGAGCTGCGTCGAAGCGCCCATCGACATCGCCAGCGCGCGCACGCGACGCTTCGTCAGACCCGAAAGCGGCAGCACATCCGCGCCGCCATCGCCGAACTTGGTGAAGAAGCCCATCAGCGATTCAGCGGCGTGATCCGTGCCGACCACCACGCCGGCTCGCGCGCCCGCTATCGCGTATTGCGCGATCATGCGCTGGCGCGCCTTGATGTTGCCGAGTACGAAGTCCTTCTGGAAGTCATCGGCATACTGCGCGCCGCCCAGTTCGAGCGCCGCGAGCATCTCATCCGATGCGCCCTTGACGTTGACTTCGAGCGTCTCGTCGGGCTGTATGAATTCGAGCGCGCGCCGGGCGTCGTCTTCATCGCGCTGCACGCCATACGGCAGCCGGACCGCGACGAAGCGTGCTTCATACGCTTGCGCGCGCAGACGTTCGACGGCCAGTTGCGCGAGCCGCCCCGCCGTCGATGAATCCACCCCGCCGCTGATGCCCAGCACATAGGTCCGCAATCCGTGCGACATCAGGTAATCGCACAGGAAGCCGATGCGGCGTTCGCGTTCGCTGTCGACAGCGAAGCTTGCCGCCACGTTCAACTCGCGGATCACCTGCGCTTGCCACGCTCGCCCGTCTTCGCTCATGCTTCCTCCCTGATCGCTTCGACTACGATGACGGTCGCGCCGTGGAGCGCCGCAGCCTCGCGATATGCCGGCTCAGCTCAGCCAGCGAAAACGGCTTGCGCAGCACTTCCGCGTTCGCCACGCCATCCAGCGCCGCCGTATCCGAATAGCCGGTCACCATGACGACGGGCAAGCCGGGCCGGATTTTCTGCGCAGCGCGTGCCACCTCCGCGCCGTTCATCGCGGGCATGGCGTAATCGACGACCAGTACGTTCGGGAAGTCCTCGCCGATCATCGCAAGCCCTTCGGTGCCGCTGCGCGCATCGCGTACTTCGAATGCGTCCATCTCGAGGCCGGCGACCAGCGATTCGCGCACGTTGTCGTCGTCATCGATGATGAGGACAGACGTCCCTTCCGCGCCCGCTGCGTCCCCCGCGGTCCCGTCCGCTACGGGCAGGGTCCCGGCCGGCTCTTCTCTTTCCGATCCGGCGACGGGCAGAAGAATCGAAAAGGACGCGCCCTTGCCGAACTCGCTGTCCACCTTGACCGTGCCGCCGCACTGGTGAGCGATCCCCCAGACCTGCGCGAGCCCGAGCCCGGTGCCCTTGCCCACCGGCTTGGTGGTGAAGAACGGATCGAAGATACGTTGCCGCGCTTCTTCGCTGATGCCCGTGCCCGTATCCGACACCTTGATCTCGACATACTCGCCAGAAGGCAGGTCCGCGTCCGGCTCGTCCAGCATGCGTGTAGACGTGGACAGCGTGATGACGCCGCCGCCCGGCATGGCGTCGCGTGCGTTGTTCACGAGATTCAGTATGGCAAGTTCGATCTGGTTCGAATCCGCAATCACGAAGTGCGACTCCGCCGCGAAATGCGCTTCGATCGTATGCGACACACCGAGTGAGTGACGCGCCAGGTCCATGAGGTCGCGCATGCGTGCGTCGATGTCCACCGGCTGCAGGACCAGCTTCTGGATGCGCGAGAACGCAAGCAGCTGGCCGGATAGCTTCGAGCCGCGCTCCGTCACGCGCAGCGCATTGTTCAACAGCGGCAGGACGGCGTGATCGCTGTCCAGCTTCCGGCGCGCGAGTTCGAGATTGGCGACCAGCGCCATCAGCAGGTTATTGAAGTCATGCGCGATGCCCCCCGTCAGCCGGCCGACCGCTTCCATCTTTTGCGCGTGCGCCAGCGCCTCTTCCGCGCGCGTGCGCTCCTGCACCTCTTCCGTCAGCCTGCGATTCGTCTCGCGCAGTTCATGCGTACGGGCTGCAACTTGCCGTTCGAGCTCGGCATGACTGCGCGCCAGCCGCCCTTCGGCTGCGCTCAGACGCTCGTTCATCGTCGCCGCCGCGCGCAGTTCGTCGCGAATCTGGAACTGTCGCTCGCGGCCGGAGAGCGCGGCCTCGACGGCACTCGTCAACGCAAGTGAACTCGCGGGCCGCTCGATATAGACGAGGTTGGTCATGCGCGCCGGCAGCCGCCCCGCCAGACGGCGATGATGCGCGTGCTCGAAGCGGCTGCGCTGCGTCAGGATGATGAACGGCACGTCGGACCATGACGGCTGCGCATCGAGCTTGTTCGCCAGCACGGAAAGGTCCGCGCCGGACAGCGACTCGTCGGTGAGCAGCACGCCGCCCACGTAGGGATCGATAGCCTCGACGAACGCGTCGAAGCTGTGCACGGTCGTCGTGGCGATTGCACGCTTGCGCAGCAGCATTTCGGCTGTCTGCGCGTCGCGTCCGAAGCGCGCGAAGATGACGATAAGGCGCGAGAATGCCTTCATTCCAAGGGAACGCCGTTCTCGCCGCCAAACTGGACCGAATCGCGCTGCTTGCCGAGTCCCGCCGCACCGCCCATGTAGGTGGGCGTGCCGCTCAGCACGCCGTTGAAGCGCGTCAGCGGTTCACTCAACTCCAGCCCGCGCGAGCTGATGACCAGTTCGCGAATCGTACTCTCGTGCAGACTGCCGCGATTCTTGAGCACCGAGAGCGCCTTGCGCACACGCCCTTCGGCTTCAAAGAAACGCAGCAGGATGACGGCGTCGGCGATATAGCTGATGTTCAGCGAGCCCGAATGCATGTTCCCGATCAAACCCTGATGCGGATTGACGAGGAAGGTCGCGACGCCCTGCTGGTTCAGGAATGACAGCAACTCGTGTAGTTGCAGGATGAGCTGTTTTTCCTGCGGCATCGCGGCCACATAGCCGTTCAGGCTGTCGATGATGATGAGCCGCGCATCGTTGTGGGTGACTTCCGAACGCACGAGGCTCGTGAACTCGCCGGGCGAGATCTCGGACGGGTCAACCTGCCTGATTTCCAGCAGACCAGCATCGATGTGCGGTTGCAAGTCGATTCCGATGCCCCTCGAACGCACGAGCAGCGTGCCGATACGTTCGTCGAATTCGTAGATGACGCAGCGCTCGCCGCGTGCGCACGCCTGCGCCGCATATTTCAGGGACAGCGTAGTCTTGCCGGTACCGGCGGGGCCCGTGATCAGCGTGCTTGTGCCACGCAGCGGGCCGCCGCCGAGCAATGCATCGAGCGCCGCCGAGCCGCTCGGCAGGACGTCCCCGACGAATTCGGCGTGATGTTCCAGCGCAATCAGGCGCGGAAAAATTTGCAGACCGCCCTCGCGGATCGCGAAATCGTGAAAACCTTCCCGAAACGCGCTTCCCCGAAGCTTCTGCACTTGCAGGCGCCGCCGCGCGACGCCGAAGTCGAGCGTGAGGCGCTCCAGCGTCAGCACGCCATGACAGAGGCTGTGCAGATCGACGTCATGCATGCCGCGCGCGCTCATGTCGTCCATCAGCAGGACGGTGGCGGCGTTGTTGTTGAAGAAGTGCTTGAGCGACAGCAACTGGCGCCGAAAGCGCAGCGGGTCCTGCGCGAGCAGGCGCAATTCCGACAAGCTGTCGAACACGATGCGCGACGGCTTGACGCGCTCGACGTGTTCCGTGATATGGCGGATCACCTCGCCGAGTTCGATCTCCCACGAATGCAGGATGCTCTGGTCGCCGTCGATGCCGAGCTTCAATTCGGCTTCTTCCATCTCGAAGACGGTGATGCCGTCCATCGACCAGCCGTGCGCGTTCGCCACTTCATCCAGCTCCTGAGAGGTTTCCGAGAGCGTGATGAAGAGCACGGTCTCCCCGGCGGCCACGCCGTCCAGCAGGAACTGCAGACCCAGCGTGGTCTTCCCCGAGCCCGGCGCGCCCTCGATCAGATAGAGCCTGCTGGCGGGCCAGCCGCCGTTCAGGATGTCATCGAGGGCCGTGAGGCCGGAAGAAATGCGGGGAGGTTTCGGGTCTGTCATGGATTCGAAGCGATAGCTTTGTCGATCGATGGAATCTGTTTCGCCCTGAGTGGCATCCTCAGGTCATCGGGGCGCGATATTCAAAGTGTAACGTGTACTTCTTTCCAAGTGCACGTCCGATCGAATCGGTCAGCGGAGTGTGCCCGGCGTGACCGATGTCATATGCATGGTCGCTCGATCCGTGGGCACAACCGTTGCTCGACTGATCATGCAACCGAGCATCGATCACTCAAGGCTCGGCTCATCTTCGTTGAACAGCGGCTCGCCGCATCACGCCAGCGCACGTCCGTCGCGCTGAGACTCGGAAAGCAAGACTGCAAGTGACGCCATGGCGCTCCTCTCGGTCAATTTTTCGAGTACCCACTTTTCATCTTCGACATTTGCGCAGTCCGCGCAAGGACTGCGCTCGTCCCTACGATAAGGAGCTTCCGCCATGTTCGTGCACAACAAGCGTTTGCAATACACCGTTCGCGTTGCTTCCCCGAATCCGGGGCTGGCCAATCTGCTGCTCGAGCAGTTCGGCGGGCCGCAAGGCGAACTCGCCGCCGCTTGCCGCTATTTCACCCAGGCCGTGGCCGAGGACGATCCGGGCCGCAAGGACCTGCTCTTCGATATCGCCACTGAAGAACTCAGTCACCTCGAAATCATCGGTTCAATTGTCGCCATGCTGAACAAGGGCGCCAAGGGCCAGCTGGCCGAGGGCGTTGAATCCGAGGCAGAGATGTATCGCTCGCTGACCGGCGCGGGCAATGACTCGCATATCACGTCGATTCTCTATGGCGGCGGCGCGCCGCTGACGAACTCGGCGGGCGTGCCCTGGACCTCGGCCTATATCGACACCATCGGCGAGCCGACCGCCGACCTGCGTTCGAACATCGCCGCCGAAGCGCGCGCGAAGATCGTCTATGAACGCCTCATCAACGTGACTGACGACCCCGGCATCAAGGAAGCGCTGGGCTTCCTGATGACGCGTGAGATCGCGCACCAGAAGTCCTTCGAGAAGGCGCTGCATTCCATTCAACCGAACTTCCCGCAAGGCAAGTTGCCCGGCAATCCAGAGTTCACGAGCGTCTACTACAACATGTCCAAGGGCGAAGACATGCGCGGTCCGTGGAACGAAGGCGGCGACTGGCGCTTCATCGAAGACCCGCAGCCGGCCGTGGATGGCGGCGATGGACTGGCGACCGTGAATGTCTCGGAGCAGGATGTGGAGACGCTTCAGGCCATGGCGTCGCGCACGGCGTCGGACCCGGCGGCGGATCCGACCACGGGTGCGGATCTCGGTGCGGGCCAGGCCAACCAGGTGTAAGAGTGCGCCTCGGAGGCGGGTGCCGCCTCCGAGGCATTGCTTCGACGACCTTATTCAGGAGTAGCCATGCTGTCACCTACGCTCAACCCGCCGAGCCTTGACTTTTACCGCGCCAACGTCGAGACCTGTCTGCGCTTGTCGCTGACAATGAACGACGCGCTGAGGCAGTTCAGCGAACTCAACCGGAAGACGATCGACACGGCACTCGCCGGAGAAGCTGATCAACCTGCGTTGTTTGCCCGCTGGCCGAGCTATGCGCTGAACTACGCGACGGAAGCAATGGAGACGTTGCATGCCACCGCGGCAGACGTCATGGCGACGCTCGTTACCCCTCGCGGCACCGACCACGCGCGGATCGTCTACGACGTCAGTGATACCGCCGACGCGCCGCGCCCGAATGTGATTCTCGATGCGGAAGGCGAAGTGGTGAAGCGCCTGACGCCTTGAGGGGCGCCGTCTTCTTTACACAGCCACGAAGGAGCGACCATGAACAACGAACCTTCCGATCCCGTCGAACGGGCCGACCAGCGGCGCGAGGAACTCGGCGCCGGCGATGTCGATGAAAAGCCCGACGGAACCATACGGCAGCGCGAACACGGCAACATGGACGCGAGCCTGGTTCCAAAGGGCAAGGATCATCCGGAAGAGGGCGCCTATACGCCCGAGCACGATCACAAGGATCCGGATCTCGAACCCGATCCTGCACAGTCTTCTCATTCACAGTAAGGCGCCAGGAGGTAGACATGAAAGCACTCGTCTGGCATGGCAAGAAAGACATTCGCTACGACACGGTTCCCGATCCGGAGATCGAACACGGGCGCGACGCCATCATCAAGGTCTCGACCTGCGCCATCTGCGGCTCGGACCTTCATCTCTTCGACGGCTTCATGCCCGGCATGAAACACGGCGACGTCATGGGCCACGAGTTCATGGGAGAAGTGGTCGAAGTGGGCCACGACAACACGGCTTTGAGGATTGGCGAGCGGATCGTCGTGCCGTTCACCATCACATGCGGCGAGTGCGATCAATGCAAGCGTGGCAATTTTTCCGTGTGCGAGCGTTCGAATCGCAACAAGGACACGGCGGAGAAGTTATTCGGCCACACGACTGCTGGCCTGTTCGGCTACACCCATTTAACGGGCGGTTATGCCGGGGGTCAAGCGGAGTACGTGCGCATTCCCTTTGCGGACAAGACGCACATCAAGATTCCGAACGCACTCACCGACGAGCAAGTGCTCTTTCTCGGCGACATCTTTCCGACCGGCTGGCAGGCGGCGGTGAACTGCGAGATCGAGCCGACTGATACGGTCGCGATATGGGGCGCGGGCCCCGTCGGACAGATGGCGGTGCGCAGCGCCGTGCTGCTGGGCGCGAAGCAGGTGGTGGTCATCGACCAGGTTCCCGAGCGCCTGGCCATGGCGCAGGCAGCGGGTGCAATTCCCATCAACTTCAAGGAAGAAAGCGTGCTCGACCGGTTGCGCGACCTCACCCAAGGCAAGGGACCGGAAAAATGCATCGATGCGGTCGGCATGGAATCGCACGCAACGCGCTCGTTCGATGGCATCTACGATCGCGTCAAGCAAGCCGTCATGCTCGAAAGCGACCGGCCGCATGTGCTGCGTGAGATGATCTACGTTTGCCGGCCGGCGGGTGTGTTGTCCGTTCCCGGCGTTTATGGCGGACTGATCGACAAGATCCCTTTTGGCGCTGCAATGAACAAGGGGTTGACCTGGCGCATGGGCCAGACGCATGTCAATCGCTGGAGCGAAGACTTGCTGAAGCGTATCGAGGAAGGTCAGATCGATCCGTCGTTCGTGATCACGCACCGCATGAAGCTCGAGGACGGACCGCAGATGTATGAAACGTTCAGGGACAAGGAGGATGGCTGCATCAAGGTGGTGCTGACGCCTTGAACGCCTGGAGGTAATTACCGCGCCATCAGCAAGGATGGCGCGGTTGCATCGCAAATTACAACACGATCTCGCCGTCTTCCTCGCCGAGCCAGTAATGCACGCGCTCGGCGCTCACCTTGATCAGCACGATACCCGGCGTTGCAAAGCCATCCGAGAACCACTTCGCGATGTCTTCGTTCCAGTGCTCCTTCATCGCGGGCTTCTCGCGGATCAGTTCGGCGTTGCCTTCAACGGCCACGAACAACTGCGGCTTCCCGCCCGCGCCCGTCGCGCCCGTGAACGACAGCCCAACCTTCGCGTCCGCCTTGATCTCCTTCACCATGTGCGTCTCTTCCGACGTGAAGTAGTAGCTGTCGCCGTCGAAGCGGACATCGCGGTTGTTGCTCATCGGCCGGACGGCGATGTTGCCATTCAGCGCGCGCGTGGAGAGCATCGCGAAGTCGATGTCCGCCATCTTCTCGGCGACTTGTTCGAGGGTCAATGTAGTCATGGCTCATGCTCCTGATAGTGGTTGTCAGAGGGTCATGAGCCGGACTCACGCAACCGGCATGCCACGCGTCAGTCAGAACTACGACAGCTTGAACTCGCTCACGGCCATCGCCAGTTCCATCGCCTGCGTCTGCAAGGCCGAAGCCGCCGCCGCCGATTGCTCGACGAGCGCCGCATTCTGCTGGACCATCTGATCGAGCTGGGACACGGCCTTGTTCACTTCCTGGATGCCGCGGGTCTGCTCGTTCGCCGCATCCGTTATCTCTGCCATGATGGTCGAGACATTCGCCACACTGCCGACAATCTCGTTCATCGTCTCGCCCGCGCTGCGAACCTGGGTCGAACCGGACGCCACGGCATCGACCGTCGACGTCACGAGGCTCTTGATCTCCTTCGCCGCCTGAGCGCTGCGCGCAGCAAGCCCGCGCACTTCCGACGCCACCACCGCAAAGCCGCGTCCCTGTTCGCCGGCACGCGCCGCTTCGACGGCCGCGTTCAACGCAAGGATGTTGGTCTGGAAGGCAATGGCATCGATGACACCGATGATGGAGCCGATCTGGTTCGACGAATCCTCGATCTCGGTCATCATGGTGATCGCCTCGCCGACCACCTGACCGCCCGCCGACGCCGTCGCCGCCGCCGATGCTGCCGTCACGTTGGCCTGATTGGCGGCCTTGGTGGAGTGCGCAATGGTCGAGCTGATTTCCTCCACCGACGCCGCCGTCTGCTGCAAGCTCGCCGCCGCCGATTCCGTGCGGCCCGACAAGTCCTGATTGCCCGCCGCGATCTCGCTCGATGCAAGCCGCACCGATTCGCTCGAATCCCGCACGCGCGTCATCACGTCATGCAGCTTCTTGATGAAGGTGTTGAAGGCACGCGCGATCTGCGCGACTTCGTCGTTGCCGTCGGCGGGCAGCCGTTGCGTGAGGTCGCCCGTGCCCGAGCCGATGGAATCCATCGCGTCGCGAATCGACGAGAGCCGCTTGAGCGCAATCGACGTCACCAGTCCGACAATCAGCGCGCCGAGCGCAATGATCACGAACAGCGCGATGGCAGACGTGACGATCATCGAGCGCATGCCGGCAGTGGCTTCGGCCTTGTCGAGCGCGATGATCAGGGTCCAGTCCGTGCCGGGCACCGCGCGCGCATGAGCGAGCACGTCCTGCGTGCCGGCGTGGGTATCGAGCGGCTCGGCTGCGCCGATCAGGTTCTTCAACGCCGTGCCCGACAGGTCCGGGAACAGGTCCGTGAGCGGCTTGCCGGTCAGCTTGCGGTCCGCGTGCGCGACGATCGAACCCTTGCCGTCCACGAGCACGGCAAAGCTGGCGGGCGTCGGGTGCACGGAGAGCACGTTGTCGATGACCGAGTCCATCGCGACCGCGCCCGAGACCACGCCCGCGAGCTTGCCGTCACGCTTCAGCGCCTGCGTGAACGCGACGATCAGCTTGCCCGTCGATACATCCATGTACGGCGCCGTGACTACCGGGCCACCTGCGCTGACCGCCGCCGTGTACCAGGGGCGCGTGCGCGGATCATAGTCGGGCGGGAGCTTGGTGGGTTCGGAGAAGAGCGAAGTCTTGTCCTCGTAGCCGGCGAGCACGTTGACGAAATTGCCCGCCGCTGCAATCTGCTTGAAGAGCGGCACCGGGTCCGGCGAGAGCGCCGCATCCTGGATCGACACGATCATCTGCTTCTTCGACGCAATCCATTCGCCGATCCCGCTGACATGGCCGCTCGCCACGGCGGACAGGTTCTCGCTGATCGTCTTGTTGTTATAGGAACGCGCGACCGTATAGCTGAGCGCGGCGTTGGCAATGAGCGCGATCACCAGCACAGCAATGCTGGCCGTGACGACGCGCGAACGAATGGTCGAAAACATGTATCCCCTTAAGTGCCTGCTGAAAAGTTATTTTCAGACATTACGGCCCTGTCAGGAGAAACTTGAGACGCGAGCGGCAGAGTTTTAGCGGAATGTTCTAAACGGCGTCGCTGGCGGCCATTGCACCAAACTGGAGCGCTGCAAGCTGGGCGTACAAGGGCGAGTCGCGCAACAGTTCCGAGTGACGTCCTTGCGCGACGATCCGCCCATGCTCCATCACCACGATGCGGTCGGCCTGCTGCACAGTGGCGAGCCGGTGCGCGATGACCAGCGTCGTGCGGTTCTGCGCGGCGTTATCGAGTGCGGTTTGCACGAGCCGCTCGCTGGCGGCGTCGAGGGCGCTGGTGGCCTCGTCGAGCAGCAGGATGGGCGGATTGCGAAGAATGGCGCGTGCAATGGCAATGCGCTGCCGCTGCCCGCCCGAGAGCCGCACGCCGCGCTCGCCGAGGAAGGTGTCATAGCCTTCCGGAAGCTGCTCGATGAAGTCCGCCGCAGCCGCCATGTCCGCCGCGCGGCGCACCTGCTCGGACGACGCATCGGGCATGCCGTAGCGGATATTGTCGAGCACGCTGCCAGAGAAGATCACCGAGTCCTGCAGCACGACGCCGATCGACTGCCGCAACGTGTCGAGCGACAGATGCCGCGTGGGTACGCCGTTGATCGAGATGGTGCCCGACTGCGGATCGTAGAAGCGCAGCAGCAGCTGGAACAGCGTCGTCTTGCCCGCGCCGGAAGGCCCGACCAGCGCGACGTGTTCACCGGGACGCACCGCGAGCGAGAACGCTGAAAGCGCCTCGATGCCCGGACGCGACGGATACGAGAAGCCCACCTGATCGAAGCGGATGCCCTCGCCTTTGGACGGCATCGGCACGGGCGTGGACGGCTCCGTGACCGGCGAGCGCGCAGCGAGCAGTTGCATGAGCCTGTCGGTGGCGCCGGCGGCGCGCTGGAGATCGCCCCAGACCTCGGCAAGCGTGCCAACGGCGCCCGCCGTGAACACTGCATAGAGAATGAACTGCGACAACTGTCCCGCCGACATCTGTCCCGCCAGCACCGCCTGTGCGCCGAGCCAGAGCACGAACACGATGGCCGCGAAGACGAACACGATGACCACGGCGGTCAGCGCGGCGCGCGCGCGGATGCGGGCCAGCGCGGTCTGAAAGGCCCTTTCCACAGCCGCGCCGAAGCGCTTCGACTCGACCGTCTCCTGCGTGTAGGACTGCACGGTCGGCATCGCGTTGAGCACTTCGCCGGCCAGCGCGCTGGCGTTCGCGACCGTGTCCTGACTGGCGCGCGACAGCCGGCGCACGCGCCGCCCGAAGAACACGATGGGCGCGACGACCACGATCAGCACGGCAATGATGTAGCCGGACAGCACCGGGCTCGTCAGCACCAGCATGCCGATGCCGCCCGCCGCCAGCAGCGCGTTGCGCAAGCCGAGCGAGAGACTGGTGCCGACCACGGTCTGGATCAGCGTGGTGTCGGTGGTGAGGCGCGAGAGGACTTCGCCGGTTTGCGTGAACTCGAAGAACTGCGGGCTCATGCGCATGATGTGATCGTAGACCGCGCGGCGCAGGTCGGCGGTCACACGTTCGCCGAGCCATGACACCCAGTAGAAGCGCAGCGCCGTCGCGCCCGCGAGAATCAGCGAGACGATGAAGAGCGCAATGAAATAGCGATCGATATGCGCGCGGCTGCCGCTCGCGAAACCGCGGTCGATCAGATAGCGAAAGGCCATCGGCAAGGCGAGCGTCGCGCCCGCCGAGGTCAGCAGCGCCAGGAACGCGAGCGCCCAGCGCCCGGCATAAGGGCGCAGGAACGGACCGAGCGCGAAGAGCGGACCCAGACGGCGGGTGGAAGCTTCAGCAGATGACATGAGCAGGAATGAGCGGTGAATGAGCCGATGGTATCAATCTATCGAGTGACGGATTCACAGACCGCTTTCCGGATTGCCGCGCGAAGCGGCGCTCATCTTGTCGCGCAGTTGCTCGCGTTCTTCTGGCGTCATGCGCTGCCAGCGTTGCCAGTGCCGGCCTCCGTGACAACCGCCGCGTCCGCCGCGTGCCCGAAAGCCGCCGAACAGGATGCGGCACAGAACCAGCAGGCCAAGTGCGCGCGGATAGTCGATCATCTGGGCATCGACAAAAAGTCCCGGCACGACCCAGTTATACAGTCGCATGA
The DNA here is from genome assembly GCF_031451075.1 of Caballeronia sp. LZ043. Lineage (NCBI taxonomy): Bacteria > Pseudomonadati > Pseudomonadota > Betaproteobacteria > Burkholderiales > Burkholderiaceae > Caballeronia > Caballeronia sp. LZ043. Next base: position 338,324 of record NZ_JARUXT010000002.1, on the reverse strand, counting down.
CCACCCAGCCCACTGCCGCGATGAAAAGCACGAACAGCACTGCCTTGGCGAAAAATTTGCGGCGAAACCTCATGTCATCTCTCCTTCCGTTCAAGATTCGAAATCGTCGTGGGACGCCTGCAAGCGGGCACGCAGATGCAGCACCGCATAACGCTTGCGCGCCAGTAGCGTATTGATGCCGATGCCCGTCGCAGCCGCAATGTCCTTGAAGCTGCGGCCGTCGAGTTCATGGGCGATGAAGACATCGCGCTGAGTGGCAGGCAGTTCGTCGAGCGCGGCCTGTAGCGCTGCAAGCAGCGCGGCGCGTGCGTACGCGGCCTCGGGGCCTGCTTCCGGCGAAGGCAGCGCGAGGTCGAGCCGGTAGTCTTCATCGGTCTCGTTGTCGTCGATGGGAAGCGGTGTTTCCTTCTTCTTGCGAAACCGGTCGATGATCCGGTTGCGCGCGACGCGGAACAGCCATGCGCCCATCTGCTCGATCGGATCCGTCAGCCTGTAGGCCTCGACCAGTTCCTCGAACACGTCCTGGAGAATGTCCTCGGCGTCGTCCTGATCGATCACCCGCCGGCGAATGAAGTTGCGCAGCCGCGGCCGCTCACGGGCGACGGCAGCGGCGATTTCACGATCCTGTTCCGGCAGTGGACTCGGGGTGTGCGGCGTTTCCATACCCGTGATGACGTTTCGGGGACGGAGATATTGTGGCGTGCCCGGATTATTTTTTATTTCTTTGACCGGGCAGGCAGTGACGCTTGCTTCAGCCGTCCGTCGAGACCGTCACGGTTTCCCACTCGCGCAACTCGCTCTCCATGGCGGACAGCTTGCCTCTCACGAGCCCGAGCGCATCGCTGCCGAGCAGGAGATGCGCAGGCGGATGGCCGGACGCGATGGCGGTGAGCATCGCCTGCGCCGCCTTGCGCGGATCGCCCAGTTGCTTGCCGCTCTTCTCCTCGCGCGCCTGGCGGATCGGATCGAAGACCGCATCGTAATCCGCGATGGAACGTGGCGTGCGACGCATCGAGCGGCCCGCCCAGTCGGTGCGGAAGGAGCCGGGCGCAACGGCGGTCACGGCGATGCCGAACGACGCCACTTCCTTGCCAAGCGCTTCGGAGATGCCTTCCAGCGCGAACTTGCTGCCGCAGTAATAGGTGATGCCGGGCATGGTGATGAAGCCGCCCATCGACGTGATGTTCAGGATGTGGCCTCGCCGACGTTCGCGCATGAAGGGCAGGACGGCCTTCATCATTGCGACCGCGCCGAACACGTTGACGTCGAACTGCTTGCGCATCTCGGACAGCGGCGATTCCTCCATGACGCCTTCGTGACCATAGCCGGCGTTGTTCACGAGCACGTCGACAGGACCGATGGTGCGCTCGATCTCGGCGACAGCAGGCTCGATGGCGTCGAAGTCGGTCACGTCCAGCACGCGCGCGAAGGCGCTGTGGTTCGAAGACAAAGCCTCGAATTCACGCTTCGCTTCTTCACTTCTCACGGTACCGACGACCTTGTGTCCCGCCGCCAGCGCCTCCACTGCGAGCGCCCGGCCGAAGCCGCTGCTGACGCCCGTGATGAGCAGGGTTTTCTGGGTGGATGCCATGGAATATTTTCTCCGTGATGTGTTTCGGAGTAGGCAGAATAGTATGCTTTGGCGAGACGGATCAGCCACAAATCGCTATTTATGTTGCCTAAAACTATGAGCAATCAGTCCTCATCCGGCCGCAAACGCACGATTGCGCTGCTGCGCTCGCTCGCGCCCGACGAAGGCTATAACCTCACTACTTTGCCCAGTGTGCGCATCCTGCGCTCGGACCGGCCGCTGGCACGCACGCCGGTCCTGTATGACCCGGGCATCGTGATCGTGTGTCAGGGACGCAAGCGCGGCTATTTCGGCGAACGCCTGTATTTGTACGACGAGGATCATTATCTGGCGGTGTCCGTGCCCGTGCCGTTCAGCATGGAAACCGATGCAAGCGCCGAGCGCCCCCTGCTCGCACTCTATCTCCATCTCGACTTCACGCTGGCAGCGGAGCTTGCGGTGGAGATCGATCGCACGGGCGTCGCGGCGGCCGTGCAGGCGCCGCAAAGCATGATGTCCACGCCCATGGACGATGCAATGCAGGGCTCCGTCCTGCGCTTCCTCGAAGCGCTGCACAGGCCATTGGACGCCGCCGTGCTGGGTCCGGGCCTGCTGCGCGAGTTGTACTTCAGGGTGCTCACCGGCGCGCAAGGCAGCGCGATGCGCGAGGCGCTGGCCATGCGCGGACAGTTCGGGCGGATCGGCAAGTCATTGCGGATGATCCATGCCGGATATGCGCAGGCGCTCGACGTCACGCAACTGGCCGAGGAAGCCGGAATGAGCGTGCCGAGCTTCCATAGCCACTTCAAGACCATCACCCAGGTCTCGCCGATGCAGTACGTCAAGTCGACGCGCCTCCATCAGGCACGCTTGCTGATGGTGCGAGAGGAACTGACGGCGGAGGCCGCGTGCATGGCCGTGGGCTATGCCAGCGCCTCGCAGTTCAATCGCGAATTCAAGCGCTTGTTCGGACTGACGCCGGCGGCGGAAACCCGACGCATGCGCGAGAGTTTTGCCATACCGGCGGCGTTCGATGGTGCGGAGTATGTGTCGTCGCATTGAAGTGCGTCAGGCAGCGGTCGATTCAGTGCGTCTCGCATCGATGCAGGCGGCGTGGAATGCCTTGGCCACGCGCTGAAAAGGCGAAGCGTCGTGCACGTCTCTTGCAAGCATGAAATAGCAAAGATAAGGAAAGATCTGCTCGCTCAGCATCTGACTGCATTCCACCGGCAGCATCGCGGTAATGTTATCGATGGCCATGATCTCGATGCCCGACTTCGCGCGGCAGACCGGCTCGGCAAAACTCGTCGGGGCCGAATACAGCGGAATGGGATTGCGCGGATGCGTTGCTTCACAACTCACGTCGCCGATCAACCTGATCTTCGTATGCGGGCCGATCATTGCATCGTTGAGGAACAGCGGCGTATCGGCGGCCAGCTTGATGCAATTGAAGACGAGTTCGTAGTCGTGAACCCGCTCACGAAGTTCGGGATGATCCTGCGTGATTTTCGGTGAGCGATCGTACGCGAGTCCGAGTTCGTCGAGCAGCCACGTCACGCCGCTGCCGGATTTACCCTGATGTCCGATCACCAGCGTGCGCGGCGCGCGGAAATCATCGCGCACAAGGGCTCGTGCATAGCGCACGAGTTCATTCACGCTCGTGAATTGCTCCGGCACATGGTAGCGCCCGGCGCGAACGCCTTGCTTTTGCTTCCAGATGTCGAGGCACGCCGTTGCCGCGGCCATGCCGGCGAGATAACCTGCGCCGCCCGTGACCAGTTGCGCGCTGAAGTTGTCCTTGATCTGTTCGAGGTCGTACAGGAAGCCGCCGCCGCGTTCGAAGCGTGCGAGCAGACTGGCCGCTCCCTGCTGCCGTTCAAAGGCATGCGCGAAGTACATATGCCGATGCCGCAGCGGGAACGTTGCATCCGGCAATTCCTTGAGGCCGAGAACCAGCGTGTCACGATGGGAGAAACGCCAGCTGCCGCTTTCGACGAGCGTGCATCCCACGTCCGAATAGGCGGAATCGGGATAGATGCGTTTCTCCGATGATTCGACGCATACGGTGAAACCGTTCTTGACCAGAATGCCCGCATGAACGGGAATCAGCGGGGTCCGACGTTCCTTTGTTCTGTATTCGGCCCGTAGCCACAAAGTGTGGTTCATGCTGCGTGCTCCCATTCAGAGTCTGCGCCGGCGTTCGTGGCTTCGCAAAAGAAGCTTGTTTCCATCGCGCGGAAGTGAGCGTAGTCGCGGGCCAGTTCTTGCGGGCTATCCGCGACGAGCATCGCGTAACCGGGATGTCCGAACGTCTGCCCGGTTCGTTCGAGCCTTGCGCCCTTTGCGAATGTCAGCTTGATGCTCATGAGGCCCGGCACGGACAGGAAGCGCGCGAGGTGGGGCTGTTCGGCCACCGTACCGGCAAACTGCGAATTCATGTAGATGAAGCGGGCATGACGCGCGGGCGCCGTCACGCACGCCGCCTGTCTCGCCTCGAAGAGATGAGGCGCGATCACACTGTCCGCCAGTACCGAGACCTGGCTATAGCCATGGCATTGCTCGACGACCGAGTAGTCGATGCCACCCGCCAGCCTCGCACCCGTTTCGATCAGACGAGGACCGTCTGCCGTCAGCATGACTTCGGTGTGAGCCGCGCCGTTGTGGATCTGCAAGGCATCGAGAACGTCGTGCACATAGGCCGACAGAACGGAAAAATCGGGGGCGTCGCGGCGCACCGAGTCCGCGTATTCGTCGATGATCTGCGTGCCCCGGTGATGGTTCACTTCATGCCAGATATCCGTCACGAAGTGCCGCCCTGCTACCGACACGGTATTCACGACGAAGTGGCGGCCCTCGAGATATTCCTGGATGACATATTCATCCTTGGTCTCGCCCACCACATTCAGGCGGCCGATATTGCGCTCGAAGATCGCGGCAATCTCGGCCTTGCTTTCGCAGATGCCGACGCCATCCGAGTACGCGCCGAGCGCGGGCTTCATGACCACGCGCCTGAAGCCGGACGTTTCATACCATGTCAGGATGGCGTCGAGATCATGCGAATGAAATTGCGCCGCGCACGGAACACCATTGAGGCGCAGCGCCTCGACCATGTGGTACTTGTGACGATGCAGGCGTGCACTTCCGGCAGGATTGCACGGAACGTCGAAGAACTGCGCCAGCTTGTTCGCAGGAATGACGCCGCTGTCCCCCGCCACGACGATAGCCTTGACCTGATAGGGCTTCAGCTCGGAGACGAGTTGGAGGATTGCCGCGTCATCGTGCGACGTCAGCTGGATCTCGCGGCTGCACCAGTCGGGGCACGCTGAAGCGGCGTCTGCTGCCATCGGACCTGTTCTCACATGCACGCATTGATAACCACGCCCATGCAACGTCGGCCCGATATAGAAACCCTTGCGGTCCGCACCGACGATAACAATGACCTGCCTTTGAAGTTTCACGGAAAGTGCCTCTAGGAAGATAAGGAGTCTGCGCGCGCGGGGGCCTTCCTGATGACGACGATCGTCTGGCCGGCTTCGGTCGCCGCGCTCACGGGCAAGGTCCTGAGCAATTGATTGAGGCGCCAGCGCAGGTAATGATCGTGGGACAGCTTGTCGATCCAGGGCTCGAGATCCGCCAGCCATTGCTGCACGTTCCAGCGTGCAATGTGCAGTTCCTGATGCACTTCGGCGGACGCTGCGGCGAAGTCGATCGATTCCAGAATCTCGCCAGCGGAAAGACCGGCGCGATGAAAGAAGCCAAAGCTTTGCAGCAGTGAGTTCGACCACTCGCATAGTGTGTAAGTCGTGCGCTGCGAGGCGATCGTCTGGTCGAGCCATGGCTCGCAAATGACAAGACCGTAGCGGGCCACGCGCGCGCCTTCCCGGATGGCGTCCGTCGGATTGGCAATGTGGTGCAGCGAGTTGGCGATCAGCACCCAGTCGAAGGTGTTGTCTTCGAATGGGAGGCTGCGCATGTCGCACGCTCGTGCATCGACGCCGGCGTGCTTCAGGGCAGACAGTGAAGGCTCGTGAACGTCCACGCCACTGACGTGGATGTTGTGCCCGTGCTTCAGGGCAAGCAGCGTACGGCCTTCGCCGCATCCCATCTCCAGCAGCGTGTCGGGATACGGCTTCAACTGGCTCAGGCGTTCGACGAGACGTTGCTCGAGCACGCGCAATGGAGAATCACACATGACACAGGGTCTCCGTCATTGCATCGAAAAAGCGCTGGCCGCACGGCGTGAATGCCGCCGATGACCGGAGGATCGAGTCTCCCTGAATGAACTTGTCGAGATAGATCGCCTCTCGTGCAGCAAAGGACAGCGGCAGCGCGGACAGGCTCATGCGATCCATCTCGGCACGCGACGGACAGGGCGCCTCGGTGTTGCGAATAGCATCCGGCGCGTGCCGATAGGCATGCAGCAGACGGAAGAACACGAAATGCGCATGCAGAACGCCCTTCAAGGGCCGCAGCGTCTGTCGTGCAGGCGACTCGGCAAGCGCCGCTCCATTCGTCAGCAGCGGATCGAAAGTCATGAGCATGTTCAGATAGATATGCGCTGACTCGTGAACAATGCGATCGAAGTAGAAGAACTGCGTGGACTTCTCGGGCGAATCCATCGGCGGCCGCACGAGGACCGTACCGAACGCCGCAAGACTCGATGCGGCTTCGGCGGAAAACGACTGCGGCATCAACTGCACGACGGAAACCAGACTGGAGAGCTCGTCCGCGAGATGAGGCTCGCTCGCGGCGAGCGCCATTTGCAGCGTCGCGAGATGACGGCGCGCCGATGCGGCTGTCCAGCGGGGAATGCTGTCGGTGTATCCGGGGTACGTAACGGATTCTTGAGCGTCGATCGCGAGATGACTTGCTTCGGACAGCGTCGCGGTCCGGTGAGCGCGCATGAAAGACAGCGCGATTTCATCCATCCGTTCGCGAACTTCAAAGCGATCCGCGTAAGGCATGTGCAGACACCTGCGCAAGGCTGCACAGCGCGCGGCGACGGCACGACCGTCCGACTGCGCCATGCCTTGAAGCAGCGTGAAGTAGTCGAAGTACAGACGCGGAGAAAAGCGGCGCGCGGTGTCCAGTCCTTCGACTTCATCCTCAAGACCGGCAGCCGAATCCGGCAGCAAACGAGCAATCGGCGGCAGAACCTTTTGCAGAGAGTCTTTCATGTTCTCCTGCAAGGCGGTCCGTATGAGGGTGCTGCGTCCGGAGGATGGCAGCACGAGGTCTTGGCACAGGTCCGGTTCAAGGAGAATTCGGGGAGTGGTTTTCATCGGACTGGCGAACGCTCGACGCGTCCGCATGAACGGAAGAATCGCGGGGCGGCGAGCCGCTACATGACGTCGTAGCGACTGCGCGCCCCGCGTGCGGTCACATCAGGTACTGGACAGTGGGAACGAAGTCCGTGCCGTCGGCGACGATGCCTTCGGGCAGCGTGAACGCTTGTTCCTGCGGCGCGATGAGGTCGTTGATGACTTGCTCGTTGGTCAGATTCACAGTTGCATTCATGATGCTTCTCCAAAGTGAGGTGAATTGGATCAATCTGCTTTCTCAGGTGAGAACCAGCGTCCAGTCATGAATGTAGGCCGCATCTGTTAGCGCAAAGTTATGGGTGTGACGGTTGCCTCGAGGGTTGGGCGCCAGCCACGCGGAGGGATCGGAAACCATCCAGCCCGCGACACGCACATGCCGAAAAACGACGAGCCGTCCCGAACGTTCGGATTGAATTGCTGCGATGCGACATCTCCATGACCAGTTGCACGATCGTGCGAATACCGAATCATGAAATTGTGCTGAAATCGTCGCTTTTCTTGGGTCAGAGCGCCAAGACTGGCCTGATTGGCGTTCTTAAGATAGCGCCCACTGAACCACTGGTATTCAAGTGGACATATGGCGGTTAGTAAGCTTCTAGTTGGTACAGAATTGGTTCAGACGGAGTGATGCGGTGCTCGCACCGCGCATTTCCAGTGATAGACGACCTGCGCTCAGTCGACTATCTGCTCATGGTGCTCGAGCGCGATCCCTACGGCATCGTTTTCAAGGCTATGAGCAATCTTATGAACCCGCGAGACTGTGCAGGCATTCTTCCCTTCACTCACTGTGTGCGCTCGGCTGGCACCGAGGACTTCGGCATCGGCTTGATTGGTGCGCTTGAAGGACTGGTCGAGATCGATCACTGCGCACTGGTGAACGTCAAGCCGCGTCATGCGGAAATGGCGGCGTTTGCGAGCCGCCGCAGGGGCGTTGGCGCTCGACTGACAGAGGCCTATATCGGCGGATGCTATCGGGAAGATCCGCTGGTGCGCGAATTCTCTGTCTCCGGAGATGCCTCATGCACGCCGGCGATGCGGTCCCTGATGCCCGCATACACTTTCAATGAAGCTTATTTCGAACGCTTCTTCGTGGAGCCGGGTCTGGTGGACAAGTTGTCCATCGTCGTTCCCGATGTGGAGCACACCTCTTATCTCAGCCTCTATCGCTCGAAGGAAATGGGCTGTTTCACGGATCAGGACAAGGCACGCATCTGGGCCTTCACTGAGTTGCTCGCTTCGCTCGTTTCCATTCACACACGGCTATGCGCCACGCCTCGCGTGCCACGGGAAGTGTCGGTGAAGTGGCACACGGCTTTATCGGAACGCGAGCGCTGTGTCGCGAAGCTGCTCGGAAGCGGTGAGACCGCGAAGACCGTGGGCGCGATGCTCGAACTCTCTCCGGCCAGTGTGGTGACGTACAAGCAACGCGCGCTTGCCAAGCTTGGCATCGCGACGCAGCGGGAACTCGTTGCGCTGACGGCATTGCTCGGCTGATGCACCTCGCATGTCTGTCCTGTTTCGATAGGACAGACATGAACAAATGATCGATCTACACTGCATTTGCTCGACTGATCGCACTCAATAAAACGCGGCGCCGGGCTCATCTTCTGAAGCGTCTGTTCACCATAGTTCGGATCTCGAATGAACGGATGCTGTTCAGCCTCCTTGAATTGATTGCGACGGACCGTCGCCAGGAAAGAAGGGACATCATGCGCGTGTTACTCATTGAAGACGATCTGCAAGTCGGTCAAAGCCTTTTTCGTGCGCTGAAGGAAGCGGATTATCAAGTCGACTGGGTGCGCGATTCGCGCGCCGGCGGTCTTGCGATTCATGCGGCTTATTACGCTTTTGTGCTGCTCGATCTTGGACTCGAATGCGGCGGGGGTCTTGATTTGCTGCGTGCTTCTCGTGAAGCGGGTAACAAGGTGCCTGTTCTGACCTTCACGACGTCAAGTGACCCGCATGCACGTGTGCGCAGCCTCGATAGCGGCGCGGATGATTGTGTGATCAAGCCGTTCGATGTGCGTGAAGTGCTCGCCCGCATTCGTGCTGTTCTGCGGCGCCAGGCGGGATATGCGACGTCGCGTATCGGCGATGAACAGATCGGACTCGATCTCGATCATCGGACGCTGTGGAGGGATGGGGCGGCTTCGTTGCTGTCGGCGCGGGAGTTCGCGCTGATGCATGCGTTGTTTGAGCGGCCTGGTGCGATTCTCTCGCGCTCGCAACTGGAAGAGCGGATTTATGGGTGGGGCAAGGAAGTCGAGAGCAATGCGCTCGACGTGCTCATTCACTCAATGCGCAAGCGGTATGGGCGTGCGCTCATTCGGAATGTGCGCGGGATGGGATGGATGCTGGTTCGGGGGGAACAGGGTTCTCGTGCGGCCATGGCGCATTGATGTGATAACGCTCGCTAGCTGTCTGTGACCGGTTCCCGCCGGGCGCTTCTGCGCAGGACGTCTGCGGGCACACCAAAGGTGCGAAGGAACGCGCGGCGCATCCTTTCCCGGTCCGCGAAACCCGTTTCCTGCGCCACCACGTTGATCGTGTGCCGGCCTTGCTCGATCATGAATCGCGCTGCTTCCAGGCGAAGCTGTTCCACGGCTTTGGCCGGTGATTGCCCCGTCTCGGCAGCGAAGGCTCGGCTGAACTGACGAGGACTGAGGTTGGCCACGTCGGCCAGTTCCTCGATGGTGAGCGGATTGCGCAGGTTGCGGCGAATGTGCGTGAGGACCAGTTCGATACGGTCGGACTTGGGCGTCATGTCGAGTAGCGCGGAGTGCTGCATCTGCCCGCCGAGACGACGCTGATTCATGACGAGGAGTCGCGCCACTCTCTTCGCGGTCTCCGCACCGAGGTCGTTTTCGAGCAATGCCAGTGCGAGATCGATGCCCGCCGTCATTCCGGCCGACGTCCAGATGGGGCCGTCGTTAATGAAGATCCGGTCTTCCTGCGTAATGACGTCTGGAAACCGTGCCCTGAACTCTGCTGCATGCGCCCAGTGCATGGTGGCGCGCCTGCCGTCCAGCAATCCGGCTTCGGCCAGGACGAATGCGCCGCTGCATATCGATGTGATCCGTCTCGATGCTCTTGCTGCCTCTTGCACGAAAGCCACTACGGCGGGAGCCGATGACGGGATGCTCATCTCCGTGATCGAGCCCACGATGACCGTGTCGAACGCGGCATCGCCGAACGCTTCAGTCTCCAGCTTCATGCCGCCCGATGACTCGACAGGACCACCGTGTTCAGACAACACGTGGACGTCGTAGCTCTGGCCTCCGTGCGGCAGATTCGCGACCTCGAACACCGTCAGGGCGGCGAGGCTCATCATCTGGAATCTCTTCGGCACTATGAAGCCAACACGGTGCATGGTTGATCCTGCGGTTCTGCGGTTTTGCGGTTTTGGGGCGTGGGGATGTCATGAAAGGTGGCAACAACGACATGGATCGTAATAGCTCGCGACGCTAAGGTACAAGCACTTCTCTCACCGCTTCGCAGCAACAAGGATCGCCGCCATGTCGAAAATCATTCGGGCCGCCGCCGTTCAGATCGCACCTGTTCTCTATAGCCGGGAAGGGACCGTTGATAAGGTCATAAGGAAGATTCTGGAACTCGCTAAACAAGGCGTTCAGTTTGCGACGTTTCCTGAGACTGTCGTTCCCTATTATCCGTACTTTTCTTTCATCGAATCGCCGTTTGCGATGGGGGCGGAGCATTACAAGCTGCTCGAGCAAGCGGTGACGGTGCCTTCGGATATGACGCGCGCCATCGGTGAGGCGGCGCGGCAGGCGGGCATGGTGGTGTCCATCGGCGTCAATGAGCGCGACGGTGGAACGCTCTACAACACTCAACTGCTGTTTGATGCCGATGGCACGCTCGTGCAGCGGCGTCGGAAACTCTCGCCGACTTATCACGAACGAATGGTATGGGGAATGGGCGATGGGTCCGGGTTGCGGGCTGTTGATACGGCTGTGGGGCGGGTTGGGCAGTTGGCCTGCTGGGAGCACTACAACCCGCTCGCCCGTTATGCGCTCATGGCCGACGGGGAAGAGATCCATTCGGCCATGTATCCGGGGTCGTTTGCTGGGGATCTTTTTTCGGAGCAGATTTCGGTGAATATCCGGCAGCATGCGCTGGAGGCTGGGGCGTTCGTCGTCAATGCTACGGCATGGCTCACTTCTGAGCAGCAACAGCAGATCTTGCGCGATACCAATACGACTCAAGTCGGGCCGATTTCTAGCGGATGCTTTACCGCGATTGTTTCGCCTGAAGGAGAGTATTTGGGGGGCGCGCCGTTGAGGGAGGGTGAAGGGGAAGTCATCGCGGATCTGGACTTCTGGCAGATCGATAAGCGCAAACGGATGATGGATTCACGAGGACATTACAGTCGGCCGGATGTGCTCGGGCTTGTCATCGATCGGGAGCCGAAGTTGCATGTTGTGGAAAGGTCGGGGTTTGCGATGGGTGATGAGGCGGAGATTGTTTGAGCTTAGTGTGATTTGAGTCACTTATAGGAGCAGACAAGATGGACTTCAACGATGTCATGCTGGAACGGAACGCTGAATTCGTAGGTGCCGAGTTCGCAGCGGAGCTGAAGATGATGCCTTCGACGGGGACCATCGTCGTTGGTTGTGTTGATCCTCGGGTTGATCCTGCGTACGTGCTTGGGTTGAAGCAGGGTGAGGCGGCTGTCATTCGCAACGTCGGTGGGCGGGTCAACAAGAACCTGCTAGAGACACTCGCGGTGCTGAGAGTCGTATCGAAGGCCGCAGGTCGGCCCGATGGGGCGCGGAATCTTGTGCTGCTACAACATACGGATTGCGGGATCATCGGGTGCTATAAGCATGCGCCCGCTTTGCTGGCGAAGCATCTCGATGTACAGGTGGATAAGCTTGATGGACTCGCTGTCACCGATCCGTATGAGGCTGTGGCGATTGATGTCGCTGCGATTCGCGGGAATATGGATCTTGACGATAAGCTCGTCGTCTCGGGGGTGGTTTATGACGTTAAGACGGGGCGGGTGAAGGTTGTCGTACCTCCTGAGGCGTTGCGGGAGACTTCGGGCTGAGATGGCTGGCCGCCGTGACTTTGCGCCGTTGGGTCATGCAATCTAGTTCGAGCGCGCAAGGCCAGTATTCAGTGTGAGCGGTGGTCGCGTTCAGTCGCATGCAGCATCAGCAGAACGGCGACCTTCTATGCAAACGCACCTCAATTTATTGAGATGATCTCGCCAGCCCTTCCCTTTAGCCAATTTGACGCGTACTTGCCTATTCGCAACTATCGAAGATACGACCAAGACAGGAGGATCGATAACCTGATCGTCACAGAACGTGTACGGTTCGATGGAGCGTTTGGACTAAATCTCCAAGGTCACTGAGCACAGAGTGTTCAATCAGCTGTGGTCGCGGCCTTCGGCCGTTCTTTCGGAGGAAGGCTTGTTAGCCCTTGAATCGCGTCCTTGTAAGCCAAATGTTCGGCGAATCTTCAGCGACTATTCTCTATTCCGGCCTCGTCTTTTTCAGATGCGAGAGAGGAATTTAGTTGAGTTGTGAATGCTGAATGCTTTTTCATGGATGACGTCAGGAGAGCATGAAATGTTATCGGCTCGTCAGACGCCGCCTAGAGGAGATGGTCTAAATTCCTTCGCAAACAACATAAGCCCTGTGGTTTCGCTCGAAACTCAATGCGGATGTTGACAAAGGCATGAAGTCGCTACAAATTAGCGTTCGCGCGCGTTTGAAGGAACACTGAGAGCCAGACTGCTATACACTGCTGCGATCAAAGATAAATGTTGCGCGAACTCGCACATAGAACAGCCGGAAACGCAGCGCCGCGACAACAAAAAATAATCAGGGAGAACACCGTTGGATTCCGCGTCGTGATTCATCGCTTTCCCAAAGCGCGAAGATCGCGGCTTTCCATTGGAGACATGCTGTTTTCCTACCGGGCAGACCTTTTTGTGATGCGTGGGCGTGACCAGGCGGCACGGTAAGGTCTTCATCGATACCTGCCCGAAGAAATAAAAGGGACTACATGAGCACGCAGTTAGATAGAGACGGACAGCCCCTGATTCGCGCTTTCCGAGGACAAGCCGTAGCAGAGCGGAAACTCGATGAGCTGATTGGTATCGTCAAGGGGGTATTGGCAGACGGCGTCGTCTCTCAAGGCGAAGCCGAATTTCTGCTTCAGTGGTTGGAAGCCAACCGTGAGGTGGCGGCCATATGGCCGGCCAACGTTATCTATCCGCGCCTCGCAGAAGCACTGGCGGACGGCGTCCTCGACCTGCGTGAAGAAGGAGAGTTGCTCGAACTGCTCTTGCAGACTGTCGGTGGCAATGAAGCGCCATCTCAGGGAGATGCCTCTGATTCGACGATGCTTCCGTTGACGCGCCCTGCCCCTGCCGTAGTGTTTGCAGATCGCAGCTTCTGCTTCACCGGGAAATTCTTTTCGGGCACGCGCGATTGGTGTCGCCGCCAAGTCCACGAGCGAGGCGGAATTCCCGCCGACGGAATCACAAAGAAGCTGCACTATTTGGTCATTGGGGAAATCGGCTCTCGCGACTGGCTGCATTCGACATACGGCACCAAGATTCAGAAAGCGGTATCGCATGCGTCCGCGGGGGCGGCGCTGGCGATTGTTAGCGAGGAGCATTGGGCGAAGCACCTGGGTTGAACTGGAGCGCGGTCTCTCGACGTGGAGCTTCATTCTCGAGGCCGCTTCGGTGTCTCACAGGTCCGACGAGGGACTGGTTCTCGGACAGACCAGAGGCGGAATTCGGGAAGCTGTTCGACCATAGCCAACGCTCGCCATTCTTCCTCCGTGCGGCTGCAGTTCAACGTGTCGCTGTCTTTCGCGATGGGTAGCAGTCGACATCGGCTTCCACGAACGGCGAATGAGTCTTGACGACCCGCAAGAGTCGTCCGCGAGTCGAATCTCCAAGGGTCGCTTTCCGGCTGTCCCAGCCACCGATTAGCTCGGCGGCGAGGTGCCAGCTCTTGACGTTCTAGACGAGCTGTCACGTGCTGGATGACGCAGGCACAAACGGGTTCGGGAGAGGTAGAAAACGAGTTCCCTGCCGGGTCCGGCAACCGTCGGTCGAATAGACGGCTTGAAGAGACATAGCGACTACCGGGACGGTGGGACCGTAACGCAAATCGACGCTCGAAGTAGAAAGCCAGCCAGACGGTTGACTTTCACTCGCGGCACGTCTAGCTGGAACTGGAGCAACAGTGATCTTCTTTTTTGGCACAACCGGCGTTTTTATGCGGCCTACCGACGGTGTCTGCGGCAGCTTATGCAACTCGATGCCGGCAGCCCGCGCAGTCGCGAACGAGTTCAAACGGCGAGGCGACTTCTCCATCGACGCCGAGCATATTCGGGCCGAGTAAAGAAGTAGCCGCGAAATAGGAATTTGCATAGTAGCCGCCCTCCAGCCACCGTTTGCTCACGTGACTTTTTCTTCGCCCGCGCGCTACTCGGCAACGCCCTCTCGAAACCCTTTGCGGACTAAAGCGACCTGTCGATCGCGGTTCGAGCGCGTTACGCACACTAAAGCCGCGTCTTTCATAATGCTTCTTCCATTCTTACAAATTGCGACGTCATACTGGCGCGGGTTCGAACCGGAGATCGCCTGGCTACGGGGGCAGGTGTCTCCCAAATGCTATTCCTACAGCGGTTTTCGACTCAAGAAGCATGACGAAATGCCGATAGTCCTTTGAAAAATGAGTGAGGCAGCTGTGAACCAAAACCAAGGCACAACGGACACTCTGCCTGGCGCTAGGGCGGTCTGTAACTGCTTTTAAGCAAAGATTATGTACTGGGAGGAAAGGATGATCGGAGCGCATGAAACGGTGAAGGAGAGCGCCGAATTGAAGGCGTTGATCGATGTATCAATCGAAGGTTGGCGGTTCGTTCGCGTGTTCAATCGCCTCGCGGAACGGCTTGAGTTGAATGAAGTGGCGCGATATACCAATCAGGCCCGCTACTTCCTAAAAAAAGTCGATGATGGGCTCAAACCCTTTGGTTTGCACATCGTGAGCGTCGAAGGTCAGATTTACGATCCCGGCATGGCCATCTCCGCATTGAATCTCGCCGACTTCGGTCCGGAAGACACTCTTGTCGTGGAACAAATGCTCGAACCGATCGTCATGGGGCCCGACGGCCTGGTGCGCGGGGGAACGGTCATGTTGATGAAGGCGGAGCAAGCATGAAACACTACGTCGGCATCGATTTGGGCACCACCAACAGCGCGATCTGTTCTTACGACGGCACCGACGTCTGCCTCTACAAAAGTCCCGATCAGAACGATGTGACGCCATCGGCCATCTTCGTCGACAGGCGGAACAACAAGTACGTCGGCAAGCGCGCCTACGACAACGCAGCTCGCAATCCGGAAAGCGGGGCGGTCCTGTTCAAGCGTTTTATGGGCACGAGCACGCCGATCCATCTGGCCGCGGCCAATATGACCATGACGCCTGAGGCTTGTTCAGCCGAGATCCTGCGCGTCCTATACGGCTATTTGCCGGAAGGCATTCGCAACGATCCGGACACGGGAACCGTTATCACCGTTCCCGCCGCGTTCAATCAGATGCAGAAGGACGCCACCATGGCCGCCGCGGAAGAGGCGGGTCTCGGCAAGGTGGCGCTCATGCAGGAGCCGGTGGCCGCGGTCATGACCGTGATGCGCCAGCGCAAGAGCGACGGCATGTTCCTCGTCTACGATCTGGGCGGCGGCACGCTGGATATCGCTATTGCCGAGAGCATCAACGGGCGCGTGAGTCTGCTTTCGCACGGCGGCATCGCGATGTGCGGCGGGCGGGACTTTGACCGGCTGCTTCTGGATAACATCGCCAAGCCGTGGCTGCTCGACAATTTTGATCTGCCTGAGAACTTCTCGTCCGATCCCCGTTATGCCACGTTGCGGCATATGGCGAGTTGGGCGATCGAGCGCGCCAAGATCGAACTATCGTCAAACGAAGAGTCGATCATCTCGCTTGATGACAGCGAATTGCGTATGCGCGACGAATCAGGCAACGATATATATCTCGATATTCCGCTGACTCGCGCGCGCTTCGACGAGTTGATCGCCGACCGGATCGAGGAATCGATTCAGGCCGCCCGCGATGCGATGAGCAAGGCGAATGTCAGCCCGCATGACATCGGGCGCGTGGTGTTCGTGGGCGGCCCGACGCAGTACAAGCCGTTGCGCGACAAGGTGGCGTTCGAACTCGGTATCGCCGCCTCCACCGATGTCCGTCCGATGACGGCCGTAGCGGAAGGCGCGGCCGTATTTGCAGAATCAATCGACTGGTCGAGTCAGAACCGTGGCCGCAAGAGCGGGCGCGGCGCACTGGCTGCGGGCGGTGCGCTCGACTTGACGTTCAACTACCAGGCGCGCACGCCGGACACGAAGGCCAAAGTCGTTGCGAAGGTCGGCGGAACAATCACGGAAGGCGCAGCCTTCCAGATCGATAGTCTCGACACCGGCTGGTCTTCGGGTCGCGTTGCACTGAAAAACGCCGCCACAATCGAAGTGCCGCTCGCCAAGCCGGGCGAAAACCACTTCAAGGTCTTCGTGTTCGACGCCGCGGGCGGTCCGTTGATGCTGAGCAGCGACCGGATCGTGATCGCCCGCACGGCAGCGCAAATCGATGCGATTCCCGCATCACATTCAATCGGCGTCGAGGCGCGTGAGAAGGTCGGCGGACGGGTCGGGCTCGAGTATCTGGTTCGCGAAGGCGATCAGTTGCCCAAGCGCGGCACCGTCGCTTTCAAGGCCGACGAGACATTGAGCGCGGGCGGTACGGGATCGATTAATTTCAAGCTGTGGGAAGGCGAAATCGAGGATCCCGTAACGGATAACCGTTTCGTCGGGAAGTTCTCGATCGAAGCCCGGGACTTCGATTCCGGCGTGATCGTCAAGGGCGCGGAACTGATCTGCGAATACGAGATCAACGATTCGGGCGCGATCGTGCTGGAGGTTTCGGTTCCGTCGATTGGCGGCTCGTTCAACAGCGGCCGCAACTTCTATTCGCGCCTTGAAGGCCAGATCGACTTCACGAAGGCCGCACACCGGATCGAAGACGAGGCCGCCCGGCTCGACGACCGTTTGCGCGAGTTCTCGTCGCTGGTGGAAGACGACGCCCGTCTGTCGCGTGCGCACGAACGCATCGCGCGAGCGGCAGAAGTTCGAGGGGGTTCCTGTGATCCGGAATCTGCCAAACAGGCCATGGACGATTTGCAGGAAGCCAAGCGTTTGATGGCGCAGGTGCGCAAAGAGAACGCCAAGGTCATCCGGCGCATGGAACTTGACAAGACCGTCGGTTTCTTCGATGCCCACGTGCGTAAGTTCGGCCGTCCAGCCGAGATCACCTCGTTCGATAATCTGGCCAGAACGGCACAGCGCGCGATCGAAAGTTACGGCGGCGACTTCGAGTCGCATCTGAGCGAAATGCGCTCAAAGAACTTCGCCATTCTCTGGCGGCAGGACTGGTTCGTCATCGACCGGTTCAAATGGCTTTCCGAGGATGCCTCGCTGTTCCCGGATGCACAGGAGCATCTCGCATTGTGCCGTGCCGGACAACAGGCGATGCAGAACAACGAGATCGACAAGTTGCGCTCGGTCGTCAGCAATCTGGACGCGATCAGAATCTACTCGTCGGCCGAAGACGACATGATCGCCGCGTCGAACATTCTCGTAGGCTGACCGTGACGATCGAAAGCTGGTTGCCGGTGGGCTGCGAACTACCGGACGGTGCTTCGTGCGGCCGTCCGCTGTATGGCGCCGATGCGTGGCAGATCATCGCGACGCGCGGCGCTGGCCGTGCCTTGCTGGTGACGCAGGCGTTGCACGACAAATGGGCCGCCGCCGGGCTGACCCGACCGGGTGATCTGTTGCGCTTCCAGTTCGGCGCGCAGGCCTTCTATGAAGTCTCGTGCGGACCAAGCAGGCGGCTCGAATCCTTGGCTGATTTTGCTTCGCCGTCGGGTAGGAGCGAGGCATTCGCGTTCGCGAGCGCGCTGCGCGAAACGCGTTCGATCGACGCCACGAGTGCGTTGCAGGACGCGCTTTATGTCGAGACGCTCGGCAGGTTGCTTCCCACCTACGACGCGCAGGCGTCCGTGACCGACGACGTGGTGCTCGGCGCCTGGCTGACTGGTGGCGTTCAGGTGTCGGCGCGGTTGATCGGCCGGTTGCAGCGCATGCTCACTTGGATCGATGCCGTCCGGCTGCGCGATGTGGTGCGCACGTCGGGCATCGAAATCGACGAAATGGCGCAAAACGAGCAGGACGGCGCGGCGTTGGCAACCACCGGCTCGCACGCAAAGCTGTCAGCCGGCCATGCCTCGGCTGACGTCTTTCGCCTGTTCGGACGCACCGGGCTGGAGTCGTTTTTTCACGAGCATGTGATCGACATCGTGCAGAACCGGGCGCGGTATCAGGCATTGGGCATCGAATTTCCTGCGCCCACGATCCTTCATGGACCGCCCGGCTGCGGCAAGACCTTCGCGGTCGAGCGGCTAATCGAGTATCTCGGCTGGCCCGCGTTTCACATCGAAGCCTCGACAGTGGCGAGCCCCTACATCCACGAAACCAGCCGGAAGGTGTCGAAGATGTTCGAACTGGCGATCAAGAGCGCGCCGTCGGTCCTCGTGATCGATGAGATGGAAGCGTTTCTGGCTGATCGCGAACATGGCGGCGGCGGAAGCCATCACCGGGTCGAAGAAGTTGCCGAGTTCCTGCGGCGCATTCCAGAAGCCACGCGCAACGAAGTCCTGATCATTGGCATGACGAACCGGATCGAGATGATCGACCCGGCAATCATGCGGCGCGGCCGTTTCGATCATGTGATTTCAGTGGACTTTCCGAACGAGCAGGAGGTCGGTGCATTGCTGGAGCATCTCCTTGCCAGTCTACCGAAGGACGCAAGTGTCGATGCCGACGAACTCGGAAAGGCGCTCGCAGGGCGGCCGCTGTCCGATGTTGCGTTCGTCGTTCGCGAAGGCGCCCGACTGTCAGCGCGCTCCGGCGCCGATGAACTCTCCCAGGAATATCTGCTGGGCGCGCTCCGGGCTACGCCGTCGCGCCAGGACGCGCCAGCGGCACGACGCATCGGCTTTGTTTGAGCAATCGGGTACTCGGAACACTGTCTTTCGAACAACCGTTGACATGCTGCATACAGTTGAAATGCAAATGAACAGTAAAATGACTGAGACGGCGCTGCAGAAAAATCCGTTCTGCTTGCTCGGACTTTCGACGCGAGACAACCGCCATCGAATCGTCGAGATGGCCGAGGAGCGTGCGCTCTATATCGACAGCGAAGCCTGCCTGAAGGCGCGCGCCGACCTCATCAATCCCCGGTCCAGACTGACGGCCGAGTTGGCATGGCTGCCCGGCGTTTCGCCGCGCGTGGCTGAGAACATCACGCACGCGCTCGAAGCGAATACGATCAGCGCCGACCTCTACGAACGCCTCGCGCCCTTGCCAAAAGCCAATGTCATGGCGGCCGTGTGCGAGCGAAAGACGGGCAGTGAGCCGGTCAGCGCGATTGCATCGTTTATCTGCGCATTCGTCGATACCGTCGAGGCGGTCGACCTCGAAGACGTGCTGCGGGATATCAACGAAGACCGCCTGCTTGCAGGTTTCCCGGACGTTCCGATAACCGACGCCGTCGAGCAGGATTGGACGCGTCGTCGCAAGGACTATCGTACGGCGCTGAAGAACATGCTCGACGGCATGCAGGCCGATACGCTCGTTGAAGCCATCACGCAGGCGGTCGAGCGTGCCACCGGCGACGGCGAGCGACATGCGCCTTTGTTGCTCGACGAACTGGTCGATGCATACGAAGCGGAAACCCAACAGTTTCTCGAAGCCGAGGCAACGAATCTGCGTACGCTGATCGGCAAGGCGCTCGCCGATGCGTCCGGTGGCCTGGCGGCTGTGAATCCGACGCTCGACCGGATCGAGCAGGTTGCGAGGAACTGGGTATCAGTTGCGAAGCCGATTCAGGTTTCCGCCCGATCGCGTGGGATGTCGCATCAGTCAAGCACGGACGTAGCGACGCGGATGCGAAGTCTGGGCGTCGACTTGAACAATGAGCACGGCCTGCTGGATTGCGCCGACCGCATGACACGTCTGCTCGGGAATCTGTTCGTCGATCTGCCCGAGTTTGGCGACACGCTCGCCGAGGACGCCAAGGCGATTAAAGGCCTGCGTCAGAGCGCCACGGACACGCAACGTCAAAATGCCGAGTGGGAGCGGGAGATCGCGTTCGAGGCGGACGTCGGCGTCGTGTTCAGGGATCGGCTGGCCGTGGCTTCGCAGGGCATCACCTGGAAGGGGCGGCAATTTCCGCTCGATTCGATCCGGCGCGTCCGCTGGGGAGGCGTGCGCCGTTCGGTCAACGGCGTGCCGACCGGTACCGACTATCACGTCGCCTTGTCGATCAAGGATGCAGGCGAGCAGAACATCAACTTGAGAAAAGAATCGACGTACACAGGCTTCACCCAGGCTCTATGGCGCGCGGTCTGCGTCCGCCTGATGATCGACATGCTCAACCGACTGGAGAAAGGCGAGACGCTTCATTTCGGTAGCTTCTCGGTCGAGGACGGCGCGATCACGCTGCCGCAGCACAAGTTCTGGAGTAACAACGCGCCTTTGCGGCTTCGCTGGAGCGACGTGCATGTGTGGTCTGCCGATGGCCGGTTCGTGGTCGGAAAACGTGACGACAAGAAAGTGCACGGCTCGGCATCGTACATCAAAGATTGGGACACGCACCTGATCGAGCATCTCATTCGCGGAGCCTTTAAAAAGGGCGCTGCGAAGCTGACCGATTATTTGAAGGGCTGACGGAATATGAGCCAATCCGAGGCAAAAAAGGGATTTGCAGCGCTTAACTCGATGGTGTCGGACATCGAAGCGACCGTGGCCGCGCGACCCGCTTCGCGGGCAGATGATGCAAAGGCTGCGACGGTCGATACACCGCCAGCGGCAACCGTCGAACCGTCTTCATCGACGCCGGCGGAGCCGGAGCGGGGTTCGGGGCTCTGGATGCTGATCGTGCCGGTCGTCCTAATCATCTTGTTGGCGATCTTCGTGCTCGGGACCAATTCGAAAAATGAATCGAATCCCGGCAGCACGCTCGAATCGTCGGCTTCGACACCTGCCGCCTACACGCCAGTGCCCGTCGAGAAGACGTCTGCACCGGAGGTCCAGCCTAGCCAGGTTCCCTCGGAGAGCATGCCGCCGGCCGGGAGGGAACTGGTCTTGTCGGCGTCCCAGATTCGCTATTGCTTATCCGAGAAGTTGCGCATTCAGGTGTGGCGTACCCGGATCGAGTCGACTTCGGAGCCCTCGCTGCAACCGTTCAACGATGCAGTGAGCGACTACAACTCGCGCTGTTCCGACTTCCGCTATCGAGGCAACACGCTCGAAACGATCCGCGCCGAAGTGGAGGCGAATCGCGCGGCGCTCACGCAGGAAGCGATATCGCGCGCGGAGCGTTTCGAGGTCAGCGCGGCGCCGCTATCCATGCCTGTTCCGCCCATTCTTCCGACGACGTCGACGATCCCCGCGGCGCCAGTCGATTTCGCCAACATTCCGGGCAAATCGTCCAACTTGAACGATTCGACGAGCTTTCCGGTTGCAGCGTCGCCCCAGACCTTCACCACGAGCTTTGATTGCACCAAAGCCTCAGTGGATGCGGAGCACATCATCTGTGGCGATGCAGAACTGGCGGCGTCGGATGTCGAACTCGCCAGCCTCTTCGCGCAAGCGCAAGCGGCGAGCGTCGACAAGGATGGGTTCAAGCAGCATGTGCGCCAGCAATGGAACGATCGTCAACGATATTGTCACGATCGCGACTGCCTGGTGCATTGGTACGAACGGCAAAAGACGTGGCTGACGGCGGTGGTGAGCGGCCAAGTCCTCTCCAATGCAAAACCTGCAGACGCAGCGATCCACTGGGCGCAGGCGTTGGCCCAGCAGCACGCGGACGCAGAAGCCGCCTACGATCTTGCGAAGCGGCACCTCGACGCCGTCCACGCGTCATGCCCCGATGCCATTCTGATGCAACAAACCCCACAGAAATCGGGTCCCTACAAGCCGGTCGTGCTGTTTCTCAGCAGGCAGTGCGGATACATCGTGAGCTATTGGCCCGACAGCGGTGAAGAACAGATTTCGTTCGATCGGACCATGATCGAAAACTGGAGCGGATATTGTTCGACGCGCGTCGGACCTCAGACCACGTGCATCAAGGGGAACGGTGCATGAGTTGCTCGGAGAGGCGATGGAAGTCCGAATCCGAACGACCATCAACATACCATCCGGGCGCTGAAAGCTGTCCCCTTGTATCTGGACATTTGGCAATCCCTTTATGAACTGCGACGACGGCCGCGCAAAATCCCCGCTTGTGTAGCCGTCGCAACGGCTACACTTCATCGTTGATGACCAGCGCAGGTGTGACTTCCGACCCATTTGGGACATTCGTTTGGCCGAGAAGCGGACGCTTGAATGCCATGGGCCGCGCCATACCGATACGGAACATGTCTAGTTCCATGCCGCAACACTGTTGTCGCGATATGCGGTTCTCCTGAGCTCTGCATGCGGACTGCAACATGTGCGATATTGATTTGACCGGACGACAAATTCCGTCGATCGCAGCCTTTAGTTTCGAGACCAATGCGGCTCGGACGGCTGCCTTATCCTTCTCTTCCCTTGTGCACGAATATGGAATCACTCGATTGAAACCTAGATCAAAAGGGAGATCACCAATGCTGCCAAAAGCAGTGTTGCAGACCATGACAATGCGGTCGGGTCCAAGTGCATTAAGTGCATAGCCAAGTTCGACCATGACATTAGAGTTCGCCTGCCTCTCTGCAACCAAGGACACGTCGGCGATGAAAACATCACATTGCTTAATCTTCTCAAGGATCGTGTCGAAGATCTTCGGAGAACCTGGTCGGCCGTTTGTATCACTGTCGACCCGAAGCGAATCTTCGACATTCATTTCAGCGTTGAGAGTCTCCACTGCCTTGTCGATGCAGGTAAGCACGAGTCCTCTGTTGGTGGAATTCGGCAAAGTCGATTGCCACGAGTAGAAGACCGTCCAAGGCCCGTTATCCTTGACCGTCGGTATCGTTGTCATACGCAGATACCGTTGAAGAGCATTCTTGATGTACAAGACCGCGTCTGCGTACTGCTGCTGCCCGTTCCCTCGGTTGAGTGTCGAGGCGCTTTGTAATCCAAGAACACTTTTTTTCAGGTTTAATGTAAGCGGCCGGCCAACCCATCTTGACGAGCGAGTTTAGGCGGCGGCCGAGAGTGGCTGCCAGCGATGCGGCAGCAGCGAGTCGATGTCGTTGGCCTTGTGGGTTGGCAAGCGCGTCAGCACGTCCTTCAGATACGCGAGAGGCTCAAGCCCGTTCAGTTGTGCCGAGCGGATCAAGCTCATGATGGCGGCCGAGCGCTGACCCGCACGCAGTGATCCGGCGAACAACCAGTTGGACCGGCCGACGGCCCACGGACGGACCTGGTTTTCGACCCAGTTGTTGTCGATCGGCACATTCCCGTCATCGAGATAGCGCGTGAGTGCGCCCCATCGTTTCAGGCTGTAGTCCAGCGCCTTCGCAATCGCCGAGCCCTCCGCAACGAGTTTGCGCTGCGCCATCAGCCACTCAT
>NZ_JARUXT010000002.1:207990-314655 GCF_031451075.1 Caballeronia sp. LZ043 | reverse complement strand
GAAGTGGTGATCGGCTTCGGGCATCCGGTGTACACGATCTCGGACCCGCGCAACAAGGTCATCAAGGAAGTCGCGAAGAAGCTCTCGAAGGAAGCGGGCCACACCAAGCTTTTCAGCATCGCCGAGCGCCTCGAAACGGTCATGTGGGACGCGAAGAAGATGTTCCCCAACCTCGACTGGTTCAGCGCCGTTTCATACCACATGATGGGCGTGCCCACGGCCATGTTCACGCCGCTGTTCGTGATTTCGCGCACGTCGGGATGGAGCGCGCACATCATCGAGCAACGCATCGACAACAAGATCATCCGGCCCAGCGCGAATTACACGGGACCGGACAACCTGAAATTCACGCCGCTGCGCGAACGCAAGTGAAGCGCATGTAACACCCGGGCCTTGCCGCCGCGCACGGCAGCAAGGCCTTTTTTTGATATCGCAGTCACCGTTCGACCCCCGACAATACCCTTGCAGCATGGCCCTTGAAACCAGACCATGCGATGAGCGAGACACGGCCATGAATACTGCAAACCGCAAACCTCTTCCCGGCACCCCGTGCGATTTCTTCGATGCGCGCGCGGCCGTCGACGCCCTCTCGCCCGGCGCCTACGACACCCTGCCCTATACGTCGCGCGTACTGGCCGAGAACCTGGTGCGCCGCTGCGATCCGGCGATGCTCGACGCCTCGCTGCTGCAACTGATCGAGCGCAAGACCGAGCGCGACTTTCCGTGGTATCCGGCGCGCGTGGTGTGTCACGACATCCTGGGCCAGACGGCGCTGGTCGATCTGGCCGGCCTGCGCGACGCCATCGCCGAACAGGGCGGCGATCCCGCCAAGGTGAATCCCGTGGTGCCGGTGCAACTTATCGTCGATCATTCGCTGGCTGTTGAATGCGGCGGCTTCGATCCCGATGCGTTCCAGAAGAATCGCGCCATCGAGGACCGCCGCAACGAAGACCGCTTTCACTTCATCGACTGGACCAAGCAGGCCTTCGAGAACGTCGAGGTGATCCCGCCGGGCAACGGCATCATGCATCAGATCAATCTGGAGCGCATGTCGCCTGTCATTCATTCGATAAACGGCGTCGCGTTCCCCGATACGCTCGTCGGCACCGACAGCCACACGCCCCACGTCGATGCACTCGGCGTGATCGCGATTGGCGTCGGCGGCCTGGAAGCGGAGAACGTCATGCTGGGCCGCGCGTCGTGGATGCGCCTGCCGGACATCGTCGGCGTGGAGCTGACGGGCAAGCGGCAGCCGGGCATCACGGCGACGGACATCGTCCTCGCGCTCACCGAATATCTGCGCAAGGAAAAGGTCGTCGGCGCGTATCTGGAGTTCTATGGCGCAGGTGCGGCGAGCCTGACACTCGGCGACCGCGCGACCATCTCGAACATGGCGCCCGAGTACGGCGCGACCGCCGCGATGTTCTACATCGACCAGCAGACCATCGACTATCTGCGCCTCACCGGCCGCGAAGAAGAACAGATCCGCCTCGTCGAAACCTACGCGAAGACCGCGGGCCTGTGGGCCGACACGCTCACGAATGCGCGCTACGAGCGCATCCTGCGCTTCGATCTGTCGAGCGTGGAACGCAACATGGCGGGGCCGTCGAATCCGCACAAGCGCCTGCCCACGTCGCAGCTCGCCGCACGCGGCATCGCCGGCAAGTGGGAAGAGACGCCGGGCAAGATGCCGGACGGCGCGGTCATCATCGCGGCCATCACCAGCTGCACCAACACCAGCAATCCGCGCAACGTGATCGCAGCGGCGCTGCTCGCGCGCAATGCCAATGCGCAAGGCCTTACGCGCAAGCCGTGGGTGAAGTCGTCGCTGGCGCCGGGCTCGAAGGCCGTCGAACTCTACTTGCAGGACGCCGCCCTGCTGCCCGAACTCGAGAAGCTCGGCTTCGGCATCGTCGCGTTTGCCTGCACGACCTGCAACGGCATGTCGGGCGCGCTGGATCCGGTGATCCAGCAGGAGATCGTCGAGCGCGAGCTGTACACCACCGCCGTGCTCTCCGGCAATCGCAACTTCGATGGCCGCATTCACCCGTATGCGAAGCAGGCGTTCCTGGCTTCGCCGCCGCTGGTCGTCGCTTATGCGATTGCGGGCACGATCCACTTCGACATCGAGAAGGATGCGCTCGGCACCGGCGCGAACGGCCAGCCGGTGTATCTGAAGGACATCTGGCCGGACGATGCGGAGATCGATGCGATCGTCGCGCAGAGCGTCAAGCCCGAGCATTTCCGCCGCGTGTATGAGCCGATGTTCGCGCTCAAGCAGAAAAGCGGCGACGCCATCAACCCGCTCTACGACTGGCGCGGCCAGAGCACGTACATTCGCCGTCCGCCGTACTGGGAAGGCGCGCTGGCGGGCGAGCGCACGTTGCGCGGCATGCGGCCGCTCGCCCTGCTCGGCGACAACATCACGACCGATCACCTCTCGCCGTCCAACGCGATTCTCGCGAACAGCGCCGCCGGCGAATATCTGACGAAGATGGGCTTGCCCGAAGAGGACTTCAATTCGTATGCGACGCATCGCGGCGACCATCTGACCGCGCAGCGCGCGACCTTCGCCAATCCGACGCTCATCAACGAAATGGCCGTGGTCGATGGCCAGATCAAGAAGGGTTCGCTGGCGCGCATCGAACCCGAAGGCAAGGTCACGCGCATGTGGGAAGCCATCGAGACCTACATGGAGCGCAAGCAACCGCTTATCATCGTCGCGGGCGCGGACTACGGGCAAGGCTCGTCGCGCGACTGGGCCGCGAAAGGCGTACGGCTCGCGGGCGTGGAGGCGATCGTCGCGGAAGGCTTCGAGCGGATCCATCGCACGAACCTGATCGGCATGGGCGTGTTGCCGCTCGAATTCAAGCCGGGCGTGAACCGCGTGACGCTCGCGCTCGACGGCACCGAGACCTATGACGTCATCGGCGCACGCACGCCGCGCGCCGATCTCATGCTCGTGATCCAGCGCAAGAACGGCGAACGCGTGGAAGTGCCCGTCACCTGCCGGCTCGATACCGCCGAAGAGGTGTCCATCTATGAAGCAGGCGGCGTGCTGCAACGCTTCGCGCAGGACTTCCTGGAATCGTCGAAGGCTGCTGCCTGACGCGCCGTCTCTTCTTTCAAAGGATTCGATTCACATGGCACACGCACCTCAAATCAGGATCCCCGCGACCTACATGCGCGGCGGCACCAGCAAGGGCGTCTTCTTCCGCCTGAACGATCTGCCCGAGGCCGCGCGCGTGCCCGGCGCGGCGCGCGACAAGCTGTTCATGCGCGTGATCGGCAGCCCCGACCCTTACGGCAAGCAGATCGACGGGATGGGCGGCGCGACGTCGAGCACGAGCAAGACGGTGATCGTCTCGACGAGCACGCGGCCCGGTCACGACGTCGATTACCTGTTCGGTCAGGTATCGATCGACAAGGCCTTCGTCGACTGGAGCGGCAACTGCGGCAATCTCTCGGCGGCGGTGGGTCCGTTTGCGATCGGCGGCGGGCTGGTCGATCCGGAACGCGTGCCGGACAACGGCATTGCGATCGTGCGCATCTGGCAGGCGAACATCGGCAAGACCATCATCGCGCATGTGCCGATGACGAACGGCGCCGTGCAGGAAACCGGCGACTTCGAACTCGACGGCGTGACCTTTCCGGCGGCCGAAGTGCAACTCGAATTCCTCGATCCGGCAGCGGAAGAGGAAGGCGCGGGCGGCGCGATGTTCCCGACCGGCAACGTGGTCGACGATCTCGATGTGCCGGGCATCGGCTCGCTGAAGGCCACGATGATCAACGCGGGCATTCCGACCATCTTCCTGAACGCCGATGCCATCGGCTACACCGGCACCGAGTTGCAGGACGCCATCAACGGCGACGAAGCGGCCTTGAAGCGCTTCGAGACCATCCGCGCGCACGGTGCGCTGCGCATGGGGCTCATCAAGAGCCTCGATGAAATTGCCACGCGCCAGCACACGCCGAAGGTCGCGTTCGTCGCGCGGCCGGCGGCGTACACGGCATCGAGCGGCAAGGAAGTGGGCGTGGAAGATGTGGACGTGCTCGTGCGCGCGATGTCGATGGGCAAGCTGCATCACGCGATGATGGGCACGGCGGCGGTGGCCATCGGCACGGCGGCGGCGATCCCCGGCACGCTCGTCAATCTCGCGGCGGGCGGCGGCGAGCGTCAGTCAGTGCGTTTCGGGCATCCGTCGGGCACGCTGCGGGTCGGCGCGGAGGCGGTGCAGGCGGAAGGCGCCTGGCAAGTGACGAAGGCCATCATGAGCCGCAGCGCGCGCGTGCTGATGGAAGGGAATGTGCGCGTGCCGTTCGAAAGCTCGAACTAAAGCGTCACGCTTCGTCCGGCAACAAGGCCAGCAGCAGGCGCCGCAATTCGCGGCCCTCCGCTGCCGACAACCTTGCGGTCAGGATGCGCTCCACCTGCTCCACGCGAGGCCGCAGCGTCGCAAGCTGCTTCTTGCCGGCGGGCGTCAACGACAGCACGTAGCTGCGCTTGTCGACGGGATCGTCGGAACGCTCGATCAGCTCATTGCGGGCCATGCGCGCCACGAGTTCCGCGATGGTCGAGCGGTCCACGTCGAGTTCGTCGCCAAGCTGGCGCTGGTTCACGCCCGGCGTCCGTTGCAGGATTTCAAGCGCGGCGTACTGCACGCTCGTGATCTCCGTCGACACCTCGCTCTGCCAGACCGCCAGATGCCGCTGCTGGGCGCGCCGCACCAGACTGCCGGTGAATCGGGAAAGGGCGGCGGGAGAATGTGTTTGAGCAGGCACGGTCGACAGGATCAAGCAGTGGAACGGGTTCGGAACAGCGGACGCAGGAATGCGTTCAGTTCATCGAACGCATCGAGCGGCAGCACATGCGCGACGTATTGATCCGGACGGACCACGATGAGCGCACCCCGTTCGCGATCGATGCCGCGCGCGTCGAAGATATCAGCCGACTCGTCGCGCGTAAATACCTTTTCATAATCCACCAGCCCATAACGGCCCTTGCGCGGCAACAGCAGCGCATGCAAGTCCTGCAGGCGCACGTCGCGATGCGGCGTCTGCAACACCGCGCGCAGATCGATGACGCTGTCGATGTCGGCATCAGGTGGCGTGATGTCGCGCAGCCATGCAGCCAGATGCTCACAGAGCGCGTCGAAGGCTCGACCGCTTGCATCCGCGAACGCATACAGACGCCAGCGGCCATCGGCGAGCGCTGCGTGACCGAGGTGCATCGGCCTGGCATCGGCGATGCGGATCACCGGCGCCGAATGAAAGCGCGTGCCGATCGTGAAGCCGCGCGCGAGCGCCTGATGCGTAGTCGCACCCGTCAGCGGACCCGGCCGGTAATGCGTGGCAACGCCCGCCGTATAGCGGCCCGCGCGCACGAAATACGCCTGCAACTCCGCCGGATCCACGCCGCCCGCTTCCGGATGCGCCGGGTCTTTCGGCGGCGCGGCCATCATTGCGGACCATTCCTTGTCGAAGTCGATCAACTCCTGCGCAACCGGTTGGCGTTCATCGGAATAGGTACGCAGCAGGCTGGCATCGCTGCGGCCCTGAAGCACTGCGCCCAGCTTCCAGCCGAGATTGAAACCATCCTGCATCGACACGTTCATGCCCTGCCCCGCCTTCGCGCTATGCGTATGACAGGCATCGCCCGCGATGAACACGCGCGGTTCGCGCGATGAGCCATCGGGCGTCAAGGCGTCGTCGAAACGTTCGGTCAGACGCTGGCCCACTTCATACACCGAGAACCACGCGACTTCCTTCACATCGAGCGTATAAGGATGCAGGATGCGCTGCGCCGTCTCGATGATGCGCTCCGCCTTGATCTGTCGAATGCCGTCGCGGTTCTCGGGCGTCACTTCGCCGAGATCGACATAGAAGCGCACGAGATAACCGCCCTCGCGCGGGATGAGCAACAGATTGCCCTTGCTCGCCGACTGGATCGCGGCCTTGAGGCGAATGTCGGGGAAGTCGGTCACCGCCAGCGCATCCATCACGCCCCACGCGTGATTGGCGGCGTCGCCGTTGAGCGTCTGACCGATGGCCGCACGCACGCGGCTGCGGGCGCCGTCGCAACCCACGACATAACGCGCGCGGATCTTCGTCTCTTCACCGGCGCGCTCCCCTTCCGTGCGCTTCAGCGTGACAGTGAGCGGATGATCAGAAGCGTCGTCGCGCGTGACATCGACGACTTCGAGCGCGTAATCCGGTTCGAGGCGCTGCGTGGAACGATGCATCAGATCGAGCAGATAGGCCTGCAAGCGCGCCTGATTCACGATCACGTGCGGAAACTCGGACATGCCGGTTTCGGTATCCTGAACGCGTCCGGTCCGACGAATCGCGCCCCGGTCAGCGGCATCCGGCCGCCAGAACACCGTTTCGTTGACCCAGTACGCTTCGCGCAGCAGCCGTTCGCTGAGACCGAAGGCATGGAACATTTCCACCGTGCGGCACGCGACGCCGTCCGCCTGCCCCATCAGCAACGGTCCCGCACGACGTTCGACGATGCGCGTGGTGATCGACGCAAACTGCGCCAGCTGTGCCGCGAGCACGAGTCCAGCCGGACCGCTGCCGACAATGAGCACATCCACCGCGTCAGGCATGGCAACGTGCGGCGCGCCTTCGGCGGCGGGTTCGATGCCCGGATCGTCCGTGCGAAAACCGTTGAGATGAAATTGCATGATGTCTGCCTCCACAAGGTCTCGATTTCTCTGGATCGAAATATACTCCGTATGCCAACTATATCCAAGAATTTATCGGAGCCCTGCGGTTTACCCGGAGAAGGCCGATCGGCTGGTTTTTTTTGAGCGGACCGGCGCCCGTGCGCCGGTCCAATGTGAAGTCAGGAAAGCCGCGGCGCCTTCCTGTGCTGCGTGCCGCATTCATACGCGTAGGCATAGCCGAGCAGCGCGCCCTCGTCCCATTGGCGTCCGACGAAGATCAGGCCGAACGGCGAGCCGGATTCGTAGTATCCGGCCGGCACCGCAATGCCCGGCAGACCCGCGATATTGATCTCGCCGACGGTCGTTTCCTGGATGACTTCCTTGCCGTGCAGCGACGGAAGCTCGTTGCGCATCTGCGGGAACACGAGCGCATCGAGACGATGCTGGCTCATCACGCTGTCGAAGATCGTCAGATAACGCGCCTTCAGTGCGACGAATTCCGGCATCTCGGGCGGCAGCGACGGATCGGCCAACGCGGTGCGAAAGTCCGCAAGACTATGCAGATAACGCAGCACGCCATTGGGGCCGAACGCATCGTCATCCCGCGTCGCTTCGGCGAACTCCGCGAACGTCTTGAGCGCCGCATCCCTGCCCAGGCGTTGCAGATACTTCTCCAGGTCGTACGGAATGGATTCGAGTCCACGCGCATCGAAGTGTTCGAGCGGCGGCGTCGGCTTGCGCAAGTCAGCGAAACCCGAACCGGCGAACGGATCCTCGATCAGCATCGCGCCCAGTTCCACCAGTTCCCGCTGCACGCGTTCATAGAGCGCGGCGGCTTCGTCGGAGAGCGCTTGCGTGCGCCAGCCCGGCCCATACAAGCCGATGCGCTTGCCCTGCAACGCATCCGCCGCAAGCGCCGCTGCATAGCCTCCCGCAGGCTGACGGCCGACGCCGGCCAGCGTCTTCGGGTCTTCGCTGGAATAGCCCGCGAGCGCATCGAGGCACAGCGCCGCGTCGCGCACGGTGCGGGCAATCGGCCCGACGACATCGCGATTGCCCGACAAGGGCACGACGCCCGCATTCGGCACCAGCCCGATGGTCGGCTTGATGCCGACGAGATCCTGCGCCGACGCCGGGTTCTGGATCGACCCGCCGGTTTCCTCGGCGAGCCCGAGCACCGCCATGCCCGATGCCACCGCCGACGCCGTTCCCGCGCTGCTGCCGCCGGGTGCGCGGTCGGGCATCGGCACGTTGAGGGTCGGGCCTGCCCAGCTGTCGTTCGCATGCGTGCCCGTGTGACTCAGGATGGGCACGTTGGTCTTGCCGAGCAGGATCGCGCCCGCGCGCCGCATGCGTGCGACGACCGGCGCATCGCGGGCCGGCATCAGGTCGACGCCGCCATGCTTGCCATACAGCTTCTTCCATCCCGCCGTGGTCGGAAAGCCGACCATGTCCATCGGATCCTTGATGACGACCGGCACCCCGGCGAGCGGTCCCAGCACTTCGCCGGCAGCGCGCCGCCGGTCGATCTCGCGTGCGTCGTCGAGTGCGGCGGGGTTCAGGAAGATCAGCGCGTTGTAGCGCCCGTTATCGCGCTCGATCCGCTCGAAGCAGGCCTGCGCCAGGTGTTCCGCCGTGAAGGCGCCGGCCTTGAAACCCGCCTGCACGGCTTCGACCGTGAGCGTGTCCAGATCGATGTCCATCGCACTGCCTCGTTCCATTCGGTGCTCCTGTTGAGGTGGTGTTCGAACGCGCGACGCTCAAAGCTGCACGCCCCGCGTGAGCGCGCCATCGACGACGAAGTTCGCCCCGCTCACGAAGCTCGCCGCCGGACTCGCGATGAACGCCACCGCGTTGGCGATTTCCTGCGGCCGGGCCATGCGTCCGGTCGGATTCAAAGCGAGCGCGCGTTCGAACAGCGCGGCATCGTTATGCTCGATCCAGTCCCACACGCCGCCTTCGAAATACACATTGCCCGGCGATACCGTATTCGCGCGAATGCCCTTCGCGGCCAGCTGGTTCGCGAGCCCTTGCATGTAGTGAATCAGCGCGGCCTTGAACACGCCGTAGGGTCCGGCGGCGAAATCGATCTCGCGTCCCGACACGCTCGATATCGCGACGATCGAAGCCGCCTGGCTCGCTTCGAGAAACGGCATCGCGGCATCGACGAGATTCACGGTGCCCAGCAGATCCGTCTCGAACTCCTTGCGCCAGGATTCAATGTCGTTGCCAATGGCAAGCGCGCTCACATTGGCCACGACGATATCCATCCCGCCCCAGTCCGCCCCGACGCGCGCGACCCATGCCTTGAGCGCGGCGCCATCGGCCACATCGACGGCCGCGCCCGATGCACGCGCACCGCTCAATTCGGCCAGCGCCTCCGCGGTGGTTTCAACGGCGGTCGCATCGCGCGCGCAGATGGCGACGTCCGCGCCTTCCGCCGCCAGTGTCCGCGCAATCGCCAGCCCGATGCCCTTGGTGCCGCCGGTCACGATCGCCTTCAAGCCCTTCAGTTGCAGGTCCATGTTCGCCGCTCCTGTGCATGTCAGTCAGACGCCGGGACGGCGCGCTCACGCTTTCTCGCGCCCGTCCCCTGAACTCATGCCGCGCGCAATCTGCAGCACTTCGCCCGCCTGGATGACGGAGTGGCAGATGTCGTCGATGGTCACGCGCTTCTCCATTGCCTGCGCGCGCAGCATGTCGTAGGCCTCGCGTTCGCTCACGCGATGCATGATCATCAAGATGTTCTTGGCTTCCTGCAGATGCCGGCTGTCGAGCAGTTTCTGTTCGAGCTTCGCGATGCGCTGCGCATGCTGACGCGCGCGCTTCGAGTGATACAGCGCCATCACCACCGTCGAGAGCAGACCCGAAGCGCGCACCGGCGTCGTGACGATGCCGTCGGCGCCGAGCTTGATGGCCTGGTCGATGAAGGTCGGATTCTCGTAGGAAACCACGCAGATGACGGGCGGCGTTTCCGGGCCGGACCACTCACCGCAGGGCGCGCGTTCTTCCGGCAGCAACGCGCGGAATACGAGATCGACGCGCTCGGGCAAGGTGTCCAGCGGCGGCCAGCAGCGCTCCACCTGAAAGCCCATGCGCCGCAGGTGATTGGCGAGCGTCTGTCCATCGTTGTCGTCCGGATGGAAGACGAGCACCCGCGCATGGCGCTCGAGGATCGAACTGGTGAGGCTCCGCTGGCCTCGGTCCGGGCGCGCGCTCACGTCAGGAGTCCCGCGTGCTCAGCTTCGTGACCCAGTCCCCGAGCGTCTGACGCGTCATATAGGGATCGGGCCCGACGGCGAACTTCGATTCGCGCAGGATGGTGAACTGGCCGTCCGCCGAAGCGCGGCCAATGCGCGGATAGAGCGCCATGTGATGATTCACCGGATCGATGCGCACACGGCCTTGCGGCGCGTTGAACTCGGAACCGAGCAGCTGCGGCATGATGCTCGCGAGCTTGTCGGAGCCCGCGCGCGCGAACGCTTCCGCGAACATGTGCATCTGATAGTAGGCGGCTTCCCAGTTCATGTCGGTGGGCGTGTGCGCGCCGTAGCGCGACTGATGCAGCGCGACCGCACGATGGTTCTCCACCGTGTCGATGCTCTGGAAATACGGCGCGGCCGTGATGTGGCCGGCGGCGCTGCCGGGCTCCATCGCGCGGATTTCCGTCTCCGAAGTATTGAGGCTGCCGATGGGCATGCGGGCCGGATCGAAGTCGGCATGCGCGTAGGCGTCGTAGAGATACGGCACGGTCTCGCCGATCACCGTGCAGAAGATCCAGTCCGGCGCCTTGCGGCGGATATCGGCGATGACCTGCTCGAACTGCTCGCGCGTGGCGTCGAACGGCAGATAGCGTTCGCCGAGGATCGCGCCTTCGGGATGCTGGAGCAGCAGCTCCTGCATCGTGCGATTGCATTCGTACGGATAGACATAGCTCGACCCGACGAAATACACCCGCGCACCGAAGGTCTCGGTCATGAAGTCCGCCAGCTGCACGCCGTTCTGATTCGGCGACGCGCCGCTATAGATGATGTTGTCCGAGTACTCGAAGCCCTCGTACATCTGCGCATAGATCAGCAGACGGTTGTGCTTTTCGACGACCGGCAGCATCGCCTTGCGGCTCGTGGACGTATAGCCGCCGAAGATGGTGTTGACCCCGTCCTTCAGGATCAGCCGCTCCGCCAGTTCGCGGAACGCGGCCGGGTCGGAGCCGGGGTCGTAGTGCAGCGCAACGAGTTCGCGTCCGCCAATACCGCCGCGCGCATTGATCTCGTCGACGGCGAGACAGGCGCCTCGCCATTGGGACTGCTCGAGCAGCGCGGTCGAACCGCTGGTCGAGCACAGCAGGCCCACTCGAATGGGATCGGACAAAGCCATTTCTTGACACGCTCTCTTGTTTGCGCGAAGCCGCGGCCTCGCGCCTGGGTCGTCTGGTGTCGTTTCTTCAGACTGAATGATGCGTTACTTCAGATAGTGCTTCGCGACCATCGCGCCAACCGTGTATTTTGGATCGACAAAATTGCCCAGGCGCACGCGGCCCACCTGACTCAGCATCATGTACGCGTCCCACTTGTCGAAGCCATACTCCGCGGCCATCCACAACACGAGCTCGCGATAGGCAATGCGCGTGGCATCCTCCAGCGGCCGAGCGCTGCCGATGCTCATCAGCGCGTCTTCATTCTCGAGCCTCGGCCAGTCGATCCGCCAGCCCTTGATGAGGTCCACGCGCACGGTGGTCGTGCTCTGATACTCAACGGCGGTGCCGCACACCTCGCCATCGCCCTGGCAGGCGTGCGCATCGCCGATGAACAGGCGTCCGCCCGGCGAGCGCACCGGCAGATACGTGATGCTGCCCGGCCCCATGTCCGGCACGTCCATGTTGCCGCCGTGATTATCAGGTGTGAGCGAGTTGATCGAATCGATTTCCGGCGAAAGACTCAGCGTGCCGATATGCGGCTTGTACGGCAAGGTGTTGCGCTTGCTCCAGTACACGTTCTCCTCGTCGATCCTGATCTTGCGCACCACTTCCGGCAAGGGCTCGTTGAGCAGCGCGGTGTAGTCGGTGCCGGTCAGCCCGCCGAAGTTCGGGATCATGCAGCAGAAGCCGTGCGGGTCCGGGCCGCGCGGCGCCATCTTCTCGATGTACACCGCGACCACGTCGCCCTTCTCGGCGCCTTCGATCATGATCGGCCCGTTCTGCGGATTGAGGAACGGCACTTGAAGCACCTGCGACGGCCTGTCCGTCTCCTCCTTGATCTTGCCTTCGAAGGCATCGCGCGTTTCCACCACGATGCGGTCGCCCGGCTTCACGTGCAGCACCGGATCCGAGTACGGACCGATGGTGTAGTGATAGGTCTTCTGCATCTGCTCGGTGAGATGATGCTCCACCGGCTCACGGCCCGCGCCCTGGCCGCGCTTCATCATGATCGAGTCCTCAAGCCATTTCATGTTCCGCTCTCCGTCACAGTGCCAGATACTGGCGAATGAGTTGCTCGTCCCCGAGTTGCGCGGGACTCAATGTCTCGACAATGCGGCCCTTGTCCATCACGCAGCAGCGTGTCGCGATACGCTCGACCATGCCCATGTCCTGTTCCACCAGCACCACGCCAATGCCGGTCTCGCGCGCGATCTGCTGCAAGGTCTCGCCGATCAGATCCACGATGGACGGCTGGATGCCCTCGGACGGCTCGTCGAGCAACAGCACCTTCGGCGCGCTGATAAGCGCGCGGGCAATGGCGAGCTGCTGCTGTTCGCCGCCGCTCATCGTGCCCGCCTTCTGCGCGTAACGCTGCTTCAGGATCGGAAAATAGTCGACGACCCGCTCGCGCATCTGCGCGGCCTTCGCCCGGTTCGCCTGCGCGCCGACCTGAAGGTTTTCCGCGACCGTCAGCGCGCCGAAGATCTCGCGGCCCTGCGGCACATAGCCCATGCCCTGCTGCGCCCTCACGTAGGGCTTCTCGTGGCCGATAGCCGTACCGTCGAGGACGATCTCTCCGGCATCGAGCGGCACCAGCCCGATGAGCGCACGCATCAGCGTCGTCTTGCCGACGCCGTTGCGGCCGATCAGCGCCAGCACCTCGCCCCGTCCGATGCTGAGCGACACGCCGTTGAGCACGCGTCCGCCGCCATACCCTGCTTCCACGCCCGACACTTCGAGCAACGCGCTCATTTCTTTTTCCCCAGATACACTTCGGCGACATCGTCGCGCGCGAGGATCTCGTCGAGCGGGCCGTCGGCCAGCACGCTGCCGCCGTGCAGCACCGTGACGCGCGACGCAATCTGCTTGACGAAGGTCATGTCGTGCTCGACCACCATCATCGTGAGCCCGGCCGCCGACAGCCGCTTGATGAGTTCGCCCGTTGCATGGGTTTCCTCGACCGACATGCCGGCCACGGGTTCGTCGAGGAACAGCAGCTTCGGCCGCAGCGAGACCGCCATGGCGATTTCGAGCCACTGCTTCTTGCCGTGCGACAGATTGCGCGCCAGCACGTGCTCCTCCTGCTCCAGCATGAAGCGCTCGAGCAGGTCGTCGAGGCTTTCGGGCCGGTCGTCGCGCGCGCGATGCAGCGACAGTTGCAGATGCTGGCGCACGCTGAGATCGGGGAACACGCCCGGTATCTGGAACTTGATGCTCATGCCCAGGCGGATGCGCTGGTGCGGCAGCACATGGCTCATGTCCTCGCCGAGAAACATCACGCTCCCCTCCGACGGCCGATGCTCCCCCGTGATGAGCTTGAAGAAGGTGCTCTTGCCCGCGCCGTTCGGCCCGATCACGCAGCGAATCTCGCCTGCGTCGATGCTGAAGTCGATGCCGTTGATGACGTGCGCGCCGCCGAAGTGCTTCTTGAGTCCGCGCGTTTCCAGCAGCGTGGTCATGATTTGCCCTCCTCGCGCTTGAGACAGGGGCCGCCGTGGCGCGCGCCGCCGCCCGCGCGGCCGGCGAGCCGTCCGAGTTGCCGCGTGACGAACGGCAGCAGGCCTTCGGGCGCGGCCAGCACGACAATCAGCAGGATTGCGCCGAGCAGGATCAGCGCGTACTGGCTGCCGTACACGGCGAGATTCTGCGAGAGCCAGACCAGCAGCGCGGTGCCAAGAATCGTCCCGCCAATGGTCTTGCGCCCCGATGTGGCCACCCAGATGACCGGCATGGCGGCCGCGGTGAGGCCCATCGTCGATGGAGTGATGTAGGAGCCCCAGATCGTGTAGAGCGCGCCCGACAGACCGCCCAGCGTGCAACCGAGCACGAACACGAGCCACTGATGACGGCGGATGTCGACGCCCAGCATCTCCGCGCGCTGCGGGTTCTCGCGGATGGCGATCAGCGTGAGACCGAACGGTCCGTCGAGCAGCTTGCGCATGACGGCGTAGACCACGATCAGCAGGATCAGCACGAGATAGTAGAAGCTGGCGTTCTCCAGCGTCAGCGGGCCGCCTGGCCAGGGAATCGTCAGCGGCGTCATGCCGCCCATGCCGTTGTAGCCGTTGAGCCGCGCTTCCCCGATCGCCCATTGCGGCCCGGCGGTCTGCGCCATGAAGGTTTCGAGCACCAGCGTCACGGACAGCGTGACGATGCCGATGAACACGCCCTTGATGCGGCCATAGAAGATCATGTAGCCGATCAGCGCAGCCGCCAGCACGCTGACCACGAGCCCCGCGCCGAGACCGAGCCACGACTGAAACCAGTAATCGCCATAGTTCAGCGTGAAGATGCCGTAGCTATAGCCCGACAGCCCGAAGAACGCCGTCTGCCCGAACGACAGAATGCCGCCGTAGCCCCACATCGCGGCCAGGCCCATCGCGCTGAAGGCCCACAGCAGGCAGTACGCGAGATTGCCGCTGGTGTTGGCATCGACGACGAGCGGCAGGCACAGCGCAACGAGCCACGGCAGCACGCGCAGGACCCGCGCGCAGGCGCCGGGCGCAGCGCTGGAAGCCATTCCGGTTTGCTTCATGCAGGCCTCCTAGCGCAGGCGGGTAAAGAGATTGCCGAGGCCTTGCGGCATCAGCCGGATCACGACGATCACCGTCAACAGCAGCCCGATCTGCCCGAACAATTGTCCATAGGAAGCCGTGAGCGCCGTCTGGATGATGGCAAGGACGCCAGCCGCCGGCGTCGTTCCGGCAATCACGTTCGCGCCGCCCACGACCACCGAGACGAAGGCCTGCACGATGAAATTGCTGCCCATGGTGGGAACCGCCGTCATGGTCGGGGCGTACAGCGCGCCCGTGAGGCCCGCGAGCCCGGCGCCGAGCGCAAAGGTCAGCGTGTAGAGCCGGTCCGTGCGCAGGCCGAGGCATTGCGCGATGCTCGCGTTCTGGATGGTCGCGCGGGCGCACACGCCGTAGTTGGTCTTGAAGAACAGCAGATAGAGCCCGAAGAGAATCGCGAGGGCAATGAGCGGCAGCACAGCGCGATAGGTCGAGAACGAATATTCGCCGAGCGAGAAGGAACCGAACGGCGTCGCGATGCCTTCCATGGACGGCCCCGCGACGAGCAGCATGGTCTGCTGCACGATGAGGCTGATGGCCCAGGTGGCGACCACCGAATCGAACAGGCGGTCATAGAGATGACGGATCACGAGCCGTTCGACGATCACGCCGGCGCACGCCGCCGCGAGCGCGCCGAGCAGCATCGCGAGCGGCAGCGGCAGGCCGCGCTTCGCGGCGATGATGGTGACATAGGCGCCGCACATGATGAACTCGCCGTGCGCGAGGTTGATCACGCCCATCATGCCGAAGATCACTGCGAGACCGAGCGCGGCGAGCACCAGGTAGGCGAAGTTGTCGCCGAACTGGTAGACGAGCGAGTAAAGCGTGGTGAGAGTGGCCATGCATGCTCCACGTTCAGGAAGACGCGCGCGCGGCGCCTGGCAGCGCGCGCCGGCTTCGGATCAGGACTTCTTGGGCAGGTTCGACGGCGTGTACTGGCGATGATCCGGCTTGTTCGGCAGATCGCAGCCGACCTTGCCGAGCCAGTACGGCTGCACGTCGTCCCATACCTTCGGAATCTCGACGCTATGGTCTTCCTTCACGTGCACCAGATAGATGGTATGGCTCGCGTGATGGCTCTTCGGGTCGATGCAGACCTTGCCCTGCGCGCCTGTCGTGCAGATGTCGCCGCTCTCGAGCGCATGGCGCACCGCATCCTGGTTCGTCGTCTTGGCCTTTTCGACGGCAGCCTTGTAGAGATAGATGGCGTCGTAGGCGTTGGCCGCTTCCTGGTTGATGTACGGCTCGTTCGGGAACTTGGCGTGGAAGCGTTTCTTGAAGTCATTGCTTGCCGGTGAATCGACTTCCTCGACATAGTTCGCCGTCACATACATGTCCTTCAGTGCCGGCGGTTTGAAACGCTTGTGCTCGTAGGCCTGGCCGACGTTGACCGAACTGGCCATCGGCAGGTTCAGATGCGCCGATGCCTGCTGCTCGTAATACGACGCCTGGTTCGCGCCGACCAGCAGCGTGACCACGAAGTCCGGCTTGGCCTTCTGGATGTTCTGGATGGTCTGGCCGAACTGCGACACGGACAGCGGGATGAATTCCTCGCCGACCATCGTGCCGCCATTCTCCTTCACGATGTTGCGCACCCATTCCGCCGAGATCTGCCCGAAGTTGTAGTCGGCGGCGATGGTGTACACCTTCTTGCCGTACTTCTGCATCATCCATGGAATGAGCGTGGAGAACTGCTGCTCGGGCACCGCGCCGGTCACGAAGGTGTTCGTGTCGCACACACCGCCCTCGTACTGGTTGTCGTACCAGTAGAGCTGATGTGCGCGGTCCATGATCGGACGGATGGCCTCGCGCGATGCGCTGGAGAACGCGCCGAAGATCACATCGGGCTTGTCGGTCTGCACGAGACGCCGGGCGAGTTCCTGGAACTTGGTGTTGTCCGACTGCGTGTCGTAGGCGATCAGCGTCACCGGACGTCCGAGTATGCCGCCCTTCGCGTTGATCTCCTCGACCGCAAGTTGGGTAGCGTGGATCTTCGGAATGGTGGCCAACGCGAAGTTTCCTGAAGCGTCCTCCAGCAAGCCGATCTTCACGGGATCGGCGGCGCTCGATGCGAGCGAGGTCAGTGCGAGTCCTGCGGTAAGGGCGAGACGCATCCAGCCCGACGGCTTCAGCAACATGCGGGTTCTCCAGAAGTGGGCGCTAGAACAGCGGAATATTTCGGACAAAAAAAAGCCCCTTGACGAACCAGTGGTTCGTCAAGGGGCTTCTGTGCCGGGTCCTCGGGCGGACATCATTGTCGGGCCGCGAGGGTGACTCAAGTCTAAAACGCTGAATTTTTGCTTGTCAACCTCGATCAAAAATCAGTGATGCACGTGAACGCGCGTGCAGCGTCGCTCAATAATCCCACAGCACCGGCACGAAGCGAAAGCCTTCACCGTTCTTCGCAACGTGTCCGATGGAAGGGAACGCGACATGCGCCGCGGCCAGCAAGGCGCCGGATTCGGCGGCTTCATCGAGCAACGCGATACGCACGTCCGCGGCTTTCTCGGGATCATGCTCGAAGCCGTTTTGCCAGGCGGGATGATCGAAGTTGACTTCGAAGATCGCGTCGCCGACGAAGGTCAGCTTCTCGCCGTTCGACGCGACATCCACCACGCAATGCCCCGGCGTGTGCCCACCCGTCACGCGTGCCGACACACCCGCTGCGACGTCCACGATCCGGTCGAAGAGCACGATGTTTTCGCTGTACAGCTTCACGAAAGTTGCAGCCGCTCGGCGCAGCGCGGGCGGTACCGATTCCGGCATGACCGTCCTGCTGAAGTCAGGATCTTTCCAGAACGCCACTTCCGCCGCCGCCACATGAATGCGCACGTCAGGACGCAGCTTGGCCTTCACGCCGTCGTTGTTCAGCCCGCCGACATGATCCATGTGCATGTGCGTGATCACGATATCGGTGATCGCCTTCAGGTCGATGCCCGCCGATTCGAGACGCATCACCGACTGACCCGCGCGCGAGAAGTATTCGAAGCCGTCGCCCACGCCCGAATCGATCAGGATCAGATGCTCGCCGCTGCGCACGAGCGCGATGTTCAACGCCCAGTCGAACCTGTCGCGCTGCAGGAAGCGGCTATCGAACCATGCGTTGCGGTCCGCCTCGCTCACGTTGGTGGACATCGTCGAGGTCGGCAGCGGCAGCACGCCATCGCTGATCAGCACGACATCGACGTCACCGATACGCACCGCATAGCGGGACGGCACGAGTTCGCCTGCATTCTTCCTGCCGAGGCTCGCGGTAACGGGCTGCACGTTGCGGGTAATCTGGCTCATGTTCGAGACTCCTTTCATCACGGGATATGCCGCACGAGGCGACGAATGTCGCGGGCCTGATCCGGCTCGCGTTTCGATCAACTGTGCGACAGAGTGTAGTGAGGAGAAGCGCGCGCCAGTAGCGTCGCGAAGGCCTACAGGATGTTGTCCTGGCGGCAATAATCGATGGTGCGGGAACGCTGCGCCGGCAGCGCGTATAACCATCAGGCAGCGGCGCTTATACAGGAATTTTGGGGCGTCATTCAAACGCCTCGCGACTTGTTTTCAAGTGGGTGCGTACCGGGTGCGCAACTGGACACGGCGTTCGCACCGAGCCTTGCGACGTCGCGTCGCAGCCCTTGCCCCCAGACGTTTGCTCCCGCCACGAGGCGTGGAGTTCGAGCGTCAGTCCGGCTTGCGGCGCCGCCTAACTACGGTCCATGTCGCAGTGATCGCGCCTCGCTGCGCGCATATTGTTTCGGCGCCATGCCGGACCAGCGCCGGAACGCACGAATAAAGGCCTTTTCCGAGGCATAGCCCACTCTCTCCGCGATCTCGATCAGCCTCTGCCGGGTGTGCCTGAGCGCATCACTCGCGAGATACATGCGGTACGACGTGAGATGACCGATCGGCGTTTCGCCGGCGAGTTCGACGAAACGCGCGCTGAAGCGCGAGCGCGACATGCCCGCCGCAGCCGCCAGCGACTCGACAGTCCAGTCACGCTCCGGATTCCGGTGCAGCAACGCGATGGCTTTGCCAATCTGCGGGTCCATGATGCCGCGCAACCAGCCGGTATGGCTGACCGCCGAACCCAAATGCGCGCGCAGCAATTGCACGAACAGCACGTCGGCGAGCCGCGCCGCCGCCACCGCCCAACCCGGCTGGCAGGACATCGATTCGCGGATGAAGGAAGAAAGTGTGCTCGCGAGCCAAGGGACCATGGCAGGATCGTTCGCGCGCACGTGAATGAGCGGCGGCAACACCGAGAAAAGCGGACAGCGCATGGCCTCGCGATATACCACGATACCCGTATATAGTTCGC
Organism: Caballeronia sp. LZ043; assembly: GCF_031451075.1. NCBI lineage: Bacteria > Pseudomonadati > Pseudomonadota > Betaproteobacteria > Burkholderiales > Burkholderiaceae > Caballeronia > Caballeronia sp. LZ043. The sequence continues at coordinate 295,689 of NZ_JARUXT010000002.1, read as the reverse complement.
TCACCGAGCCGCCGCCGCCCGCGCTGAAGCGCAGCGGCGTGTCGAAGCTGGGGCGTATGCCCTGGCTCGCCATCAGGTCGTCGAATGGCACGGGCCTGACCTCGGGCGACGACGCGAGCACGTGCTCGTGCCCATGCGGCAGCAGCAGGAAGTCACCAGGTTCGACGAGCACGGGCTCCATCCCTGCGACGATGACGTAGAACGGGCTGCCGAAGGCCGTTCTGAACATGGCGCCGTCGACAGCCGGCTTGCTGAGCGCAAACGGCGCGGTGAGCGAGAAGTACCCTGTGACCACGGCGTCGGCGCACAGGTCCGCGAGAATATCGCTCAACAAGTCGGTTGCCATCGCCTTCTCCGATCCGGGGCTAGAAGCGCCGCTCGATGCCTACCATCGCGCCGAACTGGTTCGCGCCCGTCTGTACCGCGCCCCCAGCCGCGATCGCGTTCGCCGCAAGCGGGCTGTTGAACATATAACTCACCGACGAATAAGCGGTGGTGCGCTTCGAGAGGGCGTAATTCACGCGCCCGACCAGCATCGTCGAATTCGAATCGTCGCGCAAGATGTAGCGCAGCGCCTGGCCGTCGCACCAGAGCGCGGGCGTGAAGAACCAGGTCGTCCCGAGGAAGAAGATATCGGATTGTGCATGCCTCTCTGCCGAGGTATTGCGCCGGATCCACCCGCCGCCCGCCTTGCCGCGGCTGTACTTCACATATGCGTCGACGATGACCCGCGTGTCTTTGTAGTCCGGGTTCACGAGCGGTGCCGCAGCGCCCGGGCCGCCGTTCATCACGTCGTACGACGCAGCCACCCCGCCCCACGTGCCATCGTAGGCGAGCATCGCCGTGTACTGGCGGCAGGCCACCGCGTCGCCCGGAATCTGGCCCGCGCAGTTCGTCGCGGAAGGCCCGGCAGGTCCTGCCGCGTCGCGGCCGAAGCTATAAGTGCCGCCTGCCGTCACGCCATGAAACTCCCCGAGATAGCCGATAGCGCTGTCGCTGCGCGCGTTTGGCAGATAGCCATCGAAGCTCGCCATCGAATGAATCGAGGGACCGATAACATCTGCGTTGAGCAGCGCGTACATCGACATGTTCATCTGGCGGCCGAGTGTGAACGAGCCGTAGTCGCCGCTCAGGCCCACATTGGCTTGGCGCCCGAAGAGCCGGCCGCCGTAGTTCAGCGCACCGCTGTCCGTTGCGAAGCCGTTTTCCAGGACGAAAAACGTCTTGAAGCCACCGCCTAGATCCTCGACGCCGCGCAGCCCGAAGCGCGACGGCATCTCGCCGGTAAGCGACGGCATGCCGACGAACGAGCCGCCTTTTGGCACGTTGTCGTAGTACTCGATGCCGGTATCGACGATACCGTAAAGTGTCACACTACTTTGGCCGCAGGCCAGACTCGCCGTACCGGTCAGTGCGGCTACCGCCCATAGCTTCTTCAATACCCACTCCAACTAAGTCGTGACAATTATCGATGCAATGTCCCACCTGCTTTGACCAGGAAGAGGCATCCGCTGCCGGCGATCCGCGCCCCACAGGTCGGGTCGCCCCCGGCCCGCCTTCGATCAATTCGTCCTGCTGCCTGCAAGAATCCACTGCACGACGGTTTGAGCGTCTGCGGTGCTGATCGGGTTCGGCGGCATGGGCACGGCGCCCCAGTTGCCCGAGCTGCCGTTCTGCACGTGAGTCACGAGTGTCGCGAGTGCGCCGGCATTGCCCTTGTAGCGGGCGGCCACGTCGCGGTATGCGGGACCAACGAGTTTCCTGTCGACGGCGTGACAACCGAAGCAGGCATGCTGGGTCGCGATCTGCTGGGCGCGCGCAACGTCGATCGCGGCTTCGGCGCGCGCGCCGGTTGCGCTCAGCACCGCTACCAACGGCACGATCAAGCTACGGATACGGATCATGTAAAACACCTCGTCAAAGGTTGAACGGAAGGGTTCCCTTGCCTCAGCCAAGTGGCTGTTCGAGCGGCATCGTGCGCAGGTGCTTGCCCGTCGCCTGAAACAGCGCGTCGGCAACGGCCGGCGCGACCGGCGGCAAGGCTACTTCACCGCAGCCTTGCGGCGGCCGGTCGCTTGCCACGATCACCACCTCGATCGTCGGCATCTCGGCGAGATACAGGAGCGGGTAGTTGGAAAAGTTGTCCTGCTCCACAGCGCCGCCCTTGAACGTGATCTCGCTCTTGAACGTGTTCGTCAGCGCGAAGCCAATGCCGCCCTCGACCATCTCGCGAATCAGCATGGGATTGACGGCGCGCCCGCAGTCGATGCCGCACACCACCCGTTCGAGTTTCGCGCGGCCCTCCACCATGCGCAGTTCCACGATCGTGGCGACATAGGTCGTGAACGCGCCGCCGCGCCCGGTGTAAAGGCAATAGGCAACGCCACGATGCACCCCCGCCGCCGGCTTGCCAGACCAGCCGGCCTTCGCGGCGGTCTGGTCGAGCACGCGCACGGCAAGCGGGTCGTGTTGCAGCATCGTCCGCCGGTACACGAGCGGGTCGATCCGCGCCGCGTGCGCGAGTTCGTTGACGAAGCTTTCGAGGAAGAACACGCTCGACGTACTGCCCACGCTGCGCATGAAGCTCACGGGAATCGGCTGGGTAACGTTGACCGAATCAACGAGCAGGTTCGGCACCGCGTAGCCGAGGTCGTACAGGCCATCGAGCATGGTTTCGTCCCAACCGCCCATCTTTTCGAAGTAGTCGCGCTTGATCGACCAATAGAGCGACTGCCCCACCACGCGCACGCGCATGGCTTGCGGATAACCGTCGGGACCAAGCGCCGCGCGCATGCGCGCCGAGACGCCTGGGCGATAAAAGCCGTGGCGAATGTCGTCTTCGCGCGAGCGGATAACCTTAACGGGTTTGCCCACGGCCTTCGACGCCACGGCCGCGTGAATCACGAAGTCCGGCAGGTACTTGCGCCCGAAGCTGCCCCCAAGGAAAGTCGTGTTCACGATCACCTTTTCCGCACGCACGCTGAAGATGGCGGCGAGCGTCCAGCGCACCTTGTCCTGCCCCTGAATCGGCCCCCATACCTCGATGTCGTGCTCGCGCACGTGCACGGTGGCATTCACGGGCTCCAGCGTCGCGTGCACGACATAGGGCGTGTGATAGTCCGCTTCGACCACGCGCGCCTGCGGCGCATCGAGATACGCCGCCGCGTCGCCGATTCGCGTGGCGACCGGCGCCCCGGTGGCGTTTAGCGCGGCCTTGCGCTGCGCGAGTATCGTCGCACTGTCGAAGGGTGCCGTGCCACCGTCGTCCCATTGCACGTCGACCGCGTCGCAGCCCTTCTTCGCCTGCCAGTACGACTGCGCGACCACGATCACGGCATCCTTCGCCTGCACCACCTCGACCACGCCCGGCATCGCGCGCACCGTATCGCGATTGCGCACGGCAACAGGCCTGCCGTTGAGCGTCGGCGCCATTTTCACGGCCCCGTTGAGCATGCCTGGGACGACCACGTCGACACCGAACCCTGCACGCCCGCTCACTTTCGCGGGCACGTCGAGTTTGTGCAGCGACGCGCCGATGAGCGTGTGCATCGATTCCGGCTTCAAACGCGGCTCCGCATCGAGCGGCAGCTTCGCTACGTCATCGAGCAATTCGCCGTAGGCGACCGCGCGGCCCGTTTGCAGCTGGATCACTCGGCCGCTCTTCGTCGTGCACTGCGTGGGCCGCACGCCGAGCCGATGCGCGCCGGCCTTCAGGAACGCCTCACGCACCTGCGCGCCGGCCACACGCAAGCGCGTGTAGAACATCGTCATCGACATCGAGGCGCCGACGAACTGCTGCGGCATTTCATTCGCTGCCGAAATACGGTAAGCGTCGCGCCCCGTCACGAACGCCACGCTCACCTGGCTCCAGTCGGCATCCATCTCGTCGACGAGCACTTGCGGCAGTCCCGTGTAGACGCCTTGCCCGACTTCCGCCTGGGACAGACCGATTATCGTTCGGCCGTCGGCGTCGATACGCACCCAGTCGTTGATCTCGTGAAAGCGCGAGGTTTCGCCGGCAGCTTCGGCGTGGGTGCTCCAAGCGAGCGGCAGCACGAGACTGCCTGCCACGGCAAAGCCTACCCTCAGGAAAGCGCGTCGGCCTTCGCTGCACGCGCCCTGATCGCACTCACGAATTCGCTGCGACATGAATGGCCTCGCGAATACGGTGATAGGTCGCACAGCGGCACAGGTTCGTCACGCCCTGGTCGATCTGCGCGTCGGTGGGGTGCGGATACTGGGTGAGCAGCGACGCAACGGCCATCACCATGCCCGACTGGCAATAGCCGCATTGCGGCACGTCCTGCTTGATCCATGCGGCCTGCACGGGATGCGTCACGCCGGGCGAAAGCCCTTCTATGGTGGTGATGCGGCGCCCCGCGACCACTGATACCGGGAGCACGCACGAGCGCGTCGCCTCGCCTTCCAGATGCACCGTGCACGCCCCGCACGCGCCGATGCCGCAACCGTACTTGGTGCCGGTCAGGCCGGCGGCCTCGCGAATCACCCAGAGCAGCGGCGTTTCTGGATCGCCGTCAAACTCGAAGGGGCGTCCGTTCAGTGTGAATTGCATGTCATCTCTCCCGGAAACATTGTCGGCCGAAGGCTCACTGCCGCCGAACGCGATGAGTGAAATTCTTGGGCCGGACCAAATGTTCGGCAATGGCATGCACACCCGATTAGGTTGCCGATCGTCTCGCAATGCGTCTTGCAGCGAGTAACCAGCAGAAGGGATTTGCTTTCCCTGAAACACTGTCATGCATGGTTTCACTGAATGCGACAGTCATATGGCCGCCGCATCATCCATACATGGCATTTTCTCGCTTGACGAAACATTGGAGAGACTCATGCACCTGTGGAGATTTCGGTTTCCCAATGAAAAACCTCACCCCGAACGGGCGCTCGTCGCGACGAGCGCCATCGGCATGGCCGAGAGCATCGGGTTCATCACGCTTCCAACTGCTCCAGCACCTTCCCCTTGGTCTCGATGCCGAGACAATGCACCGCGATAGCCGCAAGGAACGGCACGGCCGCGAGAACATAAAATGCAACATCGAGATTGCCGCCAACCATGGTTTTCGAAACGATGGCCGGCGCGAAGATCGCCGCCACCTTCAGCCACGCACCGCCCACACCACAGCCGAGCGCGCGAATACTCGTGGGATACAGCTCCGGCGTATAGACGTACGCGGTGATGAACCCGCACGCCAGCAAACCCAGCGCCAGCGCACAGAACGCCGCGACCACGAACACCGACATGGCGTGGCACACGCCCGCCATCACCAGTGATAGCGCGCACAAGACGAACGAAACGTTGATGATCGGCTTACGTCCCACCTTGTCGACGAGCAGCGCACAGATCAGCGACCCCAGCACGCCGAGTATCGACGCTGCCACCGCGAGATTGAGCGCAAGCTGCAACGGCGCGTGATAGACCGTGCGATAGATCGTGGGCAGCCAGGTCGAAAGTCCGTACTGGATGAAACCGCAGGTCATCCACAGCATCGCAACGGCGAGCGTGCGCCTGCGGTACGCCGGGCCAAACAGGTCCTTCACGCGACGCCTGGGGTGACGGCTGACGAGTGCTTCGAACGCCTCGGCCTGCGCAGGAGCCGAAAGTGCGCCCTTGACGGTGCGCTCGAAAGCGGTCACGGCCATGTCTGCATCATTCAGGCGACGTCGCTCGGCCAGCCAACGCGGCGACTCGGGCACGAGACGGCGCAGTACGAAGAACAGCACGAGCGGCAGTCCGCCGATGAAGTACATCGCCTGCCAGCCGAAGCGCGGCACGATCCACGCACCCAGCGCATTTGACGCGAGCAGCCCGATCGGGAACACAATTTCGAAAAGTAAAACGAACCGTCCACGGCCATGAGCACGGCTGATCTCATTGATATACGTTGCCGCCACGGGCAACTCGCCGCCGAGCCCGAAGCCCTGGATCACGCGCAGCGCTGCAAATGCGGCAAACGTAGGCGCAAAGCCGCAGGCAATGCTCGTCACGCCGATGATGCCGGAACTCCAGGCGATCGCACGCACGCGGCCATGCCGCTCGGCCACCCATGGAAACAGGAATGCGCCGAACAATTGCCCGACCGATCCCGAGGCGATCAAACACGCGATTTCCCATGGGCTCAGGTGCCACTTCTGGATGAGAATCGGCAGCGTCGCGGCAATCGCGATCACGTCGAAGCCATCAAAAAACGTTGCAAGGCCGACGAGGAGGCGCGCACGCACCTGCATTGCGTTGGCCGGCAAGCGTTCCAGCCGGGCAATGATCGAGCCGCGCGTATGCGGTTCGTCCACGGCGAGTCGGTTGCTCTGTCCCACGAATTCATCGATGCTTCCCATGCGTCTCATCCTTCCACATGTGTGTGCGCCATGCGAGCGCCTTGCTGGTGTCGGTCGAGATCGAGAGATCGACCGGGCGGCCTCGACTCATCCACTTGCGCCCAAGCTTCAGGTCGCGCGGCGCATCGATGGCGATATCGCCGGGCAGGGTGCCGTGCCTGACGAAGCGGAGCGCAGCGCGCTTCCAGCGAGGTTGACGCGTATGGCAAGCTGCGCGTCCGCCGGGAGGTCACCGGGAATCAGCGCGTTCACGTCGTACTGGCCGGAGCAGAACCACGGAATCCCGGCATATGCCACCTCCGGGCCCCGCACGGCCTCTGGCACGCCGCCGCACGCGAACACGCGCGGGTTGACCGTCGCGATGACGAGCCGGTCGTCCTCCACCTCGCGCCCCGAACGGGGCTTTACTCCACGCGCCGTGCGGTCGATCGAGGTCGCGCAATCGGGCTGCCACGTCTGGATGTCGAGCGTATCGACATCGCCCGCCAGCACCGCTCTCGGAAGCGGCGGCCGCTCGTCGGGCAAATCCGCTGCGCCGGCGACCATCACGAGGCGCCCTGCAAAGCCCTCCTTGCGCAGCGTCTCGACGACTGTACGCGACGCTTCGAAGGCGCCCTCGTCGAGTGAGCCGCTCATTGCTTACGCTGCGTCATGAACGCTCCGTGCGGTGAATCGGCGCTCTTCTGGCGGCGCGTATTGCCGTCGAGACCACCGTCCACGGCCCATTCCGCGAACACAGTGGGGCCCGGCTCGAAATCGCGCGGCTGCCACGCGGGTGTGAGCACGTCTTCGTCGGCGTAATACTCGATGAGGCCGCCCGCCGGGTTCATGAAGTTCCAGAAGTACGCCGACGACACCGGATGCCGGCCCGGGCCGAGTTGCGTGGTCCAACCGCAACGGCTGAGGTGCAGGCCGCCGCCGAACACTTCGTGAATGTCGCGCACGGTAAAGGCCACGTGGTTCAGCCCCTTCTTGCCGTCGGGCAGCGCGAGCAGGAACAGGTCATGATGGCCGCCGTGCGGCGCGCAGCGCATGAACGCGCCACGCTTCGGATAACGGTCCGAGGTCTCGAAACCAAGCAGTTCGTGATAGAACGCTTCCTGTTCGGCGAGGCAGTTCGTGAAGAACACGACGTGGCCCACTTCGACGGGCTCCGCACGCTCGTACACGGGCGAAGGCGTATCGACGCGCAGCGCCTGGCCCCACACGTTCGACGGCGAACCTTCGACGTCGAGTTCACGGCGACGCGTGACTTCGACGCGAACCGCCATGCCCGCCGGGTCGAAGCAGCCCACCGCGTCATCGGTTGTGTAAAAGCCGGGCTGGCAGGCGAGGAGCTCGCGCAGCGCCGCGAGCTCCTCGCGCCGCGCCACGCCCCACGTGACCTCGCGCAGCGTCGGACCGGCTTCGAACGCCTTCGGCAGCGACGGGTCGTTCGCGTCGACGGCGAGCACCGTGCAGCCGTTCAGCGTTTCGAAACGCGCACGTGTTTCGTCATGCGCAACGTCCTTCAAGCCCCAATCGACGAAAAAGCGCCGGCAGGTTTCGAAGTCCGTCACGCCGTAAGTAATCTGTTCGATGCCGAGAATCGTCATGTTCGTGGTTCCTGTCGGTTCAGGCATTTGCCCAGGGCAGCGGTGCGTCGTTCAAGCCCCAGTAAAGGGTCTTTTGCTGCATGTATTCGCGAATGCCGAGTCGGCCCTTCTCGCGGCCCATGCCGCTCTCCTTCCGGCCCGAGAACGGTGTGGCGATCGAAAACAGCTTGTAGGTGTTGATCCACACGGTGCCCGCTTCGAGCGCACGCGCGGTGCGCCAGGCGCGCTTGTAGTCGAGCGTCCAGATGCCGGCGGCGAGACCGAACACGCTGTCGTTGGCCTGCTCGACGAGCGAGGCTTCGTCATCGAACGCCAGCGCCACGAGCACCGGTCCGAAAATTTCTTCCTGGCAGATGCGCGCGCTGTTTTCGAGTCCTTCGATGATCGTCGGCTGGAAGAAGAAGCCCCTCTCGCGTCCGTCACCAACCGGGCGTTCGCCACCGCACAGCAAGCGGCCGCCCTCTTCGAGGCCGAGCGCCACGTAGCGCTCCACCGACTCACGGTGCTGCGCCGTGATGAGCGGCCCCATCTGCGTCTCGGGCCGCGAGGGGTCGCCTACGCGCAGCTTGCGCGCGCCCTCTGCGAGTCGCTTCATGAACGTGGCGTAGATGGGCCGCTGCACGAACAGGCGCGAGCCCGCAATGCACGCTTCGCCCGACGAACTGAAGATGCCGTATAGCACGCCGTTCACGGCGTGATCGAGATCCGCGTCTTCGAACACGATGGTCGGCGACTTGCCGCCCAGTTCGAGCGAGACCGGGATGAGTTTCTCCGCCGCAATGCGCGCAATGCCACGGCCAACTTCCGTGCCGCCCGTGAACGACACTTTCTTCACCAGCGGGTGGCGCACGAGTACGTCGCCGATCACCGAGCCCTTGCCCGGTAGCACGCTCAGCACGCCCTTGGGCACGCCGGCTTCCTCGCAGATGCGTGCGAGGGCGAGCGAAGCGAGCGGCGTCGGCTCGGCGGGCTTGAGCACCACCGAGTTGCCGCCCGCGAGCGCGGGGGCGAGCTTCTGCGCGTCGGAGGCAATGGGCGAATTCCAGGGCGTGATGGCCGCGATCACGCCGATCGGCTCGTACACGCTCATCGTCAGATAGTCGCCGCGCGAGGGCGTCAGTTCTTCGTCGAGCGTTTCGAGGCAGCCCGCGTAATAGCGGAACGTGCTCGCCGCGCTCGCCACCAGCGCGCGAGTCTCGCCAATCGGCTTGCCGTTGTCGCGCCGCTGCAGGTTCGCAAGCGCTTCGTGGCGCCGCGTAATGAGATCGGCAATGCGGTAGAGCACGAGCGCACGCTGATGCGGCTTGAGCCCGGCCCAGTCGGCGCGGCGCCAGGCGGCGTCGGCCGTGACCACGGCTTCGGCCGCGTCTTCGGCGCTCGCTGTCGACACCTCCAGGTTGAGCGACTGGTCGGCCGGATAGAGGCTCACATAAGGCGCGGCGCGCCCGCGCCGCCACTCGCCGCCGATCAGGATGTCGCCGTTGGGCACCAGATCGTGCACGTGGCTCGTATCGAATGAAGTCATTTCACAGGTCCTGGAATCTGTCTCTTCGCACGTGCCATTGCAGCGGCACGGCCCCGCATTACTGCGCCTCGTTCAGATCACGCAGCGTACCGCGCGGTTGCGCAGTGCGCGAATCGCGCTGTACGCGGTCAACGCCGAGGTTTTCGGGTTGTCGGGCAGCGGACGGCCGCACATTTCGAGCGACATCTCGCCAAACGCGCCGCGCGCGACGATGCGATGCACGTTGCGCTGCACCGCCGGATCGGCGATAAGGCGCACACGCGTTTCGTCCAGGCCGAGGCCCGCGAGCGCGATCGTCGCCGCCACGTTGGCGTTCTTCGGAAAGAGGCGCGCCGCCTCACGCGCACTGCCTTCGAAAACAATGTGTTCGCTCGTGAGCGTGCGCAGGTCGCATACGGCTTCGGCCGGTGTGTCGAGCCAGCCGAGCGGCGGCTTGCGGCTCGTGTACAGCACCTCGTCGAGCCCGCCCAACCGCGCCGCCGAAAGCGCGTCGATTCCGCCAATCGCGCCCGGCAGCAGCGTGAGCGTGGCGCGGCCTTCGTCGGCGGCAAGCGAGAGCCGCTCCAGCAGGTGAACGTCGGAGAGCGCGCCGATCGACGCCATCGCACAGTCGGTGCCCGACTTCAGTAGCGGTACCACGTGATCCTCGAGCGCGCCGTGACCCGCGCATTCGAGCGCGAACTGCGGTTTCGCAGAAAGCACATGCACGGACGACACGACTTCCACCGACGCATCGACAATGCCGCGAACCGCGGCCGCATACTGCGCAGGCACGATCACGTGCGAGACATGCACGAGCGGATCGGAGGCCACGGCCCGATAGACCGTCTGCCCGATCGCGCCAAAGCCGATCATCGCGACGTGGACAGGCGCGTGCCGCGATGCTTCCCAGTGGGCGTCATGCATGTTGCGACTCCTCCGCATCTTCCTTGCGCACCGGCGGGCCGGCGAATGCGGTCTCGAAGCTGCCCACGGTTTTCATGTCCACTTCGAGCAGCACCGGACCTTCGCATTCGAAGCCTTCGCGAATCAGGGCCTCGGCGTCATCGAGCGTAGAGACGCGCAAGTGCTTGAGCCCGAGGCTCGCGCAGAACTGCGCGAACTCCGGCTGATGCAGATCGACATACATGCGGCGGCCGCCGTACTGCGCGTCCTGAATGTTGCGGATCACGCCATAGCATTGGTCATTCATCAAAACGATCATGACGTTCGCTTTTTCCTGCACGGCCGTTGCCAGTTCGCCCACGTTGACCATCAGGCCGCCGTCGCCGACAAGGCACACCGTCTTCGGTGCCGAACCCGCCAGCGCCGCGCCAATCGCCATCTGCATGCCTTGGCCAATGCCGCCGCCAAGCGCATGCACGCCCGCGCGCGGCGTGAAGATCTTCAGCATGCGGTTGCCCCACGTGCTGTTCGAGATCGTCACGTCGCGAACCCAGTTGTAATCGCGGCCCACGACACGCTGCAGTGCGTCGACGAGACGGCGGTAAGGCCCGAGCCCCTTCGCCGTTTCGGCCACGGCCGTTTCGTGCGTGGCGGCGAGGTCGACGGCGAACTGCGGATCGACTTTCATGCGGCCTTCGAGCTTCGTTGCGAGCGCATCGAGTACCGCGACGGCGTCGCCGTGAACGAACAGCGCGTTGCAGTAGCCGCGGTTGTCGGCCAGCGCGTCGGCATCCACGCGATAAAGCGGTTGGGGCAAGGCGAGCATGTACTTGAGCGTTTCGTTGCCGCGCAGGCGCGAGCCCACCACGAGCATTGCGTCGCAAGTCCTGTAGAAGCGCTCGACCGGCTCGCTGACATTAAACGCACCGAGCGTGGCCGAATGATCTTCGGGCAGCACGCCACGGCCCTGCACGCTCGTCACCACGCCGAAGCCCAGCGCCACGAGACGCTCGACTGCCGCGCGCGCGTGACGCGCGCCGCCGCCGAGCCACAACAGCGGACGCCTCGCCTTGGCGAGCGCGTTCGCGAGTTCCTGCACGCGCGCGTCGTCGTGCGTGAGCGTAGTGAGGTGCGGCGCGGCGAGGTCGGCGGGCCACTCGACCCGTGCGGCCTGAATGTCGATGGGAATCTCTACGCTCACTGGGCCGCTCGGCGCGGTGCGCGCAACGCGCACGGCTTCGCGGATGGTCGGCAGCGCCGTGTCGACCGAACGCACGCGAAATGCGGCCTTCGAGATCGACTTGAGCATCGTGAGCTGGTCCGGAGCCTCGTGGATATAGGCGAGGTCCTGATCGAGATAATCGCTTTCGATCTGGCCGGTGATATGCAACAGCGCCGTGCCCGCGGTCAACGCTTCGACCATCGCGCCGGCCGCATTGCCCGCTGCCGTGCCGGTGCTCGTGAAGGCCATGCCGAGGGCGCCGGAAACGCGCGCGAGCCCGTCCGCCATGTTGACGGCGCCCGCTTCGCCGCGTGCGCCGACGTAGCGGATCTTGCCGCGCCGGCCGATCGCATCGAGGATCGGCATGTTATGGATCGAGATCACGCCGAACGCGGTCTTGACGCCACATTGTTCGAGAAAGGCGGCAATCAGCTCGCCGACGGTAGTGGTTTCAGACATGTCGCGCAACGCCTCCAGATACATCGATATGACTGCCCGTCGTGTAGGACGACAGCGCCGTCGCCAGATAAAAGAGCGCCTGGGCCGCTTCTTCGGGGCGACCGAAGCGGCCAAGCGGAATGTTCTTCTTGCGTGCGAGCTCGCGCGCCCAGTCGTCCCAGCTCTGGCCGGCGGCCTGCGCCTGTTCGTCCGCTTCATGGCGGCGGCGCCACTGGCCCGACTCGACGATGCCGATCAGGATCGAGTTCACACGAATCCGCTCGGGCGCGAGTTCGCTCGCGAGCGACTTGATGAGGCTCAGCACGCCGGCGCGCGCCGACGACGTCGCAACCATGTGCAACTCCGGCTGCAGCGCGAGCAGCGAATTCACGCAGACGATCGATGCGTTGCCGCTCGCCGCCGCGCGCAACATCGGCAGGAATGCGCGCGTGGGCCGGATGATGCTGAAGTACTTCAGTTCCAGTTCGTCGCGCCAGGCTTCGTCGCTGGTGTCGGCGAACGTCGAGATGCGGCCCTGGCCCGCGTTGTTCACAAGCATGTCGGTGCGGCCGAAGCGCGCCTGCACCGCGCTCGCGAAGGCGCTCACGTCGATCGCGTCGAGCACGTCGCAGCGCGCGACCAGCAATTGCGCCGCGGGAAAGCCATCGCGCAGGCCCCGCTCAGCGCGTTCGAGACGCGCGGCGTCGCGGCCGCAGATCGCGACCGAGGCGCCCGCCTGCAGAAAGAGTTCCGCCGTCGCGAGCCCGATGCCGGACGAACCGCCCGTCACCACCGCGACCTGACCGGTCAGGTCGAATCGAATCATCGGATCCCCAGGGCCTTCATGTATGGGTTGTGCTTCTGCACGGCCGAGCCGTGGCAATTGAACCGCTTCGCGAGGTCGCCAGCGGCATGACGCACCTTGTCGACAAGGAAAGCCGAGCAATTCCAGCGTCTGCAGCAGGCGAAACACAGTCGTGCGCGGAATGCCCACGCGGCGCGACCATCTGGGCACGTCGAGCATTCAGTGAGAATGCGCCGTCCCCGTTCCAGACCCGGCACGCGATAGTGCGCGTCGCTGCGGTCCTCGTCGGCGTCGGTTGCCGCGCTGGCGAAGTCGAGCGTCATTCAGTGACTCCGATTTGCGTCGCAGGCGCGGGCGAACGCGGCAATCAACGCGTTGTAGGCCCGCGGGGCTTCGATATAACCGGCGTGGCCGGCGTGCGGCACGATCTGCAACGGCGTGCGCGCAGCCTTCGCAATGCGTTCGCAGGCCGCGGGTGAAGTGATCGTGTCCTCGGCGCCCACCGCGACGCTCACTACGCCGCGGTAATGCGCGAGATCGGCCGCGAGATCGGCATGGGCGAGCAGATGGGTAGCCTGGGCGTAGCCCTGCGGAATCACACACGACATGTTCCAGCGCACCCATGCGCGCGCGGCCTCGTCGGCGGAGGCGGAAAGCATGTTTGGGCTGCGCCGTTGCGCGAGGCCCGCCGGGCCCAGCTCGGCGAGCATGGCAAGACGCGCGTCGCGCTTCTCATCGCGCAGCGCTTGCGTGGCCGCGCCGTATCCGCCTGCCGGCGAAACGAGCAGCAAGCCGCCGAGCCTTGCCGGATGCGCTACGGCGAACGCGCCCGCGACGATTGCACCAAGCGAGTGCCCGACCAGCACACAGCGCGACACGCCGAGCGCATCGAGCCACCCCGCGAGCACGCGCGCATAGTCTTCGGGGCGCGGCGAGGCCGGCGCCACCGGCGTGGAAACGCCGTAGCCTGGCGCGTCCCACGCGAGCACGCGGCGCGTGCCGCCCAGCGCTTCGAGTTGCTGGACCCAGGAGCCCGCCCCCGAACCGAGGCCATGCAGCAGCACGAGCGGCAACGCGTGTGTCGCGTGTGCCGCTGTCGCCTCGCGATACGCGACGATGACTCCGCCCGCGTCGGCAATGCGCGCCGGGAAGCGCGCGCTGCGTGCTTCGAGAGGCGCGGCGGCGCTATAGGCGGGTTGGTGGATATCATTCATGGATTCGTTTGCGGCAGCAGGCAATCTGTCATCCTTACTTTTTCAAGTCACGCTTGATCTTCGCGAGCGGCGAGTCCGGCGGGTATGTCGGCGTAATGGGCTTCGGCGAGCCGAGCATCACGCACATCAGCGCGTCTTCCTCGCCAACGTTGATTTCCGTGCGATAAACGCCCGGCGGCACCGAGATCAGATCGCGCTCGCCGAGCACGGCTTCCCAGGTCTCGCCATCTTTTTCGCAAACTACCTTCAACTTGCCGCGCAGCACGAAGAAAATTTCTTCGACGTCGGTATGGATATGGCTCGGGCCGATGTTGCCGGCCGGAATCACCATCGTCGAAAACGTGAAGCCGCCTGCGGGCACGGTGTTCGAATCGTTCGCCACGCCCGTACCGCCCGTGCCTACATAGCGCATTTGCGCGCGGCGATACGTCGGGTCGTAGTCGGCCTGAAACTTCAGCGCGTCCCAGTCGTAGCGGCGCGTGTCGAGACGCGCCACGCGGCCGTTCATCCACCGGTCAAAACTGGCGTCTTCGGGACGCTCCCACGACTTGCGTTCGATATCAGCATCCACCATCGCTTTCTCCTTTCGCTCCGACCAGGTCAATTCATCACAAAGCCGCCGTTCACCCGCAGCAACTACACGCTTACGACGCGCGCGGCATCCGGAGGCAGGAACAGCACCGGGGCTCCCTCTGCCCCTATCGGACGCGATAGCGACGATCGCCCCGCAACCCGACTCGCACAGCAGCGCTTCAGCTGACGGGTCCATGCCAACGCGGCGCCGTTGAACACGAACTCCGGCGATGTGTCGCCGGACAGGTCGCCGGCATGTCCGGCACGTGCGCCGTACTCCAACCAGCTGCCGCTATCGGCCCTGCATCTTGTTCCTTATATGGAACATTGATTTACATATGGTCATTATATGAATCGGGTTCTCAGGGAAAAACAAAAATCCTTTTGTTCCAGGGAAAACACTTAGGTAGCTTCGAAAAAATCACCGTACCAATTCCCCGAAACGCTCGACGAGGTTGCCGAAACGCTTGATATTCAATACCTTGCGATCATGAGACTGCACTCATCCCGCCTTCCTGAAAGTGTCTCGATGACTTGCAAGTTTTCGAATACGTTCCACCCACGTTATTATTAACCACCTATGGAACAAATGGGTCGGCCTTCTCGGTCCCAGGCGGGAGCGACCGAAATCAAAGTGAGGTCTACGCAGGGCTGGCGTAGTCAGTTCATGGTTGCCAACAGCGTGGTGGGCGGCGCAGCGGCTTCTATGCTCTCCGGCCACCGCCGGACACACCACATGACCGGCCACGTGCACGCGCTTTCGAAGTCCACGCCGATGTACGTGAACGCGCTCTACGAGCACGCCACTTCGAGGCGCAGGCAGCGCTCTTCACGGCGGCGGGCATACATCCGGATCAGGCGATCGTGCTGACCGGCATGCGCCGCTCGTTCTGGTTGCGCGCGAAGCATGCACGGCGAGGCACGTGAAGCGCGGGCGCGCCTCGCCTGCTGTGGCAGCCGGCGTGTTTCAGGCCGCCGGGACCGCCCGGCGGTGCGACGCGAGCAACGCCGTAGGATCGTTCGGCCCGGGCCGGTAATTCAGGCGCGTGGACAGATCGAGCGCCGCGCCGCACACGGCGCTGACCAATGGCGCACGTTCGGCCTCTCCGCCGATGTTCGAGCGCGGCACCGTCACGGTAATCGCCGCGACGATGCGCCCCGACTGGTCGCGCACGGGCGCGCTCACTACCGATATGCCCGTTTCGAAGGAAGCCTCGCTGAGCGCAAAACCGTGCTCGGCGCTTTCGCGCACGCGCGCGTAGAGATCGGCAAGGGTGGCCGGCGTGCGGTCGGTATAACGTTCGAACTGCTTCTCCGGATAGAGCGCGCGCAGTTCGGCAAGCGTGAGGTCGCCCATCAGCACCTGGCCGTGCACAGTGGCATGCCCGGGCAAACGCGTGCCGACATTCACCTTCACGGAACTGAACATGGGCTCGCGTGTTTGCGCCTTCGCGACGAACACCACGTCGCGCCCATCGCGTATCAGCAGGTGAGCGCTCAGGCCCGTCGTGTCACGCAGGCGCTCCAGCACGGGCGTGCCGAGATCGGTAAGTTCGAGCGAACTCAGATACTCGAAGCCGAGGCGCAGCACTGCGACACCCAGTTGAAACTGGCGGTCGCCGTTGACGCGCTCGAGAAACCCGAGCGTTTCGAGCGTCTGAAGCAGGCGGAACGTCGTGGTGCGCGGAATGCCGATACGGCGGGACAGTTCCGGTGCTCCGAGCACCGGTTCGCGCGCGGAAAATTCGGTCAGGATGCGCAGGCCGCGTTCGAGTCCTGGCACGAGATACGCGGACGCACCTGCCTCCTCCTCGCCCCGCTCCTCCATAGGTTCGTCCGATCCTGCACGATCGGACGCGACGATCTCATCCGCGGTGGCCCGCACTTCGCTTTCGCGCTGCCGCGCACCGCGGCGTGCGGCATCAGTGGTATTTCGTTTGGCCATTGTCGGCTGGTCTGTCTGACGGGTCGTTTGTTCTTTGGAAAAATAGCACGTGGCACTCGCGATCCCATGCTCACGCCGCATTCGTCTGCAATGGGAGCAAAGCCACGCCCGGCCTTTCGCCGCGCGCCTGGGCGACGCCGGAAGTGTCCGGTTCACACTGAGCGAGCATATCAGGTGGCCCCGGTGCGCCCCGTTTGCGCATGCTCACTCATTCGCCACCTCAGTGACGCCCGATGCCGTCGGATACATCACGCAGCGCCCGCTGCAATAGCGCTGCCTGCAAGCCGTAACGGAGCGAAACGGCTGGGCAGTTCCTTGCGTCGCATAAACCGCCGCCCAAAACCTTAGGGCTCGAAAAAGTAGCCTGCCGTCTCTTCTCAAACGATGCCCTCTCCCCGAACGGGACATTTCAGCGCCGAACGGAGAGACGGACGAAGCGACCCCGTTAAAGGCTGGAACGGGACAGTGCACTGGCGGCGGCCCTGACGCTCGCTTCGACCGTTGCGCGCAGGGAAACATCATTCGAAAACGCGATGTCCGGACCGGCTACGCTCAGCGCGGCGAGCACGCCGCCGCGGCGATCCGCGACGGCCGCCGCGCACGAATCGATTCCCGCTTCGAGGCCCGAAAAACTCCAGGCGCATCCTGTTTCGCGCACTTTGCCGAGCGCGGCATTGAGCGCTTCCCAGTCTGGCTGGTCGGCGACGCTTGCATCTGGACTGTGCGCGTATAGGTCGGCGAGCGCTGGCCCGTCGAGCGTTGCCAGCATGGCAAGTCCCGGCGTTGCGCGATGCGCCGGAATACGGCTGCCGACACGAATGCGGCTGACGAGCGGCGTATCGGGCGTCTCGCACAACAGATAGATCAGTTCGGTGCCTTCGAGTACAGCCAGATACGCCGACAAGCCTGTTTTCGCGACCAGTTCGGGCAGGATCTGGCGCGCGCGCGAGGTGAGATCCGCCGAGCCGAGCGCGCTCGCTGCCAGCGTCAGGAACGGCATGCCGAGCCGGTGGCCGCCGCCGGACGGAATGGGTTCGATCAACCCGGCCGACGTCAGCGATTCGAGCAGCCGCATCACCGTGACGCGGTTCACGTTGATCTGCCGCGCGACCTCGCTCAGATTGGTGGTCGAGCCGCCGTCGGCGATATGGCGCAATAGGCTGAACGCGCGTTCGACGGGCGTTGCCGACGCGCCGGAAGCGCTCGCAGTGTCCGATGGCTTGGTCATCTTCAGATAGTTCCGGTCAGTTCAAGTCGTGCGCAGGAGGCTCATGGCAGCGCCACGGACCACGCGTCGTATCCGTAAACCCAGTCGGCATTGCCGCCCGTCTTCAGCCAGTTGTTGCCACGCGAGCCGATCTGGATCCTGGCGGTGCGCTCCTGGCGCGCGCGTTCATAGCGCGAGAGCGCCGCGCCGAGCCCGCTGGCTTCGACGCCCTCGAGCGCACGAGACAGCACAACAGCGTCCTCGATCGCCATGCCCGCGCCTTGCGCCATGAACGGCATCATCGGATGGCATGCGTCGCCGAGCAGCGCCATGCGCGCACCCGTCCAACTGGCCAACGGATCGCGAATATACAGGGCCGACGCGAGCACGGTGTCGCAAGCGTCCAGCAGTACACGTGCTTGCGGATGGAAGTTTGCATAGGCGCGCCGCAACGCGTCAGCATCGCCGGGCGTGGTCCACGATTCGTGCGTCCAGTCGGCTTGCGACGTCGTCGCGAATATGAACACATTGCGGCCGCGATCGAGCGGGAACGTGACGATCTGCAGATCGTCGGTGGGCCCCCACCATTTGACGAACGCGCCAGGATTGCTGCCGCTCAGGCGTTCGGCGGGCACCACCGCGCGATATGACACGATGCCGGTGAACTGAGGGTGTTCTTCGCCAAACAGGAACTTGCGCACGCTGGAATGGATGCCGTCGGCGCCGACCAGCAGGTCGAAAGCCTGCGTCGAGCCGTCCGCGAACGTCACGCCTGCCTGGCCGTCTGCATCGGCGAATGAGACGCTTCTTTTGGCGAGGTGCAGTGCGCCGGGCGCCATGGCCTGCTCGAGCGCGGCCATGACGTCCGCGCGGTGCATCGTCAGTTGGGGCGCACCGTACTTGCGTTCCGCTTCATCCGACATCGCGAGCCGAGAGGTTTCTTCGCCCGTGTCCCACATCCGGCTGATACGCGCGTTCGGACGCGCCGCCGTTTTCCGCAACTGTACGCCGACACCCAGACCGTCGAGCGCGCGTACCGCATTCGGTGTCAGGTTGATATCCGCGCCGACCCTTCCAAAGCGCTCGGCCTGCTCGAACACGCTTACCTGATGTCCCGCTTGTTGCAGCGCGATTGCCGCCGCCAACCCGCCGATTCCGCCGCCAATGATCCCGATATTCATGCTCTTCCTCGCCTGGACTCGCCATTGAATTGTTCATTTATGAACATTACGAACGAAAATGAACAATCATTCTGTGACAGTTTGGCTTCGATCGCAAGGGAAAGCTCATCATGAAAGGCCAAGCTACACGTGCCCGGAAATGCCGTTCGCTCGAGACGAACGACAGCCTTTTGCGATGTTGGAGAGATCGTAGACAGGCAAGCGCGCCTGCGTCGAAGACGCGCGTCACTGCTTGCGAAGTACGCGCAAGGGCGCGCATGGAGTGAGCGTACATGGGTCCGTCGCCCGCGCCGGAATTGCCAGGGCGTCGGTCGCTCTTGTCAACACGCCCCCTGCCTTCACTCGCGGAGTCGCATCACCTTGCGTTCGCGTGGTTTCGCACACCGGAACGCGCAACCTGTTGATTGCTGCGCGAGTGTGTTCGGGAACGGGTCGGTGCGGACCTGCCAGAAAACATCCGGCGCAGCAACGCCCGACTACGCTTTTGTGAGTCTGGGAAACCTGTCGGATTCAGTGCGAGGTGCATTGAGTTGTATTGGCTGTATTCGCGGTGTTGGCCAGGACTTGATCTGACAGCAACGCCGCCAGAGCCCCGGAACCACCTCGGCACGTCACCCGCCCGGCGACCAGCCCCCGCCCCCGAACGCCCCTTCCAGAAACTCGACACAAGCCTTCACCCGCGCCGAGGTCGCGAGCCGCGACGGATAGACCGCGAATACATCGGCGGGCTGCGTGACTTCCGGCAGAATCTGGATCAGCCGGCCATCGTCGAGATAGGTCCGCACGTTCCAGATCGAGCGCAGCATCACGCCGCGCCCGGCCAGCGCCCACTGCACCGCGGCCTCGCCATCGTTCGAAGCCAGCGCGCCGCTCACTCTCACCCGCATGTCCTCGCCGTTCACGACGAAACGCCAGACGCCGAACGGATGATCCCGCTCCTTGATGCACAGACATTCATGTGCCTGCAACTCGCCGATACTCCGTGGCGTGCCGCGCGCCCTGAGATACTCCGGCGCAGCGCATAGAATCCGGTGATTGGTCGCAAGACGCCGCGCGATCAGATGCGGCGCGATGTCATTGCCGACGCGGATATCGAGGTCATAACCTTCAGCGGCCACATCGACGATACGGTCGAACAAATCGAGCCGCATGTTCAGTTGCGGATGAGTCTCGATGAAGCGCGCGAGCACCGGCGCGACCACCCGCCGCCCGAAGCCGAAGCTGCTGGAAATCCGCAGCATGCCGCGCGGCGCGTGCTTGACGCCGGACACATCGTCGAGCAGTTGATCCGCATCGTCGAGCAGCTTCTGCGCGCGCCGGTACAGCCGCTCGCCGGCTTCGGTGAGCGCAACGCGCCGCGTCGAACGAAACAGCAGCGGCGCATCCAGCGCGCTTTCCAGCAACTGGATGCGCTTGCTCACATAAGCGGGAGACACCGACAGAAAATCAGCGGCCGCCGCAAAGCTGGACTTCTGCGCGACCACATGAAACACGCGCAGATCGTTCAGATCGACATGCCGGTTCAATCGAGCCCGCCTTCGCACACATACTTGACGCACAGGTAGTCGTCGAGCCCGTAGCGCGATCCTTCGCGGCCATAACCCGATTCCTTCACGCCGCCGAACGGCGCCGCCTCGCTCGACACCGCGCCTTCGTTCGCACCGATCACGCCCGCCTCCAGTTGCGCCGACACGCGATGAATGCGCCGCGCATCGCGCGTGTAGAAGTAGGCGGCAAGTCCGTAAGGCGTGTCGTTCGCGGCGCGGATCACGTCTTGCTCCTGCTCGAAACGGAACAGCGGCACGACCGGTCCGAAGGTCTCCTCGCAGCACACGGCCATGCCGTCTTGCGCGTCGAGCAGCACGGTCGGCGCATAGTAGTTCGGACCGATCGCATCGAGCCTGCGGCCGCCGGTCAGCACGCGTGCGCCGAGCGACAGCGCATTGTCGACGTGACGCGCGATCTTCTCGACCGCACGCGCGTTGATCATCGGGCCGATCTGCGCGGTCTCGTCGGTGGCAGGCCCGACCTTCAGCGCCGCCACGCGCTCACCGAGCTTGCGCGCGAAGGCATCGTAGACGCCCGCCTGCACGTACACCCGATTCGGGCACACACACGTCTGCCCGCCGTTGCGGAACTTCGACGCCATGAGCCCTTCGATCGCCGCATCGAGATCGGCGTCGTCGAACACGATGAAAGGCGCATTGCCGCCCAGTTCCAGCGACAGCTTCTTCAACGTACCCGCCGATTCACGCGCAAGATGTTTGCCGACCGCCGTCGAGCCGGTGAAGGTGATCTTGCGCACACGTGCATCGGCGAGCCAGTCGGCGACCGCCGCCACGCCCCGTTCGCGCGACGCCGAGATCATGTTGAGCACGCCTGCGGGCAAGCCGGCTTCCAGCGCGAGTTGCGCAAGCGCCAGCGCGGTGAGCGGCGTGTCCTCGGCGGGTTTCGCGACCACCGTGCAGCCGACCGCGAGCGCGGGCGCGATCTTGCGGGCGATCATCGCGAGCGGGAAGTTCCACGGCGTGATCGCCGCGACGATACCGATGGGCTCCTTCACCGCGCTCATGCGCTTGCCGCGCTGCTGCTGAGGAATGAGGTCGCCATACACGCGCGGCCCTTCCTCCGCGAACCACTCGACATACGACGCACCGTAGCGCACTTCGCCACGCGCCTCGGCAAGCGGCTTGCCCTGCTCGGTCGACATGATGCGCGCGAGATCTTCCAGGTTCTCCAGGATCAGCCCATGCCAGCGGCGCAGGATGGCCGCGCGCTCGCGCGGCAGCGTCGCGCGCCAGGCGGGCCATGCGCGCGCGGCGGCATCGGTCGCGGCGCGCGCATCGGCGGGCGTGCTGTCGGGGACCTCGGCGAAGCGCTCGCCGCTGGCCGGATTGATGACCGGATAGCGCCCGTCTTCGGCCGCCCCGCTCCATTTACCATCGATCAGATTGCCCGTGCGTACGAGCTCCGGTCGCGTCAGTTCGAGAAACATGCGAATTCCTTGTGATGAGTCCGGCGATCCCGCTTCAGGCGCCGCGCGCGAACACCGTGCCGGCTTCGTGCATCGCGTCGATCTGTTGGTCGGCATAGCCGATCTCGCGCAGCACCTCGCGCGTGTGCTGTCCGAGCAAGGGCGCGGCGAGTCCCGATTGCGACGCATTGCCGCCCGAGAAACGGATCGGCAGGCCGATGCCCCTCACGTCGCCCGCGAGCGGATGATGCGACTCCACCACCATGCCGCGCGCCTGCGCCTGCGGATGCTCCAGCGCCTGCGCGACATCGAGCACGGGACCGGCGGGCAAGCCCACTTCGTCGAATGCGCGAATCCATTCGTCGGTCGTGCGGGTCATCAGGCGCTCGGTCAGCAGGCGCACGAGTTCGTCGCGATTGGCCATGCGTCCGGCGTTGTCGGCGAAGCGCGGGTCGGCGGCGAGTTGCGGCATGTCGAGCACCGCCAGCAGGCGTTCGTAGTTGCTCTGGTTCGCCGCGCCGATGTTGATCCAGCCGTCCTTCGACGCGAACACCTGATACGGCGCGCTCGTCGTGTTGGCCGAGCCCATCTTCTTCGGCAGGGTCCCTTGCGCGAACCAGCTCGCGGCGGGCCAGTACATCTGCTGCAGCGCGGCCTCGAACAGCGACGTATCGACGACCTGCCCTTCTCCCGTTTTCAGCTTGTGCGTGTAGGCCGCCGAGATGCCGAGCGCGGCCAGGATACCGGCGTTGATGTCCGCCACCGGCGAGCCGGCCTTGACAGGTGGCCGCCCTTCCTCGCCGGTCAGGCTCATCATGCCGCTCATGCCTTGCGCGATCAGGTCGAAGCCGCCCTTGCCCGCCCACGGACCGGTCCGTCCGAAGCCCGAGATGCAGCAATAGATGAGACCCGGATTGAGTTCCTTCAGCGTGTCGTAGCCGAGACCGAACTTCTCCATCGTGCCTTCGCGATAGTTCTCCGTGACGACATCCGCGCTCGCGAGCAGCTTGCGCAGCACTTCGCGCGCGCCTTCCGTCTTGAGATTGAGGCCGATGCCGCGCTTGTTGCGGTTGACGATCATGAACGAAGCCGATTCGCCGTTATCGAGCATCGGCGAGAAGCGCCGCGAATCGTCGCCCAGCGGAATCTTTTCCACCTTGATGACTTCGGCGCCCATGTCGGCAAGCATCATTCCGCACACGGGTCCCGACATGATGTGCGCCAGTTCGATCACGCGCATGCCGCTCAAAGGTCCTGCCATGTCTGTCTCCTTTCAGTTCGATTCGATGATTCAGGCCGCGCGCCGGTCGACGCCACCCGCGGCCAGTCTGCTTTCGCGGGTGACGAGCAGCACCAGCGCCGCGCCGAGCGCAAGGCACGCGCCGACGACGATCAGCGCCACGTCCGTGCGTCCCGTCACGGTATTCAGATAACCGATCAGATAGGGCGCGATAAAGCCCGCCAGATTGGCGATCGCGTTGATCAGCGCGATGCCGGCGGCCGCCGTGACGCCGGTCAGCAGCGCCGTGGGCAAGCCCCAGAAGAGCGCCGGAATAGAGTACACGCCCATGTTCGCCAGGCACAGCGCGATGATCCCGAGCACCGGCTGATGTTGCCAGACGACGCACAGCGCGAAGCCCAATGCGCCGGTGACATAGGCGATCGTCAGATGCCAGCGCAGATCGTTGCGGCGGCTCGAACTCAGGCCCATCAGCACCATCGCGGCGATTGCGCAGGCGCTGGGGATCGCCGTCAGCAGCCCGATGCTCAGCGCATCCTTCACGCCCATGCGTTGCACGAGTGTCGGCATCCAGAAGCTGATTGCGTAGAGGCCCATCGTGAAGCCGAAATAGATGGCGATCAGCGCCCAGATGCGGCCGCTCGCGAGCAGCGCGCCGAAGCCCGTTTCGAGCTTGTGGCGGTTCTCGCTGGCGAGCACGGTTTGCAGATGGCGCTTTTCGTCGTCCGAGAGCCAGGACGCGTTGGCGATGCTGTCGTTCATGCGGAACCAGATGTACACGCCGAGGAGCAAGGTTGGAATACCCTCGCAGAGGATCAGCCATTGCCAGCCCCGCAATCCGCCGAGATCGCTCATGTAGTGCAGGATCGCGCCCGATACCAGACTGCCGAACAGACCCGACGACGCCAGCGCCACATAGAACACGCCCCATGCCCGGCTGCGCCGCGCGCCCGGATACCACTGGCTCATGTAATAGATTGCGCCCGGAATGAAGCCCGCTTCGGCGAGGCCGAGCAGGAAGCGCATCCCGTAGAACTGCATCGGCGTCTTGACGAAGATCGTCGCGCACGAGAGCAGCCCCCATGTCAGCATGATGCGCGAGATCCAGCGCCGCGCGCCCACCTTGTGCAGGATGATATTGCTGGGCACTTCCAGCAGGAAGTAGCCTACGAAGAAAATGCCCGCGCCGAAGCCGTACACCGCGTCGCTGAAATGCAGGTCGCTCGCCATCTGCAGCTTGGCGAAACCCACGTTCACGCGGTTCACATAGGAAAAGAAAAACGCCAGCATGAGGACCGGAAGAATTCGCGTGGATATCTTCCGGAAGAGCCGGTTCTCGTCGATTGCCTGCATGTTCGTCTCCTGGGTTTTCTTTATGATCATGCGTTGGGAAAGGCTTGTTTCACGGCGCGTCTACGCGATACACACGCCGGCAGGTTTCCGCGAACAGCGCGCGCAACTGTGTTTCAGTGGCGTCGGGCAGCGCGCCGGTCACATCGGCGATCATTTGCGTGAAGCTTGTGGAGAGACCGCCTACCGGCAGGTTGCTCGCGAACATCGCGCGCTCATAGCCGAACATGTCCACGGCTTCGCGCACCACGCGCCGGTTGCTAGCGCTGTCCCACACGCCGCCCTTCAGACCGAGTTCGGAAACCTTGAGGTGCACGTTCGGGCAATCGGCAAGCGCCCGCATGCCGCGCCGCCACACGGCAAGCCCCTGCTCCGAGCGGTCCAGCGGCAGGCCGAGATGATTCAGCACTACCGTCGTATCCGGAATGCCGCGCACCACTTCGGCCGCTTCCTCCAGATGCCAGAACGGCACGCGCAAATCCCACGAAAGACCGAAGCGCGCGAGCGAGGCGAGGCCGCGCAGCCATGCGGGGTCCTGCATCGTGCCGGGTTGGCCACGCACGCTCGAGGCCGCATCCGGCGCCGTCACCGGCTTCGACCGCACGCCGCGCACGAGCGGATGGGCCGCATGCGCGGTGAGCACCGTTTCGCAATCGTCCTGGGTAAAGTACACATGCGCGACCGCCGCGCACGGCAAGCCTTCACACGCCTTCAGTCGCGCAAGGAAATCGTTCTCGCGGGTCTGCTCGCTGCGGGCGCGCTCGGCTTCCATGTGCACCGTGCCGATCACGTCGAAGCCCGCCGTCGCGGCGCGATAGTCCGCAGGCAGGAAGTCGCGGCAGATCGCGCGGTAATCGCCCAGGAAGAAGTCCGGGTTATACGCGTCGGTGAGCCACGGATAGTGGCCATCAGACAGATCGAAGAAATGATGGTGCGCATCGAGGATCGGCAAGTCGAAGCCCAATGCGTTACGCGGCGCGCCCGCCTGCATCACGCGGCCTGCTCGACGTTGCCCGTAAGCAGCGCGATCAGTTCCGGCACCGGCGTGTGTTCGCCGCCTTCGGTCACGGCCTGTTGATACACGTCGCGCACTGCGCTGGCCGCCGTATGCGCGGCGCCGACTTCACCCGTCATCGCGACGTAATAGCTCATGTCCTTGAGCGCATTCGACATCGAGAAGCGGAAGCCGGAACTGTCCGCCGACTCGATGAACGGCTTCAATCGCTTGAACACGACGCCGTCGCCGCCGCCCGCCGCCAGCACGCTGATGAGCACGTCAGGGGACACGCCTGCGCGGTTCGCACACGCGGCGGCTTCGGCCAGCACGGCAGAGAAGCCGAGCGAGACGAAGTTGTGCAGCAGCTTGAGCCGATGCCCCGAGGACGCCTCGCCCGCGTACACGATGTTCTCCGCAAACGTCTGCAAGAGAGGCAGGCACTCGTCGAACACCGCGCGCTCGCCGCCGACGATCAGATTGATGCGGCCTTCGGCGGCTTCCTTCGGGGTGCGCGTCATGGGCGCATCGAGGAAGCGCGCGCCGGCGTCCTGCACCGCCGCCGCAATGCGCATGGTCGATTCGGGAATGGCCGTCGAGCAGTCGATGACCACCGTCCCCGGACGCAAGGCCTCCAGCACGCCGCGATTGAACAGCACGTCCTCCACTTGCGGCGTGCCGGTGACGCACAGGATCAGCACATCCACCGAAGCCGCGAGCGCCTTCGGATCAGCCGTGGTGCGCGCACCCGCCGCGCGCAGCGCATCGAGCGGCTGGTTGCCGGGATGTTCCAGCACGTTCAGTGCATAGCCGTGCTTCTGGATGTTGCTCGCGATACCATGCCCCATCATCCCTACCCCGATCACGCCAATCTGCTTCATGCCATCTCCTGGTGTATGTTGTCGGTGCATGCGAGACGACTGACTCGCATCGCAAAGTCATAGTACAAATTTATACGACACATTTGTCAAGCGAATTTCTCGACGATGTTATGATCGAGTGACCCGAACTCATCGCTTCCGATCATGCAAGACGCCAGGATGAACAACGACGAATCCACCCTCGCCGACCGCGTGACGCGGCTGCTGGTGGATCAGATCCGCAGCGGCTACTACCCGGTGAATGCGCGCCTGCCCACCGAGAAGTTCATGACCGAGCAGTACGGCGTGAGCCGCACGGTGGTCCGCGAGGCCATCTCGCGCCTCAAGTCCGAGGGGCTCGTGGACACGCGCCAGGGCAGCGGCACCATCGTGCTCGATCCGAAGGCCGCGCAGGTGTTCCGTCTCGCGCGTGACGAGGTCAATCCGGCGGCGGGCGTGGTGCGCATCATCGAGTTGCGGCGCGGCATCGAGGCCGAGATGGCGGCGCTGGCCGCCGAGCGGCGCACGGTGGCGCAAATGAGCGTGATCCGGCGTGCGCTCAAGGCCATCGACCGCGCGGTGGCCGAAGGCGGCGACGGCGTCGAGGCCGACCTCGAATTCCATCTGGCCATTTCACGCGCGGCGGGTAATCCCTACTTCACCGAACTCCTGTCGATGCTGACGCACGCGCTCCAGGACGCCATCCGCATCACGCGGACCAACGAGGCGCGCCGCGCCGATCTCGCCGACGACGTCCGCGCGGAACACGAAGCCATCGCGGCCGCGATCGAGGCGCGCGACCCCGACGCCGCGCGTCAGGCGGCGCACGCGCACATGCAGCGCACGGCCATGCGCATCCAGCAGGTGGATCGCAGTTTCTGGAGCGGCGACCGCGGCGCGGCCGCGCAACGGCTGTCGCGCGCGCGGCTCGATACGGTGATCGAAAAGCCGGCGCGTGGTGCAAAGGGGTGAATCAGGCTGGCGCGTAAAACGCCACTGCGTTGTCATGGAAGAGGCGCCGTTGATCGGCCTCGCTCATGTCCTGCACGATCTCGAAGAAGCCGTCATAAATTTCGTCGAACGTCGCGCACAGGCTGTCCACCGGGAAATTGCTCGCGAACATGCAGCGGCCGGCGCCGAACAGTTCGATGGTCGTGCGCACGATCCAGTCGTTCGCTTCCGCCGTCCACGGCATGCCGGGCTGACCCAGACCCGAGATCTTGACCCACGCGTTATCGCATTGCGCGAGCTCGGCCATGGCATCGCGCCACGCCGCGAGCATGGCGGCGCTGCGATTGGCGGGCAGACCGGTGTGATTCAGCACAAGGCGCGTATCCGGATGATCGCGCGCCAATTCAGCCGCTTCGTGCAGATGCCACCACGGCGTCTGCAATTCGAAATGCAGGCCGTGTTGCGCAAGCCGCGCATAACCCGCGCGCCACGCCGCGTCGCTCATGCCGCCCGCCGCGCTCATGCCCGGCGCGGCATTGGCGCGGGGCTTGTGACGGATGCCGCGCACGAATGCATGGCGCGTCAGTCCCGCAAGCGTCGCGTCGAGATCCGGGCGATCCAGCCACGCCTGTCCCACGGCGACGCTCGGCAAGCCTTCCCGCCGCCGGAGTTCCGCGATGTACTCCATTTCGCCGAGCGGACCGCGCGGCTCCCATTCCGCCTCGATATACACGCTCCCCGCAAGCCGGAAACGCTGTGTGTCGCGCCGGTAATCTTCCGGCAGGTACGGCGCCCGGATCGTGCGATAGTCGCCATAGCGGAAGTTCGCGATGGTCTCGCCGCACAGCCACGGATAGGTGTTAAGGCGCGTGTCCCAGAAGTGCTGGTGGGCGTCGAAGATGGGCAGGGTCATGTCGGCAGGAATCCGGTCGAAATCCACGGCACGAACGCGACCACCACGATCACCAGCAGCAGCGCGAGCAGATACGGAACGACGCCGCGCATTACGCCGTCGGGTGAGGTCTTGCCGATCATGCACGCCGCATAGAAGCCCACGCCGAAGGGCGGCGCAAACAGGCCGACGCCCATGCACAGCACGACCACGATGGCATAGTGCACGTCGCCGATGCCGAGCGCGCGCGCCACCGGAAACAGCAGCGGACCGAACAGCACGACGGCCGGAATGCCTTCGAGCACGCTGCCGAGCACAAGAAACACGACGATCGAAATGGCCAGGAAGCCGATGCGCCCGCCCGCCACGCTCTCCATCAACGCGGCCAGCGACGCCGAGAAACCCGACTGCGTCAGCGCCCAGGACATGGCCGTCGCCATGCCGATCGTGAACAGAATGGCTCCCGACAGACTGGCGGTTTCGATCAGGATCGGATACAGCCGCCGGAACTCGATATGCCGGCGAAACGCATGCAGCGCGAGCCCCGCGACAATCGTATAGGCCACGCCGACGGTCGCCACTTCGGTCGCGGTCGCGACGCCTTCGACCACGGCCGAGCGGATCAGCACCGGCAGGGCGAGCGCGGGCAACGCGGCCAGGAAGGCGCGCAGGATCTCGCGCGGCGGCGCACGGCGGAACAGGCTTTTCGGTTCGGAACGGGTCTTGAACCAGACCACGGCCGCAATCGCCAGGCTCGCGACGCACGCGGGCAGCAGGCCGCCGGTGAACAGCGCGGTGATGGAGATGCCGCATACGGCGCCGATGGTGATGAGCACGATGCTCGGCGGAATGGTCTCGGTCATCGCCGCCGATCCGACCAGCAGCGCAACGAGTCCGCGCGGATCGCAGCCGCGCTCTTTCATTTCGGGAAACAGCGCGGGCGCGACGGCGGCCATGTCGGCTACCTTCGAGCCCGATACGCCCGAAACGAGGAACATCACGACCAGGAGGACGAATTGCAGGCCGCCGCGCAGATGGCCGATCAACGCCGCCATGAATTCGATCAGCGCGCGCGCCAGTCCGGACAGATCGAGCAGCGCGCCGAGCAGCACGAACAGCGGCACGGCGAGCAGGATCATCTGCGACATGCCCTCGTCCATGCGATTCACGACGATGCTCACGTCGATGCCTGCCGCCAGGTTCAGGTACGTGACCGTGGCCACACCGAACGCGAAGGCAATGGGAATGCCGGCCGCGATCGCCATGCCGAGCAGCAGCACGAAGAACACC
The DNA here is from genome assembly GCF_031451075.1 of Caballeronia sp. LZ043. NCBI lineage: Bacteria > Pseudomonadati > Pseudomonadota > Betaproteobacteria > Burkholderiales > Burkholderiaceae > Caballeronia > Caballeronia sp. LZ043. Next base: position 266,197 of record NZ_JARUXT010000002.1, on the reverse strand, counting down.
AGCAGGTTGTAATTGCCCATCGCGGCCAGCGGTTCACGTGCGAACCACAACGCCGCGCCGATCGCGCCCAGCACGGCGAAGGCCAGCGCCAGCTGACGCGGCGAGCTTTCACGCACCAGCACCGCGAGCGAGGCGATCAGCATCAGGATCGCGCCAACCGGCAGCGCCGCCGTGCGCAGGCCCACGGGAATTTCCAGCGCGGACGTGGTGATCGCCATGTCGGCCTGCGCGTGACCGATGGCCGGCACGATGATCAGCGCGACGAACACGCACACCAGCATCGCAGCGACCGTGCGGCACCAGGTCTGCCAGCGCGCGGGCAGCCGGCTGACGAGCGCGGTCATCGCCATGTGCTCGCCGCGATCGAGTGCGAGCGCCGCACCGAACATCGCGAGCCAGACGAACAGGATGGACGCGAGTTCGTCCGACCAGACGAGCGGCGCATCGAACGCATAGCGCGCCACCACGCCCGCGAACAGGATCACCGTTTCGGCCACCACGAGCAACGCCGCCAGCGCGCCGGCCAGCCGCATCGCCGCGCGGCTCGCGCAGACGAGCATGCGCTGCAGCGGATGACGCGCCGCCTCGCCTTTCTTGTAGACGGCGCTCTGCATCAGCCGATCCTGCCGGTGTATTGTTCGAGCTTCGCCCACAGCGTGTCGCCGAAGCGCTTCTTCCAGTCGGCATAGAAGCCCGCGCTCTTCAGGCGATCGCGGAACGCCGCGTGATCGACTTCGTTGAACTGCAAGCCGTGCCCCTTCAGTTGTGTGATCAGCGAATCATTGAGCGCCTTCACGTCGGCGCGCTCCTTGAGCGCGGCGGCGTTCACATTGCGGCGCACGATCTCCTGCATGTTCGGCGGCAGCTTTTTGAAATTCGCCGTGTTGCCGAGGAACCAGAAGCCGTCCCACATGTGATTGGTCAGCGCGCAGTATTTCTGGACTTCATAGAAGCGCGTGGTGTCGATCAGCACGAGCGGATTCTCCTGCCCGTCCACCACGTGCGTCTGCAACGCCGAGTACACCTCTTCGAGGCTCAGCGTCGTCGGCGACGCGCCGAATGCGCGAAACACCGAGGTCCACAAGGGGCTCGACGGCACCCGGATCTTCAGGTCCTTCAACTGGTCGGGCTGCGTGATCTGGCGCGTGCTGGTGGTGATCTGGCGATAACCGCCGTCGAAGATCTTCTCGAAGGCGAACAGCGGCGTAGCGTCGATCTTCTGGCGGACGTAGGCGCCAAGGTCGCCGTCCATCGCTTTCCACACTGCGTCATAGTCCGGAAACGCGAAGCCGACGCCGCTGATCTGCGCGTCCGGCACCATCACGCCGAGCGAGAGCGGCGAGTACGTCAGGAAGTCGATGGAGCCCGCCCGCAGCTGCGAAAACATGCTGACATCCGAGCCCAGCTGCGCATTGGGAAAGACCTGCAACTCGACGCGCCCGTTCGATTCCTCGCGGATCTTCTGCGCCATCTCCTTGACGCGCACGGTCATCGGATGCGTGACAGGCTGGAAGTTTGCGTACTTGAGCCGGAACTCCGCCGCGCTGGCCCTGCCCGACCAGCCCGTCATGGCGCCGGCGGCGGTCGCCGCGGAAACGGTCTTGAGGAAACTGCGCCGCGTCACTGATTGCATGTCGTCTCCATTTATTCTGTGGCGATGCAGCCTGCAAAACCGCAGCCCGTCATCGCCTTCCGATGGCAACCGCTTTGTTGTATGACGAAGTTATCATATAAGTTGGTACGGCAAATCTACGGTATTTCCCGTAGTTGCGATGCGGGTACGTGCGGATGACGGACGTGCGAAAGCGACGCGCTGACCTTGCGGCCCGCGCGTCGCGTGTTTGAGCGTGAAAGTGAGAGAGTGAGCGAGGAGCGCGCCGCCCGGCGTCACTCGCCCGTCCAGACCGGCGGCCGCTTCTCCGTGAACGCCGCGACGCCCTCATGAAAATCGCGGCTGCCGTAGCACTCGCGCACGAGATCGTCGCCTTGCAGCGGCAGAGCGGCGAGCATGCGCGAGATGGATTGCTTGGTCACGCGCATCGTGACTGGCGCATTGCGCGCGAGCCGATCCACATGCGCGGCGGCACGCGTATCGAGCTGATCCGGCTCGCAGCTTTCGAACACAAAGCCCGCGGACAGCGCGTCATCCACGTTCAGCATGTCGCCCAGCACGAGCATGCGCTTGGCGCGCCCGATGCCGAACTCGGCGACGAGCCGCGCCGTATTGCCGATCGCGAGGCAGTTGCCCAAGGTACGCGCGATGGGCACGCCGAACTTCGCGTTGGGCGTTGCGATGCGCAGGTCGCAACAGGCGGCAATCGCGAGCCCGCCGCCCACACACCAGCCATCGACGATGGCAAGCGTCGGCATCGGCAATGCATCGATGCCGCCGAGAATGCGCTCGATGCGATGCTCGTAGTTCACGCCGTCCTCGCCGCTTTCGAACGCGCCGAACTGCCGGATGTCGGTGCCCGCGACGAAGGCCTTGCCGCCCGCGCCGCGAAACGTCACCACGCGCACGTCACGTGACGCGGCGAGGCGTTCGCAGATCGCTTCGAGTTGCTCGTACATGTGCCAGGTCATCGCGTTGTGCGCGGCCACGCGGTCGAACACCACGTGCGCCGCCGCGCCCTCGATGACGAGACGGACGTCGCCGTCGCTGCTTGCATCGGTCTGAGTCATGCCGTGTCCCCGTTGTCGATGATCCGCTTCAGCCGAGGCGCGCCACCACCGCGCCGCCCACTTCGCTCGTGCTGGCCTTGCCGCCGAGATCGCCGGTATGCGGGCCGTCCTTCAGTACGTCGGTGATGGCGGCGAGGATCGCGTCGTGCGCCTGCTGCTCGCCGAGAAACTCGAGCATCATCGCGGCGGACCAGATCATGGCAATCGGATTGGCGATGCCCTTGCCCGCGATATCCGGCGCCGAGCCATGGACCGGTTCGAACAGCGACGGGAAGTCGCGTTCCGGATTCATGTTCGCCGACGGCGCGATGCCGATCGTGCCCGTGCAGGCCGGACCCAGGTCCGAAAGAATGTCGCCGAACAAGTTGGTGGCGACGACCACGTCGAAGCGGTCCGGGCTGAGCACGAAGCGCGCGCACAGGATGTCGATGTGCTGCTTGTCCCACGTCACGTCCGGATACTGCGCGGCCACTTCGGCGGCACGCGCGTCCCACCACGGCATGCTGATCGAGATGCCGTTGCTCTTGGTGGCCACGGTGATTTTCTTCGCGCGGCTCTGCGCCAGGTCGAAGGCGAACTTGAGCACTCGTTCCGAGCCCTTGCGCGTGAAGATGGACGTCTGCGACACGAACTCGCGCTCCGTGCCTTCATACATCACGCCGCCCACCGACGAATACTCGCCCTCGGTGTTTTCCCGCACGATCATGAAGTCAATGTCGCCGGCCTTGCGCTTCGCCAGCGGCGAAGGCACGCCTTCGAACAGGCGCGCGGGCCGCAGGTTGATGTACTGGTCGAACTCGCGGCGGAACTTGAGCAGCGAACCCCACAGCGAAATGTGATCCGGCACCTTCGCGGGCCAGCCCACCGCGCCGAACAGGATGGCGTCGCAGGCTTGCAGTTGCGTCTTCCAGTCGTCGGGCATCATCTGGCCGTGGGCTTCGTAGTAATCGCAACTGGCCCATTCGATATGCTCGTATTCCAGCGCAATGCCGAAACGCTTGCTCACGGCATCCAGCGCGCGCAGCGCTTCGGGCATCACTTCCACGCCGATGCCGTCTCCCGGAATCACGGCGATGCGATAGGACTTGCTCATGCTGCTCGTCTCCTTGATGGTTCGATGGTGGCCATTCTAGTCGCCGCGCGTCCGCGCTTCGACCGCATAACGGTGAAGTGATTCTGCACGAAGTGTGAATAATCGGCTGACGGTGCCGGGGCGCGCCCGCGCTAGAATCGGCACGTTCCTTTCATCAGGCAAGCCATGACGCGCCGCTCCGACCGCATCCAGTTCGACCTGAAGACGCTGCGCCTGTTCGAGGCTACCGCGGAACTGGGCGCGATCACCAAGGCCGCCGAGCGCCTCGCGCTGGCGCCCGCTGCCGCATCACGGCGCATCAGCGAAATGGAGACGCAACTCGGCGTCGCGCTGTTCGAACGCCGTCCGCACGGCATGACCCTCACCGACGCAGGCCGCGCGTTGCTGGCTCACGCGCGCAGCATGATCCACACCGCCGAGCGCATGCATGAAGATGCCGCCGCGTTCCGGCAAGGCGCGCGCGGCGTCGTGAAGATCGCGGCGTGCACGTCGGCGGTCTTGCAGTTCCTCGCCGAGGACGTGCAGCGCTGCCATGCGGCGCATCCGGGTATCGACATCGACTTGCAGGAAGCCAACAGTCACGGCGTGATGCAGGCGCTGACGCGCGGCACGGTCGATATCGGCATCTATGAAGCCTCGCTCGGGCGGCTCGATCTGCCGACGCGCCCGTATCGCGAAGACCGGCTGGTCGTGCTGACCACCGCCGATCATCCGCTCGCCGCGCACACCGAAGTGCGCGCCGCCGACCTGCTCGACTGCGACGTGATCGGCCTTACCGTAGGCTCGGCCATCTCGATCGCGCTCAGCCGTCTCGCCAGCCAGATGGACCGGACCCTGCACATGCGCATTCGCGTCGGCAGCTTCGACAGCATGACGGCGATGGTCGCGGCGGGCGTCGGCATCGGCGTGATGCCGCTGGGCGTGGCGCGCGTGCTGGCCGACGGGAAGCGCTTCCGCATCCTGCCGATCGAAGGCACGTGGCCGGTGCGCCAGATGCTGCTGTGCCATCTTCCCGCCGATGAGCTGTCGTCCTCGACGCTCGCCGTGCTGGACCTGCTGGCGCAGCCGGTTTCGCAAAAGGCGAAACCTGCATAAGCCAATGAGCGATGGCGTGAGCGCGTGTTTGTCCTTAACGTAAGGACTTTCCGCTCGCAAGAAGCGGAGCGTTCCCACTGTCATCGCCGGAGCTTCATGACTTCAACTCCCGTACGCATTGCGCTCAGCATCGGCGACCCCGCCGGTATCGGCGCGGAGATCATCGCGCGTCTGCTGGCGGATCCCGCCACGCGCCAGCGCGCCCACGTCACGCTGATCGGCAACCGCGACGCCCTCGCCCGGGGCGCCGCCGCCGCGAACGTGCCGGTTCCGCAGGCCAGCGACTGGCTCACAATCTTGCCGTGGGCCGGCAGCGACACCGTGTTCGAGCCGGGCGTCATCAGCGAGGCGAGCGGCCGCTTCATGCTCGATTCATTGCGGCTCGCCGTGCAGCACGTCACCGAAGGCCATGCCGATGCCGTGTGCTTCGGCCCGCTCAACAAGAGCGCGCTGCGCGCCGGCGGCATGCAGGAAGAAGACGAGATGCGCTGGTTCGCGAAGCTGCTGGACCATCGCGGCGTGTGCGGCGAACTCAACGTGCTGGACCCGCTGTGGACCGCGCGCGTGACCTCGCACATTCCATTGCGCGAAGTGTCCGAGCGGCTTTCGCCGGAAGCGGTGGCGGACGCCATCGGCATGCTGACGGCGGCGCTGCGTGCGGCGGGCGTTGCGCAACCGCGCATCGGCGTGTGCGGCCTCAATCCGCATAACGGCGATCACGGCAACTACGGCAGCGAGGAGACCGACATCATCGAGCCGGGCATGCGCCTCGCCGCTGAACGCGGCTGTGCCTCCACCGGCCCCTATCCCGCCGACACCATTTTCCTGCGCGCCCGCGCCGGCGAACTCGACGGCATCGTCACGATGTATCACGACCAGGGGCAGATCGCGACCAAGCTGCTCGGCTTCGAAGTGGGCGTGACCGTGGAAGGCGGCCTGCCGATCCCGGTGACGACGCCCGCGCACGGCACCGCATACGACATCGTCGGACAGGGACGCGCGAGCGGGACCGCCATGGCGCGCGCGTTCGATCTCGCCTGCCGCATGGCGCACTCGACGCAAGCCGCCACCGCCTGAGCAAGGCAATGTGAATAGAAGGGCCGGCGGCGCACGCACGCGCCGACACGGCCATCGCATCTGGAGGAGACATGGTTTCGCAATCGCTGCGCGCCCCGCGCACGCAGGTTCAGAAAGTGGTGCTCGCGCTGCTCTGCGCGATGTCGTTCATTCTTTATCTCGACCGCGTGAATCTCGCCGCGGCCGCCGGGCCGATCAAGGCCGAGCTGGGCTTGTCAAACACCACGCTCGGCGTCGCGTTCTCGGCGTTCGGCTATACGTATGCGATCTTTCAGATCGTCGGCGGCTGGCTCGCCGACCGCATGGGCGCGCGCCGCACGCTGTTCGTCTGCGGCGCGATCTGGGTGGTCGCGACCATCGCCACCGGCATGGTCGGCGGACTGGCCTCGCTGTGCGCGGCGCGTCTGTTGCTCGGCATCGGCGAAGGCGCCGCGTTGCCCGCGCAAGCGCGCGCCATCGCCAACTGGTTCCAGATGAAGGACCGCGGCTTCGTGCAGGGCATCACGCACTCGTCGTCGCGGCTCGGCAATGCCGTCGCGCCGACGCTTATCGCGCTGCTCGCCACGCTCTATTCATGGCGTCTGTCGTTCGTCATCGTCGGCGTGCTGACGGCGATCTGGATCGTCGTGTGGGTCTGGTACTACCGCGACGACCCGCGCGCGCACCGGCGCATCAACGAAGCCGAACTGGCGCTGCTGCCGCCCGCCGCCGATCCTTCGCAGGCGCGCGCCGCGACGCCCTGGCGGCGCATCTTCGGCCGCATGTCGCCGACCATCTTCGTGTACTTCTGCCAGGTATGGAGCAACACGCTGTTCTTCAGCTGGGTGCCGCTGTTCTTCCTGCATGGCTATGGACTCAACCTGAAGGAGTCGGCCATCTTCGCGTCGGGCGTGTTTCTCGCGGGCGTGGTCGGCGACGTGACCGGCGGCTTCCTCAGCGACCGCGTGCTCAAGCGCACCGGCAGCCTCAGGAAGGCGCGTCAGGGCGTGATCGCGTTCAGCCTGCTGGGTGCGCTCGGCTTCATGATCCCGGTGATGCTGAGCCGCGACCTGACGGTGGCCACCACGTGTTTGTCCGGCGCGTTCTTCATGCTCGAACTGACGGTGGGCCCGATCTGGGCCGTGCCGATGGACATCGCCCCGCTCCACGCCGGCACCGCGAGCGGCATGCTGAACACGGGCGCCGCGCTCGCGACGATCATCTCGCCGGTCGTGTTCGGCGTGGTGATCGACGCCACCGGCAACTGGAGCCTGCCGTTCGTGGGCTCGCTGCTGTTCCTGCTGCTGGGCGCGTTGATGACGCTCAGGATTCACCCGGACCGCACGATCGACGATGCCTCCGAGCGGCACGGGCTTAACGGCGGAGATGCGGCTACGGTCGTGGGGCGGTCGGGCTGAAAGCTGAAGGCTTCAGCCGTCGGCGATGAGCCGCCCGAACGCCTCCCTGACAGCATCGCAGAAGGTATGCGCGACGGCCGGAATCGGTTGCGAGGCGTTGGTCACGATGTAGAAATGGTCCGGCACGGCAGGCGTGAAGGGCTTCACCGCCACGCGCGGCCGGGCATAGGCGGCAGTCACCGGATCGATCAGCGCCACGCCCGCGCCGTTCGCCACCAGCGCGACGATCGCTTGCGACAGTTGCGCCTCGATCACGAGGTCGCGGCTCACGCCTGCCTCCACGAACACGCGGTCGATGGCGCTGCGTGCGTCGAAGCTCTGCGGGAATGACACGAAACGTTCGCCGCGCAAGTCGTCCGGCTTAAGCGACGCGCGCCGCGCCAGCCGATGTCCGCGCGGCACGATGCAGCGCATGACGGCGTTGCCGAGCCGCTCGCTTTTCACGGCGGGATGCGGAATGGGCTCGGCGATCAAGCCGACATCGCATTGTCCCGACGCGATCTTCTCCACCACCGTCGTGGCGCTATGTGCGAGCAGGATCACGTCGATGCCCGGATAACGCTCGACGAAGCGCGCGATCACGGCCGGCAACAAGTCCAGCGCCACCGCGGGCGATCCCGCCACGCGCAAGGAGCCGCGCCGCATGGCGCGAATCTGCTGCGCGGCCTGCGCGATCCGGTCCATGCCGACGAACGCCCGCTCCACTTCCTCGAACAGCACGCGCGCTTCGGCCGTTGGCGCGAGCCGGCCCTGCTGACGCTCGAACAGCACGAAGCCCACGCGTTCTTCGAGATCGGCAATGAGACGGCTCACGGCGGGTTGCGAGATATGCAGCGATTCGGCGGCGCGCGTCACGGTATGCCTCAGCATCACGGCGCGGAACGCTTCGATCTGGCGGATCTTGAGGTCGGAGGAGGTCATAACACTGGATTATAGGTGACGGACAAATCGACATTTGACGGCGTATTTTGCCGCCGTCAGAGTTCGTCCTTGATCCGTAAAAGCAGGCAGGAAACCTCATTCATGCAGGACAAACCGGTCCATAACACGGCGCGCCGCTTCGATCACGTCGTGGCGGGCGGCGGTCTCGTGGGCATGGCGATCGCTTACGGACTCGCCCGCGCGGGCAAGCGCGTGGCCGTCTGCGACGGCGCGGACTCCACTCATCGCGCGGCGCGCGGCAACTTCGGGCTCGTCTGGGTGCAGGGCAAGGGCGGTCGCTGTCTGCCCTATGCGCAGTGGTCGCGCCAGTCGTCGGAACGCTGGGGTGCATTCGCGGCGCAACTGCGGCGCGAGACCGGCGTCGATACCGGCTTCGAGCGGCCTGGCGGCATCGAGCTTTGTGAAACCGCCGAGCAACTCGAAGCAGGTGCAAACCTGCTCGAATCGATCCGCGCGCAGGACCCGTTACTCACTTACGAGGTGCTCGACCCTGCCGCGTTGAAGGCGCGTGTGCCGGCGGCGTCGGACCGGCTCGCGGGCGCGCTCTACTCTCCCCACGATGGCCACGCCAGCCCGCTCTACACGTTGCGCGCCCTGCAGCAGGGCTTTGCGCTGCTCGGCGGCACTTACCTGCCGCGCAACGAAGTGCGCGAGATCCGCCCGCGCGCGGACCGCTTCGAGATCGATACATCCGGCGGCACGCTGGAAGCAGAACGCGTCGTGCTCGCTGCCGGGCTCGACAACCGCCGCCTCGCGCCGATGGTCGGCATGCACGCGCCCATCACGCCCTTGCGCGGACAGATCATGGTGACCGAGCGGCTTGCGCCGTTTCTCGACTATCCGACGCTGGTCGTGCGGCAGACGCCCGAAGGCTCGGTCCTGCTGGGCGATTCCGCCGAACCGGTCGGGTTCGACGACGGCCAGACCCGCGCCGTCATGGCCGACATCGCGCGGCGCGCGCGCACGGCGTTTCCGTTGCTTGCGCACGCGCGCATCGTGCGGGCGTGGGGCGCGCTGCGCATCATGACGCCCGACGGCCTGCCGGTCTACGAGGAATCGCGCGCGCATCCGGGCGCGTTCCTCGCCATCTGTCACAGCGGGGTGACGCTGGCTGCCGCGCACGCGGACGTCATCGCGCCATGGATCGCGGGCGGTGCGCCGCCCGCGCTGATTCACCCTTTTGTCGCCACGCGCTTTTCGAGTTCCGCCGATGTCCACGCTCTTTGAATCCCTCGCCACCGGGCCGACGCCGATGGTGTCCGTCGACCTCGACGGCACGCTCCGGCGCGTGCCGCCGCATTACACGGTGGCGGCGGCGCTGCTCGAAAGCGGTCTCGCCGCGTGCCGTACCACGCCGGTCAGCGGCGCGCCACGCGGCCCGTTCTGCATGATGGGCGTGTGCTTCGACTGTCTCGTCGAAATCGACGGCGTGCCGAACGTGCAGGCCTGCATGACGCGCGTGCGCGACGGCATGCGGGTGCGCGCAATGGACGGCCGGGCGAGGCTCGCATGACGCAACTGTCGACGCAGCCGCTCTGCGACCTGTTGATCGCCGGCGCGGGACCGGCGGGCATGGCGGCGGCCATCGAGGCGCGCCGGGCGGGTCTCCAGGTGATCGTCGCCGACGAGGGCGAAGCCCTGGGCGGGCAGATCTACCGCAACCTCGGGCACTCGCCGCTCGCCGACGCCCGCGTGCTCGGCGACGATTATCTGGCGGGGCGCGATCTGATCGAACGTTTCGACGCCAGTGGCGCGAGGCTGCTGTCGCGTGCGTCCGTATGGCAGATTGCCTTCGAGGACGGCCGCGCGGTCGCCATGCTGACGCGCCGGCCGCACGGCGCCGACGCCGGCGGCACGCTGGACATCGCGGCGCGCGCCGTGCTGGTCGCGACCGGCGCGCAGGAGCGTCCGTGGCCGGTGCGCGGCTGGACCCTGCCCGGCGTGATGGGCGTCGGCGCGGCGCAGACGCTGCTCAAGTCGTCGGGGCTCGCGCCGTCGCGGGATGCGGTGCTGGCCGGATGCGGACCGTTGCTGTGGCTTTTCGCGTCGCAGTTGCTGAACGCGGGACGCCAGGTGCGCGCCATCATCGACACCACGCCGCGCGATGCCTGGCGCGCCGCCTTTCCGCACGCCCTGCCCGCGCTCGCGGGCGCCGACTATCTGCTCAAGGGCGTCCGCATGATGCGCGCGGTAAAGCGCGCGGGCATTCCGGTGCATCGCGGCGCGCGCGTGGTGTCCATCGAAGGCGAGGCTCATGCGGAGCGCGTGCGTTTCGTCGACGAACATGGCGTGCCGCGTGCCATCGACACATCGCTCGTGCTGCTGCATCAGGGCGTGATTCCTTCCACACAACTGGCGCGCTCGCTCGGCTGCGAGCATCGATGGGATACGGCCTCGGCCTGCTGGCGGCCGCGCACCGATGCACGCGGGCGCAGCAGCGTCGAGCGTGTCTGGATTGCCGGCGATGGCGCGGGCATCGGCGGCGCGAAGGCGGCGGCGCTCGCGGGCACGCTGGCGGCGCTGGAGATCGCGCGGGAACTGGGCGTGCTGGACGCGCCGACGCGCGATGCGCGCAGCCGCCCCGCCTTGCGTGCGCTGAAGCGGCACCTTGCCGTGCGGCCGTTGCTCGATGCGCTCTACACGCCACGCGCCGCGCTGCGCCGTCCCGCCGACGACGTGATCGTGTGCCGCTGCGAGGAAATCACGGCGGGCGAAGTGCGCGGCATCGCGGCGCTCGGCTGCCAGGGCCCGAACCAGATGAAGGCATTCTCGCGCTGCGGCATGGGACCGTGCCAGGGCCGCTGGTGCGGCACGACGGTCGGCGAACTGATCGCGCAAGTGCAGGAGCGTCCGGTTGCCGAGGTCGGCTACTACCGCATCCGCGCGCCGATCAAGCCGGTCACGGTGGACGAGATTGCCGACTCCATCGCCCTCGACGAAGACTTCACGCGCGGCGAATTCCCAAGTTGAGCGCACGGCCCGAACATTCAATCAACGACACCACCCACACGGAGCCCACATGAAAATTACCCGCGCCCGGACCTTGCTGAACGCTGCCGCGTTTGCCCTGATGGCCACGGCCACGCTGGCCCAGGCCAAGGAATGGAAGACGATCCGCGTCGGCGTCGATCCGACCTATCCGCCGTTCGAATCCGTCGCCAAGGACGGCAAGGTGCAGGGCTTCGACATCGACCTCGGCAATGCACTGTGCGCGCAGCTGAAGGCGCAGTGCGCGTGGGTGCAAAGCAGCTTCGACGGCCTGATCCCCGGTCTGCAGGCGCGCAAGTTCGACGTGATCCTCTCCTCGATGGCGGCGAACGAAAAGCGCCGCCAGCAAATCGATTTCACGGACCGGCTGTATCGCAACCAGACACGCCTGATCGCGAAGGCAAGCGACCATCTGCTGCCCGAGGCGGCCAAGCTGTCCGGCAAGCGCATCGCGGTCGAGCAAGGCACGGTGCAGGAGACCTACGCGCGTGAAAAGTGGGCGGCGGCGGGCGTCGAAGTGGTTGCGTACCCCAGCTATGACCAGGCCTATGCGGACCTGACGGCCGGACGCGTGGATGCGGTGCTGATGGACGCCGTGCAGGGCCAGCTCGGCTTCCTTTCGACGCCGGCGGGCAAGGGCTACGCGTTCGCGGGCAACGTGGTGTATGACGCGAAGATCATGGGCGACGGCGACGCCGCCGGCGTGCGCAAGTCGGACCCGGACTTGCGGGACGCGCTGAACGGCGCGATCGCGCAGATCCTGAAGGATGGAACGTATCGCAAGATCGAGGCGAAGTACTTCGATTTCGACATGTACGGGAAATGAGGCACGCCCGCAGGTTTGCCGATTTTCGATAACGCCCGACGCACTGCCCTGCTTGACATGGACTGATCGCGATCAGTCCAGGAGCCGCCGTGTTTCCGTCCGCGCGTCATCGGTGCGATCCGCAAGGCTTCGTGCAGGCGCTGGCGCGGCCGTTGATCGAAGCAAGACGTTGCGCCCGCATGGAGATTGCCACGCTCAACGCAAGCGTGCGCGGCATCGAGATCGGTACGGCGGATGGGCGCGGCATCCCCGCGGACCGCGTGGTGCTCGCGGGCGGGCCGTGGTCGGCGCAACTGATCGCAGGGGAACGCCCCGCGCTGCTGGAACGGTTCTCGGCGAGGCGCTTCGCGTAGCGCGAACGCCCCTGCCGCGCGGGCTCGTTCAACGCTCAGGCCAGCACCGCCGCCCCCACCTTCGTCTTCCAGTCCGACATGACCTGGTGCGAATTGAGCGCGTGATTCAACAGTCCCTGCACGCTCTTGATGGCCGCCTTCTGCTTCGTGGTTTCATCGCTCGTGTGCAGGATCACTTCCTTGCGCTCGCGCGCCTTGAACGAGAAGCCGGAATCGCGCATGTACTTCGCCGCGTAGTGCTTCAACGCGGAAAAGTAGTCCGTACCCGCGTCATAGCTGCGCTGCGAGGTATCGCCGAGATCGTTCACCATGCGGATCATCGTCATCAGGCTGCCGCAGATGCCGGTGTTCAGCGTGAGCATCGGGATGATCGCGCTGGCCTTGCAGCCCTCCTTGAAGAACTCGGTGAAGCGCGCCGTGTCATGCACGAGGCCGCCACGGTCCTTGGCCGCCGGCGCGAAGTTGCCCGTCTGATAGTTCTGACGCGGCTCGCGGTCGTACATCTGCCGCGCGAGCTTCAGGAAATCGCCGATACGATGCGCTTCCGCCAGACGCATGATGGTCTTGACCAGCCATTCGATCGCCGTCATCACCGCGCTGACGAGCGCGCCCGCGCCCGGCAGGAAGATCTGCGCCGACAGGCCGCCCACGCCCTTCAGCACGTCCTTGACGCCCGCGCCGATATCCATCTCCATCTCTTCTTCGATGGCGCGTGCGAGTTCGGCCGGATGTCCTTCGCGCAATTCGAACTTCTTGCGCAAGGACACCATGGAGAACTTCTGGGCCACGGCCGCGAAGGTCTTGGCGAGCCCGGTGAAGATCTCGATGCCCGAGCCGACATACGGCGCGGACGCCTGGCAGATCGCCACGACCGCCTTCTCGATCAGCGCCTTGATCGCGCTGCCGGCCAGCGACGCGGGCCAGTCGCCGTCCGCCAGCATCTTGGTGCGCAGGGTCTCGATGACGCCGACGATCTTGTTGTACACCCATTGCTTGAACTTCTGCCACTGCTCGGCAAGCTTGAACGGCGTGTCGGGTCTGAACGCTGCGCCGAGCACCCTGTCGTCCTTCTGGTTGGTGCCGTCCGTCGATGCAATCGTCTTGCCGAGACCGAGCGCCCCGCCGCCTGCGCTGATGAACGTCGATGCATTCTGGCTCGGCAGCTTGCCCATCCCGACCGACTTCGAGGTCATCTTGTTGCCGGTCGCGCTGAAAATGGCGTTGCCGCTGTCGCCAGACAGCTTGGTCGGATCGTTCTTTGAGATGTCGAAGGTCGTGCCGAGCGAAACCGCCGTGCCCGCCACGCTCAGGCCTTCGAACGCCATGCTTGCGTAGTTCGCCGCGCTCAGTTCGACCGAGATGTTGGAGAGCAGGTACAGCACGCCGAAGCGCGCATGCGGAATCTCTTCGCTATCGATCTTGGCCAGCGCCGCCGCATGCCCGACCGACGGCGCCACCGCCACGCTCTTCTCCAGCGCCTTGAAGAGATCCGCCATGAAGCCCTTGCTGGCCTTGTTGCGCTCGCACTTGCTCCACATTCCATGCTTCTCGCGCAGATAGACCTTCATCTGGTTGTAGAGCAGGTGCGCCGCGTAGCGTTCCTGATCCGGCGACTTGTTGACCTGCGCGTAGAACGCCTTGTAGCACTCGTCCATGGCGAGCGTAGACGAACTGCGTTTCGAGAACGTCAGCGAAGTCTTCTTGATCCATTCGTCGGGGCTCGGCAAGGCGCCCAGCGTGGGCGTGAGCGACGAAATCCTCGGAAAGCTGGCAGGCATGTTCATGACAGGACCCGTTGGTCAATGATTGTTGTCTTGTTGATGGAGCGAACCCATGGAGCGAACCCATGGAGCGAACCAGCGTCATTCGATGCCGAGCATCGACAGATAACGGGCCATGTCGCCTTCGCTGCGCACGACTTCGCGCATCAGTTCGGGCAGCGGCATCTTGCCCCAGGCCACCGCGCGCCACAACAGGAAGGGCGTCGGGCTGTGCGGTTCCTGCTCGGCGAGATAGTCCGCCACGAGTTCGAGCAACTGATACGCATGCGCGCGGCTTTCCACGCGCGAGAGCGGGACGGCGCACTCCACGCTCAGCGGCATCGCGGGAGCAACGGGCGTCGTCGGGAGTTCGTGCAACACGGTGTCCATGGCGTGCTCCTGCGAGGCAAATTGAGTGTGGGCGAGTGCAGCGCCGACATGGATCGGCTCGGCCGGCGCCGGCCGCGCGTTGTCGCCGAGCAGGCTCGTCACCGCTTGCAGCACGCGTCCGAGCGTGTCCGCGACGCGCCCCAGATGCGGCGCGTCGTGTCCCAGCCGCTCGTCGAGCCGCGCGCTGAAGGTACGCCACACGGCCTGCGCGGTCTCTACCTGCTGATGCAGCGACACCAGCGCCGCGAGGTTGCCGGCGCGGCGCACGTGCTTGTCGAGCAGATCGCGCGTGAGCGTGGCGCCCTCGCCCGCCTGCGACGTGATGACGTGCTGCCATTCGTCGAGGTTCACGTACTCCGGCTCGCGATCCTCGATCATCAGCAGCGGCAGATGCACGGTGAGCACGAGCGGCAAGGCTTCGTTGAGCCACGCGAACGGCGCAGTGCGCGCGTCGGCGTCGCCGGGTTCGAGTTCGGGCCATGCGTGCGGCCAGTAGCGGTCGGCAAGCGCAATCATCAGCCGCGTGCCCGCGATCAACCCCTCGACGCGATGCATCCGCGTCCACGCCTCGCACAGCCACGCCGCCAGCTGGAAGTCCTTGCTGCGGGTGGCGAGCGCCTCGGAGCACAGCGCCGCGACGCGCTTCCAGTCCGCCTTGACGAGCGGCCGTTCCCATTCGCCCATCGGCAGCGTGGCGTCGTCGTGACGGCGCGCATCGCGGATCTGCTGATACACCGGGTCATAGCGCAGCGACACGCCCGCGCCGTGGTTGTCGTCGTCGTTGCTGACCGGTTCGAGCAGCGCGTCGAAGTCGATCACGACCGTCGCTACGGTTTCCATCGGATAGGCCTGTTTCATAGTGCGCTCCATTCGGGTGCCCGAACCGGGAAGCTGCCGGGCCACGGCAGCGGCGTCTTCTTGCCCGCGGGCATCAGCGTGACGCGCATGAAGAGGCGCCCGCGCGCCTGCTTCGGCAACAGCGAAAGATCGGCCGGGTTGGCCGTGCTCAACGGGAATTCGAGGCGCAGCAGTTGCGACATGCGGTCGCCGCGCGGCCCCGCATCCGCCACGCGCTCACGGTTCACGAACGAGATCAGCGCCCACGGATCGTTGAACTGCCAGGTCAGCGTGCGGCCATCGGTGCTGTAGCCGCGTTGCTGCGGATCGGCGGCGGCGGCCAGCGGCGAGTCCTTCGCGAAGTGCACCGTGAGCACGACCGGCGTGCCGAAGTCCCAGTGCAGCGTGCGCGGCGTGTCGTTCATCGACAGGCTTTGCGAGCCGGTCGTGAGCGTCCAGTCGATCATCTGGTTGCCGGCCACTTCGGCGTTGCGGTTCACGCGGAACTCGACGTTCAGGTCATAGCCGTTGGGTGCGCCGTCGTCGGACGGATAGAGCGGCGCGAGCAGCGTCTTCACCTGATCGAAGTTGTCGATGAACTGGCGCACCTTGTTGTTGGTCAGCGACGCCGTGGAGCCCGAGGCATGGAAGGTCTCCGACACGGCGTCATAACGCTTCAGCACCTGCCCCAGTTCGCCGAAGTCCGCGACGGTCGGCGTGGCCGCGTTCGCGCGCGCCGCCACCGGCTGCATGCTGGCGCTCTCGAACGGCAGGCGGCCCGCGACGCTCTCGTTGAACGCGCTCGCGAAATTGCCCCATTCCTGCCGCAGGTCGAACACGTAGCCCGAGCGGCAGCGCGCCAGCAGACGGTCATAGAGACGCGCATGCAGGGTCGCGAAGTAATCGTCGCCGCCGCCGCTCGACACGCGGCCCGAGAACTTCGACATGCAGCCCGCGCCATTCGGATCCGCCGCCACCGACAAAGCAAATTGCTCCAGACGCAGGAGGCTGCTGTTCGGGTTCTTGAGCCGATAGCGTTCGAGATCGCGTTCGATGGCCTGCCAGCGCTGCGCGAGCGGCGAAGCGGCATCGGCGCTATCGAGCGCGGCGAGATAGGTCGCGGCCTGCTTGCCGAGCGCCAATGCGCGCTGCGCCTGCTGATCCAGATACGGCGCGAGACCGGCCGCATCGTTGACGCCGAAGGCCGCTAGAATCGGCGCACGCGTGCTGTGCGCGGTGTCCGGCAGGTCCTGACGCGTCGCGTACAGCTCGGATTGCGAGAGCCCCTCGTCGACCCGCTGAAGGTGCTGCATCGCATCGTCGGACACGAGCGAATTCAGTTCGTCGATCTGCGCGCTCGCGCCGAGCTCCGTCAGCAACGCGCCGATGCGCGCGATCCGCGCGCGCGCCGCGTCGAAGGCGGCGGTGTCGGCATCGCTCAGCGGCGCTGCGGGACCGATGTTCGCCGCCGACGCCGTCTGCGCAATCAGCAAGCGCGCAA
Organism: Caballeronia sp. LZ043; assembly: GCF_031451075.1. Taxonomy (NCBI): domain Bacteria; kingdom Pseudomonadati; phylum Pseudomonadota; class Betaproteobacteria; order Burkholderiales; family Burkholderiaceae; genus Caballeronia; species Caballeronia sp. LZ043. The sequence goes on along the minus strand of NZ_JARUXT010000002.1, from coordinate 249,256 downwards.
ACTGCTGGTCGAGCGCCGTCTCGACAGCGGGACGCGCCGTCGCCGGCAGGTTCACGAGGCCATCGGTCAGGAAGCGCTTGCGCATGTCGCCGAGCGCGAGCGCCTGATCGAGCTGCGTGCGGTCCCAGACGATCGCGGTGCCATCGACGAGCGTCGGCAGTTCGCGGTCGCGCGGCGCGATCATGAACGGCTGGTTCAGCAGGTTCGACAACGCATCGCGCAGCGCAGCGCGGCCCGGCGACACCGTGTAGCGCGCGTCCTTGTCCGACCAGACCACGCCGCTGTCCGCGCCGCCGAAACGCAGCGCCAGTTCGCTGCGGAAGGCCTGGAAGCCGGTGTCGTCGCGCTGGCGCATCTGGTTCGCGAGATCGGCGCCGAGCAGGCGGTTCTGCGCGATACGCGAGAGCGTGCGGTCATACACCGCGCCCGGCATGAACTGCGCCTGATGCAGCCAGCCGCCCTTGCCCGAGGCCAGCAGTTCGCGCTGCGTATCGACGCCCGCCACCACCGCGCGATAGCCCGCCGCGATACGCGTGATGTCGCCGGCGTTGCCATCGGCCATGCCGAGTCCATTCAGATGCTCGCTGATGCCGCGTTCCGCCGTGAGCAGCGGATTGTTCGCGAACAGGCCGTTGTCGAGTTGCTGCGCGCCCTTGTCGAGGGTGCAGCGGAACGCCTGGCGCACCGCATTCACGTCGACGCCCGCATCCGTGCTCGCCACGCCGTCGCGGCCCGCACGGGCGCGATGGAAGTACGGCACGCTGTCCGCGACGCTGCCCTGCAACTCCGCGCCGAGCGCATAGCGCACGACGAGCCGCAGCGCGTCGGCGTTGCCCGACGAGGGCTGCTGCAAGCGTTGCAGCGCCTGCAGCGCGGCGTCGAACTGATCGACGTTGTTCACGTACAGCTGAAGCGCGCGCATCTGGGGCAGATCGTCGATGGCGAGGCTCGCGGGCGCGAGCGCATCGCTGCGCGCGCCGGCGGGCGCGGCGCAGTCGTCGCCGATGATCAGTTGCCCCGTGCTCGGGTCGCGTCCCACGCCGGTCAGCGTGCTGACGCGCGCGACCATCTGGCGTTCGAGCGCGGCCACCGCAATCTCGCCGAACTCACGCTCGAAGCGCTCTTTCACGCGCGCGTTGAGATCGTCGATGAAGGCCCACGAGCCCGGCATGAACACGGTCCACCCCGTGCCGGTCTTGATGTTCTGATTCAGCGCGATCAGGCCGAGCGCCTTGCGCCGGTACCAGTCGGCGGGCATGTCCTGGCCTTGCTGCGCGGCGGCGGCACGCTCGGCCGCATCGCGATGCAGCGAACCGAGCGCCGCGACGAGTTCGCCGTTGCGATGACTCAGCTGCGCCGTCGCCACTACCAGTCCGATGCCCCAGCCGCCCAGCAGCGCCACGCCGCCCCAGCGCAGCGCGCGATTGAGCACCGGCCGCGTCAGATGCTGCGACCGCGAAGGACGCGTGAGGCCGTACTCGGAGAAGATCTTCTTTTCGAACAGATCGCGCAGGAACGCGGGCTGCAACATCAGGTCGTTGATGTGCGCGTTCGGTTCGCGGCGGCCATCGCCGAGTTCGTGTTCTGCTTCGGGCGCTTCGTCTCCCGGCAATGCTTCCGGTGCGGCGGTCATGGCGTCCTGAGCCACGCTCCACTGCGCGAACTCGCTCGCATCGCCGGTCAGGTAGATGCCGCGGAAGAAGAACGGCTCATGGTACGCGCTCGCGCGCAGCAGTTCATCCACGTAGGACTGAAGCTGCGCACGCATGGCGTCGATGCGCGAAGGCAGTTGCAGGAACTGGCGTGCATCCAGATGCGCGGGATCGAGCGCGAACAGTTCCGCGCTCGCATCCGACACCGAACGCATCACGCTGTTCATCGCGGTATCGACCCAGCCGGGCTGATACGTGGTCGAGAGATCGTAAGGCGACGACCAGCCGAGCATGCTGGCGCGCAGCGGCTCCGGCAACGCGCGCGCGAAGGTCGCGAAACCCGGCAGCGCATCGCAACCGGTCACCACGACATACACCGCGAAACGCATCGCGAAGCGGTTCTGCGCGAGCCACAAACGGCGATGCGCAAGCTTCGCGTGGCGCACGAGTTCGAGGCGCGCATCGGTGTCGTCGGCGAGCAGGGTTGCTGCGGGCACCGTGATGACCACCGAATCGAACGGACGCTGCGGCCGATAATTCCGGCACAGGCTCAGGAACTCGTCCCACGGCTTGCCTTCGTCGTCATCCGGCGAGCCGAGATAGGCCGCCTTGATATCCACGACGATGCCGCGATCGAAGAAGTGCCACGAGATGCCGTCGGTAGCCGCGAGACTCGACGCATCCGCGCCGAGCACGCTCGCCACGCCCGCCTGCGCGATCGGCAGCGGACGCGGATCGTCGCCTTCGTTGAGGATCATCACCCACGGAATGTTGTAGCGTTCCGCGCGCGTGGCGATATTGCCCTCGATCAGTTCGACCGCCTGCCGGAACGCGCTGCGCAGCGAATCCGAGCGCAGCCGCACGATCTTGCGCTCGGCCTGCGGCTTCGCATGCGAACCATGCAGCGCGAAGTAGACCACCGCGCCGAGCACGGCCAGCACGACCAGCGTGAGCACGCCGATCGACAGCAGAAAGAGATTGCTCGTCAGCATGGCCGCGCTCCTTGCTGCGCGCGGCGCGCCGTGTTCATCGGGGAAATCAGGCGCTTCATTGGCTCACTCCCGCGACCGGATCGGCATGCAGCGCTTCGCGCACGGGCCACGACTGCCACAGCCACAACAACTCCGACACCGCGAGCAGCGACACCGCCGCCAGCATGACAATCACGGCCCAGCGGCTCACGGTCGGCAGCTTGCGCGGCGCGACGTGCGACAGCGTGTTCGCATACGCGGCCTCGGACAGCACGCGGTCGCGCCCGCCGAGATCCGCGCGGCGCTGATACACGAACTCATACAGTTCCTCGCGATAGCTGCGCAGGCGCGCGGCGGCATCGGTGCCGCGAAAACGGCCCTGGAAGCCCATCGCCAGCGTGAACAGATACAGCCGCGCGATATTGCGGCGCGACGGCTCACGATCCGACAGCAATTGCTCGATACGGCGAAACACCAGGTCGCCCGCAACATTGGTGCGGAACAGCGTCGATTCGAGCAGATACGCGGTCCAGCGCTCCTGCCCGGCCCACGGGGTGTTGAGCAGCAGTTCGTCGGCGAGGACGGCCTTCAGATAGCGCGCGTCCGACACCGTCTCCATCTCGAAGCGCGTCGTGTCGCGGCGCGATTGCAGCGTCTGGATTTCGAGCAGATTGATCAGGTGCCGGCTCATGCCTTGCGCGGCGAGGTCCGGATCGGCGTCGGGCAGTTCGGAGAGGCGCGCCTGAGCCTTCACGAGTTCATCGAGAAAGGTACGGAACTGCTCCGTGACGACGTCGTCTTCTTCGGGTTCGGGTCGGTTGCGTGCCATGCTTAACCTGCTTTCGTCTCTGCTTTCATCTATGTGGATGCGCTGCGCGTCAGCCCTTCACGAACAGCAGCATTTCCTGCGGGCGCTGCGCGCTCGCGCCTTCATTCGGGTTGCCGATCACGAGCAGTTCGCTGGCGAGCACCAGCGCCGGCTCCGCCATCAGCTCGAACAGCAGATAGCCCGAGCCCGAGCGCAAGCCGAGATCCTCGGCATAGTCGATCCCGCGTCGAGCCGCGCCGAGCACACGCCGGCTGCGCAGCGACGCATACACCGACTGCGAGCCGATCACCGCGCCGTCCATCCACGCGAGCAGGTCGCGATCCGACTGGCCGCGCAGGCCCACGACGAGCCGCTCGCCGATCCAGTCCGGATCGAGCGCCAGTTCGAACGCGCCATGACGGAACTCGAACTTGTGCTCGCGATATTCCTCGTTCACTTCGGACATCGATTCGCGCAGCGAGCGCAGCAGCGGCGTGAAGACGCCCAGAGGATCGGCGTGATCGTAGTCGGGCGGCGCGGGCGGCAGGCCGCCGGGCTTGAGCGTCGCGAGCGAGCCGTTGAGCGCCGCGAGCGCGTGATACAGCCCGAGCGGATGCAGATGCGGCGTGCGCAACACGGCTTCCGCGAGCGGCAGCGCGCTCATCAGGCTGCGCAGGCGGTCCTTCAGTTCGAGCTGTGTCAGACGGTCATCGACCTTCGACGAAGGATTCGCCGTCTGACGCGCGACGAAGGCGGCCTTGCCGCGCAATTGGCCCAGCAGCGATGCAACGCTCGTCCACAGCGGATTGTCGCGGGCGATTTCGAGCAGCGGCGGCTGATGCTCACCGAGATGCACGACTTCATTGTCCTTGTAGAGCGAGCCGAGGCGCAGCCACACGTGCATCGCGGAAGGCACTTCACCTGCCGAGAGCGCGAGGTTCGGCACGAGGCGCGGGATATCGGCGGGCGGGGCATCGGAGACCTGGTCGTCCACCGGCTCGCCGGACGTCGAACGGAAGCGGCGCACCTGCGCGGCGCGGCGCATCGCGCCTGCACCCGGCAGCGTCAGATAGAAGTCCAGCGGCCCGTTCGACAGCTGCTCCGCGAACGGCTCCAGCGAAAGTTCGAGGCGCGCGCCGTCGCTGTGCTGCGCGTCGTAGGTGACGGCGGTGCCGTCGGGCAGGATCGCGTCGAGTTCGAGCACGCGCAGCAGGCCCGCGGGCAGCAGGCCCTGATCGAATCTCAGTTTGCGCACGCCCCAGCTGAACGGCGCGGCGGCGAGCGTCTGCCACGCGACGAGCGTATCGACGCGCGCAGCCATCTGCTGGAAATGCTGCGGCGAGAGCAGCATGCCCTCGTACCACTCGATACGCTCGGTCACCGCCGGCGTGCGGTCATGCATCATTTCGAATCCGTCACGATAAGGTTGTTGGCATTCAGCTGCACGACCATGCGGCCGCTGAAGCGCTCGATCCGCACGCGATGCGCGCCCGGATCCCGATAGTTCGCGAACACGAATGCGCCCGCGACGCGCGGCCCCGCAAACGTCTCGCCGTTCACCTCGATGCGAAAGCCCGGCACGATCTCCCAGCTTTTGTAGCGCAGCGCCTTCGGGAAGGTGCGCGCGAGATCCTCGCGGCCCGCGAACCACTTCGACGCGGGCAGTTCCGCGATGCGCGCGAGCATCGCCTCGTCGCTGACGAGCACGATGTCCACCGCGACCGGGCTGTTGTTGTTGATGTCGTCGCTCGCGTCGAGCGTGACTTCCGACCACTTCGCCTTTTCGCCCGACAAGCCCAGCGCGCCGCAGCCCGAAAGCGCGGCCGCCAGCAGCAGCATCACGATCAGATTCACCTTCTTCATCTTGCTCCCACTCCAATTCCCAGCAGCACGATCAGCGAGGCCACCGTCATCAGGCAGCCGGTCGCGAGCGCGAGCTGGCCGCGCGTGAACGTGAAGCGCAGTGTCGTATCGAGGCGCGCCACGCCGCCCGTCGCCTCGACCGCCGCATGGCGCTCCGAAGGCAGGCCCGCCGACACCAGCGCGATCACCATGCACGCCGACAGCAGGCTCAGCGCATTGCGCGGCCCTTCGCAGATGAGGTCGAGCGTCACGAACAGCACGCCGGCCGCTTCCACCGGCAGGTGCAGCATCGACAGGACGATGCCCATGTAGCCCACCGACGCCACGCCGCCCTGTCCCGCCGACACCAGCGCGGCGATCACCGACGCCGCGCAGACGATCAGGATCTCGCCCGCGCCGAGCGGCCGGTTGTAGAGGTTCGCGACGAACACGGCGGCGAGCGCGTAATACAGCGCGGCGCCGGCGCGCACGAACACGGAGCCGAACGGCACGACCAGTTCCACGACGCCGCGCGAGAAACCCAGCCGCTGGCTGAGCGCTTCGATGGTGTGCGGAATCGGCGCGGTCGCGCTGCCCGACGTGAGGCCGACCAGCAGCGGCGCCTTCAGCTGGCTCAGCACCTGCATGAAGGGCTGGCCGGCGCGCACCGCGATGGTCACGAGCGCCAGTCCGCCGAGCGCGCACGAGGCCAGACCGAAGCACACGAGGAAGCTGCTCATCGCGTGGAGCGTCGCGGCTTCGGTGTTCGCCACCAGATGCGCGGCGACGCCGAACGCGAGCACCGGCAGCAGCAGATTGGCGCGCGCAATGATGGTTTCGAGCGCGCGATACACGCCTTCAAACACGCTGCTCAGCGTGCCGGTCTGTTCGCGCGACAGCGCCGCGAACGCGAGGCCGAACAGGATGGTCGCGGTGAAGATGCCGAGCGAATGACCCTGCGCGAGCACGCGATAGAAGTTGTCCGGAAAGATGTCGCCGACGCCGACGAAGCTCGCACCCGCTGCGGCCGCCGCGCCGTGGTCGAACAGCGCGACCTGCACGTCCTCGGCGCTGCTGGCGCTTTGCAGCACGAGGCGGCCGAGTTGCGCGCGCGCTGTGGCGGACAGGTCCTGACCCGGGCCGGCCATCACGCCGATCAGCGTGCCCGCCACGCTGCCCAGCACCACGAGACCGAACGCGACCAGCAGCATCATGCCGATGCGGGTACGCGGACGCGGCAGCGCGATTACCTGGCGCAGCCCGAAGAAGGTCGCGACGACGAGCAGCGGAATCGCCGCCATGTTCACCACCGCGAGATACATCTGGCCGACGAAATACGCCGCCGCGCCGGCCGGCTCCGCAAAGACGCCGCACAGCGCGCCCACCGCGATACACACGATGAGCCCGAGCGTGCTTTGCGAGAGCGTATGCAGTGCCTTCATTGCGGGCGGTTCCAGCCGCGTTCGCACGCGTAACGGACGGTGGCGCGCGCGAGTTCCAGCGTGCTGTCGATCAGCGTGACCGGCGGCTTCCCGATGCGCCGGGCCGCCAGTGGAATCTCGGTGCAGGCCATCAGCGCCGTGCCGATGCCCTGTTCCGCGAGCAGCGTCAGCGCGGCTTCGAGATGCGCGGCGGCGGCATCGAGATCGCCGGCCTTCACTTCGCGGATGCAGTCGCGCACCAGCGGCTGCATGGCCGCGTCCGGCACGACGGGTTCGATGTCGAGCTCGGTCAGCGCCTGCTGGTAGAAGCCCGACACGAGCGCGCCGCCGGTCGCCAGCAGCGCCACGCGGCGCGCCGTGCGCGGCACCGCCGCCACGCAGGTCTGCGCGATGTGCAGCACCGGCGCGGCGCTGCGCGCGCGCATCGGCTCGTACCAGTGATGCGCCGAGTTGCACGGAATCGCGATCAGGCCCACGCCGTTGCGGTTCAGCAGGTCGATGCCGTCCAGCAGCGCCGGCAGCGGATCGGCGCCGTTGTCGATGATCGCGCTCGACCGGTCGTCGATATGCGGCAGGTTCGCGACGATCATCGGCAGATGGTCCTGGTCGCGGCTTGCCTGCGTGAGCCGCACGACCTTGTCCATGAAGTCGACCGTGGCGAGCGGTCCCATGCCGCCGAGAATGCCGATCAGTGCCATGACGGTGGGCTCCTGGATTCCTAGATCTTCAGCGGACGCGGGCAGATCACCGAAACCGCCGCCGCGTTGCCGATCACCAGCACCAGCGTGCGCAGCATGTCGCAGATCGGATCGACGGCGAGGAACAGGATGAACGCGGCTTCGAACGGCAGTTGCAGGTACGAGCAGGTCATGCCGACCAGCGACACCGTGACGAGACCCGTCATGCCCGCCGACGCGAAGCCCGCCAGCACCGACGCGAGCAGCACCGTCACGATCTCGACCACGCCGAGCGAATGCCCGTACAACTGCGCGATGAACAGCGTCGCGCACACGTAGTACACCATCGGGCCGACGCGCAGCAGCGAAATGGTCAGCGGCACGAGCAGCTCGACACGCGAGCGCGCGAAGCCCAGGTCATCGACGAGGCTCTCGATCATGCTCGGCATGCAGGCGGCGCTGTTGCGCGTGGCGAGCGCCAGCGCGAACGGGGCGCGCAGTGCGTCGAGGGTCTTGCCGAGGCTGTGATTCGAGCGCTTCCAGATGATCGCGGCGGCCAGCACGATCAGCAGCGCCGTCGCGATGACGAACGCGATCACGAATTGCAGCATCGCGTGCAGCGGGCCGACGCCCGACTTGCCGAGTTGCGTCGCGCTCATGCAGAACAGGATCAGCGGCAGCGGATAGCTGAGCCAGTGCATCAGCTTCTGGCACGCGTGATAGACGGTTTCGAGCGACTGGCTCAGGCCCACCGAAATGCGCTCCGGCACGCGGCCCACCGCGAGGCCGAACAGCAGCGCGAACACCAGCGCCTTGAGTGCGTCGCCGCTGGCGAGCGCCGCGAAGATGTTGGTCGGCACGAGGCTCGACAGCACGTCGGCCAGGCTCAGCGTCTTCTGCGGCAGGTCGGCGCCGTAGAGGTTCATGACCGTGTCGCTCGACGAGCTGTCGCTGCCCACCATCAAGCCGAAGGTCTGCATCGTCGCCGTCGAAATGTTCGCGCCCGGATGCATGACCAGCAGCACGATGGCGCCCACCGCGGCGACCGTCGCCGACGCGCCGAGGAACACCGTCAGCACGCGCACCAGCAGGCGCGAGGTGCCGCCGTCGCGGAACAGGCGCTGCAGGCTGAAGATCACCGCCGAGATCATGAAGGGCAGCGTGGTCATCTTGAGCAGATCGACATAGATGTCGCCGAGCAGGCCGAGCTTCTGTGCTTCGGCGGGCATCAGCAGACCGAACGTGCCGCCGAGCGCCAGGCTGCCGATCACCACCCACGGGTTGAGTACGAATGCGTAGATCCTGCTGGAATTCATGGCTTTCTCTTAGGGAAGTCTTATGGTCTCGTCGCGTACCGCCAACGCTCAGTGGTCCGTCGCCTGAAGTACCGAACTCACGTTCAGCTTCACGCTGCGTTCCGAGAGGAACTGGTTGATGAAGGACAGCAGCGCCGGGGCGTTCACATTCACGCCGATGGCGAGCGTATCTTCGAGGTCCTGCAAGGTCACGACGCGCAGGCGCAGCGAAGCGGTCGGATCGACCTTGAGCACGCGCTTGACTTCGAACTCGTCGCGGTATGCGGCAGTGATTTCGCCGGCATTGAGCGCCTTCAGCACGTCTTCCCAGGTCGCGAAGCTGCGCACCTGCGCATGCGGGAAGTTGTTGACCACATAGCCCGCATACGACGAATTCGCGACCACGCCGATGGTGCTGTCGTAGTTGCGGATCACTTCCGGCACCGAGCGGCCGTGCGCCAGTTGCGCGAACTTCACGCGGTTCAACAGCAGCGCGCGTTCGAGGCGCAGATAGGGCGTGCTGAAGGAGATCACCGTCGCGCGCGTCAGCGTGCGGGAGAGCTTGCTCACGGCGATGTCGGCCTGGCCGCGCGCCAGCAGATCGACGACTTCGTCGAAGGTCTTCGCGTCGCGGTTGAAGCGGACCTTCACGCGCAGCTTTTGCGCGATGTCCTTGGCCAGATCGATGTCGAGGCCCGTGAGCGTGCCGTTTTTCTCTTCGAAGAACGGCGGCTGATCGACGCTCAGCACCGCGACCACCAGTTCACCGCGCCCGATGATGCGTGCGAATTCCGGCGCGAGCAGGCGTCCGTCCGGCATCTGCACGAGGCCGGTCGAGGTGAGTGCCTGCGGTGCGGCGGGTGCGGCTGTCGTTACGGGAGCGGCGAGCGGAGGCGTTGCAGCGAACACGCTTGCCATGGCAAACAGCATCGGCACGGCGGCGGCCAGCGCGCCGATGCGGCGAAGGTGTGTCGAAAGCAGGCGGATGAAGGTCAACGGCATGAAAGACGGTCTCAATTGGAAGAAGCAGAAGCGCTCGACGCCGCGGACGGATCCTGCGGCGGCAACAGGTCGGTGGGCGCGGACGCGGCGATGGCGGGCGTTGGGCTTGCCGACACCGCCGCCGGATGCCCCATGCGCGCGCCGATCTCGACGCCCAGCAGGAACAGCAGCACACACAGCAGCAACGCGCTCGCCGCGGCGATTGTCACCATGCGCGAGGTCATCGAAAAAACGTATTGCATCGTCGGTCCTCAGGCGGTCATCGTCGTGACCTGGGCGGGCGCGACCACCTGGATCACGCCGGCCCACATGCACATCAATTTCGAAGAGTTCTGCAACGCGGGCAGCGAGCCGATCAGCACCGTCGGCGAACCCGGCGCCCACGGCGCGGTGGTGGCGGGCACGCACGGCATCGGCGTCAGCGCGCCGAGCGCGGCGGCCGTCGCGGCGGCCACGACCGGATTCGCCATCGAGGTGCAGGTGCCGAACGGCAGCACGTTGACCATCGGCACGTTGTCCATGATGGTCGCCGCCGGCGTGCCGCACAGCACGCGGTTCACGGGCAGCACCTGCAGCGTGCCCGGCGCCGCGCCAAAGCTGCATTGCAACGTCGCCCCCGCTGTCACCTGGATTCCCATGTCCCTGTTCCTCGTTCTCGTGCGGGCCGATCAGCCGCGCACCCACTTTTCCAGCTTGTTCACCAGACGCGGACCGCGCGCGCCGTCGCCGGGCTGCGCCCCGGCCTCGACCGCGCGCCATTCGCCTTGCGGCTTGCCGAGCTTGTAGCTGCGCTCGTGCGTCACCGCGCCGTCCGGCGCGTAGCGGCGCGCCGTGCCGTGCAGCAGTCCCGCGCGATACGGCAGGCTCGCCGCGAGCCCGCCGTGCATGTCGTACTCGCGCGTCTCGCCTTCGAACTGGCCCCGCGCGTAGCGCACGCGGCGCGTGACCACGCCGTCGTGCATGAACACCGCTTCGCCGTCGGGCTTGCCCGCTTCCATCTTCATCCGCGACGTCACCAGACCCGACGGCGCATACGTCACGCTCTCGCCGTGCAGCACACCGAGCACATAGTGCTGACGTGCCGCGAGCCGCCCGTCCTGATACAGCGACATCACGCCGTCCAGCCTGCCGCCGCGATAGTGCGACGCCTGCACCGGCGCGCCTTCCGCGTCGAAGGTCTGCGTCGGGCCGTCCAGCACGCCGTGCGCGTACATCGCGCGCAGCAGCGTCGTGCCTTCCGGCGTGCACTGCATGGCCTCGCCATGCGGCACGCCGTTCGCGAAGTGCATGTGGCCGACCCGATTGCCGAGCGCATCGCGCGTTTCGACCAGGGTGGTGTCCACCGCAGCGGCTTCCTTCATCACACGCCTCAGTTCAACTGCACGACGCCGCCCTTCAGGGCCAGCTGCGCCGATGCCTCGACGGTCTGCGTCGCCGAAGCCTTGTGCGAAATCATCGCGCCCTCGGTGCTGAGCGTCGTCGCCGCCTTGCTGGCGTGCGTCGTGCCCGCTTCGGTCGCGAACGAGGTTCCGGCCTTGATACTGACGGAGCCTGTCACCTCTATCGTCAGATTGCCGCCGACCTTGAGCGTGTAATTGCCATTCACCGTGTGGGCGTGGTCGCCGCTCACGGTGTGGGTGAACTTCGCGTCGTTGGTATGCGCTTCGTCGCCGGTCACGGAGAGCGTGCGCTTGCCCTTCACCGAGTGCGTTTCGTTGCCTTCGCTCACCGCCACCGTGCGGTCGCCCTTCGACACCGTGTGGGTTTCCGCGCCCGCCTTGACCGTCGTGGTCAGCGCGTTCTCGATATCGACCTTCATGTCCTTCTGCGCGTGGAAGAACAGCTCTTCGGCATCGAGCTTGTCTTCCATGCGGATCTCGTTGCCCGCCGCGCCGTTCTTCGACGAGCGCGAGCGGATCACGCTCTGCGTCTGGTTGGCCGGCAGCGTGACGGGCGGCGCGTTCTGGCCGTTGTAGACGCAGCCGGTGACGATGGGCCGGTCCGGATCGCCGTCGACGTAACTCACCACCACTTCCTGGCCGATGCGCGGCAGGAACAGGTGTCCCCAGCCCGCGCCGGCCATCGACTGCGCCACGCGCACCCAGCACGAGCTGTCTTCGTTCGAGCCTGCGGAGCGGTCCCAGTGGAACTTGAGCTTCACGCGACCTTGCGAGTCGGTCCAGATTTCCTCGTCCGACGGCCCGACGACCTTCGCCGTATGCGTACCGGCCACCAGCGGACGCCGGCTCGCGTGCGGCGCGCGGAACGGCACGGTGGCCGGGAACACGTCGAAGGTATTGCGATACGACGCGTTCGACGCCGTGTGCCGCACCGCGCGCACCACATAGCTGGTGTTGAGCGCGGCGCTCGGATGGCCGCTCAGCGTGAACTTCGCGCCTGCCGCGAGGCTGTAGCAGCCGCCCTCGCCATGGCCGGTCTGCGCTTCGAGCGTATGCGCCTTCAGGTGCGTGCCGATCAGCGCGCCGCCGCGCGTCGTGTCCGTGTACTTGCCCGGAAATAGGTAGCGCGGCGCGGTCTGGATGGTCGAGCTGCCTTTGTCCGTCGTCAGCAGCGCGACGTCCGGCGCCGTGTAGTCGTAGTCGCCCGTGATGTGCTCGCCCGCCGTCACGCCCTGCGACATCGAGAAGCGGCCCAGATGCTGCGCCTGCGACACCTGGCTCTCGGGCATGTAGTAAAGCGTGCTCACGGGGCCGTCGAGGTGCGCGGAGGTGTCGTCGGCGAGCACCAGCGTGTGCTGGTCCGCCGCGAACTCGAAGAAGAAGAAGATGCCTTCCTCTTCCATCAGCCGCGACATGAACGCGAACGGGCTCTCGTCGTACTGCACGCAATATTCGCGCGCCGTGCTGCCCGCGCTCTTGGTGCGGTCCGCGAAGGTCACCGCATACGTGTTGAGCAGCTGCTTGATGATGTCGAGCGGCGTCTTGTTCTGCCAGATCACGCGGTCCTGGCCGAGCGCGAGCAGCCACAGGCGCGGCGCGAGTTCGGCGGAATAGAACGCGTGATTGCCATCCGCGCCCGCATGCGCGAAGCGCGTCACGATGCCATTGAAGCAGCGCGGCGTGCCGCTGCCGTCCTTGAGCGTCACGGTGACGCTCTTGCCGACGATCTGCGCCGCATCCAGCGACATCTCCGTCGAACGCATCCGCAGGTCGAAGCGAAACAGCTCCGACAGCGCCTCGTGTCCGCCGAAACCGTCGAGCAGCAGCACATCGGCTCCGAACGGCGTGGAGACGGTGGCGAAGCTGTTGGTCTGGGTCGGCGTGGACATGCGCTTACGCCTCCGCCGGGGCGAAGCGGAACACGATCTCGTCCGCCGCCGACAGCGTCAGATGCACGCCGCCGAACGGCTCGGAGATCGAGATCCGTTCCAGCACCTGTTGCGCGAGTTCCGGCAAGACGGCCTGCGTCAGGATGTGATCGACATTGCGCGCGCCGCTGTCCACTTCCTTGCAGCGTTGCGCGATCAGCGTGGCGACGCTCTCGTCCCACGTCAGCGGCGCATGATGATTGCGCTCGAAGCGCTTCGCGATGCGCTCCAGCTTGAGCGTCACGATCGCGTTGATCTGCGCGTCGCCCAGATGGTAGTAAGGCACCAGCACGAGCCGGCCGAGGAACGCCGGGCTGAACTGGCGCAGCAGCGCCGGGCGCAGCTTCTCGATGATCTCTTCCGGCGGCGGACGGCGGCCGCCCCGGCAGGCGTCGGTGATGACGTCCTGCGCCGCGTTCGAGGTGAGCAGGATCAGCGTGTTCTTGAAGTCGATCGGCACGCCTTCGCCGTCTTCCATCACGCCCTTGTCGAACACCTGGAAGAAGAGTTCCAGCACGTCCGGGTGCGCCTTCTCCATTTCGTCGAGCAGCACGACGCTGTACGGACGGCGCCGCACCGCTTCCGTCAGCACGCCGCCGCGCCCGTAGCCGACATAGCCCGGCGGCGCACCCTTGAGCCCGGACACGCTGTGCGCCTCCTGGAACTCCGACATGTTCACGGTGATCATGTTGCGCTCGCCGCCATACAGCATGTCCGCGAGCGCAAAGGCCGTCTCCGTCTTGCCGACGCCGCTCGGCCCCACCAGCATGAACACGCCGACCGGCTTGCCCGGATCGTCGAGATCGGCGCGGAAGGTGCGCACGCGGCGCGCGATGGCGTCGAGCGCTTCGTCCTGCCCCACGACGCGTTCCGCCAGCTTGTCCTGCAGATACAGCACGGTATGCAGTTCGTCGGCGAGCATGCGGCCCACCGGAATGCCGGTCCAGCCCGAGATGACCTTGGCGACCGTCTCCGAATCGACGCACACCGGCACCAGCGGCTCGTCGTTCTGCACCGCTTCGAGACCCTTCTCCAGACGCGACAGATTGGCGGTCAGCGACTCGGCGTCGTCGCCGTCCTCGTGCGCGGCGGGCGTGTCCTGCTCGACGAAATCGCGGATCTTCTTGCGCCACGCGAGGATTTCATCGACAGCGCGCTTTTCGGTGGCGAGCTTGTCGGTCAGGCGCGCGCGCTGCGTGCGCTCCTCTTCCAGCGTCTTCGACAGCGCCGCGATGGCTTCCGCGCGGTCCGTGCCCGTCGCCGCTTCGTGGCGATAGATGCGCAACTGGTTCTCGGCGGTATCGATGGAGCGGCCCAGCGCCTCGATGTCCTCCGGCACGCCGTTCTGGCCGATCGCGACGCGCGCGCAGGCCGTGTCGAGCACGCTGATCGCCTTGTCCGGCAACTGCCGTCCCGAGATATAGCGATGCGACAGCTTGACGGCGTCGCGCACGGCGTCGTCGAGAATTTCCACGCCGTGATGTTCTTCCAGCTTGCGTACCATGCCGCGCAGCATGTCGATGGCGACCGCCTCGCTCGGCTCCTCCACCTTCACCACCTGGAAGCGCCGCGCGAGCGCCGGATCGCGCTCGACGTACTTCTTGTATTCGGCCCACGTGGTGGCTGCAATCGTGCGCAGTTCGCCGCGCGCCAGCGCCGGCTTGAGCAGATTGGCGGCATCGCCCTGCCCTTCGCTGCCGCCCGCGCCGATCAGCTGATGCGCCTCGTCGATGAACAGGATCACCGGCACCGGCGACGCCTTCACTTCCGCGATCACGGACTTGAGCCGGTTCTCGAATTCGCCCTTCACGCCCGCGCCGGCCTGCAACAGCGCGAGATCGAGCGAACGCACCGAGACGTTGACGAGCGCGGGCGGCACGTCCCCCTGCACGATGCGCTGCGCGAAGCCTTCGACCACCGCCGTCTTGCCGACGCCCGCCTCGCCCGTGAGGATCGGGTTGTTCTGGCGGCGGCGCAGCAGCACGTCGATCAATTGACGGATCTCGCTGTCGCGGCCGCGGATCGGATCGATCTTGCCTTCGCGCGCGAGACCGGTCATGTCGACGGTGAACTGGTCCAGCGCCGACTGCCGGCCGTTCGCGTTCGGCGCCATGGTCGGCATGGCTTTCGCCGTTTGGGCATCGGGTGCGGCTGCGGGCGTTTGTGCGCCGCCCGCATCTTCCGCCGATCCCGCAAGAATCGCCGCGAGCCGCTCGCGCAGGTTCGCGCGCGGGATGTTCAGCAACGCGGGCGCGGATTCGAGCAGCATGCCGCGCAGGCTGTCCACTTCGAGCAGCGCGAGCGCCAGCGTGCCCGAACGGATCTGCTGTTCGCCGAGCAGCATCGAGCTGAGCAGCCACGCTTCCTGGAACAGCGGCGAAAAGTTCGGCGACAGCGCGGGCGTGCGGCCATTGCCGCGCTTGAAGGCATCGACGGCTTTTTGCAGCTGCGCCGTCAGCGTCTCCGGCTTGATGCCGAAGTGCCCGAGGATCGCCTTCAGGTCGGGGGCGTCGGCTTCGAGCAGCACCAGCAGCAGATGCTCGACATCAACGTTGTAATGGGTCTGGCGCACGCACAGTTGCGCGGCCTGCTCCATGGCGAGCTTGCATTCGGGATTGAGACGGCCCAACAAGGTGCGGATATCGATGTCCATGCGCTTCAGGAGTTCGTCGGCGCGGCTGCGGGCGTCTCGCGCAGGGCGAGGCGCACCGGAGCCGGCGCGTGATCGGACCCGCGCGAACCGCCGAGCCACGAGGTCCAGCCGAGGCGGGACGCACGCGGGCCGCCGGCCTCGCAGGCAGTGCGTTGCGGCGCGAGATGCAGAACGAAATGCACCTCGAGGTCCTGCTGGAGATACGCGCGCGTCAGCCAGGCAGCGAGCGCGTGAAGGCGTCCGCCGGGCAGGAGCGCGTCGAAGTGTTCCTTCGACAGATCGGGAAACACGAGACTGATGCCGCTCGCCTGATCCCACGTCCGCTGGCCGAGCACGGTGTAGGACGTGAGACGCGGCGCACCCGAGCCGGCGCGCGCAAGGCGCAGCGCATCCGCGCGATCCAGTTCGCGCCAGCCGCCTTCGAACTGCGTGCCGCGCACGGTCAGGCCGAGCCGGTCGGACAGCAGCGCGACGAGACCGCTCATCGAACGCGGCGCGGCGCTCATCAGGCCCGCGTGACGCATCCAGAGCCGCACGCCTTCCGGGCCGCGCACGCCCGCGCGCAAGCCGAGATTCGACAGTGCGTCGAGCGCCCCCGCCAGCGCCGATGCATGCGGCGAACGCCAGTTCAGACCCGGCGCGTGCTTCTTGCGGCTGCGGTACAGGAACGACAGGAAGCGGTGATTGAAGATGTCGAGCAGGTCGGCGGTCGCGTGATCGCGCTTCGCGCGGCGTTCCAGCACGAGTTCCGTGAACGACACCGGCAGCGGACCGTTCGCGCCCGCCAGCGTGAGCACCGGCGTGGTCAGCGTCCAGGCGGCGCGCGGCGTGTAGTCGGGCGTGGCGGCATCGGCTGCGGTGTGCGCCTGCACGCGCCGCACATCGCTCGGTTCGAACGCGAGCGACACATGCCCCGTCAGCCGCACGCCTTCGCCAAGACCGTTGCCGCGCCCGAGCGGACGCGCGGACGGCACGGCGCGTTCCAGGAGACTGATCGCCTGGAACAGATCGAAACGCTGCGGATTCGCCTGGAGACGGGCGATCAGAGCAGCTGCTGGCAGCCGGTCATCGGCTCCCATTGCTTCCATGTCTCGTCTCCGCGGCGCACGACCAGCCGCACGAATGAATTGACCGAGGTGTACATCGCGAAGAAGCGCGCGAGCACGGCGCCCATCAGCAGCGGCGAGCCGCCCACGAAGGTGTCGGGATCGAACTCGACCGCCACTTCGGTGCCACGGCAATAGCCCCGCCACGCGTCGCTGCCGACGTGCGCCGTCACGCTGCGCGCCTCAACACTGCGGATGCCGCGAATCTGTTCCTGCTCGCGGGTGGTTTCGGCGGCGAACAGGCGCAGCATTTCCTGCAACTGCGCGCGGCCCGTCGCGCCGCTCACCAGCGAGTGATAGTTCAAAGTGAGCAGCGAGATCAGGCGCCACAGCGTTTCGCTGCCGAGCGCCGGACTGCGCTGCGCGGTGGGCTCGTACAGGCAGCGCACGCGGGCGTTCTGCGAAACCTTTTCGACGAACATGCGCGCGCCGATCGGCACGTGTTCCGCGAGGCGCCGGTTGGTACAGAGCACGTTCGCGTAGACCACCGGCGCGCCGGGTTCGGCGAGCGCGCTGGCCGCGTTGACGAAGCTCAGGAAGGTGTCGGTGCCCTGCACGTTCTCGCGCAGGCTGTGCTCGCGCCGCGCCGACCAGAACACGGTCTCGCCATCGGCTTCGACGTGGTCGATCGCGGAAAAGCACGGCACGGTTTCCGCGCGTTCCAGCGAAGGATCGGACGCGACGACCGAGACCACCGAATGAATCTCGGTGATCGACTCGCGGCGCTGATCGGCGACGAGGCGGTATTCGTAATGACGCTGATCGACGACGATCGGCTCGCTCGTCTGCGAGAACAGGTTGATGACCGGCGTGCAGCCCAGCTGGAAATTGCCCGCGTTCAGCATGCCGAGACCGCGCGGCGCGCGCGTCAGGTGCAGGATGACTTCGCAGCTGCGGCCACGGCCGAGACGCCCTTGCAGATGATGCAGGTCGAAGAAATGGAACTTGCGCGGGAACGCGAAGTATTCCTGCATCAGCGCGTAGGCCGGTTGCGCGTTCGGCGGACGCGGCAGCACGTCGTCGTGTTCGCCGTAGCCCACTTCGCGGAACGCGCGCGCGGGCAGCAGCGTCGCGGCGCGCGCGGCTTCGGGCCGCACCGAGACATCGGCGACGCCGGACACGAGCAGCTCGTAGAGCGGCATCGTCACCATCCAGTCGCCATGCAGATGCACGCGCAACTGCGTCAGTTCCAGTTCGCTGAAGTCCGCGCCGCCCGTGCATTCGAGCGTGAGACGCAGCGTAGCGTCGTCGCCGAACTGCGCGCGGCTTATGACGAGCGGCCACAGCGTGGTATCCCACGCGGTGCGGAAGCGGCACACGTCGCCGCTTTCGGTATGGGCCTGCAAAGACGTATGGCGCGGCACGGCGAAACCGGCCGTCACCTTGCCCTGGCTCGGATCGAGTTCGAAGTGCGCGACCGTCATCGACGGCACCGGCTGCACGAGCGTCGGACAGACGTTGTCGAGCAGCGCCGACGCCACTTGCGGAAACTCCTGATCCAGGTCGCGATGCACGCGCGCGGCGAGAAACGCCGTGGCCTCGATCAGGCGTTCGGTATGCGGGTCCAGCGATTCCGTGCCATGCAGCGCAAGCCGCGCCGCGATTTTCGGATAGCGGCGCGCGAAGTCCGCGCCCTGGATCCGCAGATAGGACAGCTCGCGCTTGTAGTACTGAAGGATGTCGTCGGGGGCCATGTCAGACCGCTTCCGCTTCGCGGACGGCGAAGGCGTCGCCGTCGGCGGCCAGTTCGAAGGCCACTTGCTGGACGTTGCGGCCGGCGCGCAGCTCGCCGCCCACCGAGACCACGGCGCGCGCGTCGAACTTCACGCTGACATTGACGAGACGCGGCTCGAACCGCGCGATGGCTTGCTTCACCGCGGCGGCGATGGCCTCGCGGTCGAACGCCGATTGCAGCGAGCGATCGGAGAAATCAGGCAGGCCGTAGTCGAGCACGGTGCCGTCGCTGGCGGCGAAGGCGTCGAGCGTCAACGGCGAGCGCGTATTGAACAAGCGGCCGAGTTCGCGCGCGACCGACTCCCGCAGCGCATCGGCGCCCGAGAGCTGCGCCTCGCCGTCGCCGGCGAGGCAGTCGAACAGAGGCATCGGTGAACCGCTTGCTGCCGGCATGGCGCGCGTACTCCAGAAAACCACGACTGCGCGGCACGCTTCGCTGGTGCGAGGCGCGCCGCGTTGGGACAGGATCAGCTTGCGGCAGGCGCAGCGTCGGCGTCGGCGGCGACATCCCAGCCGAACGACGTCTTGCCCTTCTGCGTCGAGTCGGTCTTCTGCTGCGTGTAGACCGCCGTGATCTTCGAGTAGCCGATCGCGAATGCATCGCTCGGCTGGCCCGCGCCCGACGTGTTGACGTTCGAGATCATCGCGTCGGTCAGCACGTAGGTCATCAGCTCCATGAACTTGCCGTTTTCCGTGCGGCCGATGCTGATGGTCGCGTCGCCCAGCTTGTCGCCGGCGGCGCACGCGCGGTACAGCGACGGCGTGGCCAGGTCGGTGATCTTGGTGCAATGCACTTCGCTGAACATCGCGCGGCCGAGCGTACGTTCGGTCGCCGAGGGATCCGGGTTCATCGGCAGCTGGATGCCGAACGAATAGCTGCTGAGGATGATCTGGTCGGCGTGGCCGGTCAGCGCGCTGTTGCCCTTGATCTTGTCAATCTTGAGGAGAATCGTATCCATGACCAATTGTTATCAATGAAGTGGAATCGGGTCGGCGCGCGGCATGAACCGCACGCCGTGCCATCACGCTGCGGCTGCGGGCAGTTCCGCGACCAGGCGAATCGAAGCGGTCAGCTCTTCCATCTGGAAGTGCGGCTTCAGGAAGCAGGTGGCGCGATATGCGCCCGGCTTGCCGGGCACTTCCGTCACGTCCACGCGTGCTTCGCCGAGCGGGAAGCGCGCCTTCTGCGCCTGCGAAGCCGACGGGTTCAGCAGCACGTAGTCGGCGATCCAGTTGTTCAGATACGACTCGATGTCGCTGCGCGTCTGGAAGCTGCCAATCTTGTCGCGCATCATCACCTTCAGGTAATGCGCGAAACGCGAGGCCGCGAGCACGTACGGCAGACGCGCGGACAGTTGCGCGTTGGCGTTGGCCGAGTCCTTGTTGTAGACCTTCGGACGGTTGGTCGTCTGGCCGCCGAAGAAGGTCGCCGAGTTCGAGCCCTTCGAGTTCACCAGCGCGATGAAGCCGAGGTCGTTCAGTTCCTTCTCGCGGCGATCGGTGATGGTCACTTCCGTCGGGCACTTGAGGACGATGTCGCCCTCGCCGGTCTTGAACGCGTGCGCCGGCAGGCCTTCCACCTTGCCGCCGCCTTCCACGCCGCGGATCGCCGTGGACCAGTTGTACTTGGCGAAGGCATCCGTGATGCGCAGGCCGAGCTGATAGGCCGAGTTGGCCCACAGGTACTTGCCGTGCTCGGTGCCGTCGACGTCTTCCTCGAAGCTGAAGCTGTCGACCGGATTCGTCTGCGCGCCATACGGCAGGCGTGCGGCATACGAGGGCAGCACGAGCGACACATAACGCGAGTCTTCCGAATCGCGGAAGCTGCGCCAGCCGGCGAGTTCGGCGCTTTCGAAGACCTTCGACAAATCGCGCGTCACGCCGAGTTCGGTGAACGACTTCAGGTCGAACAGGCTCGGCGCCGCTGCTGCGACGAACGGTGCGTGCGCGGCGGCGGCCACCTTCGAGATGCGCTCGAGCAGCGCGATGTCCTGCGGATGACGGCCGAACGTGTAGTCGCCGATCAACAGCGAGTACGGCAGGCCGCCGAACGTGCCGTATTCGTCTTCATAGACCTTCTTGAAGAGCGTGCTCATGTCGTGATCGACCGCGGTTTCGAGGTCTTTCAGCAGTTCCTTCTTGGTCACGTTCAACAGGCGCAGCTTCAGCTGCGGGCCCGTTTCCGTGCCGTAGACCATGTCGTGCAGGCCGGTCCACGACGCTTCGAGCGCCTGGAATGCCGGGTCGTGCATGATCGCGTTGAGCTGGTCCGTGAGCAACTGGTCGATTTCGGCGACGCGCTCGTTGATCATCGCGACGACGCTCTTGTCCGGGCTCGTGCGCATGCCTTCGTCGAGGATCTGCGATGCGAGCTGGCCAATCAGTTTCTTCGCGTAGCCGCTTTGCGACGGCTCCACGGCCATGTTGCCTTCCTGGACGATGCGCTCCAGGAGGCTCAGTTCGGCGGTGGCCGCGTCGAGCGTCCGGGCTTCGCTGCCGGCCGCGCCGGCTGCAGTCGTGCTTTCCATCTGAATCACCTTTGCAAGTTCGTTGCGCTCACGATCGGACGCTTCTCGTCCCGATCGCGTCTGCTATGCGGGTTGGGGCCTGAGGCCTGTGGCTGTCTCAGGCGCCCGGCGTGGCGCTGGCTTGCGCCTGGCTCTGAACCGCCTTCAGTTCTTCGCTGCTCAGGACGATGCGCTCGAGCATGGAGTCGAGTTCGTCGTTGCCGTCGAGCTTGCCGAGCAGATCGCGCAGTTGCTGGCGCGCTTCAAGCAGCTTCGCGAGACGCGGAACCTGGTTGACGATGCTTTCGGGATGGAAATCGGAGAACTGTTCGAACTTGAGTTCGACCTTGAGGTTGCCCTCGCCCTTCATCGTGTCGGGCACGGACAGGTCGAGACGCGGGGCGATGTTGCCCATGATCTCGTCGAAGTTGTCGCGGTCGATCTCGACCAGGCGACGCTCCTTGAGCTTGGGCAGCGGCGTTTCCGGCTGACCCGAGAGGTCGGCCAGCAGGCCCACCACGAGCGGCAGCTCGCGCTTTTCGGTGGCATCGCCGACTTCGACGTCATAGGTGATCTGGACACGCGGCGGACGGTTGCGGCCCACCCACTTTTGCAAACTGTTCGACATGGATCTCTCCGGAGACGCTTGACTCTGTTTAGATGACTGACTACCCGCATTGCCCGCGAGCCTGGGTACGACGTGCAAAAGCCGGTGGAGAACGCAACGTTGTGGTGCAAAGGACGCGCGAACGCCTTCCCGCTGACGCTGGCTAACGTCAGCGCGGGCATGTTTCTTTAGCTTTCGTGGAACCGGACTACCCCACACGAAGGGTCGAGCGAGCCTTGCGCGAACAGCAAGCCGCCATGAAGAACACCGAAAAGCAGAGTCAGCGCTCGTCCCCGTTTCCTCAAGGGCCATGAGCACTACCCTGGTCGGAGGTAATGGCCTGCATGGAGGAAAAATTACTTGCTTGAATCAGGCGGAAGTGTGTCTCGTGAACGTTTGTTTGCCTGATGATTTCGGCAGCATTAGAGCACAGACTTTTTACGTCTACAAGACGGAAAACCGTGAGCCGATAACTTTTTTTAGCGCATCGGTATAAGCGCTTGTGGGTGGGTTGCTTATGCGCTGAGGCAGTGCGTCATTGTAATTTCTTACCTTGGACGCGGCACGCGGGGCCGCTGTGGCGGGGCTTTCGGGGCCTGCGCGAGCGTCAGGGGCGGAGCTTGATTCACGCATTTCTAAAAACCGTCTGGTTGAATATCGATTATCCAGTCAGAGCGCGCTTTCAAGAGAAAGCCTGCGGTGTTAGATTTATTATCTCTGCGAATCTGATTAATCAATAATCGATGCATTAGACGCGGTACGACAGGTAACTATTTCTTTTAACAAAGTTGTCATGTGGCCGGAAAGCCTGAGATAACCCGTGTCATGCGATCGCGCCTGACCGTTGTTTAGCACGTGGCGCATGCTTGTTTCCCAAGCGTGGCAAGGACGTGCGGTGAGTCTTTGTTCATATGATGCTACGCAAACGCGACGCAGACTTCGTAACAATGCCGTAAGCGCTTTAGCAGTGGATGCTTAAGTGCGCCGAGCGTCGCGCTAAAGCACGTGCAGATGTGTCCGGTCAAGCAGATCCACCTGGTCGGAGCTACCGCGTGAAACCTTATATCCTACGTTTCCAAAGCCGATTTAATCCGTTCGATTTCACACACAGCAATGAAGCCGTGACCGGCGCGTTCCTTCGCGATGCCGGAAGCTATCAGCAGAGTAAGAAGCGGCACACTCGTGCGTTTTGTAAAGTGCGCCGCCCATGCATGAATCGGCAAACGATTGCCTTGCGCGCGTCCGGGTTGTGAAGCAGTTCAAGGCAGGCGGATGAACGGACTATTCAGGAATGGCGAGTTCTTGAAGCGGTCGGGCAGCGTGTCGCGCAGCAATTCCTGGAGCTTGCTTGCGCGCGACACCTTGAGCTCCGTGATCATCGACAAGGTGGATCCGGGCGGAACGGAGACGTCCTTGTTGAAGAGCGGATTGAAGCCGGTGAACGACACGACCGGCAGCACCGTCACCTGGCCGAACGGCGGCGGCGTCTCGGTGATCGGGCCATTCGTGATGACCGCGACGGTCGTGCCGGTGACATCCAGTCCGCTGTAGTTCGGCACTTCGAGGCTCGCCTGGGTCGGCTTGAAGCCGAGGCCGGTCATCGAGAGCGTGATGGGCGATGAGGTCTTGTTCAGGATATCGACCTTTTCGGTGATGCGCGAACTGAGCGACCCGGATGTGTCGCCCTCGACGGTATAAACCACGCCGCCCACGACCGTGGCTGCATTGGCGCCCGTCACATAGCCGAGCATCAAGCCTTGCACGTGGATCTGATTCGCACCGACGTGCGCATTGGAATGCATGTGGCCGAGATCGAGGAAACTCGACGGCCCCGAGGGATAGACCAGGATGCGCCGTCCATCGACGGTCCATTCGAGGGTTCTCAACAACTGCACGGGGTCGCTGGGTAGCGCGAGGTTATAGATGGGATCATCGCGCGTGACCTTCAGCGTGGAATTGTTGCTGGAGATGCTGACACTTTCCGCCAGCACTTCGCTTGAAAACGCCATCAACACGCACGCACACAGCAGAGTGGGTTTTGCTCGCATTTCAACCTCCGTCGTCAGGCTCGGTCCCACGAGACATGACGGGGCGATGGGCACGCATCGTCCCGTCCGCTTGAGCCGTTCGAATCGGTTGAGGAAGAAGGCGGCCTACCGGGTTGAATCGGCATCCTATCGGAAACGTTAGCTCACGATTTGCAAATTACAAGGTGCCGACATAACTTTTCAATCAGCCTGTGAATGAAGTGCAGAATGGGAGGTGCGTTGAATGAAATCTCGCCCTTGCATTGCACCGATCGACTCATGGCACAACCTGAAAGACACTCCAGCATGTTCGAGCCGTACCTGAAGCGATGGGAGCTGACGATAGACGGCGAACCCTTCTCTTCCCGGAATGCCTGTCTTGTTCCGGTACGCCACCGTGATACACCTGCCATCCTCAAGATCTCTTCCGAGCCCGAAGAACAGGCAGGGGGCGCAGTCATGGCGTGGTGGCGCGGCGACGGCGCAGCGCCCGTGCTGGCTCACGACAGCGAAGCGTTGCTGATGGTGCGTGCGCAAGGCTCAACCTCGCTGACCGAGATGGTGAAAGAAGGCCGCGATGATGAGGCGACCCGCATCCTGTGTGCCGCCGCTTCACGCCTGCACGGGCCTCGTTCAGAGCCGCTTCCTGCGTTGGCGCCGTTGAAGCAATGGTTCAATGCCTTGCTCTCCGGAGCCAGCACTCATGGCCGCCTGTTCGAGCACTGTGCGCGTACCGCCGACGAACTACTGCGCCTACCACGCGATATCACGGTCCTGCACGGCGATATCCATCACGGCAACGTGCTCGCCTTCGGGCCGCTCGGCTGGCTCGCGATCGACCCGAAAGGACTGCACGGCGAACGCACCTTCGATTACGCCAATCTCTTCTGCAATCCCGACGCCGAGAGCGCGCTGACGCCGGGCATCTTCGCGCGGCGCATCGATCAAGTCGCCGATGCGGCGAATCTCGAACGACGACGTCTGCTGCAATGGGTGCTCGCATGGACCGGTCTGTCGACGGCCTGGATACTCGAAGACGGCGGCCACCCGGGCAGCACGCTCGACGTGGGAAGACTCGCCGCAGCCGCGCTCGGCATGATCGATTGACGGTCTCCAAGGGCACGCAAAGCCGCCCCGCCCTGCAAGCTCCATTCTTTCCCGTTTACAATCCTGCTTCCCCAAGACTCGCGGACAGGATCCATGGAATCGATGCTTGAGCGGCTGTCGGAAACGGTGGCCGCGGCAGAAAGTCTCGAACAACTCACCCGGCCACTCCTCGAAATGCTCGAGATCGTCACCGGTCTGGAGTCTGTCTACCTGACGTCCATCGATGAGGCCGCCGGCATCCAGACCGTCGACTTCGCGCGCAACTCCGGCGATCTCGACATCAGCGAAGGCCTCGAAGTGCCGTGGTCGGACACATTGTGCCGGCGCTGCATCGACGAAGGACGCCGCTTCACCTCCAATGTGAGCGAGATCTGGGGCGATTCCCAGGCGGCGAAGGCGCTCGGCATCGAGACCTACGCCAGCGCGCCGGTCTGCGGCAGCAATGGCGCGGTCATCGGCACGCTGTGCGCCGCGAGCCGCCGCAGCAAGGCGATCGGTCCGCGCGCGCGCAGTGCGCTCAACCTGTTCTCGAAGATCATCGCCCAGCACGTGGAACGTGAACGCCTGATGGGCGAACTGCGCCGTTCCAACGAATATCTGACACGCTTCGCGCTGACGGACGCGCTCACCGGACTGCCCAATCGCCGCGCCATGCAGGACGAACTCGGGCGGCTGCTCGCGCGCGCGGCCCGCGACGGCTCGTATGTGCTCGTCGGCATGATCGATCTCGACGACTTCAAGAAGATCAACGACGAGTTCGGCCATGCCGCGGGCGACAGCCATCTGAAGCAGTGCGCCAACCTGGTGTCCGGCGTCACGCGCGACACGGACATGCTCGCGCGCATCGGCGGCGACGAGTTCGCCTTCGTCGGTCCAGGCGCTCTCGATGCGGACGAAGCGCATCGCATCGCCGAAGACATCCGCGCGCGCATCATGGAAGCGGGCAACGGTACGAGCGCATACGGCGAACACGCCGGGTTGAGTGTCGGCGTGGTCGCCGTGCGTTTCGTGACCGCGGATCAGGCCATCGCGCTCGCCGATACCGCCATGTACGAAGACAAGCGTGAACGCAAGCGCCGCCGCCGCGAAGCCCAGGCGACGCAGGAGTAACGCGGTCATGACCATCAAGGCCGTGGTCTTCGATGCATTCGGCACGCTGTGCGAGATCGGCGACCCGCGACGGCCTTATGCGCGGCTCTTACGGCTCGCGCAGCCGCAACCGGACCGGCTCGAAGCGCGCGCGCAGCTGATGAGCGCTCCATTGTCGCTGCGTGATGCAGCCACAGCACTGAATGTCGGGCTCGACCGTATCGATGCGCTGGAGCGCGACCTCCAGGCGGAACTCGCGAGCATCCGTCTCTATCCCGAAGTGCCGCGCGTGCTGCGGGCCTTGCGCGCGCAGGGTTATGCGCTGGCTGTCGCGTCGAACCTGGCGCTTCCCTATGCGGCGCCGTTGCAGGCGCTGTTGCCCTTCCCCCTCGATGCGCATGCATGGTCGTTCGAAGTCGGCCATGTCAAGCCCGACCCGCGCCTGTTCGACTTCGTCTGCCGCACGCTCGACGTGCGCCCGAACGAGGCATTGATGATCGGCGACACCTATGCGGACGACTATCTCGGCGCGACCCGCAGCGGGCTCGCGGCGCTGCATCTCGACCGTGGCGCCCAGCCGCGCGCCGGTTCCATCCGAAGCCTCGACGCGGTGCTCGAACACCTCGCCATCCCGCTCGACTGAAAACGCCACACTGTTGGCGCGCCGCTGACCGGAAGACGGCGAATGGTGGTTGCCGGCCCACACGACCGCGTGCTTCATGCACGGAGAGCACGGCGAGCACGGCCCGCGCGAATGGCATAACAAATGCATCGGCTCCTGCAAGCGACCGGCCGCCCATGTGTTCTCTTTTCAACCTTGCCAGGAGCGCAACCATGAACCTATTGACCATCAGCGACATTCCCGTCGCCGTCGATCTCGACAGCCAGCAGATGAAGGACATCCACGGCGGCCGCATGAAGCTGCCCGGACAACAGCCCAAGGGCGCGATTCTCGTCTCGCCCGACGGCGAGCCGGTCTCCGTGTACGTCGACGGCTCGCTGCAGAACTCGGTCAGCGACGGCTTCTATCACCTGTGAGATCGAAGCCGGATGGTGCGCCGTCCGGCTTCACACCTGCTCGCGATCCAGACGTGCTTCTGGCGCACGCGTCTCGACCGGCGCGGCGTGCTCACTCGCCGCCTCATGCAGGTTGCTGCCGCTCGTTTCCGGAAGGAACACGGCCGCGATGAACGCGACGCCATACGCGCACAGCGCGCACGTCCCCATTGCAGTACCGAGCGGCAGGTTCGCGGCAAGCAGCCCGACCGTGGCCGGCACGACCGATCCGAACCCACGCCCGCCGCCCAGACAGAATCCCTGACCGCTCGCGCGGATGGTGGTCGGGAACAGTTCGGCGAAGGTCGGCAGCATGCCCGACGCCAGCGCGCCCTGAAACGCACCGAGGAAGAAGCTGAGAATGACGGTCACGCCGGCGCCGATCGGCGCGAGCAGATAGATGGCCACGTTGATGGCCTGCAGGACGAGGAAGGTCATGAACGCGGGCCGCCGGCCCAGCCGGTCCGAGAGCAGCCCGTACAGCAGCGGACCGACCAGCGACCCCAGGATATTGCACGCCAGATACCCCGCACTCGATCCGACCGACAGATGCAGCGCGGTGCGCAGGTACGTGGGCAGCCAGGTGATCATCACATACGCGCCGCCGAAGATGCCGGTCGCCATGATGACGGCGGCCAGCGTGCGGCGCAGATGGCGGGTCGCGAAGATTTCCCAGAACGGGCTGGCGGAGACGCCGTTGGCGCGGGCCACCTTGGCTTCCGCATAGACGCCCGATTCGGGCACCAGCCGGCGGATGAAGAACACGAGGATGGCGGGCACCACGCCGAGCGCGAAGAACACGCGCCAGCCGAACTGCTCGGGAAACAGTGACGCGATGACCGGCAGCAACGCCACCGACAACGCATAGCCCAGCGCATAACCGCTCTGCACGGCAGCGGCGACCCGGCCGCGCAGCACGGGACGGATCACTTCGCTGATGAGCACGCCGCCGACCGCCGCTTCACCGCCGTAGCCCAGGCCTTGCAGGAAGCGGATGCCGAACAGCACCGGGAAGGTGCTGGCGAAGGCTGCCGCGATGGTCGTGATGGCCACCCAGACGATGGTGAATTGCAGGATGCGCACGCGTCCGATCTTGTCGGCGAGAATACCCGCGCCCCAGCCGCCGATCGCGGTGCCGATCAGCGCCGCCGTGGCCAGATAGCCCACTTGAGGATGCGTGAGCCCGAGGGTGGCGATGAGCGCGGGGATGACCAGCGAGAAAATGCTCGAATCCATCGAATCGAGACCGAATCCGGCGAAACACGCCCAGAACGTTCGCCGCTCGACCGGCTTGAGGCTTGAGTACCAACCCAGACGCATGCTTCCCTCTTGATCTTGCTTGCAAACGGCGGACGTTAGCCAGATCGGGGATCGTAAGCAGGCTAGGGTTTACCCATGGCAAAGAGCGCAGCGGCAAGCAGCGGCACAGGGGTGTGCCGCTGTTCGACGGCATGAGAAGGGATTCCGGCATCGCACCAGGGCCCGGAGCGATGTCCTTTTTGCAGCGTCGTCCGATAAACAAAACTGATGGCATTGGCTGCACATCGGAAGCGGGAAGCGGGAACGACACGATCCCGCGCAACCGTCTACGCGATCACTCGTCGAGCGCGTCGCGGCAAACGGAAATGAAGATGTCGCGCAGCCACTTGTGCGCGGGTTCGCGGTCCATCCTGGGGTGCCACATGGCGGAGACCACGATCTCCGGCGCAAGCACCGGCAGTTCGAAAGCGACGAGGCCCTCCGCAAGCGCGGCCGCACCGGGCAAGCGTCCGCGCATCAGGCTGCGCGGCACTTGCGCGAGCACATCCGAGTCGCGGGCGATCCGTAACGCATCGGGAAAACCGGGCACGACGGCCACGATGGACCGCCTGAGCCCGAATTCGGCCAGCGCCCGGTCGATAGGGCCTTCGAAGTCGGCCTTGCGCGAAGCAACGACATGCTGGCAGGCAGCGTATGCCGCGGGCGTGACGGGATCCCGCAGCAACGGATGGCCGATACGCGCCACGCCGACGAAGCGATCCCGGAAGATCGACCGGGTCCGGACTTCGGGTGCGGATTGCCCGAGCACTCCGATCTCGAGATCGACCTGCCCTTCGCGCAGCGACACCGCGTCCTTCACCACGCGGGGAACGAAACGAAGCCGCACGCGCGGCGCCTCCCGCGCGACCGTGGTCACCAGCGCCGCGGCAAGCAGTGCGATGAAGCCTTCGTTCGCCCGCACGACGAAGGTCCGCGCAAGCGTGGCGGGATCGACCTCGGTGGCCTGCGGGCCAAGCAATGTCCGGGCATCCCGGGCGACATCGCGCACCCGGTCCTGCATCGCCATGGCGCGCGGCGTCGGCACCAGTCCGTTGCCCGCGCGCACCAGCAAGGGATCTCCGGTCATCGATCGGAGGCGGGCAAGCGTACGGCTCATCGCGGAAGCGCTCAGGCCGAGGCGCCGCGCCGCAGCCGTCACGCTGCATTCGTCGAGCAAGGCATCGAGCGCCGGAAGAAGATTCAGGTCGATATCGGTCATGACTGCGTTCGGTGGATTGCACGGCCGGCGTGGCGCGGCGTGCAACACCATTGTGCACGCCACGCGTCTGGCGCACGACGGCAGCGGCGCCGATACTGGACGCATCCTCACCACCGGAAACACTCATGAGCGATGCAAAATCCCCACGACCCTCGATCCTGCTGATCGGCGCCTCGCGCGGCCTGGGCCATGCAATGGCGGAGGAATTCGTGAAGCGCGGCTGGAACGTCGTCGGCACGGTGCGCGGCCATGCCAGAACGGCACTGCACGCCCTCGCGGATGATCACCCGGAGAACGTGACCATCGAATCCGTCGACATCACGGATCCGGACCAGTTGGCCGCGCTGCGCGATCGGCTGGCCCCACGACGTTTCGATGCGCTCTTCGTGAATGCGGGCACCGCCAACGAGCAGCACGAAGATACGATTGCGGAGATCACGACGGAAGAGTTCATCAGGGTCATGGTCACGAACGCGCTCAGTCCCATGCGCGCCGTTGAAACCCTCGAGCCGCTCGTCGAGGAAGGCGGCTTGATCGGCGTCATGTCCTCGGGACAGGGCAGCGTGGCGGGCAATGAGAAAGGCGGGCGTGAGCTCTATAGAGGTTCGAAGGCCGCGCTGAACATGTTCATGCGCAGCTATGCCGCCCGGCAAGCGAACAGCCAACGCTCATTGCTCCTGATGGCGCCCGGCTGGATTCGCACGGACCTGGGCGGACCGGACGCGCCATTCACGATGGCCGACGCCATTCCCGACGTGGTCAGCGTGATCATCGATGCGCAGGGGAAGCCGGGGCTGCGCTATGTCGATCGCAACGGCAAGACGGTTGCGTGGTGACGGCGGCAGGTCTCACCGCGCCGCCGTCCGCGCCCCCGTCAGCACCGTCTTCGTCACATCGGGAATCGCGTCCAGCGCCTGCTCGCTGAACGGGAAGCGGGTCCAGGTCTTCTGCGCATAGACGCGTGTGGTCGCGCGATACCACGGCGACGCCGGATCTTCGGATACACCGGTCGTCAGCATCGTGTCCGCCTGCGGACCGTCCGCACCGAAGCTCACGACCTGCATATAGCTGTTGCCATGGGCATCGCTGTCCAGCGACTCACCGGTCTTGTTGAGCGGCTGCATCGCGCACGCCACCGTGAAATAGCCTTGCAGATCACAGCCGCCGTACAGCGGAATGCGCCGGGCTCCGTCGCTGATGTAATGCATCTCGCCGCGCGTCGCGTCGACGGCAAAGCCATTCGCACGCAACGCGAGCACCGCGCCGCCGAGCGCATCGCCAAGCGCCCGCACCGTCGCGGGATTCGACGTGTCGAGGCCATCGGGCGTGGTGAGCGGATGCGCGGCATCGAAGGGCGTCGTGTAATGCTGGAGCGCCGGCATCGACGCGGCGCGCTGCCAGAACGCATCCCACAGATTCGCGCCGCGCGCATTCACATTCGCCGTGCCATCCCATTGCCGCAGCGCCGCGCAGGCAGCGCGAATATCCACCTCCTGCGCCTGATCCGGCTTCGCCGGGTCCGCCGTCACGCGCACGATGGCCGTCTTGCAGACCGCATCGGTCACGGGCTTCAGGAACAACTGCGCGGACATCGACGTACTGGCCAGCACCGTCCGCTCCAGCGCCGCGCGATCGACCCCGCCGGGTGCAGACATGGCCTGCGCGGCGATGCCATGTCCCAGGCGGGTGCGCAGGGACTGCACCGTGCCCGTTTGCCCGAGCACTTGTGCGTAGCCCGTCAGCGGTGCGTGCGGATTCGTCAGCCAGTAGCTGCCGTTGAAGTTGCCGACATAGTCCGCGCGCCGCAACTCAGGCATCGATGCAACCGGCATGCGGCCCGTGCGCACTGCGCCGGACAGCTTTTGCGCCGTCCAGTCGCACGCCGCGCGCGAACCGTCGAGGAACGGCACGCCGGGCAGGCGCGCATCCACCGCGCGGCCCGCAGGCGTCGTGCAGGCGTTGGCAAGCGCATCCGTCACGCCCGGCACGGCGCCGATATCCGCGAACCAGACATCGGCGCTACCGCGCCCGATGGCGAACGTGTTGACCCATGGCATCGATGCCGCGTGCTTCTGCGTCGCGATGAAATCGTCGAGCGAGCTGGCCTGATTCCATTGCAGGAAGTTGGAGAAGGTGCCGGGGTTGTCGGCGTTGACATCGGCGAGTGCGAACGCATGCTCGCCGTTCCACGCCAGCGCCGGCGACAGCGACGACAGATCCGCCACCGGCCCGAAGCGCGTCCGGTACAGCGTGCGCGTGACGGGCGCGAGCGCGCCGGTCTTCATGTCGCGCACCTGCACGGTGACGGGCACGGCGCGCATCGCTTCATCGCGGCCTTCGTAGCGATAGTGCGTCGGCGCGCCCGGCACGAGCGACAACTGGAAGATGCCGAAGCGCCGCGCGCTCGACACCGTATGCGTCCACGCAATGTTCTCGTTGAAGCCGATCATCACCATCGGCACGCCGAGGAACGCCGCACCCGCCGCATCCATCTGCTGCGGAATGCGCAGCTGCATCTGATAGAACCGGTCCGGACCTTGCCAGAACCAGTGCGGATTGCCGAACAGCAGACTCTGGCCGTCCTTGGTGCTGGCCGCACCGAACGCCAGCGCATTGCTGCCGATGCCGGCCTGCCCGCCTATTGCGAGTCCATTGGCGCTGGCGAGCGTCGCTACCTCGCCGCCCGTCGCTGCTGCACCCGCAGCCCCCGGCGGCTGCGCCCGCGCGATGCCGCGCAGGAACGGCATCGTGCCGCCCGCCAGATTCGCGGCGATGAAACGTCGATACAGATCGTCGGTATCGATATGCGTGACCCAGCGCGCGCCCGCACAGCTTGCATGCGCGCCCGGAAAGTGTCCCGCATGAAGCTCGTCGATATAGCGGTTGTAGCCATCCGCATAGCCCGCGACGAGCGCACGTTCGCGCGGCGGCTGGGCATCGCGGAAACGCGTCACCGCGTCATGATCGATCACCGAGCGGAAGAAGAAATCGGCATCGAGATTGGCGGGCCGGCCGAAGGTCGATGGCCCCGGCGGATGCCCTTCCGCGCCGAAGTTCGCCGACCGCTCGCCGCGCCAGGTGACGAAGGCATCGGACAGCGTGCACAGCGCATCCTGCGCCTGCGCGAAGCCGACGCCATAGCCGAGGCTGCCCCAGTCGGCGGCATCGATATGCGGCACGCCGTCCGGGGTCCGCTTGATCGTCACGTCGTAGGCCGCGCCGGATGCTTGTTCCGCCGGCGTATGACACCCCGACACCAGCACCAGCAGCACGGCGCCGCCACACATTGCCGCCAGCTTCCGGGCGGTCTTCGAAATACTCAGCACAGGCATGTTCGCGTTACGTGGTTCTTTGCAGCACTGCGGGGAAATGTGGGGTTCAGGCGGCCGCGTCGAGCGAATGCTGCGCGAGCTCGCGTCCGTCGCCTGTCGCGGCGATCTGGCCGTAATCCAGCTTGATATAGCGGTCCGCCAGCGAGAAATAGCGGTCGTCGTGCGTGATGACCAGCACGGTCTTGCCGCGCGCCTTCAGGTCGGGCAACAGCCGCCGGTAGAACACGTCCTTGAAGGCCGGATCCTGATCCGCGGCCCATTCATCGAACACATAGAACGGACGGTCTTCCAGATACGCCACCAGCAGCGCAAGACGCTTGCGCTGGCCCTGCGAGAGATCCGTGGTCGAGAACCGGCCGTCGCGGATCGTCACCTTGTGCTCCAGATGCAGCAGTTCGAGCAGCTCCTGCGCCTGCGCGTCGAGTCCGTCGATGGCAAAGCCATGCAGTTCGTCGAACAGGAAGAAGTCGTTGAACACCACCGAGAAATGCTGCCGATAGCGCTCGCGGTCCGCCTCGTTCACCGGCCGGCCGTTCAGTTCCACCGTGCCGGTCTCCGGCGCATACAGGCCCACGATCAGCTTGGCCAGCGTGGTCTTGCCGCTGCCGTTGCCGCCGATCAGATACACCAGCTCACCCGGCTTGAACGCGAGGTTCGCGGGACCGAGCTTGAACACTTCGTTCTCTTTCTCGCGGAAATAGCTGTGCGTGATGTTGTTGAGCGCAATGCTCTCGAACGCGGTTGCCGCTTCCGAGGGCTCGACGTTTTCCTTCGGCAGGTCGCGGTTCACCTTGTCGATGCGTTCCAGCGCGACCTTCGCCGAACTGAGCGACGGAATGGACGACAGCAGGCCTTCAATCGGCATGATCATGTACAGGAACACGACCGCATAGCCGGACAGCACGTGCACGTCCACCGCATGAAAGCGCGTCAGCACGAACAGCACGCAGCCGATGAACGCCAGCAGGATCATGCTGCCCCAGCTGGCCGCCGCCGTGTACAGCACATAGCCGCGCGTACGCTGCACGCGCACGGCTTCCACATTCGCGGCGATGGCGTCATCGACGAACGCGGTCCTGCGGCGGCGATGCAGCTTCAGTTCCTTGGCGCCGTCGAAGAGCGCGCGGAAATGCTTGACGAGATCGTCCTCGCGATTGCGCGAGCTGCGCAGATGGAACATCGCGCGCGTGTTGGCCAGATGGAAACCGAGCGAGCCGATCACCACCGTGACCACCGCGAACACCAGCACCTGCCACGACAGAAAGCCGAGATAAGCCAGGCAGCCGATCACGATGGAGCCGTTCATCGCGAGCGAGGGCAGGCTCAGGAAGAACACGACGATGGTGTCCAGGTCCGAAGTCAGCACCGTCAGCGCGCTGGATGCGCCTTGCCGTTCGAGGTTCTGGTACGAGGCCTCGGTGACGCTGTGAATGGTCCGCATGCGCAATGCGGCCTTGGTGTTCTGGCCGAGCTGCACGAAGGCGGTCTGCGACAGCGTGCGCGTGACGAGCACCGCGAGCGCCAGCAGCAGGAACTGCCAGCCCAGCGTGGGCAGCCGTTCGGGCGTGGCGCCGAGCGCCTGGTTGATGATGGCCACGAGACCCGCATTCGCGAAGCCGCCGACGACGCTGATGATCAGCGCCAGCAGCAGGATCCAGCGCGACTGTCGGATCAAATTCAGGAGCAGGGACATGTCGATCCTCAAAAACTTGTTATCTGTTCGGTGTTCACGTGCGCACCGTCACAACTGCGCAAGGATATCGCGCATTGCGCCGGCCATCGCCGCGTCATCGGCAACGGAGTGTTTCAGCGCGTCCAGCGCGGCCGCGAGTTCATGCAGCGGCTGATTGCGCATCAGGTCGGCGAGCGGCGCGTCGATGCCGAGCTTCGCCCGCAGCGCGGACTGCACCTGCATCGCCGCGAGCGAATGGCCGCCCAGTTCGAAGAAGCGGTCGGAGCGGCGCACCGGCGATACGTCCAGCACGCCCGACCAGACTTCGGCCAGTGCGGTTTCCATCTCGCCTTCGGGCGGATCGGCCAACGCAGCCGACGACGACACGCCCGGCGCAGGCAGCGCATGCCGGTCTATCTTGCCATTCGGGTTGAGCGGCATGCGGTCGAGCACCGTCACGGCGGCGGGCACCATGTAGTCCGGCAGGCTCGCGGCAAGCTGGTCGCGCAGTTGCCGCCCATCGAGCGTCGCGCCCGCCGCCGCCACCGCGTACGCCAGCACGCGCACGCCGGTGGGACCATCGCGGGTGATGACCACCGCTTCCCGCACGTTCGGCTGCTGCGCGAGCAGTGCTTCGATCTCGCCCAGTTCGACGCGAAAGCCCCGCACCTTCACCTGATGGTCCGTGCGACCGAGATAGGCGAGCGTGCCGTCCTCGTTCCAGCGGACCACGTCGCCGGTGCGATACAGCCGTGCGCCCGGCGTGCGCGCATGCGGATCGGCGATGAAGCGGGTCGCGGTGAGTCCCGAGCGCCCGAGATAGCCGCGTGCAAGCAGCGCCCCGCCGATACACAATTCGCCCGCCGCGCCCATCGGCACCAGATTGAGTTGCGCATCGAGCACGCGCAGCGTGCGTCCGTCGAGGGGCGTGCCGAGCGGAATCTGCGCGGGTAAGGATGCGTCGTTGCGCACGTAAGGCGTACAGTCGAACAAGGTTGCCGTCACGACTGCTTCGCTCGGACCATAGGTATTCGCCAGCGCCACATGCTCGAGACCCGCCGCGCGCCATGCCCGCACGCCATCGGCGGGCATGGCTTCACCGCCCGCATGCACGCGCCGCAGCGTGCCACAGCGCGCACGCACTGCGTGCGCGCCGCGTTCGGCAAAGTCCTGTGCAAGCGCGTTCCAGTACGCCGTGGTCAGGTCGGCGACGGTGATGCGCTGCTGCGCCACCTGTTCGAGGAAGCGCTCGCTGCTCCATAGCTCCGGTCCGCGCAGGATCAGCGTCGCGCCGGCGGCGAGCGTCGGAAAGACCTGTTCGACGAAGCCGTCGAAGTTGAAGGTCGAGAATTGCAGCACGCGGTCCCGCGACGTGATGCCGAACATGCCGATCGACACGTCCGTATGACGCGCCAGCCCGTCGTGCGTGATGCCGACGCCCTTCGGCCTGCCGGTCGAGCCTGATGTGTAGACCACATAGGCGAGGTGCGAAGGCACGATTGCAGCGGGCGCTGTTGAAGGCGTTGCACCGTCCTCCGTCATGCGATGCACGTCCAGTGTCCTGACGCCGAGGCGCGCGAGCGCATCGACCGGCACATCCGAGGTCTCTTCCGTGGGCGCGGTCAGCGCGACCGCAATGCCGCTGTCCTCGATCATGAACGCGAGACGCTCCGCCGGATACGACGGATCGAGCGGCACATAAGCACCGCCCGCCTTCAGCACGCCGAGGATCGCGACGATCATCGTCAGCGAGCGCTCGAGCAGCACGCCCACGCGCGCTTCGGGTCCGACACCCGCCGCGCGCAGATGACGCGCGACGCGTTCTGCGCGGCGGTCGAGCGTGCCGTAGTCGATCGATTCGTCATCGAGCACCAGCGCCTGCGCATCCGGCGTGCGCGCGGCCTGTTGCGCGATGCGCAGATGCACGGGCGCGGACGCTGCGACATCGGGCGCGCTGCCCCAGCCTTCCAGTTGCGCGCGCTCGCCGGGGGCCAGCATGTCGAGCGCTCCGAGCGGTGCATCCGGCGCGGCGATGAACGCATCGAGCAGCGCCGACAGATGCGCTGCCATGCGGGCGATCTGCGTGGCATCGAAGATATCGCTCGCGTAGTCGAAGTCGATGCGCAGCGCTTCCTCGCCCGCCCTGCCTTGCGTGACCGACAGCGTCAGCGGATAACTCGTGCGGTCCTCGTTGCGCAAGCCGGAGAACTGCAACTCGCGCGCGCCGGAAGCATGCAGGATGTCATCGACCGGATAGTTCTCGAACACGACGATGCTGTCGAACAGCGCCTGTCCGCCTTCGATGCGCGCCCAGCGCTGGATGTCGTAGAGCGCGACGTGTTCGTGCTCGCGCGCCGCGACGCCCTGCCGCTGCACGCGTTCGAGCCACGCCGAGACGCTCGTCGCGGGATCCGGCGCGCCGATCACCGGAATGGTGTTGATGAACAGGCCGAGCGTGCGGTCCGCGCCCGCGAGCGCTTCCGGACGGCCCGCGACGGTCGCGCCGAAGCTCACCGCGCGCTGCCCCGTATAACGTTGCAGCAGCACGAGCCACGCGGCCTGCACCAGCGTATTCGGCGTCACGCGGCGGGACTTCGCAAAGCGGCCGAGCGACGCGGCACGCGCGGCGTCCCACGTCAGCGCATGCGTGCCGTATGAAGCGGCGCTCGCTGCATCGGCGCGTGACGGTGCGGGCAATGCATGGCTCAGCAGCGTCGGGCCTTCGAGTGCGCCGAGTTGCTCGCGCCACCAGGTCTCGCCGACAGCCTGCGGCCGCTGGCCCAGCCACGCGATGAAGTCCCGATAGCGTCCCGGCACGCCGGTAGCCGGTCGTCCCTCATAAGTCGCCAGCACTTCGGCGAGCAACTGCGCGGCGCTCCAGCCATCGAGCAGCGCGTGATGGAACGTCCACACGAAATGATGTCGATCCACGTCCGTGCGCAGCACGTCCACCCGCCACAACGGCGCGCGCGCCAGATCGAAACCCTGCGTCACGCGCGCGGCGGCGAAACGGTCGAGACGCGCATCGAGTGTCGATGCTTCTTCGTTACGCCAGTCCTCGGTGAAGAACGGCGTCGCGATGCTGCGCGCCACCCATTGACGCGGGGCATCGTCGAAGGAGAGAAAACCGGTACGCAAGGTGTCGTGACGCGCGGCAACGGCAGTCCATGCCGCTTCGAAACGCGCGCCATCCAGCCGGCCGATATCCACGCGCAACTGGTTCACATAGGCGCCCGGCTGCTGTCCGAGCAGGCTGTGGAACACGATGCCCGTCTGCATCGGCGCGAGCGGATACAGGTCCGCGACGTCGGCGGCACGCACGGGCAACGCATCGAGACGCGCCTGGTCGATGCCCGCAAGCGGCACATCGGAAGGCGTCAGCCCGGATGCGCCGCTTTCGCAGTGCGCCAGTACGGCCAGCAGTTCGCGCTGCAGCGCGTCGGCGAGCGTCGTCAGCGTGGCTGCGTCGTAGCGGTCGCCGCGCGGATGCAGCAGCGTGAGCGACAGTGCGCCCCGATGAACCTGCGCCGAAATTTCGAGCGCATGCGTCGCGCGATTCAGTTCGCTCGACGTGCGCCCGCTCGCCTCCGTGGCGAGTTGCCAGCCTTGGCCGGGGTCGTCGTCGTCGAACTGGCCGAGATAGTTGAACAGCACCTCCGCGTGACCGATGCCCGCCAGCGCCGCGCGGCTCGACGGCGTACCGAGATACTTGAGCAGATTGAAGCTCAGGCCGCGATGCGGCACCGCGCGGCGCGCTTCCTTCACGCGCTTGAGCGCCGCGCCGGGCTCGCCGGTCGGCGCGAGTTCGAACGGATACACGCTCGTCAGCCAGCCGACCGTGCGGCTCAGATCGGCGTGGCCGGAGAGCGGCTCGCGTCCGTGACCTTCGAGGTCGATACGCAACGCCGCGCTGTCGGAGAACGCGCACAACGCGCGGCCCGTGGCGAGCAGCAGCAGATCGACGAGTTGCGTCCGATAAGCCGCCGATGCGTCCTGTTGCATACGCCGCGTCGTCGCGCGATCGAACTGCACGACGGCGCGCTGCGGCACGCCAGATGCGTGCGGCATGCCCGGCGGCAAGGCCGCGCGCACTTCGGCGAGGCGTTGCCAGTGCGTGAGGTCGCGCTCGACGTCCGGTGTGCGCGCCGCTTCGTGCAGCTGGCGTGCGAAAGCCTGACACGAGGTCGTGCGTTCGGGCAGCGTTGCCGCTTCGCCGCGCACGCGTTGAGCGTGAACACGTTGCAGGTCGTCGATGAGAATGCGCCATGACACGGTATCGACCACCAGATGATGGATCGCGATGAACAGCCGCCACGTGCCGTCTTCGATGCCGAGCGCGATCGCGCGAAGCAGCGGGCCGTGCTCGATGTCGAGGCTGGCCTGCGCCGCGTCGCAATGCTTCCCGATCTCCGCGAGCGCCACGTTTTCAATGACGTCGAGGGACGGCGCGGCTTCATCCTCCGTGGCATAGCGTTGACGCCAGCCCGAATCGCACGGCTCGAAGCGCACGCGCAGGCTGTCGTGATGCGCGACCACCGCGCTCAGCGCGTCTTGCAGCGCGCCGGTATCCAGCGCGCGGCCCACGTCGAGCAGCACGGCCTGATTGAAGTGATCGCGCGCCGCGAATGCTTCGCTGAAGAACCACGCCTGGATCGGCAGCAAGGGAACAGGCGCGCTCGTGTCCACAGTCGAATCCGGCAGCGCGGCTTCGGCGGGCGACGCACCGAGCGGCGTGACGACGCTCGCCAGTTGCGCGATGGTCTGCTGCTCGAAGATCTGTCGTGCGCTGAGGCCGAGGCCCGCGCGACGCGCACGCGCGACGATCTGCAAGCCCATGATCGAATCGCCGCCCAACTCGAAGAAGTTCTCGTGACGTCCGATGCCCTCGCGCCGCAACAACTGCGACCAGATTCCGGCGAGCGTGATTTCGGTATCGCCCTGAGGCGCTTCGGAGAGTGGCGCCGCGACGATCTCCGGCGCAGGCAGCGCGCGCCGGTCGATCTTGCCGTTCGGCGTCAACGGCAACGCATCCAGCACGGTCAGCCAGGAGGGCACCATGTAGTCGGGCAGCGTGGCGCCGAGCGCCGCGCGCAGGGCGGCCGGGTCGAGTGGCTGTCCCGCTGCTGCCGTGACATACGCTGCAAGACGTCTGGACGCCGTGCCGTCGGCTGCATCCAGCGCGACGACGACCGCCTCGGCGACACCGTCCTGCATGCGCAGCCGCGCCTCGATCTCGCCGGGTTCGATCCGGAAGCCGCGCACCTTCACCTGCTCGTCGAGGCGGCCCAGATATTCGAGCTGACCATCGGCGCGCCAGCGCACCAGATCGCCGGTGCAGTAGAGGCGCGCGCCGGGCGTGTCGGAAAACGGGTCCGGCACGAAGCGCGCCGCGCTCATGCCGGGCTGGCCAAGATAGCCGCGCGCCAGCGCCGCGCCGCCGATATGCAGTTCGCCCGGCACGCCAGGCGGCACCGGGTTCTTGCGCGCATCCAGCACCCAGGCGCTGCGTGCGCCGACGGGCTGGCCGATCGGCGCATAGGCGCTGTCGAACGCGGGCTCATCGGCTTGCCAGACGGTCGGCGTGATGACCGTTTCCGACGGACCGTAGGCGTTGAAGACGCGCTGCGGCGCGAGCCGTTCGCGCACGGCATCGAAGCCCGCGCGCGACCACGCCTCGCCGCCGACGATGCAGGTCCGCACGCTCACCGCGCCCGCCGCCGTTTCGCGCGCGAAGGCATCGATATAGGCCGGCGGCACGTTGAGCGAGGTGACGCCGTGCGCGCGGATCTCATCGACCAGCCGCCCGGCCGACCACACTTCGTCGTCGCGCATCAGGACCGAAGCGCCGTGCGTGAGCGGCACCCAGAGCTCTTCGGCGGCGACGTCGAAACTGATCGACGCGAAATGCAGGCAGCAATCCGACGCGTCATAGCCGAACAGTTCGCCGATCGCCCGGCAGTGCGACGCCAGCGCGCCATGCGCCACCGCGACGCCCTTCGGACGGCCCGTCGTGCCCGATGTGTACACGACATATGCAAGATTGTCAGGATGCAGGGCGGGCGCGGGATCGGTGTCGGGTTCGCCGGACAGGTCGAGCGTGTCGAGGTTCAGCACGGGCACGCTACAGGCGTCGCGCATGTGCGCTTCCGACGCATCGTCGACGAGCAGCAGCGCGATGGCGCTGTCGTTTGCCATGTGCGTGAGGCGCGCGGGCGGGTACGCCGGGTCGAGCGGCACATACGCGCCGCCCGCCTTCAGGATGCCGAGCATCGCGGCCGTCAGGCCGGCGGTCCGCGACATGGCCAGGCCGACACGCACTTCGGGACCGACACCCTCGCGCATCAGACGCGCCGCCAGACGGTTCGCGCGACGATCGAGTTCGGCATAGGTCATCCGGCCGTCGATGCCGGTGACGGCGAGCGCGTCCGGTGTGGCCTGTGCGCCGGCGGCGATGCGTCGGTGAACGAAGTCGTCGGCTTCTTGTGCTTGAGTGGAGCCGCTGCCCCATTCGCGCAGTTGCCGCCATTGCGCCGCATCGAGCAAGGCAATTTCACCGATGCGCTGCGCCGGGTCATCCGTCAGCGCTCGCAACACGTTCGCGTAATGCGCGCCGAGCCGCTCGATGCTCGCGGCATCGAACAGTTCGTCGGCGTAGATGAACTCGGCCTCCAGCGTGCCGTCCGTCGATTCGATGATGTTCAGCGTCAGTTCGAACAACGCCGCTTCGTCCGGCAGGGCGTAGGGCTCGATGCTCAGGCCCGGGAGTTGTTCCAGCACGCGCCAGTCGCTGCGCTGATGGTTGAACATCACCTGGAACAGCGGCGTGTGGCTCAGGCTGCGT
>NZ_JARUXT010000002.1:116545-207890 GCF_031451075.1 Caballeronia sp. LZ043 | reverse complement strand
CAGACACACGAAGAGCAGCAGGCCGCTCACGCGATGCAGGATGGAGACCTTCCCCGCCAGCGGCAAGCGATACTTCGCGAGTTGGCCGATCCCGATGTTGCGGAACTCCGGCCTGGGTTTCTTTACAGCTTCAGCCACGGTAGACCCCTTCCCTATTCTGTTTTGACGTATCGCGCGAAGCCGATGCTCACCACGGGCGCGACTCGTCCTGCCTGATGCGCTCGATGAGCGACCGGCGATGTATTCGTGGGGAGACGTTCCAACCCGCGCACTGCGCGACTGGCGGTATTTTGTCGCGGGATTGATATACTGTCCAATATCTATCTCGTCTTTCTGAAATACTTTTTATAGATATCGGATGGAACTGCGTCATATCCGTTATTTTCTGGCCGTCGCCGAAGAGCGCAACGTGACGCGCGCGGCCGAGCGGCTCGGCATCGGGCAACCGCCGCTCAGTCAGCAGATTCATGCGCTGGAAGACGAAATCGGCGTGCGTTTGTTCCGGCGTACCGGTCACGGCGTCGTGCTGACCGAAGCCGGCGAGGCCTTCGCCGCCGACGCCAAGCGTCTGATGACCGACGCGCGACTCGCCGTCGAGAAGGCGCAGAGTGCGGGGCGTGGAGAGATCGGGCAGTTGAACATCGGCTTCACGGGATCGGCGGCGTTCAATCCGGTGGTGTCGAAGCTCATCCGCTCATATCGGCAGGCGTATCCGAACGTCACGTTGACGCTGACCGAAGGCAACACGGCGCAGTTGCTCTCGCATATGGACGACGGCCGTGTCGATGTCGCCTTCGTCCGGCTCGGCAGCCAGTCGCCCGCCGGGGTGCAGATCCATCACATCGCCGTCGAGCCGATGCGGATCGTGCTGCCCGCCACGCACCGGCTCGCCAGGAAACGCAAGGTGCCGCTGTCGGCGCTGGCTGAAGACGCCTTCGTGATGCTGCCGCGCGAAGCCAGCCCTACGCTGCACGATGTCATCGTCGGCGCATGCCGCGAAGCGGGCTTCGAACCCATCGCCGGGCAACAGGCGCCGCAATTGTCCTCGGTGGTGAATCTCGTCGCGGCGGAGTTCGGGGTGTCGCTGGTGCCGGCATCGGTGTGCCAGATCCAGGTCGATGGCGTGGCTTATACCGATTCGCTCGACAGCAACATCTCCATTCGCCTTGCACTGGCGTCGCGCATCGACGCCACGCCGGCCAAGACCGCCAATTTTCTCGAGATCGCGCGGCAGGTTGCTGCGGCTCGCGCTTGAT
Source organism: Caballeronia sp. LZ043 (assembly GCF_031451075.1). Lineage (NCBI taxonomy): Bacteria > Pseudomonadati > Pseudomonadota > Betaproteobacteria > Burkholderiales > Burkholderiaceae > Caballeronia > Caballeronia sp. LZ043. The sequence continues at coordinate 206,634 of NZ_JARUXT010000002.1, read as the reverse complement.
GCACGCGTCGTTGTAATGCTTATGAAAGTTGCATTCGCAACTATCGCGTCGCCCACGCTTGCAAGACAGCTTTATATAAATTGGCGAAGCGAATTCGTGGGCGCCGAAAAATAGACAGTTAGTTGCTCGGTAGTCGAGTGACGAAATGCGTGTCGGTCAATTCAATGCGACCGCTGCTGCCGCGCCCACCGGTGAACCTTGGACCGCCACCGATGCGCGCCCGTCCGGACCGATCGGCACATCGCCGACGAGCGTCGTGCGATATAGCTGGCGATCGAAGTCGAGGTCGAAGATATCGGTCGGCGCGAGGTGCGCGGTCGTGCGGTTATCCCAGAAGGCGATGCTGCCCGGCTCCCACTTGAAGCGCACCGTGAACTCGGGACGCGTGACGTGTTCCCACAGCAGTTCGAGCAAGGCCTGGCTCTCGCGCGGCGCGAGATCCACGACATGCTTGAGAAAGCCCGGGCTCACATACAACGCGCGCTCACCGGTTTCGGGATGTACGCGCACAAGCGGATGTTCGCTGACGAGGATGTGATCGTCGACGGCCTTCCTGAATGCATCCGTCCCGCTCGCCCCTTGCGGCGGCGCAAAGCGATGCACGCCGCGCAGTCCGTCGATGAACCCACGCAACGGCGCGGACAGCTTCTCGTAGGCTATGACGAGGTTGGTCCACTGCGTGTCGCCGCCATAGGGCGGAATGGTTTCGCCGCGCAGAATGGAGGCGAACGGCGGATTCACGGCGGCCGTGACATCGGTATGCCAGCCGGTCCATGGCCGCACGAGCGATGGGCCGTCGAAGCGCGTGGCCTTGCGAAACTTGGAGATCGAATAGATTTCCGGGTGGCCTTCAACATGGCCGAACACCGGATGACCCACTGTGAGTTCGCCGAATTGCGCGGAGAACGCCACGTGCTGGGCATGCGTGAGGAACTGCTCACGGAAGAAGATGACGCGCCATTCGAGCAAAGCGGCACGCAACGCCTTCACCTGATGGTCAGTCAGAGGCCGCGTCAGATCGACGCCGGCGATTTCAGCCCCGATATGCGCCGATAACGGCTTGACCGTCACACTCGATACATCAGCGTTGGCGACTGCGTTCACTGTGATGCTCCTGTCGATAGAGCGATCAATGTACAAGCCGCCACTTCTCACGCGAACCAAGAAATCCCGCTACGGATAGCTTGGTTTGCGATAAGCGCCGGGCCGGCGCTCACGACGTTCCGGTTCAGGCTTTACCAGTGATAGTTCATGCCCGCGAAGACCTGGCGTCCATAACCGAAGGCACACCACGTTCCGTAATAGCACGATGCGACATAGCGCTTGTTGAACAGGTTTTGCGCGTTCACATAGAGCTCCGCGCCCTTCAACTGGGTAGCAGCGCGGCCGAGGTCATAGCGCAGCGTGGCATCGACGAGGAAGAAGCTCGATACCTTGAAGCTGTTGTCGCTGCTGTAGGTCGTGCCCGTGTAGCGTCCGCCCGCACCCATCGACAAGCCCGCCACCGGTCCGCGATTGATCGTGTAGTACGCCCACAGCGAAGCCTGGTTCTGCGGCACGGCAGGCAGGAACTTGCCGTCGAGCCCGCTGTTGTCCTTCGTGTACTTGGTGTTGAGGTACGTATAGCTTGCGGTGAGGTTCAGCGAATCCGTGAGACTGGCTTTCGCTTCGAGTTCCACGCCGAGCGAACGTGCTTCACCCACTGCGGACTGGAAGTTCGGGTTGCTGGCATCGACGGTCAGCAGGTTCTTGCGCGTCAGGTCGAACAGCGCAGCCGAGAAGAACGCGTTGTAGCCCTTCGGCTGGAACTTCACGCCGATCTCGTACTGACGGCCCTTCTCCGGCGAGAACTGATTGCCGTTGATGTCGGTGCCGACCTGCGGCGTGAACGATTCGGTATAGCTGACATACGGCGCGATGCCGCTGTCGAACACATACGACAGACCGGCGCGGCCCGTGAAGGCGCGGTTGAACTGATGCGATTGCACGCCGTAGGTGGTGTTGTTCGAGTCGCTGCTTGCCCAGTCCTCGCGTCCGCCGAGCGTCAGGACCACGTGACCCCAGCGCACTTGATCCTGCGCATACACGCCGTACTGGGTGCCGCTCAGCACCTGGTGATAGCGGTCGGGCGGCGTGATCGTCTGGTTGTAGTTCGGCGCGTACATGTCGAGCGGCGGCGCGACGCCGAAGCCCGCATCGAAATTGCTCGCATAGTGCTGGTAATCGAAGCCGAACAGCACAGTGTGATCGATCGGCCCGGTCGAAAAGTTGCCTTCCACCTGATTGTCGATCGCAAAGGTGTTCAGGTTGTCCTTCGACGCCGCCGTGCCGCGATCGAGCGTGCGCAAATCGTCTTCGAGCTGGCTCGCATACACGCTCTTGTAGTCCTGCGCGACGTGCATGAAGCGCGCGTTCGAACGGAACGACCAGGTATTCGTCAGCTTGCGTTCGAACTTGTAGCCGATCGACTCCTGAACCCGGTTGAAGCTCTCGAAGTTATGGTCGCCGTCGTAGAAGTCGCTCGGCAGCTTGCCGTTCGGGTTGTAGAGCACCGTGCCTTCCGGCGGCACGCTGCCGTACGACGTGGCGCGCGGATCGTGCTGATAGAACCCGAACAGCGTAAGCGACGTCTTCGCATCCGGGCGCCACGTGAACGACGGCGCAATCGCAATGCGCTTGTTCTCCGTCGACTGCACCTGCCCGTCTTCGGAACGCGCGATGGCGGTCAGGCGATACAGATAACGCTCATCGCCGCCGATCGGTCCCGAGAAATCGAACGTGGCCTGCTTGTGCGCGTAGTTGCCGAATTCGACGCCCACTTCGTGCAACGGAACGACCGTCGGCATCTTGCTTTCCTGATCCAGCAGGCCGCCCGCCGCGGCCTGACCGTACAGCACCGAGACCGGTCCCTTCAACACCTCGATACGCTCGAGCAAGTACGGATCCACCTGCGGAGTCGCGTACCACGAGTTGTCGAGCATCTTCAGCCCGTTCCAGTATTTGTCGGCGTCGAAGCCGCGCACTTTCAGCAAGTCATAGCGCGTCGCAATGCCACCGCGCGTCTCCGGCGTCACGCCGGACACGTAGCGCACCGCCGCATTCAGCGTCTGCGCGTTCTGCTGATCCATCTGCTGACGCGTCACGATGGACACGGACTGCGGCGTTTCCAGCAGCGACGTGCCGGTCTTGAGCGCCGTCGATTCCTTCGCGACATAGCCGTTCGTCGGCCCGTACGGCTGATCCGGATTCTCCGCAGTCACCTTGACGGCCGGCAGGGTGGCGTCCGAAGGCGCGGGAGCGGAAGCGTCGTTGGCTGTGCCATCGGTGGACTGTGCGTAGGCCAGCGGTGCAACGGCAAACATCAGCAGGGCGGCGAGTTTCAGCGGCCGCATGGCCACGGCATTCCATTCAGTTTTCTTCATACTCATTCTCTTGTCGTCACGCGCAAATGCGAATCGTTATTATTTCGGCCGAATTGTCGCCTTTCATTGCCTTTTTGTAAACATTCGTTTCCGCTTTTTCTCAGTCTTCCGTTCAGCTTTTTCCGGAAGGAAATCGAAAGAAACGGGACGCGACCGGATAGTGACTAAGATGAAATCGGGCGCCTCTGAATACGCGGGCAGCCCGCATCGGATACGCACAGTCGAGGTCCGCCGATGAACTCCACGCCTTCTTCTTCCACCGCCTACGTGCTCGGCCACTCAGATCCCGAAATGGAGCGGCTCGACCATCAGGCACGTTTCATCAGCGATCTCACCGAGGACGTCCTGCGGCGCGCGGGCCTCGCTCCGGGCATGCGCGTGCTGGACCTGGGATGCGGCGCGGGCGATGTCTCGTTTCTTGCCGCGGCGCTCGTCGGGACGAACGGCAGTGTGCTGGGCATCGATCGGTCACCGGAGATCATCGACAAGGCGCGCCGGCGCGCGGAGCACGCGCATCTGAACCACGTGCGCTTCGAAGCCGGAAGCGTGACGGACGTGGATATCGTCGGCGAGGTGGATGCCGTGATTGGACGGCTGATCCTGCTGCACTTGCCCGATCCGGCCGCGACCTTGCGCCGGCTCGCCGCGCAAGCCGGCAGCGGCACGCTGTTCGTGTTTCATGAAATGGACATGAGCACCGCGCGTTCGCTGCCCGAGGCGCCGCTGTGTGCGCAAGGCACGCGCTGGATCATCGAAACCTTCCGGCGCGCGGGCGTGGACACCGAGATGGGTGCGAAACTCTTCAAGACGTTTCGCCAAGCAGGCCTGCCCGATCCGCAGATGCTGCTGTCGGCACGCTTCGAAGGCGGCCCGGACGCGTTCACCTACCGCTATCTCGCGGAGGTGCTGAGAACTTTGTTGCCGCTTGCCGAACGGTTCGGCATCGTGGAAGCGAAGGCGGTGGACATCGATACCTTTGCCGAGCGCCTGCGCGATCAGGTAGTCGCGCTCGAAGGCGTCGTGCAGCCACCGGCGTTCATCGGCGCCTGGGCGCGGCTGCCCTGAGCGTGCGTTGAGGGCAACCCCGAACGCACCCCCGAGCGCATCCCGAGCGCATCCCGTGCGCACCCCGAGCCTCAGGCGCTGCCCTTCTTCCTCGCCTTGCCCTGGTTGTATTCGATCGCCGCTCGCACGAGATCCCGCAGCGCGCGCGCCTGGACCTTGCTGCCTTCGAAAAAGTCGATCGCGCGCCGCTGGTTGCCTTCGAGACCTGCGTTGAAGAGGCGGTCCGGATCCGCGAGATGCGCGCCGTTCGCAAAGGTCAGCTTGACCTTGTCCTTGTGCGCATTGCCCACGGCGATCATGCCGTCGCGATACCACACCGGACTGCCCATGTACTTCCATTCCTCGACGATCTCGCCATCCGCCGCGAGAATGGCCTTGCGCACGTTCGCCAGCATTTCGCCGCGCCAGTCGTCAAGGCCTGCAATCAGTTGATCGATTCGTTCCGAATTTTTCATGAACGCGTCTCGGTTTTTAATTGTGCAAAAACGCAGACAGCATGACGTGCGCGTCGAACGTCATCGCCGCAGTCCACGGCTGCCGATCAGGATCTTCAGCCGCTGTGCCTGATCGAGTTGCAGAATGAACGAAGGCCGCATGCGGGCGAGGAGCGTCTTGACATCGGCGTTGCCTGTCGTGCGGATGCCGTCGTCGACGGTATTGACGAGTTGGCCCAGATAGCCGGTCTCGCGCTCCAGATAGAGGTCATCGAAGTCGTACATGCTCGACGCGTCGAGCCGGGCGAGGTCCGCCTGGCTCTGCTTCGTCATCGCGTTGCTCGTCGCACTGCGTTGCGGCTGCGAGCCGGCGCTGCCGGTCAGCGCGACGATCTCCTGCTGCATCTGCCCATGCTCCGTGATGATGCGTCGCGCATAAACCTGCACGCTCTTCGACCCCGATCTCTGCAAGGCCAGTTGCGCCGTCGCGATCTCGGCCTGATTGGCGACGAAGACAATGCCCAGCCGTTGCTCTTCGCTCAGATGTCCGTCCGCAGCCTGGGCGCGCGTCATGAATAGCGGCAGCGCGAGCAATGTCATCAACACACCCCGGCGTTTCATAAAAATTCTCCCGAAGTTCAATCATGTGCAATGCCGCGCGACGACGGCGTGCATTTCCGCAATCATGCCTTCAACTAAACCTTCAACTAAACCGATAGGATGAAGCGCCCGATCCCGCCACCCTGCAGTCTGCAATATGCACCACACAGACTTGAGGTACCCTCGATCCGTGTTTCGCGGCCGGCCAAAACAGCGCAGCCCGGAACGCACCCAGCGCCGCCCGAATCGTATGATCGTAACCGCATCGGAGGAACAGATGGACTCTGCCCTTGACGTGTATGCCGGCCATGAAATCTCCATTACGACACGGCGCAACGAGCGCGGCGCCTGGGTCGCCGATTTGACCGTCCGTCACGACGGCCAGTCGTCCTTCACATGGCCCGAAACCGTGCAGCCCGAATGGCGCACCTCCGACGAAGCGGTGCGCGACGGCATCGAGCGCGCCCGCCGCATGATTCGCCAGCATCTCCAGCACCCTGATGACCGCTCGTGGCTCGCCACGCGCCGTCACGCGCAGACCTGGTTCAGCGCGGAAGCCGAACGCCTGTCCGGCAATGTCTTCGCACACACGAAGTGAGCTTTCCGATCAACCCCATCAAGTAAATAATATCTTCCCCGATGCCCACACCCGAACCGCAAGCCGTCTGCAATCCGATTTCCCGAAGTGCGATCTTCCTCGTCGCCACCGTGGCGCGCGGCGAAGACAAGGCCGATGTCGTCCGCTCATGGTGCGGCGACATCGCGGCGCTGGTCCGCGCGGTCGGCATGCGCGCGCCGGCCGCGAACCTGTCCTGCGTGTGCGGCTTCGGCTCGGACGCGTGGGACTTCCTGTTCGGCGCGCCGCGTCCCGCGCAACTGCATCCGTTCATTGAAATGGGCGCGGGCGAGCGTCGCGCCATCGCCACGCCGGGCGACATCCTGCTGCACATCCGCGCGGACCACATGGACCTGTGTTTCGAACTGGCCTCGCAACTGCTCGCCAAGCTCGGCGACGCGGTCATGGTGGTCGATGAAGTGCATGGCTTTCGCTACTTCGACCTGCGCGACATGGTGGGTTTCGTCGACGGCACCGAGAATCCGCAGGGCCGCAGCGCGATGGAGTACACCATCGTCGGGGATGAAGATGCGCCGTTCGCCGGCGGCAGCTATGTGATGGTGCAGAAGTACCTGCATGACCTCGCGGCGTGGAATGGCCTGACGGTGGAGCAGCAGGAGCGGATCATCGGCCGCGAGAAGCTCTCCGACGTCGAGCTCGACGATTCGATCAAGCCCTCGTGCTCGCACAGTTCGCTCACGACGATCGACGAAAACGGCCGCGAGGTGAAGATCCTGCGCCACAACATGGCCTTCGGACGTCCGGGCGCGAAGGAGTTCGGCACCTATTTCATCGGCTATGCGCGCGCGCCGAAGCCGATCGAACAGATGCTCGAAAACATGTTCGTGGGCCGGCCGCCGGGCAATTACGACCGCCTGCTCGACTACAGCCGCGCCATCACCGGCGGCCTGTTCTTCGTGCCTTCCGCGGACCTGCTCGACGAACTGCCCGACCGCAGCCCCTCCGAATCCGTAGCTTCCAACGCGGAACCCGAACCGGGCAAGCGTGGCGAAGGCTCCCTGAACATAGGCTCACTCAAAGGAACGTCACAACATGAATAACCTGCATCGAGAGCTCGCGCCGATCGCAAGCGCCGCATGGTCGCAGATCGAAGCGGAAGTCGCCCGCACCTTCAAGCGCTCCGTCGCGGGGCGGCGTGTGGTCGATGTGAAGGAGGCCGGCGGCAGCGCGCTGTCGGCCATCGGCACCGGACATCAGAGCGCGATCGCCGCACCCGCGCAAGGCGTGACGGCGAAGCTGCATGACGTGCGCCGGGTCGTCGAACTCACCGTGCCGTTCACGTTGCAGCGCGAGTCCATCGACAGCGTCGAACGCGGCTCGAACGACGGCGACTGGCAACCCGCCAAGACCGCCGCGAGCGATCTCGCGCGCGCGGAAGACAGCGCGATCTTCGACGGCTACAAGGCGGCGGGCATCGTCGGCATACGCGAGGGCAGTTCGAACGATGCGACGATGCTGCCCACCAACGTCGCCGACTATCCCGTCGCCATCAGCCAGGCGCTGGAGAAGCTGCGGCTCGCGGGCGTCGACGGCCCCTATTCCGTGCTGCTCGGCGCGGATGCCTACACGGCGCTGGCCGAAGCAAGCGATCAGGGCTATCCCGTGATCCAGCACATCAAGCGCATCGTCAGCGGCGACCTGGTGTGGGCTCCCGCGTTGCAGGGCGGCTGCGTGCTGTCGACGCGCGGCGGCGACTATGAGTTGTATCTCGGACAAGACCTGTCGATCGGCTACACGAGCCATACCGACACCACCGTCCAGCTCTACCTGCGCGAAACGCTGACCTTCCTGATGCTGACGAGCGAGGCGTCCGTGTCCATCGCCACGGGCGAATAGCGTTCAAAGGAGCACGACCATGGCCATCAACCAGAGCGGTTTGACCGACGACTACATCGCGCAGCAACGTGCACGGCTCGAAGCCATGCAGCATGATTTGCTCGGCACCGAGGAAGGCGGCATCGCCGGCGAGCGGCGCCAGCAACTCGAGCATGGTTCCGAGGCACGGGAATTCGAAGACGAAGCGCAGCGCATGGAACAGGACGTCGCGAATCAGGCATTGCGCGACGTGAACGATCAGCGCATCGGCGACATCCAGCGCGCGTTGCAAAAAATCGCCGAGGGCACGTATGGCCTGTCCGATGAAAGCGGCGTGCCCATTCCAAAGGCGCGCCTCGATGCGATGCCGGAAGCCATCCTGACCGTCGAGGAACAGGAGCGGCGCGAAGCGGGCCGTTAATTACTTCGATACCGCCGCCTCCACCGCCGCCAGATACGCCGACAACGCCCGCTCCACCTCGCGCAGATAACGCTGCGCGAGCTGCACGTCGCCCATGGCGGGGCGCAGCTTGATCGCCAGCGCGCCGCCCGCCAGCGCGCGGATCATCTCCACATACAGCGCGCGCTCGGCGGGCTTCACATGCGGCATGCGCGCATCGAGCACGCGGCGCAGCATGTCGGACTTGCGCTTGCCCTTCTCGTCGTCGTGCGGCATCACCGACATCAGGATCAGGCAATCCGGATGCTGCTCGAAGTAGCGGATGTGCGGACTCATGATGCGCTCGATCACCGCCGCCGGCGACAACGCCTTCCACGTCTCCGTATCGGTCTGCGCGAGCTCGTCCTCGAGTTCGCCGAACGCGGCAATGTGACGATCCCACAACGCTTTCAACAAGCTGTCGCGGTCCGGAAAAAAGTGATACATCGAGCCGATCGGCGTCTGCGCCTGACGCGCCACGCCATGCATCGTCACGCCCGTGAGCCCTTTCTCGACGATCAGTTCCGCCGTGGCATCGAGCACCGCCTCGATGCGCGCACGCCCGCGCGCCTGCAACGGCGAACGGGCCGCGCTGGTCCGTTCCGGATCTTGCAGTTCGCTTTCATTGCCGGACCGGGGCTTCTTCATTCATGTTCCTTGTTTCGTTCCACAATTTTACGAACTAGACGCTGGCGTCTAGATTCATGCATACTAGACGCCATCGTCTAGTTTGGCGAGTGCAATGCAACCGGCATCTTGCCGCAGGCGCGCTCGCCGTTCTGCTCGTCATCGAAGGCTACCGCACCCAGGCGGCAGCGCGAAAGCTCCCGGAGAAAACATGTCTGTCACAGCGCCCACGCACGGCGACCAGCCCGCTGACGCGGCCCAAGGCAAATCGTCACGCAAGCGCCTGCTGATCGCGGTCGGCATCGTTGCGGTCGTGGCGGGCATCGCGTGGGGTGCGCGCTGGTGGACGGTGGGCCGCTTCATCGAAACCACCGACGACGCCTATCTCAAGGCCGACAGCGTGACCATCGCGCCGAAGGTGAGCGGCTACATCACGGAAGTGCTGGTCGGCGACAACCAGACCGTCGCTGCGGGCGCGCCGCTCGCGAAGCTCGACACGCGCCAGTACCAGGCCTCGCTGGATCAGGCGCAGGCCACGCTCGATGCCCGCGCCGCCGACATCCAGCGCGCCCAGGCCGAACTCACGCAGCAGCATGCCAACGCGGATCAGGCGAAGGCGCAGGCCGAAGTGGCGCGCGTCAGCCTCGCGCACGCGGAAGACGACGTGAACCGCTATCGCCCGCTGGTGGCGACCGGCGCCGAGAGCGCCGAGCGTCTCACGAGCCTCGTGTCCACACGCGATCAGGCGCGCGCCACGCTGACCGCGAATCTCGCGGCGGCGCGCGCGGCGGCGACGCAGATCGGCGCGACTGAAGCGCAGATCGCCCAGGCGCGCGCGCAGCTGGAAGCGGCGCAGGCGCAAATGGATCAGACGAAGCTCGACCTCAACGACACCACGCTGTTCAGCCCGGTGGCGGGCCGTGTCGGCGATCGCACGGTGCGCGTCGGCCAGTATGTGCAGCCCGGCACGCGGCTGATGACGGTGGTGCCGGTCGAGTCGGTGTATCTCGAAGCAAACTTCAAGGAAACGCAGGTCGGCCGCATGCGCATCGGGCAGCCGGCGACGCTGCACGTCGACGCGCTGAAAGGCACGGACCTGCATGGCGTCGTCGAGAGCTTCGCGCCCGGCACGGGTGCGCAATTCGCGCTGCTGCCGCCCGAGAACGCCACCGGCAACTTCACGAAGATCGTGCAGCGCGTGCCGGTGCGCATTCGTGTCGATACCGGTCCGGAGACGCGCAAGGTGCTGCTGCCGGGCCTGTCGGTGACGGTCGACATCGACACGAAGTCCGCCACCGACGACAGCAAGCGCATCGCCGACGAGAATCGTCATGAGTGAGTCGCACGCACGCGCGAGCGCCACCGACTGGATTGCGGTGACGGCCGGCGCACTCGGCGCGCTGATGGCCACGCTCGACATCTCGATCACCAACTCGGCGTTGCCGCAGATCCAGGGTGAGATCGGCGCGACCGGCACCGAAGGCACCTGGATCTCGACCGGCTACCTGATGTCCGAAATCGTGATGATCCCGCTGGCTGCGTGGCTCACGCGCGTGTTCGGCCTGCGCAACTTCCTGCTCGGCAATGCGGTGCTGTTCACGCTGTTCTCGGTGATGTGCGGCTTCTCCCATTCGTTGCCGATGATGGTCGCGGGCCGCATCGGCCAGGGCTTCACCGGCGGCGCGATGATCCCGACCGCGCAGACCATCATTCGCACGCGGCTGCCGCGCGAACAGATGCCGGTCGGCATGACGATCTTCGGTCTGATCGTGCTGCTCGGGCCCTTGCTCGGCCCCGTGCTCGGCGGCTGGCTCGCGGAAAACATCTCGTGGTCATGGTGCTTCTTCGTGAACGTGCCGGTGGGCATCGCGCTGGTTGCGCTGCTGGTCACCGGACTGCCGGCCGAGAAGTCGCACTGGGAAGCCTTCCTGAAGGCCGACTGGATCGGCATTGCGGGACTGGCCATCGGCCTGAGCTCGCTCACGGTCGTGCTCGAGGAAGGCCAGCGCAATCAATGGTTCGAGTCGAGCGAGATCGTCACGCTCACGTGCGTGACCCTCTTCGGCATGTTGCTGATCGCGATCTCGCAGTTCATCGCGAAGAAGCCCATCGTGCGGCTCTCGCTGCTGCGCAATCCGCGCTATGCGAGCGTCATCCTGATCGTGTTCGCGGTCGGCGCGGGGCTCTATTGCGTGTCGTTCCTGCTGCCGCAGTTTCTCAGCATCGTTGCGGGCTATAACGCGCTGCAGTCGGGCGCGATCATGCTGGTCTCGGGCGTGCCGGCCTTCCTCATCATGCCGGTATTGCCGCGCCTGCTGGGCAAGGTGGACTTTCGCGTGCTCGTCATCATGGGCCTGCTGTTCTTCGCGGGAAGCTGCCTGCTGGACATCTCCCTGACTGCGCAGAGCGTCGGCCATGACTTCTTCTGGTCGCAGATCCTGCGCGGCTTCGGACAGATGCTCGCGATGATGCCGCTCAATCAGGCGTCGATGGCCGCCGTCTCGCGCGAGGAATCCGGCGATGCCGCGGGCCTCTACAACATGGCGCGCAATCTCGGCGGCTCGGTGGGACTGGCGATCATCGGCACGGTGATCGACCGGCGCAACGACTTCCATACCGCCGCGATCCGCGAATCCGTGACGGCCAATTCGGTGATCGCGCAAGAGCGCATGGCATCGAGCGCCGCCAGCTTCTTCGCGCAGGGCGGCGACATGGCGCACGCGAAGATGCAGGCACTCGGGCAGTTGTCGGTGCAGATCGGCCAGCAGGCTGTTGTCATGACCTACTCCGAGACTTTTTATATTTTGGCGATCGCGCTGCTCGCATGCCTGCCGCTCGCGCTTTTGCTCAAGACGCCGCGCGCGCAAGCCGGCGAGACGCCCTCAGCGGGCCACTGATCGTGATGAATCCTTCAACGATGTTTCCTCGCACTATCCGCTTCACTGCCCTGCTTGCGCTGACCGCGTTCGCGCTGGCCGCCTGCACGGTCGGCCCTGACTATCACGGTGCGCACGAGATCGCGCCGGACGCCGCAAAGAACGGCGCCTTCGTGCGCGCACCGGCCGAGGGCATCGTCGCGACGCATGCGCCCGCGGCATGGTGGCAGGCGTTGAACGATCCGCAGCTGAACACGCTGATCGATGCCGCGCTCACGCACAATCCGGATCTGAAGATGGCGCAGGCACGCTTGCGTCAGGCCCGCTCGCAACTGCGCGGACAGCGCGCCAACGAGTTGCCGAAGGTGTCGGGCTCGGCGGCGGCGCTGCGCATGCGTTCGCCGGATACGTCGTTCTTCAGTTCGTCGGATGACAGCGGCGCGCCGGCATCGACGGGACGCGGTCCGGTGGACTTCTATACCGTGGGCTTCGATGCTTCGTGGGAGATCGATCTGTTCGGCGGCACGCGCCGCGCAATCGAGGCTGCCTCCGATGAAGCCGACGCCGTGCACGCCGATCTCTCGGACACGCAGGTGTCGCTGGCGGCCGAGGTGGCGTCGGCGTATATCGACTTGCGCGACCAGCAGGAGCGGCTCGCGCTTGCCGAACGCACGGCCGAGTATCAGCAGCAGATGCTCGACCTGACCGAGCAGCGCCGCGCGCGCGGCACGGCGGCACAGGTCGATGTCGAACGCCTGACGACCCAGGTCGATACCACGCGCGCCACGCTCGTGCCCCTGCAGGTGCAGATCACCGATTCGCTGGATCAACTGGCCGTGCTGACGGGCCGCGCGCCCGGCGCGCTCGATGGCGAACTCGCTGCGCGCGCGCCCTTGCCGGTGCTGCCGGCGACGGTGGCCATCGGCGACCCCGCCGCGATGCTGCAACAGCGGCCCGATATCCGCGCGGCGGAACGTCGGCTGGCATCGAGCAACGCGCAGATCGGCGAGCATATCGCCGATTATTTCCCGAAGGTGTCGCTGCTCGGCGATATCGGCTTCTCGGCGGCCGACCCGGGGCATCTGTTGCGCAAGCAGAATTTCTCGTGGGTCGGCGTGCCGTATCTGCAATGGAACCTGTTCGACTTCGGGCGCACGGCGGCAAGCGTCGATACGGCTCGGGCCTCGCGCGAAGAAGCCGAAGCACGCTATGAGAAGACCGTACTCGGCGCGCTGAAGGACGCGAATTCGTCGCTGTCGCGCTATGGCAATCAGCGCGAGCATGTGGTGCGCTTGCAGCAGGTGGAGGCGTCGGCGGAACGCTCCGCCACGCTCGTGCGGCAACGCTACCGCGCGGGTGTGTCGACACTCATCGATCTGCTCGACGCGCAGCGCACGCAGTTCGCCGCGCAGCAGGACGTGGTCGCGGCGAAGGCCGAACTGCTGAAGGATTTCGTGTCGCTGCAAAAAAGCCTCGGGCTCGGCTGGCAGGACCCGCGCGGCGCGTGAGGCGCCTTACTCGTCGAACGTTCCGCGATATTCCGCTGACGCGTCCGAGCGCGTGTTCAATTCGAACATTACGCCGCCCGGCGCGCGGCAGAAGAAACGTGAACCGCGCCCATTGTTGAACACGGCGGTTTCCATTTCCACGCCGTCCGCCGTGAAGCGTTCATGCAAGGCCTGGACGTCATCGAGCGTGGGCAGCTCGAAACCGACGTGGAACGCACGCGGATAAGACGGCGTGTGATCGCCGACATGATCGATGACCACATCGAAACCGGGACGCTTGAGGATATACGACTGCTCCCAGCTGCCCGCGGTCGTGAAGCCGAGATAGTGTTCGAAGAAGCGCGCGGTTGCAGCGGTATCGGACGAGGGAAAGCTGAGGTGATTGAGCTTCATGCTCTTGATCGAGTCTGTCATGGTCTGTGTCTCAAGGAGTAGAGCCGGTGCGGCCCCTTGCCGCCGTCGCTCCATGACAGTCAGAATATAAGCAAAAGCTCACATTCACTACTCGCTTTGGTGAGGCGCTTCAAAATGCAAAAAAGCCCTTTTTCGAGGGCTTTTTCTTTTGATCGAGCCGAAGCGGAAGATCGCTTGCTCACATTCAATCGCCGACGCTTCGCGCCAGATAACCGAACACCGCCGCTTGCACGCGTCGTTCGAGATCGTCGAGATCGGTTTCGCCGCGTTCGCCAGCCGCATCGACCATGCCGTGAAGCATGGCGAACAGATCGCCCGCCGCGACCTCCGGACGAGGATGCTTCGGCGCGGCGCGCTTCACCACCGCCATCACCAGGTCATTCATCTGCGAGCCGTCCACTTCGAGCTGTATCGCGGGGCGCCCTTCGGCGATGTCGAGCAGGCGTGCGAGCATCGGCCGCTGCAACTGCTGCCGTACGGCGGCCCCGATCAGATACTCGAGCGCCGCCTTGCCGCTACGCTTGGTCAGCGCGGTGAGCGCGTCCTGATGAAAGCGTCCGGTTTCGCGCCGGATCAGCGCGACGGTCAGCGCATCCTTGCCCGGAAAGTATTGATAAAGCGAACCGATGCTGACGCCCGCGCGTTGCGCCACTGCATTCGTGTTGAATCCTTCGAAGCCTTCCGTTTCGAGCACCTGCGCCGCGGCCTCGACGATGGACGCCACCGTCGCCTCCGAGCGCGACTGAGCCGGCCGCTTGCGAGGCCGGAAAGCTTTGTGCGATGGGCGCTGCTGGCTCATGAATCTCTCCTGTGAAACCGGCGTCGATTGTACAAAGGACCGGAGCGCGGCCCGTCCAAGCAGCGTTTCCGGCGACCTGCTAACCTCGCCGGAACTCATTCATCTGGCGCAGGAGCTTCGAACATGAGCGAGACCCCCGAGTACGTGCCGCCCACGGTCTGGACCTGGAACAAGGACAACGGCGGCCAGTTCGCCAGCATCAATCGTCCGATCTCCGGACCGACACACGAAAAGCCGCTTCCTGTCGGACAACATCCGTTGCAGCTTTATTCGCTGGCCACGCCCAATGGCGTGAAGGTCACGGTGATGCTGGAGGAACTGCTCGCGCGCGGTCACAAGGGCGCCGAATACGATGCGTGGCTCATCCGCATCGGCGATGGCGACCAGTTCGGCAGCGGCTTTGTCGGCGCGAATCCGAACTCGAAAATTCCTGCGCTCGTCGATCGCAGCGGTCCCACGCCGGTGCGCGTGTTCGAGTCCGGCGCGATCCTGCTGTATCTCGCGGAGAAGTTCGGCGAGTTCGTGCCGACCGACTTCAGCGAACGCGCCGAAGTGCTGTCCTGGCTGTTCTGGCAGATGGGCAGCGCGCCGTATCTCGGCGGCGGCTTCGGCCATTTCTATGCGTATGCGCCGAGCAAGATGGAATATCCGATCGACCGCTTCGCCATGGAAACGAAGCGTCAGCTCGACGTGCTCGACAAGCGTCTGGCCGAGCATCGCTACATTGCGGGCGATGACTATTCCATCGCCGACATCGCCATCTGGCCGTGGTACGGCGGGCTGGCGAAGGGCCGGTTGTACGGCGCGGCGGAGTTCCTTGCCGTCGATGAATACAAGCACGTGCAGCGCTGGGCCAGCGAGATTGACGCGCGGCCTGCTGTGCAGCGTGGCCGTATGGTCAATCGGACGTTTGGCGAACCGTCGGAGCAGTTGCATGAACGGCACGATGCGGGCGACTTCAAGACGCGCACGCAGGACAAGTTGGCGGGGGCGGAGTAGGCGGTCAATCGGCATGCGTCGCGAGCGATGCGGCATCCCACCTGCCGCGAGCCATGGCGTCGTATAGCATGCCTACCGTTAGCGGATCTTTAGTTGTCGATTGGCGTTTTCGCAGAATGAATCGCGTAATGAGGTGGTAGAGAACGCCCTCGCCTTCCATCAGAAAATAGCGACGAAAATCGTAGTCGCCTTCGTCGACCTCGAATGCTTCGAAGAAACGCTGCATGAAGATATCGGCATCGTCTCCTTGTTGGCCGGGGTCGAGCGTGATGGTCATTTCCGGTGTAATCGGCTTTCCCAAAGCGATACACGCGTCTTTTCTGATGAATGCTTCAAGTGACGTCAGCAATGGAAGCCTCTCCGGCCATGGATCGTGCTGAAGAGTTTTACCGCACCACCGCCACCGCATAAAAAAATTTTGTATAACTACCGCCCCACCTGCCCACCTCCCCGCACCTCCGCCGCCGTCAGATAAAAATCCCGGTTATCAGCAAGCTTTTCGATCATGAAATCGATAAAGGTTCGCACGCGCAACGGCTGCTCGGTCCGCCGTCGATAGTGGATATAGATCGCTTCGCGCTGCGTCAGATGTTTCGTCAGCAAGGGCACGAGCCGCCCGTCGCGAATTGCCGGAACCGCCGAAAAGCTGCCCAACTGGCCAATCGCCAGCCCCGCGAGCACGGTGTCCGTTTCCGCGTCGACATCGTTCGCGCACAGCGAAGCCTCGATTTCCCGATACACGATCTCGTCGCCCATCATGAATTCCCAGGGCGCCTGCTTTCCCGTATTCGCCCGCCGATACCCCGTGCAGCGATGCGCGGCGAGTTCGTCGACCGTGCGCGGCGCGCCATGCCGTTCGACATACGCCGGCGACGCACACACGATCAGCTGAATGGGCACCAGCCGCCGCGCGATCGCACCGCCCGCCGGCGGCGAGCCGCCGCGCAGGCCGACATCCGCGCGTTCCTCGACCAGATCGGTGAAATGGTCATCGAAACGGACGTCGAGCTGCACGTCCGGATAAAGCGTCGCGAATTCGAGCACCGAAGGCCATAGCGCGCGGCTCAGCGCCTTCGGCGCGCTGATGCGCAACGGTCCGGCGATCTCCTCCTTGGCGCGGCGCGCATCGGCGAGTGCGGAGGTCAACACCGCAAGCGCCGGCTCGACGCTCTGCAACAGCCGCTGCCCCTCTTCCGTCAGGCTCAGCTTGCGCGTCGTCCGATGAAACAGCCGCACGCCAAGCGACTTTTCCAGCTGCATCACCGCGTGACTCGCCGCCTGCGGCGAGATGCCCTGATCGACCGCCGCCCGCCGCAGGTTGCCCAGCGTCGCGGTGCGCACGAAGATCGAAATCGCGCGGACTTCGTTCATCGCTGTACTCCCGATTCGCAAATAAAAGTTGATTATCAGTCTAACGTTGCCTCACTAGTTTGAGCGAATCCGTCGGCCTAAGCTTCGTTACACCCTCACCACTGATACAACGGAGCACAACATGAGCAACGTCAACACCTCGCAATACAAGCGCGTCTGGTTCATCACCGGCGCCTCGCGCGGACTGGGCGCCCTGATCGCGCAAGCCGCGCTCGACGCCGGTCACGCCGTCGTCGCCACCGGCCGCAACACAGCGGCCATCACCGAACGCCTGGGCGAATCGCCCGCCCTGCTGCCGGTCGCGCTGGACGTCACCGACGAAGGCCAGGCAGAGGCCGCCGTCGAAGCCGCCATCGGCAGATTCGGCCGCATCGACGTGCTGGTGAACAACGCCGGCTTCGGCCTGCTCGCGGCCATTGAGGAATCCAGCGATGCCGACGTGCGCCGCATGTTCGACACCAACGTCTTCGGGCTGCTCAACGTCACGCGCGCCGTGCTGCCCGTCATGCGCCGCCAGCGCGCCGGACACGTGATGAACATGTCCTCGGTGGGCGGCTATCGCTCGGCGGCGGGCTTCGGCGTGTATTGCTCGACGAAATTCGCCGTCGAGGGCATCACCGAGGCGCTGCACGCGGAATTGCAGCCGCTCGGCGTGCATGCCACCGTCGTCGAGCCGGGCTATTTCCGCACGGACTTCCTGGACGCGTCGTCGCTGACGGTCGGCCAGGAGGTCATTGGCGACTATGACGCGACTTCGGGACAGATCCGCCGTCTGGCCGTCGAGATGAATCACAACCAGCCCGGCGATCCACAGAAGCTCGCCGCCGCGCTCGTCACGCTTGCCGATGCGCCCAACCCGCCGCTGCGCCTCGCGCTCGGCACGGACACGCTGCGGGCGATCGCGGAGAAGAACGCGTACGTCACAGCCGAAACCGCCGCGTGGCAAACGCTGTCCAGCTCCACCGACTTCGCCATCTGAGCGTTTTGTTGCAACGACAAGTCAGCGCGCCCCTGCTTTCGTGCACCTACGAAAGTAGGGTATGCGCCCCGTGGACACTCCATGCACCATAGGAGCTTATTAAAAGCACACAGAAAAGCGGCATGAACCGCAAAAAACAGAGACTGACCGACGCCCGCCGCCTCGCCCTTACAGACGCCGATCTGGCGCATCTGCGGCTTGCGATCGAGTCGTCCGCGCGGGACGATCACCCCGCGCTGCCGCCTGCGTACTGGCGGCAGCGTCTGAAAAAGCTTCGCAGCGCCGGGGATCTGCTGCCGAAGCAGTTGCAGCAGGTCGAGGAACTGCTCGAACGGCTCGGCGCCGACGATCCCGCTTCGGACACCTAGAACGGTTACGGCGCGAGGCCCGGTCCGGGAAAGCGTCGATCGGGGCTGATAAAATCGGCGTACGTTTTCCACAGGTAGGAAGTAATGGGCTTCGAACAACTCGCAGGACTGAAAAAACAACTCGCGCAGCAGGCCAGGCAAGCCGAGCAGGAAGCGGCACAAAGCAAGGCCGCCAAGGCGAAGAAGCCGCCTCGCGCGCGGCGCGCGCCTGCGCCCACGCCTCCTCCTCCGCCGGCTGCGCCCGCGAAGCCTGTGGATCCGGTCGTGCATACCATCGGCAAGCTGCAAAAGCGCTTCCCGCTCGCCTTCCCGAAGAACCCCGCGCCGAAGAAGCCGCTCAAGGTTGGCATCTTCGAAGATCTGATGAAACACGCCGAAGAGTTGCAGCTGAGCGAGCGCGAACTGCGCGCCGCCATCAAGGTGTGGTGCCGGGGCAATCGCTATTGGACGAGCCTCGCGGAAGGCGCGGCACGTGTGGACCTGACCGGCGCCGCAGCAGGCGAAGTGACTTCGGCCGACGCGGCGCGCGCCGTGTATCTGGAGAACAATCGCCAAGCGCGCAGCGCAGCGGCTCCGAAGGCGGCGGAAACGCCGAAAGCAACCGAAGCGCCGAAAGCGCCGGAAGCCCCCGAAGCCGACGCCAAGCCCAGCGCCTGATCCAGCGGCGCAGCGGCAGCATTCGCCGCCTGCGCCGCCGCGCAATTCATTCTTGCCTCTGCCGCATTTGACTTCGTTTTAGATGATTCTTATCATCTAAAACATGCAGTCACGGAGCGGCACGCCATGCGTAAATCCAACGCCGAAACAGCTGAAACACGCCAGCGCATCGTCGATGTCGCCGCACGCGCGTTCCGCTCGAAAGGCATTCAGGCCACCGGTGTCGCCGACATCATGTCGGCCGCCGGGCTGTCGCACGGCGGGTTCTACCGGCATTTCGACTCCAAGGATCAACTGGTCGCCGAGGCCTGTGAAGCCGGCATCGGCGACGTCATCGGCACGCTCGATGCCGCCGCCGGCGCACTCGCGGGCAAGGAAGCCTTCCAGGCGATCGTCGCGGCCTACGTGTCGGAACAGCACCGCGACGCGCCCGGGCACGGCTGTCCGCTCGCCGGCATGGGCAGCGAACTGGCGCATGCAGACGACGACACCCGCGCCGCCGCCGCGCACGGCTTCGACCAGCTGGTCGACGTGATGGCGCAACACATTCGCCGCCGGCATCGCGGGGCGGCGCGATCCGAAGCCGTGTTCGCCCTCTCGGCGATGATCGGCGCCGTCACCATGGCGCGCATCATCGGCGACCCGGAAGCCTCCACGGCCGTCCTGCACGACGTACAACGACATCTCGAAGCGCTGTAACCCCGTTGGCCCGCCTGTCGGGCCTTTCATATCGCCTCAAAAGTGCATATACACTTCAACTGCGGAGAACGCATCATGCAACGACGCACCTATCTCATCACCGGCGCCACCGGCAAGACCGGCGTCCATACCATCCGTCAGCTTCTGGATCAGGGGCACGCGGTGCGCGCCTTCGTACACCAGCAGGACGAGCGCAGTGAAGCGTTGCGCGAAGCCGGCGCGGAGATCGTGGAAGGCGATCTGCTCGAACACGACGACGTGATCCGCGCGATGCAGGGCGTCGATGGCGCCTATCTGTGCTATCCGGTGCGCCCGGGTTATATCCAGGCCGCCGCCTATTTCGCCGACGCGGCGCGGCGCGCGAACGTCGGCGTGGTCGTGGAGATGTCGCAGATTTCGGCGCGGGAGGATTCGCAGAGCCACGCGGCGCGCGACCACTGGATCGCGGAACGGGTGCTGGACTGGTCGGGCGTGCCTGTCGTGCACATTCGTCCGACCTTCTTCTCCGAATGGCTGGTCTTCCCGTGGGTGCGCGACCAGATCGTGCGCGACGGCGTCATCACGCTGCCGTACGGCGAAGGACGTCACGCGCCGATCGCCGCCGAAGACCAGGCGCGCCTGATCGCCGCCGTGCTCACGCAGCCTGAAGGGCGTATCGGCAAGACGGTCACCTTGTGCGGGCCGGTGGAAATGACTCAGCAGCAGATCGCCGATGAAATCGGCGCAACGCTCGGCCGCACGGTCACCTACCAGCCTTCGTCGCTCGACGACTACCGGAAGCATCTCGAGCACTACAAGCTGCCCGAATTCATGATCCAGCATTTCGTCGCGATTGCCGTCGATCATCAGAACGGCATCTTCGCGGGCGCGGACGGCGTGATTGGCGAGATCACGGGGCGTGCGCCGCAGACCGTGCGCGAATTCGTCGAGGCGAATCGCGCGGCATTCGAGTGAAGCAAGGGCGTATGCCGCCCCAAAACGCCCTACAGCGTCGCCGTCACGCCGCCGTCCACGTAGAGCACGTGGCCGTTCACGAAGCGCGACGCGTCGCTGGCCAGGAACACGGCCGCGCCGGCGAGATCCTCGACATCGCCCCATCGGCGCGACGGCGTACGGCCGATCAGCCACGCGCTGAACGCTTCGTCGTTGACGAGCGCGTCGGTCAGTTCGGTCTTGATATAGCCCGGCCCGAGGCCGTTGACCTGGATGCCGTGCGGACCCCAGTCGATCGCCATGCCCTTGGTGAGCATCTTTACCGCGCCCTTGGTGGCGGTATAGGCGGCGATGTTCGGCCGCCCGAGTTCGCTCTGCACCGAGCAGACGTTGATGATCTTGCCCGCGCCGCGCCCGATCATGAAGCGCGCCACCGCCTGCCCGACGAGGAACACGCTGTCGACGTTGGTCTGCATCAGCGTGCGCCATTGCTCGTGCGAGAACGTCTCCAGCGGCGCGCGGCGCTGCATGCCGGCGTTGTTGACGAGAATGTCGATCGGACCGCTGTCGGCCTCGATGCGCGCGACCGCTTCAGTCACCTGTTCCGGCGAAGTCGCGTCGAACCGCGCCGCCTGCGCCGTGATGCCTTCGGCGCGGAGCTGGCTGAGCGCTTCGTCGAGGCGCGTCTGATCGCGGCCATTGAGCACGACCTGCGCGCCCGCGCCACCGAGACCGCGCGCCAGCGCGAAGCCGATGCCGGTGCTGGAGCCGGTGATCAAGGCGCGGCGTCCGGTGAGATCGAAGAGATTGAGAATGGGGTTCAAGAGGGTCTCCGTGTCAGTCGCGCGACGGCGTGCGGCGCTTGAGCAGATAGGTGTCCATGATCCAGCCGTGCCGCGCGCGAGCTTCGGCGCGCACCCGCTCGATCTCGTCCATCACGTCGCGCAGCGGGCCGGAGATGAGGATCTCGTCGTCGGTGCCGACATACGCGCCCCAGAAAATGTCGAGATCCTCGTGTGCCAGTTGCCGGAACGCGTTCTGCGCGTCGAGCATCACGACGGCGCTGTCGGCGCGCCCGGGAAAGCCTTCGGCGATTCCCCGGCCATTGGTGATCTCCACCGCGCGGCCAATCGCGTTGAGCGCCACGCGATGCTTCGCCGCCAGCGCCTGCACGCTGCTGATGCCCGGAATCACCTCATACTCGAAGGCCAGCCGCCCGCTCGCGACGATGGCCTCGACGATGCGCATCGTGCTGTCATACAGCGAAGGATCGCCCCAGACGAGGAACGCGCCGCATTCGCCGTCGCGCAATTCCTCGCCGATCAGCCGCTCGAACACGGCCTGCTTGTCGCGGTTCAGGATATCGACGGCATCGGTATAGCTGGCGGTATCGCGCCGGCGCTCGGGATTGATCGCCTCGACGATCCGGTAGTCGCGCTTCTTCACATAGCGCTCGATGATCTCGCGACGCAGCGCGATGAGCTTTGCCTTCGCTTCGCCCTTGTCCATCACGAAGAACACGTCGGCCTGATTCAGCGCGTTGATGGCCTGAACCGTGACGTATTCCGGATTGCCCGCCCCGATGCCGATGATGAGGATTCGCTTCACTCCATGCTCCAACTTTCCGAACCGTGAGCACGGAGTGTAACGGCATTCAACGCGAGGGCCCGCCGCTCAGGCCAACGCCCAGGTCAATACACGTCGCGCAGATAACGCTTGTCGCGCGCGAGCGAGGACACATACTCCGCCGCCCGCTCGTCCGTAAGTCCGCCATGCCGCGCGACGATCTCGCGCAATGCGGCATCGACGTCCTTCGCCATGCGGCTCGCATCGCCGCAGACGTAGAAGTTCGCGCCGTCCTGCAGCCACGACCAGAGCTCGGCGCCCTGCTCGCGCATGCGGTCCTGCACGTAGACCTTGTCGCGCTGGTCGCGCGAGAACGCCGTGTCGAAACGGTTCAACAGGCCCGACCGGCTCATGCCTTCGAGTTCCTCGCGATAGTAGAAGTCGGTGGCCGCATGCTGCTCGCCGAAGAACAGCCAGTTGCGTCCCGTGTCGCCGCGCGCGCGGCGCTCGTGCAGGAAGCCGCGAAACGGCGCGACGCCGGTGCCGGGACCAACCATGATGATCGGCGTGTCGCCCTGGCGCGGCGGACGGAAATGCGCGCTCTTCTGCACGAACAGCGGCACGTCGGCATCGTGGGCGCGGTCGGCGAGGAACGTCGATGACACGCCCTTGCGCTTGCGGCGGCCATTGTCGTAGCGCACCGCCGAAACGGTCAGATGCACTTCGCCCGCATGCGCCTTCGGGCTCGACGAAATCGAGTACAGGCGCGGCTGCATGCGCTTGAGCACGCCGAGCAGTTCATCCGCCGACAGCGACGCGGGATGCTCGTGCAGCACATCCGCGAGTTGCTGGCCCCACAGCCAGGATTTCAGCTCGTTCTTGCGCTCGTCGCCGAGCAGTTGCTTCAGCGCGGGCCCGGGCGTGCGCGCCGCGATCAGCTTCAGCGCTTCCGGACTCGGGCGGGCGATCTCGTAATGCGTGGCCAGTGCATCGGCGAGCCGCATCTCGCCTGAGCCTGAAACGTGCACGGGCGCATCGGCGTCGAGCTTCGTCAGGCTCAGCACCTCGCCGACGAGCTCGGGACAGTTGGTCGGCCAGACGCCCAGCGCGTCGCCGGCTTCGTAGTCGAGGCCGGATTCTGCCGTCGAAAACGCGAACGAGCGCGTGTCCTTGGCCGCGCCCGGATGGTTGAGCCGCACATTGCGCAGCAGCCGTGACGGCGCCGGACGCGCCTTGCTCGCGGCATTTGGGCTCAGCACATCGGGAATCGCGCCCTGCGCGGGCACTGCGTGCAGCGCCGCGTCGTCGTCCTTGATGCGGGCGATGATCCGCGCGAGCCAGCCATCGGCGGCGGTCTGGAAGTCCGTGTCGCAATCGGTCCGCGCCAGCAGCCGCACGCCGCCCAGTTCCGCGAGACGCGCATCAAGGTTGCGGCCGTGACCGCAGAACGCGTCGTAGCTCGTGTCGCCGAAAGCCAGCACCGCGTAGCGCAGCGACTCGAGGCGCGGCGCGTCGGTGGCCTTGAGCGCGGACCAGAAGTCCTGGCCGTTGTCGGGCGCATCGCCGTCGCCGAACGTGCTGGTCATCAGCAGCACATAGTGCGACTTCGCGAGACCCGCGACCGCGCAGTCGGACATGCACGCCGTGCGGATCTCGAAGCCGGATTCCATCAGTTGCGTGGCGTAGGACTCGACCAGCGATTCGACATTGCCCGTCTGCGACGCCCACAGCAACGCGACCTTGGGCCGCGTATGCGCGATCTGCAGTTCAGGCTCGGGCGCGTCGGTGCTGGCTAACAAGGGCGGCGCTTCGCCACGGCTGAACAGACCCGCGAGCAGTCCATCGACCCAGACGCGTGTCGCGGCATTGAACGGCGCGTTGGCGGGCAACACGGGCACGCCGCGCGCTTCACTTCCGCCCGAACGCAGTCCGCTGACGAAGCCCGCCAGATACAGCCGGTCGGTGTCGCTCAGCGCGGGCGCGGCGATCTCGCCGATACCGAGGAGCGTCGAAAGGGCGTCGAGGCGGGACATGGCGTTTTCCTGCTGCGGAGTGGGAGTGTTGCTGTCGATGTGGACTTCTGCTTCGACGCGGCTCAGCGTCACGGCGCAGAACTTCAGTTCCGGCTGTTGCGAGAGCGGATCGACGGCATCGCTCGTGACCGCGTTGATGCACAGGTCGTCGCCGAACATGTCGTTCCAGTGCATCGGCGCGAAGCAGTTGCCGGGACGCACGCGCTCGGTCACGACCGCCGGCAGCACTGCCCGGCCGCGCCGCGAGCGGATCTCCACGCGATCCTTCTGCGTCACGCCGAGCGACGCCGCGTCGTCCGGATGCAGTTCGACGAACGGCGCCGGGTTCAGCTTGTTCAGCATCGCGACCTTGCCGGTCTTGGTCATCGTGTGCCACTGATGCTGCAGGCGGCCCGTATTCAGCACGACGGGATAGTCGGCGTCCGGCAGCTCCTTCGGATCGACATGCGGACGCGCGAAGAATACGCCCTTGCCATGCGGCGTCGCGAACCTGAGGCGCGCGGTAGCGGCGTCGAGATAACGGATCGGATTGCGCTCGCGCCCGCCTTCCGGCGCGCAGGGCCATTGCAGCGGCGTCTCGCGCAGCCGCGCATGACTCGCGCCGCGCAGGTCGTAGCCGGTCTGCGGATTGGCGAAGCGCGTGATTTCGTCGAACACCTCGGCGGCGCTCGCATAAGTGAAGGCGTCAGCGAAACCCATCGCGCACGCGACGCGCGCAATGATCTGCCAGTCCGGCAGCGCGTCGCCCGGCGGCTCGACGGCCTTCTGCGTGAGCGTCATGTTGCGCTCCGAGTTGATCATCACGCCTTCCGCCTCGGCCCACAGCGCGCCGGGCAGGAGCACGTCAGCGTAACGGTTGGTCTCGGTGTCGAGGAAGGCGTCCTGCGTGATGACGAGCTCCGCCGCCTGCAAGCCTTCCACGACCGTCGCGCGGTTCGCGACGCTCGCCACCGGATTCGTGCAGATGATCCAGCACGCCTTGACGTCGCCGGACTTCATGCGCGCGAACAGGTCGATGGTGCCGCTGCCCACCTCCGTGCGCAGCGTGCCCGGCGGCACCTTCCACACGCCTTCGACGAACGCGCGGTCCGCCTCCGCCAGCACGGAACGCTGGCCAGGCAAGCCGGGGCCCATGTAGCCCATCTCGCGGCCGCCCATCGCGTTGGGTTGTCCGGTCAGCGAAAACGGGCCGCTGCCCGGACGGCAGATCTTGCCCGTCGCGAGATGCAGGTTGCAGATGGCGTTCGTGTTCCAGGTGCCGTGCGTGCTCTGGTTGAGGCCCATGGTCCAGCAGCTCATCCATTCGGGCGCATCGCCGATCCACTGCGCCGCCTGACGCAGATCGCCTTCCGGAATGCCGGTGAGGGCGGCGACTTTCTCCGGCGTGTAATCGGCGAGGAACGCGGGCATCTCGTCCCAGCCTTGCGTGTGCCCGGCGATGAACGCGGCGTCCGTATGGCCGTTCGCGTGCAGCAGATGCAGCAGGCCGTTGAGCAGCGCGAGATCGGTGCCGGGGCGGATCTGCATGAAGAGGTCGGCTTTATCGGCGGTGGCGTTGCGGCGCGGATCGACGACGATCAGCTTCGCGCCCGCCTTCACCCGGTCCATCATGCGCAGGAACAGGATCGGATGACAGTCCGCCATGTTCGCGCCGGTCACGAAGAACAGGTTCGCGCGGTCGAAGTCCTCGTAGGAGCCGGGCGGACCGTCCGCGCCCAGCGACAGCTTGTAGCCGCTGCCCGCGCTCGCCATGCACAGCCGCGAATTCGACTCGATGTTGTTCGTGCCGATGAAGCCCTTCGCCAGCTTGTTGACGAGGTACTGCGCCTCGATCGACATCTGGCCGGAGACGTAGAACGACAGCGCATCGGGACCGTGCGTGTCGAGGATCCCGCGCAGGCGGCGGGCGGTGTCGTCGAGCGCGCGTTCGAGCGGCATCGGCGTGGGATCGGCATGGCGCGCGTGCCGCACGAAAGCCTTCTCCAGCCGGCCCGACTTGCGCAGCGCCACATGCGCCGACGAGCCCTTGGTGCAGAGCCGACCGTAGTTGCCCGGATGATCCTTGTTGCCGGAAATCTTGATGACCTGCTCGTTCTCGACGTGCAGCGTCATCCCGCAGCCCACGCCGCAGTACGGACACACCGTATCGACCGTTCTTGCCGTCATCGCCATCGTTCGGGTTTTCAGAAACAAAAAAGGCGTCCTCCGGATGCTGTCGGAGACAGAATCCGTGGACGCCGTTGTCGGGGTCGCGCAGCGCGCGAGCGGTCAAGCCATCGAGCTCCGGCTCGTCGTTGAACCGGAGGCTTCAGTCAAGGCAACTTCCGGGCCATGCGGGCCTAACGTGCCGGGAGCGTTGTGTGGCGGGGCTTTGAGTGGTTTTTGCGGCCATGACGGCAAGGCGCGGCATGGTGCAACGCAGCACCATCGGCGTGCATCGACCTGCACCGTGCCCTCCGATAGTTCCGGTTAGCATGAGCCAGAACTACCCTCAACCAGCCGGAGCGAAGCATGGCCTACCGCACCTATCACAAGCGCAAGATCGGCGACCGCGAACTGCATCCCGAGACCCAGATGATGTCGTACGGCTACGATCCGTTCTTGTCGGAGGGATCGGTCAAGCCGCCCGTGTTCCTGACCTCGACCTTCGCGTTCCGCACCGCCGAGGACGGCGCCGAGTTCTTCGACATGGTCGCGGGCCGCAAGCCGCTGCCCGAAGGCGAAAGCGCCGGGCTGGTCTACAGCCGCTTCAATCATCCGAACCTGGAGATCATCGAGGACCGTCTTGCGCTGCTCGACGGCTCCGAAGCCGCGCTCGCGACATCGAGCGGCATGGCGGCCATCGCGGCCGTCCTGCTGGCCTTCCTGCGCCCCGGCGACTGCGTGGTGCAGTCCGTGCCGCTGTACGGCGGCACGGAAACGCTGATGTCGAAGTTCCTGCCCGAATGGGGCGTGCATTCGCATCCGATCGCGGACGGCCTCTCGCCCGAATCGCTGCGCGCCGCACTGGACGCCGCCGCGCAAACCGGCAAGGTCGCGATGTGCTACGTCGAAACGCCCGCCAATCCCACCGACGCGCTGTTCGATCTCGATGCGCTGCGCCGCGAACTCGACGGCTTCGCGCAACGTCACGGCTACCGTCCGCTTTCGGTGTGCGACAACACGCTGCTCGGGCCGCTGTTCCAGAAGCCGGCGCAGCATGGCGTCGATCTGTGCGTGTACTCGCTGACCAAGTACATCGGCGGGCACAGCGACCTGGTGGCGGGCGGCATCACCGGTCCGGCGGGGCTCATCAAGACCTTGCGCGCGATCCGCGGCACGCTCGGCTCGCAGCTCGACCCGCATTCGTGCTGGATGATCGCGCGTTCGATGGAAACGCTCGTGCTGCGCATGGAACGCGCCGCGCGCAGCGGCACGGCGGTCGCGCGCTGGCTCGCCGACAATCCGTTCAAGCCGGTGAAGGTGCTGCATCCGGAACTGATCGAAGACGCGGCGTATCAGGCCGTGTACCGGCGCCAGTGCAGCGGTCCGGGCTCGACCTTCGCGTTCGTGCTCGACGGCGGCCGCGAGCAGGCGTTCCGGCTCATCAACGGGCTGTCGCTGTTCAGGTCGGCGGTGAGTCTCGGCGGCACGGAATCGCTGGTCTGCCACCCGGCCTCCACGACGCATTCAGGCGTGCCGGCGGAGGTGCGCGCGGCGGCGGGCGTGTCGGAGGGATTGATCCGGCTGTCGGTCGGGCTCGAACATCCGGACGATCTGATCGCGGACTTGTCGGATGCGTTGCAGCACTGCTGAAGGCAAGCCAAAGCGTCAGGCGGTCAGCTTGTTGCGCCCCGTCAGCTTCGCGCGATAGAGCGCGCCATCGGCACGATGCAGCGCCGCCTGATGACCGGTCTCGCCGGCCAGGATCTGCGACACGCCGATGCTCGTCGTCCATTCCGGCATGCCTTCGGTGTATTTGCGGCACGCCTCGTGAATCTGGCTCGCGCAGGCCTGCGCATCCGGCGCGCGTGAGGCCGGCAGGATGGCGACGAACTCGTCGCCGCCCAGCCGCCCGAAGGCGCCGCCCAGCGACGCCACCTCGGCGCCCGCCAGCCGCGCGAGTTCGATCAGCACGGTATCGCCGGCAAGGTGGCCGTGGCGGTCGTTGATCTGCTTGAAGTGATCGAGGTCGATGGCGAGCACGGTCGCGCCCGCCGACGCCAGCCGCCCCGCCTGCCGGTCGAAGCCCGCGCGGTTCCAGGCGCCCGTCAGCGGATCGCGCAGCGCGGCGTCGATGAGCCGCTGTTGCGCGCGTTCGGCGGGAATCGCGAGCAGGCCGAGATTGAGCACGCCCAGCAAGAGCTGGTCGGAGAGCATCGGGATCAGCGCGAGATAGTTGATGCGCGGCGTCATCGAAAAGATGGCCACGAGCACGATCGCATAGCCCGGCAGATAACCGAGGATGGCCAGCCCCGCGATGCGCCGTGCGCGGCTCCGGTCGCGCCGTCCGCTCGCGAGCAGGATGCCGCCCGCAATGCCTGCGGAGATGGCGATGGTCACCGTATCGACCGCCTGCGTCCATGCGCCGGTGCCGGGGCCGCGTCCGGCGATCAGCACCGGCAGCACGTGGACCACGGCGCAGCCCGCGACCGGCGCGAGCATCCAGAGGCGGAACGGCGGCTTGCCGTCGAAGGCGCGCAGGCCCGAGACGATCAGCATGTTGGTCGCGGCAAGCGCGCCCATCAGCAGGCTGATGGCGAACGGCTGACCGCGCGGCGCGGAATCGAAGCCGATCAGCACGGCCGCGTACAGGAACGCGCTCGCTGACCAGTGCACGAAGTAAGCCTCGCGGCGGCCGCCAAAACGGAACAGGGCGAAGACCAGCCCGAACGCGATGCTCGTGAGCACGCTGCACAGGCGGAGTGTTTCGGTATCGGGTGTGTGGAACATGGGGAAGCCGCTACGCGCGTGCGGAAAACTCGACCGTCGGCGACGGCGTGCCGCTCCGCCATGACGTCAACGCGTCCGGAATCGCGGCATACAGGCTCATCTGCGAGCAACGGCCGATATCATACCTGTGCGTCCTTGCCGGCGGCGTAGATGGACCGTGCAGCGGCATGCACCTTGCTCGCGCATCGGACGTTGCCGCATGCCGCGGTCACGACCCAAGGAGCCGCAATGAAACTCTATCTCGCGCCCGGTGCGTGCAGTCTCGCCGATCACATCGCGCTGCACGAAGCGGGCATCGACTTTGACCGTGTGAAGGTCGATCTGAAGACCAAGAAGACCGAAGACGGCCAGTCTTTCGACGACATCAATCCCAAGAGCTACGTGCCCGTCCTCGAATTCGACGATGGCCGGCGTCTCACCGAGAACATCGCGATTCTTGCGTGGGTGGCGCAGCGCGCGCCGCAACTCGCGCCATCGGGCGAGGACGGTCAATCGCGGCTGCTGGAGACGCTCGCGTTCATTTCCACTGAAATTCACAAGCAGTTTGGCCGCGTGTTCAAGCCGTCGTCGGATGCGGAGGCGGCAGCGGGACGCGAGAAGATCGGGCAGCGGTTCGAGTTGATCGCGAAGATGATGAAGGGCGACTACCTGTTCGGCGATCAGGCGAGCGTCGCCGACGCCTATCTCTTCACCATGCTGACGTGGGCGAAGAAAGTGGGCATCGAGGCGCCCGCGCCCTTGCAAGCCTTCTATCAGCGCATGCGCGAACGGCCGGCGGTGAAGCTGGCATTCGAGCACGAAGGTCTCGATTGAGCGGAACGCGGCTTGCGCGTGGATGGGGACCACGCCTCGCATATCGGCGGGCGTCCCGATCCAGCGGAGACTACTCATGAACGCAAGCAGAACATTCGCGTTGTCCATTTTGATGCTCGGCCTCGCCGGCACCGCCAGCGCCGCCGACCAGACGCAACTTGGCGCGAGTCACGGACCATCGAAGGGACAAAGCGCGGCGACGAAGCATTCGACCGCCCCCGCCGACGATGCCATAGGCGCCGGCCAGACGGGCATCGGCGGGACGGCCAATGGCACGAACGCCGCCGGCAAGGGAACGACGCCCGGCTCAGGCGGCATGCAGCCGCGGCTGAACGGCGGCAAGGCGAACGATTCGAACAGCTCGACCAGCCCGGCGACCGGCAATGCCGGCGCGCAAGGCATGTAAGTCAGAGGACTTCAGTCGAGGTTTCGGGCGGTACGAACCAGGCGTCGTCGGCGCGCAGTTCGAGGGAACACGCGCCGGGCGCCGACTGCGTGCCGCCGGATTGCGCGAACGCCTGGCGCAAGCCCTCCACGACCCGGCCCTGGATGATCTTGCGCCGCCCAATGTCCACCGACGAATAGCGCTCCAACTGCGCAGTCGTAAAGCGCACCGACGCGCTGCAGCGCGAATCGAGCGTCGTGTCGCGACCGCTCTCGGTTACCCATGACACGTTGATGACCACCGAGGCTTCTTCGTCGAGCACGCTGACGGCCGGTGTCTTGCGCGATTCGAACGCGCTCGATATTGCAAGCTGGAGTTCTTCGACGCGCTGATCATAGTCGGTGGTTCTCATCGTTTCTCCTGGAGATGCGTGATTCACATGCGAAGAAATCAGCAAGCGCCGCGCCTGTACGGCTTATGGCGGACTGGCTAAATGGTCAGGGAAATCGGCCACCGCTGCGCCTGCTACGTCGCTTGACGGACACGAGCACGAGACCCGCCAGCGCAATCGACCCGCCATAGAACAGCAAGGCGGCAGCCTCCGTTCCAAGACTGGAAAACGCCAGCCCGACTGTCAGCATGCCCAGTCCGAGTCCGGTCCGCTCCACCACGTAGGACGTGCCGATGACGTAGTCGCGCGAAGCCGCCGGCGCCGACTGGAGCAGCGAGTAGTAGGCCGTTTCCGTGGCGGCGTCGAAGATGCCGGCCAGCCAGACGAATCCGAGCATGCCGGCCATGCCCTGCCATTCGAAGACGCCGAGAAAGCAGGCGAAGGTCAGCATGAGCAAGCCGATGAACCACGGTTCGAGCGACCGGTTGCGCCCTTCCAGCCGTTCGAGCATGCGCGGCGTGACAGCCGCCGAAACGAGCCGTCCGGCGCCCCATGCCGCCATCAGCCAGCCGTAGAGAAACACGGGCTGGCGCACGTCGAACGCCAGGGACTTGATCGGAAAGCCCACGTTATGCGTGCCCGAGCCGAACGCCTCCACGAAGCGCGCGCCGATCACGAGCATCACGACCGTTGACAGATGCCGCACCGCGACCGCCGGCTTCACGCTCTCGCCTTGCGCAGGCAGGGCCGGAAGGCACCGTCGCGGCATGCGGGCCACGAGCGTCACGAAAACGAGCGCGGACAGGGCGAAAGTGAGTGCGTCGATCAGAAAGACGTTCTTGTAAGTCAGCACCTGCGTGACGACGGACGCGATCAGACTGCCGCTCACGACAGCGATGCCGTCAGTGGCGCTGAGAATCGCGTTGAAGCGATGCCGGCCCGCTTGCCCGACCATCTCCGGCACCTCCGACATGATGCAGACGCGGTAGACGCCCTGGAAGAAGCCAATCAGGAACGGCGCCACATAGATCAGCACGGCATCCGCGCGCTGCGACGACACCGCCAGCATGCCGATGGCCAGTGCACTGCCCGCTTCCGCCGCGAAGATCATCGTGCGCCGCGATAGTCCGCGCAGCCGCGGCATCGCTGTTGCGCCGGCCACGGAGCCAAGCAGGCGCAAGGCCATCGCGAGGCCCAGCAGCGCGGCCGAATCCGCTACCTTCAACGCGTACGCGGCGAGCACGATGCTGATCATGGTGGAACTGATGTCGGAAACGGTCTTGAACGACAGCCAGACATACACCCGCGTCAAACCGGACGGGACGCTTCGGCAAGGCATCGGTCCGGTGCTCATGCGCGTCGCTCCGCGCCACGGAAGGACACCAGCAGCATGTCGCGGAAAGCCCGTTCGCCCGGATTCGCCTGCCGGACAGCACTGGCGCTGTGGAACAGCGCGGCGTCATCGACGATCAGAGTGTCGAGGAAGCCGTCGAGCGCATGCGCCCACAACGGCGCGGCGGAGTCTTTCGACGCGTGGAGTTCCGAGACGACCGGCTGGATATTGCGGCTGCCGATGAAATGCATGCAGACCCAATCCAGCCCGTCCTGGTGGATGCCCGATGTAGTGGGACTCACGGCGCCGCCTTCCGCGAACACCCGGAACTGATGGATCTCGATCGTATAGTCGCGTTCGGGATGCAACTGGCTTTCGAGGATGGCGATATCCGCGTCGAGAATCTGCCGGAGTATCCCGCTGTGGATGAAGGAATCCTCGGCATAGGTCAGGCGGTTGAGCCCCGGCGTGTAGTCGACGTCATACACGGCGGCGGGTTTGAAATCCGGGTTCCTGTCGATTTGCAAGGGCTGTCCCGGAGCGAAGCGGTAACGCAGCAAGCGCCGCTCACGCCGCGTGTAGTTGATGAAATTCTCGTCTGTGGCCAGGCGGTCCCAATGGCGCGTGAACGCAAGCTGTTCGTCGGCATCATGGCGGATCATGCCGGCGAAGTCAGGCGCATGACAGAAGCGGTTGCGGCTCAATGTATCGATGACGGCTTCGATGGTCATGGCTTCGCGCTCCGGGATGTGCGTGAACGGCACGACGACCGGCTTCAGCGCCTCGATCAGCCCGCCGTACAGGCGCAGCGCGTGGGCACGCCCGTCCACGGCCGCCCAGCCTTTCAGCAGATAGCTTTCTTCGATCTCCGCCTGGACCTCGCTGCCTTCCGGACAGGCGACGGCGAAGTCGATGACGGCGGAATCGCCCGTCAGGACATCCAGCCCGGCGAATCCCTCGAACCGGCCACTGTGCTCCGGAAACAGCGCAAACATGGCGTAGTGCTGGCGCACGCCGGCCGCGTGGGCGCAGGCATCGCGCAAGCGATCGTGCAATCCGTCCGCGCCCGTCAGCAGCGCGACATAGAGCGCGTAGGGATCGAGGCCCGCGATGTCCCGGAACGCCGCGTCCACATACAGCCCGCCCAGCCGCGGATTGATCTCGATCACGACCGGTCCATCCGCCGTCAGGCGGAACTCCAGATGGACGATGGCGTTTCGCAAGCCCAGCGCGGTGAGACATTCCACCGCGTACTCCTTGATGGCGTGGGTTTGCGCTGCCGTGAACGTCACCGGCGGCGAGATCAGCAGGTTCTCCAGCACGGTGCCGCGCTTCTCGGTCAGGATCAGCTTTTCATGGACGAGGACCGGATAAGGCACGTCATCGACTATCACGCATTCGACGCTGCCTTCGATCCCCTCGATATATTCTTCGAGCAGAATGCTTTCGCCCGGTGCGTAGCGGACCGGGGCAGCGCCCGCGAGACGGATCTCGTGCGGCGCGCCGAAGAAGTCCGCCACCGTGACTGCATTGCGTTGCGACGTGAAGCGGTGGTAGTGGTCCGACAGTTCGCCCTCATCCCGACAGCGGGCCGTGAAAGCCGAACCCGCGCCATAAGGCGGCTTCGCAATCAGCGGATAGCCCACCTCCGCGGCCGCCTCGCGCAGCGCGGCTGCATCGCTGCACAGGGCATGGCGGACCGATCGAACGCCGTGCCGCCTCAATAGCGAGCGCATCAGGAACTTGTTGTTGCAGGCCGCAACGGCCGCCGGCTCCGAATGCACCCTGCCGGTCAGCCGGCAGACTTCCGCCACGATCGCGCCGACCTCGCCGAGCATCGAGGCTTGCCCAGCATGACAGAACACCGCCTTGATGTCGTAACGCGCGTCGAGACGTTCGAGCAACGCGAGCAGCGAATCGGCCGTAAGCGTTTCGAGCGGCCAGACCTCATCGGTATTTGGCTCCGCGCCGGCCATGGACCCCGCCGGGCGCATCACGGCGGTGAGGCACGCAAAGCCCATTTTGCGGGCGGCGTCGAAGTGACGGTGCCCGTATGCAGTCACCGAGGGCACCGGGCTTTCTATCTGCACGAACAGCACGGCGGCTTGCCGCCTGGCGTCATCCGGACGGGAAATCAACTTGCTCATGCTGTATCTCCCGTTAATTGTCGATCCAGTCGCATGTTTCGCCCTGCCAGTTCACGAACCGGTAAATGCGCTGGCCGTCCGCCTCGACGAACTGCGGAATGTCGTTCTCGCTTTCGAACAGGGGCACGGTGAACTTGCCTTTGGCATGAGGCAGCACGTACTCGGGCATTGCGATGTTCGACACGCGCCGCTTCAGGCGCTTCATGATGCGGATGGCATCGCGGATGGACGCCTTGTAGACCGACGCGCCCGGCGAGAACGGCATGAAGTGATACAGGTAGTACGGTTTGACGCCGCAGCGATACAACTCGATGAACAGGCGATGCAGTGTCGCTTCGTTGTCGTTCACGCCGCGCAGGAACGGCATGTTGGAAAAGACGATGGGCACGGCCGACTGGATGCGCTTCACCGCGTGCATGAACGCCGGGCTGAGCTCATCCGGATGGCAGACATGCACGCCGAACGAATTGACCCGATGGCGTTTCAGTATGTCGATCAGTTCGTCCGTGATGCGGTAAGGATTAAAGGTCAGCGAGCGGGAATGGATGCGGATCAGGATGTCACGGTTCAGGTTCCGGAGCGCGCCGAGATGCTCATCGAGCTTCGCATCTGACAGCATCAGCGGGTCGCCGCCACTCAGAATGACTTCCTCGACCGCTGGATTGCGCGCCACGTACGCCACGCTGTCGAGGAAAGTGTCGCGGCTCGCCTTGCTCTTGTCGCTGTTGACTTCCAGCGTTCTCAGCGCCTCGAAACAAAACTGGCAATACGTATTGCAGGTATTGACCATGCGCAGAATGACGCGATTGTCGTATTTGTGCTGACAGATCGGCGTTTTCATCTCATGGGATAACTCCCAGTTCTCCGACTCACCGTCATATCCGCCCGCGGCCTCTTTATCCCAGAACGGAACGACCTGACGCCATAGCGGGTTATCGACGATGCTGGTGTACTTGTTGTTATCGAGAATCAGGCGGAGATAATAGGGCGTAATCTGGAGTTTGCGGCCCTGAAGATTATGCTGAATGCGTTGACTCAACTCTTCCGGAAAGTCGCCGCATGCGTTGCGCAGCGTCGCCTCATCGCGAATGGTATTCCTTTGATGCCAGCGCCAGTCCTGCCATTCGGAACACTCGGCATCCCTGAATTCAGGCATCGCCAGGGATATTTCAATTGCATCTGGTGTGGAAACCGACATTCTTTTTTCACGCTCTCTCGTTGATGTGGCGCATTGAATTTCCTATGGAAGGCCTTATGAAGGCCTGCCATGGATTAATTTCCTGTCGCCATCCTGAATTGAACGATCAAACGCCTTGCATCAACCAGGCGTCTGATTTCATTTTCACCGCCTGCGAAAAATTCTAAATACGGGTTTCAATTACAGCAATGCCCGCGAAGCAAATTGACATTCGTGGACTTATCGAAAGCCGGGATTAAAATCAATTACATTGCTTTCATATGGCTTGATAGACGGGCGCTGCATGCCGCGGGTCTGGAGATTGCTCAAATGCTTCCATTGCCGCCCACTCAGGAGGCCGACATGCCAACCCCATCCAGACCCGAACACGTGAACGCGGAAGAAATGGACGAGCCCACGGGCACGCCCACTCAGCAACGCGATCTCGATGCCCGCGAGAAACGCGGCCATGAGGATTCGGAAAACGCGCTGCCCTCGTCGCAGGAAAAGAACCGCGTGCCGCCCGATTCCACGCGTTAACCCCCGCACGAAGCTGAACGATGATCGCATGGCAAGCCCTGCTCGCCGGCGCGCTGATGGGCGCCGTGGTGTGCTACGCGCACTACGAGATCCCGCAATTCACCAGCGGCGCCGGCAAACGCCGGATCGCGCATCTGGTGCTGATCGTGGTGGGGATTGCATTCGGCGCGATGGGCGCTCTGACGCTGGACTTGCCGTTGCCGCGCTGGCTGGTCTTCGTGCTCGGCTTCGGCATCGTGCATGTGCCCGCCGCCGCCATCCTCGCGATCAAACGCCGGGGCGGCGCGGGAATGTCCTGACAGCTTGCTCAATTGCCACCATCGGAGAACGCATCATGTCTACCGAAAGCTATATGCGCAATGGCCACACCGTGAATATCGACATCGATCGTGATCCGACCGGGCTATGCACCTGGTCCTACACGATCGATGCCGATGGTTACACTGAGATGCGTGACCGCCCCGTCGAAACCGCCGAAGCCGCGTTGCACGCGGCCAAGGAGCACGCCAACGCGAAGGCGGACATGCTGCCGGCCGGTTAGTCCGCGGTTATCCAAGACGCTCCGGTGGTTGGCTGTTCGGCGGATCGCCGATCGGCTGCGGTGCATCAGGTGTGCGGTCCGGCGGCGGCGCCGGATCCGGGTCGCTGTCGGGCGTCGGAACGTGCAGGTGTTGCGCGCGTGCTTGGGTGTAGTCCATTCGATCCATCCTCGTTCAGATGACATATCCAGTCCGGCGATGGACGCATTCGCCGTGCCGCGTCATGGCAAAAGTGTCGAAGAGTCGATCTCGTTCAGCTTGACCAGCTCATCGCGCCGCGTGTCGCACGCCTCACGCACGTCCCGCGCGAACCCTGTCCAGATGGCGAACGCAGCCAGCGAGAAACTGCCAAGCACGAGAAACGCCACCGGATAGCCGTACTGATGCGCAAGCCAGCCGCCAAGCAGCGGACTCAGGCACGCACCGCCCGCCTCCACGCCCTGCACCGCACCCTGCCCGAGATTCACGCGCCCCGTGCCATGCAGCAGATGCACGATCAGCGACGGCACCGCGACGCTTTGCAGGCCCGCGCCGATGCCGTCGAAGACCTGCACCGGCAGGAGGCCCCATAACGGCGGTGCCCACGCGGCTGTCATGGCGCGCAACGGCAGCGTCGCGAGCGTGACGAGCAGGATCCACCAGAAACCCCAGCGACGCGTCAGGCGGCTTGCATAGGCGGCCGCAGCAAGCATCACCACTTGGGGGATCACGATGTTCGCCGCCGTCACCTGACTCGGATCCGCCACATGCGCCGAGGCGACCGCGAGACTGTAAAGCGGCAGCATCGCCGAATTGCCGAGATTGAAGAGCGCGAGCGCGGCGGCCAGCACCAGCAGCGGACGATTGCGCCACAGCACGGAGAAACCTTGCGCGCGGATGTCGGAGGCATCGTCGTCATCGTGGCGAGCGAGGCCGCGCGCGAAATGCCGATGCACCGAGCGGCCGGGAATCCAGAGCGCGGTGGCGATACACGCCACGCCGAACCCCGCGCTCAGCGCGAAGATCCACGGCATGCCCAGCGTCGCGCCGAGCCATCCCGAGAGCAGCGCCGCCGCGATGTTGCCCGCGTGATTCGCGACCTGATTGCGGCCGAACTGGCGATCGAAGTTCTGCCGTCCGACCATGCCGAGCGTGAGCCCCACCAGCGCCGGGCCCATCGCCGCGCCGCCGATCGCCGTCGAGATCTGAGAAAGCGTGACGGGCCAGAAGCCCTGCCACATCCAGATGATGAGCGCCGCGACGATGCTGAGACCGCTTGCGAGCGCGACGATCATGCGCCGGTAGGTGCTGGCATCGACGAGCGCGCCCGCCGGCGCCGTGACCAGCATGGCGACGATGCCGCCCATGGTCAGCACCGAGCCGATGCGGTCGGGCGTCCAGCCATGCGCCTGCAGAAAGATGCCGAGAAACGGCCCGACGCCCGCTTGCACGTCCGCCGCGAAGAAGCTCAGTGCGAGCAGCGGAACAGTCGGCTTCACATCCTTCACCGGAAGTCTCTTCACAGCGCGACCTGCACGCCGAGCTCGACGACATCCTCGCTCCTGAGGCCATAGTATTCCGCGCTCGATGCGGAATGCGCCGACATCGCGCCGAACAGCCGCTCGCGCCAGCGCGACATCTGGCCGTGCGAGCAGCCGGGCACGGCTTCGTCGCGCGGCAGGAAGTACGTGGTGTGCTTCGGGTCGAAGCGCCAGCCGCCGAGTTGCCCTTCGAGCGAGGCAAGCAGGCGCGGCAGATTGGGCCGCTCGGTGAAGCCGTGCCGCGAGATGACTTCGTAGCAGCCCGCGCCGAGATCGCGCATTTCGATACGTGTCTCTTCATCGATACGCGGCGCGGATTCCGAGCGGTTCGCGAACACGATCACGGTCCGGTGCAGCACACGGTTGTGCCGCAGGTTGCTTGCCAGCGCGGCGGGCGTCGAGCCGGGCATGCTGCCCGGATAAACCGCCGTGCCGGGCACGCGCGCAGGAGGCTCGGGGTCGCGGCATGCATCGCGCAGGAAGTCAGCGAGCGGCTGGGCGTGCGAAGCATGCAGCACCTCGAGCGCGCGGCCGCGATGCCAGGTCGCCATCGCGACGAACAGCACGATGCCGATCGTCACCGGAAACCAGCCGCCGTCCGGGAGCTTGTGAATGTTCGCCGCGACGAGCAGCGTATCGATGGCGAGCAGCGGTGCGCTGATCATAACGATGGCTATCCACCGCCAGCGCCACAGCTTGCGCGAGAGGCTCACCATCTGCATGGAGGTGACGAACATCGTGAGACCGACCGCGATGCCGTAAGCCGAAGTGAGTCGCGCCGAACTGCGGAACGTCAGCACGAGGAACAGCACGGCGGCGAAAAGCACCGCGTTGACGGCGGGCACGTACACCTGCCCATGTTGCGACGATGAAGTCTCCACCACGCGCAAACGCGGCAGAAAGCCGAGTTCAATGGCCTGGCTCGTCATGGAAAAGGCGCCGGAGATGACGGCCTGCGACGCGATCACCGTGGCGAGCATCGCGATGACCACGGTGGGAATGAGCGCCCAAGAAGGCGCGGCGAAGAAGAACGGCTGGCTGGCCGCGCCGGGCTGATACAGGACGGCGGCGGCTTGCCCGAAGTAGCCGACGATGATCGCCGGGAACACGACGAACAGCCACGCACGCCGGATCGCACGCTTGCCGAAGTGCCCGATGTCGGCATAAAGCGCCTCGGCGCCGGTCAGCGCGAGGATCACTGCGCCGAGCAAGGTGAATGCAAGCAGCGGACGCATGCGCACGAGGTCCCACGCGAACGACGGCGACAGCGCGCGCAGCACGTCGGGATGCTGCACGATGCGATATACGCCGACCGCCGCGAGATAGACGAACCACACCGACATCACCGGCGCGAACCATTTCCCCACGGCGGCGGTGCCGCGATGCTGGAACGCGAACAGCGCGATCAGGATCAGCAGCGCGAGCGGCACGACGAACGGCTCGAAGGTCGCACTCACCTGACGCAGCCCTTCGACGGCGGACAGGACCGACACGGCCGGTGTGATCATCGAATCGCCGTAGAACATGGCGGCGCCGAACAGGCCGGCCGTCAACAGCAAACGCGGCACATGGCGGCCTTCGCGTTCGTAGCCGGAGCGCACGAGCGCCGTCAGCGCGATGATGCCGCCCTCGCCTTCATTGTCGGCACGCATCACATAGCAGACATACTTGCCCATCACGACGATCACGACGGCCCACACGATCATCGAGAGGATGCCCAGCACCACGCGCGGGTCCAGCGTGCCCGACTCGCTCACGGCTTGTCGCAAGGCATAGATCGGGCTCGTGCCGATATCCCCGAACACCACGCCGAGCGCGCCGGGAACGAGGACCTTCAGCGACCGGTGCGACGAGTCGCGGCCGGGACGCGAGGCCGTTTGCTCTCCGGCATGATGCCCGCGGGCATCGTTCGATGTCGATG
Source organism: Caballeronia sp. LZ043 (assembly GCF_031451075.1). Taxonomy (NCBI): domain Bacteria; kingdom Pseudomonadati; phylum Pseudomonadota; class Betaproteobacteria; order Burkholderiales; family Burkholderiaceae; genus Caballeronia; species Caballeronia sp. LZ043. The sequence continues at coordinate 166,695 of NZ_JARUXT010000002.1, read as the reverse complement.
TCATGCGGCGTGTGCGCTCCCTGATGCGTGTCGATCCCGTAGCAAAGCGCGTTCCGCGAACACGATTTAGTGAATCCGGGTAATCAAAGGTAAGCGTTGCTTACACATGCTCACGTCATTTCAGAGAAGCTTTGCGTAAAGTCGCCTCCAACGATTCGCAAGGCGCGAAAAGTGCTGAAGGTGCGCAACAAACCGCCTGAGCGAATCGGCAGTTTGCAAACACGGAGAGGAAACCACATGAAAAAAGCTCGAATCGTTGCCGCGCTCATCTGCGCGAGCCTTGGACTCACAACGGGCGCGGCTTTCGCGCAGCCTGCGCCCGGCGGTCCGGATCAGCATCACGACATGCATGGCGGCCCTGGTGGTCCCGGCGGTCCTGGCGCGCATCAGGCTCGTGGGCCGCAAGGCGGCGCGGATCATGGTCCCGGTCCCGGGATGAACGGTCATCAGCCCGGCGGTCCTGCCGAGCACGCGAATCAGCCGCCGCCGCATGGGGAATGGCGCAAGGGTCAGCGCCTCTCGTCGGAATATCGCGACCACGAGTACGTGGTCGACAACTGGCACGAACATGGGCTGCGTCAGCCGCCGCGCGGGTATCAGTGGGTCGGCGTCGGCGCGGACTATCTGCTGGTTGCGGTCGCATCGGGCGTGATCGCCCAGGTCATGCTCTCGCAGTAAGGTTTATTGCACGTGTCCGCGCGGTGCGCGGATACGTGCCGACCTTCCTTGTCTTCTCGTTGTCTGCACGCGGCAAGTCATTGATTGGTCGGTTCACCCGGATCTTCGACGCCCTTCTCGATGTTCTTCTTCTGATCGCCGTAATCCTTGCGATTCGCGCCGTTCGTGATCTCCACATCACCCTTCACCTTGCGGTCCTCGTTGCCCGTGACCGTGCCGACGGCGGTATCGACCCAGCCCTTGACCTGTTCCTTGATGCCTTCACGCTGATCCTTGTTCATGCTGTCCTCACGGCAACGTTGATCGTTCCTCGACCGCAGCAACGGCCATGCCCCGCAGCGACGCCCACACATTAAAAAGCCCGCCACAATGGGCGGGCAAGGATGCGCGCAACGAGAGGGACATTGCGCGCCTTCAACACCGTGTGGCACAAGGCGTCCGTCCTTCAGGTCCGAGGTCGGGGGGCGGCGGAGCGGGCGGCTCCTTCGGCGGCATCGACTGCCGGCGCATGCGGAACAGCAGCCTGCTCGAAGACGATACCCATGGCGATGTATTCAGTTTCCGTTGAACCGCAGGCCGGACAAGTGCCATCGTTCAACGCATCGTCGGAATAGATGAGCTTGTTGCACGCAGCGCAGCGAATCAGCATCTCGACTCCTGACAAATCGAATCAAGCTACTTTGTTATACGCCATAGCGCAGCAGCTTCCAATTGTTCGATATGCTCGCGTTCCGTTCTCTTCAGCGGGACGCGTCTCCACTTCATCTCACGAGATTCCATTCGGATCCCGAAGCCCCGGCCGCCAGTGCCGCTTCGTTGAAGGCGGGAAGAAGAGGTTCGTCGGGCCGTCCATGCCAGCGTACGTTGAACTTCTCCTCGATCAACCCGTCTGCTGTCTTCACCGATGCAGCCACGCTGAACAGCGTGCAACCCGACATCCGCAACGCTTCAGCAAGTGCTTCACGCGAGAAGCGTCCGCGTTGATAGGTGATGTGCAGGTCGGCCTGGTTCTCTCGCGGTATGCGCACTTCGAGCGCCTTGAGAAACCACAGCACGACAATGCCGAGCACGAGCCCGGCCACGCCGAGTCCCAGTTGACCGCCACCGAACAACAAGCCGATCACCGTCACGAACCAGAGCGTCGCCGCAGTCGTCACGCCCTTGACGAGGCCGTCCTTGCGCAGGATCGCGCCTGCACCGATGAATCCGACGCCAGAGAGAATGCCGAGCGGCAGGCGCATCAGGTCGAGTACCGCGAACGATTCCGGCGTCTTGCCCGCCTGAAGCAGCAGCGCGTTGACCTGCAGCATCGCGAGACAGGCAGCGAGACACACGAGCAGCGTGGTGCGCAGACCGGCCACCTTGCCTGACTCACCGCGATTGAAACCGATCAGGATGCCCGCCAGCACCGCCAGCGACAGCCGCGTGCACACGTCTGTCCAGTGCAATGTCAATGGCATGAGCGCCATATCGCCTGTTCCTTGAGTAATGTTGGCGAGCGCATCCGGCAAGCGAAGCCCGGCGCGTCGCCATAGTCATGACTGTCCAGCAATCGTCGAGCCCGTATGAACGCTGACTGCACGCGTGGCCAGCTTTCCAACTTCTTTCCGTCATCGAACAAGCTCCCGACAGAAGCCCCGTCGGCATGCGGTTTGCGCTGCACGGCTTGTCTGCGGTTCGGTTTCCCGCGCTTTGGTTCACGACTTTCGGAGAGCTTTCCATGACCACCACTGTCGGTGATTTTCTGATCGACCGTCTGCATGCTTGGGGCGTGCGCCGCATCTACGGCTACCCTGGCGATGGCATCAACGGCGTGTTCGGCGCCCTCAATCGCTCGAAGGGCAAGATCGAATTCATCCAGGCACGCCATGAGGAAATGGCGGCTTTCATGGCGTCGGCGCATGCGAAGTTCACGGGCGAACTGGGCGTGTGCATCGCCACATCAGGCCCGGGCGCCGCGCATCTGATCACCGGTCTATACGATGCCCGGCTCGATCACATGCCCGTGCTCGCGATTGCCGGTCAACAGGCGCGCGCCGCGCTCGGCGGTCACTACCAGCAGGAAGTCGATCTCCCCGCGCTGTTCAAGGACGTCGCCGGCGCGTTCGTGCAGCAGGCGAGCGTGCCCTCGCAGATCCGGCATCTGGTGGATCGCGCGGTGCGCATCGCGCTGTCCGAGCGCAAGGTGACCGCGCTCATCCTGCCCAACGACCTTCAGGATCTCGACTACGAGCCGCCCGGCCGCAAGCACGGCACGCTGCATTCGGGCGTGGGTTATCGCGCGCCGAAGACCGTCCCTTATGACGAAGACCTGCAACGCGCAGCCGACGTCCTCAACGCCGGCAAGAAGGTGGCGATTCTCGTCGGCGCAGGCGCGCTCGAGGCCACCGACGAAGTCATCGCCGTGGCGGACAAGCTCGGCGCGGGCGTCGCGAAGGCTCTGCTCGGCAAGGCCGCGCTGCCCGACGACTTGCCCTTCGTGACGGGCTCCATCGGTCTGCTCGGCACGGAGCCGAGCTACAAGATGATGATGGAATGCGACACGCTGCTGATGATCGGCTCGGGCTTTCCGTATGCCGAGTTCCTGCCGAAGGAAGGCGCGGCGCGCGGCGTGCAGATCGACCTCAAGGCGGACATGCTGAGCATCCGCTATCCGATGGAAGTGAACCTCGTCGGCGACAGCGCCGAGACGCTGCGCGCCCTGCTTCCACTGTTGCAGCAGAAGACCGAACGCGGCTGGCGTGAGGACATCGAAGGCTGGTTGGCAAGTTGGTGGAAGACGCTGGAGAAGCGCGCGATCGAACCGGCGAAGAGCGGCGTGAATCCGCAGCGCACCGTGTGGGAGCTGTCGCCGCGCGTGCCGTCGAATGCGATCGTCACGAGCGATTCAGGCTCGGTCGCGAACTGGTATGCGCGCGACCTGAAGGTCAAGCGCGGCATGCTGTGCTCGCTGTCGGGCGGGCTCGCTTCGATGGGCGCGGCCGTGCCCTATGCGATTGCCGCGAAGTTCGCGCATCCGGAGCGGCCCGTGATCGCGCTCGTCGGCGATGGCGCGATGCAGATGAACAACATGGCCGAACTCATCACGGTGGCGAAGTACTGGAAGCAGTGGAGCGATCCGCGCTGGATCTGCATGGTCCTCAACAACGAGGATCTGAACCAGGTCACCTGGGAGCAGCGCGTGATGGAAGGCGACCCGAAGTTCGAGGCGTCGCAGGACATTCCTTCGGTGCCTTATCACAAGTTCGCGGAGCTGATCGGCCTGAAAGGCATCTACGTCGATGACGCCGAGCGCATGGCCGCCGTATGGGACGAAGCACTGGCTGCGGACCGTCCGGTGGTGATCGAAGTAAAGGCCGACCCGAACGTGCCGCCGCTGCCGCCGCACATCACGATGCAGCAGGCAAAGGCTTTCGCGACCACGCTGATGAAGGGCGATCCGAGCCAGGCCAACGTGATCGTCGATACGGCGAAGCAGGTGCTTGGCGCGGTGTTGCCGGGACACAAGGACAAGTGATCCATGCAGCTGTCTAAGCGTGAGGCGCCGATCGAAACGATCCGGGCGCGCGCCTACACCATTCCCACCGACAAGCCCGAAGCCGACGGCACCTTCACTTGGGACGCGACGACCCTGATCGTCGTGGAGATCGTCGCGGCCGGCAAGACGGGCCTCGGCTATACCTACAGCGATGCGAGCGTCGCGAAGATGATTGAAGCCACGCTCGCGCCTGTACTGCAGGGCGACGACGCATGGCACATCGACGCACTGTGGCAGCGCCTGCAACAGCGCGTGCGCAACATCGGTCGCTCGGGCGTCGCCGCGACCGCGATCTCCGCGCTGGATTGCGCGCTGTGGGACGTCAAGGCCCGCCTGCTCGACATGCCGCTTGCGCGTCTGCTCGGCATGGTGCGCACACGGGTGCCGCTATATGGCAGCGGCGGCTTCACCACCTATAGCGACGACGAGATGCGCGAGCAACTCACGCGCTGGGTGCATGAGGACGGCTGCCGCTGGGTCAAGATCAAGATCGGCAGCGAGCCTGCGCGCGATCCGCATCGCGTGGCGGTGGCGCGTGAGGCGATTGGCGCGCAGGCGGGCCTGTTCGTCGATGCAAACGGCGCGCTGACGCGCAAGCAGGCGCTGCATTGCGCGCAGATCTTCGCGGAGCAGGCGGTCGAATGGTTCGAGGAGCCGCTGTCATCGGACGATATCGCCGGGCTCGCCTCGCTGCGCGGCGTGCTGCCCGCGCGCATGGAACTGGCGGCCGGCGAATACGGCTACACGTTGGACGACTTCCGCGTGCTGCTCGACAACGCGGCGGTGGATGTGCTGCAGGCCGACGTGACACGCTGCGGCGGCATCACCGGCTTCCTGCGCGCGGCCACGCTGTGCGATGCGTTTCATCTACCGCTCTCGGCGCATTGCGCACCGGCGATGCATCTGCACGTCGCCTGCGCCGCTCCGCGTCTGCGGCATCAGGAATGGTTCCACGATCACGTGCGCATCGAGCAGATGTTGTTCGACGGCGCACCGCGCGCGGTGGACGGCGCCATCACGCCAGACCTGTCGCGGCCCGGCTGCGGGCTCGAATTCAAATATACGGATGCACACCGGTACGCGGTGTGAAGCACACGGGGCACGGCATGAAGCAATTCACGGCAGGCAATCTGGCAGTGGCGGCCGGACTCGCCGCGGCGGGCGCCGCTTTCATCGGCATGAGGTCGAACCGGCGCGCGGCGCCCGTGCAGACCCATATCGACACGGCGCGCAGTTTCAATCGCAGTTCGGCGCTGCTCGCGCTCTCCGTGCTGGCGGACAGCGCGATGGAACATTACCGCGGCTCCTATGACAACCCCGCGATGGTCACGCCGCTCGTGATCTCCGCGCTGTCGCTGCTCGCGGGCGTGCATGGCGGACGCGATCACGAGCCGCAGCGGCACCCGGTGCGCGATTCGGTGTATCTGGGCGCAGCGCTCGCAGGCATCGCGGGCACGGGCTTTCATCTGTACAACATCACGAAGCGTCCCGGCCAGTGGAGCTGGCATAACCTCTTCTATGCCGCGCCCATCGGCGCGCCGATGGCGCTGCTGCTGTCGGGCGCGCTCGGCGCGGCAGCGGAGCGCCTGCGCGACGAACCGCAACACGAGCCGCGACTCTTCGGCCTGCCCGCCGGGCAGGCGCTGGCGCTGCTGACGAGTGCGGGACTGATCGGCACAGTGGGCGAAGTCGCGTTGCTGCATTTTCGCGGCGCGTTCCAGAACCCCGCCATGTATGCGCCCGTCACCATTCCGCCGCTTGCCTCCGCGCTGCTGCTGCACACCGCGCTCGCCGCGCCGCGTCCGCGCTGGTTCACGCGGCTCTGGCTGCGCATGACGGCGGCGCTCGGTGTCATCGGCGTGGGCTTCCATGCGCGCGGTATCGCCCGCAATCAGGGCGGCTGGCGCAACTGGAGCCAGAACCTGTTCAACGGTCCACCGCTGCCCGCGCCGCCGAGCTTTTCCGCGCTCGCGCTCGCGGGCCTCGCTGCGCAGCGTTTGCGGGAGACCGAGCGATGAACCTGCCCCGCTATCCCGGTTATGACGTGACGGACAAGCGCGAAACGCCGTCATGGGACGAGGTCACGCGCGGCGTGATCGACGAACGGCTCGCAACGCCCAAGGAGCCGCGCTTCCTCGACGCCGTTGAATGGCGCGCGCTGACGGCGCTGTGCGCGCGCATCGTGCCGCAGGATCATGAACGCGAACCCGCGCCGCTGCCCGCGCTGATCGATGCGAAGCTCGTCAGGGACGTCGGCGATGGCTATCGCGATGCCCGTCTGCCGATGCTGCGCGACGCGTGGCGCATCGGTCTCGCCGCGCTCGACGCGGAAAGCCGCGCGCGCCATGAACTGCCGTTCGCGAGCATCGACGCAACCGGCCAGCACGCGCTGCTGCTTGACATGCAGCACGGCGCCCTGCACAGCGACGCTTGGCGCGGCATGCCGCCCGCCCTGTTCTTCGCGATGCGCGTGCTGCACGACATCTGCGGCGCGTACTACTCGCATCCGCGCGCATGGAGCGAGATCGGCTTCGGTGGCCCGGCGAATCCACGCGGCTATGTGCGCATGGTGTTCGACCGCCGCGATCCCTGGGAAGCCGCCGAAGCGAAGCCCGGCGCGGAAGCGCGTGCGCTGAAGGAGAATCGCCGTGTCCGATGATCCGCAACAGATCCCGCGCGGCAAGCATGGCCGCGCGCCCGATGTCTTCCATCAAGGCGCATGGCTGCCGATGCGCGAATACGATGAAAGCGAGGAAGTGGACTTCGCGATTGTCGGGACGGGGGCAGGCGGCGGCACGCTGGCCTGCCGTCTCGCCGAGAAAGGTTTCAGTGTGGTGGCCTTCGACGCGGGCGCGTGGTGGCGTCCGCTCGAAGAGTTCGCCTCGGACGAGACGCATCAGTCGAAGCTCTTCTGGACCGACGAACGCATCTGCGACGGAGAGGATCCGCTTCGCCTCGGCAACAACAACAGCGGCCGCGCGGTGGGCGGCAGCACCGTGCACTTCGCGATGGTGTCGCTGCGCTTTCGGCCGGAGTGGTTCAAGGCGCGGTCGCTGCTCGGCTATGGCGCGGACTGGCCGCTCGACTGGCGCGACATGTGGCGCTATTACGCGGAGGTCGAGCAGGCGCTGAAGGTCGCGGGTCCGGTCACGTATCCATGGGGACCGAAGCGGCCGCGCTATCCGTATCGACCGCACGAACTGAATGCGGCCGCGCTCGTGCTTGCGCGGGGCTGTGAGGCGCTCGGCATGGACTGGACGCCCACACCGCTCGCCACGCTCTCCGCGCCGCGCGGCGATGCCCATCCATGCGTGTATCGCGGCTTCTGCGTGTCGGGCTGCGCAACCAACGCGAAGCAGAGCGCGCTCGTCACGTGGATACCGCGCGCCGTGCAGGCGGGCGCCGAGATCCGCGATCTTGCGATGGTCGGCCGCATCGTCATGGGCGACGATGGCCGCGCTAAAGGCGTCGAGTATTTCCGCGAGGGTCGCTGGCGCTTCCAGAGGGCGCGCAACGTCGTGGTCGCGGGCTATGCGATCGAAACGCCGCGCCTGTTGCTGATGTCCGCCACCGACCGTCATCCCGAGGGCCTTGCCAACAGCTCGGGCCTGGTCGGCAAGAATCTGATGGTGCAGTTGAACCAGGCCGCGTGGGGCACGATGGAGGAGGAAGTGCGCTGGTACAAGGGCCCGCCTTCGCTCTCGATGACGGAGCACTGGAATTACGAAGACAAGGGCAAGGACTTCTTCGGCGGCTATTGCTACATGAGCCAGGGGCCGCTGCCGGTGGCATGGGCCTCGGTGCAGAACGGGCGCGGGCTGTGGGGCCAGGCGCTGGTCGACGAAATGCGCAAGTACAACCATCAGGCGGGGCTGAAGATCGTCGGCGAAACGATGCCGCAGGAGCGCAACCGCGTGACGCTCGCCGATCAACGCGACCAGTACGGCCTGCCGGTTGCGCGCGTCACCTATTCGCTCTGCGACAACGACAGGCGCATGGTCGCGCATGCGCTCGGCACCATGAGCACCGCGCTCGAAGCCGCGGGCGCACGCGAGGTCTGGCGGCAGGATGACGATACCTGTCATCTGAACGGTACCGCGCGCATGGGCGATGATCCCGCGACGAGCGTCGTCGATGCCGACTGCCGCAGCTGGGATATAAAAAACCTGTGGATTTGCGACGGCTCGGTGTTTCCGACCGTCGGCGGCGTGAATCCGTCCCTGACGATTCAGGCCGTCGCGCTGCGCACGGCGGACCGCATCGAGGCGCTGGCGGCGCGCGGGGAGCTTTGATCGAAGGGAGAGCACGCGATGAACACGCTCGACATCGACCGTCTGCGGCCCACGCAGATGACGCACGGCGAACGACAGATCAGGCAGAAAGCCGAGGCTTATCGGGCGCTGCATGCGCGCGACCTGAAGATGGCGATCGCAGAGAAGCCTGTCGCCATCGTGCTCGGTCCCGATGAAGCGCCGTACGTGATCGACCATCATCATGTCGCGGGCGCGTTGCTGCGCATCGGTGTAACGCGCGTGCCGTTCGTGCTGCTCCGTGATTTCTCGTCCCTGTCATCTGCCGAGTTCTGGCTGACGCTCGACAACCGCTCATGGACTTATCCCTACGATGCCGCGCGCCGCCGCGTCGCGTTCGAGGACATGCCGCACCGGCTGGCCGATGCACAGAACGACGAATTCCGCAGCCTCGCCGCCTTCGTGCGCGACGCGGGCGGCTATGACAAGACCGATGTCCCGCTCGCGGACTTTCGCTGGGCAGACTTCTTTCATGCGCAGTTGCCCTTCCCCGCGAACGACGCGGAGTTCGATGCCCTGCTCCAACCGGCACTTGCATCAGCCCGCAGCCCGAAGGCCGCGGGCCTGCCCGGCTTCATAGGGGATGCGCGGCGATGAAGTTCTTGAACGCTGCATACTCCGGCTTCTGCGTCGTGCCGTCGTTCAGCATGACGCCGTAGGGGCCCTGACCGGTCGGCGGGTCGTCGTAAAGCTCGTACATCTGCAACGACTCGATATCGTATTGCGGCGCGATGGAAAGCAGCGTGCCGAGCATGTCGCTGCTCAGGAAGGCTGCCGCCTGATCCTGCGTGCCGGGAAAGTCCGGACGGATGCCCACTTCGTTGATCCATATCGGCTTGCCGAACGACTTGAGCGTGCCGATCACGTCATGGCAACCGGAGCCGCCGCATGCATGACGCATGTCGCCCTGTTCCGAATACCAGTGCCATGCGGTGATGTCCCACGTCACGACGGGATGTCCGCCGGTGCCGTCCGGTTGCGTGCCGCTGGCGAGCATCTGGTCGAAGCCATAGTGCATCCACGTATTGCCGCCGATGATGATCTTCCCCGCCGGATCCACCGACTTGATGCCGGCAATCATCCCGCGAATGATGCCGCGCGCGATCTGGAAGCACTGGTTGTCGTAGTCGGTGCTTTGCACGCCGTCCACCCAGCCGACGAGACATTGCGGCGCCAGTTCGTTCGTTACCTCGTAGTACGCATACTTCTGCACGCCGACAATCTGCTGCGCCAGCGTGTACGACTTCTGATAGGCGGTGTCCTCGTCGGTGAAGTCCTTCACCACTTGCAGCAGCACCGGATAGACCGTCACGCCGGAGGGCAGCATCATCTGCGCGACGCTTGCCAGCTTCACCGCGTCGGCCTGGCTGGAGACATCGTTGCGATACATCGAGACGTTGAGATCCTTCAGTTGCGCAAGCTGCTGTTGCGGGCTGGAGGTGGCGTAGGCGTCGGCGGCGTTCACGTGGCCGTTCATGCCGTAGAAGATGCTGCCGGCCGGTGCGATGACGGCTGCGGGGGCGCTGGAGGTGGTGGCCGCGGGCGATGAGGCGGGAGTAGGAGACGATGCAGGGGTAGCGGACGCCGTCTGATTACCGTCGTTGTTTCCGCCGCCACCGCCACCGCATGCGCTCAGCGCGACGGTGGCGGCGGTCACGCATGCAACCGATAACGATGGCAGGCGACGAGTTTGTTTTGGAATGAGAAGAACCGTAGAAAGCAGAGATGTCATGCGCATGAGTAAAGGCGGGATCCTCGTGATGGCGATGTAGGGAAGCGCCTGACGGACGCCTATTCGACTGAACAAACGGACGCTGGCGGTCCGTCGCGTGGGAACGCCATACATCAGAGAAGTTCAACCCGATTCGGTGCAGAAAGGCCCCGCGCGACGGTAAGCAAATCGTTGGGATCACGGATTGCTGAAGGTGGACAAACAGCGGACTCGGCGTCAGTGAGTTCACCACGTTCACTCATGTCGGGAGACGGCTGCGAATGCCTGCCATGCACCACACGACCCATCGTGCCGGGCGGCTGATTCGCAACACTCGCGCCGCGTCGGCAGCGCTCCTTATGCTCGCCCGCCAGGCAAGCGCCCATGCCGATGCACCGCTGAACTACTTCCTGCACGCCGATGGCCCCGCCGCCGCACCCACCATGCGACTCGGCTGGGCGCTCGCTGCCTTGGCCGTCGTCGTGGCGGTGATCGTCAGCGTGCTGTTGATCGGCGGCATCCTGCGCAAGCGTCCGCCGCCCACCGAACACGATGCGCGCCACGTGCAAGGGGAAGGCGGCGGGCTGCATTGGGTATGGATCGGCACGGGTGTGTCGTCGGTCGCGCTGTTCGCCGCCCTCGCCTATGTACTGGTCACGCTCGAATCGGTGGCATCGCCGCACAGACCGCCCGCGCTGACGCTCTCCGTCACCGCCTATGACTGGTGGTGGAAGATCGACTATGCCGGCGACCCGGCAGTGACCACGGCCAACGAGATTCATATTCCTGTCGGCGAGCCGGTGAAGATCGAATTGCGCAGCGCGGACGTCATCCACGCGTTCTGGGTGCCGCGTCTTGCAGGCAAGACCCAGACGATACCGGGCGTCGTCAACGAGCAATGGATACAGGCCGACAAGCCGGGGATCTATCGCGGGCAATGTTCGCAATTCTGCGGGGCACAACATGCGCACATGGCGTTCGAGGTGATCGCCGAGCCGCGCGCGCAATTCGACGCCTGGTACGCAAGGCAAGCCCTGCCGCACGACGCGGCCACGAACCTGAGCGCCGGAGCCAGGCTGTTCGACGACAAATGCGCGGGCTGCCACGCCATCCGCGGGTCCGATGCGAACGGCAAGCAGGCGCCCGATCTCACGCATCTGAACTCCCGCAGGCTGATCGCGGCCGGCTTGCTGCCGAACACGGCAGAGAACCAGCTCGACTGGATCCAGCATGCGCAGCGCATCAAGCCGGATTCGCTGATGCCCTCGATTGCGCTCAGCCCGGCGGATGCCGCCGCGCTATCCGCCTACCTTCGCACACTGCAATGACCGAACCCGCCACCTCTCCTCCGCCATTGCGGCGCTCGCTCAAGACAGGCCGCGTCGAGCCCGGCAGCGCCGACGAACGCGCCTTGCGCGCGCTGTGGGAGACGCCGCCCGGCTGGCGCGGCTTCTTCTCGACGGTCGATCACAAAAGCATCGGCCTGCGTTACCTCATCACGGCATTCGCGTTCCTGCTGGCAGGCGGCGTGGAGGCGCTCGTAATGCGCGTGCAACTCGCGCGGCCCGACGCGACGCTCCTGACACCCGAGCAATACAACCAGCTCTTCACGATGCACGGCGTCACGATGATCTTTCTCTACGCGCTGCCCGTGCTGTCCGGCTTCTCCAACTATCTGTGGCCGCTGATCCTCGGCGCTCGCGACATGGCGTTTCCGCGTCTCAACGCGCTGTCCTACTGGATCTTCCTGTTTGCCGGGTTGTTCCTCTATGCGAGCTTTCCGTTCGGCGAAGCGCCCAATGCAGGCTGGTTCAACTATGCGCCGCTCGCGGGACTGACCTACAACACCGGTCCCAACATCGACGTCTATGCGCTCGGCATGGTCCTGCTCGGCATCTCGACGACGGTCGGCTCGATGAACTTCGTCGTCACGTTCCTGCGCATGCGCGCGCCGGGCATGTCCATTGACCGCGTGCCGGTGCTCGTGTGGGGCACGCTCACCGCATCGGGCGGCAATCTGCTCGCGGTGCCCTCGGTGAGTCTCGCGTTCTTCCTGCTGTGGCTGGACCGGCGCATCGGCACGCATTTCTTCGACGTGGTGAACGGCGGGCGCGCCCTGCTCTGGCAGCATCTGTTCTGGATCTTCGCGCACCCGTGGGTCTACGCGGTCGTGCTGCCCGCCATGGGCATCGTCTCCGATGCACTGCCCGTGTTCTGCCGTCGGCCGCTGGTGGGCTATCTGCCCGTCGCGCTCTCGACGGTGGCTACGATGGTCGTCGGCTTCGTCGTCTGGATCCACCATATGTTCGCGACCGGCATTCCGGCACTCGCGCTGTCGTTCTTCGGCGCGGCCAGCATGGTGATCGCGATTCCGAGCGCGGTCGCCACTTTCGCATGGATCGCGACCATCTGGACCGGCAGGCCAGTGTTCCGCGTGCCGTTCCTGTACTTCGCGGGCTTCGTGTTCCTGTTCGTGATCGGCGGACTGTCGGGCGTGCTCACCGCCGCCGTGCCGCTCGACTGGCAACTCACCGACACGTATTTCGTCGTCGCACACCTGCATTACGTCTTGCTGGGCATCAACGTATTTCCGGTCATCGGCGGCATCTACTTCTGGTTTCCGAAGTTCACCGGACGCATGATGAGCGAACGCATCGGACGCATCGGGTTCTGGATCCTGTTTGCAGGCTTCAACGTCGCGTTCTTTCCGATGCATATCGCCGGTCTGCTCGGCATGCCGCGCCGCATCTATACGTATGCGCCCGACATGGGCTGGAACACCGTCAACATGATCACGTCGATAGGCGCGTTCCTGTTCGCCGCCGGCGTGCTCGTGTTCATGTGGGACCTCCTCTACAGCCTGCGGCGCGGGCCGGTTGCCGGAGACAATCCGTGGGACGCGCCGACGCTCGAATGGTCCACGTCGTCCCCGCCGCCGCCGTATAACTTCGCCGTCGCGCCGCGCATTGCAAGCCGTCATCCGCTATGGGAAGCGCGCATTTCAGGCCGCGCGCAATCGCAGCTTGCGCAGGGCTATGTGCTGAATCAGGGACGCGAGGCGCTGGGCACTACCGTGCTCGACGGCGACCCCGACGTCATCCTCAAGATGCCCGAAGACTCCTATGCGCCGTTCTGGCTGGGCGTGGCCTCGTTGCTGTTTTTCACGGGGCTCGCTTTGCAGGCGTGGTGGTTCGCGGGCCTCTCGCTGCTCGGATGCGGCGCGGCGATCGTCGCATGGCTGTGGCCGCAACGCGAACTCGGTCAGCGCGACGACGTGCCTCACGCGGAGGCCGCATCATGAGCGAACTCGCGGAAGCCTTGCCGGAACGCGCGAACCTGCCCGTCGGCAGTCCGGGGCAGCGCTCGGGCGGCTGGTGGGGATGTCTCACGCTGGTCGCGACCGAAGCCGCGCTGTTCGGCTATCTGATCTTCTCGTATCTCTATCTCGCCTCTCAGACCACCGAACGCTGGCCACCCGAAGGCATGCCGAAACTCGGGCTCGGCATTGTGAACACCGGCATTCTTCTGAGCAGCAGCGTCTTTGTATGGGCCAGCGAGCGCTTCGTGCGCAAGGGACGGCGCGGCATGGGCGTGCTGATGCTCGTCATCGCGATTGCGCTGGGCGCGGCGTTCGTCGCAATCCAGATGAAGGAATGGGCCGATCATCCCTATGGCCTGACGACGCATCTGTACGGCTCGCTGTATTTCACGATCACCGGCTTTCACATGATGCACGTGCTGGTGGGGCTGATCGTGCTCGCCTTCCTGCTGCTGTGGACCGCGCTCGGTTACTTCGACAGGGCGAGATCGGCGGCGCTGAGTATCGGCGGGCTGTACTGGCATTTCGTCGATGTCGTGTGGCTCTTCATCTTCGCGACGCTTTATCTGTCGCCCTATGTGCTGGCGCGATGACATCCGGTCAACATCCCGCGCGCCCCGGTGGCCTCTCGCTGACTTTCGGTCTGCTGCTCGCGCCGTTCGCGTGGATGACGCAGACGACGCTGGGCCAGACCTTGTCCGCGTGGGGCTGCTTTCCGCATCAACGGCCCGTGCATGCGCCCGCGCTGCCGTGGCTCGAACAGGGACTCGCGATGACGGCGCTGGGCGCGCTGGTGATCGGCGGCGCGGGCGGCGTCATCGCATGGCGCAACTGGCGGCGCACGGGGAAGCTTGCATCCGAGCTCAAACAGCAGGGCTCGATCGACCGGCATGCCGCGCGCGATGCCTTCATTGCGCGTGCGGGCGCGCTGGCGAGTGCGCTGTTCGTGTTCGCGCTGATCGCCACCGATCTCGCGTGGCTGCTCGTCTCGCCCTGCGGAGGAAGGTGAACTCATGATCCGCCGCCTTCTATCCATATGCCTGACGTTGTTCGCGTGTGCACCATGGGTCCATGCTCAGACGCCGGACACGTCGCCGGGGCTCGTCGCGCGTGGCGACTATCTTGCCCGCGCCGCCGATTGCGCCGGTTGCCACACCGCCGCCCCGGTGCCGGGCAAGCCTCAGCCGCATCCGTTCGCGGGCGGGCTGCCGATGGGTTCGCCCTTCGGCACCATCTGGTCCAGCAACATCACGCCCGATCCGGTGCATGGGATCGGGCGCTATCGCTATGAGGATTTCGCGCGCGCGTTGCGCGAAGGCGTGGCGCCGGGCGGCAGGCATCTGTACCCGGCGATGCCCTATCCATCGTTCTCGAAGATCAGCGACGACGACTTGCATGCGCTCTACGCCTACTTCATGCATGGCGTCGAACCGGTAGCGCAGGCCGCGCCCGAAACGAAACTGCCGTTCCCGTTCAACCAACGCTGGGCCCTGACCTTCTGGAACTTCGCCTTCGCGCCGGGCAAACCCTTCGTTGCCGATCCGAAGCGCGACGCACAATGGAACCGGGGCGCCTATCTGGTGCAATCGCTCGGCCATTGCGGCGCGTGTCATACGCCGCGTGGCCCGGCCTATGACGAACTCGGCTACACGGACGGGTCGCCCGCCTATCTCACAGGCGGCACCAACGATCACTGGCATGCGCCGAACCTGACCGGCTTGCCGGGCGCGGGACTGGGCCGCATCTCGGCGGCGGACCTCGCCGCCTTTCTCAAGACCGGCCATGGCGCGGGACTGGCCACCTTCGGCGCCATGGTGCAGGTTGTCGAGGACAGCACGCAGTATCTCGACGATCAGGATCTCGACGCCATCGCCTCGTATCTGAAGAGCCTGCCTGCTCACGGCGAAGGGGGCACCTACGATGCTCATTCGCGCGAAGCCCGCCAGAGCGTCGCAGCGCTGCACACCGGCGAGCAGGAGCGACCCGGCGCGGGACTCTATCAGGGTACCTGCGCGCGCTGCCATCAGGCCGACGGCATGGGCGTTCCGCTCAAGTATCCGCGTCTGGCCGGCAATCCGGCGGTGCTGTCGCAGAAGCCGGATTCGCTCGTGCGGCTCGTGCTGCAGGGCGGACGCGCGCCGTCCACCGTCCATGGTCCTGAACCGAAGAAGATGCCCGCGTTCGCTGACCAGCTCACCGACACGGAGATAGCCCGCGTGCTGACCTTCGTGCGCTCGACTTGGGGCAATAACGCGCCGCCGGTCACGACGCGCGATGTCAGGACGATGCGCGAAGCGGTGGGAGGCGGCTCGACACACTGAGCCGCGCGCCAAGGCACAGCCATTGCGCCTGGCGAATGACCTGAACGACCGACACTCGATGATGCAGAAGCCTCCCCGACGCCTGCTGGTGATCTCCCCGCATCTCGACGACGCCGTTTTCAGTTGCGGCGCCCTGCTCGCTGCGGAAACCGATGCGTTGGTCTGCACGGTGTTCGCCGGAACGCCCGAGATGCCGATGGTGACCGGCTGGGACACGGAGTGCGGTTTCGGCGACGCGCACCAGGCCATGGAAGCACGTCGCGCCGAAGACATTGCGGCGCTGGAGATACTCGGCGCACGCGCCAGGCATCTCTCGTTCCTCGATTCGCAATACGCGGAGGACGGAGCGCAAACGCTGCAAGCGATCGCTGACGCGCTTGCCGACGTGATCCATGCGGGTCGCCATGACGCCGTCCTGATCCCCGCAGGCCTGTTCCACTCCGACCATGATCTCGTGCACCGTGCCGCGCTCGCCGCCGGCATGGCCGATGCGTCGCAGCGCTGCATCGCGTATGAAGATGGCCTGTACCGGCGCATGGACGGGCTCGTGCAGCAACGTCTGGCGGCTCTTCAAAGCGACGGAATGGAAGCCACGCCCTGGCTCGAAACCATCGACGTAGCGGGCCTGCCTGGCTATCTGGAAGCGAAGCAGCGCGCAGTCCAATGTTATGCGAGCCAGTTGAGAGCGTTCGGTCCGCACGGTTATGACGACGTGCTCGCACCCGAACGCTTCTGGACATTGCGAACGAAGCATCGCGATGCGTGAACCCGCAATGCTTGCCGATTCCGTGGGCACACGTCTCACCGTGGTCGTGCTGACCTACAACCGTGCCGATCAGGTGCTCGACACGCTCGCAAGACTTACCGCGCTGCCTGATCGCATCCACCTCGTAGCGGTCGATAACGCTTCCTCTGATGGCACCGCTGAACGCATCGAGGCCGATTTTCCGGATGTCGAACTCATCGTCGCGCCGGGCAACCTCGGCGCGGCGGGACGCAATCTCGGCGTAGCACGCGTGCAGACCGAATACGTTGCCTTCTGCGATGACGACACCTGGTGGCACGCCGGATCGCTCTCACGTGCCATCGACATACTTGATGCGGCCCCGCGCGTCGGCGTGCTGAATGCGCGCGTGGTAGTAGGCGAGCCAGGCGCGACCGACGAAACCTGCGAACGCATGCGCGCCAGCCCCTTGGCGCACGATGGCTTGCCGGGGCCTGCGCTGATCGGCTTCATGGCGGGCGCTTGCGTGTTCCGCACCAGCGTATTCCGGCAGACGGGCGGATACGAGCCGAGACTGTTCATCGGCGGAGAAGAAACGCTGGTATCACTCGATGTTCTGAGCGCTGGTCATGAGATCGTCTATGCAGACGAACTTGTGCTCCACCACCATCCGTCACCGCTTCGCGACAGCGCCCAGCGGCGCAAGCTCCTCGCGCGCAACGCAGCCTGGGTCGCATGGATGCGCCTGCCGTGGCGCGAAGCGATCATGACGACCCGCGATGCGTTTCGCACCTTGCGCGCGGAAGCATCGTTAATGCGCGGGCTGCCTGAACTTCTTCGCGGCATCGCGTGGGCCGCCGCAAGACGCCGCGTCATCCCTTCACGAGTCCAGGAAATGCGCCGCATCGTCCGCGACGATGACCTGCGCCAAGTGGTTGAAACCTCATCCCGCCACGCATTCCGTTTTACACGCGATTCTTGAAAGCGCGTTCGCTGCGCAACGCACCCAACGATATTCGGTTCGTCTCCATGCGAACCGCAGATCGTTTCATAGTCCTCCGTACGTTCGCAACGAGTGGCATAGCGAATGCTGAAAGCTATCGACTGATCCACGCGACGACGCACCGCGCCCATGCGGAGAGGGATCTTGTGAAAAGGGGACATCCGTGAAGATCGCGTTGATCAGTGAACATGCTTCGCCACTGGCTGCGGCAGGTGGAGTCGATAGCGGCGGTCAGAACATCTATGTCGCCAACGTCGCGCGGCAACTTGTGCGCCTCGGTCATGATGTCGATGTATTCACACGTTGCGATCGTTCGTTGTTGCCGCTTGTCTCGCGTTTCGAAAACATCCGCGTGATAAACGTTCCGGCGGGGCCGCCGGTGCAGTTGCCCAAGGAGCAGCTTCTACCGCACATGGACGCCTTCGCGAACTTCATGATCGAGTTCATGAAGCAAGAACGACAGCCCTATGCCGTCGTGCATGCGAATTTCTTCATGTCGGGTCTGGTCGGCTTGCGCATCAAGGATGCGCTCGGCGTGCCGCTGGTCACCACCTTCCATGCACTCGGGCGTGTGCGGCGGCTGCATCAAGGCGAATCGGACGGCTTTCCCGATGCGCGCTTCGCCATCGAAGACGAACTGGTCAGCCGTTCCGATTCCGTCCTCGCCGAATGTCCGCAGGATGAGAACGATCTGATGCATCTCTATGACGCCGATCCCGCACGCATTGATCTCGTGCCGTGCGGCTTCGACCGCACCGAGTTTCATCCGCTCGACAAGGCGCAGGCACGCACACGGTTGGGCTGGCCACAGGATCGCTTCATCGTGTTGCAACTGGGACGGATGGTGCCGCGCAAGGGCATCGACAACGTGGTGCGCGCAATGGGCGCCTGCCACGCCACGCACGGCGAAGCGGCCGAGCTCTATATAGCAGGCGGCAACTCCGACGAACCCAACGAGGGCGCCACGCCGGAGATCGGCAGGCTGCGCGGCATCGCGCGGGAATGCGGGGTTGAAGCGCATGTGCACTTCGTGGGCCGTCATGGACGCGGCGAGCTGAAGCACTTTTATAACGCCGCCGATGTCTTCGTGACGACGCCCTGGTACGAGCCCTTCGGCATCACGCCGCTGGAAGCCATGGCGTGCGGCACGCCGGTGATCGGCGCGGACGTGGGCGGTATCCGCTATTCCGTCGCGCATGGAGAGACCGGCTTGCTGGTGCCGCCGAGGCATCCGGACGCGCTCGCAGAAGCACTGGTCACCTTGAAACGCAACCCGGCCCTGGCCCGCAGGATGGGCGATGCCGGCCTGGCACGCGCCCATGCCATGTTCACGTGGTCGAGCGTGGCGCAGGCGCTTGCGCGGGTCTATGCACGCGTCAGCGGCGAAGATACGCAGACCGCCACGGCGCTCCAGATGAGCAGGGCCGCCCGATGATGCCGCCCGCGAGACCCGCCGTCTTCATCGACAAGGACGGCACGCTGCTACACGACGTACCGTGGAACGTGGATCCGGAACGGATGCGGCTTACGCCCGGCGCGTTCGACGCACTGCGCCTGTTCACGTCGCTCGACCTGCCGCTGTTCATCATCAGCAACCAGAGCGGCGTGGCGCTCGGCAAGTTCAGCCGCGAAGCGCTCGATCCAATGGAAGCTCGCCTGCGGACGCTTGCTGCCGAAGCGGGTGCTGCGTTCGAAGGCATCTACTGGTGTCCGCATCATCCGCAAGGCGTCGTACCCGAATATGCGATGCAGTGCGACTGCCGCAAGCCCGCGCCCGGCCTCATCATGCGGGCCGCGCGCGAGCATCGCATCGATCTGGCGCGCAGCTGGTTCATCGGCGACATACTCGATGATGTGGAAGCTGGACATCGCGCGGGCTGCCGCTGTGTGCTGATCGACAACGGCAACGAAACTGAATGGCTGCGCGGTGAAGGGCGTGAACCCGACATCGTGGTGCGTGACATGCATGAAGCCGCGCTGGCGATCGCGAACGCGGAGTGCCCCGCATGAAGCGCGACACGGAACAGCCGGTGTCCATGACGCCGGTCATCGCAGCGCACGCCCGCAAGAGCGCGGCGAACGCTCCGCGCGAATGGGGCGCGGACGTGAAGCGCATTCTCTGCATCCGGCTGGACAATCTCGGCGACGTCCTGATGACCACGCCCGCGCTGCATGCGTTGCGCAACGCGCAGCCGGGCCGCCATCTGACCTTGCTCGCTTCGCGTTCGGGCAAGGCGGCGGCGCCGTTCATCGATGCCATCGACGATGTGATCGAATACGACGCGCCCTGGGTCAAGCAGGATGCGCCCATCGACCCGCTCGCTGACCTGGCCATGCGCGCGCGTCTCGACGAAGCGCGTTTCGATGCGGCCGTGATCTTCAGCGTCTATAGCCAGAACCCGCTGCCGGCGGCCATGCTATGTCATCTCGCTGGCATTCCGTTGCGGCTCGCGCATTGCCGTGAGAACCCCTATGGCCTGTTGACCGACTGGGTCGCGGAAAGCGAGCCGCAACTCGGCACGCGTCATGAAGTGGAACGGCAGCTTGCGCTGGTCGCGCAGGTGGGCGCACGCGCGGACGATACCCGCATGCGTTTCAACGAGCAGCCCGCCGATGTCGCTTCGCTCGCGCAGAAGCTGCTAGCACGCGGCGTGGATATAGATGCGCCTTTCATCGTCGTGCATCCCGGCGCCACGGCGGAGTCGCGCCGTTATCCCGTCGAGCGCTTTGCGCAAGTGATCGCGTTTCTCGGCGAGCAGTTGAACGTGCCGGTGTTCGTCACCGGATCGGCAAGCGAAAGCACGCTCTGTCGCGAAGCTTGCGGCGCCAGTCCGCACGCCATCGACCTCTCGGGCACGGTGTCGCTCGGCGAACTGGGCGCGCTCATCCGCCGTGCGCGCGTGCTGATATCGAACAACAGCGGCCCGGTGCATCTCGCTTCGGCGCTCGGCACGCCGGTCGTGGATCTCTACGCGCTCACCAATCCGCAGCACATGCCCTGGCAGACGCCGCACCGCGTGCTCTATCACGACGTGCCGTGCCGCTGGTGCTACCGCAGCGTGTGTCCTGAAGGCCATCACGCCTGCCTGCTGGGCGTGCCGGTGCAGGACGTCGTCGATGCCGCGCTGGCCCTGCTCGAAGCCGAACTCCCACCCATCAACACGACCACACAGGTTTTCTAGTCATGTACACACTGGGTATCAACGCCGTTTATCACGACAGCGCGGCCGCGCTCATCAAGGATGGCGTGGTCATCGCCGCTGCCGAAGACGAACGCTTCACGCATGTGAAGCATGCCAAGCGGCCCGTGCCGTTCTCGACGTGGCAGCTTCCCTTCGATGCCATCGACTATTGCCTGAAGGAAGCGGGCATCGAACTGGCCGATGTGGATCACGTCGCCTATTCATACGATCCGCATCTGTTCTCGGGCATGCCCAAGGATGCGAAGGCCAGCATCACGCTGCCGATGATGCCTTCGGAACAACCGCTGTCCAATCCGTCCGACTCGCCGTGGGACCCGCTGTTCCTGAGCTACATCGTCAATGCGCAGGGACAGTTGCGCGACGGCGCGCCGCATCATCTGCGTAAGCGCTTCGCCAGTGGCGGGCGTGTGCCGCGTTACACCTGGCACAACGTGGATCATCACCTCTGCCATGAAGCGAGCGCATTCCTCGCCGCGCCCTTCGATGACTGCGCCGTGCTCACGATGGACGGCCGCGGCGAAGGCGTGACGACGAGTCTCGGGCAGTTCGTCGATGGCGAATATCGCCGGCTGAAGCAGGTGGAGCTGCCTCACTCGCTGGGGCTCCTGTATGAAGCGGTGACGGACTATCTGGGCTTCCTGCACTCCTCCGACGAGTACAAGGTGATGGCGCTGGCATCGTTCGGCAAGCCCGTGCATGCGGATCAGTTCCGCGAGATCGTCAGGTATCGGAACGACGGAAGCTATACGGTGGATGCGCCGCGTCTCGTCGAACGTTTCGGTCCGGCGCGCGAACGCGGTGGTCCGCTCACGCAGCATCACTACGACGTCGCGCACTCGTTGCAGGTCGTGCTGGAGGAAACCGCACTCGAACTTGCGAAGTGGCTGCACGCGAAAACCGGCCTGTCCCATCTGGCGATGGCCGGCGGCGTCGCGCTCAATTGCGTGATGAATGCGCGGCTGCGCGATCGCGGCCCGTTTGCCGATGTATGGGTGCAGCCCGCGGCGGGCGACGCCGGTACGGCGCTGGGCGCCGCGTTGTGGACCGACTGGCGCGAGCGGAGCATCGCGGGCGAACCCGGCCGCAAGTGGCGCATGAATCATGCGTATCTCGGCCCATCCTTCGCCGACGATGACATCGAAACCCTCCTGAAGTGGACGCGCGCGCCGTATCGCAGGCTCGATGACATCGCTGCGGAAACCGCCGACCTGCTTGCGCAAAACCGCGTGATCGGCTGGTATCAGGGACGCACCGAGTTCGGACCGCGTGCGCTCGGTGCGCGTTCCATCCTGGCCTCGCCCATCGATGCATCGATGCAGGCGCGCCTGAACGAGATCAAGGACCGCGAGGACTTCCGTCCGGTTGCGCCCGTGGTGATGGAAGAACACGCCGCCGACTGGTTCGTCGATGCGCGCGTCGCGCCCTACATGCTGTTCATCTTCGACGTGCGCGAGGACATGAAGGACCGTATTCCGGCGGTGACGCATATCGACGGCACCGCGCGCGTGCAGACCGTCAACCGCTCGCAGCATGCGCTCTATTACGACCTGCTCGCGGCCTTCAAGGCGCGCACGGGCGTGCCGGTGCTGGTCAACACGTCGTTCAACACGCGCGGCGAGCCGATGGTGAACTCCCCGCGCGATGCGCTCGAATCGTTCTGGACCTCGCCGCTGGATGCGCTGGTGATCGGTCCGTTCCTGGTCGAGAAGCCGGGGTTGCGCGCATGAGCACCTGCACCGGTCTCGTCGATCACGACGGCACTGCCGCTGCAGGCGATGCAAACGCGGCGGACCGTGGGGACTTCATCCCTGAGGTATCGGTGGTCGTGCCGACCTACCGCCGTCCCGCGATGCTCGAACGCTGCGTACGCGCGCTCGCCGCGCAGCAATACGACGCGGCGCGTTACGAGATCATCGTGTGCGACGACGGCCCGGACGCTGCCACGCAAGCCTGCGTGCAACGTCTGGCGCATGAGCACGCGCCGCAGGGTCTGCGCATCCGCTACGTGCCCGTCACGGCGACCCAAGGGCCGGCGGGCGCGCGCAACGCGGGCTGGCATGCTTCGCTTGCACGGCGCATCGCCTTCACCGACGACGACACCATCCCTGATCCGCATTGGCTCGCTAACGGAGTCTGCGCACTCGACGCCGGCGCGGACGCGGTCTCCGGCCGTATCGTCGTGCCGCTGGGACCGCGTCCGACCGACTACGAATGCGATGCAGCCGGACTCGCCACGGCCGAGTTCGCCACGGCCAACGCCTTCGCGACCCGTGCCGCGCTGGAGCGCACCGGCGGTTTCGATGCACGCTATACCGCCGCGTGGCGCGAGGATTCGGATCTGCAGTTCGCGCTGATGCAGGCGGGACTGACGATCGCGCGCGCGGAAGATGCGATCGTGCTGCATCCGGTGCGTCCCGCGCGCTGGGGCGTATGCATCTCCCAACAGAAGAAGAGCCAGTTCGACGCCCTGTTGTTCAAGAAGTATCCAGACCTCTTTCGCGCGCGCATTCGACGCGGCCCGCCGCTGCTGTATTACGCGATGCTCGCGGCGCTGGCGACCGCGCTGCTTTCGTTCATTGCCGGTGCGCCTCGTGTGGCGGTCACGGCACTGCTCGTCTGGGCCGCACTGACGCTAGGGTTCGGCGCGCAGCGGCTCAAGCGCACCGCCCATACGCCCGCGCATATCGCGGAGATGCTGTGGACTTCGGCCATCATCCCCACTCTGTCGATCTACTGGCGCATCCGCGGCGCGCTCCGCTTCAAGGTGCTGTTCCTATGAATGCCGGACCGGTGCAACGCATCGTCATTTTTCGCGCGCTGCAACTCGGCGACATGCTGTGCGCCGTGCCCGCGCTGCGAGCGCTGCGGCGCGCTCATCCGCACGCGCACATCGCGTTGATCGGCTTGCCGTGGGCCAGCAGCTTCGTCGACCGATACGCGCATCTGCTGAATGAACTGATCGTGTTTCCAGGCGCGGTGGGCTTTCCGGAACAGGAAGAAACCGACGCACATCTGCCCGCCTTCCAGCAGGCCATGCGCGAGCGCCGCTTCGATCTGGCGATTCAGCTGCACGGCAGCGGCGGCGTGGCGAACGATATCGTCAAAGGCTTCGGTGCACGGCTGAACGCAGGTTTCCTCAAGCCCGACGAAGGCATGCGCGCAGGCGTGTTCATGCCATGGCCCGACGAGCTGCCCGAATCGGCGCGCTATGCGGCGCTGCTGCAACGCCTCGGTATCGATGCAAGCGATCTGTCGCTCGAGATTCCGCTCACGGTGGAAGACGAACGCGAATGCGCCGCGCTCATCGAAGCCTGTGCGATCGATTGCAACCGCCTCGTGCTGGTGCATCCGGGCGCGCAACTGCCGTCGCGGCGCTGGCCCGTCGAACGCTTCGGCGAGGTCGCGCGTGAGCTTGCTCGCACGGGATGGCGTATCGCCGTCACAGGCAGCCCGGGCGAAGCCGCGCTCACCGCGCATGTGACGCAGAACGGAGGACCGAATGCCATCGATCTCGCCGGTGCGACCTCGCTCGGCGGACTGGCGGCGCTCGTCGGCCGGGCGCGGCTGATCGTGTGCAACGACACCGGGCTGTCTCACGTCGCAGCCGCGATGCGCACGCCGAGCGTGGTGATCGCGTCAGGCAGCGACACGCACCGCTGGGCGCCCACCGATCACGCCCGGCATCGCGTGCTGGCCGACTGGCCCGCATGCCGTCCGTGCGCGTTCCGCGTGTGCCCTTATGAACACGAATGCGCGACCAACATCGGCGTGGTCGCCGTGCTCGATGCCGCCCGCGCGCAACTCGAAACGACCTTCCGCAAGGAGACGCTGATCCATGCCCATGACTAGCTCCCGGCGCTTGCGCGTGCTGACATGGCACGTGCATGGCAACTATCTCTACTACCTGAGCCAGACGCCGCACGACTTTTACCTCGTCACGCGCCCCGGTTATCCACCCGGATATGCGGGCACGGCGGGCGCGCTGCCGTTCGGCGCAAACGTGCATGAGATTCCGGCCAGCGAAGTGCAGTCGCAGTCCTTCGACGTCGTCCTGTTCCAGCACAAGCAGCAGTGGGACGACGACCGCATCAACCTGTTGAGCGATGCGCAGCGGCGCTTGCCACGCGTGTATATCGAACACGATCCGCCGCAGGAAAATGCTTTCGAACAGAAGCACTGGGTCCAGGATCGCGACACGCTGCTCGTGCACGTCACGCACTTCAACCGGCTCATGTGGGACAACGGCGAAACGCAGACGCGCGTCATCGAGCACGGCGTGGTCGTGCCGGAAGGCGTGCGCTACAGCGGCGAACTGGAGCGCGGCATCGCCGTCATCAATCACCTGCGGCAGCGCGGCAGGCGGCTCGGCAACGATGTCTTCGCGCATGCGGCCGAGCGCGTGCCGCTCGATCTCGTCGGCATGGACGCGCAGTCTGCGGGCGGCATCGGCGAGATTGGCAACATGGAGCTCGCCGCGTTCGTCGCGCGCTATCGCTTCTTCTTCAACCCGATCCGCTGGACCAGCCTGGGACTGGCGATCGTCGAGGCGATGACCATCGGCATGCCGATCATCGGGCTGGCCACGACCGAACTCGCAGCCGTGATTCGCAATGGCGAGAACGGTTTTGTCGATACGAATCCGCTTGCGCTCATCGATGCCATGCAACGCCTGCTGCGCGACCCCGCCGAAGCGCGACGTCTCGGCGAAGGCGCGCGCCGCACTGCGTTGGAACGATTCCATATCGCACGCTTCGCCCATGACTGGGACGAAACCCTGCGCCACGTATGCAGCTGAAATTCATCCTCAAAGGAATGGCGACATGAAAGAAGCCTATAGAAAGCGGATTCTGGTGACGGGCGGTGCGGGCTTTCTCGGCTCCCACCTGTGCGAGCGGCTGCTTGCGCAAGGTCACGACGTGCTGTGCGTGGACAACTTCTACACCGGCACGAAGGACAACATTGCGCATCTGCTGGACAGCGCGAACTTCGAACTGATGCGCCACGACGTTACGTTTCCGCTGTATGTGGAAGTGGACGAGATCTATAACCTCGCGTGTCCCGCGTCGCCCATTCACTATCAGCATGATCCGGTGCAGACGACCAAGACCAGCGTGCATGGCGCCATCAACATGCTCGGCCTGGCGAAGCGCGTCCACGCGAAGATCTTCCAGGCATCGACGAGCGAAGTGTATGGCGATGCCCACGTTCATCCGCAGCAGGAAGCGTATTGGGGCAACGTGAATCCCATCGGCCCGCGCTCCTGCTACGACGAAGGCAAGCGCTGCGCCGAAACGCTGTTCATGGACTACCGGCGCCAGCATGGACTCTCGATCAGGATCGCGCGCATCTTCAATACCTATGGTCCGCGCATGCATCCCGCCGATGGCCGCGTGATTTCCAACTTCATGATGCAGGCGCTGTGCGGCCAGCCGATCACCGTCTATGGAGAAGGCTCGCAGACGCGCTCGTTCTGTTATGTCGACGACATGGTCGACGCCTTCATTCGCCTGATGAACACGCCCGACGACGTCACCGGCCCGGTGAACCTCGGCAATCCGCATGAACTGTCGATGCTCGACATCGCGCGGCGCATCATCGAGTTGACGGGGTCGTCGTCCGAGATCATCTTCAAGCCCCTGCCGCTCGACGATCCGTGGCATCGCCAGCCGGACATCTCGCTTGCGCGCGACTTGCTCGGCTGGGCGCCGTCCACGCACCTCGACGAAGGCTTGCGGCGCACCGCGCAGCATTTCCGCGGCATCATCGAAGCCGCCGATGCACGCGCCGCGCATGCCGCTTAAACGCTGCGTGCGGTGACGCCCTCGATGGTGGCAATCAGCTTCGGCGCGGGCACAGGCTTGGTCAGGTGGGCCTGGAAGCCCGCCGCCTGCGCCCGCGCGCGCGCCTCGGCCTGGGCAAAGCCCGTCAGCGCGATAGCCGGCATGCGCTCAGCCAGCGACGCGCCGCGGCTTGCCTCTTCCTCGCGTATCAGCCGCAATACGTCATAGCCGTCCTGATCGCCGCCCAGCACGATATCGCACAGCAGGACGCCAGGCCATTGCGCCGTCGGCAGAGCGCGCAGCCGCGCCAGCGCTTCGTCGCCGGACGCACATGACACCACCTGCGCGCCGACGGTCTCGAGCACGGCTTCGAGTGCATCGCGGGCTTCTTCCTGATCGTCCAGCACCATGACCGTGATGCCCGTGAGCGCATCCTCGGCGGTACCGGCATTGATGTGGGCATCGTCGAGCACGGGGCGCAGCGGCATCGTCGCGACATAGGCCACCTGCCTGTCGATGGTGCGCGCCGCGAAGCCCCCGCCAATCTCCGTCAGCGCCTTCTCCAGCCGGCGCATCTGTTGCCGCGACAGTTCCACCGGCGCGGCGCGCTGTCCCATCACCACCAGCGACGCATGATTGCCCTCGCGGAACACGCGCAACTCGACGCGTTCGCCACGTGTCGCCGTGCCGATCTGCACGCGGCACAGCTCCGCGACGATCTGCTGCAACACGCCCGCGTCGCCCGACACGCGCAAGCCTGGTTCAGTCATCACCGTGTAGAGATTCACGCCACGCGCCGCAATCTCTTCATGGAGCGCATCGATCACGCCGCTCACCAGCGTATCGAGCCCGACCGCTTCCGCCGATATCTTGCGCTGCGCATGTTCGAGTTCGCCCTGTTGCCATTGCAGCGACCACATGCGGGCATACACGCCATCGAGCGTGAGCAGGTCGTCATGCTGTCCCTGTTCGACGATGCGTCCATGCTCCATCACGAGGATCCAGTCCGAATCGACGACGGTGGACAGACGATGCGCGATCACAATGGACGTGCGTCCCTCCGCCAGCCGGTCCAGTTCGTTCTGGATGGCGCGCTCGGAACGCGTGTCGAGTGCGGACGTGGCTTCGTCGAACACGATGACGCGCGGATTCTTCAGGATGGCCCGCGCTATGGCGATACGCTGCCGCTCGCCGCCCGAGAGCCGCACGCCGCGTTCGCCTACGCGCGTGTCGTAGTGATCCGGCAGGCGCTCGATGAAGCCGTCCAGCTGCGCGGCGCGCGCCGCCTGCACGATCTCGGCGCGCGTGGCGTCAGGCCGTCCATAGCCGATGTTGTAGGCAATCGTATCGTTGAAGAGCACGGTGTCCTGCGGCACGATGCCAATGGTCGCGCGCAGGCTGTTCTGCGTCACTTGCGCGATGTCCTGACCGTCGATGCGAATGGCGCCCGACGTCGGTTCGTAGAGACGGAACAACAGCTTCACGAGCGTCGACTTGCCCGAGCCGCTGCCGCCCACCACCGCGAGCTTCTTGCCCG
The DNA here is from genome assembly GCF_031451075.1 of Caballeronia sp. LZ043. NCBI lineage: Bacteria > Pseudomonadati > Pseudomonadota > Betaproteobacteria > Burkholderiales > Burkholderiaceae > Caballeronia > Caballeronia sp. LZ043. Next base: position 138,571 of record NZ_JARUXT010000002.1, on the reverse strand, counting down.
GATGCGCGCGGAAGTCGACATCGCGCAGGATCTGCCGCGCCGGATCGTAGCCAAACTCGACATGCTCGAACTCGATCTCGCCCGCCGTCACGACGAGCGGCTTCGCACCGGTCTCGTCGATGTCCTCGCGCACGCGCCCGCGCGACAGCAGGATGTTGAACATGCGCTCGACGTTCACGATGGCGTCGTTGGTCTCGCGAAACACGAAGCCCAGCGTGTTGAGCGGATTGCACACTTGCACGATGTAGGCATTGACCAGCACGAGATCGCCGACGCTCATCGTTCCCGCGACCACATGCTGCGCCGCGCGCAGCATCACGGCGGCAATGCCCCCGGCGATGATCGTGCTTTGCCCTACGTGCAGCAGCGTCAGCGCGCGCTGGTTCGCGACACGCGCGTGAACCCATTGTTCGAGCACGCCCGACAGACGCCCGCGCTCCGTGTCTTCGCTGGCGAAGAACTTGACGGTTTCGTAGTTGAGCAGGCTGTCGACGAGGCGGCTGTCCGACTGCGCTTCCAGCGCGTTGACGGCGCGCTGGAAGCGCATGCGATAGCGAGTAAAGATGAGCGTCCACACCGAGTACAGCACGAAGGTCACGCCGATGATGGCCATGAACTCCAGCGAGTAGCTGCTGACCATCACCGCCACGACGGTACCGATCTCGATCAGCACCGGCACGATGGTGAACAGCGACGTGCCGAGCAGGAAGCCCACGCCATCCGCGCCTTTCTGGACATCGCGCACCACGGCGCCGGTTTCGCGCCTGGCGTGGAAGCGCGCGCCGAGCGCATGCAGATGCGCGAACGTTCGCTCCGTGAACGACGCGACGGTGCGCTGCGTGACGATGCTGAAGACGACATCGCGTGCTTCATTGAGCACATCGCCGAGATAGCGCAGCAGCACATAAGCGAGGATCAGGAAGACCGGAAAGATGACGGTCGATGCCGGGTGACTGAACTCGTCGATGACCCGCTTGAGCAGCAGCGGCACGGACACCACGGCAAGCCGCGCGGCGATCATCAGCACCAGCGCTGCCGCCGTCTGATAACGCCATGCCCAGACCGCGCGCCACAGATCGCTGACGATGCGTCGGCGAACGCGCGTGCGATCCCGGTCCTCTGTAACCGGGATCACTCCTTCCAGTCCTTGCGATTGGCCGTTCCTGGACCGGATGCACCACCGTGCTGCTTCTTCACGCGTTGCTCTTCGGTTCGCTTGAGCGTGGCGGGATCGGTGCCGGATTGTCCCGCCGCACCCGCGCCGCCCGCAATGCCTGCGGACTTGCCGGCGCCATCGTCGCTGGGCGCTTTGTTGCCGGGCGGTGCGCCGTTTTGCTGGGCCGAGGCGGCGCTGATGCACGCGCCCGTCAGTGCAGCAATGATTGCGGATTGCAGAAAGCGCTTCATAGGCCCCCTCCGTGGTTGCTGGCGAACGCGTATTCGTTAGCAACGCGTGCGCCAGCCATGGCGCCCGATGTCCGCAAATACGGCGGTCCGCAAATACCGGGTCAATCGGCAGATAAGCAGGAGCAAGAAATGCTGTACCGGGATATGCGCATGTCACGGAGACAATCATGTATTCCCTAGGCGCGTACTTCCTCGAAATCTTCCCGGAGTCCATTCCCGGCGACGGCTGGACCGGCGCCGCGCGGTTCTCGCGTCGCAGCGACTACAAACTCCATGCGGTCGTGACAACCGTTACCTTTCCCAGCCATATCTTCAAGCCGTCACGACGCCAGGCCGAAGGCGCCATTGCCGACTGGGCACGCGACTTCGTCAAGTCGAGCGGCGATGTGCTCGAATCATCCCTGCGGCTGGCCAGCAGAGTCTGAAGAGATCCCGCGCGGACCGCGCACGACGCGTTGTAACATTGGCGACCGGACGTCTTCTTGTGAGCGTCCCGAGCAGCGATTTCATCTGATCGAGGTCCGCCATGGCCCGCACGCGCGTACTGAACGAACTCAACAGGCTCAACCCGTTCATTGTCGATTGTGAAGTGCGCATCGAAGCGCAGCGGCAGCGGATCGACTGGATCAAACAAGGCGGCGGCAATGCCGAGGACTCCGAGAAGCTTCTGAACAATCTCATCTCCAGTTCCAGTGCGTTGACACGGCTTCGCCTGACGGACGTGGAAGAGCTTCGCGAGCGCGAAAACTGAGCAGCCCGGATCCATCGTCCTTTCGCGTAAAGCGTCTCTCGCGCGTCGTCGCCATCAACGCCGCGCATTCAACTCTGTTTGTCCGGCTCCGCCGCACTGCAACGCGCGGGTACATCCAATGCTGCGTCGACGTCATGGCCGCGCAAGCGGACCGCACTCTCGAACCCCAGCACTGGAGCTCTGAATGAAAGCCCTCGTTTACGAAGGACCGCGACAGGTCGTCGTCAAGGACATGCCTGACGCACGCATCGAACAGCCGAACGACGTGATCGTCAAGATCACCACCACCAACATCTGCGGTTCCGATCTGCATATGTACGAAGGCCGGACCAATATGGAGACCGGCCGCATTCTCGGTCATGAAAATCTGGGCGTGATCGTCGAAGCCGGTCCGGGCGTCACGCGCGTGAAGGTGGGCGACCGGGTGTGCCTGCCGTTCAACATCGGCTGCGGCTTCTGCAAGAACTGCGAGAAGGGCCTTACCGGTTTCTGTCTCACGGCCAATCCCGGCATGGCCGGCGCGGCTTATGGCTTCGCCGGCATGGGCCCGTATAGCGGCGGTCAGGCCGAATACCTGCGCGTGCCGTTCGCGGACTTCAATTGCCTGCTGCTGCCGCCCGATGCCGTGGAGAAGGAGAACGACTACGTCATGCTCTCCGACATCCTCCCGACCGGCTATCACGCCACCGTGCTCGCGGGCGTCGAAGCAGGCGACAGCGTTGTCATTTACGGCGCCGGTCCAGTGGGGCTGATGGCCGCGATGTCGGCGAATCTCAAGGGCGCCTCGAAAGTCATGGTGGTCGATTCGCACCCGGACCGCCTGAAACTCGCGGAGCGTCTCGGCGCCATTCCGATCGACGACAGCGACGGCGGCGGCGTGGACCGCGTGCTCGAACTCACGGGCGGCGAAGGGGCCGATCGCGGTTGCGAGTGCGTCGGTTATCAGTGCACCTGTCAAGGTCATGAAGTGCCGAATCTCACGATGAACAACCTCGTGAAGTCGGTGCGCGCGACGGGCAGCATCGGCGTGGTGGGCGTGTTCGTCGCGGAAGACCCGGGTTCGCCCGACGCGTTGATGAAGAAGGGTCAGCTCGCGTTCGACTTCGGTTCGTTCTGGATGAAGGGTCAGCGCATGGCGACGGGCCAGGCCAACGTCAAGGCCCACAACCGCAAACTGCGCGATCTGATCAAAGCAGACAAGCTGAAGCCGTCGCAGATCATTTCGCATGAACTGCCGCTCGAACAGGCGCCCGAAGGCTATCGCAACTTCGACGAACGCCGTGACGGCTGGACCAAGGTCGTTCTGAAGACCGCCGCCTGAAGCTCTCGAACACTCGACCCGTCAAGGAAACCGACATGACCGACAAAGACTATCCCCGTCCGCCGATGCCTCAGCAGCAGCAGGAAAGCCGTCCCGGACACACCGCTCCGATGAACCCGCAACCGGATCACGGCGAATCCAGCTACAGGGGCAGCGGCCGGCTCGCGGGGAAGATCGCGCTGATCACGGGCGCGGACAGCGGCATCGGCCGCGCGGTGGCGATCGCGTATGCGCGTGAAGGCGCGGATGTGGCCATTGCGTATCTGAACGAACATGCGGACGCCGAGGAAACCGCGCGCCTCGTCAAGGATGCAGGCCGGCGCGCGCTGCTGCTGCCCGGCGACATCACGGACCGCGAGCATTGCAAACAACTCGTTGCGAAGACGGCGGAGACGTTCGGCCGGATCGACGTGCTGGTGAACAACGCGGCCTATCAGGCTACCTACGACAAGCTGGAAGACATCACCGACGACGAATGGGACAAGACCTATTCGACCAACATCGGCGCGATGTTCCGCATCACGAAGGCGGCGCTCGCGCACATGAAGCCGGGCAGCGCCATCGTCAACACCACGTCGATCAACGCCGATTCGCCCAATCCCGGGCTGATCGCCTACGCGAGCACCAAGGGCGCGATCCAGAACTTCACGGGCGGTCTGGCGCAATTGCTGGCTGAACGCGGCATCCGCGCCAACTGCGTGGCGCCGGGGCCGATCTGGACACCGCTGATTCCTTCGACCATGCCGCCATCGAGCGTCGAGAACTTCGGCAAGCAGACGCCGATGAAGCGCCCGGGCCAGCCCGCTGAACTCGCCGCTGCTTACGTCATGCTCGCTGAGGACGATGCAAGCTATATCTCGGGTGCGACCATCGCGGTGACGGGCGGCAAGCCGATCATCTGACAGCGGCACTGCGATTGCTTTTAGAAGGATGTGACACGCTCCGCGCACTGGCGCGGGGCCTACGACCTGAAGGAGCGAGCGAACGAATCGCGGCACGCAATATCGTGGAACGCAGGCGACGCGGCGCGGTGCGTTCAGGCGTCGCGCACCTGCCATTCGATGCATGGCGCATCCCACACGCTGAACCAACTCACTCGGGCGATTCAGACGAAGAGGGCTTCGTATGCATTGCCGCACGCAACAGTTCCGCCAGCCGTTCCGCTTCATCGATGCGCGCCTGTTCGATCGCGATCTGATCCCCGTCGCCTGCGCGCTCAGCCCATTGCTGGCGTTCCCTGGCGAAGATCACGCGCTCGTGAACCGCTCGAATCGCCGACCAGATGGCTTCCTCCGAGCGCGATTCAATGCCCTCGGCCAGTGACATGCCCGTGAACGCATGCCCCGTATGGCAACGGTAGCGCAACGGGCGATCGCCGCGAACGCGCCACAATGCCCCGCCACAGTCCGGACAGGTGAGCGCGGAGCGTTCACCGACTTCATCGAGGGCGTCGAGATCCGCCAGACCGCTGGCTGCGATCAGCGCCTCTTTCTCATACATCGGTTTGTTGGCCTGCGCGATTGCCGGGGCTTCGCCTGACGGTCCACCTTTCACGGCCTGCCGGATGCATTCCGCCAATTCCTCCTCCGTGCACAGCCTGTCCGCGCCGCAGGATTCGAGCGCGGCCCGCGGCATCCCGGTCGCCTCGCAATCGTCAGGATCCTGCACGATAGCGAAACCGCGTTGCGCGCGAATGTTGGCGAGTCCCACGGCGCCGTCGTCGAGATCGCCGCTCATCACCACGCCGATCACGCGCGCACCGTATTCCATCGCGGCGCTGCGGAACAGCGGATCGACGGCAGGCCGCGCAAAATTTTCCTTGGCGCCGTCATTGAGCCACATGCGACCTTGCGACAACACGAGATGCCGGTCCGGCGGCGCAATGCAAACCGTGCCGCGCTCAATGGTTTCGCCGTGGCCGGCATAACGCGCCGGCAGGCGTCCCCATGAAGTCATCAGTTCGGGCAGCACGCTGGCATGACGTCCGATATGCAGCACGACGAACAGCGCCGCAGGCAGGTCAGCGGGCAGTTGGCTGATGAGCACCTTGAGCCCCTGGAAGCCGCCTCGCGACGCACCGATCACTACAATATCCCGTTCCGCCATATCGCCTCCTTGCTTAAGGGAAGCAGCAATTCGCGGACCGGGACGCGGCCTTCATATTCCGAAACAGGCCGAAACAAGGCATGCGTTATGAACCCCCTGCGGCCAGCAGCGTGTCCAGCATGTGCAGCAGGTCTGCAAGATCGACCGGCTTGCTCAGGTGCGCGTCGAAGCCCGCCGCACGCGCGGCGCGCCGGTCCTCGTCCCGTCCGAACGCGGTCACCGCGATGGCCTTGAGGCCGACCAGCGCAGGATCGGTACGAACCCTCCTGATGAGCTCGTAGCCGTCGATGCCCGGCAGCTGGACGTCCGAGATCAGCACGTCCACCTCGCCCACCCGAAGCTGTTCCAGCGCCTGCTCGGCGCTCGTGACGGTCTGCACGCTCGCCTGCTCCAGTTCGAGCAACGTCGCGAACGAAGCGGTCGCCTCGATGTCGTTATCGACCAGCAAAAGGCGCGCGCCCGCCACCGGCCGAACACGGTCTTCCTGCTCTTCCGGCGACGCGTCCTGATGCGCCGCGCCCGGCAGCCACACCGACAGCGTGGCGCCATGTCCCACGCCGTCCGAATGGGCCTCGATGCGCCCGCCATGCATCTCGACGAGCTGCTTCGCGAGCGACAGTCCGATACCCAGGCCGCTCGACGTGGGATTGCGTCCGCCTTGCCGGTACATCTCGAAGATATCCGCCAAAGCCGACGGATCGATGCCCTGTCCCGTATCAACGACGTCCACACGCACCATGTCGCTTTCACGCGCGACGCGAATGTCGATGGAACCGCCGCTATCAGTGAACTTCAGCGCGTTCGACACCACGTTCCAGAAGATCTGTTCGCTGCGCACAGCGTCGGCGAAGGCATAGACCGGCTCGCCCGGCGTGCTCAGGTTCAGGCGGATGCCGCGCTGCGCCGTTTCGCTCTCCGTGGCCTCGGCGATACGCGCCAGCACAGCAGCGACATCCAGCGGCGCGATGGACAGCGCCAGCTTGCCGGTGCGCACCCGCGACAGGTCCAGCAGATCGTCGATGATCTGCGCCTGGCCACGCACCGCGCGCTTGATGGAATCCGCTGCTTCGCGCACCACTTCGATACCGCGCGTTTCGGGCAGGCGCGGCAGGATCTCCGCCTTCATGCCGATCAGGTTGAGCGGATGCTTCAGCTCATGCGACAGCACCGCGATGAAGTCGTCCTTCAGCTGGTTCGAGAGCGTTTCCTTCTTGCGCTCGGCGTGTTCGTGCGCGAGCGCCTCGCGGTTCGCGTCCTCGCGCAGCTTGCGTTCGGTCAGGTCGCGCACGATCTTCGCGAAGCCCGTGAACGACGGGTCCGAGATCGGCGTCACCACGCCGCTGCAGTACACCCGGCGTTCGTCGCGCGTGATGTGCCAGCGGTCGTCGTCGGCGCGGCCTTCGCGTGCGGACACCTCGCGTTCGCGCGCCGGAATGTGCGCCTTGCGGTCGATCGGATCGTAGATCAGCGCGATGTTCTTGCCGACCACTTCCCGCTCCGTGAAGCCGAAGATGCGCTCGGCCCCCGCGTTCCATGTGACGATCACGCCGTTCGGATCCTGCAGGATGATCGCGTAGTCGTTGGTGGACTGCGCGACCAGCCGCAGGCGCTGCTCGCCGATGCGCGCCGATTCCTCGGCCAGATGCCGCGCCGTGATGTCGATCAGGGTCAGCACCGCGCCGTCGATGCGGTCGTCCGCCGTGCGGTACGGAAGCAGGCGCATCAGATACCACTTGCCGTCCGAGCTTTCCACTTCGCGCTCGATCAGCTTGAGGGTTTCGAAGGCCTGCTTGACGTCGTCGGCAAGGGACGAGTAGCGCAGCGAATGCGTGATGTCGAACAGCGAGCGGCCAACGTCCACGTCGATCAGCTTGAACACGCGCGTCGCGCTCGTGGTGAAGCGTTTCACGCGGATCTGCTTGTCGACGAAGACGGTGGCGATCTCGGTCGAGGCAATGATGTTCTGCAAGTCGTCGTTGGCCTTCGCCGTGTCTTCCACGCGCGCCTGCAGTTCCGCATTGACCGTGGTCAACTCCTCGTTCACCGATTGCAGCTCTTCCTTGCTGCTTTCGAGTTCCTCGGTCGCGGAGCGCAGTTCCTCGTTGATCGCCTGCAATTCCTCGTTCGAGGCCTTCAGTTCCTCGACCGTCGTCTCGTGTTGCTCGATGGTCGTCGCAAGCTGTTCGCGCGTGTGCTGAAGTTCGCGCTCCAGCTGCATCAGCAGCGGATCCTGGCCGCGCTCTTCGGGCAAGCCTCCGTCCGCCATATGCTCCTGCACTTCGTCGAACAGCACGAGGAAAAAGTCTGCGTTCACGCCCGTGTCATGGAACGGTCGAACGGTCATGTTGACCCACACGGTGCGCCCTTCCTGCAACAGCTTGACGCGCCGCGCCTCGACACTGCCGCCGGTCTGGTGCGCGCGAAACAGCGTCGTGCGCAGATCGAGCCGCAGTTCGGGCAGCACGAGCGCCATGATGTTCGAGGACAGCTCGCCGCCGCCGTGCCGCAGGAAGCGTCCGGCCGTCGTGGAGAGATGCACGATGTTCGAATCGCGATCCACGACCACGCTCGGCGGCGCGTATTCCTCGAGCACCCGCTGGTGCAGCGCGGCGAAGGAAAAGCTGCGGCGCTCGGGGGTTTCCGGTCCGCTGCTCAGGCTCGATTGCGTTGCCACGACCGCGAGATCCTCGCGTGGCATGACGTTGCTGAGCCCGAGCGACGGGAACGCAACCGGCGGCTTCACCCGGTTGAGCACCGTGCGCGCGCGGTAGATGCGGCTTTTCTTGTCGACGATGGTGAAGAGGTCGTCGGCGGTATCGGCGGATTCGGCGGTGCCAAGGAACAGATAACCGCCCGCACGCAGCGCGAAGTGAAACAGTTCGAGCACCTGGCGCTGCACCGCGCGATCGAGATAGATCAGGACATTGCGGCACGAGATCAGGTCGAGGTGCGAGAACGGCGGATCGCGCAGCAGGCTGTGCGCGGCGAACAGAATGCGTTCGCGCACCGACTTCACGATCTGATAGCGTCCGCCTTCCTGCTTGAAGTAGCGGCGCAGGAGATCGTTGGGCACGTCGCTCGCAATGGAGCCCAGATACGAACCGGAGCGCGCCTGCGCGATGGCGGGCTCGTCGATGTCGGTTGCGAAGATCTGGTAGGTCGCCTCGAAGCCCGCGATCTCGCGCGCCTGCGCCAGCATGATGGCGAGCGAATAGGCTTCCTCGCCCGTCGAGCAGCCCGGCACCCAGACGCGGATCTGCGCCTCGCTCTTGTTGGCGTCCAGCAGATGCGGCATGACATCGCGCCGCAGCGCGTCGAAGGCATCGCGGTCGCGGAAAAACTGGGTCACGCCGATCAGCATGTCCGCCAGCAGTGCCGTGGTTTCGTCCGGGTGGGCGCGCAGATGCTCGCGGTATTCGCCGATGTCGCGCAGACCGTTCACCTGCATGCGCCGCTCGATGCGCCGCAGGATGGTGGCGCGCTTGTAATGACGGAAGTCGTGACCGGTGCGCACGCGCAGCTGCATGAGCACGTCGGAGAGCGCGCGCTCGGCGCCGACGACTACCGGCGAAATCTCCTTCTCGGCCAGCTCGCCGCCCTCCACGGAGGGAAGATGAATCTTCTTCGCGTTGGTCCAGAGGTCGAGCAGTTTTTCCGGCATTTCGGCCGCGGGCAGGATGAAGTCGACCTGGCGGGTGGAGATGGCATGCTGCGGCATCTCGGCGAAATGCGCGTCTTCCGGCTTCTGCGCGACGGTCATGCCGCCGCTCTCCTTGATGCGCGAGAGGCCTGCGGCGCCGTCCGATCCCGCGCCCGACAGCACGATGCCCACCGAACGCGTGCCATGCTCGGACGCCAGCGTGGCGAAGAAGTGATCGATGGTCGTGGGCGAGGTTTCCTTGCCGGCACGGTCCACGGATTGCAGCGAGGTGCCGGTCATTTCAACGTGCTGCCCGGGCGCGTTGATGTAGATGTGGTTCTTCTCGATGGTGGTCGGCCCCGTCACCTGCCTGACCGGCATGTCCGTCACGCGCTGCAGCACCTCGTCGGCGAAACTCATGTGGTCCGCCGGCAGATGCACGATCACGACAAACGCCATGTCCATCTCGGCGGGCGCGTTGTCGAAGAAGTTGAGCAGCGCCTCGATGCCACCCGCGGATGCGCCCATGCCGACGACGGCAAACTGCAAGGGCTCGATATTCGTGGAAGCCGGCGCCTGGGAACCGCTGCTCGTCATGTGCTCAGGCCCTCCGCCCGAATCTTGTGTACTGATGGGTTGCCCATGCTCGTTCGTATGGTGTCGTCTGGTTCATGCTGCCCGATGGATGTGCGTGGGGTCCTCCGCGCGCACGGGCCGTGCTGGCGTCGCGCTGCGGCTCTCGCTGCGACCGGATTGTAGTGTACGTAACGTCCCTTTTCAGGCTGTGCGATGTGCACATGCCGGTGAGTGCGCCGCTCTCGCGAACGGGAAGGCGCTTCAGAGAGGCCTGAACCAGGCCAGGGCAGCCAGATCCCTATTTGGCGTCATTGACAGCGAGTGGCTGAGGCACGGCGTCCTCTTGCTGCGCGGCATCCGGCGCCTGCCGATGGGCGTTGCGCAGACGCATGATGGTCTGGCGCGAGGTGTTGAGCGCGCGGGCAATTTCCGTCACGGTACGGCCCGCGCCCAGGGAGTCGATGGCCTGCTGCTGCTGCGCCGGGGTAAGCGAACTGGGACGTCCCTGCGCGACGCCGCGTTCCTTCGCCGCATTCGCCGCTTCGCGGGCTCGGCTGCGGCGGGTCACGCGCTCCAGGTCCTCGGCGAGCCGGAGTGCGTCGATGAAGGGCTGTCCTTCGGCGGCACAGAGATCTTGCGTGCCATAGGCGAGACACACCGTGACGATGCCGCGCCGCCCGAGCTGTTCGATGGTCGCGAGGACGTCGGAGACGCTGTTGCCGAGGCTGAGGAGCTGGGTGGTTACGAGCGTATCGCCCGCCTGCAGCCGGCGCATCGCGCGCTGGAAGGCGGGCCGCGAGGACATGGGCGCCGTGCAGCTGCAGCACTCCACGAACACCGCGCTCATGTCGACAAAATAACCTGCCGCGTCGATCTCGAAGAGGTCGCGCTCGTGCATCGGGACACCTCTGCTTTCCTCAAATACATAAACAACAAGTGCCATGGCCTGACGTTCTCTCCGGTCGGATGATGGCGCGCGGTTCAAATCACAGCGGCCGATAGGTGCAGTATGGCAGTACGAAAGGCGCGTTCAACGTACAAAATGCGACCAATCCGTACGCGTTTGCGCAAACTTTGGCATGAGCCGGTGCGCTCACTCAGGCTGCGGCGGGATGCCACAGACGGTGGTCTATTTCGTCCTTTCCTGCGGACAGCGCGAAGGCGCTCGCTTCTTCTGCGGAGTCGAAATGGCCCAGCACGCCGCTGGCGCGTTGCTGGCCGCGATCATCGCAAATGATGGCCATCGCCGCGTATAAGCCGCCGTCGAAGGCTGCCATGGGGATGACGACAAAGCCACGATATTCAAACCGGGTCTGCTCCATACGGCCCTCCGCTCTCTCATGTCGCTTTGTCTTTTTTCGCCCTTCTCTGACCGGCAGCTCGGATGCCAAGGGCCATGCGCCGATTTTCTCTCTACCGAAAACGTTTGCGATCCGGGAAAACCAGCGGCCATATCTGTCCAGATCAGGTTCTTTCCGGCATATCGTGCCCGGGCTAGAGTTCAGGGCGTGCGAGATCCGCATTCACGACGGCGTCGCCACGCGCGAGAGCGGCGGCCACTGCGTCGGATTTCGTGGCGAACGGGCCAATGGTGTCAACGCCGTCGAACGGAAACAACAACCGGCCATCCGTCTTCCTGACCACCTTCAACGTGCCGAAGAAGCCGCTTGCCGTGCTGCCCCGATAGGAGGCATAGATCTGGAAGTCGTCCGCACTGGTCCCCGGCCTGGGTTCGACATGACGTGCCGGGAACAGGACCAGCTTGGGGCGCTTGCCGCTCGATTGAGTCACTGGCTCACCGCTGAGGGATATCGACGTCTCGATTGTGATTCAACGAGAGTGCACGCGTGGCGTCCTTAAGCCATGCTTTAGTGGCGCCGGAAGGGCATACGGATTGCGAACCGCAGCGGATTCACAGGCAGGAGGCGCCTGAGCGTAGCGCTCGTTACGATGTGCACCACGGCCTGCCGGGGCCACGCATTTCTTGCGAAGCACGGCGGCGAATGGAGACTGCCCGTGCAACCGGGGCACGGGCATCGAAAGGATGCCGGTGGAAGGTACCGCGATGCGCTGGCCGGAGGGCAAGAGTCCGTTTGAAGCGGTAGCGCGCGAGGGCATGACCTTCGGTGCATGACGCCGCGTATCACCTGTCCGCGCACTTCAGACACGAACGCAACGGCGGTCCGATGACCGAACCTGCCGCCGCGCCCGACTTAAGCAGATAAATAGGCCCGTTGTGGGCCGCCTCAATCAAGCAAGCTTGATCTTCTTTTCCTGCGGATACGCCGTCTTGCGCCAGTCGCCCGACTGCGGGATCGGCAAGCCGAGGTTTTCGCGCAGCGTTCCGCCCGTGTAGTCCTTGCGGAACAGGCCGCGACGCTGCAGCTCCGGCACCACCATGCGCACGAAGTCCTCATACGCGCCGGGCACGTGCGTCGGCGCGATCACGAAGCCATCCACGGCGCCTTCCGTGAACCATTGCTCCATCTGGTCCGCGACCGTCTTCGGTGTGCCGCAGAACACCGGGAACTCGTCGATGCGCGCGCGCTTCGAAAAGTCCACGAAATCCCGCACCGACGGATTCTTTTTGCCCGAAAGCGTCACCACGCGATCGCGGAACCCGGTCCAGCCGGAAATCGCGGCCATTTCGGCGTCGCTGAACGGATCGTCGTAGCCGCGCTTCGAAAAGTCCGTGTTGAGCACTTCGCACAGCAGCGCGAGCGAGTCGATCGGCTTGGCGAGGGCGTCGATGTATTCGCGTTCCTTCTGCGCGATCTCGTCGGACTCCGCGACGATCGTGTAGCACGCCGTCGAGATCTTCACGTCGTCGGGGTTGCGGCCTGCATCGGCGAGCGCCTGCTTCATCTCCGCGTACTGTTTCTTCGCCACTTCGAGCTTCGGATAGACGACGAAGATCAGGTCCGCCCAGCGCGACGCGAACGCGCGGCCACGGCCGCTCTGTCCCGCCTGGATCAGCACCGGATGGCCCTGTTGCGAACGCGGCACCGTGAACGGGCCCCGCGACTTGAAGAACTTGCCCTGGTGATCGAGACGATGCACCTTCGACGGATCCGCGAAGCGGCCGCTTTCCTTGTCGAGGATCAGCGCATCGCTTTCCCACGTATCCCAGTGGCCCATCACCGTTTCGACGAACTCGTCGGCGCGGTCATAGCGCAGGTCGTGTTCGAGATGCGCGTCCTGCCCGAAGTTCGCCGCTTCCGAATCGTTCAGCGACGTCACCACGTTCCACGCGGCGCGGCCCTTGGTCATCAGGTCGAGCGTGCCGAACGTGCGCGCGATGTGGAACGGCTCGTAGTAGGTCGTCGAGTAGGTCGCGCCGAGGCCGAGCTTCGAGGTCGCCATGCCCATCGCGGTGAGGATCGAGACCAGGTCCATCTTCACGGCGCGCACGCCGTGCTCGACGGTCTGCGCGTGATCGTTGCCGTAGATGTCGGGCATCGCGAGGCGGTCGTCGAAGAAGGCGAGGTGGAACTTGCCTTCCTCCAGCGTGCGCGCGATGCGCTGGTAGTACTCGGGCGTCGTGAAGTCCTGCATCGCCGCGCTGTGGCGCCACGAACCGGGATAGGTCGAGCAGTTCTGCGCCTGCAGAAAGCCGATCAGGGTCATTTGCTTCTGGGTCATGTCAGGTTCCTCGTGAATCGTGAAAGTGGTTCAGGCGCGGGCCGAGACTTCGCTGATTTCCGCCACGCTGTCGTGGTGGCGAATCGGCTTGCGCGTCATGAAGAGGCTGACGAGCGCGCCGGCCAGGGCGAGCGCCCCCGCGATATAGAACGCGTTGTTGTAGCTGTGCGTGATGGCGACGACATAGCCCGTGGCGATCGGCGCGATCATCGCGAACGATGCGCCGCCGGTGATCAGCAGGCCCGTGCCGCGCCCCACTTCCGCCGACGAAGGCAGCAGGTCGCCGATCAGTGCGATGTTCATCGCCAGCGCGGCTTGCGCGCCGGTCAGCGAGAGCGTGAAGACGGCGACCATCATCCACACGTCATCGACGAACGGCGTGACGAGCACGACGGACGTCAGCAGCATCGAGGCCGCCACCATGGTGCGGCGTCCGCCCTTGTTGATGGCATCGACAGGCAGCAGGCGGTCGCTCAGCTTGCCGATGCCGAGCGCGAGCAGCACCGAGAGCGCATACGGCAGCGCCGTGAAATAGCCGCTCTTGACGATGTCGAGATGACGCTCGGTCTGCAGGTAGCTCGGCAGCCAGGTGAGAAACAGGAACTGCGCATAGGAGCCGAAGCCTTGCGTGATGAGCAGGCCCCAGACGCTCACGGACTTGAGCAGGTCGGGGATGGAGAGCGTCGGGCCGGTAGGCGTGTCGGGCATGCCGCCGTTGCGCTCGCGCAGGATGTGCGCGCGCTCTTCCTCGCTGAGGAAGGTGGCGAGCTCCGGCTTGCGGAACCACTTGAGCCAGCAGACGAGCCAGATTGCGCCCGAGCTGCCGACCAGGATGAAGCCCGTGCGCCAGCCGAACAACTGCACCGCGAAGGCGACCACCAATGCGCCGATGGCCGGGCCCGCATACGAGCCGCTGTTGAGCACGGCCGCCGCGATGCCGCGTTCGCGTGCCGGCATCCATTCGCGGATCACCTTGCCGCCCGCTGGATACGACGATGCTTCGCCGGCGCCCATCACGAGACGCGTAACGAGGATCGACGCATAGCTCCACGCGAAGCCGGTCGCGACGGTGGCCACCGAGAACACCGCCATGCCGATGGCGTTGACGTAGCGCGTGCCCCAGCGGTCGAGTGCGAGGCCCCACAGGATCAGGCTCGCGAAGTATGTCCAGATGAACGAGGACAGGAGGAAGCCCATCTGGATCGGGCTGATGCCGAACTCGTGCGCGATGGGCTGCGCGGCCACCGACAACGCCACGCGGTCGATGTAGTTGATGCTCGTGAGCGAAAACAGAAAGATGTAGATAAAGATGCGGCGATTTTTCATATGTCTCCTCCGGAAATCCGTGCGCACACTGGCGTGCGCCGGACGGTCTCGTGCCTTTTGCGGATGGGTGATGCGCCTGACTCGTTGTGATTACGCGATGCCCTCCGCCATGAGTGCCTCGACCCGCAGCCCGTACACGCGGTTCGCCGTGCCCGCGAGCAGCTTGCGGCGCGCCGCGTCCGGATAGCCCGCGCTCAGCAGCTTGAACGCGTTCCACACGGAGACGTAGTTGCAGCTGCCCTTGTCGACCGGGAAGTTGCTCTCGAACATCGCGCGGTCCGCGCCGAACAGTTCGATGCAGGTGCGCACATAAGGCGTCCAGCGTTCGACCAGCTCGACACAGCTTGCGGGCTTCGCGGCATCGGCGAAAGACAAGCCGGTGCGCGGCATCGCCAGCCCGCCGATCTTCACGGCGACGTTATCGTTCGCCGCCACGCGTCCGAGCGAGCGGCTCCATTCCTCGCGCACCGCGGCGCGCTGATCGGCATAAGGACCGATGCCCAGCGGACCGCCGCAATGATTCAGCACGATGGCAAGGCGCGGATGACGGCGCGCGAGTTCCGCGGCCTGGTCCAG
This sequence comes from Caballeronia sp. LZ043, assembly GCF_031451075.1. Taxonomy (NCBI): domain Bacteria; kingdom Pseudomonadati; phylum Pseudomonadota; class Betaproteobacteria; order Burkholderiales; family Burkholderiaceae; genus Caballeronia; species Caballeronia sp. LZ043. Next base: position 123,226 of record NZ_JARUXT010000002.1, on the reverse strand, counting down.
TTGCGTGTGATAGACCCACAGATCGAGCACGAGGCCCATCTCCGCGAGGATCGCGCAATAGCGGTCCAGCTCGGGCGAGGCGATCAGGCGTTCATCGGCGCCGCCATGAGGCGCGGCGAAGGCCGGATCGGCATGCCATGCAGCGCGGACCCGCACGCCGCGCATGCGGCCCTGGCCGTCTTCGAGATGCGCTTCGAGCACGCCTTGCGGATTCGCGACGAAAGGATCGCCATACGCGACGATGCCCTTCACGAGCCCCGCATGACCTTGCTGCAATTGCGCGGCGGCCTGTGCCTGCGCCACCGCGAAGCGCGTCTCGCCGACCGGCTCGAAACCGGCGGGCGCGTCGTCGTCGAAATGCGCCTTGCACTCGACGAACACCGTGGCCAGCACGCGATGCCCCGCGTTCACATCCGCGACGAGTTCCGGCGCGTGATAGAACGCGCTCTCGACATCCCACAGATGATGATGCGGATCGATGATCGGCAATTCCGGCTCCACGGCCGGCTCGGCGACCTGCGCGAGCCATTCGGGCCGCACGCGCGGGAAGTTGGCGTGTTCGTATTTCGCGTCGAACATGCGCGCTCCTCAGGCCGTCAGCGGCCAGAAGCCGCCGAATTGCCCGCTCAGATAGATGAGCGGCGCCATCGGCTGCTGCGATTCGATCTCCAGATGCTCGACCGCGCCGATCAGGATCGCGTGTGTGCCGTACTCCACGGTGTCGTGCACGCGGCAGGTGATCGACGCAATGCTGCCGTCGAGCGACGGAAGATTGTGGTCGTTCATGCGCCATGCGCCGTTGGTGAAGCGGGCGTCGCCGTCCGGCTTGCGCGAGAAGGCCACCGCGAGGTCCGCATGCTGCTGCGTGAGCAGGTTCACGCAGAAGGTGCCGCTGCGCAGGAGGGCATCGAACGCGGATGCGTGGCGGTTCACCGAGACGACCAGCGCGGGCGGGTCCATCGTCAGCGAAGTGACGGCGGTGACGGTCATGCCGTGGCGCACGCCTTCATGCACCGTCGACACCAGCGCCACGCCGCCCGCGAGCCGGCGCATCGCCTGGCGAAAGCCGTCCTGCAAGGTTTCTTCGATAACAGGCGACGCGGCGGGCCGCGTCTGGAGATCGGCTTCGCTCATTGCGTGTTCTCCAGCTTGATGGGGATGTCGATATCGAGCATCGGCGCGTGCTGCTGCGAGCCGTACACGTCGGTATCGCCGATATCGCCCGACGAGATCAGGCGCGGCAGCGTCGCCTTGAACGCGCGTGCTGCGCGATACGGCGTGAACTGCACCTGCTCCGGCTTCACGCCGTACAGGCGCGCGAAAAGTTGCGGCGTGAGCACGCCGGTGGCGGCGACGCGGTCGAAGATCTCGTCGGTTTCGAACACGATGTCGAGCGTGACCATGAACGGTCCTGCATTCTTGCTGCGGCACACGCTCGCAAAATCCTTGATGGCTGGCATGTCAGGCTCCGATGGTTTCGTAGCGGATCGGGAACAGCGACAGCGCGTTCTCCGGCTCGAGCAGATGGCACACGGAAAAGCGGTAGACCTGACCGAGATCGAGGTCGGACGGCGAGAACGGGATCGCCATGTTGCCTTCCTTGCAGAGCCGGCCCGGGAATTCCGAGTGCAGGATCGTGGTGCGCGCAATCGCCAGCACGGCCTTCGCGGTATCGCGGTCCTGCGCGACCACTTCCGCGACGATCGCCGTTTCGTGCGCATGGCGTTCGACCTGCGGCAGCGGTTCGCGCTCGCCCATCACGCCGTTCTGGCCGTAGACGCGGAAGTTGAGCGTGTAGGTGTCGGAGGGCGCGCCGAACGCGGTCGCCTTCTCATCGACAATCTCGCGCGAGCGGGCCAGATAGCGGTCCATCTGCGCTTGCAGCACCGGATCGCGCGTGGCGCACAGCGAGATGACGCGATGCCCGCGCGCCTCGACGCCTTCGAGCTTCACCGTGTACTTCGCGGGCTTCCAGCGCATGCCGGACACGCGCACCGCGCGTTCCGTGACGGCCTCGAACGAACATTCGGAGGTGTCGAGCATGCCGCCCGGCTCGTGGTGATGAATCGGGCTGCTGTTCTCGTGCAGCGCAAAGTACGCCACCGAACGCGGCGTGCAGGCCTGCTCGGGGTGCATCGGTTCGAGTTCGACGTGATCCTCGCGGATGGTCGCGAGCAGACAGCCTTCGCGCTTCGGCAACGCGGGTTCGGCGCCGCATTCCAGCATCTTGCCTGCGTACCAGCCGAGCGCCGGCGAGAAACCCGCGCGGATGGCCATGGCGGCCCACGGCGCCGGGTCCGTGCTGCGGCCCGAGAGAATCACTTGCGCGCCGGCGTCGAGAGCGGTGATGTACGGCTCCGGTCCCATCGCGCCGACCACGCGCACGGCCTGTTCGACGAGTTCCGGCGTCAGTTCGGGCAGGCCGTAGAGCGGCCGTGTCTTGCCGGCGTTGACGTGTTCGAGCAGCACGTCCTTGGGCAATTCCGAATTGATCACCGCGAGCTTGAATGACAGACTTTCTTCCGCGGCGATTTCCTTGACGATATCGACCATCATCTGGAGATGCGGATCGCCGCCGGCGCCGCCGCAGGTGCTGACGATCACCGGAATGCCGCGCGGGACGGCGGCGGCCAGCATGATGCGCATGTCGCGCTTGGTCGCCATGCGCGAGGTGAAGGACTCGCCCGAGGCGAGGTAGTACGGCCCCGGGTCCGAACTGCCGCCGTCCGCGCCGATGAGATGCGGATTGCGCGCAAGCCCTGCTTCGAACGCGCTCTGCGCGAAGCCATAGCCGAGGATGGCCGTACTGCTGAGCAACCTGAGTTCTTCCATTGTGTGAGTGTCTCCGTTGTGCTTCTGGATGGAATCAAGCGTAATCAGATGGAACGGCGGCTGCTCGCATACCTGTTATGCATATCGGCCCGCTTCAGGCGACAATGCCCGGCAACAGAGGAGAACGAGGAGACCCGCACGTGGAGTTGAAGCAGCTGAGGTATTTCATGGTGGTGGCGCGCGAAGGCAGCGTCTCGCGCGCGGCCGCGATTCTCGGCATCAGCCAGTCGATGCTGACGCGCCATATCCAGATGCTCGAACAGGAACTGGGGCCGCCGCTGCTGTATCGGCACGGCCATGGCATGTCGCTCACGGAGGCCGGGCAGAAGTTCCTTGCGCGCGCGAACGACATCCTCGAACGCAGCGACGAGGCCGTGAACCACATGCAGGCCCTGCGTTCGGTGCCGGGCGGCACGGTCACGATGGGCATCCCGCCGATGCTCGGCGACTTCCTGCTGGTGCCGCTCGTCAAGCGCTTCCGCGCCGAGTTCCCCGAGGTGCGCCTGCGCATGCGCGAGGGCTTGTCCGGCTACATGCTCGAATGGCTGCTGAGCGGCCAGCTGGATATCGGCGTGCTGTACAACATCGGGCCGCACAGCACGATCAGCATCGAGCCGCTGCTGTCCGACGACCTGCTGCTCGTCGGTCCGCCGGATGCGAGCATCCTCCAGCCGGCGATGGAGCCCATCCGCTTTGCCGACGCCGTGCAGCTGCCGTGGATACTGCCGGCGCGCCCGCATGGGTTGCGCACGCTCGTCGAGGATGCCGCGACCACGCGTTCCCTCACGCTGAACATCGCCTTCGAGATCGACGCGATGATGGCGATCTTCGAACTCGTCGAGGCCGGCCTGGGCTTTTCGGTCGCGCCGTATGCGGCCGTGCGCGGCCGTATCGAGCGGGGCACGCTGAAGGCCCGGCCGATCATCGAGCCGACGCTGCCGGGCGTGCTGTCGGTGGCGTTCTCGCCGAAGAAGGAAGCCACGCTCGCAATGAAGGCGCTGTATCGCATCGTGCGCCAGGAGACCGATGCGCTGGTGCGTGCGGGCGTGTGGCGCTCGATCGCCTGAACGAGCTGGGGCATACTGTCGGCGCGCTTGCTGTCGCGCCGCCAATTCCCTGACACCCCGAGACCCGATCCGATGTCCGATGCCACGCCCGAACGACGACCCGCCACCGCGCATGACGTAGCCCGCGCGGCGGGTGTCTCGCAGTCGGCGGTGTCGCGTGCGTTCACGCCCGGCGCGAGCGTCTCGCCGGCCACGCGTGAACGCATCGTCGCGGCGGCGCGCGAGCTGGGCTATCGGCCGAACCTGGTGGCGCGTTCGCTGATCACGGGCCGCGCGAACCTCATTGGCGTGACGGTGCCGGCCAATGAAAATCCGTTTTATCACGCTGCGCTCAACGCGCTCACGGCCGCCTTCGCGCGCGCGGGCTATGGCGTGCTGATGTTCACGAGCGACCCCTTGCGCGGCTCGGATCCCGTGCTCGATGAAGTGCTGCGCTATCGCGTGGATGCGCTGGTGCTGATCTCGACCAGCCTGTCCTCGCATTTCGCCGACGAATGCATGAACATCGGACTGCCCGTGGTGATGTTCAACCGCAAGACCGACAGCCAGGCCGCGTCCAGCGTAACGGGCCAGAACCGCGCGGGCGCGCGCACGCTCGCGGCGTTTTTGCACGCCGGCAAGCACAAGCGCTATGCGTATGTCGCGGGTCTCGAGAGCTCGTCCACGAGCCGCGATCGCGAGGAAGGCTTCTTCGATTACTTGCGCGAGCAGGGCGTGAAGGCCATTGAACGGCGCGTGGGCCAGTACACGGCGGCGGGCGCGGAAGAAGCGGTGATCTCGCTGCTGTCCGCCACGAAGCCGCCCGACGCCATCTTCTGCGCCAACGACCACATGGCGCTTGCCGCGATCAGCGTGGCGCGCGCACGCTTCGGGCTGAAGGTGGGCGATGAGGTGTCGATCGTCGGCTTCGACGATATCGACATGGCGCGCTGGCCTGTGTTCGACCTCACGACCTACAGCCAGCCGCTCGACGACATGGTGCAGCGCGCCGTCGCCGCGGTGCTTGCGCAACTGAACGGCACGCTCGATGCGGCGCTTCATGACGAAGCTCCTGGCGGGCTGATCGTGCGCGGCTCGGCGCGCAGGCCGCGCCGGGGCGTCGTGACGAACGACGACGGCACGCAAACCTGGGCCATGCCCGGGTAAACCTTAGCGTCGCTTTTCCCCACTGGAACTTGCCGATCACGCCAAAAGCGACTAATCTTCGCTCGTGTTGCATACGTATGCAATGAGTATGCGCTCCCCACATCAACGAACAGAGACCAGGAGATGTCATGGCCAAGTGGCTGAAGCAAGGTGCGACTGCGGAAGTGATCAAGTCGGCGGCGAAGGAAGTGCGTGAAACGGTGGAGGCGACGCTCGCCGATATCGAGGAACGGGGCGATGCGGCCATCCGTGATCTGTCGATCCGTTTCGACAAGCTGGATCGCGAGGACTATCGTCTGACGCAGAAGGAGATTGACGACTGTCTCTCGCAGCTTTCGGCGCGCGACATCAAGGACATCGAGTTTGCGCAGACGCAGGTGCGCAACTTCGCGCGTCATCAGCGCGACTCGATCAAGGACATTGAAGTCGAGACGATGCCGGGCGTGATCCTTGGGCATCGCAACATTCCGGTGAATGCGGCGGGCTGTTACGTGCCGGGCGGAAAGTATCCGCTGCTGGCATCGGCGCACATGTCGGTGATCACGGCGCAGGTGGCCGGCGTGCCGCGCATCATCACGTGCGCGCCGCCGTTCCATGGCAAGCCGGCGCCGGCGATCGTCGCGGCGCAGCACATGGCTGGCGCGCACGAGATCTATTGCCTGGGCGGCATCCAGGCGGTGGGCGCGATGGCGATCGGCACGGCGAGCATTGCGCCGGTGGACATGCTGGTGGGCCCGGGCAATGCGTTCGTCGCGGAGGCGAAGCGCCAGTTGTTCGGCCGCGTGGGCATCGACTTGTTCGCGGGTCCGACCGAGACGCTCGTGATCGCCGATGAGAGCGTGGATGGCGAGATGTGCGCCACTGATCTGCTCGGCCAGGCCGAACATGGACCGGATTCGCCGGCTATCCTGCTGACGACGTCCGAGAAGCTTGCGAAGGAGACGATGGCGGAAGTGGAGCGCCTGCTGGGCATCCTGCCGACGGCGGATATCGCCCGTAAGTCGTGGGCGCAGTTTGGTGAAGTGATCGTGGCGGAGTCGGATGAGGAGATGGTGAAGATCGCCAATGATCTCGCGTTCGAGCACGTTCAGGTGATGACGCACGATGTCGATTACTTCCTCGAGAACATGACGAACTTCGGCGCGCTGTTCCTGGGTCCGCGCACGAATGTGTCGTATGGCGACAAGGTGATCGGCACGAACCACACACTGCCGACGAAGAAGGCGGCGCGTTACACGGGCGGCCTGTGGGTGGGCAAGTTCATCAAGACCTGCACGTATCAGAAGGTGTTGACGGACGAGGCATCGGCGCTGGTTGGCGAGTATTGCTCGCGTTTGTGCGCGCTCGAGGGCTTCGCGGGTCATGGCGAGCAGGCGAACCTGCGTGTGCGTCGTTATGGCAAGCGTGACGTGCCTTACGCAAGCGCGGTGGCAGAGAGCCCGGCGACGGCGCTCTGATGCGATGAACCGCACGCCGCGCTTCGAGTGGGGCGTGGCGTGCGGTGCGGGTTTCATCTGCTTGCTGGTACGCGTGCGGTTCAGACCGCCATGCACAGGTACTTGATGACGACGTAGTCATCGATGCCATAGTGCGAGCCTTCGCGGCCGAGGCCGGATTGCTTGACGCCGCCGAACGG
>NZ_JARUXT010000002.1:0-116445 GCF_031451075.1 Caballeronia sp. LZ043 | reverse complement strand
AATCACCTTGCCCTTGGGCTCCGCGCAGTTCGCCCCGCACTCGACGATCTTGCCCATGTGCCAGTAGATGCCCGGCTCGATCCCGTGCAGCATGCACAGCCCCGCGAACGGCGCCGGATCGTACGCACGGCCGGCCACGACGATGTCCAGATCAGGATGCTCGCGCAGTGTCTTCGCAAACGGCTCAGCACCCATCTGCGCGACGATATGCGACGACGCGCCCACATCCGACACCTGCAACTCCGGCGCCGATGCGCACGGCGTGATGCGGCCTTCGCCCATCGCATCGCGGACATACGAGGGGTCCACATCCGAATAGATCTTGGCGATCTTGAAGCGATAGCCTTCACGCTTCGCGATCTCTTCGATCACATCGACCATGAAATCCACATGCGCGCGAATGCCGGGGCCGCCCGCCGAGCTGATATAGATCGGCACCTTGCGCGTCGCGCAGGCGTCAAGCATCAGCGACAGATCGCGTAGATACGCTTCACGCGTCACCAGTGTCTTCGGCAGGCCGAGCAGATAAGGACCGGGGTCGGTAGAACCGCCATCGACGATCATCGCGTCGGGCTGTTGATCGATGCCGCGCCAGAAGTCGGCCGCCGGGATGCCGTAGCCCAGGATGCCGTTCGGCGTCAGGATCTTGATTTCGTCCTTCATGAAGTCTCCGTTCTCGACCAGCCGGGCCGCGTCGTTGCAACGCGCTTTCCGGTTCAGTCTCTAATGGCCCAATTATCGAGAACGGCCTCGCGAAACTCTAATCGCATTAGAATATCGATTTATAAGATGGCGTTATAAATCGGGCACGGAGGACACGGCGGCATGATGCAGGACGACCACTCCGCTCCGGACGAGGGCATCGACGGAATCAATCTGCGTTTCGATCTCATCGAGCTGGAAACCTTTCTCGCCGTGGCGGACCTCGGCAGCTTCAGCGCCGCCGCGAAGAAGATGCATGTCTCGCAGCCCTCCGTAACGAACCGCGTCCAGCGGCTCGAAGCGATGCTCAAGACGAAGCTCGTCGAACGCACGACCCGTCGCGTAACGCCCACGCCCGAGGGCGAAGAACTCGCGCGCCGCGCGCGGCTCGCGTTGCAGGGTTTACGCGAGTTGCTGACGGACTTTCATGCGCGTGCAGCGGCGTCCAAGATGCGCACGGTGATCGCCACCACGCCGATGCTCGCCGCCGTCGTACTGCCGCAACTCATCCAGTCGTTCCGCCAGGCGTATCCGTCGATCCAGATCCAGGTTCGCGACCTGCAATACGAGGCCGTGCTCGCGACGCTCGAAGCCGGACAGGCGGACCTGGCCGTCAGCGCGTTCGATGGCGATTCCAGCAAGCTGCACTTCGAACCGCTCGCCCGCGAACCGATGCTCGTCGTGCTGCCCAAGGCGCATCCGCTGGCGGGCGCGCAGGACATCACGCTGGAGCAACTCGCCGATCTGCCGCTGATGCTGCTCGACCGTTACGCGTTGCTCCAGACGCGTCTCTCGGCCGAACTCGCCCGACGCGGCCTCACGCTCTCGACCATCCAGCACGCGACCAATGTCGGCACGGTGCTGGGGCTCGTCGATGCCGGGCTCGGCGCGACCTTCCTGCCGCGCTACATGGCGCAGCGCTACTCGCTCGAATCTCGTGCGACGCTGAACGTGCCGGAGATCGACCTGTCGCGCAACTTCGGCATTCTGGTGCGCGAGAAAGCCGATCTCAACCTGGCCTCGACGCTGTTCCTCGATCATCTGCGCGCCCACTTCGCCACGACGCTGCACGCCGGACAGACGTGACTACCTCGCGCCGGCCTTCGACTTCTTCGGCGCGCGCGGCGGCTCGGTCATCGACGTCATCGCCTCGGGCACGGGAAGGCCCAGCGAGCGAAAAGTCGTGTCGGTGATGATGCTGCGGAAGGTCTGCTCGGCGAAGTCGGGATCGCCGGACTTGAGCGCTTCGACGAACTCGTGATGATGATGCACGACGCTTTCGCTGCGCACCTCGTAGCTCGTATTGCCCTGCTGATAGAGCCGCACGAGCGAACTGATGGAATGCCAGGTGGTTTGCAGCAGATCGTTGTCGGCGAGCGTGCAGACGAGTTCGTGAAACTCCCAGTCCACCGCACGCAGCACGGCGGCATCATGGCCCGCTTCCGCGCGCTCCAGTTCCGCGAGCGACTGCTCCAGCTGCACGACGACATCCGGCTCATGACGGCAACGCGCCGCCACGAGCCGCGCGGCGAAGCCTTCGAGCACGGCGCGAATGCCGGTCATGCGCACGAAGTCGTCGTGCGAGACCTCGGCCACGTAGGTGCCCTTGCCGCGCACGGTGAAGACCAGCCCGTTGGCTTCGAGCGACTTGAGCGCCTCGCGCAACGGCCCGCGGCTCACGTTGAGCTGCCGGGCCAATTGCGTTTCGACGATGCGCTCACCCGCCTTGAGATCGCCTGAACGGATGGCGCTGACCAGCCGCGCCTCGACGAGTTGCGGCAACGAATGCTGCGGCGGCAGGGCCCATTTCTGATCGTCTGCGCTCATGGCGGTGGGCTGTTTCGTGATGACCCGAAGCGCGGCGCGAGGCTCGTCTGTCAACACGCCAGGGCCGCCGAAAAAGGATGCGCGATCATATCAGATGGCCCCTTCTTCCCTGAGCGTCGCGAGCTGCTCGGTATCGAGTCCGAGCAAGCCGCGATAGATGTCGTCGTTATGTTGGCCGAGGTCCGGTCCGAGCCAGTCGATGCCGCCCGGCGTCGCAGAGAGACGCGGCACGACATTCGGCACCGCCAGTTCGCCGATGCGCGCGTCCTGCATGGTCTTGATGTTCTCGCGCGCCGCGTATTGCGGATCTTCGAAGATCTCGTCGATGCCGTACACCGGCCCGCACGGCACCTGGAACTGTTCGCAGCGCGCGAGCACTTCGTCGCGCGTGAACTGCGTGGTCCATTCGCCGACAGTGCGGTCCACGTCGGCACGATCGCGCTCGCGACCCGAAATGTGCCCCCACTTGCCTTCGCCCGCGAGTTCCGGCGTGCCCATCGCTTCAGCGAGACGCGCGAAGATCTTGTCGCTGGTGCAGGCAATGGCGATCCAGCGGCCGTCGCTGGTCGGATAGTGGCTGTGCGGCACCACGTTCACCGTGCCCGGACCCATGCGCTGCCGCACGAAGCCGTTCTTCTGGAACGACGGCGCGAGTTCATCGAGGATGCGGAAGATCGGTTCGTACAAGCCGATATCGACGAACTGCCCTTCACCCGTGCGTTCGCGCGCCTGAATGGCCAGCAGCGCGCCGAGCGCGCCGTAGAGGCCCGCCATGTAGTCGGGAATGGTCGCGGAGCCGGGCGTGACCGGCGGCCGGTCCGGATAGCCCGCGAGGAACGACAGCCCGCCGAACGCATTGCCGATGCGCCCGAAGCCCGGCCGGTCGCGATACGGCCCGGTCTGGCCGAAGCCCGAGATGCGCACCATGATGAGCCGCGGATTCACTTCATGCAGCACGTCCCAGCCGAGGCCCCACTTTTCGAGCGTGCCCGGCTGAAAGTTCTCGACAAGGATGTCGGCGTCCGCGACCAGCTTCTTCAGCAACTCGGCGCCACCGGGCTTGCGCAAGTCGAGCGTGATCGACTTCTTGTTGCGGCATTCGGACAGCCACGGCAGCGTGACGCCCGCCTCCGTCATCGAGCCGAAGCGGCGCAATGCATCGCCCACGTCGGGCAGCTCCGCCTTGATGACCTCGGCGCCGAATTCGCCGAGCTGCGTCGAGCAGAACGGTCCCGCCAGGAAACTCGACACGTCGATCACGCGAATGCCGTCGAGCGGACGAACGTTGCGGGTGTCAGCCGATGTTGCAGTCATTGCCGTTTCTCCGATGGATGAAATGTTCTCAGCGCGCGTCGATCTGCGCGGCGAAGTCGAGCACGCGTTGCGCGCGATACGCGACCGGGTAATCGATGAAGGCGCCGTCGAGCCGGATCGACGCAACGCCTTCCGCTTCGGCGCGCTTGAACGCCTCGACGACGGCGCGCGCCTGAGTGATCTCGGCTTCGGTCGGCGAGAACGCGCGGTTCACCGCGTCGCATTGCGCCGGGTGGATGCACAACTTGCCCTGGAAGCCCATGCCGCGCGCACGGACCGCCGAGCGCGCGAGACCGTCGGCGTCGTCGAGGCGCACCCATACGGTATCGACGGGCGCCTGCAGTCCTGCCGCGCGCGACGCCAGCACCAGCGCGCTGCGGTACGCATGCAGTTCCGACTCGTCGCCGCTCCATATGAGGTTCATGTCGAGGCAGAAGTCGCCTGCACCAAAAGCGAAGCGCTTGAGACGCCGCACACGCTGCGCCGCCGACGTGCACAGCGCCTGAATCGCCGCGAAGCCCGCGCCGGTTTCGATGATCGGCATCAGCTCGATGGAATCCGCGTCAAGGCCACGCTCGCGCTCGAGCTGGCTCATGATCCAGTCGGCGGTATGCAGCTGTTCCACCGACTCGAGTTTCGGCAGCACGATGCCGTCCACGCCGCGCGCGATCACCGCGTGCAGGTCGCCGAACGCGTACTCCGTGTCCAATGCGTTGATGCGGATATAGCCGCGCGCGCGATGCGGTGCTTGCAACGCTTCGACGACCGCCGCGCGCGTCGCAACCTTTTCGCTGGCCGCGACGGCGTCTTCGAGATCGAGGATTGCCGCATCGACATCGGCGTTCAGCGCCTTCTCGACGCGGCGCGCATGATTGCCGGGGACGAACAGAAAGGTGCGGGACAGCGCCATCGAACATCTCCTCAAGGTTTGGGGTCCAGTCCGGATTCGAGACTTTCGAGCGTCCGGCCGCGCACGTTCGGACCGAGCACGGCGAGCAGCAGCGCCATCACGACATAGGCGACGCCGACGGACGACACGACATAGAACGGGTTCTTCAACGTGAGCAACGCGGCCGCGACGGCGAACGGCGTGGCCGCCGACGCCAGCCGGCCGATCAGCGCGGCAGTGCCGAGGCCGCGCAGCCGCACGCCGGTCGGCAGGATCTCGGGGATATAGGTCGCAAAGCCGACCGACGATATAAAAAATATCGCCGTGACGAGGATCAGGCCGGTGATCATCAGTCCCTGCGGCGATGTCTGTCCCGCATAGGCGACGCCCGCGCACGCAGCGACCAGCGCGGCCGCCACCAGCGACCAGCGCCGCTCGATGCGGTCCGCCACCACGATGCCCAGCAGCGGCCCGAGGAAGCCGCCCATGAAGCTCACCGCAGCGAACGTGAAGGTGGAGCCGAGCGTGAGGCCGCGCGAGACGAACAGCGTCGGCAGCCAGCTGATGAGCACGAACAGGCCCGTCAGATGACAGATGTTGAACACGACGGCCAGCGCGAACCGTCCGCGCACGAGCGGCGAGAACAGCGCATCCCAGCCGAGATGCCGCGCCGGTTCGCGGGCGAGTTCGGCATCGGGCAACGTCTTGCCTTCGCGCTGCACGATGCCGGCCTCGATCGAATCGACCACGCGAGCCGCTTCCTCGTCGCGACCGACCGACGCAAGCCAGCGCGGCGACTCCGGCAACAGGCGCTTGTTTGCGAAGACCAGCAGCGCCGGAATCACCGACAGCAGGAACAGCACGCGCCAGCCGACGTTCACGTCGGTGTTCGGCACGATGAGCCGTGCCATCAGGGCGCCGAACGGCAGGCCGCCGTTCAGCAGCAACGCCACCGCCGACTGGAAGCGCCCGCGATAACGCCGCGGCGTGAACTCGTTCAGATACGCATACCCGGTGACGGTGACCGTGCCGATCGCGAAGAGGTTGATCGTGCGGAACGTGAGCAGCATGCCGTAGCTCGTCGCGAAGCCGCAGCCGAGGCTCGACAGGCTGTAGACCAGCACCGTCGCCTGGAACAGACGTCGGCGGCCGATGCGGTCACCGAGCAGTCCCGCCGCGATCGAGCCGAATGCGGCAGCGATGAGCGGCACCGAGATGAAGGTGGCCGTGGTCGCCGGCGTGAGCCAGCCGTGCTTGTGCAACGCCGGGATGACGAAGCCGGTGACGGTGAGATCGTAGCCGTCGAAGAACATCGCGACGCCCAGGATCGCGAACAAGGTCCAGTGAAAGCGCGACAGCGGCAGGCGCTCCATGCGCCCGGCGATGTTCAGCGCGGAGACATGCGCGTCGGTCCGCGCACGCACGTCGGCATCGTCGTACGAGGTCAGCGTGGCCTGCTTCATGACGTTCTCCCTTGCGCGTAGGCGGCGATGTCGAGCAGCCGCTGCATGCGCGGCACCAGATCGATGGCGACGAATTCGCCGTCGACGATGGCCGTGCCCTCGCCGCTCGCCTTCACCGCCTCGAACGCGTCGACGATGCGTCGGGCTCGCGCGGTTTGCGCTTCGGTCGGCGTGAACGCGCCGTTGACCGCATCTACCTGAGCGGGATGGAACACCACCTTGCCGCTGAAGCCCAGTTCCAGCGCGCGCAACGCGTCTTCATGCGTGCCTTGCGGATCGCGCAGGCCGTGCAGATAAGGCGCGTCGATGGCGTCGCAAGCAGCGGCGCCCGCTGCCGCGACGATCGTCGAACGCGCCCACAACAAGGCGGTCGGCGTGATCTCGGCGCCGGTTTCCATCGTGTAGTCGCCCGAGCCGAAGAAGAACGCGCAAAGGCGCGGCGAGGCGTCGGCGATGCTCAGTGCGTTCAGCACGCCGCGCGGCGTCTCCAGCGTGGCGATCAGCCTGACCGGCGCATCGCGACGTGTGAGTTCGGTGTCGAGCCAGCGCAGTTGCTCGGCGGATTCGACCTTGGGCACGAGCAAGGCGTCGCAGTGCGTCAGCGGCACGGCGTCGAGATCGCGCACGCAATCCGCCGTGCCCACCGCGTTGATCCGCACCACGCGCTCGCGGCCGCCGAAGTCCAGCGTCGGCATCAGCTTCGCGAGATTGGCGCGCGCTTCGTCACGGCGCACGGGCGGCACGCCGTCTTCGAGATCGAAGACAAAGGAATCGACTGCCAGCTTCATCGCGCCCGCCATGCGGTCGGGGCGATGCGCGGGCGTGATGAGCATCGAGCGGCGGATACGCATCATTGCGGCCTCCGCGTCGAAGCTCGATGAAACAGCGCCGGAAGGCGCGGAGAGAGCATGCACGTACGCATTCGGTCGTCTCCTGAAGAAGCCCGCCGGGTCACTGCCGGCGGGTCTGCAATTCATTCTGTCAAGCTGTCGACAGTCGGACGATAGGGGTAAACGCGCCGCATCCTGCTTTTCCCGCAGTACGGCACGTTTCGCTGCAAGCCTTGCACCACAAGGGTTTGCGCGCCATGAACACCCGTGCGCTATGCGGATCCTGCATAACAGGTATTCGAGCGTTTGCGTCGGGCTATCAATACGCTCCACCGAAACAACCCGCCATTGACGAACCATCCGGGAGGAGATACCCATGAGCATCGACGCAATCGACGGCGCCGCCGCGCAGTCCGTCGACGAAGGCAAGCTGTACAAGAAGCTGTTGTGGCGCATCGCGCCGATCCTGTTCCTCTGCCACACGTTTTCGTTTCTCGACCGCGTCAACATCGGCTTCGCGAAGCTGCAGATGCTCGGCGATCTCAAGATCGGCGACTCGGCCTTCGCATTGGGCGCGAGCATGTTCTTCATCGGCTATATCGCGCTGGAGATTCCGAGCAATATCGTGCTGCACCGCGTGGGCGCGCGACGCTGGATCGCGCGCATCATGCTGACCTGGGGCCTGATTTCCGCCGCCACGATGTTCACCGCCGAACTCGCGAAACTGTTCGGCGTCGAGAACGCGACGATGTTCTACATCCTGCGGCTGCTGCTCGGCTGTTGCGAAGCGGGCTTCTATCCCGGCGTGCTGCTGTACATCAATTACTGGTTCCCCTCCGACCGTCAGACCAAGGTGACCTTCGGCCTGTTGCTCGCGCTGCCTACCAGCCTCGTGCTCGGCGGCCCGCTGTCCGGCTGGCTGATGCAGCATTCGCACGGCTGGATGGGTTATAGCGGCTGGCAATGGATGCTGCTGATCGAAGGCGTCCCGGCGATGGCGCTCGCGTTCCTCGTCTACTTCGGTCTCGCCGACAAGATCCATCAGGCCAAGTGGCTCACCGATGCCGAGAAGCGTCTGCTCGACAAGAACGTCGTCACCGAGAACGCGCACAAGGAATACAAGTTCGGTCCCGCGCTGCGTGACTATCGCGTGTGGCTCTGCGCGGGGATCATCTTCACCTACGCGACCGGCTGGTACGGGCTGTCGTTCTGGCTGCCGTCCATCGTGCGCGAGTCGGGCGTGAAGGACACGTTCCACATCGGCCTGCTCACGGCGCTGCCCTTCGTCTGCGCCGCCGCGACGATGCTCTTCAACGCATGGCATTCGAGCAAGACCGGCGAGCGCCGCTGGCACGCCGCGATTCCCGCGTTCGTCGGCGGCACGGCGCTCATCTTGAGCGCGGCGTTCGCGAGCAATCTGCCGGTTGCGATGATCTGCCTGTGTGTCGCTGCATCGGGCGTGCTCGGACTCACGCCGGTCGTGTGGACCTATCCGGGCAGTCTGCTGTCCGGCACGGCGGCCGCCGCCGGCTTCGCGATGATCAATTCGTTCGGCAGCCTCTCGGGCATCGCGGGATCGTGGATCACCAGCCTCATGAAGCAGGTGACCGGCAACATCAACAACGGCACCTATGCGCTCGGCTGCGTGCTCCTCTGCACCGGCGTCCTCGTGCTGTGCATGCCCGCGGCGACCTTCGTGCGCGGCGGGGCCAGGAAAGCGCCTGCCGGGCCGAATGTCGCGAACGATGCCCTGACCGATTCGCCGGCCTGAGGTGCACTAAGCCCGTTCGTCGATCGCGCGCCAGACGCCGTTTCGCACCAGCGACTCGGTTTCCTGGCGCACGATGCGATACAGCGCCTTCATCGCGAGCGTGGCTTCCTTCTTCGGCGAGAACGCAATCGACAGCACGCCGGACAGCGACGGCTCGCGAAGGCGCCGTGCCTTCAGCGTGCCGCGTTCGAGGCGTTTCTCGATGGCGGCGAACGGCGCGATGCTGAAGCCCAGCCCTGCTTGGACGAGATCGAAGATGCCCGCCATCGCGTCCAGTTCGACAACGATGTTCAGCTGCAATCCCTGCGCGGTCGCGGCATCCTCGGCGAGCGTGCGCAGGCCATGCGGACGCGGCGGCAGGACCCATTGCAGGTCCACGGTTTCAGCCAGCGCGATGGAGTCCGCCGAGGCATTCAGCACCTCGGCATCGGGCGGGCCGATCAGCAGCATCTCGTCCGACAGCAACGGCTCCACGCCGATCGTATTCAGCGACGTCACGTTGTACAGCACGCCGATATCGAGCTTCCCGGTCATCAGCCATTCGAGCAGATAGCCGCTCACGCTTTCGCGCAGCTTGAGCCGCACGTCAGGAAACTCCGCGCGGAAGCGCCTGGTGAGCGGCACCAGCAGGAATTCGCCGAGCATCGGCGGAATACCGATCGTCACCGTGCCGCCCGGGTTCGAGCGCAGCGCCTGCATCTGGTTCAGGGCGCTGTCGGTGCGCATCAGGATGTCGCTGGCCGAGGCGAGGAAGGTCTTGCCGCCGTCGGTCAGCGACATGCCATGACCGTTACGGTAGAGCAGCGCCAGGCCGAACTCCTGTTCGAGACTCTGGATATGGCGTGTCAGCAGCGACTGGCTCACGCCGAGCAGTGTCGCGGCGCGCGAGAGACTGCCTTCACGCGCGACGACCTCGAAATACCGCAACTGTTTCAGTTCCACTTGCGCACCCTCCGGACTTGCCGGTATTGTCAGCGGCGACGGATTTCAGGTTTTGCATAACTGGTATGCAAGCGGCGCGGATGTCGCGTCGCTACGCTTGCCTCGTTCCATTCGATCAAGATCAGGAGAGTGCATGCTGCCGAAAGCACCGGGCTTTTCATTGCATGGCAAGACAGCGTTGATCACCGGCGGCGGACGCGGCATCGGCCTCGCGGCGGCGGCGGCGCTGGCTCAGGCGGGCGCGCGCGTGACGCTGGTCGCGCGTTCCGCCGATGAACTCGAACGCGCGTCCGGCCAGATCAACGAGGAAGGCGGCCAGAGCGACTTCATCGCGCTCGACATCACCGATTCGGCCGCCGTCAGCGCCGCCATCGAGGCGCGCGAGCCCTACGACATCCTCGTGAACTGCGCGGGCACCAATCGCCCGAAGCCGCTTGTGGAGGTGACCGATGACGATATCAACGCGATCATCGACCTCAATGTAAAGTCGGTCTTCCATGTGTCGCGCGCGGTCGCGAAGGGCATGCTGCGCGCCGGGAACGGCGGCTCGATCATCAACGTGTCGTCGCAGATGGGGCACGTGGGCAGCCCGGGCCGCACGGTGTACTGCGCATCGAAGCATGCGCTCGAAGGCATGACCAAGGCGCTGGCATGGGAGCTCGGGCCGCACGCCATTCGCGTGAACACGGTGTGCCCCACGTTCATCGAGACCGTGCTCACGGCAAGCATGTTCGATGCGCCCGGCTTTCGTGACTGGGTCACGCAGCGCATCGCGCTGGGCCGCGTGGGACGCGTCGAGGAAGTGATGGGCGCCATCGTGTTCCTCGCCAGCGATGCCTCCACGCTCGTGACCGGCAGCGCGCTCATGCTCGACGGCGGCTGGACGGCTGCGTGATATAGACCATAACTCAAGCGAGACAATTGATGAACGTAGCGAAGATGAAGCTGGACAAGCCCGTTGCCATCATCGGCGCGGGGCTCGTGGGCGCGGGCTGGGCGATTGCCTTCGCGCGCGCCGGGCTGAACGTGCGCGTGTACGACGCGAATCCGCGCACCGCCGAGAACGCCATTCCGTGGGCCGCGAACCAGTTGGCGGCGTTGCACAGGCACGGTCTCATCGACGAAGCGCCGGAAACCATCGCCGCCCGCCTGACGCTCGCCGATTCGCTCGCGCAAGCCATCGACGGTGCTGCGTACGTGCAGGAGTCGGTGCTCGAGCGCGTCGATGTGAAGCGCCAGCTGATGCTGGATCTCGACAAGGTGGCGGACGCCGATGTGATCATCGGCAGTTCGAGTTCGGGCATCAAGGCCTCCGACTTCGCCTGCGACCTCGCCATCTCGCCGCGCGTGCTGATCGCGCATCCGGTCAATCCGCCGTACCTCGTGCCGGTCGTCGAACTCGTGCCGTCGACGCAGACATCGTCGGCGACGGTCGAGTTCACCGATGCCCTGATGCGCGGCATCGGGCAAAGCGTCGTGCATGTGCGCAAGGAGATCGAGGGCTTCGTGCTGAACCGTCTGCAGGCGGCGCTGCTGCGCGAAGCGTGGGCGTTGCAGCGCGACGGCATTGCGAGTTGCGAGGATATCGACAAGACCGTGCGCGACGGCCTCGGCTGGCGCTGGTCGTTCATGGGCCCGTTCGAGACGATCGACCTGAACGCGCCGGGCGGCGTGGCCGATTATGCGAACCGGCTCGGACCGCTGTACCACTCGATCGTCAAGTCGCGCGTCGATGACGGTCCGTGGGATGAAGCGCTGATAGCACAGGTCGAGAAGGACCGTCGCCAGCATCTCTCCGCCGATGACCTCGCCGCGCGCCGCGACTGGCGCGACGAACGGCTGATGCAGTTCGCGGCGCAGCGGGCGAAGGAAGACGGCGAGCGTTAAGCGGCTTTAACGGCGGGCTTCGGTCGCCATTCTGAGCGCGAGGCCCGCGAGCACGGTGCCCATCAGCCAGCGCTGGATGAGCAGCCACGCGGGCTTGCGCGCGAGAAACACGGCGATGGAGCCCGCGGTCATCGCCACCGACGCATTCACGGCGATGCTCAGCGCGATCTGCACGAGGCCGAGCATCATCGATTGCGCGAGCACGCTGCCGTGTTGCGGATCGATGAACTGCGGCAGCAGCGACAGATACAGCACGGCAATCTTCGGATTCAACAGGTTGGTCACGAAGCCCATCGTGAAGAGCTTGCGCGGGCTGTCGACGGGGAGATCGCGCACCTGGAACGGCGAGCGGCCGCCGGGCTTCACGGCTTGCCACGCGAGCCAGAGCAGATACAGCGCGCCGCCGAAGCGCAGCGCGTCATAGGCGAACGGAATGGCGATCAGCAGCGCGGTGATGCCGAAGGCCGCGCACAGCATGTAGAACACGAAGCCCAGCGCGACGCCGCCGAGCGAGATCAGGCCGGCCGTGCGGCCCTGGCAGATGGAGCGGGAAATCAGGTAGACCATGTTGGGCCCGGGCGTCAGGGCCATGCCGAGCGCGACCAGCGCGAAGGCGATGAGGTGGGATGTCTGGGGCATGAGGGCGGGCTCCGGTGGGACGGGTGGAACATTGTCCCGGGCCAGGAGGTGGCGGGACAGGGACACATGCTGTGCGTGCCTTCGATACACTTGCCCACGGGTTTCAGCGCTTCAAGTCCGTGAAATGAGTTCCTGCACCAGCTTGCCGAGCCGCTGGCCCGTGTCCGCGAGCGCGGCTTCCTCCACCGGCGCGCCGGACGCCAGCAGCTTGCGCAAGGGCGTCACGTCGCCCCCGCTGTTGAGCGCGACCGCCGCCACTGGGCGCGCATCCCGCAGTCCGACCCACACCGCGCGAGCGCTGTTCTGCGTCGAGCCATCGCGCACGATCCAGCGCATGTCCGGCGCGAGCGGATCTTCCAGTCCCAGAAACTGCATGTTCCAGTCGGCCTGATCGGTCCAGAACCACGGCAGCAGCGTATAAGGCGTCTCGATACCGAGCGCGTTGGCCGCCGCCGCGCGGCTCTGCTGCTCGGCGTTCTGCCAGGACTCGACGCGCACGCGCCGCCCGGTCTCGCCAAACGGAAAGCTCACGCAATCGCCAGCCGCATACACGTGCGGCGCCGACGTGCGGCAAAGCCGGTCCACCGCGATGCCCGTATCAGTGACGAGCCCCGCCTGCGCCGCGAGTTCGACGTTCGGCAACTGGCCAATGGCGATCAGGCAAAGATCCGCGTCACAGGTCTCGCCGTCACGCAGTGAGACGCGCAACGGCTTTCCCGGTTCGTCGACGATCTGCTTGATCTGCCCGCCGAAGCGAAAGCGGATGCCGCGCGCCTCATGACGCTTCAGCAATTGCGCGGAGAGCGCGGCGGGCAGCTTGTCGGGCAACAACGAATGGCGCGATTCGATCACCGTGACGTCGATGCCCTGCGCACGTGCGGCGTCGGCACATTCGAGCCCGAGAAAGCCGCCGCCGATCACGATCAGCGAGCGCGCCTGTTGCAGGCGTTCGCGCAGCACGCGTGCATGCGCGAGGCTGCGCAACGTGAGCAAACGGGCGCCGTCGCCGCGGATGCGTCCCGGCCACGGGCGCGCGCGGCCACCGGTCGCGAGAATGCAGCGGTCATAGCGGAGCGTGCGGCCGTCGTCGAGATCGATGGCGTGTTCATCCGCACGCAGCTGCAGCGCGCGCGTGCCGAGCAGCAGGTCGATCCGCGCGTCGTCGTAACGAGCGGCTTCGTAGAGGTGTACGCGCGTGGCGCCGGCCTGCGCGCCGAGCATCGCCTTGGAGAGCGGCGGGCGTTCATAGGGCGCGTCGGGCTCGTCGCCCACCAGCGATACCGCGCCGTCGTAGCCGAACTCGCGCAGCGCATGCGCGCACCGCGCGCCCGCCTGCCCGGCGCCGACGATCACGACATGCGCCGGCGCGTTCATGCCGCGTCGCCGAGTTCGACCAGCACCGCGCCCGCCTCCAGCGCCACCCGATACACGCGCAGTCCGCGATCGACCGGGCCGCATTGCGCCGCGCCGGTGCGCACGTCGAAACGCGCCTGATGCAGCGGACACTCGATGCAGCCGTCCTCGAGATAGCCCTCGCTCATCAGCGCGTATTGATGTGGGCAGACGTTCTCCGTCGCGAAGTATTCCTCGTCGATGCGGTAGATCGCCACCTGCCGGCCGTCGATCTCCACGCCAAGCGGTTCGTCGTCCGGTACGTCGGCGGCATTCACCGCGTATACAAAGCCTTGCTCCATCCATTCACCTCGCGTGAGACGTTATTCATGTCCGCGTGTTTCAGCTTGTGCTTCAGCGCCTGCCCGCCGACGGCACCAGCAAGCTCAATCCGATCCAGCGCTGCATCACCAGGATGCCGGCCGCCGACAGCACCACGACGAGCGTCGAAAGCGCCAGGATCACCGGCTCGAAATCGAACTGCAACGACTGGAAGACCTGGACCGGGAACGTCACGTTGCCGTCGCTCGCGAGAAAGACGGTGACCGGCACGTCGCCGAAGGACACGATGAAGGCATAGAAGAAGCCCGCCACCACGCCGGGTTTCATCGCCGGAAAAACCACGCGCCAGAAGATGGTCCAGCGGGTCGCGCCCAGGCTCTGCGCCGCCTCTTCCAGCGCAGGATTCAGGCGCGTCAGCACGGCGGCGACCGTGCCCACCGCGTAGGGGATCGTGAAGAACACATGCGCGATGATGAGGCCGGTGAGCGTATCGATGAGATTCACGCCGCTGTCGGACAGACGGTAATAGAACTGCAGGAACACCACGCCCGTGACGACCGAAGGCACTTGCAGCGGCAGCCGGAAGAAGCTCTGCAACGCGCCCTTGCCGCGATACGTGCCGCGCACGATGCCGAGCGCCGCCATGCTGCCGATGACCGTCGAGATGAGCGCCGCGCTCAGGCCCACGATCAGGCTCGTCTGCAACGAATGCAGATACTTGACGGGCAGATGCCGGTACCAGTGCAGCGAGAACTGCTGCGGCGGGAAGCGAAAATAGAACGTCTGGCTGCCGTCGAACGACGCAATGGCCACGGCCAGGATCGGCGCGAGCATGAACGCGTAGACGAGCGCGGTGATCGTGGTCAGGACGACGCGACGCGACGTGCGCCAGTGACGGTCGGCCAGCCGCGCGAGCGGAAGAGGCATGGACAGGTTCATCGCGGCTCCCTGCGGCGGGCACGGAAGAAGAAGGCGAACGCAGCGTTCAACGCCAGCACGAAGACGAGCAGGATGGTCGACAGCGTCGCGCCGGTGCCGTAGCTCACGTCCTGCACGATCTTCTGCTGGATCAGCAACGGCAAGGTCAGCACCTTGCCGCCGCCCAGCAGGACCGCGGACGTGAAGGCGCCCATGTTCATGTTGAACGTGATCAGCGCGCCGTTGATGATGCCCGGCGCGGCGATCGGCAGGACCACGCGGCGCAGCGTGCCGAGCCAGCTCGCACCGTGGATCTCGGCGGCTTCCTCGAGGCTTTCGGGAATCGTCTGGATCACGCTCAGCAGGATCATCACGAGCAGCGGCAGCGTGTACTGCACGAGCCCGATCACCACGCCCACGCCGTTGCTCGTCAGCTGCAAGGGCTCGTCGATCAGGCCGATACCGCGCAGCGCCGCGTTGATCAGCCCTTCGCGGTTGATCAGCAGCGACAGGCCCAGCACCTTCACGACCAGCGTGATGAACGACGCCATCAGCAGCAGCGCCAGCAGATGCGAAGCCCAGCGCGCCTTCATGCGCGCGAGAAGATACGCGCACGGCAGCGCGAGCAGCAGGCCCACGACCGTACCCATCACTGAAAGATAGAAGGTCACCCAGATGGTCTTCAGGTAGAAGACATCGGTGAGCACGCGCGCGTAATTGCCGAACGTGAACGCGGTCCCGGTCTGCCCCATGCCGAGATCGCGATGGAAGCTCAGCCAGACATAGAAGGCCTGCGGCACGACCAGCAGGAGCGTGGCGATCACGAGCGGCGGCCACAGCAGCGTCGACCAGCCGGACGCGCGCGACAATCCGGCGGGCCGTCCGCGCGTTGCGGTCTCGGCACTCATGGGCGGAGGCGGCGTAAGCGGTGCGCGGCGCTCGGCGTTCGGCGGCGAGTCGACGGCGTTCATGCGCGCGCGCCTTGTGCTGAAACATGCGCTGGATCATGCGGGCGCGCGTCGAGGGCGAAACAGCGCTCCTGTCCGGGCGGCCACGCAAGCCCGATCCTTTCGCCGACCTGCGCGAGAATCTCATCCCCGCTCCGCTCCACGACAATTTCCCCGCCCGCGCCGAGATCGACGTGATAATGCACCGCGTTGCCCAGGAAGCGCCGCTGCGTCACCACGCCATCGAGACGGTTGCCCGTGGGCGGCGCATCGGGCGGCAGCGCGCGCAAGGTCTCCGGACGCAGCGCGAGCGCGACGCGCGCACCCAGAACCATGTCCCCGTGCCGCGCCGCGGCAATCCGTGCACCGCCGACATCGATCATGCAGCCGTCCCCCGCCACATGCATGACCGTGCCCTCTATCAAGTTGACCTTGCCGATGAACCCCGCCACGAACGGATTCGCCGGCCGCAAGTAGATGTCCTCGGGCGTGCCGGTCTGCTGCACGCGGCCGCCGTTCATCACGACGATGCGATCCGCCAGGCTCATCGCTTCCTGTTGATCGTGCGTCACCATGACCGTGGTGATGCCCAGTTCGCGTTGCAGGCGCGCCAGTTCCGCCTGCATCGCCTCGCGCAGCTTCAGGTCGAGCGCGCCGAGCGGCTCGTCCATCAGGAGCACGCGCGGACGCGTGGCGAGCGCGCGGGCCAGCGCGACACGCTGCTTCTGGCCGCCCGAGAGTTCGTCCGGATAACGCTGCGCCAGATCGGGCAGCCGGATCATGTCGAGACATTCGCCGACGCGCCGCGCAATCTCGCGCGAGGGCACCTTGCGCTGCTCGAGCCCGAACGCGACGTTCTTCCATACCGTCATGTTCGGGAACAGTGAATAGTCCTGGAACACCATGCCGACATCGCGCTTGCGAGGCGGCATCCAGGTAACGTCCTGACCATCGATGCGAATTTCGCCCGAGGTCGGTTCGACGAAACCGGCGATCATGCGGAGGGTCGTCGTCTTGCCGCAGCCGGACGGACCGAGCAGCACGAGGAACTCGCCCTCCGCGATGGAAATGTCCACGTCCGACACGACCGGCCCGGATGAATAGCTCTTGCACACACGCTGCAACGAAACGTTCGCCATGCTTCTGCTCCGACTTTCATCGCGGCCCGGCGGATGATCCGGGCCGAAGTTCAGACGCCAAACACTCAGGACGTACTACATACGCCGGATAAGCCCTAGCGCGTGATGTCGCGTGCCCAGCGGTCGTGCCAGGCGGCCAGATCGATCTTCGAGTAATCGACTTCCTTCATCGCGTTGATGTCGGCGTCCGAGAACTTGAGGATGTCCTTCACCGACGCTTCCTTCGACATCCGCTCGCGCGCCTGCGGGTTCATCGGCAGATCGCCGACGGCCATGCCGAAGCTGAACTGCGTGTCGGGCGCGAGGTACTGGTTCAGGAAGGCCTCGGCTGCGGCCGTGTTGGCCGTGCCCTTGACGATGTGGTACAGGTTCGGCCAGATACAGCCGCGCATCGTGTCGCCGAACTGCATGTAGGACACGGCGATCGGCAGGCCGGAGCGCTTCAGGCGCAGCGCCCACGCCGCCGACCATGGCGCGGCCCAGATCTCGCCGGAGCCGAAGCGCGTCGCCAGTTCGGTGGAGGCCGCGAAGTAGTAGGCGGGCTTGATCTTGTTGACGAGCGGAATGGCGCGCGCGATGGAAGATTCGTCGCCGCCCGCGTCATAGGCCAGGCCGACGATCGCGCCGAGGTGCTCGGTGTGATCGACGTCCGGGAAGGCCACGCGGCCCGCGAGCTTCGGATTGGCCAGATCCGAGTAATGCGTGGGCGGTGCGATGCCCGCTTCCTTGAACTTGTCGGCGTTGTAGACCACCACGTCGAGCAGCGCGAATGTGGTCACCGCGTACGGCTTCACGGCGATGGCCGGCAGCGGCTTCATGTTGGGCACGTTGGCGGCATCGATCTTTTCGATAAGACCCGCGCTGACCATCCGGTTGACGAGTTCCGGCGCGCCTTCCATCGCGTCGAACGGACGGGCGCGGCCGCGTGCCGCGATCAGCTTGGCGAGATTGCCGGTCGGCGAATCGATCACATAGCCGACATTCGCGCCGCGCGCCGCCACAGGCTGGCCGACGAACTTGTCGAGGTTGTCGCGCCACGATCCGCCGTAGGTGCCGACCTTGAACGCTCCGTCGAGCTGTTCCGCGGCGCGCGCCGACGGCGTGAAAGCCGGCAGCAGCGACGACGCCGCGCCCGCCAGCGCGGTCTTGAGCAGACTTCTTCTACCTTTGCTGAACGAACCCGTCGCATCCATCGGCTTTCTCCCCTTCGCTGCGCGCGTGAAAAGTAGTGAGAACTTGTCAGGGCGTCTTCGGACGCGGTGTCCTCAGATCGCACAAACGTTCATCTATGTGAACGTCCATTTCCAATTATGTACATCCAAAAAATTCAAAACACAAACTTTTCAATAATCTGTTCTCGCGCAGGATGAGGCGTTATAAAGGTTTGCGAGAAGAATGGACAGGAACGCACGGATTGTTTGACAATCCAAATTTGTTTGAATAGATTGATAACACGGAACGTTCATTCACATATGTGAACGGATTTACCAAGGAGATGACTTGAGCAAGATTCCGTATCAGGCCACGCCCATCGACGCCGCTGACCCCGCAGCGTCGCGCGCCAGCGAGGACACCCGGGCCAAGGCCGCCGACAGTGCGGCAGAGCCGGGCCGCGGTGCGGGCGTGAAGAGCGCATTGCGGGTGCTGACCATCCTCGAATTCTTCGCGACCACGCGGCGCCCCGCCACGCTGGCGCAGATCGCGCGTCAGCTGGAGTGGCCGAAGTCGAGCCTGCTGGCGCTGCTCGAAACCTTGCGCCAGGAAGGCTATCTGTACTGGCTCGGCCGTGACGACGGGTATTACCCGACGCGGCGCTGTCTCGACCTTGGTCAGGCCATCACCGGCCACGACCCCATCCTCGCCGCTGCGCGGCCGTTCCTCGCGCGCATCTGCGAGGAGACCGACGAAACCGCCATCCTCGCCAAGCGCGAAGGGCTCGAAGTGCTGTATCTCGAAGTGGTGGAGCCGTCGCGCGCGCTGCGCTACAGCGCGCGTCCCGGCCAGCTGAAGCCGATCCACAGCGGCGCGTCGGGCCGCGCGCTGCTCGCGCTGATGTCGGCGGAAACGCGCGGCGAGCTGATCCAGCGGCTCGAGCGGCGGCGCTTCTCGGACCAGACGCTGGTGGATCCGCAGGACATCGCGAACGCGGTAGAGATCGGCTCGGCGCGCGGCTGGCACGTGGCGGTCAATGAGTATCAGGCGGAAACCACCTCGATCGCGGCGGGCTTCCGCTTCGGCGCCGAAGACTATGCGTTCATCGTCGCCGCGCCGAATGCGCGCGTGCTGGAACGCGAAGAGGAGATCGGCGCGATCGTCGCGGCGCAGGCCGCCGACATGTACCGGAGATATGCACGATGAGTCTTTCCACCCGGCTGGTCGACGCCTGGACCCAGCTCTTCGCGCTGTGCAAGCTCCAGTCCGAAGAGAGCGTGCTGATCCTGATCGGCGACATCACGGACCCGGAACATCACGCGGCGGCGCGCTTCGCGCTCGCCCGGCTGGGCAATCCGATGATGAGCGTGGAACTGGGCGCGTCCGTGGCGGTCAAGGTGGGCGGCGACAGCACCGCGCACTACGGACCCACCGCGCTGTCCGGCAACCGGCTCGCCATCGAGGCGATGAAGCGCACGGATCTCATCGTCGATTTGATGGGCATGTATCGCGGCTCCGAACAGGAAGAGATTCTCGAGTCCGGCGCGCGCATCATCCTCGTCAAGGAACCGCCCGAGATCTTCATGCGCCTGCTGCCCACGGAGACGGACCGGCTGCGCGTCAAGCGCGCCGAAACGCGCATGCGCGCGGCGCGCCGGCTGGACGTCACGTCGGCGGCCGGCACGCGCTTCAGCGCGCGCTTCGGCGAGTATCCGCCGCTGGTCCAGTACGGTTTCGCCGACGAACCCGGCCGCTGGGATCACGCGCCGAGCGCGTTCATCGCGCGCTGGCCGGACGAGGCGTCGAGCAACGGCATCGTCGTGCTCGACGAAGGCGACACCATCCTGCCGTTCAAGGACTACGTGCGCACGCCCATCCGCCTCACCATCGAGAACGGCTTCGTGACGGGCATCGAAGGCGGCCTCGACGCCCGCTACCTGCGCGATTACATCGCCTCCTTCAACGATCCCGACGGCTACGCGGTCTCGCATCTGGGTTGGGGCCTGCTCGACCGCGCGCACTGGACCATGCTCGGCATGTACGACAAGCGCCAAACCAACGGCATGGACGCCCGTTCCTACGCCGGCAATTTCATGTTCTCCACCGGACCGAACGCGGAAGCGGGCGGCACGCGCCACACGCCCTGCCACCTGGACATTCCGATGTCCGGCTGCAGCGTGCAGATCGACGGCGTGCCGGTGGTGATCGACGGACAAGTGATCGAAACCGCGCCGGATACCGTCCGCGCCTGACGCAACCAAGCACGTTCAAAACAAAGGAATCGCACCATGAATTCAATCATGCAGACGTTCGACGACGAACCGGCGCACCGTACGCTGCATCCTTGGGACGGTGTGATTCCCGACGCGGATCTCGCTGCGTTCGACGCCGCCGGCTTCGACGGCCGCAGCGGCACCGGCCAGCGTCCGGCGCTGCTTGTCATCGACATGCAATACCGCTCCTTCGGCGAGACGCCGCGCCCGCTGCTCGACGCCATCGCCGAATATCCGACGAGCTGCGGCGAATACGCCTGGTCGTGCGTGCCGCACATGGTGCGTCTGCTGGCCGCGTTCCGCCGCAATCGCTTCCCGGTGATCTTCCCGCACGTCGCGCCGAAGGGCGTCCACGACGCCGGACGCTTCGGCGACAAGGTGCCCGGCATCATGGATATCGACCGGCGCGGCTATGACTTCGTCGAGGAAGTGGCCCCGGCGGCGGCCGAACTGCGCATTCCCAAGTACCACGCAAGCGCCTTCTTCGGCACCGCGTTGACGAGCTATCTGATCGACCAGCGCATCGACACGCTGTTCGTCACCGGTGGCACGACGAGCGGTTGCGTGCGGGCCTCGGTGGTCGATGCGTCGTCGCTCGGCTTCAAGGTGGTGGTGCCGCACGAGTGCGTCTTCGACCGCTCGCGCATCTCGCACGCCGTGAACCTGTTCGACATGCACAAGAAGTATGCGGACGTCGTCGATACGGACCATGCGCTCGCGTTGCTGAGCGAGGCGAACGCGCTCGCGCAGCGCGGCGTGTGAAGGCTTTGTCAGACCCATTCGGCGCGCGGGGCGAACGCCCGCGCCAGACGGTATTCCGGAGATCCCCATGAACGCCAATGTGCCGCTGCAATTCATCGACCTGCAAGACCGCTTCGCCCGGACCCGCGAGCAGCTCGCCGCCGCGCGTCATCTGCCCGGCGAGGTCTACGCCAAGACTGACGTGCTCGCCCTTGAAAAGCAGAAGATCTTCCTCGACACCTGGCTGTGCGTGGGCCGCGAGGAAGAACTGCCGAACGTGGGCGATTACCTCACCGCCAGCATCTGCGACGAACCGTATGTGCTGACGCGCACTACGTCGGGCGAGATCAGCGCGTTCATGAACATGTGCCTGCATCGCGGCGTCGCGATCGCGGAAGGCTGCGGCAATGCGCGCGACTTCAGTTGCCCGTATCACGCCTGGCTTTACGATCTCGAAGGCAAGCTGCTGGTCGCGCCAGGCATGGGCAAGACGCCGCTCGACATCGCCGGCAAGCGCCTCAAGCCGCTCGAAGTGCGCACCTGGCGGGGCTGGATCTTCATGAGCTTCAACCGCGAGCCAATGCCGTTCGAGGAATTCATCGGCGAATTCGCGGAAAACACGCCTTGGTTCCGCACCGACGAATGCCGGATGGCCGAGAAGATGCAGATCGAAGTGGCCTGCAACTGGAAGCTGCTGGTCGAGAATCTGGTCGACATCTATCACGTTCCGGTGCTGCATACCGGCACATTCGGGCGCTTCAACGACTACCGCAACCTCGATGTGAAGCTGCATGCGCGCGGCAGCTGGACCTACGACCAGAAGGCGCGTTCCCACTCGAAGACGGGCAAGAGTCTCTTCCCCACATTGCCCTGGCTCGAAGGCCTGCCGGACGACACCTCCTCGCGCGGCGGCCTGTTCCCGAACGTGACGCTCTCCATGCGCAGCGACAGCCTGCGGCTGTGGCAGGTGTGGCCCATCGACGCCGAACGCACGCGGCTCGACATCTACCTGATGTTCCCGCCGGTCGCGTTCGAGCAGCCCGATTTCGAAGCCAATCTCGCCGAATACAAGGCCTTCGTCGCGAAGCTCGTGGCGGAAGATGCGTCGATGGTGGTTTCGTTGCAGAACGCCATGAAATCGCCCTTCTACGAGCCGGGTCCGATGTCGTCGATGGAAGTCGCCGTGCATCACCTGATGAAAGCCTATCTCGACGCAATCGAACGCTGAGCCGTCATGTCCACCGCACGTCTGCCTCAAGGAACCTCTCAAGTGAGCCGTCCCGTTATCGAAACTTCGGTGCTGATCGTCGGCGCCGGTCCCGCTGGTCTTTCTCTCGCGCTCGACCTCGGCTGGCGCGGCATCGACTGTCTGCTGATCGACCAGCAGCCGTCCGCCGACGTGGTCCTCCCGCGCGCATCCGGACTAAGTTCGCGCACGATGGAGTTCTTCCGCCGCTGGGGCATTGTCGAGGATGTCGCGCGCGCGGGCTTCCCGCAGGACTATGCGCTCGACATCGTTTACTGCACGAGCCTCGCCGGACACGAACTGGCGCGCGAGCCCTATGCGCCGCTCGGCGGCCGGGAAGCGCCCGACTTCACGCCGCAGGACCGGCATCGCTGCCCGCAGAAACTGCTTGATCCAGTTCTTGAAAAAGCGCTCGCACGCTTTCCTTCCGTCACGCTGATGCGCAGTCTGCGGCTCGCCAGTTTCGTTGATGACGGCCAGGGCGTGCGCGCGTTCGTCGACCGTCTGCCGGGCGGCAAGCGGCATCAGTTCACGGGCGAGAACATCGACCGTGTGTTCATCGGCGAACGGGCGGAGCCGCCGCAATCCGGTGTGGAGACGCTCGAGATCCGCGCGAAGTACATGGTGGCGTGCGACGGCGTGGACAGCGGTATCCGCAACGCGCTGGAGATTCCGCTCGAAGGCACGCCGGTCCTGAACTACACGATGAGCCTGCTGGTCGACGCCGAGCACCTGCAGGACAAGCACAAGATGGGCGCCGCCGAGCGCTACATGATGATCGGGCCGGAAGGCGTGTGGGGCAATCTGACCGTGGTGGACGGCCATACGGAATGGCGGCTGTCGCTCTCGGGTTCGGCGCAGAAGCTCGATCTCGCCAATCTCGACACGGACGCGCTCGTGCGCCGCTGCTTCGGCGACGACACCATTCCGTTCAAGGTCCGCGCAATGTCGCCGTGGCGGCGCCGCGAAGTGGTGTCGTCAAAGGTGCGCGCGGGGCGCGTGTTCATCGCCGGCGATGCGGCGCACGCGATGTCGCCGACGGGCGGCTTCGGCATGAACACGTGCATCGGCGATTCCGTCGATCTCGGCTGGAAACTGGAAGCCGTGCTGAAGGGCTGGGGGGGCGAGGCGCTGCTCGATACCTACGAATGCGAGCGCAAGCCGGTCATGACCCGCTTCGTCAAGGCCGCCGCCGATCTCTTCAAGCCGTGGATGCTCAAGCTCGACTACAGCGCCGTGCTCGACGAAACGCCGGAAGGGGAAGCCGCGCGTCGGCATGTCGGCGCGACGCTCAAGGACGCGATGCTCGCGGAATGGGAGATCGCGGGGACCTCGATGGGGTATCGCTATGACCGCTCGCCGATTGTCATCGGCGACGGCACCGAGCCGGTGCCCGACGAACCGATGGTATATATCCAGAACGCGCGGCCTGGCTCGCGCGCGCCGCACGCCTGGCTCGACGACGGCCGCTCCACGCTCGACCTGTTCGGCGAGGGATTCACCCTGCTGTCGTTCGCCGGCGATGCGCCGTCCACGCAGGCGCTCGAACGGGCGGCGAGCGAGCGCGGCATGCCGCTTTCGGTGGTGCAACTCGACCGCCCGGATATTGCGGCGCTGTACGAGCGGCGTTTCGTGCTGGTGCGTCCGGACGGTCACGTGGCGTGGCGCGGCGACGCGCTCGACGCACCGGACGAACTGCTCGACACCGTGCGCGGTGCACGCTGCGTGGCGCAGGCCCAGGCCGCGGCATGACTCACACGCCACCGGCGACGCCCATGTCCAGCACCTTCCAGTACGGCGCGCATGTCAGCGCGAACGGCATCCGCCAGCATTACCTCCGCTTCGGCGGACGCGGGCCGGCGCTCGTTATCGTGCCCGGCATCACGAGTCCGGCAGCCACATGGGATTTCGTCGGCGAGGCGCTGGGCGAACAGTTTGATACTTACATCCTCGACGTGCGCGGACGCGGCCTGTCTGAAGCGGGTCCGCATCTCGAGCACGGCACTGCGGTCTATGCGGCCGATGTCGCCGCGTTCGCCGGCGCCATGCGCTTCACGCGCTTTCACGTGCTGGGACATTCGCTCGGCGCGCGCGTCGCGGCTCGTCTTGCAGCCAGCGCTCCGGGCGCGCTGGAGCGGCTGATTCTCGCCGATCCGCCGGTCAGCGGACCGGGGCGCCGGCCGTATGTGAAGTCGCTGCCGTTCTATCTGGATGCGATTCGCGAAGCGCAATGCGGCGGTCTCGATCACGAGGCCATGCGCAAGACCTACCCGACGTGGTCGGATGCGCAACTGCGGCGCCGCGCCGAATGGCTACATACGTGCGATGAAACCGCGATCGCCGCGAGTTACGCGAGCTTCCAGGACGACGATTTCCATGCCGACCTGCCGCGTATTCAGGCGCAGACGCTGCTGATGGTCGCGGGAAGGGGCGACGTGATTCGCGAGGAAGAGCTGCTCGAGATCGAGGATCAGGTGCTGGATCTCAAGGTGGCGCGCTTCCCGCATGCCGGACACATGATTCCATTCGACGATGCCCGCGGGTTCACGTCATGCGTGCTCGAATTTCTGGGCACGGACTGAAGGTGTCATCCGGCGGCGCTGTCGAGACCCAACGCCGAAGCCAGCCCGCGCGACTCGCGCCAGGCGATTTTCACGAACGGATCGGTGGCGTCGTAACGTCCTTTACCCGTCGACATCACCAGATTCGCATCGGTGAGCGCCAGTAGTGCGTTCTGGATCGAACTCTGCGAGACCGGCATGCCAATCTCAACAGTGAGCGCCTGATTGGTTTCAGAGGAATAGAACCCCCCGGTGGGTCCGTCGCTCAGGCAGATTCGATTGAACAGGGTCGTGGCAAGATCGCCCAGGCTCTCGGCTCGCGAGATCTCGGCATCGGCCGCGGCATGGCGCAACGCCTGCACGATGATCGGCAACTGGGCGTCGGGCGCGAGGTCGGAGGGGCTGTCGCGCAGAGCAATCAGAGCCTTCAACAATTCTTCTGGCCGGCTGCCCAGCTGCTGGAAGGCGTTGACCGCAGCAGGCAAGGTGGGCAAGCGTTCGCCGAGCTGCTCACGCGTCAGGTCCAGCACATACATCACGTAGTCCTGGCCCAGCAGCGGGAACGCCTGCGACCATGCACCCTGAAACGCCTGATTGCCGCGCATCACCATTTCCTGCACCTGCGCCCGGTGCGACCCGGTGCCGATGATGAACAGCCGCCCGGGCATGCCGGGCTCCAGATTGACCGCGTCCCGGGCCGCCTTCAGGGCCAGCAGCAGTTCGTTGCCGGCGACGCTGCCCATTGCGTGCTGAATTTCGTCGATGATCAATACGACATTGGCACGTGTTTTCTCCACGACCTCAGTGAACACGTCCGCCAGAGTCGGTCCGGTTTTCTTGCCCAACTGATCCAGCCTGAAGCCGAATTCGAAGCCGGCGCCCCCTATGTCGATTTCTGAAACACGCTTGAGCTGCCGGGAAATTCGGCCGAACAGGTCGGATGCCGGCGTCTGCAGGTCCGCCAAGGTTTGTTCCATGGCGCCCGTGACCAGATCCGCAGGATCGGCCTGTACCTGACTCCACAAATCGGCATACATGACGATGGCGTCCTGACGCTGCAGCGCCGGCATCAGATCCTGCCGGATGAAAGTCGTCTTGCCGATGCGCCGCGGCCCGGACAGAAACACGCCGGCCTCGAAGTGCGGATCGAGCGCTCGGGGATGAAAGATCTGCCAAACCATTTCTTCAGCCAGCTCCGTGCGGTGGTAGGCCATGGCAATTATGAAAATTATTTACTTGGGGTAATTACCCCATCCAAATAATTTTGGTTAAAGGCCGCCCGCGCCTCTTCGCTGTCAAAGAAAGTGCCCTCCTCAACCCCGCAAGGCCAGCCCGATATAATCGCCGGACCATTCCACGAGGATCCGCGCATGAAAATTCTTGTCGCCCTGAGCACTGCCCTGGCCCTGTCGAGCACCGCGTTCGCCGCCAACACCACCGAGAAGCTGCCCTCCGGCGTCGTGGTCGAGCACCTGAAGCAAGGCACCGGCGCACAGCCGACGGCCAGCGACGTCGTCCGCGTCAACTATCGCGGCACACTCGCCGACGGCACCGAATTTGACAGTTCCGCGAAACACGGCGGCCCCGCCACCTTTCCGCTCGGCCGCGTGATTCCGTGCTGGACGCAAGGCGTACAGAAAATGAAAGTGGGCGGCAAGGCCAAGCTGACCTGCCCGTCCGCCACCGCCTACGGCAGCCAGGGCGTTGGCCCCATTCCGCCGAACAGCGATCTGACCTTCGAAATCGAACTGCTCGGCATCGGTCAGTAAGCCATCGCGCAGTAACCATCGCGCAATGAAAAAGGGCGCCGCAGGAGTTCATCCTGCGGCGCCCTTTCTTTCGCGCCGTGGCGCGTCAGCGAATTACATCGTCACGGTGTCGGCCACTTGCTTGAAGTCGTCGATACGGTCGAAGTTCAGGTACTGATAGATCTTGTCGCCATTGGCGTTGATCACGCCGATATCGCCCATGTACTCGTCCTTGGTCGGAATCCGGCCCAGACGCGAGCAGATGGCCGCCAGTTCCGCCGAGCCGAGATACACGTTCGTGTTCTTGCCCAGACGGTTCGGGAAGTTGCGCGTGGACGTGGACATGACCGTGGCGCCCTCGCGCACCTGCGCCTGGTTGCCCATGCACAGCGAGCAGCCCGGCATTTCGGTACGCGCGCCGGCCGTGCCGAACACGCCGTAATGGCCTTCTTCGGTCAGCTGCTTCTGGTCCATCTTGGTCGGCGGCGCGACCCACAGCTTGACCGGAATGTCGCGCTTGCCTTCCAGCAGCTTCGACGCCGCACGGAAGTGGCCGATGTTCGTCATGCACGAACCAATGAACACTTCGTCGATCTTCGCACCGGCAACATCCGACAGCGTCTTCACGTCGTCCGGGTCGTTCGGGCAGGCCACGATGGGCTCATGCACGTCGGCCAGATCGATCTCGATGACCGCCGCATACTCGGCGTCCGCATCCGGCGCGAGCAATTGCGGATTGGCGAGCCATTCTTCCATCGCCTTGATGCGGCGCTGGAGACTGCGCGGGTCCTGGTAGCCCTCGGCGATCATCCACTTCAGCAGCGTGATGTTGCTGTTGAGGTATTCGATGATCGGTTCCTTGTTCAGGTGCACCGAGCAGCCTGCCGCCGAACGCTCGGCCGAGGCATCCGACAGTTCGAACGCCTGCTCCACCTTCAGATCCGGCAGCCCTTCGATTTCGAGGATGCGGCCCGAGAAGATGTTCTTCTTGCCTTGCTTGGCGACCGTCAGCATGCCCTGCTTGATGGCGTACAGCGGAATGGCATTGACGAGGTCACGCAGCGTGACGCCCGGCTGCATCTTGCCCTTGAAGCGCACCAGCACCGATTCCGGCATGTCCAGCGGCATGGTGCCGGTAGCGGCCGCGAAGGCCACCAGTCCCGAACCCGCCGGGA
This sequence comes from Caballeronia sp. LZ043, assembly GCF_031451075.1. NCBI lineage: Bacteria > Pseudomonadati > Pseudomonadota > Betaproteobacteria > Burkholderiales > Burkholderiaceae > Caballeronia > Caballeronia sp. LZ043. The sequence continues at coordinate 88,607 of NZ_JARUXT010000002.1, read as the reverse complement.
AGCTGATGCCGATGGGGAAACGCGTGTGCGAGTCGCCGCCGGTGCCGACGGTGTCGGGCAGCAGCATGCGGTTCAGCCACGAGTGGATCACGCCGTCGCCGGGACGCAGCGCGATGCCGCCACGGTTGCTGATGAAGTTCGGCAGGGTCTGGTGCGTCTTGACGTCGACCGGCTTCGGATACGCGGCGGTGTGGCAGAACGACTGCATCACCAGATCGGCCGAGAAGCCGAGGCACGCCAGGTCCTTCAGTTCGTCGCGGGTCATGGGGCCCGTGGTGTCCTGCGAGCCGACCGAGGTCATCTTGGGTTCGCAGTACGTGCCCGGACGCATGCCCTGGCCTTCCGGCAGGCCGCAGGCGCGGCCGACCATCTTCTGCGCCAGCGAGAAGCCCTTGGCCGTGCCGGCCGGCTGTTGCGGCAGACGGAACAGGTCCGACGGCGCCAGGCCCAGCGCTTCACGCGCCTTGGCCGTCAGCCCGCGGCCGATGATCAGCGGAATGCGGCCGCCGGCGCGCACTTCGTCGAACAACACTTCCGACTTGACCTGGAATTCCGCGATGACCGCGCCGTTCTTCAGCGCCTTGCCTTCGTACGGACGCAGCTCGACGACGTCGCCCATTTCCATCTGCGACACATCGAGTTCGATGGGCAGCGCGCCCGCGTCTTCCATCGTGTTGTAGAAGATCGGCGCGATTTTCGAGCCGAGGCACACGCCGCCGAAACGCTTGTTCGGGATGAAGGGAATGTCTTCGCCCGTGAACCACAGCACCGAGTTGGTGGCCGACTTGCGCGAGGAACCCGTGCCGACGACGTCGCCCACATAGGCGACCAGGTGGCCCTTCTCCTTCAGCGACTCGATGAAGCGCACCGGGCCGCGCTTGCCGTCTTCTTCCGGCGTGATGCCGGGACGCGCGTTCTTCAGCATGGCCAGCGCGTGCAGCGGAATGTCCGGGCGCGTGGTGGCGTCCGGCGCCGGCGACAGGTCGTCCGTGTTGGTTTCGCCCGTCACCTTGAAGACGGTCACGGTCAGGCTGTCAGGCACTTCCGGACGGCTCGTGAACCATTCGGCGTCCGCCCAGCTCTGCAGCACGGCGCGCGCGTGGGCGTTGCCCTTGTCTGCGAGTTCCTTGACGTCGTGGAACTGGTCGAACATCAGCAGGGTTTTCTTCAGCGCGTCCGCGGCGACGGCGGCCACTTCGGCGTCAGAGAGCAGTTCGATCAGCGGCGCGATGTTGTAGCCGCCCAGCATCGTGCCGAGCAGTTCGGTGGCGCGCTGGCGCGAGATCAGCGGGCAGGCGGTTTCGCCCTTGGCCACGGCGGCCAGGAAGCCCGCCTTGACGCGTGCAGCCTCGTCCACGCCGGCCGGCACGCGGTTCGTGATGAGGTCGAGCAGGATCTGCTCTTCGCCTGCGGGCGGATTGGTCAGCAACTCCACCAGCTCGGCGGTCTGCTGAGCAGTCAGGGGCAGAGGCGGAATGCCGAGCGCGGCGCGTTCGGCGACATGAGCGCGAAAATTTTCAAGCATGAGGGGACCGTTCGTTTGCGTTTCAAAGGACGACTTTCCAGTCGCGCCGAGGCTGCTCCCGGCATTGCTTCGAGCGCAATTTTAGCGTTTTGACCGTGTCGCGTCAATTATCTTATGTCTTATGTCTTATACAAGACTCAGGCTCAAAGCCTGTTGCGACTGTCGGTTTTCATGGTTCGACGGCATGCCTGACTGGCGCCCCGCGCTCACGCCGAAGCCGACGGCCACGAAGCTTCGATCGCCTGCAACGCACTCGTCACGATGGAACGGTTCAGTGCCGCCGCCAGGACGCCGTCGCGTTCCTCATAGGCCTCGCACAGGCGTTGATGATCGGAGCACGAGCGTTGCAGGCGTCCGGGCAGCGACGTACTCAGGCGGCGCAGTCTATTGATACGCATGCGCATGGATTCCAGCACCTCCTTGAAGATGCCGTTGCCGCACACGCGCAACTCTTCATCGCGGAACGCGACGTTAGCCCAGAAGTAGGCATCGACGTCGCCGCGCGCGGCGGCCTCGGCAAGGTGCCGATGCGCGTGCCAGAGCCGCTCGATGTCCTGCGGCGTCGCCCGCTCGACCACGCCCAGCGAGATCTGCGCGTACAGCAGCGCGCGCAGCTGATACAGCTCGCGCGCGTCTTCGATCCTGATGGCCGAGACCCTCGGACGCTTGCGCGGCGGCCAGTCAACTAGTCCTTCGCGGCTCAGGACGAACAGCGCTTCGCGCACCGGCGTGCGGCTGACCTCGAAGCGCCGTGCGAGTTCGACGGAGTTCAGATCGTCGCCGGGTGCGAGCCGCCCTTCGATGATCCCGCGCGCGACCCAGTCGATGATCTCTGCGGTTGCGGGATTGAATGTGTCGACACTTTCGCTCATGACGGTCATTTCGGATGTCTGGTAAGGTGCAATAAGACGCCAATAATTCTACCTTCGCGCGATGGAGTTCGGCATGAGATACTCCATCTGTCGACACTTAAAAGAATTTCCACTAAGAGGAGACAATGCATGTCCGAGCGCCATCGGCCTCAACGTCGCAGGCTGTTGCAATCCGCCGGCGCACTCGCCGCGCTGTCGCTGGGCGGTTCGCGCCTCGTCTTCGCTGCGGACGAAAGCGCGAGCGAAGCAGCGAGCACCGGCGCAGACAGCGAGCACATCACCGCGCAACTCGCGCGCTACATGGCGCAGGCCCGCACGATGCCGCTCCCCGCTCCCGTCGTCCTTGCCTGCAAGCACCGGATTCTGGACACCTTCGGCGCAATGGTCTCCGGATCGCGCATGCGGCCCGGCATGCTCGCGGCGAAATACGTCGGCACGCTCGGCGGCGCGCCGCAGGCGACGGTCATCGGCACGCACGTGCGCACGAGCATCGTCAATGCGGCGCTGGCCAACGCCATGTGCGCCCATTCCGATGAAACCGACGACTTCGAACCGGTGACGAAGGCGCATCCCGGCAGTTCGGTGGTGCCGTCGGCGCTGGCCATGGCCGAGCACGGCGCGCAAAGCGGCGAAACGATGATCCGCGCGGTCACGCTCGGCTATGACCTCGCCTGCCGCCTGCTGATGGCGCTCGGTCCCGATCTCGTGCGCGGCTCGCATCGCAGCGCGGAAGGCACGGCCTCGACCTTCGGCGCGCTCGGCGCGGCGTCCGCCCTTGCGGGCCTCGACGAAACCGCGATGCGCTATGCGATCTCCTATTCGGCACAGCAGGTGTCGGGACTGTGGAGCTGGGTCAAGGACAAGGACCACATCGAGAAAGCCTTCGACTTCGCCGGCATGGGCGCGCGCAACGGCGTCATGGCGGTGAGCATGGTGCAGTCCGGCATGACGGGCGTGCGCGACGTGCTCGACGGCACGCACAACCTGTTCATCGCGCTTTCCACTCAGCCTGATCCGCACGCGATGATCGACGGGCTCGGCTCGCGTTTCTACGTGACCGAGACGGCGATCAAGACATACTCGGTGGGTTATCCGATCCAGTCTCCGCTCGACGCGCTGCTCGCCCTGCGCAAGCAATACGGCCTGACGCCGGACAACGTGAGCCGCATCGTCGTGCGGATTCCGCCGGATGCGGAAGGCATCGTCGGCGATAGCGCGATGCCCGACGTCAACTGCCAGCATCTCGTGGCGCTCGCGCTGGCGAAGGGCGCGGTGTCGTTCCGCGACAGCCACGATGTCGCCCTGATGCGCGATCCCGCCATTCTCAAGGAACGCGCGAAAGTGACGGTGCAGCCGGACCCCGCGTTGCACGATCCCGCCGCGCCGCGCGGTGCGAAAGTGCAGGTCACGCTGACGGATGGCCGCACGGTCGAGCACTTCACGCGCTTTGCACCCGGCACGAAGGAGAACCCGCTGTCGAGCGAAGCGGTCGCGGCCAAGGCGCGCGACCTGATGGCGCCCGTGCTGGGCGCCGCGCGCACGGCCGCGCTCATCGAGAAGATCGAGCATCTGGAAACGCTCAGGGATGTGCGCGAACTGCGCCCGCTGCTTACCGCCTGACGCCCGACACACTACAAGGAGACGAACACATGGCCAACATCGACCGGCGCTACTTCCTGAAGACCGGCGCGGCGGGCGCACTCGCGTCCGCCACCGTGGGCACGAGCGCGCTGGCGCAAGGCAACAGTGCGGCATCGCAGCCCGGCGCCACGAATGCGCGCCCGCCGAAGGTCACGCGCATCCTTGCCGAATTCATCGGCAAGACGCGCTACGAAGACCTGCCCGCACCGGTGCGCCGCGAAGGCGTGCGCACGCTGATGAACTGGGTCGGCGTGGCGGTGGGCGGTTCGCACGACACGACAGTCGATCGCGCCGTGGCCGCGCTCACGCCTTTCTCGGGGCCGCCGCAAGCGAACCTGCTTGGACGCACGGAGCGCTTCGACATCATGAACGCGGCGTTCATCAATGGCGTCAGCAGTCATATCTTCGATTACGACGACACGCACCTGAAGACCATCATTCATCCGGCCGGTCCAGTGGTGTCCGCGATTCTCGCGTATGCGCAATACCAACCCGTGTCGGGCAAGGACTTCCTCAATGCGCTGGTGCTGGGCGTGGAGACCGAGTTGCGCATCGGCAATGCGGTGTACCCGAATCATTACGATGTCGGCTGGCACATCACCGGTACCTGCGGCGTGTTCGGTTCGGCGGCGGCGATGTCGAAGCTCATGGGCCTCACCGTGCAACAGACGGTCTGGGCGCTGGGACTGGCGGCGTCGCAGCCGGTCGGCTTGCGCGAGTCGTTCGGGTCGATGAACAAGAGCTTCAATCCCGGCCGCGCCGCTGCCAACGGCATGTTCGCGGCGATCCTGGCGAGCAAGGACTACACGAGCTCGGACGGCATGATCGAGGCAAAGCGCGGCTGGGCGAACACGATCAGCACCAAGCAGGATTACCGCGAGATCACCGACGGGCTCGGCACGCACTACGAGTCCACGCTCAACACGTACAAGCCGTTTGCGTGCGGCATCGTGATTCATCCGGCGCTGGACGCCGCCATCCAGTTGCGCGACCAGAACCATCTCAGCGCCGATCAGATCGAGCGCATCGACTTGCGCGTGCATCCGCTCGTCATCGAACTGACGGGCAAGAAGACGCCGCAGATCGGCCTCGAAGGCAAGTTCAGCATCTATCACGCGGTGGCGATCGCGATCATCGACGGCGCCGCCGGCGAGAAGCAGTTCAGCGACGCCAAGGTGCGCGATCCGCAGACCGTCGCGCTACGCGAGAAGGTGAATACGATCGTCGATCCTTCGATCAAGCCGGAACAGGTGGACATGACCATCACGCTGAAGGATGGCCGCAAGCTGCACAAGTTCATCGAGCATGCGATCGGCAGTACGGAGGTGCCGATGAGCGATCAGCAGCTGGAGAAGAAATTCTCTGGTCTCGCCGACGGTATTCTGCCGGCGGATCAGACGCGGAAGCTGATCGACACGTGCTGGCATGTCGAGGCGCTGGAGAATGCGGGGGATATTGCGGTGGGGGCGGTGAGGCGTTAGCGCATCCCGCCACTCGCAATCAGACTCTCACCCGTCAACCACCGCGCATCGTCCGACGCAAGAAACACCGCAACGGCCGCAATATCATCCGGCCGCCCAACCCTGCCGAGCGGCGTTTGCGCCAGCGCCGCCGTTTCGAATTCCGAACCGATGACGCCCGCCGTATGCGTGCCTTCCGTCACCACGACGCCCGGATTGATCGAGTTCACACGGATCTTCCTCGGACCGAGTTCGCGCGCCAGCGAACCGGTGATGGCATCCACAGCGCCTTTGGTGCCGCTATAAACGGCAGTAGTCGCCGGCGTGATGCGGCTCACGACCGAACTCACATTGACGATGCTCGCGCCTTCGCCCATATGCTTGACGGCGGCCTGCGCGGTCAGCAGCGTGCCCAGCACGTTGACATTGAACTGCTTGTGGAAGTGCTCTTCGGTGATCTCTTCCAGCGCCGCGAATTCATAGACGCCGGAATTGTTCACGAGAATATCGAGGCGGCCGTAGGTTTCGATTGCCGCGTTCACGATGCCTTGCGCATCCGCCGCCTTCGATACATCTCCGCCCACTGCAACCGCACGGCCGTTCGCCGCGGTGATCGCAGCGACGACGGCATCGGCGCCTTCCTTGCTGCTGGCATAGTTGACGACCACCGCCGCGCCTTCGGCTGCGAGCGCCTTGGCGATGCCTGCTCCGATGCCCTTCGATGCACCCGTGACCACCGCGACCTTGCCTGCAAGTTTGCTCATGATGTCTTCCCTGAAAAGTTGACTGGACGGTAGAGGACCGGCTGCTTTGTTGTTTCGCTGGGTCGGCCCTGCCATGGTGACAATGTAGTTGGGCTGTCACCACCGATAAAGCGGACTAAAGTGAATTGACATGCAGGCAAACGCGAATAATGAACCGGCGCCATGGAGGCAGACCGCATGAGCATGCTTCGAAGCGATGCGAACTTCGCTGGACCGATCGCCGGGCTGTATGAACAATTACTCGTGCCGATGCTCTTCGCGCATTACGCCGATGACCTCGTCCGCCGTATCGCCGCACTTGATCCATCGCGGGTACTGGAAACCGCTGCGGGAACCGGCGCATTGACGCGTGCGATGTCGCGCAGGCTGCGTCCGCAGGTTGCCATCGTCGCGACGGACCTGAACCAGGCCATGCTCGACCACGCAGACGCAGTAGGGACGCCCGCGAACGTCACGTGGCAACAGGCTGATGCGCAAATCCTGCCGTTCGCCGATGCAGGCTTCGATGCCGTCGCCTGCCAGTTCGGCGCGATGTTCTTTCCCGACAAGCCGGCTGCCTTCGCGGAGGCGGGTCGCGTGCTGCGGCCGGGCGGGACACTGTTGTTCAACGTGTGGGACTGCATCGAAGAAAATGCTTTCGCCGATACGATCACCACCGCGCTCGGCCACGTGTTCCCCGATGATCCGCCGCTGTTCATGAAACGCACGCCGCACGGCTATTTCGATGCGCACACGATCTCGACGGACCTCGCCCGCGCAGGCTTCGATGCAACATCGCGCATCGAAACGGTAACCGCGCAAAGTCATGCGCCATCCGCGCGGGCCGTCGCCGTCGCGTACTGCCAGGGAACGCCTTTGCGCAATGAGATAGAAGCACGCAAAGGCGCGACGCTCGACGAAGCCACGGCCGTCTGCGAAGCTGCAATCGCGGATCGCTTCGGCACCGGACCCGTGCACGCGAAGATGCAGGCGCACATGATCGTCGTGCGCCGCTGAAGCCTCACGCGCGATCCAGCACCCGCGTGAGCCATGCGATGAGCGCCTGCCCATCGCAAGACGCGCTGCGGTAGCCCAGATGACCATCGGGCCGCACCGCCCACACCATCCCGTTGCGCGCGCCGAACTGCGCCGCGAACTCGCCCTGGAAATCGCTCAGCGTGCGATAACGTTCGTTCGCGCCGTTCATGATCGAAGGGGACATGATCAGCACCACGCCGCCCGTGAGGCCGAGCGCGGCGCGCCATGCATCGACGGCTTCATCGAACGCGGCGCCGCGCGCGCCATCCTCGTCATCGTCGATATAGCCGAGCAGCGTATGCCGGCCACGCCCGATGTGATCCTGCAAACGCTGCACCTGGCCGACGAACGCCTGCGCCAGACCGCCCACTTGCGGCACGCGGTCGCCGGGCGCGGGCAGTTCGGATGCCATGTCCCGGCATTCGTCGACGACAGCGGGACTGCCGCGATAGCCCACCAGCAACTGCGTCTCGCGCATGCCGGGCCGCATCTCGCCATGCGCGAGCACGGTATGCATGGCGCGGCTCGTCGACTCGACCACATCGAGCCCGACGGGCCGCCGTTCCGCTTCATAACTGTCGAGCAGTTTCGGGCCAGCCATCCCGCGCGCCGTCAGGCCGATCTTCCAGGCGAGATTGTGCGCATCCTGCAAGCCCGTGTTCATGCCCTGCCCACCGACCGGCGGATGGATATGCGCGGCATCGCCGGCAAGGAACACGCGGCCCCGCGCATAGTGCTGTGCAATGCGATGACTCACGCGATACACCGACGACCAGCGCATCGACGACAAGCGCGTGTTGCGCGGCAGGATCGGCAGCATGATGCGCTCGACTTCATCGAACCCGGGCGCCGAGTTCAACGCGTGCAGCGCGGCATCGTCGGGAAGCAGCACCATCGACAGGCGATAGCGGCGCTTCGACCCGCGCACCGGCAACGCGGCAAGCGTGGTGGATTGGGGCGCGGCGCCTTCTTCCGTGCCCTGAACCTTGCCGGAGAGATTGAAGCGGTACATCGGTCCACGCGGCAGATTCCAGTCCACGTCGACATCGGCGAGCATGAAGGTCTGCGGGTATTGATCGCCTTCGAAAGGCACGTTCAACTGATGCCGCACGCTGCTGCGCGCGCCGTCGCAACCCACCAGCCAGCGGCAGCGAACCGTGCGGATCTCGCCGTCCGCCATCTGCACGCGGGCATCGACGGCGTCGCCCGAGTCGGTGAAGTCCACCAGCGTCGCACCATAGTCGACGTGCCCGCCATGCACCGCGAGCGCCGTCTCCAGCAGGCGCTCGGTTTCGAACTGCGCCAGCGAAAGTGCGCCGTAGGGCATGCCTTCGCGCGGAAACTGCGCGCTGAACACGGGATCGCCGTCCTGGAAGGTCTCGGCGCCCGTGAGCCAGACGCCCGTGTCGATCGCATCGCGCGCGATGCCCAGGTCTTCGAAGATTTCCAGCGTGCGCGCTGTCACGCCCAGCGCCTTGACGAAGAAAGCACGCGTTTCGTGCGCATCGATCAGGCACACATCCAGCCCGTCGCGCTTCAGTTCCGCGGCGAGCAGCAGGCCAACGGGGCCGGCGCCGGCTATCAACACATCGGTCGTATCGTTCATGATGCGATTTCTCCCGAGGAATGCGATGCGTGCGCGTGTGACGCGCGAGATCGTCGTCCGGCGAAAGGGAGAATAACCGTTGTGCCTATGCTTGTGCCGCCATTCGATCGCCCGATCCGTCAGCCGGCGAGCGGACCGAGCCGCACGCCGAGCACGCAGCCGGCCGCGATCACGGCGAGCACGGCGGTGGCGAGCGCGGCGTAGAGCATGTTGCGCTGCCGGGCGAACACCGCGAGCAGCAGCGCGACGCGCATGACGGGAAGCAAGACGAACAGTGCAACGCCCGCCGTCATGGCCTGCGCGGCCCACAGCACGGGCCACGCCTGAAGCACCAGACCCGCGCCGATCAAGCCGCACGCGATCCACGTTCCGGCCTGAAGAAACACGGCGAGCAGGCGGTCGAGCGAAACATGCGCGGGCGACTTTGTCATCCGGCGAGCTCCGTGAGGTTGATGCCCATGCCTTGCAGCACCATCTGGCCCGCGACGATGACGAGCACGGAAAGAAACAGCACGCGCAGGCGTTCGCTGCGCACCTTCATCAGCACCCGTGCGCCGAGCACGGCGCCGAGCACCGAACCGAGCGCGACCGGCGCGGCCAGCGCGCTGACGATCTCCCCGCGCAGGAAGTACGCGCATCCGCTGGCGGCAGCCGTTACGCCGATCATGAAGTTGGAAGTGGCCGTTGAAACCTTGATGGGCAGCCGCAACGCATTGTCCATGGCGGGAATCTTGAGGATGCCGCTGCCGATCCCAAGCAACGCCGACACCATCCCGGCCACCACCATCAACGTGAGACCCAGCGGCACACGCTGCACGCGATAAGCGACGTCGCGATGCAGCCGATGATCCGGATAGCTCGAATGCAGTTCGAGCGCGGCGGCGAGCCCATGCGAAGGCGCGGTGGAGGTAGCCGACGCCGGATCTTCGCGCCGCACGAACATCTGCCATGCCGACACGAGCAGCACGCCTGCGAACAGGAAGTCCAGCGCCGATACCGGCACGACGCCCGCCAGCAGCACGCCGCAGAGCGCGCCGAGCGTCGTGCCGGTTTCGAGCACGAGGGCCAGCCGTACATTGGTCAGCCCGCCGCGCAGGAACGCGGCCGCGCCGCCGCACGAACAGGCGATGACCGACACGATGCTGGTGCCGATGGCCGCATGCATGTCGACGTGAAAGAACATGGTCAGGATGGGCACGATGAACAGGCCGCTCGCCATGCCGAGCATGCCGCCTGCAGCACTTGCGCCGAGGCCTGCACAGAACAGCCACAGCGTTGTCTGCAAGCTCATTGGATCCGCTCTGAGGAGATCAGTGAGCTTGAACTATAACATGTCATAACAAGCATGAAAATGCATGACGGACAGCCCGTCATGCATCCGGCTACACCAACTTCACTGGAACTTCACCGGCACCGGCCGCGTGAGCAGATCGACATAGAACGCGAAGAAGCGGTTGTTGTCATAGCGCGTCACATACGTGATCTTCTGCGGCGAAGCGCCGGCCGCAGGCGCATCGGGATAGACCATCACATGCCCCTGATCTTCTCCAGGCGTCGTGTCGATGTCGAGATACGCGCTCTGCGTCTGCGTCGCATAAGTGGGATCAAGAAAGTATCCGATCGTCAGCGTGTCGTAGATGTCGGTGTTGTTGGCGAACGCGCCCGCATTCTCGATGGCATATACCTTCGTCACGGCGGTCTGTCCCGTCGGCGGATTGACGATCTGGTTATAGACGGTCTCGGTCAGCGGGACGGTATTGGTGACGTCGAGCGGAATCACCTTCTGCGGGATCGTGGTCTGCAACAGCGTGCGCACTGCGACGGGATCGAACCACCAGTTCAGTTCGCCCACTGCGTTCGCGTTACCCGGCACGTTCATCGCACCGCCCATGTAGACGATCTGCTTGATGAGCGGCACGATCTCCGGCGCCTTCTGCACGGCGGTCGCGAGATTGGTGGGCGGCCCTACTTCGATGATCGTCACCTGGTTCGGATAACGCTTGATGGTGTCGATCATGAAGTCCGCGGCGGCCTGCGCTTGCAGCTTCGTCGAAGTTGCGAAGCCGTCGGGCGGCGCGGTCAGTTGCGATTGCTGAGTGGGTTCGGGACGCATCCACGCGCCGAAATAGCCATTGGGATTGGCGGCCTGCTGCGCGCGAATGCTTGCGACGTCATATTGCAGCGGATAATTCGCGCCCGCATAAACGCCTACCTTGTCCTGCACGCCCATGCGCTCGACGGCCTTCAGCGCATCGGCCTCTTCTTGCAACAGCCAGTCGTTGCCGGTCACGACACACAGGCCGAGCAGATTGACCTTGCCCTGCCCCATCAACTGCGTGGTCATCGCGAAGAGCTGGCCGTCGTCGCCCATCGTGTTGAAGTCCGAGTCGATGATGATCTTCGGTGCATTCGAATAGGCAGGCTGATTATTGTCGGACCCGCCGCACGCGGCGAGCGCGACGACACACGGAATGATCAGGATTACCGCTTTGCAACGCTGCATGGTCGTGTCTCCCGAATCGATATAAGTAGAGTGGGCGCACCGCCGCAATGCAGGCAAGGCGCCACTCATTCTACGTTCGATCCGGGAACCGCATGGACCGCGTACTCACTCGTTCCAGTGCCCCGCGCTGCCCGCGAAAGCCGGCACGCCGAGCTGGTCGCGCTGTTGTTGCGCTTCACGCGCCTCGTCGGCCTCGACGGTCTTGCTCGTATCGATGAACAGCGCCGCGACCGCACCCACGCCGAGCAATGCCGCCGAGATCGTGAACGGCACGTTGTAGCTGCCGGTCTGCTGGATCAGATAGCCGAACACGACGGGCGAAGTCATCCCCGCAATGCCGAAGCCCGTGTTCATCATGCCGCCGGCCGTACCCGCATACTTGCCCGCGATGTCGAGCGGCAGCGTCCACAGGACCGGATTCGTGATCTCGAGGAAGAAGAACGAGCCGGTCAGGAACCACACGGCGGCCACGGGACTGGGGGCGTTGACCATCGGCAGGAGGAAGGCCAGCGAGCCGCCCATGCCCACCACGAGGATGCTGCAGCGCGCGAGCCGCAGACGGCCGGTCAGTTTGTAGATGCGGTCCGAGATGACGCCGCCGAGCGTGTCGCCGACGACGCCCGCCAGCAAGGGCAACGCGGTGAAGAGCGCGAGATGCTTGAGGTCGAAGCCGCGCGACTCCTTGAGATACGACGGCAGCCAGGTCAGATAGACCCACAGCAGCCAGCCATAGCAAAAGTCGACGAAGGTCACGAGCCACATGCGATGAATCAGCTTGCGCCAGGGCGTCACGCTCTTTCGGGCACGCGCACAATCGCCCGCGCGATAGCCGATCTCCGCGGTCTCCTCCGGCGTGATGCGGCGATTCTCATCGGGCGAATTGGTGAACACGAAGAAGTACAGCACCGTCCAAGCAAGGCTCGCGATGCCCAGCAGGATGAACGCCTCGCGCCAGCCGCTCGCGGCTACCACGGCCAGCACGAGCGGCGGCGTGAGCGCACCGCCCAGCCGCGAGAAGCTGTGCGTGATGCCTTGCGCAAAGCCCCGTTCATGCACCGGCATCCAGTACGTGAAGGCGCGCGTGGCGGTCGGGAACGCGCCGCCCTCGCCGATGCCGAGCGCCAGGCGCAGCACCACGAGCATGCCGATGCTGCCCGCGAAGCCCGTCGCCAGCGTGGCCGCGCCCCAGATCAGCGAGAGCACGATCAACACGAGCTTCGGACCGAACTTGTCGGCGAGCCATCCGCCGACGACCTGCATGACCGCATACGGATACGCGAACGCCGAGAACACGAGTCCGAGCTGCACGGAGCTCAATCCCATCTCCTGACGGATCAGCGGACCCGCTACCGCAATGTTCACCCGGTCGATGTACGAGATGAAGTACATCAGGCACATCACGCCGAGGATGATATGGCGCGTCTTCACGCGCTGACGATGCTGGTTCATTGTGTCTCCCATGTCCATCTGATGTGGAATGTGCAAGTCCTGCCGTGAAGCGCGCGCCCGCTTATCCCGCCGGCGGCGGCTTCTCGACGAGCTTCAGGCGCTGCACCTTGCCCGAGGGGCCGCGTGGCAAGGCATCGGTGAAGCGGAATTCGCGCGGTGTCTTGTAGCGGCCGAGTTCGCGCAGGCAGTGCTCGCGCAGATCGGCGGGATCGGGAGGAGGCGCGCCGACATGCGGCACGATGAACGCGACGATGTCCTGCCCGTAGGCCGGGTCCGGCACGCCCACGGCAGCCGCTTCCAGCACGCCCGGATGGCGCAGCAGCGCTTCGTCGATCTCGCGCGGCGCGATGTTCTCGCCGCCCTTGATGATCAGTTCCTTCGCGCGGCCGTTGATGTAGAAGAAGCCGGCTTCGTCGCGATAGCCGAGGTCGCCGCTGTGCAGCCAGCCATCGGCGGTGAAGGCGTTACGGGTCTCCTCGGGCCGCTTGTAGTAGCCGCTCATCAGTTGCCCGCCGCGCAGCACGAGTTCGCCGGTCTCATTGGCCGCGCATTCGCGGCCTTCGGGATCGACGATCTTCGCCTCGCCGCCCGACGGCAGACCGATGCTGCCGATCCTGCGCAGCGCCGGGTCATACGGGTTGCTGAAGGCGGGCGCGGCGGTCTCGGTCATGCCCATCGTCTCGATCACGCCGATGCCGAAGCGCGCCTCGAACGCGCGATGATGATCGGCAGGCAGCGCCGCCGACGCACTGCGGCAGAACTTGAGCGCCGACAGATCGAAGCCTTGCGCGCTTTCGCCGTTGAGCAGATAGGCGACGATGGTCGGCACCACGTTGATCCAGGTGCAGCCGTGCTGCGACGCTTCGCGCCAGAACGTGCGCGCGGAAAAGCGCGGCGTCATCACGGCCGAGCCGCCGTGTTGCAGCGGCGTGAGCAATGCGACGACGAGGCCGTTGATGTGATACAGCGGCAGCGACACGAGCACGCGGTCGTCCTCGCACAGGCGATGTTCGGCGCTGATGTTGCGCATGTTCGCCAGCAGGCTGCGATGGCTCAGCAGCACGCCCTTGGGTGCGCCGGTCGTGCCCGAGGTGTACATGAGCAGCGCGGTGTCGGCGGGGTCGGCGCCTTTCGCGACGATCTGCGTGGCATCGTCGCCAGGCGGCGGCATGGTGCTCGAGGCAAGCACGGGTATCGCGGGCAAATCCGCTGCATCGGGCGATGTGCGCACTACCGCGATATCGCGCGCCACGCTCTTGAGCGCTTCCGCGACGGTCTCGTGCGTATCGTCGGCCACGAAGATCAGGCGGGTATCCGAATGCTCGACGATGTAACGCACCTGCGACGGCTGGCACAGCAGGTTCAGCGGATTGGCGACGAGCCCGCTGTACATCGCAGCGAGCAACAGCCGCGCGGTCTGGATGCCGTTGCCCATGAACACCGAGACCACATCGCCAGGCTTCAGTCCCGCCGCTTCGAACCGCGTTGCGAGCGCACGGCAGTCGTCACGCAACGCGCGGAACGAGAGTACGTTGCCGCCCTCGGCATCGAGCAGGAACGGCTTGTCGGGAGCATGTTCAGCGCGCGCGTCGATCAATGCGCGCAAGGTCGTTGCATCGAGCGGCGCGTGCCCGGAAGATGCAATGCGATCAGCGAGCGTGCTCATCGTCCGATCCTCCGGAAGTAGTCGCCGAGCAACGCGTCGACTTCCGGCACGCGTTCCGCAATCGGGTACGCGACGCGCGTCACGTTCATGTATTGCCGGTAGCCGAGGTTCGCCGAGAAGTTGTTGCCGCCCCAGGTGCCGCAGCCCATCGAGAGCGAGAACGGCAGGCCGTTGTCGAAGTTGCCGCCGGTCGCAAGGCAATGCGCCTGATTCACGATCACGCGCGCCACCGGCAACTGCGTGCCGAGCAGAACGGCCAGCGCATCGTCCGCGCCATGCACGCCCACCGAATGTCCCGCACCCATGTAGCCGTAGATGCCGCGCACGATGTCCATCGCGTGTCCGGTATCACGCGCGCGATACACGGTCAGCACCGGCGAGAGCTTCTCTCCCGAGAAAGGATGGTCCTTCCCATAGCCGGTTTCCTCGACCATCAGGAACCTCGGCTCGCGCGCGGCGATGTCATCGAGGCCGGCTTCACGGGCAATCGCCGCAGCGGAGCGCGCCGTGCAGCGCGCCGACAGCTTGCCGTCCTGCCACAGCACTGCCTGCAAGCTTGCCTTCTGCGCGGCGTCCAGCAACACGCCGCCCTGCTTGCGCAGCGCATCGAGCATGCGGGCATGAATCGCGTCCTCGATCACGACGCTGTTCTCCGACGAGCAACTGGTCGCGTTGTCGAAGGTCTTGGAGATGGCGATCTTGCGCGCCGCGTCATCGGCATCGGCCTGCGCGGTCACGATGGACGCCACGTTGCCTGCGCCCACGCCGAAGGCCGGCGTGCCGCTCGTATAGGCCATCCGCACATTGGCCTGCGAACCGGTGGCGACGACCAGATCGGCGAGGCGCATCAATGCGGCCGTCGCGGCCTTGCTGGCGGGCGGCGGCAGCATCTGCACGAGATCGGGATCGAGACCGGCCTTGGCGAACTCGGCGTGAATGAAGCCGATCAGCAACGCGCACGACGAATAACCCTTCGGCGAAGGCGCGACGATGATCGCGTTGCCGCACTTGAGCGCATTGATGATCTTGTTGGCGGGCGTCGCGCCGGGATTGGTCGAGGGCGTGATGGCCGCCACCACGCCCACCGCGCGCGCGATCTCGACGATGCCATGTTCCTCGTCCCGCGCGATCACGCCCGTCGTCGCGACGCCATGCAGGTCGCGCAACAGGCCCAGCGTCTTGCGATGGTTCTTGCGGAACTTGTCGTCGGCGTTGCCGAGTCCCGTGTCGCGCACGGACAGGTCCGCCAGTTGCCGGTTGCGCGCGGGCTCCATGATGGCCCACGCGGCGGCGGCCACGGCCGTATCGAGCGTGTCCTGCCCCGCGTGTTCGAAGCGTTGCTGCGCCGCGCGCGCCCGCTCGACGAGCGCGCCGACCGCGCGTTCCGCTTCCGCCTGCTGCGCGGCCTGATTGGAGTCCGGCGTGGAGTCCGGCGCGTGTGCGCGTGAACGCACGAGTGTTGCGCCGCTTGCCATGTCATTCATGCGATGAACCTCGGCTGATGATGGATGGGAGGTGCTATCCAATCTAGTCAGCTCTGTTCGTCGCGCGGTCCCGTTTTCCGGAGTAACGCATGCAGCGACGGCGCGTGCGTCGGAAAGTGTCGATTTCGGGACTTTCCAGAGTCCCGAAAAACAATGTTTTCGACGCACAATGAAATAAAAACGCAAGCGACACATATAAAGCAGGAGACAGCGTGACATCGAATCAATCGAATGCCGCCGCCGTGCGCGCGTTCCGCGTGCTGGAAACCCTGGCGGAAGCGAACCGTCCTCTATCGATGACCGAACTGGTCGATGCGCTTGGCCTGCCGAAGCAGACCGTGCACCGCATCCTCGTGCAACTGATGGATGCGTGGCTCGTCACGCGCGGCGCCAGCGACAGGCTCTATGAATGCTCGCCACGGGTGCGCACGCTCGCCATCAACGTGCTGATGCACGCAGGGCCTGCTGCGGCGCGGCATGCGTTGCTCGAACAACTCGTCACGCGGGTCGGCGAGACCTGCAATCTGACGATGCTCGCGGGCAACGACGTCGTGTATGTGGATCGCGTGGAAACGGGCTGGCCGTTGCGCATGCATTTGCAGCCGGGTTCACATGTACCGCTGCATTGCTCGGCGAGCGGCAAGCTGCTGCTGAGCTTCCTGCCGAAGGAGCGGCGCGAGCGCATGATCGAGCGCCTGCCGCTACGGTCTTACTCGGAACGCACCATCACCGACCGCGACGTGCTGCGCCGTGAGCTCGCCTTGACGCGCCGCCGCATGCTGGCCATCAACAATCAGGAGCATCTGCAGGGGCTCGTTGCGATTGCGGTGCCGGTGATGCTGGACCGCAATCGCGCATGCGCCGCGATCGCGATCCAGGCGCCGGTGGGACGCGTCGCGCTCGATCAACTGCTTGCCTTCGAGCCCGACCTGCGCCGCACGGCTGAAGAAACCGCGCGGACTTTCAGGGAAGGATGAAGCGGTTCAACGTTCGGCGGTTTGCAGATGCTGCGCTGCGTGCTCGTCGGCGTGCACCTCGACCTCGTTGCGGCCGCGCTTGAACACGAAGTACGCGACGATCAGGATGCCCAGACTCACGACGCCGAGCCACAGCGGCTTGCGTTGATCCGGGATGAACGCCATGGCGATGAGAATCGCGAGCATGCCGACGATGGCGAGCCAGGTGAGATAGGGAAATCCCCACATGCGCACGCGCAGGTCGTTCGCCTCGAAGCTCGTCATGCGGCTGCGCAGGCGCAGTTGCGAGAACGCGATCAGCAGGTACACGAAGATCGCGACCGTGCCATACGAGTTGACGAGGAACGCGAACACCGTATCCGGCGATACATACGACATCACCACCGATACATAGCCGAACACCGTGCCCAGCAGGATGGCGCGCGTCGGCACGCCGCGCTTGTTGACCTTCGCGAGTCCGAGCGGCGCATCGCCATGACGCGTCAGTGCGAACAGCATGCGCGACGCTGCGTACAGACCCGAATTCAGCGCCGACAGCACCGCCGTCAGCACGATGGCGTTCATCACGTTCGCGGCAGCGGGCATGCCCATGACCTCGAGCGCGCTGACATAGGGCGTGGCCATCTGATGCGAATTCCACGGCACCAGCGCGACCACCAGCGCCACCGACCCCACATAGAACACGAGCACACGCGTGATGACCGAATTGGTTGCCTTCGCAACTGCCTTGGCCGGCTCCTTCGCTTCCGCGGCTGCGATTGTCACGATCTCCGCGCCGAAGTAGAAGCCTGTCGCGGCCACCGCACCTGTCAGCACCGGTCCGATACCCTTCGGCATGAAGCCGCCGTGCCCGAGGAAGGTCGTGGCGACGTCGGTCGTATGCATCGAGGCGGGCCACAGGCCGCACACATAGAGGCCGCCGAGGAACAGGAACACGATGATCGCGCCGACCTTGATCGACGAGAACCAGAACTCGAACTCGCCATAGCTGCCGACCGAGATGAGATTGGTCAGCGTGAGCACGACCAGCAGCACGAGACTGATGATCCACGCGGGCACGTCGGGGATCCAGAACTGCACGAGCTTGGCCCCGGCCACCGCTTCCAGCGCGATCACGATGACCCAGAAGTACCAGTACATCCAGCCGGTAAGGAAGCCGGCCATCTTGCCGGGCCCGCGCTGCGTCCTGAAGGCGAGCCGCGCGTATTCATAGAACGAGCCGACGGCTGGCATCGCGCAGGCCATCTCGCCCAGCATGCGCATCACGAGCACCACGAGCACGCCCGTGATGAGAAAAGAAAGAATCGCGGCGGGTCCGGCCTGCTGGATCACCACGCCGCTGCCGACGAAAAGTCCGGCGCCAATGACGCCTCCCAACGCGATCATCGTCATGTGGCGCTGCTTGAGGCCACATTTGAGATCGCCCTTGTCCGTGCTCGATTGCATCTCGTCTCCTGATTTGCTGTGTTCTGCCTGAGTCAAATCCCGCCTCGCCGGCCGATACGTTGCCGGACGGTCGAGGCGTTTCCCTGCGTCACGCGATGCCGGTTTCCCTCATGCGTCAGAGGGCGGGGCGGTCCTTGCGGAAAGCGTTCTTGACCGCGATCTTGCCGCCGCTGAAGGTGAAGACATCCACCATGCGCGCCTCGATGCGCGAGCCGTCCGCCTTCGTGCCGCGAAACGTCGATTCCGACACGCCGCGCTCGCCGCTGACGATATGCTCGCCTTCCTTCCACGAGGCATCGGGGCAGGTTTCCCAGGCGAGCGTGAAGCCCTTGCGCACTTCGTCGCGACCGCTGAAGGTGCGGCCCAGCACGTCGGGGCCGGCCACGCCGTGAAACTCGCAGCGCTCGGCCATGCAGTCCATCAGCGCGTCGATGTCGTGGCGGTTCCAGGCATCGTTGAAGGTCTCCAGCAGGCGAAGATAGTCGTGATTCGTCTCAGTGCTCATGTATCGCTCTTGTCCATAGGTTCGAAAGGGTTAGCGCTTCTCGTCCTGCGCCAGGTACTTGTGATACAGAAAGCGTTGCCCGACCCGGCGGAACGGCGCAAAGCCCTTCCAGCGCACCATGTTCAGCACGTTCGGGTATTCGAGCGCGGATTCGTAGATCGGCAGGGAATCGCGGCTGTGCTGCCACTTGCCGGCCACGCGCTCCGCGAGGCGGCGGCCCGCGTGCGCCGAGAACGACACGCCGTTGCCGCCATAGCCGACCGCATAGAACAGGCTCTGCTGCGGATCGGGCTGCGCGACGCGCGGCATCATGTCGTGGCTCACGTCCACCCAGCCCCACCACGAATAATCGACACGTATGCCGCGCAAGGCCGGAAACTTGCGATGCAGCCCTTCCACGAGCACCTCCATGTGCCGGGGATTGGCGGCGTCGGCGCCGGTGATGGCGCTGCGGCTGCCGATCTGCAAACGGTCGTCCGGCAACAGACGGTAGTAGAAGCGCAGGGTGCGGGTATCGGTGATGACTTCGCGCGTCCTGAAGCGGGTTGCCTCGAGTTCCTGCCTCGTCAGCGGGCGCGTGACCAGCGAGTTCGACAGGATCGGCATGATCTTCGCGTTCAACGCGCGATGCATGTCGTTGCGCGTATAGCCGCCGGTCGCGAACGCCACGGCCTTGGCGCGGATCACACCGCGCGGCGTGCGCACGTGATGCACGCCGCGAATCGTTTGAACATCCAGCACCGGCGTGCCCGGATGCACCTTCACGCCCAGCGAGCGCGCCATGCGCAGGTAACCGAACGCCAGTTTGAGCGGATGCACGCCGATGCCGTCCGGTTCATGCAGCGCACCGCAGCTTTCCTGGTCGTCGACGTAGGATTGCGCCACTTCCTGTGCGTTGAGCATGCGTGCGTCGTAGCCGAAGACATCGCGCATCACCTTGCATTCGTTGCTGAGAAACTCCAGCTTGCGCTCGCGATGCGCGATATACAGATGGCCGCCCGGCTGCGGATCGCACGCGAATTCGCTCACCAGCTTGCGGAAGGTGTCGAAGCCTTCGCGGATCTCCGCATCGAGCTTCAGCGCTGTCTGCTTGCCCCAGCGCTCGATCCACTGCGAACGGTAGAGCCGCCCGCTCGCGTTCTGGCCTTGCCCGCCATTGCGGCTCGTGCAGCCCCACGCGGTGCGGTTCGCATCGACGACGGTGGCGCGGATGCCATGCTCACGCGCAAGGAACAGCGCCGTGGACAGTCCGGTGAAGCCGGCGCCGACGATCAGCACGTCCACGTCTGCATCGCCGGGCAAGGGTCCGTCGTCCTCGGGCGGCGTGCCCGCCGTGGCGACCCAGTAGGTGGGCGCATAGTCCATGGCCTCGCGCTTCATCGGCGAGACGAGCGGGTCGTAGAGTGGATCGTATGGGGCGCACGCGCCACCCTGGGCCGGCGCAACGAATTCGAGAGTAGCCACCGATAACTCCTTGGAAAGTGGCTTCATGTTGCCCCGAACCCCGTGCGCGGCTTAGTGCCAGCCAAAAACCTTCGTTGGTGCCAGGGGACGGGCCGGACAGCGGGCTTGCTGGACCTAGCGATTGCCCTGCTCTGGCACTACGGCCAGCCATTTTTGTCTGGTCATACTGCACCGAATTCCTTTCTCTTCCGCGCGATGCAAGCCCTGCGCGGGCCAATGATCATACGGAGTGGACCATGCTCAAAGTCTTGATCGGACTCGGTTTGCCGTTTGTCGGCGTGATCGGCATGCTGCCGTGGGCGGCATCGAACGATATTTATGTGTTCGGCATTCCGTTTATTTATGCGTGGATTTTCGGCTGGTTCATAGCCACCTCGGTCTGCCTGCAACTATGCTGGGTCCTGTTCGACAAAAAAACGGAACGGCGCGAAGCGCGCGGCGCATAAGGAGAAAACCGACATGGCTTCCACCGTATTTCTCGGCTTCATCGCGCTCTCCATCTGGCTCGCCTTGCGTGCAGGCAAGGGACGCGGCGGGCAAAGCGTGCATGACTTCTTCGTCGCGTCACGGCAGTTCGGCGCGTGGCTGGTGTTCTTTCTCGCTGCGGGCGAGATCTACAGCATCGGCACGATGGTGGGCTTTCCCGGCGGCATCTACGCCAAGGGACCGACTTATGGCGTCTGGTTTCTGGGCTACATCCTGCTTGCCTACCCGATCGGCTATTTCATCGGCCCGAAGATCTGGGAAGCGGGCCAGCGCCACAACGCCATCACGCTGCCCGATCTCTTCAAGGGCCACTTCAGCAGCCGTGCGCTCGAACTGATCGTCGCCGTTTCATCGCTCGTGTTCCTGCTGCCCTGGGGACAGCTGCAATTCACGGGTCTCGTCGCGGCATTGAAAGGGCTGGGATGGAACCTGAACCCGGTCTTTCTCATCATGATCTCGGCGCTGCTCGCGTTCACGTACATCGCCATCGCGGGCGTGCGGGCGTCGGCGTACATTGCGATTCTCAAAGACCTGCTGATGGTGGCCGCCATCGTCATCACGGGTCTGGCCGTGGCATGGGAAGCCGGCGTCGAACCCGTGTTCAGGGCCGCCAGCCAGCATGTGTCGAATGCGATGAACGCGCATCAGCTGACCTTCTCCATGAGCACCATGCTGTTCCAGTCGCTCGGCTTCTATGTCATGCCCTTCGCGATTCAGAACTTCTTCACCGCGAAGAGCAGCAACACCATTCGCCGCTCGCAAGTGGTCATGCCCCTGTACATGCTGATGTACCCGTTTCTCGTGGTGGCGTCGTACTACGCGATTGCGCAGAACGTGCCGCTCGGCTCGCCGAACGAAGCGTTCTTCACCGCGGTCGTGCATCTGCTGCCGTCGTGGCTCGTCGGACTGGTTGCGGCGGGCGCTTCTCTGTCGGGCCTGCTCGTGCTCGCGGGCATCTGTCTCGCCATCGGCCCGGTGGTCACGCGCAATCTGCTGCCCAACATGCCCGAGACGCGCCAGAAGGCGAGCGCCAAGGTGGTGATCGGTTTGTATCTGCTGCTGTCCATCGGCATGACGCTCGCAACGCCGAACCTGATGCTCACGCTGATCAACATGACCTACTACGGCGTCACGCAGTTCTTTCCCGGCGTGATCGCGATCATCTTCGGCCTGCGGGTCGGCGCGCGCGCGATTGCGTCAGGCATGCTCGTGGGACAGGTGCTCGCGGTCGTCCTGTATGTGCTGCATGTCGATATCGCGGGCCTGAATCTCGGCCTCATCTGCCTGGCCGTCAACGTGCTGGTCGTGTTCCTCGCGAATCCGAGCGCAGGCCGCAAGCACGTCCACGCCGATCTGATCCACTCGAACGACTCATGACCCAAAACTCAATCGATAGCCAGGCGGTGAAGGTGTTCGCCGCCCGCAAGATCCTGACCATGAATCCGCGCCAGCCGGTCGCGACGCACGTTGCGATCCGCGAGGGCAGGATTCTCTCGGTCGGCACGCTGGACGAGATCCGCCAGTGGACCGACGCCGAACCCGACACGACCTTCGCCGACAAGGTGCTCATGCCAGGTCTCGTCGAAGGCCATTCGCACCTGATGGAAGGCGCGATGTGGAGCGCTGTCTATGTCGGCTACTACGAGCGGCGCGGTCCCGACGGCACGCGCTGGCCGGGCCTGCAATCGCTCGATGCGGTGATCGCGCGCTTGCAGGAAGCGGAGCGCGCGCTGGACAGCACGGACGCGCCGCTGCTCGCCTGGGGCTTCGATCCGATCTTCTTCGGCAGCAAGCGGCTGACCGTGACGCAGCTCGACAGGGTATCGGCCACGCGGCCCGTCGCTGTCCTGCATGCAAGCGTGCATCTGATGAACGTGAATTCGCCGATGCTCGCACTCGCGGGCATCGACGAAGACACCGATGTCGACGGCATCGTGAAGGACGGCGAAGGCCGACCGACCGGCGAACTGCAGGAGTTCGCGGCCATGTTCCCGGTGTATCGCGTGATCGGGCCGAAGCTCTCGATCTCCGCGAGCGACAATCCTGAAGCGATCCGCGCCTTCGGCAAGGTCGCGCAGCTCGCGGGCGTGACCACCGCCACCGACCTGCTCAACGACCTCTCCGACACGGGCATGCGCAATCTCGTCGAAGTGACGCGCGACGCGCGCTTCCCGATCCGCCTGGTGCCCGCGTTCGGTCCGCAGCGTAATCCGGAAGGCGGCCCGGACCGTGTGCTCGAAGCGATCAGGCTCAATGCGGACAAGCTGCGTTTCGGGCCGGTGAAATTCATCGTCGATGGTTCGATACAAGGCTATACCGCGCGCCTGCGCTGGCCGGGTTATGTGAACGGCCATGCCAACGGCCTGTGGCTGATTCCGCCCGAGCAGTTTGTCGAGACCTTCCTGCCCTATCATCTCGCCGGCCTGCAACTGCATATCCACACGAACGGCGACGAGGCCACCGAGCTCGTGCTCGATGCCATCGAGACCATTCTCGCGCGGCATCCGCGCCCGGATCATCGGCATACGCTGCAGCATTGCCAGATGGCCGATGCGCGGCAACTCGCGCGCGCCGCGCGTCTCGGCATGTGCGTGAATTTTTTCTCGAACCATATCTACTACTGGGGCGACGCGCATTACGCGCAGACCATGGGCGCCGATCGTGCGAACCGCATGAACGCGGCCGCCACGGCTCAATCGCTCGGCATCACGTTCGGCATGCATTCAGATGCCCCGATCACGCAGCTCAACCCGCTCTTCACGGCGTGGTGCGCAGTGCAGCGCAAGACCGCCTCGGGCCGCGTGCTGGGCGAGACGGAATGCTTGAGCGTGCCTGACGCGTTGCGCGCGATCACGCTCAGCGCGGCGCATACCATCGGCATGGATGATGCGATCGGCAGCATCGAGGTGGGCAAGTTCGCGGACTTCGCGGTGCTCGATGAAGATCCGCACGAGGTGCCTGCCGAACGTCTCGGTCAGTTGCGTGTGTGGGGCACGATTCTCGGCGGACGTGTGTTCGAGGCGCCGGCATGAAGCCGCCCATTCCGCTGGCCGTCATCGGCGGCTATCTCGGCGCGGGCAAGACCACGATGATCAACGCGCTGCTGACCAACACCGAAGGCCGCCGCGTCACGGTGCTGGTCAACGATTTCGGCGCGATCAATATCGACGCCGCTTTGATCCGCGAGCGCAGCGACGACGTCATCGGACTGGAGAACGGCTGCATATGCTGTTCGATCGGCGGCAAGCTGATGGAGACCTTGATCGAGATCAGCGCGCGCGAGACGCGGCCTGATCTGCTCGTGATCGAAGCGAGCGGCGTGTCGGACCCGTTGCGCATCGCGCAGGTCGGCATGCTGGATCGTGCGTTTCGTCTGCAAGGCATCGTGGTGGCCGTGGATGCGCAGCGTATCGATGAAACGCTGGCCAATGCGTATGTGGGCGAGATGGCGCGGCGGCAGATCGAGACGGCGACGGCCATCGTGCTGACCAAGACCGATCTGCTCGACGATGATAACGCGCGACGAGCGCGAGCACGGGTGCAGGAGATAGCGCACACGCGCATCGTGTTCGACGGCGATCAGGGCAAGGTACCGGGCACGCTGTTTTTCAGCGATACGGCGGCGTCGGCTCCGCTTGGACTTTCGCGATCCATCGTGCCGCTGCATCAACTTCCGGCTGGCTTGCGGAACGTGACCTTCCGTTCGAACGAGCGCTTCGACAAGCGCAAGCTCAAGGCCGCGTGCCTGTCTTTCTCAAACAAGCTATTGCGCGCCAAGGGCTTCGCCCGCCTCGACGACGGCTCGTGCATCGAGCTTCATGTCGTCGGCGCGCGCTGGCATGCCACGCCATGCCGCGACGTTCCGCATACGGCGATCGTCTTCATCGGCATGATCGACGACAATGACATACAGCGCGCGCTAGCTGCTGCTCCTGCGGCGCGCGCCGAGCCAGCCTGCGAGCTTCGCGAAGAGTGTCATGTCGGGCGGCACGGATAGATCCACGCCGAAGCTGTGCCGATAGTACGGGCTCAGATCGAGTCCGACACCGAGCCCCAGCACCTCCACACCCTGAAACGCCTCATGACGCTCGACCACTTCGCGCAGGTGCTGGTCGAGATAGTGGGCGTCGTTCGCTTGCGCGGTCGCGCTGTCCATCGGGCTGCCATCCGACACGACGACCAGGATGCGCCGCGGCTCGTTACGCGCGAGCAAGCGCCCGCACGCCCAGTCCACCGCTTCTCCGTCGATGCCTTCGCGAAACAGATCCGCCTTGAACAGCGCGGCGATGTCACCGCGCGCGGCACGCCATCCCGCATCGGCTTCCTTGAAGATCATGTGGCACGCTTCGTTGAGCCGTCCCGGCGTGGGTGGACGTCCTTGCGCCAGCCAGTCCAGCTTCGCGCGCCCGCCGTTCCATGCGCCCGTGGTGAAGCCCAGCACTTCAGTGGTGACGCCTGCCATGCCGAGCGCACGCACGAGCACGTCGATCATCACCGCGACCGGTTCGATACTCGCCTTCATCGAACCCGAGCAGTCGATCAGGAAGCTCACCGCGCAATCCGCCGTGGGCGTGTCGCGTTCGCGCCTGAACACGCGTCGCTCAGCCGGTGACGCGATCACCTGCGCCAGACGCCTTCCGTCGATGCGCCCTTCCTCTTCGCCGAACGACCAGCCGTCGCGATGCGGCACGGCAACGGCCGCCTGCAACATGCGCGCGAGGCGTGCAACGTTGATGTGGCGTGCGGCGATGAGGTCGTCGAGACGCTCGCGGTATTCGCGCAGCAACGCGGCGCGGATCAGCGCGGCGGGATGGATGGTCTTGTCGTAACGCGTCGTGAAGATGCGATAGCCGTCGCCCGACGCATCGCGCGCGCTGCTGGCGCCGCTCGCGGCCAGCGCGAGCCGTTCCGCCTCGCCCTCTTCGTCGTCGATGTCGAACCAGGTGCCGAGCATCGTGCGCGCGGCGTCTTCCTCGGTGTCGTCGGTTGAAGCGTGATTCTCGACGAAGGCGTGACGCACGTCGCGCACCATCTCGCCGATGCGGTTCGCAATGGCAAGCGCATGGTTCGCATAGGCGCGCTGATCGGCGCAGTCACGCCGCAATCCCGCCAATGCCACGCCGAGCAGGGGCGCGAGCGCCGCACGCGTCGCCTCTATCAGCCCTTCGGTCTGTTCGACCACCGCTTGGCCTGAGAGACGCGACTCGGCAATTTGCGCGACCGTATAGATCAGCAGACCGATATCGCTGTCCAGCAAGCCGCCCTTGTAGCACGCCAGCGACCACGTTTCGAAGCGATGCCGCACGTTGCGCCGCACGCCCGCCATGCCGTCCGGCACGCGCGCTTCACAGCGCAGTTGTTCGAGCAGGTCGAAGACCATGCGGGCGACCGGTTCTTCCGGTGCGAGGCTGTCGTGCAACGCCGCATCCGAATACACGATGCGCAGCGCCGATGCATCCGCCGCGCCGCGCGTGGAATCGAGATCGTCCGCTTCCCTGCCTTCGCCACGCAGATGCGGTGCGTGCAGCGCCACCGGCCGCAGATGCCTGAACAGACGTCCGCCGCGATAGTGCAGCATGCCGTCGCCGGTCAGCGCGCGCACGGTCGCCGCGCACAGCGCGTCGCGCCGCGCAAGTTCGCGAGCGTCGTTTCGCACGGCGTTCATTTGCTGCGCTCGTCGTGCCACTGCGACGGCGTTTCCAGTTCCTCGCCGAACGCGCGCTGAAAATATTCCGCGACAACCGGCCGTTCCGCTTCGTCGCATTTGTTCAGGAAAGTGAGACGCAACGCGAGCTTCACGTCGTGAAACAGCTCGCAGTTCTCCGCCCAGTTGATGACGGTGCGCGGCGACATCAGCGTGGACAGGTCGCCGGCCTGGAAGCCGCGCCGCGTCAGCCCCGCCATGCTCACCATCGATGCGACGAGCGCGCGCCCACGGTCATTTTCGAGTTGCGGCACGCGCGCGAGCACGATGCGCGTTTCTTCCTCGCGCGACAGATAGTCGAGCGTCGCGACCACGTTCCAGCGGTCGATCTGCGCATGGTTGAGCATCTGGGTGCCGTGATACATCCCGTTCAGGTTTCCGAGACCCACGGTATTCGTTGTCGCGAACAGACGAAAAAAAGGATGCGGCTGGATCACGCGATTCTGATCGAGCAGCGTGAAGCTGCCCTCGCGTTCCAGAATTCGCTGGATCACGAACATCACGTCGGGACGGCCCGCGTCGTATTCGTCGAAGACCAGCGCCACGGGCCGCTGCAACGCCCAGGGCACGATGCCTTCCTGAAACTCGGTGACCTGCACGTCATCGCGGACCACGATTGCATCCTTGCCGACCAGATCGAGCCGGCTTACGTGACCGTCGAGATTGACGCGCATGCACGGCCAGTTGAGGCGCGCCGCGACTTGTTCGATATGCGTGGACTTGCCCGTGCCGTGCAGGCCTTGCACCATCACGCGCCGGTTGAACGCGAATCCCGCAAGAATCGCAAGCGTGACCTCGGGATTGAACCGGTACGCATGATCGATTTCCGGAACATGCGGATCACGGCCGCTGAACGCGGGCACCCGCAGGTCCGAATCGATGCCGAACAGCGCGCGCACCGGCACGCGCTGATCCGGTTCTTCCATCCACGTGTCGCGCATCATGATGCCTGCCTCCGTGCTTGCCGCCGTTTTCGAGCGACCATCTTAGCTGTAATTGTTTTTCGGAACAAATCATTTCGTTTATTTGTAGACATTCGGCCGATGGCGGCGGGACTGAGGCCCCATTTACAATAATGTCGAACGAAATCAAACGGAAAACGCCGATGGACAAGCCCGACACGCCTACGCTGCGCGCCTTCGCGCTGCTCGAATATCTCGTGCAGGCGGGCAATCCCGTGTCGCTCACGGACATGGCCGAGGACATGGGCATGCCCAAGCCTTCGCTGCATCGCATGCTGGCTTCGCTGGAGGCGGGCGGTCTGGTGATCCGCGAGCCGGGCGACCGCAATGCCTATGTCGTGGGCCCGCGTCTGGCGCAGCTGGGTCTGAGCGTGATGACGCACGCGGGCGCACGGCGGCTGCGCCACGCCATTCTCACGCGGCTCGTTGCCGATCTCGGCGAAACCTGCAATCTCACGATGCTGCACGAGAACGAGGTGCTGTATCTGGACCGCGTCGAGGCCCCCTGGCCGCTGCGGCTGGACCTCAGGCCGGGATCGCACGTGCCGGTGTGGTGCAGCGCCAGCGGCAAGCTGCTGCTCGCCATGCTGCCGCGCGAGGAGCGCAACGCGCTGGTGCGTGCGATGAAACTCGAGCGCTTCACGGCCAACACCATCACGGATACCGAGATGCTCGAAGCGGAACTCGATCGCACCGCAAGGAAGGGCGTCGCAATCGACAACGAGGAATTCGTGCAGGGCATCGTGTGCGCGGCGGCGCCCATCGTCGACACATATGGCTCGTGTATCGCGGCTATCGCGGTCCATGCGCCGGTCTCGCGCTCGCCGCTTTCGCGTGTGCTGGAGATGCTGCCGCGCCTGAAGGAAGCCGCCGAGGACCTGAAGAAGACGTTCTGATAGCGTCGAAGTTCAAAATAAAAACGCAACCATACGTTCCGAAAAATGTAGCGCGCGACGCCGGAACCCGCGTAGAGTACCCGTAATCCGAAACCATTCGTTCCGATTCCGGTTCATGCGCGACGTCACTCATCTCGATCCCGCCGACCTCGCCGGCGACGAAGCACGGACGCTTCGTCCGCTTGCGGTGCTCGAACAACTCGCCTCCGCTGGCCAGCCATACACGCTGTCCCAGCTTGCCGCCCGCGTGCGGATTCCCAAAGCCACGCTGCTGCGCCTCGTCGAGGCGCTGGAATCGCAGGGCTACGTGACCCACATGCCCGATTCGCGCGGCACCGACCGCGGCATCGCGCTCGGTCCGCGCGCCGCCCAGCTCGCATTGGCGACGCTCGCCAACAACTCGTTCACGCGCGGGTGCCGTTCGCTGCTGCGCTCGCTCGTCGACGTGATCGGCGAGAGTTGCAACCTCACCGCGCTGGACGGGGATACCGTGCTCTATATCGAGCGCGTCGAAACGCCCGAGCCGCTGCGTCTGCACATGCAGGCCGGCATGCGCGTGCCGCTGCATTGCACGGCCAGCGGCAAGCTGTTCCTGTCGCACATGACGCTTGCCGAACGCCGCCAGATACTCAGCCGCCTCACGCTGACACGAAGAACGCATCGCACGCTCACGGACCCGGCGTTGCTCGAGGCCGAACTCGACCGGCTCGCCGCGCGGGGCCTCGGTATCGACAACGAGGAATTCGTGCTTGGCATGGTGGCCGTGGCGGTGCCCATCACGGACGCTGCCACGGGTCGCGTATTGGCGTGCCTCGCCGCCCATGCGCCGACCGCGCGCGCCAATCTCAACGATCTGCTGAAAGCCGTGCCGCAACTCCGCGTGACGGCCAAGAAGCTGGCGACGCTGATCGATACGTCCGAAGGTCTGACGCTCATGGCGCGGCAGCGCCAGGCTGCGCGCTAGCCGATTCCGCGCCCTGCAGATCCCCGCCGCACAACGCGCGCGGCGCCGGATGCATTTATTCGTCGCAACGCGTTAAAATTTTTTTAGAGACGACTCATTCCATTTATTTGAAAAACCGGTTGACGTCCTGATCGACCAGTCCTACGATGTCTCCACGATACACATTCCGGAACCAAACGTTCCGTTTTTCATTCGGAGACATCTCATGAGCGAGCACGACCAAGCCCGTCCTTCCAAGACCACCGCCGCAGCAACCGCGGCCCCGAGCGGTCCGCAGGCGATGACCCCCTCGGAAGCCTTCGTCGAAACGCTCGCTGCCAACGGCGTGACGGAAATGTTCGGCATCATGGGATCGGCCTTCATGGACGCGATGGACATCTTCGCGCCGGCCGGCATCCGCCTGATTCCGGTCGTGCACGAGCAAGGCGCCGGTCACATGGCCGATGGCTATTCCCGCGTGTCGGGCCGCCACGGCGTCGTGATCGGCCAGAACGGGCCGGGCATCAGCAACTGCGTGACGGCCATCGCGGCGGCCTACTGGGCGCACAGCCCGGTCGTGATCGTTACGCCGGAAGCCGGAACGATGGGTATCGGTCTCGGCGGCTTCCAGGAAGCCAAGCAACTGCCGATGTTCCAGGAATTCACCAAGTACCAGGGCCACGTGACGCATCCGGCACGCATGGCCGAATACACCGCGCGCTGCTTCGATCGCGCGATGTCCGAGATGGGACCGACCCAGCTCAACATTCCGCGTGACTACTTCTATGGCGAGGTCAAGGTCGAGATTCCGAAGCCGCAGCGCCTCGATCGCGGTCCCGGCGGCGACCAGAGCCTCAACGAAGCGGCGGATCTGCTCGCCGAAGCCAAGTTCCCGGTCATCATCTCGGGCGGCGGCGTGGTGATGTCCGACGCCATCGAGGAATGCAAGGCGCTCGCGGAACGCCTCGGCGCACCGGTGGTGAACAGCTACCTGCACAACGACTCGTTCCCCGCGAAGCATCCGCTGTGGTGCGGCCCGCTCGGCTATCAAGGATCGAAGGCCGCGATGAAGCTGCTGAGCCAGGCCGATGTCGTGATCGCGCTGGGCTCGCGACTGGGACCGTTCGGCACGCTGCCGCAGCACGGTCTCGATTACTGGCCGAAGGAAGCGAAGGTCATCCAGATCGATGCGGACCACAAGATGCTCGGCCTCGTGAAGAAGATTTCGGTCGGCATCTGCGGCGATGCCAAGGCCAGCGCCATCGCGCTCACGCAGCGCCTCGCGGACCGCAAGCTCGCCTCGGACGCGACGAAGGAAGCCCGCGCGAAGACCATCGCCGATGAAAAGGCCGCCTGGGAGAAGGAACTCGACGAGTGGACCCATGAACGCGACGCCTACAGCCTCGACATGATCGAGGAGCAGAAGGGCGAGAAGCCGTTCAGCGGCGGCCAGTTCCTGCATCCGCGCCAGGTGCTGCGCGAACTCGAGAAGGCGATGCCGGATGACGTGATGGTCTCGACCGACATCGGCAACATCAACTCGGTGGCCAACAGCTATCTGCGCTTCAATCAGCCGCGCAGCTTCTTCGCGGCGATGAGCTGGGGCAACTGCGGTTATGCGTTCCCCACGATCATCGGTGCGAAGGTTGCGGCGCCGCATCGTCCGGCCGTGTCGTATGCAGGCGATGGCGCATGGGGCATGAGCCTGATGGAAACCATGACCTGCGTGCGCCATAACATTCCGGTGACGGCCGTGGTGTTCCATAACCGCCAGTGGGGCGCGGAGAAGAAGAATCAGGTGGACTTCTACAACCGCCGCTTCGTCGCGGGCGAGCTCGACAACCAGAGCTTCGCCGAGATCGCGAAGGCGATGGGCGCGGAAGGCATCGTCGTCGACAAGCTGGAGGATGTGGGCCCGGCGCTCAAGAAGGCTATCGATCTGCAGATGAATCACGGCAAGACGACGATCATCGAGATCATGTGTACGCGTGAACTCGGCGACCCGTTCCGTCGCGACGCGCTCTCCAAGCCGGTGCGCATGCTCGACAAGTACAAGGACTACGTCTAAGTCCCGCGTCACGCCGCTCCGCGCCCACGGGGCGGCGTTTTTCCTTTGCATCTCACCGAGCGCCCCCATGAAAGCCATGCATCGCATCATCGATCAGGCTCGCGACCTGCCGATGCGCATCGTGCTCTCCGAAGCCGAGGACCCGCGCGTGTTGCAGGCCGCGCAGCGCGCGCATCGGGAAGGCATCGCGCGCATCGTGCTGGTCGGTGCGAGATCGCGTGCGCATCAGGTCGCCGATGAAGCGAACCTCGATCTCGACGGCATCGAGTTGATCGATCCGCGCGAATCGCCACTGACGCAGCGCTTTGCTGAAACGTTGTTCGCCTTGCGCGAAAAGAAAGGCATGACGGCCGATGCGGCGCGCGCCGCCGTGCTCGATCCGCTGTGCTTCGCCAACCTGATGGTACGGCTGGGCGAAGCGGACGGCTCCGTGGCGGGCGCGGTCAACACGACCGCCGACGTGGTGCGCAATGCCATCCAGATCATCGGCGTGCGGCCTTCCTTCAAGCTCGTGTCGAGCTTCTTCCTGATGATGCTGTGCGAGCCCTTCCATACGATGAAAGGCGGCCTGATCTTCTCGGACTGCGCGCTCGTCGTGCAGCCGGACGCCGGGCAGCTCGCCGAAATCGCCATGGCCGCCGCCGACAGCGCGCGCAGCCTGCTGATGGAAGACCCGCGCGTCGCGATGTTGTCGTTCTCCACCAGCGGCAGCGCGCATCATGCGGCCGTGGACAAGGTCATCGAGGCGACCCGGCGTGTGCAGGAAGCGCGCCCCGGCCTCGCCATCGACGGCGACGTGCAGCTCGATGCCGCGATCGTCGCCGAGATCGCCATGCGCAAGGTGCACCACTCGCGCGTCGAGGGACATGCGAACACGCTGATCTTCCCGAGCCTCGAAGCGGGCAACATCGGCTACAAGCTGGCTGAACGGATTGGCGGCGCGAGGGCCATCGGTCCGCTGCTGCAAGGGCTTGCGAAACCCGCCAACGACCTCTCGCGCGGCTGCAGCGCCGACGACATCTATTACGTGATCGCGGTCACCTGCGTGCAGGCGCAGGCCGCGCGGCACGCGACGACGTGAGGCCGCATGGATATCCGAGTCGACACCGCCACGCCCGGCCTGACTGAAGCGGCGGAGAGCGCCGCGCTCAACGACACCCACCCCCACGCGCGCGCCGAGACGCCGACGCTGCGCGCCTTCAGCGTGCTCGAACATCTCGTCGCCGCACGCGGCGCGCTGTCGCTTGCGGACCTGGCGAATGCGCTCGACCAACCCAAGGCTTCGCTGCACCGCATGTTGCAATCGCTGGAAGCGGGCGGCTTCGTTGCGCGCGAGCCGGGCCAGAAGAACGCGTATGTGGTCGGGCCGCGGCTCGAACAACTGGGCGTCGATGTGATGATGCACAGCGGCGCGCGCCGCCAGCGTCACGCGATCCTCCAACGTCTCGTCGCCGATCTCGGCGAGACCTGCAACCTGAGCATGCTGCACGACACGGAAGTGCTCTATCTCGACCGCTGCGAGTCCACCTGGGCGCTGCGGCTCGAACTCAAGCCCGGCTCACATGTGCCCGCGCATTGCAGCGCGAGCGGCAAGCTGCTGCTCGCCACGATGCCGCGTGAAGAACGCGCCGCGCTCATTCGCGCGATGCGGCTGGAACGCTTCACGCCCAACACCCTCGACGAACCCAATCTGCTCGAAGCCGAACTGGATCGCATCGCCCATAAAGGCATTGCCGTGGATAACGAGGAGTTCGTGCCGGGCATCGCCTGCGTGGCCGTGCCGGTGCTCGATTCGCGCGGCAAGAGCATCGCCGCGATCGCGGTGCATGGACCCGTGTCGCGCATGAGCCTGGCGCGCGCACTCACTTTCGTGCCGCGTCTGCGGGAAGCAGCAAGCGAGCTGTCCGCTACTTTCTGATGCGCCGCATCAGCGTTTTTTTTCGGAATTCCAGGCATTAAAAAACGGCTCCGCGAGAACCCGAAGAGCCTCATTTTTTTGAATCGGATTTGGCACTTTCCGTTTCACTTTCGCGTTCTCGCGCGCTTTTCTCTTGGCATCGCCCGCAGCTTCTTCCACATTGAACGTACAGGAAACGAAACGCTTCGTTCCAGAAGAAGACTCCAGGAGACAAGTCTCATGCAGCAGGAAGTCGATTACGTCATTGTCGGAGCGGGCTCGGCAGGCTGCGTCCTCGCCAATCGCCTGAGCGCCGATCCGTCCAACACCGTGCTGTTGCTCGAAGCCGGCGGACCCGATGCGAATCCGTGGATTCATATTCCCGTCGGCTACTTCAAGACGATGCACAACCCCGAACTGGACTGGTGCTACCGCACCGAGCCGGACCAGGCGGTTGCCGGGCGCAGCATCGACTGGCCGCGCGGCAAGGTGCTGGGCGGCTGCAGTTCGCTGAACGGCCTGCTGTATGTGCGCGGCCAGCGCGAGGACTATGACCGCTGGGCGGAGCTCGGCAACGCAGGCTGGAGCTATCGCGACGTCCTGCCCTACTTCAGGAAATCGGAAGATCAGGAGCACGGCGCGAACGAATATCACGGCGTGGGCGGCCCGCTGAAGGTCTCGGACCTGCGCCTGCGCCGTCCTATCGCCGATCACTTCATCGCGGCGGCGCAAGAGACAGGCATCCCCTTCAACGACGACTACAACGGCGCCACTCAGGAAGGCGTCGGCTACTTCCAGCAGACGGCCTACAAGGGCTTGCGCTGGAGCACGGCGAAAGGCTTTCTCAAGCCCGTGCGCGACCGGCGGAACCTGATCGTCCAGACGCGGGCGCAAACCCGCAAGGTGCTCTTCAAAGGCCGCGAGGCGGTCGGCATCGAATATATGCATGAGGGCGCAGTGAAGACGGTACGCGCGCGCGTCGAGGTGATCCTCGCGGCCGGGGCCATCGGTACGCCGCAGATCCTGCAGAACTCGGGCGTCGGTCCCGCCGATGTCCTGGACCGCGCCGGCGTACAGGTACGTCATGCGCTGCCGGGCGTGGGCCGGAACCTGCAGGATCATCTGCAAGTGCGGCTCGTCTTCAAGACCCGCGAGCGCACCCTGAACGACGAAGTCAACAACCCGCTGAAGAAAGCGCTCATCGGTCTGCAATATGCGATCTCGCGCACCGGTCCGCTGACGCTCGCAGCCAGTCAGGTCGTGATCTTCACGCGCACGTCGCCCGATCTCACGCGTCCCGACATCCAGTTCCACATGCAGCCGCTTTCCGCCGACAAACCCGGCGAAGGCGCGCATCCGTTCTCCGCGTTCACGTCGTCGGTGTGTCAGTTGCGGCCTTTTAGCCGAGGCAGCGTCGAGATCCGTTCGAACGATCCGCTGCAATATCCGGCCATCCATGCCAACTACCTGTCTGACGAACGCGATCATCCGGTGGTCATCGGCGGCATCAAGGTGGCGCGCCGGATCGCCGCCGCGCCTGCGCTTGCCAAACATATCGTGTCGGAATTCATCCCCGGCGCGGCCTATCAGACCGATGCCGACCTGCTCGAAGTCGCGCGCAAGTTCAGCCAGTCCATCTATCACCCGGCGGGCACCTGCAAGATGGGCAGCGACGCGCAGGCGGTAGTGGACGAACGTCTGAAGGTGCGCGGCATGGGCCGGCTGCGCGTGGTGGATGCGTCGATCATGCCGGAGCTCGTATCAGGCAACACGAATGCGCCCGTCATCATGATCGCCGAGAAGGCAGCCGACATGATTCTCGAAGACCAGCGTTATCAGCGCGTCACGCACGTGGAGGAAGCACCCGGCGGCGTCATCGAGACGCCCATGGCCCATGCAGCACAGAGAGACTGAACACAAGTCTCGAACACACGCAGACATACGGAGACAACCATGAATGCACTGCCCCGAACCGATGGCAAGCAGATGAGGAAAGTCGTCGTCGCCAGTCTCATCGGCGCGACGATCGAGTGGTACGACTTCTTTCTATACGGTGTCGTTGCCGGCATCGTCTTCAACAAGCTGTACTTCCCGAGCGGCGATCCGCTCATCTCGACGATGCTCGCCTATGGCACCTTTGCGGTCGGCTTCCTGAGCCGTCCGCTGGGCGGCGTGATCTTCGGGCACTTCGGCGACCGCATCGGCAGAAAGAGCATGCTGGTGATGACGCTGACGATCATGGGCGTCGCGACCGTGCTGATCGGCATGGTGCCCACGTATGCGCAGATCGGCATCTGGGCGCCTACACTGCTTCTGCTTCTGCGCGTGCTGCAAGGCATCGGGCTCGGCGGCGAATGGGGCGGCGCGGTGCTGATGGCCTTCGAATATGCGCCCGAAAACAAGCGCGGCTTCTACGCGAGCATTCCGCAGATCGGTCTCGCGCTAGGCCTGTGCATTTCGTCCGGCGTGGTCGCGCTGCTCTCGCTCACGCTCACCGATGCGCAGTTCCTCGCATGGGGCTGGCGTCTTGCGTTCTTCCTGTCGTTCGCGCTCGTTCTGATCGGCATGTATATCCGCTTGAACGTCATGGAGACGCCGGAGTTCGCACGCATCCAGAAGACCGGTGGCGAAGCACGCATGCCGATTCTCGAAGTGCTCACGAAGTATCCGGGCAACACGCTTGCCGGCATGGGCGCACGTTTCATCGACGGTGTGTTCTTCAACGTGTTCGGTGTGTTCTCGATCTCGTATCTCACCGGCACGCTGCATCTTGCGCGAACGGATGCGCTGCTCGGCGTGATGGTCGCCGCCTTCGTGATGATCTTCACAATACCGCTTTTCGGACGGCTTTCGGATCGCGTGGGCCGAGCGCGCATCTACTTCTGGGGCTCGCTTGCCACCGGGTTGTCCGCCTTCCTCGGCTTCTGGCTGATGAAGAACAGCGGCGGCAATACGATGATCGCGTGGCTGGCCGTGGTGATCCCGCTCGGGGTCGTCTATGCCTCGATCTACGGGCCCGAGGCCGCGCTCTTCTCTGAACTGTTCGACGCCAACGTGCGCTACTCGGGCATCTCCTTCGTCTATCAGTTCTCGGGCATCTTCGCGAGCGGCATCAGCCCGATCATCGCGACGTGGCTCCTGCAACGCAACGGCGGCGACCCGTGGATGATCGCCGGCTACTGCCTCGCGGCGGGCATCGTGAGCGCGCTGTCGGCGGCATGGGTCGGTTTGCGGCAACGCCGTTCGCTCGCCTTCTCCGTGAGCTGAGCGCGCTTCTTCGAACGGTTCGCAGCCGCCGCGCCGATCCTCCGGCGCGGCGGCTTTTTTCACCCGCTGGCCAAGCGTGCAAGGCGCACGTAAGATCGCTGCATCACCATGACTTTGCAGGAGACAGGCAATGCCCACCCGCCCGACCGCCACGCTTTGGGCGCAGCTCTTCGAGCGTTCACGGGTCTCGGGAATGAGCCTGCAGAACCAGATCCGCCAGATGATCGTCAATGCGATCCTGAGCGGACACATTGCGCCCGACAGCGCCCTGCCATCGAGCCGCGAGCTTGCGGATCAACTGAACGTGTCGCGCAATACGGTCGTGCTCGCTTATCAGCAGCTGATCGAGGAAGGTTATCTCGTCTCGCGTGAACGCAGCGGCCACTTCGTCAATCCCGCAACCGAAGAACTGCAACGCGGCTTCACCGCTACGGGCATGCGCGCGACGACGCCCGCCGTGGAGACCCAGCACGGTCATCCGGACTGGAGCGCGCGCATCCGGCATGCGCCTTCCAATCAACGCAACATCGTCAAGCCGTCGAACTGGCAGAGCTACGAATATCCCTTCATTTACGGGCAATTCGATACCGAGCTCTTCCCCACCAGCGACTGGCGCGAGAGCTGCATGCACGGCCTCTCGGTGCTGGAGATACGCAACTGGGCGCCGGATCTCATCGAGCGCGACGATGAAACGCTCGTCGAGCAGATCCGCACACGCGTGCTGCCGAGACGTGGCGTGTTCGCGATGCCGGATGAGATCGTCGTGACCAACGGCTGTCAGCAGGCGTTGTATCTGATCGCCGACCTGATGTGCGGACCGCAGACCAAGGTGGGCATGGAGAACCCCGGTTATCCCGATGCGCGCAACATCTTCCAGCATCGCAACGCGCAGATCGTGCCGCTTGCGGTGGATGACGATGGCGCCGTCATCGACGACGAAGAGCTGATGGCGTCATGCGACTACGTGTGTGTCACGCCGAGCCACCAGTGCCCCACCACCGCGACCATGCCGATCGAAAGGCGGCGCGCGTTGCTGGATCTGTCGGTGCGGCATGATTTCATCATCATCGAAGACGATTACGAAAGCGAGAACACCTTCTCGGGCACACCGCATCCGGCACT
Source organism: Caballeronia sp. LZ043 (assembly GCF_031451075.1). Taxonomy (NCBI): domain Bacteria; kingdom Pseudomonadati; phylum Pseudomonadota; class Betaproteobacteria; order Burkholderiales; family Burkholderiaceae; genus Caballeronia; species Caballeronia sp. LZ043. Next base: position 50,883 of record NZ_JARUXT010000002.1, on the reverse strand, counting down.
GAAGAGCCTCGATACGGCGGAGCGCGTGGTGTATATCGGCTCGCTGTCGAAGACTTTTGCGCCGGGGTTGCGTCTGGGTTATATCGTCGCGCCGCGCGCCCTGATCCGCGAATTGCGCGCACTGCGCCGGCTGATGATCCGGCATCCCGCTGCTTATATTCAGCGCGCGTTCGCCACGTTCCTCGCGCTGGGTCATCACGACACCCTGCTGCGCAAGCTCGCGCCGGTCTACAAGGAACGCGCCGAGGTGCTGATGCGCGCGCTCGCCACGCATCTTCCCGAATTGCGCGCGTCGAAGATAACGGGCGGCGCGTCGTGCTGGGTCGAAGGTCCGCCCTGGCTCGATGCCACGCGCCTCGCAAAAGACGCGCTGGCGCTGGGCGTGCTGATCGAACCGGGCAACGTCTTCTTCGCCGATCTCGCCGATGGTCAGCGTTGCTTCCGCATGGGCTTCTCGGCGATTCGCGCGGAACTGATCGAGCCCGGCGTGCGTGCGCTGGCCGAAGTGGTCAAGCAGCAGAAGCCGTGATGCGCGCGGCTTACTTCCATGGCGCCATCGCGTGAAAGACGCCGTCGCGCCGCACGAGCGCATGGAACAGCGCGGCCGCCAGATGCACGACGATCAACGCAAAGAAGCACAGGGCCAGAAAGCGATGCGCGTTCCACAGCAGCGTATGCAATGAATTGCTATGCGGCAGCAGCGACGGAATGCGCGTGCCCGCCACGACGACCGGATAATCCGCCGCCGACAACATGCCATAACCCAGCAGCGGCAACGCGATCATCAGCGCATAGAACACGTAGTGCGAGAGCTTGGCCGCGAGTTTCATCGGCATGGGCATGTCGGCGGGCAAAGGCGGCGCGCCGCGCGTGATGCGCACGACCAGGCGGATCAGCGCGAGGATCAGTATCGTGACGCCGAGCGGCTTGTGGATGGAAACGAGCGTCAGATACTCGGGCTTCACCGTCGACACCATGCCGACGCCGATGAACAGCATCGCGAGGATGCAGATCGCCATGACCCAGTGCAAGGCGCGTTGCAGCGGCGAGAACCGCTCGTTGATCGCGTTCATTGCCGGGCTCCTTCGGCGGGCGTGTGCGGATAGTCCTTGTCTTCGGCGGTGCGCCGGTTGAACGAGACCGAGTACGCAGCCGAGCGCGCGGCCGGGAAAGGATCGTCGGACACGTGCATGCCCGCGGGCAGCACGGTGGGATCGAAGTTGAGATCGCGGCACGGGCCGTCGGGCTCGGGTTCGATCTGCTTCACGACGAGCGTGCCCACTTCCACCGTGTGGCGGTCTTCAGGCCAGGCCTTGCTCGGGTCCGCCGTGGGATCGCCGGGATTCGCGACGGTCACGACCAAGGCCCAGCGTTGCGGCGCGCTCTGCACGCGTTGGGTGATCTCGGCATCGAGGAAGTTGGCGCCCTTCTCCTTGAGCTGTGCCGCGCTGATGTTCTCGACCTTGGCCGCCGGAACGAAGGACCAGCGCACGACCTGATCCTGTCCGTCCGCATTCGAGAACACGAAGCTGTTGAGACTGTTGAAGCGCTCCTCCGCATAGGAGGACGTCCAGGGCGCGCTGCCCGCCCACGCGCCAAACGCCGCGATCTCGGGATGCGCGGCGGAAAACTTCTGCATCGATTGGGGATCGTCCTTGTTCGCGAGTGCGAGTTGCAGCGCGTAGAAGGCTTGCGGCGTGGCGACTGGAAAGACGGGCGCATCGATCATCGCAGAACGCCATTCGCTGCCGTCCGGCGTGACGATGCGCAAGCCGAGACCACGCACGCGCGCCATGGCATCCGAGGCCTTCGGGTCGGGCGTCGCGAGATTGAAGCGTCCTGTGACGGCGTAGGTGCCCGGCGCGAACATCTTGGCTTTGGAGAGCGTTGCGCCCGAGCCATTGGATTCGAAGTCGCCGGTGAAGCAGATGCCTTTCGCGTGATTGCGCCTGAAGCCAGGCACAGCGCCGCCGGGAGGCGCAAGGCTGCCGACTATCTTCGCGGGCGTCAGGCGCTTCGGCGACAGCCAGCCCGCCGTGTACGCGAAGGCCGCGACCAGCACGGCCACGACGGCCGCGATAAGAATCAGCGAAGGCACTGCGGAGCGTGGGGATGCGTTCTTGTCGGTCATCGAAGTCTCACGAGATCTACGATTCGGCAGCAGGGGTAATCTAGCAGCGTCAGGCAAATCGTGCCAGAGACGTCTAAAAATCGCAGTTATCCATCCTCTACGTGGACGGTATGCCGTTCGCTCGCGCTTTCTCGCTGATGTGCTCGACAGGCAGCCTCGCGCTTGGCCCCAATGCTTTGCTCATATAAATAGCCGGATCGAGTAATAACGCCTTAAAAATGTTTCAGCGGTTACTACTTTCCTACCGAAACCGCGTTTACATTCTTACGATGAGAAAGTAATCTTGGCTCCGTCGCAGGCAATCCGGAAAGTATTGCTTTACCCGCCGAGCAATTCGGTAATTCAACCCTGATAGATCATCAGTTCTGAGCCAGCGTTGCTGGCTTCGTTTCGCCGTTCCTTCAAGTCGTGAACATGCGCGGGCAGTGTGCCCCGGGCTTCGCCATGCTCGCGTCCTTTCGGCCCATCGGGAAAAGACTGCACCGCGGAGTGCATTGGAAACGCTCGCCTGTACGCCGCATCCGCGCAACAGCGCACTCGTCGCGATGAACCGGATAACGTCAGTACGTCGCCATCAATATGAATAATAAAAGTTCGAATCACCTTGCCGTCGCAATGAAAGCAGCTTCACTCGCGAGCACGCTGACCATGAGCTTGCTACTCGCGGCCTGCGGCGGCGGTGGCGGCGGTGGCAGCACTGCCGGCGATACCGCATCCAGCATCGCCGCCACTTCCAGCGCTACGCCCGCTTCATCGGCCAGCATGACCAGCGCGGTCAGCACAAGCGCCACGGCTTCTGCGGACATCGCGGGCAGCACATCGAGCAACACACCGAGCAACACCGCGGCCGCAACTTCGAACCCCGTCACGCCGTCCACGCCCGCTGCATCGACCGCCAAGCCCATCTTCTACGGCGTCAACGGCCATAACAACGAAGGCGGCGCCTACGACATCTCCAGCCCCGCCTTGCAGCTCTCACAACTGCAGAGTCTCGGCGCGAGGCTCTATCGCAACGAGGTCTATAACCAGGCGAGCGCAAACAAGCTGGCCGGCATTGCGAAGACCATGGCCGCCGGCGGAGTCACCGTCTTCCCGATTCTTCTGTCCGGCATCGACTACAACAGCGAAAGCGACGCCTACAACGCCGGCTATACGCTCGGCAAACTGACGGCAAGCGCCTATCGTTACGCGTACTACGAGGTCGGCAACGAGCTGGGCGCGGATGCGCTCACGGGTAATGTGGACGGCGTCTATCCGCAGCACTTCGACAACACGAAGTTCCAGAAGGCGCGCGGCGTGATTCGCGGGATGATCGACGGGATTCGCTCGGTGGATTCAAGCGGCAAGATCGTCATGGGCGGCGGCGCGTGGATGCATTACGGCTTCGACCAGATGCTCGCCAGCGGCACGCAGCCCGACGGCTCCGGCGGCCATCCCGTGCTGAGCTGGGACATCACGGCATGGCACTGGTATTCGGACCAGGGCGACATCACGCATGCCTGCGGCGGCACGGGCTGCCATGATGTGCTCGCCGCACTTCAGCAACTCGGCAAGCCCATCTGGCTGACGGAATTCGGCGTACGCCCGGAATACGGCAACGATGACCAGATCGCCGCGTATCTGGTCGGCGGCACGATGATGGCGCAGTTCGCCGCGGTGGCGTCGAAGTACAACCTGCAAGCCATTCAGGCTTATCAGCTCTATGACGATCCGGACGGCGGCGAAGGCGCATACGGTCTTCTGAAGAACGACGGCAAGACGCAGAAGGCCAGCTACTCGGCATACCAGCGCTTTGTGGCAAACAACCCGCGCTGACCGGCGATCCCGCGAAACATTGACAGACGGTCCGCCCCCCCTTCAGACTGCGGTCGTTCATTCACGCACCCCTGAAGTCAATGCCGATTTCCCAGCTATCCGTGTACTTCTTCGCGCAGGCCGCCGTGATCGTCGCCGCAAGCCAGCTGGTGGGACGACTCGCGGGGCGCGTGGGACAGCCGCAGGTCGTCGGCGAGATGATCGCGGGCGTGCTGCTCGGGCCTTCGCTGTTCGGGCTGCTGTTGCCGCACTGGCAGCAGGCGCTGTTTCCGAAGGCCACCATGGGCATGCTGTACGTGGCGGCACAGTTGGGCGTCGGTCTCTATATGTTTCTCGTCGGCACCGGGTTTCGCGCGAAACATTTCCGCGCACGCGCCAGGAGTGCGCTGAGCGTATCGCTCGCCGGCATCGTGGTTCCCTTCGCGCTGGCATTCGCGCTCGCGCCCTGGCTGCTCACCATCCCCGGACTGTTCGCCATCAAGGCGCGGCTGTTCGAAGCTTCGTTGTTCCTGGGCGCCGCTATCGCCATCACTGCTTTTCCGATGCTCGCGCGCATCATTCATGAACGCGGCCTCGCCGGCACGTCGCTCGGCACGCTGGCGCTGACCGCCGGCGCATGCGACGACGCCGCCGCCTGGTGCATTCTCGCCATTGTGCTCGCGAGCTTCGGCGGCTCGTGGATGGGCGCGTATACCGCCATTGGCGGCGGCGTCTGCTTCGCGCTGTTCATGATCTTCGCCGGCAACAAGCTGCTGCGCCGCCTGGCGGAAGGCCTCAATCCGGACGCGCCCTTGCCTTCCAGCGTGCTCGCCATCGTGCTCGTTCTGTTCTCGCTGTGTGCGTTCGCCATGGACGCCATCGGCATTCACGCGGTGTTCGGCGGCTTCCTGCTCGGTGTCGCGCTGCCGCGCGGCCCGTTGACGGAGAAACTGCGCGACATGCTCGAACCCTTCGTCGTCGTGTTCCTGCTGCCGATGTTCTTCACCTATTCAGGCCTCAACACGCGGCTCGACATGCTGATAGACCCCGCCATCATGCTTGCCGCGGTAGCTATCCTGCTGGCCTCGTTCGGCGGCAAGGGCATAGCGTGCTGGGCGGCGGCGCGTCTGAACGGCGAGCCTTCCGGCGATGCCATGGCGATCGGCGCATTGATGAACGCACGCGGCCTGATGGAACTCATCATCATCAACATCGGGCTGGCAGCCGGCGTGATCCTGCCGGGCCTGTTCTCCATTCTCGTGTTGATGGCCGTGCTCAGCACGCTGATGGCCACGCCGCTGTTCAACTGGATCGTGCGGCGGCAAGAAGGCATGCGTTCAGCGGTGGCGCGCTAGCGGCGTACCCGGTTGCGCGCCGCGCGCTGCGGCGTGGCGGCCGGCAGTTCGCCGACGAAGGTCTCCACCGACGGGTTGCGCGTGTCGGCCCGCCAGCACACGACCATGTCGATCTCCGTGTCCTTGTCCGCGAGCGGCCGCACAAGCAGGCCGCTGCGCTGAACATTGCGGATGCATTCGGGATAGACGCTCACGCCGGTATTCGCCGCGACCAGGCCGATGATGCCGTCGCTCGTCGAGGCCTCCTGCGCGATGGCGGGCGCGAATCCCGCGCGATGGCAAATGGAAAAGAAGTGGTGACGAAAGGCTTCCCACGAATGCGGCGTGCCGAGCACGAACCGCTCGTGCGCGAGATCGGCGAGACGCAGTGTCTTCTTGCTGTTCAGCGGATGCGCCGCCGGCAGCAGCGCGACCATCGGCTCCCGGCCGAACACGCGAGTCTCCACGCCGGGCGCCGCGAACGGCCCGATCATGAAGCCCACGTCGATGGTCGAATCGAGCATCGCTTCCTTCTGCAAGGTGCTCGGCATGTGGACGAGATCGATGCTGATCGATGGAAACTTCTTGCCGAACGCCTCGATGATCGCGGGCAAGGTGCCGTTGATCGCGAAGTCCATGTACGCGATCCGCAGATGCCCGAGGTTGCCCGCCTCCGCGCGGCGCGCGAGCGTCACGGCCTGATCGATATGCGTGAGCGCGAGCTGGCAGTGCTCGGCGAAGACGCGGCCCGCGTTGGTGAGCTCGACGCGCCGCGTGGTGCGCGCGAGCAGCGCCGCGCCCACGGATTCCTCCAGCGCCTTGATGATGCGGCTCAGCGCCGGCTGGGTCATGTGCAGCCGCTGAGCGGCGACGCTGAACTGGAGCGCGTCCGCGACCGCGAGAAAGGCCCGGATGTGATGGACATCGATACGCATGCTGCGGCGGGCCTCCCTGTGCGCTGAACGAGCGCACTATCTTACCGTTCTGCCTACCGAACGCAACGTGACCAGCGTGCCGATCACCAGCAAGGCCGATACGACGAACAAGCCGTTGTTGAGACTCCCCGTCATGCTCTTGACGAAGCCGAGCATGCTCGGGCTCGCAAAGCCGCCGAGCAGTCCGAGGCTGTTGATGAACGCGATGGTGCCCGCCGCCGCGCGCGTGCCTGCGAGGAAGTCGGTGGTAATGGCCCAGAAGAGCGGCTGCAACGTGAAGATGCAGGCGGTCGCCACGCTGATGCAGGCGAGCGCCAGCGTCAGGTCCGTGCCCGTGCCGCTGATGGCCGACAACGCCGCCGCGCCGATCAACGCACAGCCGGCCGTGTGCCAGCGGCGCTCGCGGGTGCGGTCCGAGTGACGGCTCACCAGCACCATCGTGACGGCCGCGACGCCGTAGGGAATCGCCGAGAACAGGCCGATCGACCATGCATCGGTGACGCCCGCGCCGCGAATCAGCGCAGGCAGCCAGAAGCTGATCGCATAGACGCCGCAGATGAACGTGAACCACACGAAGGCCAGCGCATAGATGCGCGCGTTCTTCAGCGCGCCGCCGAAGCCGTGCCGCTCGAACATGGATGCGGTGTCGCGTTCACCATCGAGTTGATGCTGCACGAGCGCCTTTTCGGTGTCACTGAGCCAGCGTGCATCGCGCGGCTTGTCATCGAGATAGAAGAACGCGGCGATGCCGAGCAGGCACGACGGCAATCCTTCCACCAGGAACAGCCACTGCCAGCCTTGCAGACCGTGCAGGCCGTCGAGATTGTTCAATGCCCAGCCCGATACCGGACCGCCGAGCACGCCTGCCATCGCCACGGCGGTCAGGAACAGCGCCATCACGCGTCCGCGACGCTCCGCCGGATACCAGAACGTCAGGTAATAGATCATGCCCGGGAAGAAGCCCGCTTCGAAAACGCCGAGCATGAAGCGCATCACATAGAACGCCGTGGGCGACTTCACGAACATCATGCCGGCCGATGTCAGGCCCCACAGCAGCATGATCCGGATCAGCGTCTTGCGCGCGCCGATGCGTTCAAGAATGAGATTGCTGGGCACTTCAAAGAGAAAGTACCCGGCGAAGAAGATGCCCGCGCCGAGCCCGTACACCGCGTCGCTGAAGCCGAGGTCGGTGCGCATCTGGATCTGCGCAAAGCCGATGTTGATGCGGTCCAGATAAGCCGCCACGTAGCAGATGAACAGAAACGGAATCAGCCGCCATGTGATGCGACGATACGTGGCGTTGACCATCGCGGAGGAATGCGGCGCGCTATCGTCCGTGAGGATTGCGCCCGGTAAAGCACTTTCGTTCATTGCCCGTTCTCCAGTAATGAGTCGCGTCAAACCGAGCACTTGCGCGCGGACACGGCCGGCGAACCGGTCCGCGTCCGCGCCATGCTTAGCCCTTCACCGAATGCAGATAGTCCACGCAGCGGTCCACCGATTCGACATCCGCAAACTTCGCGTCGATGTCGAACAGATTCCATTCGACCGCGCCCGGCACGCGATCCCCGATGCACTCGCGCACCGCAATCGTGCGGAAACCTTCGGCGAGGCCATCGCACAGCGTCGTGCGCACGCACGCCGATGCGGTGACGCCGGTGACGAGGATCGTGTCGACGCCCGCGGCGCGCAGGAAGCCGGCGAGATAGGTGCCGTGGAACGAGCTCGCGCGCTTCTTCACGAGCACTTGTTCGCCCTCGATCGGCGCGATGCGCGAGTCGATGGCCCACAGGTTTTCATCGGCCTGGGAGACGACGTCGACGGGGATCTTGTTGTGCCACAGCCCCATGTCGGTATGCGGGTTGTTGCGGTCGGTGACCTGATAGCACGTGGTGACGTGGATCACCGGATGACCGTTCGCACGGCATGCAGCGAGCAGGCGCTGCACGCCCGGAATGATCTGCTCATCGATGTTTTCGCACGTGAATGGATTGCCCGGGCGGGTCCATGCGTTCGCGAGATCGACGTTGACCAGCGCGGGCTTCTTGCCGAACCCCACGCGCCGCTGAAAGCCGCGCTGTTGATAGAGTTCGGTGGCTTCCGCAAAGGCTTGCGCCAGCATCTCGTTCAATCCTGCATTCATGTCTTCAATCTCCGAAAGTTTCTCTGTGACGCATGTGCCATGTGTGTCGGCAGAAAAACTATAGGAGCGACATTATTACTAGTCTATTTACTGTTTTGCTGGGTTTATTACCTCTTCTGGTATGAATTGCGCGGTGCCTCAGCGCACGATGCCTGCGACGAAATCCTCGAAGAGTTCCGCACCGCCCATCTGCCCGCCCTTCAGCATCAAGTCGATGCGGTGCGTCGCCGGGTCATCGGAGTGCACGCGGCACACCGTGACGCCAGAGGCCAATGTCGCCAGACACGACAAACCCCACGCTTTCAACGCATGCACGCCGAGGCTCGACGTATCGCCTCCCGCGATGCCGATGCGCCGGGGCGCGGCGCGTTCGATCACTGCGCGCAGCAGTGCCGCGCAGGATTCGGCGAGCGGTTCGCCCTCGGTGTGTTCGTGATGCGGCGTGCGGCACGTGAAGGCCAGTACGTGCATGCCCTTATGCAGCGCTTCGACAATACGTCCACAACGTTCACTTCGATACGACGGCGAAGCCATCTCGCGCGGGTCGAGTTCGATGCGATGAAACGAACGCGCGGCATCGATCTGCGCTGCGGTCATCGGCGAGAGACTGCCTGCGAGAACGAACACAGGCGATTGAGCCGGACCGAACGCAGCCACCGCTTCCCCGTCGTGATCTGAAGCCGAAGCAAGCGTCCAAGCCTGTGCGACGCTGCTCGCGCCCACTGCCAACACGGGTTCACTCGCCGCCCGTTCATGCATCTCCAACCCGATGCGGCGCAGATGCGTGTCGTCGAGCACGTCGAAGAGCAGCGGCGTGCCCGAGTGCATGTCAATCACCTCTTTCAACGCCGCATCCGGCAACGCGTATGCACGCCAGTCGATCGCGCCGATACGCATGCCCAGCCGCTCGAAATGCAGACGAAGATCCGCTTCGTGCATCGGCGTGACCGGATGACGGCTCATGGCCGGGTGACGATCGATGCGATGCACCTCCGCGCCGCCTGCCGTCGCGAACAGCGTCCCGAACGCGCAATAGCGCCCAAGGTTCGGCTGCCCGCCGATGATCGGCACGAAAGGATTCGTGAAGCGTTCGCGCAGACACGTCATCGCGACCGCGATGTTGCCGGTTTCAGGCGCGCTGTCGAAGGTCGAACAGACCTTGTAGTGCATCACGCGTACGCGCAGCGCCGAGAAAATTTCAGCGGCTTGCCGTATCTGCGCGCGCAGGGGCGACGGCGCAAGCGTTCGAGCCGCGCCCGCGAGACCGATGGCATCGAGCGGTCCAAGCTTCGCGAGACGTTCGGACGTAGGCGGCTCGACGAACAGCATCGCGCGCAGCCCGGCGCGATGCAGCGTGGCAAGCGTATCCGTGGCGCCGGTGAAATCGTCGCCATAGAAGCCGTAGGGCGCGACGCTCATGCGCGGCTGCCGAAGAAAGCGAGCGCCGCCGAGAGTTCAGGCGCATGCCGCGCGTAGTCGTCCAGCGATATGCCCTGCCGCACCGCGTCCCATGCCTGCCGTACGCTCGCCACGCCGGCCGCGACACCGCCCGGATGCCCGAGCATGCCGCCGCCCGACATGAAGAGCAGATCGTCACTACGCATGGCGTCGAACGTAACGGGCGCGGTGCCGGCCCATTGACCGGATGAGAATGCGGGCAGCACGGCATCGTCGAGACCTTCGGCCAAAGCTTGCGCGCACGCGCGCGCCGAGGCGATGACTTCCTCATCGGCTTGTGCGAACTTGCCCGCGAGTCCATGCACATGCATATGATCGACGCCCGCGAGACGCCACAGCGTCTGATACGCGGCGAAGGACATGCCGAGCGCAGGATCGCGCGACATCATCCCGTAGCCGTTGCGGTGCGCGTGCAGCACGAGGGGCGTTGAGCGCCGCATGGTCTCGATTGCCGAGAAGCCGCACCAGTTGATGCTCGCCATCACGCACGACCCGCCTTCGCGTTCGACGAGATCCGCATGACGGCGCATTGCATCGACTTCGTCGGTGATGTTGAACGCGATCATCACGTTCCTGCCAGTCTTTTCGCGGTACGCACGCACTTCCGCCATGACCGCGCGCACGCGTGCTTCGATCGGCGCATGCAACGGATTGGCGCTGATCTCGTCGTCCTTGATGAAGTCGACGCCCGCTTCGCACAGACTGCGTACGAGCTGCGCCGTCTCGTCCGCCGTGAGACCGACGTTCGGCTTGATGATGGTGCCGATCATCGGTCCGCTTGCGACGCCGGTCAGCTTGCGCGTGCCCGCGACGCCATGCGGCGGCTGGGGGAATTGCGTGCGGTATCCAGCCGGCACGCGCACGTCGAGCAAGCGCAGCCCCGTGGTCTCGCCGAGATCGTAGAGATTGCCGGCGACGGTCGCCGCCAGCGTCGGCAGATTGACGCCGATGTTCGCGACCGGAAACCGCAACGTGATGCGCGCCCTTCGATACGGCCCGCCGATGTGCTGACGCTCCAGCCACGCGCTGCGCAGCGAAGGCTGCGCGAGTGGCTCCTCTTCACGGATGCTGAGCACCACGGCGCGACTGCGCGCCCGCAGTGCATCGCTCTCACCCGCCACGCGCACGAAGGTGCCGCTCGACTGCTCGCCCGCCATGATGTCCGCGACCTTCGCGGGATCGAGCGGCGTCTCGACGAGGTAATCGGCCTCGATGAATTCGTCCGCGTTCATAGGCTGCTCAGTGCAGGAAACGGCCGCACGGCCTGCTTGCCGTCCCAGTCGAGCGAGGCCTGGCGGATCAGGTCGAACAGCTTGCCCTTCGGCCCTGCAATCTCCGACAACTCGATCACCGTGCCCGGATGGGTTTCGGTATCGAAGTAGACGAAGCGGCCGTTCTCGCCTACCTTGCCGCTCATCGCCACTTCGAAACCTTGCTGCGTGAGGCGTTCGAGATCGGCGTCGAAATCGGTGGTCCAGTAGGCATTGTGTTGCAGGCCGGTGTGACCCGCCGCGAGGAAGTCGCGATACATCGAAGGCGCGTCGTTGCGCGTCTGGATCAACTCGACTTGCAGGCTGCCCGAGTTCGCGAGTGCAACCGAGTTGTGCACCTCGTAAGATTGCCCGCGATAACGATAATCCTCGATAGGCACGCGTTCGTTATAGAACCACGGCCCGACGCCGAGCACGCGGCTCCAGTAGTCCATGGCGGCCTCGATGTCGCGCACGACGTATCCGGCCTGGCGAATCTCGCCAAAGAATCGGCTCATTGTGTTGTTTCCTTTTTGATGATGCGGCGGCGAGGGCGCGCGAACGCCCCCGCCGGCGCGCAGTACGCGCCAGCGCCGCCGATAGTTGTCATTGCAACTGGTGCTTCAGAGAAAACCGGTGGAGATCCAGGGCACTGCAGCGATCACAATCAGACCGATGACCAGCGCGGCCATATAGCCTGCGATCGGGCGAATGCCCTTGTCGGGATCGACTTTCGCGACCGCGCACGCCGAGTAATAGCCGACGCCGAACGGCGGCGAGAACAGGCCGACGCCCATCGAGAGAATCACGACGATCGCATAGTGAATCTCGTTGACGCCCGCCATGCGCGCGATGGGGAACAGCAGCGGGCCGAACAGCACGATGGCCGGAATGCCTTCCAGCACGCTGCCGAGCAGGATGAACACGATGATCGAGATGCCGAGGAACGCATACGCGCCGCCGGGCAGCGCGGTCATCAGCTGCGCGAGGTCCTGCGAGAAGCCGGATTGCGTGAGCGCCCAGGCCATGGCCGTGGCGCAACCGATGATGAAGATGATCGCGCCGGAGAGCGTCGCTGCTTCCACCAGCATGCGGCCGAGTCGCGACCACTCGAACCGCCGGTACACGAGCAGGCCGACGATCATCGAGTAGACGATGCCAATGGTCGAGACTTCCGTCGCGGTCGCGATGCCTTCCACGACCGCCGCGCGAATCACGAACGGCAGTGCAAGCGCGGGCAGCGCGATCACGAAGAGCCGGCCGATCTGCTTGCGGCCAAGACGCGGAGCATGGCCCACGTTCTCCTTGCGATAGCGCAGCCACACGACGAAGCACAGCATCGCGGCGAGCACGGCGGCGGGCAGCAGGCCTGCCGTGAACAGCGCGGAGATGGAAAGCCCGGTCACCGAGCCGATGGTAATCAGCACGATGCTCGGCGGCACGGTCTCGGTTTGCGCGCCGGCTGTGGAGAGCAGCGCCACGAGATCGCCTTCCTGTGCGCCGCGCACTTTCATTTCGGGGAACAGCACGGGCGCGATGGCGGCCATGTCGGCGACCTTTGAACCCGAGATGCCCGAGACCAGATACATCGTGCCGATCAGCACATACGACAACCCGCCGCGCACGTGCCCGACGAGGCTCGCGAGGAAGTGAATCATCGCGCGGGCCATGCCGGTCATCTCGATCATGAGGCCGAGGAACACGAACAAGGGCACGGCGAGCAGCACGAGATGCGACATGCCTTCGTCCATGCGTCCGACGATGACTTCCAGCGGCGTGAAGGTCGTGAGTCCGAGATAGCCGAAGGTGGCCAGCGCAAAGGAGAAACAGATGGGCACGCCGGAGAAGATGCCGACCGCCACCACGCCCACGAAGAACACGATCAGATTGGCCTTGCCGATGCTCTCGAACCAGGGCGCGAGCCACACGAAGGCACCGGCGACGACAGCCGTCATCAGGATCGCGACGAGCACATGGCGCAAGCGAGCCACGCTGGCGAGCCGGATGAAGCCGACCAGCAACATCAGCGCCGCGCCGACCGGCAAGGCAAGCGCGCGCCACGCGCCGCTGATTTCGAGCGCGGGCGTGACGATCGCCATTTCGCCGGATGCGTAGCCGTATGCGGGCACGAGCACCAGACCGAGACAGCCGAGCGAAAGCACGATGGCGAGCGTATCGACGAACGCACGGCGCGCCGGCGAGAGCCGGCTGACGAGCGCCGTCATGCGCATGTGCTCGCCGCGCCGCAACGCGAGCACGGCGCCGAGCATGGACAGCCACAGGAACATCATGCCGGCGAGTTCATCGGACCAGACGAGGGGCGCGTGCATTACGTAGCGGCTGATCACGCCCGCCAGCAGCACGACGATTTCCGCCGTCAGCAACAGCGCGCATGCGCCTTCGACGAGTGCGATCAACGCGCGGTCGCAAGCACGCAGCAGACGGCGCGCGCCGACGGGTTCGAGATGTCCTTGCGTGGAACTCAAGGCCGGGTTCGCCATGAAGATGTCTCCGAAACGGACGGCATGATCGGGGGCAGTGTCAGGCCAGCTTGCCTGTATAGCCTTCGAGCAGGCTCCACGCCTCGTTGCCGAACTTGCCCTTCCACTGGCCGTAGAAGTTCGCCTGGCGCAAGGCGGCGCGGAACGTGTCCGGGGCGGGGCGGTTGATCGCGAGGCCTTTCGACTGAAGATCGGCCACGGCGGCGTCGTTGAGCTTGCGAACGTCTTCGCGTTGGCGGATGGCGGCCTGGTTGAACGCATCCGCGACGATGCCTTGCAGATCCTTCGGCAAACGCGCCCATGCGCGCTGGTTCAGCACGAACCAGTAACCGTCCCACATGTGATTGGTGAGCGAGCAGTACTTCTGCACTTCATAGAGTTTCGCGACCTGAACGATGGGCAGCGGGTTTTCCTGTGCATCGACGATGCGCGTCTGCAATGACGAATACACCTCGCTGAATTGCAGGCTCGTGGGCGCGGCGCCGAGCCCCTTGAACATGTCGACGGACAGCGGACTCACCGGCACGCGGATCTTGAGACCGCGCATGTCGGCGGCGCTGGCGATCGGGCGCGCGCTGGAAGTCGTCTCACGAAAGCCGTTGTCCCACATCTTCTCGAACGATTCGAGCCCGGCCTTTTGCATCGACGCACGCACGAATGCGCCGAGCTTGCCGTCCATCGCGCCCCAGACCTGGTTGTAGTCGGCGAAGGCGAAGCCCGTGGCGTTGATGGCGGCCACGGGCACGAGCGTCGAGACCACCAGCGCCGATGGCGTGAACATCTCGATGCCGCCGCTGCGCACTTGCGCGAGCATGTCGGTATCGCCGCCGAGCTGATTGTTCGGAAAGATGCGGATTTCCATGCGGCCCTTCGACGCTTCCTTCACCTGGTCCGCCGCTTCTTTTGCGCGGATGTTCAGCGGATGGGTCATCGGCAGGTTGTTGCCGTACTTGAAGACGTATTCGGCGGCAGCGGCGCGGGTGATGGCGGGAAAAGCCAATGTGCTTGCTGCACCTGCGGCTGCTGCGCGCAGCAGCGTGCGTCGGCGTGAATCGATCATACTCGTCTCCTTGCTTTTATTTGATGCGATTTCCAAGTCCATCAGAAACCGTCATGACGCGGGTTTGTACTGATCGCCGGGTTTTGCTGTCTGGCGTTAGCTTCGCTACGTTGGTGAACGAAGACTACGGGTGAGGGGTGGTGGCGTCAAACTCATAACTTGATGGTTTCTGATGGCTTTGCGGTTTTCTTGAGGAGTTTGGAGTGAGTGCGGTAACGCCGTTGTTTCCACCACGCGCCCGCGTGGCCGACATTGCGCAGGCTGCGGGCGTATCCAGTGCAACCGTCGATCGCGTGTTGAACGGGCGGCCCGGCGTGCGGGCGAATACGGCCGCCAGAGTGATGCAGGCCGCTGCGCGCTTGGGGTATTCGATCGAGGCGCCGGAGAAGATCGCGACGGGCAAGCCGATGCGGATCGCGTTCCTGTTGCCTTCCGGGACAAACCGGTATTTGCGCATGCTCGGAGATTACATCGAGTTCGCGCAGAATCAGTGGACCGCGCAAGGCATGAAGTGCCGCGTCCACTACGTCGAGAGCTTCAATCCGGATGAACTGGCGGCGCGGTTGCTGCAGTACGGGCGCAAGGCGGATGGCATCGTGTTCATGGCGCTGGAGCATCCGGTGGTGCGCGATGCGGTCAATGCACTCGCTGACGAAGGCGTGCCGGCTATCACGTTGATTTCAGATCTGTCGAATTCGCGAAGGCTCGCTTATGTCGGGATCGATAACCGGTCAGCGGGACGCACTGCGGGCTTGCTGCTCGGGCGCTTCATGGGTCCGCGGCCGGCGGGGAAGATTGCGATGCTGGCAGGGAGTCTCAACTATCGCGGGCATGAAGAGAGGGAGATCGGTTTCCTGCATTTGATCGAATCGACGTTTCCTTTGCTGCGTGTGATCGGCTTGCGCGAAGGTCATGACGACAGCGAACGCAATTACTTGCAGACACGGAACCTGCTGCAGCAGCATCCGGATCTGGCAGGGGTTTATAACAGCGGCGGCGGGTCAGATGGGGTCGCGCGGGCGATCGTCGAGGCGAAGACGGAGCAGAAGATTCTGTTCGTCGGGCATGGGCTGACACCGGATACCCGGGCGCTTCTGATCGACGGGACCATGGACGCGCTGATTACGCAGACGCCGCAAGCCATGGTGGGGAATTGCCTCAGGATCTTCGACAACGTTCGGCAAGCGCAGGATGCGATGGATGGGGTCAAGCCGGTGATGTTCAGTATCGTGCTGCGGGAGAATTTGCCTTGAGGGGTGGTGCTCACGTTCGGAGGATTTGAAGATGACGAAGTATCTGATCTCCTTTCCCGCATCGGCGATGGTCGTTGCCGATGAAGACATGGCGGCGGTCGGCGAAGCGGCGCGCTCGGTCATCAGGGAAGCGAAGAGCGCCGGCGTGTATGTGTTCGGCGGCGGGATCAATGCGGACGTCGCTCCGCTGATGGTGGCTGCTGACGGTGCGGTCACGAACGAGACCTACCCGCAGACCAGAAAGTTCGACGGCGGCTTCTGTGTGCTGGAACTGCCGTCGCGCGAAGCCGCCGTGCAATGGGCCGCGAAGATCGCCAAGGCTTGCCGATGTTCGCAAGAGCTTCGCGAGTTCGGGTATGACAGGGAGAGTTGAGGCGTTGACGCCCAAGCCGTCGAGCCGTTGGAGTGCAGAGCGAGCGGAATCAGAATTCCGCCCTCCCGAACTCAATAACGCGGCCGTACGTGACCTGTCTGCCCGGTATAGGGATTCAGATTACCTTGTGACGAGTAGTTGTTGTACATCGTATTGTCAGGCGCGGTTCGGTGATAGGGCTCCACGTAGGTCCCGTTGCTACGTGTATAACCGCTGACTTGTTGATCGCTACCATACAAGCCACCGTTGTTGCCATAAGCGGAATGCGACGGTTGATTGCCGTAGTATTGCGCGAACGAAGGTACGCTGATGCACAGCGACGCTGCGAGCAAGGCGAGTTTTTTCATTTTGGTCTCCAGGTTGGGGGTCAATGCGCTTCCACCGCGCCAGTATGGTATCGGCACGCTGCTGCCAAGGGCTGAGCACATTCCGCTTGATCTGCAAAGCTCCCGCAAGGTTGTCGTGAAGATTGACTTCAGTACGGCGCAGCAACCGCGGCTCATAGTGCTTGCCTCAAGCGTTTTCGAGCCGTTTGAATAACGCCTCATGCTCGAAATGGATTTTGGCGATACGCGTCCGATAATGCTCTTCCGTAGGTCCCTGCGTTTCCGCGGGCGCTCTGCGAGCCGCACGCCGCAGCGCTTGCCGCTTTGCTGCGAGCTTGATCCGTGTGCGCTGTCTCATGAGCTGGACGAGACGGCGGCCAAGCTTCCCGTACCTTCCACCCCGCCGAAAACCGTCGGGTTGTGATGCGTCGTTTGAGATATAACCTCGAGCAACTGCTTGCGGGCTGCTTTCGCGGCCCGCGATCTTGCTGACGGATGTTGAATCCGGTAGCACAAGAACCTTCCGTGAAGTTCGAATTCCCATAGTTGAGTCCGCGGAATGCCCGCTTCTTCCCAGTGTCGGCGGCCCACGCAAACCTTCCCATCACCCGCGATCGGGAAGAACTCACGCCTGATGCCAACCGTATCCATCCCGTTCGCGAAGATGACGACATCGGGTCTGAAATGATCGAGTTGTACGTCCAGCAACTGTTTGGAGAGGCGCTTGACGAGTGAGAAGTGCTCCGAGTTGCGAGGAGACTTTCCGCCCGAGTCGAAGCAGAGCAGGTTCGAGTAAATGAGCCCTCCCTCACTGCCGACACTTCGCGCCAAGGCGCGCATGAAGTTGAAGAAGGTGTCGCCCCTATCCTGACCTTTCTTCGCCATGGCTCTGCCGAAGAAATCCCGATGCTTCGAGAGTGCCTTCGTTACATATACGCTGGCCCCTCCACCGTCGTGCATGACATTCCAGCCGTTGCCACCATACTCTCTGCCGATGACCATGATGCGCCGCGCGTCGGGATCGCTCGGGCCGTTCACGAGAAAGGGCGTCGAGAGCCTGCGCTCTTTTGCCTCAACGTGATTCAGGAACGCCGGGTCCAGCGTCTCCAGAATCTCGGAATAGCGCTTTTCAAGTATTGCGTCCATCGTTTCGCTATCGGCTCCAATGTGTGCTCTTTGATTTTCGATGATTCTTGCGCTCACGTTCAACGACGGAAATTGTACTGACCCGTTAATGGATGATGCGCCATCCATCTCCTTGCCAGAAAAAAAGCCCGCCAAAAATGGCAGGCTCCTTCCTACCCAGCGCACACTCCCGCGCGCGCCTTCCCCCTTACCACTTCCAGTTCACCCCCGCGACGCCGCTGTAGTCCTGCTCATGCTTGCCAAAATCCACGGCAGCACGCGCAAACACCGAAGCATGCTTCCCGATCTCCCACGACCCACCCGTCGCCACATGCCCGACGGTGCGCGCCAGCGGCGTACCCGACACCTGGTACACCGACCCCGGCGCCGTCGCGAACGCGGCATTGAGCTGCTGGTCGAGACTGCCGAAACGCTGCTGCACGTTGACATCCACTTCCCACGTGTTGCTCGCGCCGCTCGCCCGCTTCTGCTTCAGCAAGTAACGCACGCCCGCAATGCCCGTCGTCGCGGCCTGGCTGCTGCCCTGATAGACGAGATCGAAGTCGTTGCCCTTGCCTTCGCCAAAACCATCCTGGCTGTAACGGCCCACACGCATGCCGAGATACGGCTGCACCATCATGTCGTCACGCAGATGCAGGTTGAGACCGCCTTCCGCATAAGCCGTCGTCGAACGCGTCTCGACGCTGCCTTGCGGCGTGCCCGACATGCCATCGATCGCCACCACGCGGTTCACCGAATTGCTCCAGCGTCCAATGCCCGCCATGCCGCGCGCAAAGAAGGGCTGCGCCGCCGGTTGCCATGCGCCATAAACCAGCGCCTGCCAGCCGTTAGCATGACCGCTCGAACCCGGCGTGTTGAAGCCCAGGTCGCTGTAGTCCGCATCGACGGCCACGCCCGCGCGCACATCACGCAGCACTTCGCGGTCGAAGCCGATCGCAAGCGAGCTCGTACGCGCATCCAGCGCATGGCTGCCGAGCGCTGCATCGCCCGAGGCGTGCGACTGGCCGTAACGCACCGTCGCCCACACATCGTTCGACGGACGCTCCAGCCCCGCCTGCGTCAGACGCTCGCCCACCGTGTTGCCGAACGCCTCCGTGCTCTGCCGCGTGATGCGCAACAGGCCGGTAGCTTCGTCGCCGGTCATCTGCGACAGCGCCGACTGCGCACCCGCCTTCGTCGCGTAGAGCAGCTTGTCGGTCACGGCATTGCCGCCGGCCGCGAGAATGCGGTTCAACGCGCTCGCCACCTGCAACTGGTTGCGATTCTGGCCAACCATGCCGAAGCCCGCGAACTCGCCCGTCTGATAGAAGATCGACGCGATCTTCAAGGTCAGATCCACTTCCTGCGGCGCGTAGCTGAGCGTCGGCACGAGGTACGCGTAGTCCATCGACACCCCCGCAAACGAGCCGGCAAGCGCGCCCGTGTAGCTCAGGATCGTGTACTTCGTGTTGACCTTCCACGCATCCGGCACGGCGTTCACGACGACCGTCGCGCCGCCGTTCGCCCCGCTCTGCGCGATGCTGACATCGCCCGTCACCGCGACGCTGCCCGTCTGGCCCGCCGCATTCGCGCCGACCGCGAACACCGAGCCGTCGTTGAACGCGAGGTTGCCGTTTACATGCAGCGTCTGGCCGGGCGTCGTCGCGGCGAGCGTGCCGCCCGCGTTGATCGACGCATTGCCGGTCAGCGTGCCGCTCCCCTTCAGCAAGCCGCCGCTGTTCACCGCGACGTTCGCCGCCGTGACCGTATCGACCTGCACCGTACCGCCGTCATCGACGATGCCGAGGCTCGCGCTCGCGAGGTTCTGCACCAGACCGCCGGCCGTCACGTGCACGCCGGCCACGTCGCCGTCGCCGGTCAGCGTGGCGCCGCTGTTCACCAGCGTATTGCTGACGAGCGCGCCCGCGTTCACACGCTGCACGCCGCCCGCATTCAGCGTCGTGTCCTGCGCCGTGCCGCCCGAGCTGACCACCTGCGTGCCGCCGTTCACCGTCGTGCCGCTCGCGATGCCGTCCGCCTGCACTTCCTGCAACGCACCGCTGTTGATCGTCGCGCCGCCCGCGTAGCCGCCGAACGCCACTTGCTGAACACCGCCGCTGTTGACCACGGTGTTGTACGCATAGCCTTCGATCGCGCCATCGACGTATTGCAGGCCGCCCGCGTTGACGGTCGTGTCGTTCGCCACGCCGCCCGCGAGGATGTTCTGCGTGCCGCCCTCGACGGTCGTCCAGCGCGCGGAGCCGCCCGCGCTCAAGGTCTGCGTGCCGCCGGAAGTCAGCGTCGTGACCATCGCGACGCCGCCCGAACTCACGTTCTGCGCGCCGCCGTTCGACACCGTCGTGCCCTGCGCCACACCGCCCGAGGTCAGCGTCTGCGTGCCGCCCGAGATCGTCGTGTTGCTGGCGACGCCCGCGACCGTCTGGCTGCCGCCCGCGGCAATCGTCGTGTCGAGCGCGTTGGCGCCCGATGCAACCTGCTGCACGCCGGCCGCACCGATGCTCGCACCGGTCGCCGAGCCGCCCGCCGACACGCGCTGCACGCCGCCGACGATCACCGAGCGCATCGACGCGCCACCCGACGACACACGCTCCGTGCCGCCCGAGCCGACTTGCGTGCCGCTCGCGACACCGCCCGCCAGCACGTCGAACACGCCGCCGTTCTCGACCAGCACGTTCGATCCGACATTGCCCGCGACCTGGAACGCGCCGTTTGCATTGCTGCCGCTCACGGTCGCCGAGGTATTGGTGACGATGGCCGCGCCGGATGCCTGGCTGAGCGTCGCGCTGCCCGCGCTGCCGACGGTGGCCTTGCCGCCGCCCTCGACCACGATGCTGCCCGCCGCGCCGCCGCTCGATACCGTCAACGCGCCGCCGCTGTGCACCACGGTGCCGCTGGCCGTGCCGCCCGAGGCGACCGTCTGCTGGCCGCCGTTCGACACCACGGCTTGCGTCGAGCTGCCGCCCGACGAAACGGCTTGCGTACCGCCGCTCGAAATGTTCGTGCCGCTGACGTTGCCGCCCGCGAGCACGGTCTGCGTGCCGCCGTCCGTCACCGAGACGCCGTTGGCCGCGCCGCCCGAGCTCACGTACTGATTGCCGCCGCTGCCGAGCGTCACCGAGCCGGCATTGCCGCCCGACGACACGCGCTGCACGCCGCCCGCGCTGACGACCGTGCCGGTGGCCGTGCCGCCCGACGCCACGTCCTGCACGCCGCCGCTAGCCACCGTCGTGGTCAACGCGGTCGCGCCGGTCTGCACGGTTTGCAGGCCGCCGCCTTGCACCAGCGTCGATACCGCGCTGCCGCCGGCCGCGAGGTTCTGCACGCCGCCCGAAAGAATCGACGTCGCCGAGGCCACGCCGCCCGATTGCACCAGCTGCACGCCGCCGCCCGATACCGCCGTGCCGCTCGCCTTGCCGCCCGATGCGACGCTTTGCGTGCCGCCGCTCGTGACGCTCGCTTGCGTCGATAGTCCGCCCGACGCCACGGTTTCGACACCGCCCGCGCCAATCGTCGTGCCGCTTGCCTGGCCGCCCTTGCTCACGACCTGCGATCCGCCCGCGCTGATCACGCTGCCGCTGGCCACGCCCGCCGATGCCACCGTCACCGCGCCGCCCGAGCCGATCTGCGTATCGAGCGCCTGTCCGCCGGAGCCGACCGACACCTTGCCCGCCGAGCTGACTTGCGTGGCGTTCGCGGTGCCGTTCACGACCTGCTTGCCGCCGGCGACCACGGCGTCGTCAGAAACGCCGCCTGCCGCAACGGTCTGCGTGCCGCTTGCGAGGACCGTCGTGCCGCTGGCCGTGCCGTGCACGGTCTGCGTGCCGCCGGACACCATCGTGCCCGACGCGACGCCGCCCGATGCCACGGTTTCAAGACCCGCGCTGCCGACATGCGTATCGAGCGACTGACCGCCCGACAGCACCGTAAAGCTGCCGCCGTTCTCGACGAGCAGGCCCGAGGCAACGCCGCTCATCACGCCAAAGGTGCCGAGCGTGTTGGAGCCGTTGAGGATGGTCGCGGACGTGTCCGCGACGAGCGCGCCGCCTGCCTGCTGCATCACTGCGCTGGCATAGGCGCCGCCGGATACCGTCAGCTTGCCGCCGCCATCGATGACGGAAATCAAAGCGCTGCCGCCCGACTGAACGGTCTGCGCGCCGCCCTCGCCGATGAAGGTAAAGCCCGCGGCGCCCGACGACGCGACAGTCTGCGTGCCGCCGCTGCTGATCGTCGTGAAGCCCGCGATGCCGCCGGACTGCACGTTCTGCGCACCGCCGCTTTCGATGGTCGCGCTCGTCGCCGAGCCGCCCGCCGCGATTTCCTGCGTGCCGCCCGAGATCACCGACCCGAGCGCCCAGCCCGACACGCTCTGCGTGCCCGAAGTCCCCACCGTGACGCCTCGGGCAAGACCGCCCGACTCGACGGTCTGGACCGCACCGCTCGCCACGCTGCCGGCCGATGCCAGGCCGCCGCTCGAGATCATCTGCGTGGCATTTGCGCCGGTAAGCGTCGTGTCTTCCGCCGTGCCGCCCGAAGCGACCGTCTGCGCACCGGACACCACGGTGCCGCTCACGTTGCCGCTGACGATCTGCGTACCGCCCGCGTCGATCGTGCCGCCCGATGCGTAGCCGCCCGCATCGACCGTCTGCTGGCCGCCGCTCGCGACGTGCGTGCCCGAGACCGTGCCGTCAGTGGAGACTTCCTGCACGCCGCCCGCCTGTACTTCGGTATCGTTCGACGTGCCGCCAAAGGCCACGATCTGCTGTCCGCCTTCGCCGATCTGCGTCCCGCTCGCCACGCCCGCCACCTGAACGACCTGCAGGCCGCCCGAGAGCACCGTGCCCAGCGCAGTGCCGATTTGCACGTCCTGCACGCCGCTGGTCGTGACCGTCGTGCCGCTCGCGACGCCGCCCAGCACGTGCTGCACGCCACCCGAGCCGACGTTCGTGGCGGTCGCGGTCGCGCCATTCAGAACGTTTTGTTCGCCGCCCGCCGTAACCACCGTGCCCGTCGCGCTGCCCGCGACCGATTGCGCGCCGCCCGAGAGCACCGCGCCGCTCGCAAGGCCGCCTGCGCTGATTGTCTGCGAGCCGCCCGCGAACACCGTCGTGCCGCTGGCGCTGCCGCCCGAAGCCACGTTCTGCGCGCCGCCGCTGGACACCGACGTAGCGCTTGCCACGCCGCCTTCCGTCACCTGCTCGACACCGCCCGAGCCGACCTGCGTGCCGCTCGCCGTACCGTTCGACGCCACCGTGAGCTGGCCGCCGTTCTCGACGAGCACGTTGGACGCGAGGTTATCGATGATCGAGAAATCGCCGCTGGCGTTGTGACCGCTGACGGTCGCGCCGGTGTCCGCGATGAACGCGGCGCCCGACTTCTGGTCGAGGCTCATCGCGGTTGCGCCCGCGGACACGGCGATCGTGCCGCCGCTCGATACCGTGGTCATGCTCGCCACGCCGCCCGACAGCACGGATTGCAGCCCGCCCGACAGCACCGAAGCCGCATTCGACACACCGCCTGCGTCGAGCACCACCGCACCGCCGGAGGAAATCATCGCGTCATTGAGCGTGCCGCCCATCGATGCGCTGACCAGACCGCCCGCGCTCACTTGCGTGCCGTCGGCCTGGCCGCCGTCGCTGACGCTCTGCACGCCGCCCGCATACACCGCGGTCCCGGTCGCCACGCCGCCCGATACGTTCTGCACGCCGTTCGCCGTGACCTGCGTGCCGCTGGTGTTGCCGCCCGATCCGACGTTCTGCGCGCCGCCGCTGACGACCGTATTGGTCGCCGAGCCGGAGACGTTCTGCGCGCCGGAGAAGATCGTCGTGCCGTCCGCATTGCCGCCTGCCAGCACCGTCTGCGTGCCGCCCGAAATCACGGCGCTCGTGGCCGTCGCGCCATCGGCGACCGTCATCGAACCCAGCGCCTTGACGATCGTGCCCGACGCCGTGCCGCCGAGATTCACCGTCTGCACACCGCCCGCCGCGACGACCGTGCCGCTCGCGACGCCATCGACGTCCTGCTCGCCGGTGACCGTCGCGTTGATCGACGCTGCGCCAACCGCGACCGTCTGAACACCGGATGTCTTGACCTGCGCGCCGGTCGTCACGCCGCCGGTCTGCACCGCTTCCTGCCCGCCGCTGCCGACAATCGTGCCCGTCGACGAACCGCCCGCCAGCACGGTGAGACTGCCGCCGTTCATGACCGTCACGCCCGACGCCATATTGCCGCTGATGCGGAACGACGAGCCGTTCGGACCCGTGCCCGAAAGCAGGCCGGCGGTATCGGCGGTGAGGATCGCGCCGTCCTGCTGATTGACGTTGAGCGCCGAACCGCCCGCGCTCAGCGTGAGCGCGCCGCCCGAATTCATCGTCAGGCCGCCGACGACGCCGCCCGCATCCACGGCGACCGTGCCGCCGCTGCGGACCGTGCCGGCGCTCGCGCTTCCGCCCGACATCACTTCCTGCTGACCGCCCGCGACGGTCGTGAGGTTCGCCACGCCGCCCACGCCGACTTGCTGCGTGCCGGCTGTGATCGTCGTGCTGGTGGCGGTGCCGCCGCTCGACAGCACCTGCGTGCCGCCCGCGACCGACGTGCCTTGCGCCACGCCGCCGCTCACGTTCTGCGTACCGCCCGACGACACGATGGTGCCGCTGGCGAGCGCAGCCGTCGCGACGGTCTGCGTGCCGCCCGCGAGCACGGTCGCGCCGTTCGCCGTGCCACCGCCCGAGATCGTCTGGGTGCCGCCGGAAATCGTGTCCTGCGAGGTCACGCCGCCGTTCGCGACGGTTTCCGTGCCATCCGCGCCGATCGTGCTGTAGCTCGCCGAGCCGCCGCCCAGGACGGCGAGCGTGCCGCCCGCCGAGACTTCGGTGCGCGTCGCCGAGGTGCCCGCCGACACCTTCAGCGTGCCGCCGTCCACCTGCGTGCCGTTCGCCGTTGCGCTGTTGGTCAGCGTGATCGTGCCGCCCGTCAGCACCGTCGCCGAGGTCGTGCGGGCGCCGCTGCCATGAACCGCCTGGCTGCCGCCCGCCGACACCGTCGCGGCCACGCTCGAGCCGCTCACGTCTTCGACGCCGCCCTGGATCTGCGTGCCCGAGGCATAACCCGAGACGGCAATCGTCTGGGTCGCGCCCGCCGAGATGACCGTGCCGTTCGCATGGCCGCTCGTGACCACCTGGCTCGCGCCCGCCTGCAGTTGCGTGCCGGCCGTCGTGCCGCCCACCACGTTGACGACCGTGCCGTTCGCCGCCACCGTGCCGCTGGCCGTGCCGCCCGACACCGTCAGCGTGCCGTTGTTGAACTGCGTCGCGAAGGTCGTGCCGCCGTAGATCGTCTGCGCGCCGCCCTGCACCACGGTGCCGCTCGTCTGGCCGGTCCAGACTTCCTGCGTCGCGCCCGCGCCGACGGTCGTACCCACCGACAGCCCGCCGTTCACGCTCTCGTAACCGCCGCTTTGCAACTGCGTGTTGCTGGTGACGCCGCCGCGCACGTAGACGTCGCCGCCCGCGGTGACGATCGTGTCGTTGGTCACGCCGCCCGAGGTCGTGAGCACGCCCGAGTTGGTGACGGTCGCATCGTTGAGCACACCGCCGCTCACGACAGCGTTACCGCCGCTGTTGATCGTCGCGCCCTGCGCCACGCCGTCCGCGACGATCAGGCTGCCGCGGCTGTTGACGGTCGTCGCGCTGGCGAAGCCGCCGGAGAGCACGGTGAACTGGCCGCCGTTCTCGGCGATCACGTTCGATGCGTAGTTGCCGCTGACGATGAAGTCGCCGATCGAGTTGTGCGCGTCGGTGATCGTCGCCGAGGTGTTGGTGATGAGCGCACCGCCCGCGTCCATCGTCACGGTTTGCGCGTTGCCGCCCGCATCCACCGCGAAGGTGCCGCTGTTGGCGACCGTCGTGGAGGTGGCGATGCCGCCGCTGTTGACCGTCACGCGGCCGCCCGAGCCGACCGTCGTCGAAACGGCGGAACCGTCGCCGAGCACCGTGAGATTGCCGGTGTATTCGATCACCAGGTTGGTTGCGACGTTGTTCGCCACGCTGAAGTCGCCGTGCGTGTTCGAACCGTTCGAGATCGTCGCCGACGTGTTGGTGATGAGGCCCGCGCCCGCGCTCTGGTTCACGAGGTTCGCCGAACCGCCCGCGTCCACCTGCAACGTGCCGGCCGAGAGCAGCGTGTCGTTCGCGAAGCCGCCTTCGTTGACCGTCAGCTTGGCCGCGCGGCCGTCGAGCATCACGCCCGAGGCAACGTTGCTCTGCACCCAGAACATGCGGCCGTCCGCCGTCTGCGCGTCGGTGATGTTTGCCGAGGTATTCGTGACGATCTGGCCGCCTGCGCCCTGCACGACCGTATCGGCCGTGCCGTTCGCATCGACCTGGAAGATGCCGCCCGCCGAGTACACGGTGTCGTGCGCCGAGCCGCCCGCCAGCACGGTGAGATGACCCGTGTCGGTGAGCTGCATGTGCGTGGCGAGGTTGTCGGCGATCGTGAAGTCCGTGCCGTCCGTACGCGTGTTGGTGCCTGCGAGCACGGTCGAAGAGGTCGTCGCGACCAGGCCGCCGCCCGCGTTCTGCACGATGCCCATCGCCGTGCCGCCCGATTCCACTTCGAACGTGCCGCCCGAGTTGATGGTGCCCGACGTCGCGCTGGCGCCCGCGGCCACGTCGATCCGGCCGCCAGCCGCGACCGTCGCGTTGTTGGTCGCGCCGCCCGAATTGACGGTCTGCGTGGCATACGTGCCGCTGACCAGCGTGTTATCTGCGATGCC
Source organism: Caballeronia sp. LZ043 (assembly GCF_031451075.1). Taxonomy (NCBI): domain Bacteria; kingdom Pseudomonadati; phylum Pseudomonadota; class Betaproteobacteria; order Burkholderiales; family Burkholderiaceae; genus Caballeronia; species Caballeronia sp. LZ043. The sequence continues at coordinate 24,409 of NZ_JARUXT010000002.1, read as the reverse complement.
GCCCGACAACACCGTGTCCTGCGCCGCGTAGCCGACCGTCGTGCCGCTCTCGACGCCGGCCACCGTCTGTCTTGCAAAGTAGGCGGCGGTGCCGCTCAGCACCGAGTCGTTGGCCGTGCCGCCCGCGAGCACGCTTGCGTTTGCGTTGTTGTTGATGTGCGCGTTCGACAGCGTGCCGCCCGCCGACACGGTCACGCCGCCGCCGGAGTTGACGATGGTGCCGTCCGCCGCGCCGCCCGCGACGATCTGGTTGCCGCCAGAGTTGATGGTTGCCGCAGTCGCGCTGCCGCCGGCCGAGACGACCTGACTGCCGCCCGAGGTGACGGTCGCGATGTCCGAGTAACCGCCATTGGAGATGGTTTGCGTGCCGCCGCTCGTGATCGTCGTGTTGGTGGCGAGGCCGCCATCGACGTTCTGCGTACCGCCGCTCGTGATGAGCGACGAAGTCGCCCGGCCGCCGTTCACATTCTGCGTACCGCCCAGGACTTGCGTGGCCGTGCTCTGGCCGCTGGTCAACACGTTTTCCACGCCGCCCGCGCTGACCACGGTGCCCGACGAGCGCTGTCCGGAGAGCACGTCGAGCTGGCTGCCGGCGCTCAGTACGAAGCCGGTGGCGGTGCCGCCTGCCACGTTGAAGGTGCGGTTGCCGGCATCGGTGCCGGTGAGCGAACCGGAAGTCGTCGCCGAGATCACCGAACCCGAGGACAGCACGATGCCGCTCGCCGTCGCGCCTGCTTCGAACAGGGCGGTGCCGCCCGCGGAGACCGTCACGCTCCTGGCCGTGCCGCCCGCCTTGACGTCCTGCAGGCCGCCGTTCAGCACCGAGGTGCTCGACGCAACACCGCCGCTCAGCACGTTCTGCGTGCCGCCGCTCTGGATCGTCGATCCGCTGGCGACGCCCCCGCTCACGTTCTGCGTGCCATACACGGTCGCTGCGTTCGCCGCGCCGCCCGTCACGTTCTGCGTGCCGTCCGTGTTGATGCGGGTCGACGCCGCCGTGCCGCCCGTCTGGACGGTCTGGATGCCGCCGGAGTTGATGGTCGTCGACGTGGCCGTGCCCGCGACGCTCTGCAAGCCGGCTGCGTTGACCGTCGTCAGCATCGACGTGCCGCCCGAGGCGAGATGCTGCTCACCGCCATCGCTGACCGTCACGCCCGACGTGCGGCCGCCCGCGGCGACCGTCTGCACACCGGATGTCACCGACTCGTTGGAGACCGTCGAACCGCTGGACACGGTTGCGGTGTAATCGGTGGGTTGCGGCGTGGCGGGCACGGCGAGGGCCGGCGCGGCGATGAGCGCCTGCAAGCCCAGCATCGAGAACAGACCGGCGAGCAGGCGCGAGGCGCGCTGTCTGCGGCTGCCGAAAATGTGCAGGCAGAATTTACGGCGATAAGTAAGCGGCTTCATTTTTTTGTATTCGTATGTGCGTGACGCGCGCCCACAAGAGACGGCGCGCGACCAGAAATTCGATCAGGCTTGCAGCGCGACAGGCTCGAGGCCCACGCCGAAGCCCGGGATGCGGCGCAGCGTGCGTCGGACCTGTTCGGGTGTGATGAGGCGCGTGCATTCGAACTGACGCGGCGTGTCCTTGTGGCGCGGACACCAGAAGAAATCCTGGTGGTCGAAGCGGTGGCGCACGTCGTTCCAGCAGCCGTTGCAGGCGTGGTAATTGATCACGCGGAAAGGCGTGGCGAATTCGTTGTTCTCGTGGGTGAAGCCGCTGATCATCGCGACTGGAATGCCGCACGCCCACGCGAGCCAGGCCAGTCCGCTCGACAAGCCGACGAAGAAGTCCGCATGCTTCAGCCAGCGCGCGCGCTCTTCCAGCGAACGGTCGCCGGTCTGGTCTTCCGCGCCGTGCGGGATGTGGTTCCAGACGAGTCCCGAGCCGTGCGTCGCCTTCTGGTCGATGCAGATCACGCGGTAACCCGCTTCCTTCAGGAACGTGACGATCTCGCGCCAGCCGGTCGGGTGGTTCCAGTACTTGCACTGGGTCGAGCTCTGCACCGCGATGCAGACATAGCGCTCTTCGATCGGACGCGATTCGTCGGCGAGGACCATCCCGGGGCGCATCTCTTCCGGATCGACACCGAGGATGTGACCCGCCGTGCGATGCAAGCCGACATGCCGGAAGTCGACCGGCTGATGGGTGTGCGCTTCGTCGTCGAAGAACAGGCCGATGTTGTAGGTCGCGTAGTAGCGCGCCGGATCCACTTCCTCCGGCGTGATGAATTTGATTTCAGGGTAGGCGCGGCGAAACAGCGGCGCGATCAGCGCGGACATCGAGCACGTCAGGCGGCAGCCATGCTTGCGCTGGAACTTGACGGCGTAGGGAAACCAGCCCATCAGGTCGCCGAGCGTGCCGACCGGAAACTGGATCAGCACTTCACGGTCCTTCGCGTCGTAGCGATGCAGGATGGCCGCGTCCGCATCCTTGCCGCGCTTCTGCACTTCGAGTTCGAAGGGCACGAAATATTTCTTGCCGCTCGTCACCGCGCCCGCGCCGATGTCCGTCTCGAACAGCACGTTGCCGGTTTCCGTGTCGCGCAGGACCACATGCCATTCGCCTTCGGGCAGCGTCACGCGACAGCCGTCGTTGAAATCGAAGCGCACGCCCTGACCCGCGTCCTGGGTCGGTGTGGGAGCAGGCAGCGGAAATGGCGGCTTGGGCGTGCCGTTGGTGGAGACGAGGCGCACGGGCACGGCCGCGACGGGCGGCGTGTCGCCGGCAGCGGGGACGGCGAGGATGTCGTGGGGGATCGAGGCGGTCATCGAAGGCAAGGAGTCGGACATGAACCGCAGGCCTTCTTAAAGACCTTCGGGACGATGGCTCCTGACCGGTACAACACGTTGAATCACTACGCGGCGGTACAGCACGAGATGCGAGATGTCTGGGCCTGGCTTGCAACGGCGTCGCAAAGGAAGAACTCGGGAATTCGTGACCGCCTCGCGACGCCGTGCACCGGCTTGGAACGCTAGGCCAGTTTCTTAACGGCAGGTAATTTGGGTCCTGAAGAATGTTTTCTGGTTTTATTTAAAATTACTTTCAGTGACGGTAAATCTTGCTCAGGTAGGAGGGCGGGGGTTCGGGGCGCGAAGCCGTCTTTGTTTGTTACCAGAGCGATTACCCGACGCTGCGATCAGCGGCGCACGAACACGAGGCGATGCCGGCGACCTTCTACGCTGACGTGGTAAATTGTTCTCCCATTGCCTCGCCCGTCACTGCTTGTATCAACGCGGACGCGTCTGCTGAGGCTGCCTGGCAAACGACGTTGCTTGCACAGGACAAGCCATGTCTCTCCACACAGTCGTACAGAGCGGAGCCGGTAGTCCATCATCGGGCGCCTGCCGCGCCGGTTGCCATGAATTCACATGATTAATGATTCAAAGAAGCGCCATGCCGCTTCGGGACTCGCCAATGAGGACCGCCTCGGCCGGGAAGTCGCGTGGGATGTCAGCCATGACTTGCACGTCATCGTCGATTTGCGGGGTTGGGTAAAAGACGTCAATCCCGCGTGGCAAGACAAGCTCGGAATCGCTGCAGCCTCCGCCATCGGAAAACACTTGCCGATGCTCGCTCACCCTGAGGATGCCGGCGCCGTTGAAACCGCAATCACAGGGCTCGATACGGATGGCTCCACGGCCGAGTTCGAATGCCGGATCGCGGCATCCGACAACAGCTACCGCCTGATCAGCTGGTCTGCCACGCGTGTGCGCAATCACATTGCGTGCGCCGGACGCGACATCACGGCCGAGCGGCAGCGCCAGATCGCGCTCGACGATTCCCGCGACTTTGCGCGGCTGGCGCTGTCGGCGGTCAGTGGCGTCGGCGTGTGGACTTACGAGGTGTCGAGCGACTGCTTCTTCTGCGATGCAGCTGTCTCCGAGCTCTACGGGATCAATGCGGAGCAGGCGGCCAAGGGCATCCGGCGCGAGTATTTCCTGGCCAATGTCCATCCCGACGACCGGGCCGCCCTGCGCAATACGATGTCGGGCGGGCTGCTGCATAGCGGCGACCTGGAACTCGAATATCGTATCTGTCACCCCGATGGATCCGTGCGGCACGTCCTGTCGCGGGGTCACACCTATTTCAACGAGCAAGGGCTGCCGGTGCGGCGTACGGGTGTCGGCGTCGACATGACCTCGCAACGTGAACTCGAACAGCAGCTCAGGCAAAGTCAAAAGATGGAAGCGGTGGGTCACCTGACCGGCGGCCTCGCGCATGACTTCAACAACATGCTGCAGGGCGTGATCGGGCCTCTGGAACTGGTTCGGCATCTCGTCGCGCGTGGCAAGACCGAACAGCTCGACCGGTTTCTCGGCATGGCGATCTCGTCGGCTCATCGGGCCGCTTCGCTGACGCATCGACTGCTCGCGTTCTCGCGCAAACAGCCGCTTGCACCGAGGTCCGCCGACGTGAGGGAACTGATACCGTCCATCGAAGACCTCATCCGGCAGACCGCGAACAAGGACATCGAGATCGCGTTCGACATGGCCGCGCAGCCGTGCCATATCCGCTGCGACACCAACCAGCTCGAAAGCGCATTGCTCAATCTTTCGATCAACGCCTGCGATGCCATGCCTCGTGGCGGGGTGCTCAGGATTGCGGCTTCGGTCATCGAGGTCAGCGAAGTGGAAGCGGCCGCGAACGAAGGCGCAAGTCCTGGCGCTTACGTGCGCATCGCGGTATCGGACACGGGATCGGGCATGCCGCAGGAGGTGCTGAGACAAGCCCTCGAACCCTTCTTCACCACGAAGCCGCTGGGACGCGGCACCGGGCTCGGCCTGTCGATGGTCTATGGCTTCGTGAGACAGTCCGGCGGCTTCGTGACCATCGAGAGCGCGCTCGGCCAGGGAACGACCGTCGCGCTGTTCATGCCCGAGGCCGTGGTGGCGGATGAGGCGCCACGACAACCGAAAGCACTGGCTGCCGGGCCGGCTGGCGGTGCGGGCGAGACCGTGCTCATCGTCGACGATGACGAGACCATTCGCCAATTGCTTGTCGAGTTGTTCGGACTCTCGGGCTATACGTCGATCCAGGCTCATGACGGACCGTCGGGGCTTGCGGTGCTCAAGTCGGAGGTGAAGATCGATTTGCTGGTGTCGGACGTGCGCCTGCCAGGCCTGAACGGGAAGCAGATGGCCGACGCCGCGAGAGTCGGCCGGCCCATGCTGCCCGTGTTGTTCATTACAGGCTATGCCGAGGAAGCGGTGTCCGACGGCTTCCTCGACGACAACATGGCCATGTTGACGAAACCCTTTTCCATCGAAGCGGTGCTCGCGCAGGCGAGTGAGCTTTTGCGCAGGGGGTGAAGCTCATCGTGCGGTAACAATTGCCTGCCGCACACTGCGGCGAGTGTCGGGCATTACCGAGCGTTCCTTCTCAACAAATCTTCGTGCCTCCCTCTTGAAACCAGCCTGATACCATCCACATGGATGGTAATCGGAGAACTTTTCAAGATGAACAAAGAGACACTGGAACGCTCGCGCGGCAGCGAGACCGAGAAAATCACGATCAATCTCGGCCCTGTCGACCTGGGACAGATCGACCTGCTGGTCGAAGAAGGCTTTTATTCGAACCGTACCGATCTGATTCGCACGGCCATCCGCAACCAGCTCGCAGTCCACGCTCCGGCCGTGAAGGAAACGGTGACTCGCCGTGAACTGGTCCTGGGCCTCCAGCATTTCTCGAAGCTGGACCTCGAAGCAGCGTGCGCTGCCAATCAACGGCTGAGGATCCAGGTTCTGGGCCTCGCGAGCATCGCATCGGATGTTTCGCCTGAACTCGCGCTCGCCGCGATCGACTCCATCCTGGTCCGCGGCGCGCTTCATGCGTCCCCTGCGGTCAAGGCCGCATTGGCGGATCGCATCCGCTGATGCTCTCCAATTTCCTGCTAACGGAAGAACAATGAAACTCAACGACGGATTTCTGGATTCGATGAAAGAGGCCTTCGCACTCTTTCGCAGCAATGATCCCGCGGCGGCCGCCGAGGTCGTCAAGCGCGCCATGCATGGTGAAAAGACGGACGTGGCAGACGCGCGTGACAAGACCGGCACGACAGCTTTCGCCGACCTCTTGCAACCCCGGCGCCGCGCCGGCAACGAGCAAGCCGGACAGCAAGGGCAGTTCAGCACGCGGCGCTTTGTCGGCGCCGCCGGTCAGCGTGATTACAAACTCTACGTCCCCGCATTACCTCGCGGCGAACCCTTACCCCTGGTAATCATGCTGCACGGCTGCACCCAGGACGCCGACGATTTCGCGGCCGGCACCCGGATGAACGCGCTTGCGGACACGCACGGCTTCATCGTCGCTTATCCGGTTCAGCCGCAGAGCGCGAACGCATCGAAATGCTGGAACTGGTTCAAGCCCTCGGATCAGCAGCGCGATCAGGGTGAACCGTCGCTGATTGCGGGCATCACGCGCGAGATCATGGCGAACCACAGCGTCGATCCGAAACGGGTCTACGTGGCGGGCCTGTCCGCCGGTGGCGCGATGGCAGCGGTCCTGGCGCGCGCCTATCCTGACCTGTACGCGGCAGCGGGCGTTCACTCGGGCCTGCCGGTGGGTTGCGCGCACGACTTGCCGTCGGCGTTGGCGGCGATGCGCGGTGGCAAGCCGCGCGCCAATGCCCGAAGAACCGGCCCTTCATGCCCGCTGATCGTCTTTCACGGCGATGCCGACGCAACCGTGCATCTCGCCAACGCCAGCGAACTGGTACGCGAGTTCTCGGCAAGCGAAGTGATGATCGATGGCGCATCGAGCGCAAGAAAGAACACGGTCCGGATCATGACTTCACCCACGGGCGTCGATGCCGAACTATGGGTGATTCACGGGGCGCCGCATGCGTGGGCCGGGGGCTCGTCGAGCGGCAGCTACACCGATCCGTCCGGCCCCGACGCCAGCGCCGAGATGATTCGCTTCTTCCTCAATCATCCGCGAAAGCCTGAGTAATGCTCGTGCTCTTCGCATCATGAGCAACGCGACAGGCAGCACGCGCTAGGTCACCGCTTCATCCGCGAGCACCCGTTCGATGTCGGGAATCGCGGCTGGCTTGACGAGATGATGTTTGAAGCCCGCCTCGGCCGACAGCTTCTTATCCTCCTGCTGGCCATAACCGGTATGCGCGATGAACACGGCGTTCCGCGTGCCGGGAAGGGTGCGCAGTTCGCGAGCGAGATGATAGCCGTCCATATCGGGCAGTCCGATGTCGAGCACGCAGCGGTCAAACGACTCCCGTCTGGCCCGCTCGATCGCACTGCGTGCGTTGTGCTCGATGGCGACATCGTGTCCAAGAATCTCCAGCACCATGCCCACCGAGTCCGCGACGTCGACATTGTCCTCAACCAGGAGAATGCGATGTCGATGAGCCTCGTGCATCGGCTCAGGCGTCGCGGGCGGTGTTATGGGGTCCGCCCGGGTAGCGACGAGCGGAAACCGCACGGTGATTTCGCTGCCCTTGCCTTGTCCTTCGCTTGCCGCCGTCACGGTCCCATGCTGGCGCTCGACGAGCCCTTTCACAAGCGCGAGTCCCAGTCCCAGACCGCCTTCAGTTCGCGCGGCGCTTCGCGTGCCCTGCTCGAAGAGCTCGAATGCCCGTGTCAGCAGTTCCGGCTCCATGCCGTTGCCATTGTCCTTCACCTTGAGGACGGCCTCACCGTTCTCTCGCGATACCAGCACCGAGATGCTTCCGCCGTCCGGCGTGTACTTCGCCGCGTTCGTGAGCAGATTGCTGAAGACCTGGACGAGGCGATTGTGGTCGCCGCACACGCAGACGGGCTCGACCGGCAGATGGATGGCCAAGCGGTGCTTGTGCGCTTCGACGAGCGGACGCACCTGCTCGGATGACTCATGCACGACACGCTTCAGATCGACGGTATAAGTCTCGAGCGAGACGCGATTCTGGTTGACGCGCGAGGCTTCCAGCAAGTCGTCGATGAGTGTCGAAACGTGCGCCACCTGGCGACGGATCATGTCGCCGACGTGGGACATGCGCTCGTCGTCCTTGCCGAGTCTTGCCATCATCTCCGCGCCCGCCCTGATCGGCACGAGCGGATTGCGCAGTTCGTGTGCGAGCATCGCGAGGAATTCATCCTTGCGCCGGTTCGACACGTGGGCTTCCACCTCGGCCAGCATGCGCGCGTCGATGTCGGTGTTGCTGCCGACCCATTCGATGATGTCGGCGCCTTCCCGAACCGGCATCGCGCGCACGAGCGTCCATTGGTAGTCGCCAGTGTGGTAGCGCACGCGGAAGGTCGACTCGTGCGGCGTTCCTCTTTGTATGCTTGCCTGCCATTCCTGCTTGGCGCGCTTCACATCGTCGGGATGAACGAAGTTGATCCAGAGCCCGTCTTTCGCCGCTTCCGGTTCAGCGCCCATGAACTCGCGGAATCGCGCGTTGTAGAAGTCCACGTATCCGTCCGGACGTGCCGTCCACACGCAGTGCGGAAGCGAGTCGACGATGCGTTTGTAGTCCGGCTCGCGAGCCGCGTCGAGAGAGATGTGCTGCGCACTGGACAGCTTCTGGAGCCAATGCACGATACACAGAAGCTCACCTTCATCGGTCAGGACCGGTCTTTGTACGGCCCGCCATGTCGAGGCGCCTTCGTCCTTGTGCGCGGAGATCCTGAAGCGTTGATCGGCGCGATCGCTGGCCGACTTCCAGGTCGCTATCGAAGTCAGCGCCGCATGGAGATCCGCCGTCTCCGTCGAGTTGAAGGGAAACGCGCTGTGAGGGTAGACATCGAGAATCGATTGCCCGACGACTTCGGCGCGCCTGCTACGCGTCTCGCTGAGATAGCCCTCGCTCGCCGCGGCTACCGTGAAGTCCTTATCCGGGAGCAAGATCAACAGCGGCACCGGCAGCGACTCGAAAATACCTTTGGCACTATCGTTGTCGCGCAGCCTGATCTCTTCAGGATCCGCATCCGGCTCTGCGTCCCTATCGAAGCCGTCGACCATGTCAGCCAGTCCTCAACGTATTGGGTGTACGCACCGGGGCCGACGGCGTGGTTCGAAACAGCCACGCCTACAGGCGCCTTGATTCTTTTTCCGTCAATCCAGCTTAGCAGTTCACTCATGCCAGAACTGGACTTTGCGGCAGTCATCAAGCGGTGCTTTCCGGACGTTCGACAAGAGCTAGACGTGCGAGATCGAACGGCGCCACCGCGCTGTAGTCGTTCCTCACGGCCGTCATATAGTTGACGATCATGAACGACGCGACCACGAGCAGCATCGGGATGATGCCCGCGATGAACATCGTGCCCACCGAGACGTTCGCGGTACAGGCGTAGACGAGCATGCTCATCGACACGGGCGACAACAGCCCGAGCGATCCCGCCGCCGATTGCAACGCCACCGCGATGGTCGCCGCGATGCCGATGCAGATGGCCACCGGCACGCCCAGCCCGAGCAGCCCTGCTCCAAAAGCGATTGCCCACATGATGTTTATCCTGGAAATCTGGAGATGATCGGACACGCCTTCGACCAGCGTCGCATCGGACTGCGCCTGCGGCGCCAGATGCGACACCACGATGCGCACCAGCGAATGAAACGCGAGCAACGCACCGCATAGCGGTATCGAGAGATACGGATAGACCATCGAAATCGGCACGGACGTAGCTGTTTCAGTGCCCATCAGTTCGAGCATGTCGGTGCCGTACAGCACGAACACCGCGCCGAGCGCGAGGATCGCGCAGTCCGTGAAGTCCTTGAGCAAGGGCGCGACCACGGCCGGAACGCGGTCGGCCAGCACGCGCACTTCCGGATGCGCGCGCAGCTTCACACCGGCCGCCGCGCCCAGACACGTGAGCCACACGAACAGGTAGGCCGATACTTCGTCGGACCATGACAAGGAATCGTGCAGCACGAAGCGGAAGATCACGCCGAGACCGGCCACGATCACCGCCCCGAGCAGCAGACAGCTACAGGCGAACAGATTGAGCTTCAGCACGATGTCGTCGATCCACATCAGGCCGCGCGCGAGCTTCTCCATGGGTGTGGCCTCCGATGCCGGGTTGGAGCCACTGCCGCCGTTCGCATCCGTCATTTCGATGCAACCGCCGAAGCCTGCTTGGCCGCGTTGATTTACTGATAGAGCGCGGGACCGTCGGGAATCTTCGCGACCAGTTCGTCGCGCGCGGCCTTGGTGGCCTGCTGCCACGGCGCCGTATCGACCACCGTCACCTGGATGCCCTTCGCCTTCATCGTGGCAATGGCGGCATCGTATTCACGCTTGTATTCCTTCAGGTCGAAGTCGGCGGCCACTTTCGCCGACTCCTGGAACGCCTTCTGATCGGCGGGCGAAAGCTTGTCCCACGATGCCTTGCTCATCGTCAGCACCACCGGCAGATAGTTCACGTGCGTCACGTAAAAGTGCTTGGCGACATCGGAGAACTTGTCCTGCACGAACTGCTCCGGCGAGGCATCCGCGCCATCCACCAGCCCTTGCGACAGCGCGAGGAACAGCTGGTTATAGGCGAGCGGCGTCGGATTGACGCAAGTATTCGTGATCGCTGCAAGGGTGCGTCAGGACCAGTCTTCGGATTTCCTGGACTTTTTAACGCTGCCCCGGGCGTTCGCGCGGCGTGCTGCAAAAAAGTCCAAAAGATCGCATGAACCGTCCTACCCGTCGAATGAGGCGCCTCTTTAAAGTGACTTCCACGCTGACGGCGCCGTAGCGCAACGCATGACGCCGCGTTCAGCCAACCATTCAAGAAGACCCATCGACATGGCCAAACGCCCCCATATGGCGCGCGCGTGCGCGGCTATACCTTCCAGGGCGCGTTCGATGAATCCGCATGGAGCCGCGGCCAGGCATGGGCGATCTATGGTTACGTGAACTCGGCGCGCGAGACCGGCAAGCGCGCGTATCTCGATCTCGCGGAACGGCTCGCGGAATACTATCTGCGCCGCCTCGAAGGACGTCAGGTGCCGCGCTGGGACTTCGACGCCACCGGTCGCGACGCCGAGATCAAGGACACGGCGGCGGCCGCGATCGTGGCGTCGGCGCTGCTGGAACTGGCGCGTCTGCATCCCGATGCGCAGGCCGCCGCGAAGTGGCAGCGTCATGGCATCGCGATGCTGGAAGCGCTGTGCCGCGACGAGTTCACGAAGGGGAGCACGGGCTGTTGCATAACTCGTGCTATTCGAAGCCGCATGACATCGGCGTCGATGGCGCGACCATGTCGGTGATTTCTTCTTTGTGGAGGCGCTGTGCCGCGTCGTGCATCCGGGCAAGCTGCGGCCGCTGAATGAGCCGCGTATCACGCTGGAGTGAAGCCCGTGAAGGCCGGTTCCTCAGCCGGTCTTCAACACCCTCAGCGCCACCCCTGCCGCCTCGCTTTCCACGGGCTGCTTCGCCTCGCGCATCGACAGATAGCGCAGACAGCACACCCGCAAAAACGATGCAAAGTTGGTCGGCACCTCGCCGCGCAGCGCGATCAGTTCATCGTAGAGCTTGACCGCGAACTGGCTGGTCGTCAGGTTCTCGCGCCCGGCGATTTCCTGAAGCACGTCCCAGAACAGGTTTTCGAGCCTCACCGTGGTAATCACGCCATGAATGCGCAGCGAACGCGTGCGCGATTCATAGAGGATCGGATCGGCGTTGATATACACCCTACACATGGCGTCATCCCCCAGGAAAGGGCCGCCGCGCGTTCGCACGACGGCCATGGCTCAAGCTACCCCTCCACGCTCACGCCGGCAATGGCGTCAAACCCTGCGCTGCTTCATCTGGCCCGCAATGTAGTCGGCCTGACGGATCGCCAGCGTGACGATGGTGAGCGTCGGGTTTTCCGCCGCGCCCGTCGTGAACTGGCTGCCATCGGAGATGAACAGGTTCGACACTTCATGCGCCTGACCGTAGCCGTTGCAGACGCCCTCGTCGGCCTTCGCACTCATCCGCGCGGTGCCGAGGTTATGCGTCGAAGGATACGGCGGCACGATGTACGTCGCCTTCGCACCCGCCGCCTCGTACACGGCGCTGCCCTGCTTGTACGCATGCTCGCGCATGGCTTCGTCGTTCGGGTGATCGTCGAAGTGGACGTTCGGCACCGGCATGCCGTACTGGTCCTTCACGTCGTTGTTGAGCGTGATGCGGTTCGACTCGCGCGGCATGTCTTCGCCGACGATCCACATGCCCGCCGTGTACGGATAGCGGTCCATGGCCTCGGTGAAGTTCGGTCCCCATGCGCCCGGGTCGAGAAACGCCGCATAGAACGGCAGGCCGAGCGAGATCGTCTCCATGTGATAGCCGCCCGCGAAGCCGCGCTTCGGGTCGAACTTCGCCTCGTCCTCGATGATGCCCGCCATCGTCGTGCCCTTGAACATCTCGACCTTGTCGTCGAACACGCCGTACACCGAGCCCGTGGTATGCCGCATGTAGTTCCGGCCCACCTGACCGGAGCCGTTCGCGAGGCCATCCGGGAACTTGCTCGACTGCGAGTTCAGCAACAGGCGCGGCGTTTCGATTGCGTTGCCCGCTACCGCGACGGCACGCGCCTTCTGCCGCTGGATCTTGCCGTCCTTGTCGTAATAGACGACGCCCGACACTTTGCCGCGTGCATCGTGCTCGATCTTCACCACGTGCGCCTGCGGCCGCAACTCCATGTGCCCGGTCAACTGTGCATGCGGGATCTCGGTATAGAGCGTCGACCACTTCGCGCCCATGCGGCAGCCCTGGAAACAGAAGCCGCGCTGGAAGCAGTGCGTGCGGTCGTCGCGCACAGTGCTGTTGATCGCCATGTGACCGGTGTTGCATTCCTTGTAGCCGACCTTCATGGCCCCGGCCGACATCACCTTGAAGTTGTTGTTGCCGGGCAGGCCGGGCAAGCCATTGGTGCGCGTCACGCCCATCTTCTTTTCGGCGCGGCTGTAGTACGGATCGAGGTCCGCGCGCGTCACCGGCCAGTCGAGCAGGTTGGCGTCCTTCATGTCGCCATACGTGGTCTTCGCCTTGAACTCGTACGGCTGGATGCGCAGGCTCGCGCCCGCCCAGTGAACGGTTGTGCCGCCGACCGTCTTGCAGATCCACGCGGGCAGGTTCGGGAAGTCCTTTGCGACGCGCCACGAGCCGGAGGTCGTGCGGTTGTCGAGCCATGAGAGCTGCTTGAACGCGTTCCATTCTTCAGTGGAGAAGTCGCCCTGCGTATGCATGGCGCCTGCCTCCAGCACCACTACGTCGATACCCTTCTGCGCGAGCTCGTTCGCCAGCGTCCCGCCGCCCGCGCCCGAGCCGATGACCACCACGACGTGGTCGTCGTTATGCTTGAACTGCACCTTGTTCTCTGTGTACATGTCTGTCTCCGTTGTCCCATCGACCGAAATCAAACCGACTGGATCAGCCGTCTTTCGGAATCGGGCCGCTGTCGGCCGCGGGTGGATCGGGCAGCCATGAAAGGTTGTTGAAGCCCTGATAGAGATAACCGCCGTCGCCCTGTGCCGCGCCATAGCCGAAATGCTGGTAGGCCAGCGCGTTGCTGTACAGGGACACCACAGCCGTGCTGCGTACCGTGTTGAAGAACGGCGTGCCGGCCAGCGCGGCGATGTCGTGCGCCTTGTCGGCGGGGCCGCGCCGGGTCCAGTCGGAGCCGGCTTGCGCGTCGAGCTTCGCCACGCCGTCGGCGAGTTGCTGGCGCACGGCGGGATCGGCTTTCGCCTTCGCATCGAGGTCCTTCACGACGAGCGCGTACACGGCGTCATCGAGCGTGGCATGCGGATAGATCTCGCGAGTGACCTGCAGCAGCACTTCGCCCTGATGCGTACTGAGCCCCTGCATTTCGAGCGCCCAGACACGGCTCGGCGCAAGGCTTGCGAATATGGACGAGGCGGCGATCGTGCCCACCAGCACGCCGGTGCCGCGCAGAAACTCGCGCCGCGTCAGCGCGATCCGGGGTGGAGCGGCGTCAAGCCTGGCGTGTCCGTGTGGATGTCCGTCGTCGTGCGCGCGCCGTGGCGCGACGATCGGGATGATCGTGTCTCGCATGTCTGTCTCCTTGTGGGGTGCTGCAACAACTTATGGTCGTGCGGGTCCTGCTTTCGGATTGCCGGTGCGTCATCTGCGTGACGATCGGGTGCTGCGAGACGCGCTAGCGGTAATGTCCATGCTTCTCCAGCACTTCGATCTTGTACCCATCCGGGTCTTCGATGAAGAAGAAGCGCGCAATCAGTTCGCCCTTGCCGTCCTTGAATTCCTTCACGTCCTTGGGCGTCAGGCCGAGGCCGACAAGGCGTTCACGCTCGGCATGAACGTCATCGACGACGACGGCGAAGTGTCCATAGCCGTCTCCATGGGTATAGGGAATATCGCGTCCCTTGTTCCAGGTCAATTCGATCTCGGCTTCGGTTTCGTCGTTGCGCAGATAGACGAGCGAGAAGTCATCGAAATCGAGCCGGTGACTCGGTGTCAGGCCGAGCGCGGACGCATAGAAGCCGAGCGACCGGTCCAGGTCCTTCACGCGAATCATGGTATGAATCAGTTTGGCCATCGATCCTCCTGTGCTGAACATCGCTGCGAACCTGCATGCCGCAGCGTTCGTAGTGAATTTAGCGACCGATGCGCAGGCCGAGGTAATAGCTCGTTAAATCCGGGCGTTAACCCTGTCCGGGCATCGAAGGCCAATTGAAGGGCACGCATGGACTTCATCGCCATGGGTTTTTTGACACGCTAAGATCCGGGAAAACCCGTACCTTCCATCCGCCGGCGATCCCGCGTGAATGGCATGGCACGGCAACTTTCCTCGATGGACTCCGGCCACAAGCCGCGTCCGTCATCGCCCGGATGTCGCCCTGATGATTGCAATGCTCTTCACGCGAGCGGCCGATCGCCTGCTCGTCGCGGACCCTGGACTCGCGCGCTTCGTCACGGCCCTGCGCGCGACGCTCGCCACGTTTCTCACCGCGGCAATCTGCCTGCCACTGGCCGCGCGGCTCGATGCGCCGCCGACCGTCGCCGGGCCCGGCATCCTGTTCGTGATGGTCGCGCCTCTGTTCCTGCGCGACGGCACGCTGCGAGGCTGGCTCGCATCCCTGCTATCGCTCTATGTCGTTGCGCTGGTTTCCTTCGCGTTGGCGAGCGCACTGGCTCCGTGGCCCGCGCTCGCCGATGCCACGTTTGTCGCGCTGCTGTGCGGCGGCATGCTGATCCAGGCGTGCGGTCCGCGAGCGCTCGGCGGTGCGTTGCTGGCGCTCGTGGCCTTCTATCTCGGCTTGTATCTTCATCCCACCATGCCGATGACGCAGCTCGCGATGGCAATGTCCTTGATTGCGCCATGCGTGACCGTGTGCATCGCGCGCTGGATCATTCCGCCTCGTCACGACGCCGCGCTCGGGCTCGCAGTCCGGACCGTGACTGCCCGCGCGAGAAGGCTGCCCGCCACTGCGCCCCGCGCGGCCTCCTTGCACACGGCGCTCACCGCGCTGAACGAAGCCGCGATCTCGCTCGAAGACCGGCTCGCGCTGCTCGAACCCGGCGATACGGACGAGGTCCGCGACGCGCTCATCGCGCTGGAAGTAGCCGCGAATCAATATGTGTTCGATGCATCCGCACGCGCGGATCGCGAAGCGCGCTTACGCAGCGCCATTGCGGCGCTGGAACGGATGGTCGAGTCGAGGCAATGGGAAACAAAGCGTGTTGACGCCGCGCGCGCTTCGGGGCAAAGCGCACTCGCCAGCCTGTCATGGTGGCCGGCCGCGCGCATGGCGGCAGCGGCGTCGATGGCGCTGTTGGCCGGACATTGGCTCTCCTCCGAGCGATGGTTCTGGGCCGTCATCACCACCTTCGTCGTATTGCTCGGCACACGTTCGCGCGGCGATGCCGTGCACCGCGCGATGCAACGGATTGCCGGGACGCTGGCGGGCGCGCTGGTCGGCGCGCTGCTCGTGACCTCGCTGCACAGCGAGCCGGTCGCGATTGCCTGCGCGATGCTGCTGTGTGTCTTCGGCTGGGCGTATTTCATCCTGAGCGCGTACGGGCCGGGCGTGTTCTGCATCACCGTGCTGGTGAGCCTCGTGTACGGCATGCTCGGTCATGCGGTGCAACCGCTCGTCGAACTGCGGATCGGTGAAGTGGCGATCGGTTGTCTCGCGTCGCTGGTGGCCGCGTTCACGATCAAGCCGCTCGAAACGAGCCGGCATATCGAGGCACGCTTCGTGGAAGTCATCGACGCGATGATCGCCGGCGTGCGCAGCGCGGATAGCGTACAAGCCGGAGCGGCGGTGCGCTCGTTGGACAGCCATTGGCAAGCATTCCGGCTGGCACTGCGGCCGCGGCGCGTGTTCGTGTGGGCAACCCACGATGATCTCGTTGCCGGCGCTTTGTCGTGCTGCGTTCACAACGTGCGCACCTTGTTGCGGCAACCTCACGCCATGCAGGATCAAGGCGGCATCGAAGGCATTCTGGAACGTCTGGAAGCGATTCGCGCGGGCTGCACTCGCGCAAGCATGAAGGGCACGAAGCGCATGAAGGGCATGCCGGCGGCCACAGGGATGGCCGCCTCGCTCGACGGCGCGGTCGCGTTGCTCGCGCAGCGCATTGGCGGATTCAGCGATGCAGCCCCTTCGTTGCGCGAACGTGCTGCTTGACCCGACCCGCTATTCGATGCGCCGCCGCGTCGAGATGGCCGACGCAGTGGAGATCACGAGATCGGCGAAGCGCTTTTCGTCGCGGTCCGCGTGCCAGCGCGAACGCGCCACCGCGATGTTCACCGCGCCGATGCCGCGTCCATGCGCATTCGTAATGGCCGCCGCCGTGGAGATGTCGCTGACGAAGTACTCGTCTTCCGTATGCGCATAGCCCTGCTTGCGGATCTGCGCAATGCGCTCCTTGATCTTGCGCGGCTGATACACGGTCGATCCCGTGTAGGGCACGAGGTTCGTGCGCGCGAGGATGTCGTCGAGCTCGCCGTCGTCCAGCGTGGCGAGAATCGCGAGTCCAGGCGCCGTACAGTAGGCCGGCAGACGCGAGCCGACGATCACATGCGCGTTGAACACATTGCGGCTCACGATACGCAGGACGAAGACGATGTCGGTATCGTCGAGCACGGTGAGATTGGTCGCCTCCTCGGTCTCCGAGCCGAGTTGCTGGAGATAGGGCGTGGCGCGGCTGACCAGGTCGTTCGACGTCAGATAGTGATACGTGAAGTCCAGCAGCCGCGGCGACAGTTCGTACTTGCGGCTGTCGGGGTCCTTGAAAAGATAGCCGAGCGCCGCGAGCGTATAGGCAAAGCGCTGCGTCGCGCTCATGTCGAAGCCGGTCAGCGCGGCGATTTCGGACAGCGAGAGCTGGCGCTTGCTGCCGTCGAAGGCGGTGAGCACTTTCATCGCCTTCTCGACCGACTGCACATACAGCGAAGACGCGCTCGGGTCCGCCGCCTCGCCGCGCGCCTTCGCTGCGGGGCTCTTGCGCTTGCGCGGCTCTTTGGGCTCTTCGATCATCACGTGGTTCATCGTTTTCGATTGTCGACGAATTATCGCATAGCCCTAACACGCTATCTTTAGGCGATATTCATGGCGTCATCATGCCTGCGCCTTCTCGAGCCGATCCCATGCATCGTCGGTGCTGCGCGGCAGAAGATGCTTCTTGATGCGCTCGCTCGCGGTCAGCTCGAAGCCTTCCACCGCGCGGTAATAGCGCGGCAACTGGAAGCTCGCCAGGCGCTCGCGCGCCCACGCGTGCATGCTTTCCCACTCCACCGGCGCGTCCTTGAACTGCACGTTGAGCAAGATGTCCTGCTCGCCGATCGGCGATGCCACGCCAATCGCCGCACTCAGGCGCACGGCCGGATGCGCGGCGAAGATCCGTTCGATCTCCCATGCCGACACATTCTCGCCACGCACCCGCATGCTGTCCGTCTGCCGCCCGATGAAGTAGAGATCGCCATCGGCGTCGCGGCGCGCGCGGTCGCCGGTATGCAGCTTGCCGTTGCGCAGCGCGGAAGCCGTCGCTTCGGGATTCTTGAGATAGCTCGGCAGGAAGGTGCCCTCCACCTTGCTCGACAACACGATCTCCCCCGCTTCGCCCTCTTTCACCGGCTGCGCTTGTTCATCCAGCAGTTCGATCTCGATCCACGGCAACGCGCGGCCAATCGAACCCGGCTTGCCCGTGGCATTGGCGGTGGCGAAGCTCGAACACTCCGTCATGCCGTAGCACTCGCGCAGCCGCACCTTGAGGCGGTCCTGAATCGGTTCCCATGCAGCGGCGCTCACGCCCGCGCCCCAGGCGACGCGCAATGTGTGCGCGCTGGGCTGGGCATCGAGCGGCAGTTGCATCAGGATGTCGAGCACGCCGCCGAGATAATGCAGTTGCGTCGCGCCCGCGCGTTCCACCTGCGACCAGAACTGCGAAGCCGAGAAGCGCGGCACCGCGTGCAGCGTGATCGTTTCGAGGAACGGCAGCAGCAGCATCTGCGCGCCGCCGATATGGCACAGCGGCTCCCACAGGAACAGCCGGTCGCCCTCGCGCACGTCCGCGACGCGCAACGCCGCCTCGCTGGCAATGCGCATCATCCGCTGCGTGAAGACGACGCCCTTCGGCGCGCCCGTCGTGCCCGATGTGTAGATGACGCACAGCGGATCGTGAATGCCGATGACCGGCGTCGTGAAAGCGGTGGCGTCATCGCGCGGATCGAAGGCGGGCAGACGCACACGCTGCGACTCGCCGCAATCGATATTGGCCGTCACCGCATCGAATTCGTCTTCGATGATGAAGCGCTTCGGCTCGGCGTGGCGCAACAGGTACTCGAGGCCCGCCGCGCGCAGCTTCGTGTTCACCGGCACCCACACCAGGCCGCTCAGCACGAGCGCATAGATGAGGTGAACGTGTTCCGCGCTGTTGCCCAGCATGACGGCGACGCGGTCGCCGGGCACGAGGCCTTCCTGTGCGAACCAGCGCTGCAATTGCTCGACGCGCCGCATGACGTCGCCGCAGGTGATGGCGTGACCGTCGAAGTCCGCGACGATGCGCGCGGGATCGCGGCGCAGTCCTGCCGCGAGCAGGGGAACGCAGTCGAGTTCGTCGTCCGCGTGGCGATGGGCAAAATATTCCGGGTAGCGATGCATGGGTTCAACCGATTTGAGAGCCCGGGGTTCAGCGCGCACGGCGCTTGAGCCAGGAGGAAACCGCGACGACGAGCGCGATCAGGATGATGAGCGTGGTGGATACGGCAGCGAGCGTTGGCGTGATCGCCAGCTGGATGTCGTCCCACATTTGTTTCGGCAAGGTCGAGTTGATGCCGCCGCTCACGAAGATGGCGATGGTCAGATCGTCGAAGGAGACGAGGAAGGCGAACAGGAACGCTGCCGTCACGCTGGCCATCAGCAGGGGCAGGACAACCGACGTGATGCGCCGCAGCGGCGAAGCGCCCATGACGCGCGCGGCATCGTCGAGACGCCAGTCGAAACGCTGGAAGCCCGCAGCGAGCGTGACGACCACATAGGGAATCGCCAGCACCGTGTGCCCGATGACGAGGCCCAGGTTCGTGCCCGTCAGGCCGAAGCGCCCGAACAGATACAGCAGCCCGACCGCCACCACGATGCGCGGCACGATCAGCGGTGCGACGAGCAGCGCGAACAAGGGCTTGCTGGCGCGGCGCGGCATGCGCGTCATCGCAAGCGTGGCGCCGAAGCCGAGCAGCAGCGAAAGCACCGCCGTGCCGAAGCCCACTTCGAAGGACCGGATCACCGCGCTGCGCCACACCGGCGAGTCCATGAAGGTGCCGAACCACTTCATGCTGAAGAGCTTCGGCGGAAAGCCGATGTAGTCGCTCTTCGTGAACGCGTACGGAATGACCGAGAGCACCGGCAGGACCAGCAGCGCCATGATGATGCACGTGTACAGCCCGAGCGGACTGGCGGCGCGCGCCACCGGCTCGGCATGCGCGCGGCGCCGCATCATGAACGGCGCGCACACGCGGCCCGCCGTCATCAGAAACGCCAGCCTGAGTCCCGCCGCACGCGAACCGCGCGTCTTCTCGCTGGTCTCGCCGGTCAGCGAGGTCAGGCCCACCATGCGGTCATAGACGAAGAAGATGAAGATCGAGCAGATGAGCAGCACCGTGGACAGCGCGCCCGCGAAGCGCATGTCGAACAGTTCGAGCACCGACGAGATCACGAGTTGCGCGATCATCGTTTCCTTCGGCGAGCCGAGCAGCGCGGGCACGATGAAGAAGCCGAGACTGGAGATGAACACCAGCAGGCCCGCTGCCGCCACGCCCGGCGACGACAGCGGCAGGAACACCGTAAAGAAGCTGGTGCTGCGTTCCGCGCCGAGCGTTTCCGCCGCTTGCGCAAGACGGTCGTCGATGCCGCGCATCACGGGCAGCATGGTCATCACGGCGAGCGGGAGCATCGAATGCACCATGCCGATCAGCACGCCCGTCAGCGAAGGAATCGTGCCCGTGGTTTCACGCACGAGGCCGAGCGAAAGCGCGATGGTCGACAGCACGCCGGTCTTCGAGAGCAGCAGCATCCATGCATAGGTCTTGACGAGATAGCTCGTCCAGAACGGCAGCATGATCCACAGCAGCCAGCGTTCGCGCACGCGCTCGGACAGGCGGCTCAGCATGTATGCAACGGGATAGCCGAGCAGGATGGAAAGCGCGGCAGTCAGGAACGAGATGGCGAAGGTGATCCACAACACCTTCGCATAGACCGGCGTGCGCGCGATGCGCTCGAACTGCGCGAAGCCGAACTGGCCGTCGGCGCTGACGAGACCGCCTTGCAGGATCTCGCCCACCGGCACGATGAAGAACACCAGCAGGAACAGCAGCGTAGGCACGACCGGCAGGAAGCGGACGCAGCGCGCCAGCGCGACGGACCAGCCGCGGCGCGCGCCTTCATGCTCGCGCTGGGCGTGTAGTGCAAGAGTCATGACGATTCCTCAGGCGTGCAGCAAGGTGGTGCGATACGGGTCCCACGTCAGCCCCACCTTGTCGCCGATACGCGGCGACAGGCTGCGCTCGCAACGCACGGTGAGTTCGCTGCCGTCGTTCATCGCGAGCTGCACGCGCGTGTCGCTGCCGAAGAACACGACATCGGAAATCGTGCCGTCGACATAGCCGCCCTGCGGTTCGACGAGACGCGGCGCCTCGGGCCGCACCAGCAACGTATGACGCGCGGCAGGCGCGATGGATGCGCCCAGCGGCAGCGGAATACGGCCGCCCGCCGCCAGCAGGATGGGTTCGCCGCGGGTGCCGCGGGTGGCGTCGAGTTCGCCTTCGAGCAGGTTTGAATGGCCGATGAAGCCGGCCGCGAAACGCGTCGCGGGCCGGTCATAGAGATCCGCCGGCGTGCCTACCTGTTCGATGCGCGCCTGGTTCATCAGGCAGATGCGGTCGGACAGGGTCAATGCTTCGTCCTGGTCGTGCGTGACATACACAAAGGTCGCGCCGAGTTCCTTGTGCAGGCGACGAATCTCGGACTGCATGTGCTCGCGCAGTTTCTTGTCGAGCGCGCCGAGCGGCTCGTCGAGCAGAATCACCGAAGGCCGATATGCGAAGCAGCGCGCCAGCGCGATGCGCTGTTGCTGGCCGCCCGAGAGTTCCTTCGGAAAGCGCTTCGCGTATTCGCTCATGCGCACCATGGCGAGGGCATCGTCCACGGCCGCGCGCACTTCATCGCGCGACTTGCGGCGCATGCGCAGGCCATAGGCCACGTTGTCCCACACGCTCATGTGCGGAAACAGCGCATAACTCTGGAACACCATGCCGATGCCGCGCTTGCCCGGCTCCACATGCGTGACGTCGCGGCCATCGATCTCGATGCGCCCCGCGCTCGGCGCAACGAGCCCGGAGATCATCTGCAGCAACGTGGTCTTGCCCGAACCCGAGGGACCGAGCAGCGTCAGGAATTCGCCCGCCTGCACGGCGAGATCCGTCGGTTCCAGCGCAACCGCATCGCCATAGCGCTTGGCGATGCCGATCGCCTCGAGTTTCGAGCTCATGATGTCGTCCTCAGGAGATGATCCACGAATTGAAGCGCTCAGTGACCTTCTGGCGATTCTCTTCCCACCATTGCGGGCTCGGCAGCTTCATGTCCTTGATGTTGTCCGGGGCCGTCGGCAGCAGCGTCGCGCGCTCCTTCGTGATGCTCTCGAACGACTTCTTGTTGGTCGGACCGTAGGCCAGCGTGCGCGTGAGCAGCGCCTGACGTTTCGCGTCCGCGCAGAACTTGACGAACTGCTTCGCGGCATCCGCACGCGGCGTGCCCTTCGGAATGCCCCAGCCTTCGATCGAATACAAACCCTGATTCCACACGATCTGCACCGGCGCGCCACCGTCCTTCGCTGCCTGCGCGCGGCCGTTCCAGGTCGAGATCATGTCGACGTCGCCGCTCTGGATGGCCTGCATCGCCTGTGCGCCCGAGGTCCACCAGATGTTGATGTGCGGCTTGATCTTGTCGAGGCTCTTGAACGCGCGGTCCACGTCGAGCGGATAGAGCTTGTCGAGCGGCACGCCGTCGGCGAGCAGCGCCTGTTCGAGCGTGTCGAGCGGACTGCGGCGCAGGCAGCGGCGGCCCGGAAACTTCTTCACGTCCCAGAAGTCGGCCCACGACTTCGGCCCGTTGTCCTTGAACTTGTCCGTGCGATAGGCGAGCACCGTCGAGTACACGTCCACGCCGAGCCAGTTCGGCGTGATCGCCTCCGGCATGATGTCGGGATAGTCGCTCGCCTTCAGGCCGATGGGTTCGAGCAAGCCTTTCGATTCGAGGTAGGGAATGTCGGCGGACAGCGTCAGCGTGGTCACGTCCCACACGTAGTTCTTCGTCTGCACCATCGCCGCGAACTGCGCGACCGGCTGCGATTCGCGCGCGACGCTCACCACCTTGATGCCCGTCGCTTTCTCGAAGGGATCGTAGAAGGCCTCGCGATACGCCGTCGTGTAAGGACCGCCCGGGTCCGAGACGACGATCTGCTTGCTCTGCGCACGCGCCGCCAACGGCATGGCGCCGGCGACGGCCAGCGCGCCCGCGCCGTGAAGAATCCGGCGTCGCGCCGGGTTGAATTCTTGGGTCATGATTCAGGTCTCCCGCACTGGGTAGGTGGATGAAGAGTGCTTACTTCGCGCGCTTTTTGAAAAACTCTTCCATCATGCGTGCGGGTTCACCGGAGTCGTACGCTTCGCGCTGAATGCGCATGCCCGCCTCGATGCAATCCACGAAACCCGGCTCGGTCATCTCGCGGAAACGCTGCTTGTCCAGACGCATGGCGACAGAAGGCTTCGCGGCGAGCTCGGTCGCGATCTCCAGCGCCTTTTCGAAGACCTTGCTTTCATCGACGAGGTGATGAATCAGCCCGATGCGATGGCACTCGTCCGCGTCCATCAAACGTCCGGTGAGCGTCAGCTCGATGGTGCGCGACATGCCAAGCATCGAGTTCATGATCCACGGGCCGGTCGTGCTGGCGATGCCCGCGTTGATTTCCGGCTGCCCCATGCGCACGCCCGGATGACCCACGCGGATGTCGCCGAGCAGCGCGACCTGGAACGCGGAGCCGGCCGCCGTGCCGTTGAGTGCCATCACGAGCGGCTTGGAGAGGTTGCGCAGCGCCGCGTAGTAGATCTGCCATTCCTTGACCCATGCGACCGCGCGCTCGCCGTCGAAGTCATGGGCTTCCGACAGATCCTGTCCCGCCGAGAACGCGCGATTGCCCGCCCCCGTCATGATGATCGCCGCGACTTCGTCGTCGGCATTGAAGCGGTCCAGCGCCTCGATGATCTTGTTGCGCATCGGCGTGGTCCACGCATTGAGGCGTTCAGGACGATTCAGCGTAATGACCGCCACGCGGCCGTGGTTCGAGAACAGGACGTCTTCGCTCATGTCTTATCGCATAGAGATAGTTAATGGTGAAATTTAATATAAGACTGTCAAAAATGTGTTGCAAGCGGGTTTACGCGAATTCGTTGCGAGTCGGCAGGAAAACTGCGGCGAAATGAAAAAAGACCTCGTGCCGAAAGAGGCAACGAGGTCTTGAGCATGCAGGTTTTACTCGACCCGACGCGTTCGCTTTAGTTGAACATCGGGTTCAGCGAAGACGCCGCTTCAGGGCGCCTCGCTGTTCGACGCGTTCTTTGGCGCGTCGGATGGCTTCGTCGAAGGACGGTTCGGTCGCCACGTGGCGGTTGTCGACGCTGACGAACCATCGGTCATCCGCCTGGCACCAGCGCACGCGCCGGTCCTGCATGAGCAGCGAGAACCAGCGCCAGACCTCCGCGTCCTCGGCGTTCGCGCCGGCGGCAGCCGTGGCGCGGTCTCTTGCGTTCAGATGCATGACCGTGAGTCTATGCAAGGCTCCTGCGCCGCAGACGGTCCGCCAGCGAGATCAGAATGGAGATGAACACGAACAGCAGCGTCGAGACAGCGGCGATCACCGGCGAGATCTGCATCGTGGTCTCGTCCCAGAACTGCTTGGGCAGCGTC
>NZ_JARUXT010000001.1:2716499-2922642 GCF_031451075.1 Caballeronia sp. LZ043 | reverse complement strand
CGCATCAAGCTGAAGCTAAAAGGGCTGAGTCCTGTGATGTACAGAACTCAGCCCTCACGGCCCTAGCCCAAAACTGTCCAACTTTGCGGGGTCAGTTCAATCGTGCGATCACGGGTTTGTGGTATCAGGAACGGGGTCTGCCTACCTACCCCTCAAACATCAATATTCCCCGCCCTCAACGCATTGCTCTCGATGAAAGCCCGGCGCGGCTCCACATCATCCCCCATGAGCGTGGTAAAGATCCCGTCCGCGGCGATCGCATCCTCGATCTGCACGCGCAACAACCGCCGCACATTCGGATCCATCGTCGTTTCCCACAGCTGCTCGGGGTTCATCTCACCGAGACCCTTATACCGCTGCTTCGAAACATTCCTTTCAGCATCCGCGATCAACCACTTCATCGCGCTCTTGAAGTCCATCACAGCCATCGACCGCTCACCGCGCTTGATCAACGCACCCTCGCCGATCAAGCCCTTGAACGTATCCGCCGTCGACACGAGCTGCTTGTAATCCGCCGTCAACTGAAGGTCTTCATCGATCACCGACACCTTCACGTTCCCATGATGACGCCGCTTGATATGCAGCGACCGCAGCTCGCGCACCTGATCGTAGGCCGGCTCGACACTCACTTCCGGCTTCAACGGATCCGCCCGCAAGCGCGCTTCCAGCCGCTTCGCCGAATCCTCCGCCGCCTCTTGCGACGACAAATCGAGCACCACACCATCCATCACCGCCTCGAGCGACGCCGAATCATAAATCCGGCTCAACCGATCGACCACCGCCTGCGCCAGCAGATACGCCCGCGCCAGTTCGCCGAGCGCATCGCCCGCGATCGCGTCGGCGCCTTCAGCCGGGATCAGTTCCGAACCCTGCAAGGCAAGCTTCAGCATGTGCTGATTCAGCTCGTGCGCGTCCTTCATGTACCGCTCGTCCTTGCCCGCCTTGATCTTGTACAGCGGCGGCTGCGCGATATAGATGAACCCGCGCTCGACGATCTCTGGCATCTGCCGGTAGAAGAAAGTCAGCAGCAGCGTGCGGATGTGCGCGCCGTCCACGTCCGCATCGGTCATGATGATGATGCGGTGATAGCGCAGCTTGTCCAGGTTGTAATCGTCCTTGCCGATACCGCACCCAAGCGCCGTCACCAGCGTCACGATCTGCTCCGAAGAGATCAGCTTGTCGAAGCGCGCCTTCTCGACATTCAGCACCTTGCCGCGCAACGGCAGGATCGCCTGGAACTTGCGGTCACGTCCCTGCTTCGCCGAGCCGCCCGCCGAGTCACCCTCGACGATATAAATCTCCGACTTCGCCGGATCCTTCTCCTGGCAATCGGCCAGCTTGCCCGGCAGCCCGATGCCGTCGAGCACGCCCTTGCGGCGCGTCATCTCGCGCGCCTTGCGGGCCGCATCGCGGGCACGCGCGGCATCGACGATCTTGCTCGTGATGATCTTCGCGTCGTTCGGCGTTTCCTGCAGATAGTCCTCGAGCGCCTTCGCGACGACTTCCTCCACCGGCGCGCGCACTTCGGACGACACCAGCTTGTCCTTGGTCTGCGAGCTGAACTTCGGCTCGGGCACCTTCACCGAAAGCACGCACGACAAACCTTCGCGCATGTCGTCGCCGGTCGTCTCGACCTTGGCCTTCTTGGCGATATCGTTGTCGACGATGTACTTGTTGATGACCCGCGTCATCGCCGCGCGCAGGCCGGTCAGGTGGGTGCCGCCGTCGCGCTGCGGAATGTTGTTGGTGAAGCAGAGCACGCTTTCGTTGAAGCTGTCGTTCCACTGCATCGCCACTTCGACGGTCACGTTCTCGCGCTCGCCCACCGCATGGAACACGTTCGGATGCAGCACCTGCTTCGCCTTGTTGATGTACTCGACAAAGCCCTTCACGCCGCCGCCGAACGCGAAATCGTCTTCCTTGCCCGTGCGCTGATCCGTCAGGCGGATGCGCACGCCGTTGTTCAGGAACGAAAGCTCGCGCATGCGCTTGGCGAGAATGTCGTAGTGAAACTCGACATTGCCGAAGATGGTCGCATCCGCGAGAAAATGCACTTCGGTGCCGCGGTTCTCGGTATCGCCGACCACCGGCATCGGCGAATACTGCACGCCGTTTTCCTCGACGATCTCGCGGTTCTGCACGAAACCGCGCGCGAACTCCATGAAGTGCTTCTTGCCGTCGCGGCGCACCGTGAGGCGCAGCCATTCGGACAGCGCGTTCACGCACGACACGCCCACGCCGTGCAGGCCGCCCGACACCTTGTAGCTGTTCTGGTCGAACTTGCCGCCCGCGTGCAGTTCCGTCATGACGATCTCGGCGGCGCTGCGCTTCGGATCGTGCTTGTCGTCGCGCTTCAGGCCGGTCGGCACGCCGCGGCCGTTGTCGGTCACGGAAATCGAATTGTCCGCATGGATCACGACGTGAATGTCGTCGCAATAGCCGGCGAGCGCTTCGTCGATGGAGTTGTCCAGCACTTCGAAAACGAGGTGATGCAGACCGGTGCCATCCGACGTATCGCCGATATACATGCCCGGCCGCTTGCGCACCGCCTCCAGACCCTCGAGGATCTGAATGGACGAGGCGCCGTAGCTGTTGTCGGGCGTGTTGTCGGGTTGCGAATTTGTGTTTTCAGTCATGGAATTTTCCGGTTCTGCTTCACTGCCTGGGTTACCGCTCGAACTTTTCTGAACACCATTAAAAACGCCAAAGGGGCGCGCCGCCCCTTGGAGTGTTCACCGTGAATGCGCGGGTCAGATGCGCATCGGCATCACCACGTACTTGAATTCCTCGTTCTCGGGAATCGTGATGAGCGCGCTGGAATTGGCGTCGCCGAGGCTGACCGTCAGCGTGTCGACCTTCAGGTTCGCGAGCACGTCGAGCAGGTACGTGACGTTGAAACCGATGTCGACGGTGTCGCCCTGATACGCGATCTCCAGTTCTTCCTGCGCCTCTTCCTGGTCGGCGTTCGTGGACATGATCTTGAGCTGGCCCGGCTCGACGAGACAGCGCACGCCCTTGAACTTGTCGGAGGTCAGGATGGCCGCGCGCTGCAGCGAGCGCTGGAGTTCTTCACGGCCGATTTCGAAGGTGTTCTTGTGCGACTTCGGGATCACGCGCTGGAAGTCCGGGAACTTGCCCTCGACCAGCTTCGACACCAGTTCCACCTGGCCGAAGCTGAACTTCACCTGCGTGGCGGCGATGTCGATCTTCAGATCGTCGTCGATGTCTTCCAGCAGGCGCTGGAGTTCGAGAATGGTCTTGCGCGGAATGATGACTTCCTGGCGCGGGAACGAACCTTCGATCTTCATCGACGAGAACGCGAGACGGTGACCGTCCGTTGCGACCGCCATCAGCTGGTCACCATCCACCACCAGCAACATGCCGTTCAGGTAGTAGCGGATGTCCTGCTGGGCCATCGCGAAATAGACCATGCCGAGCAGCTGGCGGAACGTCTTCTGCGGAACTGAAAGGCTCGCGCCGAAGTCAGTAGCCTGGTTGACGGTCGGGAATTCGTCGGCGGCGAGGGTCTGCAGCGCGAAACGGCTCTTGCCGGAGCGCACGGTCAGGCGCTTGTCCGAAAGGTCGAGCACGACTTCACCGGAAGGCATGGCGCGCAGGATGTCCAGCAGCTTGCGCGCGGCGACCGTGGTGGCGACCTGGTCGCTGCCGACGCCGAAGTCGGCGCGGGTCGTGATCTGGAGTTCGAGGTCGGTCGAAAGGAACGACACGTCGGCGCCGTTCTTGGTGATCAGCAGATTGGCGAGGATCGGCAACGTGTGGCGGCGTTCTACGATTCCGCTCACGGTTTGCAGCGGCCTTAGAAGATTATCTCGTTCGGTCTTGACCAGTTGCATAGAGTTCCTTCGTTGATGTATCGGCCCGTCCGCCGGCTTCGCCACTACTGGGTATGCCACCCTGACCGACGGACAACCTCGTAACCCGCGTTGCCGGCCCCCGCCGGTCACTCGCGACAGCTTTGCGCCAAGCCGCCCAGGCCATGAGCGGCGAAACCTGTATTGTGCCTCAAAACGGCAGCGCTCCCTAAAAATGGGGGCCGTTTCGTCAAAAAACAGGCCCGCGCACGCAATATCTGACGCGTACGCCCGCAGCGCTCCGTCAGTCGGCCGCTAGCCCTTCAAGGTCTGTTCGAGCACGTGCAGTTCGTGGTTCAACTGCGCGTCGGTGCTGCGCTCGGACCCGATCTTGCGCACGGCGTGCAGCACCGTCGTGTGATCGCGGCCGCCGAACAATTCGCCGATCTCGGGCAGGCTTTTCTGCGTCAGTTCCTTCGCGAGATACATCGCGATCTGGCGCGGGCGGGCAATGTTAGCCGGCCTTTTTTTCGAATACATGTCGGCGACCTTGATGTTGTAGAAGTCGGCCACCGTTTTCTGGATGTTCTCCACCGAGATCTGGCGGTTCTGCACCGTCAGCAGGTCCTTCAGCGCTTCCTTGGTCAGTTCGATGGTGATGTCGCGTCCGTGGAACTTCGAATACGCGAGGATCTTGCGCAACGCGCCTTCGAGTTCGCGCACGTTCGAGCGCAGATGCTTGGCCACGAAGAACGCCACGTCCTCCGACAAACTCACGCCTTCCGACAGCGCCTTGCGCATCAAGATGGCGACGCGCATTTCCAGCTCGGGCGGCTCGATTGCCACCGTCAGGCCGGAGTCGAAGCGCGAGATCAGGCGATCGTCGATGCCGGAGATTTCCTTCGGATACGTATCGCTCGTGATGATGACCTGCGCCTTGTTGGCGACCAGCGCCTCGAACGCGTAGAAGAACTCTTCCTGGGTGCGCGACTTGCCGGAAAAGAACTGAATATCGTCGATCAGCAGCAGGTCGAGCGAGTGGTAATAGCGCTTGAAGTCATCGAACGCCTTGCGCTGATAGGCCTTCACGACGTCCGAAACGTACTGTTCCGCGTGGATGTAGCGGATCCGGGCGCCGGCCTTGTCCATCAGCAACTGGTTGCCGATCGCGTGGATCAAGTGCGTCTTGCCGAGACCCACGCCGCCATACAGGAACAGCGGGTTGTACGAGATGCCGGGATTGTCCGCGACCTGGATGGCCGCCGCGCGCGCGAGCTGGTTCGCCTTGCCGGTCACGAAGTTGTCGAAGGTCAGCACCGGATTGAGCTTCGAACGCTCGTAGGCGGAATCGTTTTCACCGCCGGCCGGCGGCGCGCCGCCTGGACGCCACGTGCGACGGCCCGCGGCGGCTTCGTTGGCATCGAGGCTCGGAAGGTCGAGGTCGGCCGGATCTTCGGGCGTTGCCTGGGCGTGCTGGGCGGCTTCGGCAGCGAGCGCGTTGATGTGCGCGGCCGCGTTGGCGTGCGCGACGACCGACGGCGCGGGCGGCACGGCCGCGGCCGGCGCCGGTGCGCGCGGCGCGGCGGGCGCGCTCGGCCGCGGTGCGGCGTTCGGACCGCCGCCAATGGCGTTGCGCGCGGTGGCCTTCGGGTCGAGGACGAACTGGACGTCGATGGGCGCGCTGAAGAAATCGCGCGCGACGTCGGTGATGCGTCCGGCGAACTGGCTTTTCACCCAGTCGAGCTTGAAACGATTGGGAGCGGCGATGCGCAAAATGTGCGCATCGGCATCGAATTCGACCGGGGTCAGCGGCTTGATCCACGTGACGTACTGCTGCGGCGTCAGTTCCCGGGCCAGCAGTGCGGAACAGTGTTCCCAGAAATCGTTCATCGAATGCGGTCGTTTTGGTTGCTCCG
Organism: Caballeronia sp. LZ043; assembly: GCF_031451075.1. Lineage (NCBI taxonomy): Bacteria > Pseudomonadati > Pseudomonadota > Betaproteobacteria > Burkholderiales > Burkholderiaceae > Caballeronia > Caballeronia sp. LZ043. The sequence continues at coordinate 2,916,914 of NZ_JARUXT010000001.1, read as the reverse complement.
CGCACCTGACGGCCGTGCTTGCCGAACGTTCGTCCGTTGACGGCAAGTCCCGGCACAGCCGAGCAGACGTGCTCCGGAGCCTTACGCCGCAAGGGTTTGCGGGCGGACAGCGAGCCGAAGCAGCAGGCGGATATTTGGGAGTAAGGCGAGATTCTAACGCCAAAAGAGACTGGCGCGCGAGTTATCCACAGGGACACATCAGGGACCCGGAAGCATGAAAAAGCGGCCGGCGCGCGCCTCGCGTGCTGCTAACCTATTGACGGTCAAGTGAAAAGCAGTTTAAATAGCGGGTTCCGCGAAAACAGAATTCCTGAACCTCCGGCCATCGCGCTTGCAGTGACCACACTGGAGCCAAGCCCGCGCGGTCAATCAACTCAAGTGAGAGCACCATGAAACGTACTTACCAACCTTCCGTGACGCGCCGCAAGCGCACCCATGGCTTCCGCGTCCGCATGAAGACCGCGGGTGGCCGCAAGGTCATCAACGCTCGTCGCGCGAAGGGCCGCAAGCGCCTGGCAGTCTGAGTCTGCTGGCACTGCCGCAGATGGCCGCTCGCGGCGCTTCTGCCGACGAGCCGCTCATGCGCCGCACAGAAGTCTTGAATCAGGACATCGTTCAGTTGCCGGCGCAGGCCACGTTCCCCAAGGCCGCAAGGCTGCTGAAAACGGATGAGTTCTCATCCGTTTTTCGTTTGCGCCCCTGGCGACGCTCGCCGCACTTCGTTCTGTACGGCAAGCCAACGGGTCATGCAGCACGGCTCGGGCTGGTCATCGGCAAGAAGCAGGCGCCGCGCGCCGTCACGCGCAACCTGGTCAAACGGCTGGCGCGCGATGCGTTCCGGTTGCGGCGCGAACAGCTGAGCGGCTTCGACATTCTCGTGCGGCTGCATTTGAAGATCGACCGCAAGGCCATGCCGAGCGCGAGTTCTCCGCCGCTTCGGGCGCTCATCGGTCAGGAACTGGAAGCCTTGTTCGACCGTGCGGTACGCGAAGCAGCGCGCCGTTCGGCCGATTCCGTGACGGAGCCGCCCAAGGCGCCCGCCGTCGACGATTCATCCGGCCCGAGCAGTTCACCCGGGTCATGAAGCGCAGATGCGCCAGGGTTCGTCTCCGTGACGAACCCGGCGCGCAGCGCGAAGCTTATGCAAACGGCACTCCTCGCGTTGTTGCGCTTCTACAAGCTTGCTGTGAGCCCCCTGCTCGGCAACCGCTGCCGCTTTTATCCTTCCTGTTCCGACTACGCACGCGAAGCAATCCAGTATCATGGCGCCGCGCACGGCACGTATCTCGCCGTTAAACGGCTCTGCCGCTGCCATCCTTTCTCGGCCGGCGGCATCGATCTCGTGCCGGCTCCTCCGGGGCACGTCGGCGAACCCGACAAGCCAGCTTCGCAACCGGATTCCGCATCGTCGGACCCGTCCGCGCGCAACAAGCTTTCAACACTAAACGGCGCTGAAGCGCTTTCCGATCGACACTGAGACAACGCATGGATATCAAACGCACCGTCCTATGGGTCATCTTCTTCGTGTCAGTTGTCTTGCTGTTCGACAACTGGCAACGGGACCATGGGCGCCCGTCGATGTTCTTCCCGAGCGCGACGCAGCCGGCCAAGACCGCCGCCAACCCCGCACCCGGATCGGCGACGCCGGGCGCACAGCCCTCCGAACTGCCGAACGCACCGGCCGGCGCCGCGCCCGGCACGACGACGCCGCCCGCCACGGCCCAGGCGCAGGTCGTCAAGTTCTCGACGGACGTGTACTCGGGTGAAATCGACACGCGCGGCGGCACGCTCTCGAAGCTGGCGCTGATGAAGGAAGGCGACGGCAAGCAGCCGAACCTCTACATCACCCTGTTCGATCACACCGCGAACCACACCTATCTGGCGCGCACCGGCCTGCTCGGCGGCGACTTCCCGAACCACAACGACGTCTTCACGCCGATTCCCGGCCAGACCTCGCTGACCGGTGACGAGAAGACGCTGAAGATCGCGTTCGAATCGCCGGTGAAGGGCGGCGTGAAGGTCATCAAGACCTACACGTTCACGCGCGGCAGCTATGTGATCAACGTCGATACGAAGATCGAGAACGTCGGCACGACGCCGGTTTCGCCGGCCGTGTACATGGAACTGGTGCGCGACAACACGCCGGTGGAAACGCCGCGCTTCTCGCACACGTTCATCGGGCCGGCGGTCTATACGGATCAGAAGCACTTCCAGAAGATCGACTTCAGCGACATCGACAAGAAGAAGCAGGACTACGTCAACTCCGCCGACAACGGCTGGATTGCGATGGTCCAGCATTACTTCGCGTCGGCGTTCATTCCGCAACAGGGCGTGAAGCGCGACATCTACGTCGAGAAGATCGATCCGGATCTGTACCGCGTCGGCGTCAAGCTGCCCGCGCAGACGATCGCGCCGGGACAGAGCGTCAACGTCGATGCCCGCCTCTTCGCCGGTCCGGAAGAAGAGCGCATGCTCGAAGGCATCGCGCCGGGTCTCGAGCTGGTGAAGGACTACGGCATGGTGACGATCATCGCCAAGCCGCTGTTCTGGCTGCTGGAGAAGATCCACAGCTACGTCGGCAACTGGGGCTGGGCGATCGTGCTGCTCACGCTGCTCATCAAGGCGGTGTTCTTCCCGCTGTCGGCGGCGAGCTACAAGTCGATGGCGCGCATGAAGGAAATCACGCCGCGCATGCAGCAGATCCGCGAGCGCTTCAAGGGCGATCCGCAGAAGATGAATGCGCAGCTGATGGAGCTGTACAAGACCGAGAAGGTGAATCCGTTCGGCGGCTGTCTGCCGGTCGTGATCCAGATTCCGGTGTTCATCTCGCTGTACTGGGTGCTGCTGTCGTCGGTGGAAATGCGCGGCGCGCCGTGGATTCTGTGGATTCACGATCTGTCGCAGCAGGACCCGTACTTCATCCTGCCGGTGCTGATGGCCGTCTCGATGTTCGTGCAGACCAAGCTGAACCCGACGCCGCCGGATCCCGTGCAGGCCAAGATGATGATGTTCATGCCGATTGCCTTCTCGGTCATGTTCTTCTTCTTCCCCGCCGGCCTGGTGCTGTACTACGTGGTGAACAACGTGTTGTCCATCGCCCAGCAGTACTACATCACGCGCATGATGGGCAAGAACCGCAAGAAAGCGGCGTAAGTGCGCTGTCACGATTGCATGTGAGAACGCCCGGCTTGCCGGGCGTTTTTTATCTGGGTGATGGCTTGTTGGCGATGAGTCAGAGACGCTTGTCCACGATTGCGCGCAGTGTGCGGATGACCTGCTGTGCTTCGTCGATCAGCGCGAGCGCTTGCGCACGGGGCTCGCAAGCCCCGTAGGGTGCGGGAGGCTGTGCGGCTTCCAGTTGCGTCGGCGAAGTGGGGTCTTCATTCTCCCAACCTACGAGCCACGCCTTGGATTTACCGACGAGCCTCACCAGAAGTTCAAAGTTCTGCGGCGACGGCAGACTTTCCCCGTTGATCCATGCTTGTGCAGTTGCCGGCCGGATCGCAACGCCGAATAATCTCAGCCATACATACGCGAGATCCGTTCCGCTGCTTACGTTGAACGGCCGTCGCTTGAACGCCGGCAGTCGCCGAAGTTCGGGCTGCACCTTGGTAAGCGCCAGTTCAATGCGCCGCGCAAAAAGCTGAAGGTCGATATAGCGTTTCATGGACGAAAGGTTCGCGCAAAACCTCGGACGCGCGAGCAATCAGGCACTGAGCGATTCCAAGCGGCTACCGTTTCTCCGGAGCCGTGCCATCGGACTCGAAGCCGCGTGCAGCAAGCGAAGCGAGCGGACCAAAGCCCTCCCCGGATTTATCCTAATTTCTTAAAACTTTGCCCAAAGAGGGGATCGGAAGCTCACCGCTTCATGGACCCATAGAACTGCTCGATAAGTTCTTCGAGCAAATACCGATGATGCGGCGACAGCGACTCGATCTTGGTCGCCAGCTCGAGCGTCTCGCCCGACGTCGGATATTTCTCGTCACGGGCCAGCGGCTTGGGCGGACCCTTCGGACTGCCGCTCGGCGGCGGGCCGTAGTGCAGCCAATGCTGATCGACCTTGAACCATTCCGAAAGCGTCTTCAGCTTGTCGGCGGTTGGAATCGACCGCGCGGTCAACCATTTGTGCGCCGTCTGAGGCGAAACCGATTCGCCCCGGTAACGCAGATTGAAATGCAATGCGAGATCGGTCGCGCCGCGCATCTTTTCAGGTGCGCGGGTCATCGAGAATTTCAGCCGCTCAGAAAAATCGGCCTTTTCTTGTGGTGTAGGCATGACCGAATTGTGCGAAATATCCGCTGACTACAAGTCAACCAGTTACGCTATATATGGCTTGTTTCATCCGCATTTATCTTGCTCACGTTGAGCAAATTACTGCTTGTCGCCAACATCATTTCATCAACAATGCCTTTCATTGTTGACTTATACGCCGATCCGCTCGTCAGTGCGGCCTGGTGGAGCGATACAGTCGAGTATCTCAAATAAGATAGCGCAAGAATCGTCCTATTGACACGGCAAGTGGTCCGGATTTGTCGTCGCGATACAATGCGCGCACCCTTCATCCCCCGTTTTGACTGCCGTCATGTTGAGCAACGACACCGATCCGATCGTCGCAATCGCCACCGCGCCCGGACGTGGCGGCATTGGAGTGGTGCGGCTGTCGTTAGGACGAGCGGGGGCGTCGGCGGCGCAGCAGGCGATGCTCGCGCTGTGCGGCGAAACGCTGTCGCCGCGGCATGCGAGCTACGTGCCGTTCCTGGATGCGGGCGGCGAGGCGCTCGATCGCGGCATCGCGCTTTACTTCCCTGCGCCGCACTCGTACACGGGCGAGCACGTGCTCGAATTGCAGGGGCACGGCGGGCCGATCGTGCTGCAACTGGTGCTGCAGCGCGCGATCGAGGTGGGCCGGGCGTTCGGCCTTCGGCTGGCCGAGCCGGGCGAATTCACCCGGCGCGCGTTTCTGAACGACAAGCTCGATCTCGCCCAGGCCGAAGCCGTCGCGGACCTGATCGAAGCCAGTACTGAAGCGGCCGCGCGTTCAGCCGGGCGGTCGCTGGAAGGCGCGTTTTCACGTGAGATTCATGCACTCGTCGAGGACGTGATCAATCTGCGGATGCTGGTGGAGGCGACGCTGGATTTTCCCGAGGAAGAAATCGATTTTCTTGAAGCCGCCGATGCGCGCGGCAAGCTTGCGCGCATCCGTCAGCAACTCGACACGGTACTGGCCGACGCGCGCCAGGGTGCGCTGTTGCGCGAAGGTCTTTCGGTGGTGCTGGCGGGACAGCCGAATGTCGGCAAATCGTCACTGTTGAATGCGCTGGCCGGCGCGGAACTCGCCATCGTCACGCCGATCGCCGGAACCACGCGCGACAAAGTGGCGCAGACGATTCAGGTCGAGGGCATTCCGCTGCATATCATCGACACAGCGGGTTTGCGCGAAACTCAGGACGAGGTGGAGCGGATTGGCATCGAGCGGACGTGGGGCGAGATCGAGCGTGCCGACGTGGTGCTGCACCTGCTCGACGCACGCGAGGGGTTGAGCGTGGCGGACCGCGACATTGCCGCCCGCTTTCCGCAGGGCGTGCCGGTCGTGCGGATCATGAACAAGACCGATCTGGCCGGCATGCCCGCCGCTGCGCACGATGCCGAAGGCCACATTCGCGTCGTGCAGCTCTCAGCGAAGAATGGCGACGGCATCGCGCTGCTGCGCGACGAATTGCTCAAGATCGCCGGCTGGCAGGCGGGCGCCGAGAGTGTCTATCTGGCACGCGAGCGGCATCTGATCGCGTTGCGCGAGGCTCGCGAACATCTCGCGCTGGCTGCGGGACACGCCGATCAACGGTCGCAAGTGCTCGATTTGTTTGCCGAAGAGCTGCGGTTAGGGCAGGAGAAGCTCAACGCAATTACCGGAGAGTTCAGCTCCGATGACCTGCTTGGCGTGATCTTCAGCCGCTTTTGTATAGGCAAGTAAGCTCACAGTCCGTGCGGCTTGCCGACTCCGCGCAGTTCTTCGCTGAGCCTTTCGCCCTCCTCCGGACGCCCGTGAAACGCTGCGGGCGTGTTCTGGAACACTTCGATCCGATACGCGCCGTCGCAGAGCGACAGCACCATGGTCTGGATGGCGTTCAGCTTCGGATCGAGCGCGGTGCCGCCGCGCGGCCACATGCCGGCGATCGCGCGCACGAGCAGCGTCTGCCCATTCGCCATGCGCCGCACTTCGCGCACTTTCGCGACAAAAAGCGGCGTTGGAAGTTGTTCGAAGATGGACCGCAGGTGTGCTTCGATGCAGGCGCGGCCATCAACCTGACTGCCGTCGAACCCGACGAGGCTGCCGCGTTCGGTGAAGCGCGCCGCCAGCGCGGGAGCGTCTTGGCGGTTCCAGTCTTCCAGCAACCCGAAATACGCGCGGCGCGCAGTCGTGCTCCAGTTATCCGCCTGGCTCATGCTGCCTTCTTCCATGCCGCGGCGAAGATGCCCGCACCCATCAGGAGCGTTCCGCCGGTGCGATTCACGGTTCGCTGGACGGATGGCTTGCGAATCGCCTTGCGCGCGCCAGAAGCAAGCAGCGCGTAAGCGAAGGCGTTGGCCGCCGCCAGACCAACAAAGGTGGCTTCCAGAATCGCAATCTGCGACACGCTCGCGACATGCGGATCGACGAATTGCGGCACGAACGCCACGAAGAAGATGATGCTCTTCGGGTTGAGTGTCGTGACGGCATACGCGTGCGCGATGATGCGGCCCATGCGCACTTCGTCGGTGGGTTGAGCGGCGTCGGTATCAATGACCGGCGCTCGCCACAGCTTTATGCCCAGATAAACGAGATAGGCCGCGCCGATCCATTTGACGAGCATGAACAATTCGGCCGAGGCCGCGAGCAGCACGCCGAGTCCGAGCATCGACGCGGTCATCGCGGTGAGATCGCCCAGGGCAACGCCGAGCGTGGTCGCCAGCGCGAACTTGCGCCCGTGGCCTAGCGCGTATGAGACGACCAGCAACACGGTGGGCCCGGGGATCGCGACGAGAATCGCGGAGGCGATTGCAAACGGCAGCCATTGAGCAAGGGGCATTGCTTTCTCCTGAAGTCGAAGCGTCGATTTATCCACGAACGCATGGATGTGGCAATAGGCCGCTTGGCCAGCTTGACGGGTTGATGCGGTTGCGCTTGGCTGTCGACGCGCGAACGCACGCGAAATCGTGCAGTGCAATATTCATTACTTCGGGCGGTTTTCAGCGGCTTAACGCCGCAGTTCAAAAGCTTTCATTTCCGATTGGCCGCCTTTCAGGTTTTTTTGGTTAATTGCCGCGATTAGACGAAGCGATTTACCCACGCCGCGACATTCTGCCGTGTTGCGGACGCACACAAGTTGTGCTTGCAAGTTTTTCTTACTCCACTAGCATGACTTTTGCGGTCATCCGCTTTTAAATACGTAGCTAATTTCGAGTGATTAGTCGTTCGGAGGCTAAATATATGCAGAAACGCGCCAGTGCTCTTTTTGCAATGGTCGGCCTGTTCGCCATCGTGTCCACCGCGCAAGCCCAGGACAGCGTTGTTCAGCCTCAGCAGACATTCACCTTCCGGCCTAATTCGTATGGATGCTTGTCGAAAGACAAGTTTGATTCGGCCGATCAGCACCAGAAAGCCGGAGAGCATCAGAAGATGCAGCAGTATTTCGAAGGCTTCGAATGTATCTCGACGCCAGTCGATTCCCACTTCCGTGTATTACGCGTCGTCGGCCATGACGTCGAGTTCGTCAATGCGTCGAACAGCGATACGCAAGGGATGTGGACGGCAGATCGTTTCATCGATCAATAATCCGGTCTGTATTTCAATCGCATTTGATTTGTCCGGCGCGATTTTCTAATCGCGTCGGTTGGTGTGTTTTGCTTCGGATTTCAGCCTAAGTCTTCTTCTTTTCTCACGCGCCGGACTTTTTGGTGCGCGTGCGTCGTCACGTCTTCCCATTTCCCTCGGATTCCCCGCACAATACCGGTCGCGCGTGCTCGTGTGTGTCGCACCGACCGCTTTTGCTCACCTGATTCGCCGGCCGAGCAGCCGGCGCCCGACGCTGAATGGCTCTCAAATCCACCATCTATAAGGCAGAGCTTCAGATTGCCGACATGGATCGCCACTACTACGGCGATCACTCCCTGACCATCGCGCGCCATCCGTCCGAAACGGACGAACGCATGATGGTGCGCATTGCCGCCTTCGCGCTCTTCGCGAGCGAACGATTGGAATTCTGCAAGGGCCTTTCCGACACCGATGAGCCCGATCTCTGGCAGAAGGATCTCACGGGGCAGATCGAGACGTGGATCGAGGTGGGGCAGCCGGACGAACGGCGTATTGCCAAGGCGAGCGGCCGCTCGGGGCGTGTCATCGTCATTGCCTATGCCGGAAGGACGGCGGACATCTGGTGGCAAGGGGTGAAGGGCAAGATCGACCGATTGCGCAATGTGACGGTCTGGTCGCTCGAGGAAGGCGTCGGCGACGCGCTCGGCAAGCTGGCCGAACGGACGATGCGGCTGCAATTGATGATGCAGGATGGCGAGGCTTCGCTCGGTAGCGAGACGGCCGATGCGGTTGAGCTGCGGTGGAGCGTGCTTAAGGGGTGATCGGTTTGTCGGCTGACGCTTCAGGCGGTCCCTTGAGTTCGATCATGTTGCCTTCGGGGTCGAACAGGTAGAGGGAAGGGCCGAAGCCTTCTGCGCCGTAGCGGCGCGCTTCTTCGCCGATTTTTACGTTGTGGTTTTCCAGGTGGGCGCGGAGTGATTCGGCGTCGAAGGGCTCGACGCGGAGGCAGAGGTGGTCCATGTTGCGGCCGGCGCCTGGGTTGCCGCTGTCGGGTCGGTCGATTTTTGCGCCGACGCTCAGGAGGTCGATCAGAGAACGGCCTGCGCGCATCTGGATCAGGCCTAGGTCGCGCTGCTCCTTCTCGATCGGACAATTCAGCACCGTGCGGTAGAAGGTCACCATGTTGTCGAGGTCAGCGCAGCGGATCACGACGTGATCGATTTCGCGGATGGTGAAGGACATGGTGAGGCGCTCGCGGTGGGGTTGCGAGGGAGTTTAGCGCGGGGAGAGATGGGAATGAGAAAGGCTTGGCGGGTTAGGCCAAGCCTTCAGGATTCGTAGTCGAGGAGTCGAGCATCGGAACCCCCCTTCCCGGCGTCATTTTTCCTAAAGGTAACGTCGCTAGTATCCAGCGAATTCGCGTAGGCTTTTCTCAGGCCATCAGCCTCAGATAGGCAGGCTGCGCATCCAACCGGTTCATGCAGTCTTTGCAACCTGAGGAGCATTAATGGCGAAGGCTCCCGCATTGCAGCGTCCGGCATATGACGTTGTCGCACGCACAATGCACTGGCTAACAGTCCTGTTGATCGCAATGCAATTTGTGATCGGCTGGACAATGCCGGACGTCCACAAAGACACACAGCCGGTTAATCTGATCGCGTGGCATCTTGGGGTGGGCGCGACGCTCGTCACCCTTATGGCGGTCCTGGTGATCTGGCGATTGACGCATCGGCCCCCGCCAGATGACCTGCCGCCGCTATTCAGCATCGTCTCGCGCGTAACGCATTTTCTCCTCTACACCGCCCTAGTGCTGGTGCCGCTGCTCGGCTGGATCAACGCATCCTCAGGAGGTTGGGCAGTCCGCTTGCTGAGCGTGGTGCCCTATCCAGCGCTGAGCGAACCAGGCTCGACATTCGGCCACGCAATGGGTCATGTTCACGGCATCCTCGCATGGGTACTCTTCGCTTTGATTGGACTGCTTGTCGTCGCAGCGCTGTTCCATCGTCACGTTCGAAGGGACCATGTGCTGCAAAGGATGCTCCCCCGCGCAGGGCTGTCGCATGATCCAGCTCGACACCGCTAGCGTCCGCAAAAGCCCAAATCGCACAACGAGCCGCATCCAATCCGCTTTGCAGATTCCGCATGCTCGAAGCCTCTCGATCAGTCACTCAGCGTCGAGACCTGCGCGCCTGCTGCAATTAGCTCAATGGCGCCGACGCGGCAGCGGCAGAAGCGGCCCTCGCTTCCTTGGCGGCTTTGTGGTGACCGACTGCGCAACCCAAAGCGGCGCCTGTCACACCATGGTGTCTTGCTACGTGTCCGACAACGCCGCCGACTGCGGCACTCTTGATGCATCCCTTGGCGAATGCGGGTGCCGCACAAAGCGCGGCGATCAGAACAAGTACGTAGAACATTTGCTTCATCGTTTGCGATCTGAACGGTCAGACACTTGCCGCATAGAAGGAAAACTCAACGCCTCAGATACGCTGCGATATCAGGCGCTCTCGGCCTGGTCGCGCTGTAGGGGAGGTTGATCGTTCTTGCGGACCCACCGCAGACCCAGCAGTCCGAACAGTGCCGAGATGGCTCCACCCAACGCCAGGACGAGTGCTGCCGCCCATGCGACGTGACTCACGCTCGCCGACGCCGCGTTCCCGGCCTCACGCGCTTTTTGTTCGCCGACCTGCTTAAGAGATTGAATTTTTGCGATCGCTTGGTTGTAGGTTTGTTCGTAGTTGTCCGCGATTTGCTGCGCTTCGACCCGCGACTTTCCTGTGTGAGCAACGATAATATTGACAAGCGCGTCGCGATCCGCGGCGTTCATTGCCGGCTGTGCCTTCTGCTTAAGACGGTCGAGAAATTCCTGCAGGTCTGTCGATGCGCTCTGAGGGTTGGCAGCCGTCCTCTCCGCGCTCGACGCGCCATCTGCCGTTGCGGCGCTAGCGGCGGAAGCAAGTTGTTTCGGCGACAAAGCAGATTTCCCGCTCTCCTGTAGCAGCGTCTTCAGATTGTTCTCGAGGTCGCCCATTTGCGGTGTCAAGCCATTCTGGTCAAGCACTGCCTTGACACCCGACGCGACCGTTGGCGTCACCGCAGCGAGCCCATGACCGGCTAACGATATTCCTTGCCCGGCGACGCCTGCAGCCGCACCGACGACGCCGCTCGCCGCGCTTGACACGAAATAGAGTGTCGCTAGCGTGGTCAATGCCCATGTCAGCATGCCGTGAAGCGCACCGTGCTGAGGAGCGGTGCGGCCCGCGAAGAACCCTCCGACCGCTAACGCCAGCAACGTAGACACACCTACCCATATACTCGCGGCAGTGCCAAATCCGCTGAACGGATTTCGGTTGGTGAGAGGATCGAAAGCGCCAGCGCCTATTGCTGTGCCGATCACCGCGAGAAAGAGGTATGTCATCAAAGCGACCACGAAGCCGACGAAGGCGGCGGACCACGAAATATGCGGCAGGCGGCCGCGCTCTTCAGCGAACGTTGAATTAAACGTTTTCATTGATTCTCCTAAAAATTACGTGATAGCCGACCACACGCGGCGATGGAGCACGCCGCTCGATGTGGGCCTCCTCGCGGCAGGCAGGGCTAGTCGTCAACCCTGATCCAGTTTCTCCAGAGCATCGCGCACCATCGGGTCGCCGCATGCGAGGAACTGTCCTTTGATGGGCAAACCCACGAGCATGATCAGGAAGTCATCTTTCGTCGTTTGCCCGCTTGCTCATCCGCTCCTCGCTGACTCCTCGTCGCTTGCGAAGGTGCAGACAGAACGCAGTTGGGGTTCTCGCCAGACGTCATTCGCTTGGATGCAGAGTTTAGTGATCGAGCGAAAGGACGCCATGGTGCATCCGCATCAGTACAGATGAAGCATTTGCTTCTGGAAGGCGATGGTTTTCATGCTAAGACTGTCGAAGCGACCGAAGTGTCAGACAAGCGAATCATAAGAAGGAGGGGAAAGCAAAATGAATCAACGTAAGGATGGGGCAGATCAAGACGCTCAGACGGCAGCCGACGACAAGGTCCTACGCAAGCAGACTGACCGGCGTCAACTGCATCAGATCATCAGTGGCTTGACCGAAGGTGTCATCCTGGTCGAGCCTGATCAGACCATCGTATGGGCGAATCAGGCAGCGCTGGAAATGCACGGCGTGACGGAATTGACCGAGCTAGGCACCGATGTGACTGAATACCGCGAGCGCTTTCGCCTGCGATATCGAAACAATCATCCGGTCCTCCCGGGAAGCTACCCGCTCGACCGCGTGATTGCTGGCGAAGAATTCAGCGATGTCGTCGTTGAGGTCGAGCGCACGAACGCAAGCGACTCGCAGTGGGTTCATCGAATTCGAAGTCTCGTGCTCACCAATTCGGACGAAGAGCCGGACTGTCTGGCTCTGATCTTGCACGATGCCAGTGACTGGGCAAGTGCCGAACAACGTTTTGAGCGAACGTTCAATGCCAATCCCGCACCCGCGCTCATCTGCCGGCTGCAAGACCAACGCTATATCAAAGTGAATCAGGGCTTCCTCGAGATGACAGGCTACGTCAGGGAACAAGTGGTCGGTCGCTCTGTGCTTGAGCTTGATGTTTTAGAGGGTGCGGAGCGACGTGACCTTGGCATCGAGCGCATTCGACAAGGCGCGACAGTCCCCCAGATGGAAGCCGTGTTGCGGCTCCCGGAAGGCGCCACGAAGTTCGTCGTGGTCGCCGGTCAGCCAATCGAGATTGGCGACGAAGCCTGCATGTTGTTTACGTTCATGGATCTCGAACCTCGTCGCCGCGCCGAGACGGCGCTCAAACAAAGCGAGGAACGTTTCGAGCGGTCATTCCGCATGAATCCGGTACCGACGGTTCTCTACTCGTCGGAAGGAAGAATGACCCTCGACATCAATGAAGCGTTCACAACAACAACTGGATTCACCGCGGAACAGATCGTCGGCCGCCCAATTGATGAAACAGCGTTGTGGAAGAATGACGCTCACAGCAAGATCACGGAGCTGCTCGCGCAAACGGGCAGTATCCGGAACGTCGAATTCCAGATCGAAACGGCGAGCGGCGACATACTCAATTGCCTTGTCTCCGCAGAGCCTGTCACGATCCATGGAACAGATTGCGTATTGATTGCGTTGCTGGACATCACTGATCGAAAGCGCTCCGAAATGGAACTGGTCTCGGCCATTGAGACCGTGATGCAAGATGCCTCCTGGTTCAGCCGCACGCTCATCGAGAAGCTGGCTAACGTCCGCAAAGCAAATGCTCCTGACGCAGGAGCGCACCTGTCTGACCTGACTGCGCGTGAATGCGAGGTATTCAAACATCTGTGTCGTGGCTTGTCGGACAAGGAAATCGCCAAAGCACTCGAACTGTCTCATGCCACCGTGCGCAACCATGTCTCGACGATTTATGCCAAATTGGACGTGCATAGCCGCGCGGAGGCAATCGTCTGGGCTCAATCGCGAGGACATTTCGCGTCGGAGCGTTGATACGTCAGCGGCTTCGGCAGCAAGACTGTGAGCATTGGCGAGACGGTCCACGACTCGAAGACGGGCGGCATGCATTTGCATCACTCAGGCTAGTACAAACGAATCTGTTGTTGACCCCTGGCCAATGGCATGCTGACCGCATGAGACGTGATGAGCATCTCTTTGCGTCGAGAAAGCAGTGACCGACCATGCGCCGACCTTTTTTCAAGGAGAACATGATGGACAAACACCGTGTCGATGGGGCAGCCAAGCAAGTCAAGGGTTCCATCAAGGAAGCCATTGGCAAAGTGACCGGCGATCGCACGACGGAAGCCAAGGGTGCCGCAGAGAAGGCCGAAGGCAAGGTGCAAGCGAGTGTCGGCAAGGCTGCGGACAAGGTAAGAGACACGCTAAAGAAGTAACGGTCAGCAGTGTTGATCGCTGGCCGATTGCATCCACCCAGCGATCAGCTAATCATTGGCGAGGACAAAAAATGTTTGAAAGAACAGAAGGCACGATTCAGAAAGCTGCGGGCAAAGCTCAGGCAGCCCTCGGAGATGCGACAAACGACGCGTCGACTCAAGTTGAAGGGCTTGCGCGGCAAGCTGCGGGCGCTGCGCAGCAGACCTACGGCAAGGCACTTAGCACCGTTCGGCATGTCACCAAGGAGAATCCCGTCATAAGCCTGGGTTGCATCGCTGTCGCGGCCTTCGCGCTTGGAGCGCTCTGGGCGCGACGGTAGGCATTTTCTCTGACAGGTTGCTGCTGATGAGTTGCGAGGGGATTTGGTTGGTCGGCTTTGGGCCGAATTGCTGAAAACATTTGAGCTTCTGCCCCTAGCTCCGTCGATCCCTGAACAACACGCAAGACCGCCATCGCGCAGATGATTTGGTTCCGCAACACTCAGCAGGGAAATCACGATTGAGACAGTGGTCCGCTGATTGCCCTGCCGCGCCCTGACGCCTTGTAAAGCTCGCGCCGAGCAATCCAATCACCGAACGTCAAAGCGATCGTAACCATATGGCTTGCTCTTCTCGCGGGTTATAGGCGTGAATCGCGCTAGCTAGCTGATCGCGAAATACAAGTGCCACGGTTCGGCCTCGCAGGTCTGGCTTGGCACTTGCAGCCATTTCGCGGTTCATTCAGTAGGCGCATCCCGGCTGGCGAAGCACTCTCTTTTGGACCAGCGGTATTGGCGCCGCCATGAGGCATATTGCTGTTGCCCTCTTCTCCGATCCGCGTGAAACAGGCGTCTATCGGGCGAAGTCCCAAAGCAAAATTTGATTTATCAAACGCATTCAGCGGCCTCAGAACATTCAGGCGCAAGTGCGATACTGTCAGCGCCCGCTCCCGCCACTGCAACGTCAAGAACACAGCCCAGCTCTGGCACGATAAGTAAGCTGCGTCAGCATCTTCATAAGGACGCGCAATTGCTCTCGTCACTTCACTGAAAAGAGCTGAACCCGAGTTCGATCGGTATCGCCCGGTAACGAGGCCAATTTGGTGGGAAAAAAGAGAGCCACCATGGCGTTGCGCAGAAGTTCGCACGATGGCTCAAGCTCATTTCCAGCAACAACTCCTCCCTCTGCAATCGGCGGCGCGTTAAGCAGCTGACGAATCCTGCGTCGGTTCGAACTACTGGCTGCCTCGTCCGGTTATCTTTTGAAGTTCATCAATACGCCGCGAGGCGTCGGCTTTGTTCAATGTGTCGTCGAACTGTTCCTTTGCTTCTTCACAAAGCGTTTTCAGATACGACGCCTGAGCACCGGTCATAGGCTCGTTGCCCGTTGTCCAGTCTCCCGGGTCCTTTTCCGCGTTTGAGGTCGGATGCGATTTGGGGTTTTCTTGCGAGTCGTTAGCACTTTGTGTCATGAGGAATCTCCTTAAGCCTGGGTTCTGGCGCAATGACCGTGCCGGGGACAAATATCGAGAAGCTCGCCCAAAGGACACACTGCAATTTCCCGCTATGCTTTGCAGTTCCCTCATCTACTGCAGCGCAGATGACCGCGACGCGGGTTGTTGAAGCGTGTCGTTCAGGCTCTCAGCGCTCATCATTTACCCAAGCGACCCATCATGCGTCTAACTGCTCCCTCTCCGATGTCTTTGGCGCCATCAGAGCCGATTGTCATCGCCACCTCCGATCGCCATCGAGAGCGCTGTGGGGTTCCTGATGCAAAGTAAGTGATTCAGCGCAAGCGTTTCCTGCGCATCTCGCAGAGACTGCCGGCTTTCTGGCAAGGCATCACTGCCGCTTCTTCCACGCTGAAACGCACATCGGCCAAGCGCGCCGCTTCGCCAGACGTTCGCTTCTGGCGCTGCACTGAACATTCTCACATTCAAGTTGGGCGCTGTCGGTTCATCTGTTCGCAACCTGCCCAGGCGCAGCATTCATTGCCCTCCGAAACTCAAGCGCAGCACCCTTTAATCGCGCTTGCGATACCTTGGTTCGCAGTTGCGTGCGGTTCCTTTCGCCAAAGAGCAACGCGAAAGACAGCCCCACGGTGGCTACGGGATTCATAAGGAAACGCACTAGGTCTTTGCTCGACGTATCTACAGAACCGGCAAGCTTTAGCGACGGATACAAGCTACCCCCGCAAAAGTCCCAAATTGGTCCCCGATGACTCGCGATGTAATCGGATGACACTGGAAACAAAAAACCCCGCGAGCCTTGCTGGCTGCGGGGTTTCGGGACTTCATCGGACGTACTAGGAATGTTGGTTGGTGGAGAGGAGGAGGATCGAACTCCCGACCTTCGCATTGCGAACGCGACGCTCTCCCAGCTGAGCTACCCCCCCAACGAAGCAAAATAATATCACAGCGGATTGGCTGAGGTGCAAGCCATCGGACGATAGCGGCTCACCGGCTTACTTGCCAGGCGCCCCAGCCAGCACCCAAGCCACAACCGTCTTGATATCCGCATCATTCATCCGCGGGTGGGAAGGCATCGGAATCGATCCCCAGACTCCCGCCCCACCGTTCTTCACCTTCTTCTCAAGCTGCACGCTAGCCTGCGGTTGCCCCTTGTACTTCTCCGCCACTTGCTGAAACGAAGGCCCAACGAGCTTCCGATCAACCGCATGACACCCCATGCACGCATTGCTGCGAGCGATGGCCATCGCATCAGCGGCAGAAACAACCTGCTCCGCCGCCTTGGCATCGATCGCCACCACAACCATCGCAACAACAACAACCAACCCGCGCATTCTCACTTCACCGCCGGAGCAGAGCCTGAAGAAGAAGCCCCCGGATGCACATCCGAGTTCTTCACTGGCGCAGGCGCTTGCTGATCGAGCGGACGCGACGTCACCCCGGAATCAGGCACCGTCCCCACCGTAGCCTCCGCTGGAGCCGGCGCGCTCGCCGCCGACACCGCGCTCGCATCCGATGCCGCCGCCGCCTCCAGCGCCTGTGCCTCTTCCGGCTTGATGTACTGATACACCTTCACCACCTGCTCCACGCCCGGCACGCGCGCCGCGACATCCGCGCCATGCGCACCTTCATCCTGCGTCACAAGCCCCATCAGATAAACGATGCTGCGCTCGCACACCACCTTGTAGTAGTTCGCGCGCAGATCCTTCTCGCCGACCATCGCCGTCTTCACGCGCGTCTCGAGATACGAGTCATTGGCCCGCGACGAAAGCGAGCTCGCCCCCTGCACCGACAGCTCATTGACAATGCTGCCCACATTGTTGATATCGCGCACCACGGCCTCGGCCTTCTGCTTCGCGGCATCATCCGGAACTTCGCCGGTCAGCAGCACACGCCGATTGAACACCGTCACGTTCACATGCGCGGTATCCGGCAGGTTCTCGTTGATGCGCGAAAGCGCCTTCACCTGAATCTCGCGATCCTCCGTCTGGGCACCGAGCGTGCGCCGGTCGGTCGCGATCAAGGTTCCCCCGGCCGCCGCGCCGACCACCGCAAGCGCGCAGCCCTGCAACGTCAACGCAACCCCCGACAACATGCTCAGCACCAGCGTGGCATTGGCCAAAGTCGCCTTGACGCGTGTCTTGTTCATCAACTCCGTTCCCCCTTTGAGTTTCAATCGTCGCCGAGCAGCATCGCATCGATGCCGTCGCACAGACAGTGAATGGTCAGCAGCTGGACTTCCTGGATCCGCGCCGTCCGCTCCGACGGCACGCAGATATGGATGTCGGTTTCGGCCAGCACGTCGTTCATTGCGCCGCCGCCGTCGCCGGACAGCGCGATCACGAGCATCTCGCGCCCATGCGCCTCCTGGATGGCCGCGAGCACGTTCACATCATTCCCCGACGTACCGAGCGCCAGCAACACGTCTTCCGCCTGCCCCAGCGCGCGCACCTGGTTCGAGAAGATCTGCTCGAAGGCGAAGTCGTTGCCGATGGCCGTCAGGATCGAGGTATCGGTGGTCAGTGCAATCGCCGGCAAGCCCGGACGCTCCCGCTCGAAGCGGCCAATGAGATGCGCCGCGAAACGCTGCGCATCGGCAGCCGAGCCGCCATTGCCGCACACGAGAATCTTGTTGCCATTGGCGAGTGCGCCAAAGAGCGTGTCGACGGCCGCCGCGATCGGGACCGCCAGCGCATCGAGTGCTTCGAGTGTGAGCGACGCGCTGTCGCGAAAATGCTGCTGGATACGTTCGACTGACATCGCTCTCGATCATCGGCCGCAACCTGCGGCGCCGTGCGGCATGTGAGGGTAGCGCCCGAAGCGCTGCCCGGACGAAGGTTGTTGCGCAGTTTACCGCATGCATCACGCAGCACGACGCTGCTTCAGGCTTCGTCCGCGCGAAAGGCGTCGGGCAGCCAGTGGATGCGGCCGGCATCGAAGGTGACGACATCAAAACGGCAGGCCGGCAACGCGCCGCGCCATGTCGCCAGGAAATGCTCCGCGGCACGCACGAGCCGCGCACGTTTCCTGGCATCGATACTCGCCGCCGCCTGCGCGAACCGTCTGCTCCGCCTCGCCCGCACTTCGACGAACACCAGCGCGCCGTGCGCATCGAGCATCACGAGATCCAGTTCACCGCCGCGACACGTCACGTTGCGCGCGACCAGCCGCATGCGCCGCCGCTGCAGATAGTCGAGCGCGTGAGCTTCGAACGCATCGCCGAGCGTCTTGGACATGGCTTCTCCACGAAAGTTGTCGACGGAACGGCTACATCGGGCGTGGCAAAATGACGTCCTTTCCCCCGATGCCCGTCACATGTCGTCACTTCCCGCGTCACTCTCCGGCCTCGCCGATGGACAGACCTATCCGACGGGCGCCCTCTACGTGGTCGCCACCCCGATCGGCAATGTCGCGGACATCACCCTGCGCGCGCTGCATGTGCTTGGACTGGCGGATCGCATCGCCGCCGAAGACACGCGCAACACCTCGCAATTGCTCGCGCGCTACGGCATCTCGAAACCGGCGATCGCCGTACACGAGCACAACGAGAAGAGCGCCGCCGAACGCGTGATCGCGCATTTGCGCAACGGCGAGCGCATCGCCTGTGTCTCCGACGCCGGCACGCCGGGCATCTCCGATCCTGGCGCGCGTCTCGTCGATGCCGTGCGTGAAGCCGGACTTCCGGTGATCCCGATGCCGGGCGCCAGCGCGCTCACGACAGCCTTGAGCGCGGCCGGCGCCTGGGTGAAGAGCTTCACGTTCATCGGCTTCCTGCCGACCAAGGCAAAGCAGCGCGCCACGCATCTGCGGACGCTCACTCGTCATCCGATGGCACTGGTCTTCTACGAAGCGCCGCACCGCATTGTCGAGACCGTGCGCGCGCTCGCCGAGGCCTTCGGCGGCGACCGGCAGTTGTTGATTGCCCGTGAGTTGACGAAGTTACATGAGAGTCTGCATCGCTGCACCCTGGCCGAAGGGCCAGCATGGCTCGAAGCCGATGCAAACCGTCAACGCGGCGAGTTCGTGCTGGTGGTGGAAGGCGCGCCCGATACCGAAGACGCCGATGACGCCCACGACGGCCTGCTTGGAACCTTGCTGGAGGAGTTATCGGTGAAGAGCGCGGCGCGCATCGCCGCGACCTTGACCGGCGCGTCGCGCAATGTGCTCTACGAGCGCGCGCTCATGCTCGCGAAGCGCGCAGGGCACGAGAGCCACGAAGCCAACGACAAATAAAAAAACGGGCCGTCGCAAGACGGCCCGTCATGGTTCCGGAACGAAGGAAACGCGTTCAGGCAATCACTGAAACCCGCGCGATCAGTTCACGCTGTCGTCAGCCAGCGACTGCGCCTGTTCTTCACGAGCCTCGCGCGCTTCCTGCTGCGTGAGCCCTTCGATCTTCACCTTCTGCGTACCCGTGCCGCGCATGCCGAGCACGGCCGCGGCGGCATAGGACAGGTCGATCACGCGTCCGCGCACGTACGGGCCACGGTCGTTGATTTTCACGACGACCGTCTTGTG
Organism: Caballeronia sp. LZ043; assembly: GCF_031451075.1. NCBI lineage: Bacteria > Pseudomonadati > Pseudomonadota > Betaproteobacteria > Burkholderiales > Burkholderiaceae > Caballeronia > Caballeronia sp. LZ043. The sequence goes on along the minus strand of NZ_JARUXT010000001.1, from coordinate 2,897,270 downwards.
ATTCGCCTCGTTCGTCACGCGAACCCACGAAGCCAGCGGCAACGTACGGTGCGCGGCGGTCATGGCGTTCATGTTGAACTTCTCGCCACTGGCAGTCTTGCGGCCATGGAACATGCGGCCGTACCACGACGCCTTGCCCTTCTGTTCGAAGCTGCCGACGTCCGGACCAGTGGTGATCGGCTCGGCGTCAGACAGCGACTGCGTCGGTTGCGCCGGCTTGTCCGCCGGAAGCGCGGACAGGTGCGAATCGAAGGCGAGCGGCCCGACCGGGCGGGCACTGCTCGTGCTGAGAGACTTTGTAGTCTGAGGATTGGATGCGACATCGCCCGAACCCGGCGCGGCGCAACCAGCCAGCACACCAACGGCTAGCAGGCTCCCGACATGTCGAATAAATCGAGCATTCATAGACGTGTACCAACGATAAAAGCGCAGCCGCGCTGCGCTGGTCGGCGCGCGCAAGGCTGCACGAGGCATGGCCGCGCCAAAGCACAAAGCCGCTCGGTCAAGCGAACGGCTGGCCCTGCACGGATGCGGCGTACTCGTGCCGCAAAGCCCGGTTATTGTTCACGTCTGGCGCAACCTGTCCCCGGCAGCCTGACCAGACCCCACATGCCGCCATCGAACATGGCATCACGCTCGTGCGCTGGACAAACCAGTAAGGCGCAGGAACGGCGGCGTAGGCCCCATCCGGCGTGACAGCAGCAAGGCCATCTGACAGACGCGCGGCGTCTGGCCGGACAAGACGTGTGCACCTACGGAAGGTGCTTGAATTGCGATTGCGAGGCTTTTGGCCCCCAACAGCGTACTGAAGGCAATTGTAAAAACGCGCTAGCGTCTGAACATTCACCTGATGACAGCATGGTGACTCCCATGCACAAGTAGTGCCATTATACAAAAAAACCGGGGTTGAGCTCGCCGGACTGCGCAAACCGTCATTGATTTTCACTATGACCGTAAGAATTGCCGGTTCCCGCCTCGTTTTCCGTCATTAACCGAGGCCCATCGCTCCCCAATGCGGCTCGGTACAATGGACGTTTTTACAGCCTCACTGGTACCCACGACAGTCATATGAAAGTCATTCTCGTTCCCGTGACGCCGTTCCAGCAGAACTGCTCCATCGTCATCTGTGAGACGACGCGGCGCGCGGCGGTCGTCGATCCAGGCGGCGACATCGAACGCATCATCGCGGCAGTCGAGCAGCAAGGCGTAACGGTCGAGAAGATCCTGCTGACGCACGGCCATCTCGACCATTGCGGCGGAGCGAAAGCGCTCGGGGACCACTACGGTATACAGATAGAGGGCCCGCATCGGGAAGACGCGTTCTGGATCGACCAGTTGCCAGAGCAGACGCAGCGCTTCGGGTTTTCGAATGCCGAAGCCTTCACCCCCGCCCGCTGGCTCGACAACGGCGACACCGTGCAGTTCGGCGACGAAACCATGGAGGTCTATTTCTGTCCCGGCCATACGCCGGGTCATGTGATCTTCTTCAGCCGGGCTCACGGGGTGGCGTTCGTCGGCGACGTGCTGTTCGCCGGGTCCATTGGCCGCACCGACTTCCCGCGCGGCAATCACGCCGATCTCGTGCGCTCGATCCGCGAAAAGCTCTGGCCGCTCGGCGACGACGTCACCTTCGTGCCAGGCCACGGCCCAGCCTCGACGTTCGGCGAAGAACGCCGCAGCAATCCCTACGTCGGCGATGGAGTCCCCGCGTGAATGCCATTCCCGAAATCTACGTCAGCACCGACGTCGAAGCCGACGGCCCCATTCCCGGTCCGCATTCGATGCTGAGTTTCGCGTCGGCCGCCTTCACTGCCGATAAGCAACTCATCGCCACGTTCTCCGCGAATCTCGAAACGCTCGAAGGCGCAGCGCCGCATCCGGTGCAGGCCGCCTGGTGGAAGACGCAGCCCGACGCGTGGGCCGCCTGCCGCAAGGACCTGCAGAAACCCGGGCCGGCACTGCGGGCCTATGTCGAATGGGTGGAAGCCCTGCCGGGCAAGCCGGTGTTCGTTGCTTATCCGGCGGGCTTCGACTTTACCTATATGTTCTGGTACATGATGCGCTTCGCCGAGCGCTGCCCGTTCTCGTGGTCGGCGCTCGACATCAAGACGCTCGCCTTCGCGATGACCGGCCTGCCGTACCGCAAGGCCATCAAGCCGCGTCTGCCCAAACACTGGTTCGACGAATTGCCGCATACCCACGTCGCGCTCGACGACGCCATCGAGCAAGGCGCCCTCTTCTGCAACATGCTGGCGGAGTTGCGCGCCACGCAAAAGGCGGCTGGCGTCACGGCCGGGGCACCCGGCGACACGGAAGGTAAAACCGCGCAGTGAGGCCAGCGAGTTAGGGAAACTCCCTCAGTGCAGCCGCATTGCATTGCGTTTCTTTTCCGAGGCCTCTACCATAAGAGTCAGATCGCGACCGAACGGAGGCGCAGTTGACTCTCGATACATTCTCACAAAAAATCCTGCGTCTTCTGCAACTGGATGCACGACGCTCCGTTCAAGAAATTTCGGATCAGGTCGGGCTGTCGAGTACGCCATGCTGGCGTCGCATCAAGGACATGGAGCAATCTGGTGTGATCCAGCGCTACACCGCGCTGCTCGACCGCGAAAAGCTCGGCCTGCACGTCTGCGCACTTGCCCATATCCATCTCACACGGCACACGGAAGGCGGCGTCGAGCAATTCGAGCGCGAGATCGCCACCTGCCCCGAAGTGACCGAGTGCTACAGCACCACCGGCGAATCGGACTACATCCTCAAGATCGTCGCGCCGGACATCAAGGCCTACGACGCATTCCTGCACGACCGCATTTTCAAGATTCCGGCTGTCGCGCAGGTTCGCACCAGCGTCGTGCTGCGCGAGATCAAGTTCGATACGCAGTTGCCGCTTTGAGTCGAAACACCGGCGCTCTGGCCTGACGCTTCAGGTTGCGCGGTCGGGATGCGGAGCGCGGGAAACGTCGAGCGCCTGTGTCAGGCGAATTTCACGCGCGCCGATCCGTCGGGCGAGTGCCTCGAAGTCAATCGCACCGAGCCTTGCTTCGGTGTCATGCGCGGCCGGCGCCGGCAAGACGATCTCGACGGCAAAGCCGCCGCTCAAATAATGCAGGCCCAGCGACTGAACCGTTAAGCCATGCTGAGCAAACGCACTGCGCACGGCTTCGCTGACCACCGACCGCAAGGGGAAGTTGCCCGGCAACGGATTGAGCTCATCGCTTTCCGGATCGACGTGAATGAGCGCATCGAGCACGCGCGGGTCGGCGCGGACATGGGCGCGCGCCGATTCCGCGATGAAATGACCTTCCGAAACCGATATCAGCGGATCCACGAGAATATGAGCATCGACCATGGCGAGATCGCCCATTTTTCTCGTGCGTAGTTCATGCACTTCCCGCACGCCGGGCGTGTTCAGCAAAATCACACGCAAATCATTCGTGGTGGTTTGATCGAGCGCGCGATCGGACAAATCCTGCAACGCGTCCCACGCGAACGTCCATCCCATTTTCGCAATCAGAAACCCCACAAGCGCTGCGGCAATCGGGTCGAGAATACGAAATCCCGCCAGACTGCCGACAATTCCCAACGCAACCACCAGCGAAGAAGCCGCATCAGAGCGCGCATGCCATGCATTTGCGACCAACATGGCCGAACGAACTCTTTCCGCAGCACGGAGCATGAATCGAAACAATGCTTCTTTCGAAATCAATACAACGATTGCCACCGGCAAGGCGATGGCGTGAACCGGCGGAATATCCTGAAGGTTCACGAGTCGGGTTCCCGCGCGCCATAACATGCCGACTCCGACCGCGATCAACAATCCGCCGAGGAATAATGACGCAACCGTCTCATAGCGACTATGCCCGTAATTATGATCGAGGTCTGGCGCGGCGGCCGCATGCCGATTGGCGACCAGAACAATGAAATCAGACACAATATCGGCCAGAGAGTGAATGCCGTCCGCAATCAAGGCCTGGGAGTGAGCAAGAAAACCGACGACGAGTTGCGCAATCACGAGTCCGCTATTCAGCCCAATGCTCGCCCAGGTCGTCCTGCGGGCAACTGCCTGCTTTTCAGCAACACTCGAACTCGAAAGTGACATGTGATTGCGTCCTGCTTGTTCAGACGGTCACTTTAACGCGCCGCGCGCAAATAATGCCGGGTTCGCATCGTATGTTTGAAGCTGGCCTGCAAGAATTTCGGACAACTCTACTGCGGCATTCGTCGCCGCAACAAAACCTGCGCGACAAAAACAGAAAGGCCGTGTCCCTGCGGACGCGGCCTTTACCGACAATCTTGACGCAAAAAGTTACTTGCTGATCAGGAAGCTGTCGCGGTCCTGTCCGGCAATCCATTTCGGCGGCTTGCCGCGGCCAGACCACGTGCTGCCGCTTTCCGGGTCGCGATACTTCGGTGCGACGCCCGAACGGCTGCGCGATGCCTTTGACACCTTTGCACCCCGGCCGCCAGCGAGTTCCTGAAGCGTGATGCCGTAATCCGCCATTTTCTGCTTGATCTCATTAAGTACTTCGGCGTATTCGCGCGACTTTGCTTCTTCAATCTGGCGTTCAAGAGACTCGCGCTGTGCGAGCAGTTCCTTGTATGAAGGCATGGCAATTCCCTAAGTGGTTTGCTGATTTACGAATCGACTCGCTCGCTTGCAGTTTTCGGTATAGCCTCGGACTGGCACGCAGATTAACACAGTTCCGATTAACGCGGCACGTGCGGTTTGCCGCTTAATAAACTTTTGCGACTTTCTTCGTAAGATTTGCCGATAATTCCGAGCGCCGAAGCACTGTCCATTAAGCTTAAAAAGATGCAGCGCAAACAAAATACCCGCGTCGTGCTGCCATCGCATGATAACAATCCGCCTGTCACACCTCGAACGTTTCATGGAATGACAGCTTGGTGAGCTTCTCGCTGGATTTTGTAATGTCCATGAGAAGCCTCCGGCTCTTTTACCATTCAGTGGGAATTCAGACGTTTCGCTCGAAACAATCGATAAGCGCAAGCTTCAGTTCATCTCTTGTTTCCTTGGGCTTATCGAATGTAAAACGATTGCGACAGTCTTCATGCTGCAAATCGCATCCGTAACGGTCAATCCCCATTAATCGGGTTCCGGCAGGCCGGCCGGGATAAGCGTCGAAATATTCACACAACGATGATTCGTCATCGTATGAAAGCGGCTCGAGCGGATCCAGCTGGTCTTCGCTGAGCCAGCCCATCGCGCCAAAGCCGCCGATATAACGCATCCGCGCCAGTTTCATCACCCAGAAAGAGAAGTCGCCCAATTCCAGATAACGCGCCGCTTGCGGGTGATAGCGCAGATAGCGTCGGGCGAGCCGGTCGCTCTCTCCCCGCGCCGCGGGCGAGAAAGCGCCGAGCATCGTCAGACGCTGTCCCTCCAGCACGTCGCCGTGTCCCGCGTGAGTGACCAGAAAGCCCGCCTGTGCATTGGCTTGCAGGTTGCGCGTGTGTTCGGCGAGACGGCTGATCAGCAGCATCGGCAGGTGCTTCGCGGTCAGTGCAAACGGCAGGGCGGTCGGATACGGAAAGCCCTCGGGTTCGCGCGAATGCGTGGCGAGCGTGCCTTCCGCGACGTGATGCAGCAAATGAAGCGGGGCTTGCGACGGAATATGCATTGAATCCTCGTACGGCTGCGATATGTCCACGCGATGGTAATGCAGCGCCCTCAAGCGTGTCTCCTGGCCGTTCGATAGAATCGAAAGCCTTCGCGCAAGCAGGCAAGCTGTCAGGTTGCCCTGCGTTGCGCCCTACTCCAGAAGCCCTCCCGTGTCAGATTCGACCACCGCCTCTTCCGCCGTCCGCGAAACCAGTCCGGCGCTCGCGCTGCATCACAGCCTTCCCTACGCCACGCGCGTGCGCGCCCGCTACGCGACGATGGCCATCTTCTTCATCGCCGGCATGATGTACGCAACGTGGGGCGTCCACGTGCCGACGGTGCGCGACAGGTTCTCGCTCAGTCCCGGCATGCTGTCCCTCGCGCTGTTCGCGGTGGCAGGCGGCTCGATTTTCGCGATGCTCACCGCCGGCTCGTGGATCGCGCGCGCCGGCACGCGGACCGCGTCCATGACGGGCGGCATCCTGATGATGGTCTGCGGCGCGCTGGTGCTCGTGACGCCGTGGTTCTGGCTGTTGCTGCTCGTGCTTGCCCTGTTCGGCTTCGGCATGGCCACGCTCGACGTCGCGATGAACGCCGAGGCCAGCGCGGTCGAAGAGGCTCTGGACCGGCCGATCATGTCGTCGCTGCACGGCATGTTCAGCATCGGCGGGATGGCGGGCGCGGCGGCGGGCGGCGCGCTGCTCGCCCACGGACTCGCGCCGGCGGCGCATTTCGCGCTGGCCTCGGGCGTGAGCCTGCTGGTGCTGCTCGTCTCGATCCCCGCCACGCTGCCGCACGTGCCGCATCACGATGAACACGCGAAGGCGTCGTCGTCGAAACGCTGGCGCTCGGGCGCGCTGTGGGCGCTCGGCGGCCTGGCGCTGATCGCGCTGATCGCCGAGGGCGCGATGTACGACTGGGCTACCGTCTACATGCGCGACGTGGTGCAGGCGACGCCCTCGGTATCGAGCGCCGCCTACGCCGCCTTCTCGGGCGGCATGGCGGCGGGCCGCTTCGGCGGCGACGCGGTGCGCGCGCGCTTCGGCGCGCCCCAGCTGATCTTCGGCAGCGCGGGGCTCGCGTTCGTCGGCATGGTGATGGCGCTCGTGCTACCGAACACCGTCTTCACGATGACCGGCTTCACGCTGATGGGACTCGGTCTCGCGAACATGATGCCGGTGCTGTTCGCGGCGGCGGCGCGCGTCGAAGGCGTGACGCCCGCCGAAGGACTCGCGCAGGTCGCGGGTCTCGCTTATTTCGGGCTGTTGCTCGGGCCGGTGCTGATCGGCGGCGTTGCACAGGTCACCAGTCTGCCCATCGGCCTGTGCGTGGTCGCCGCCTGCTGCGCGATCATCACGCTGATCGGACCGAAGATCCTCAGACGGCTGAAGATATAAAAAACGCGCGGCCCTTGCGGCGCCGCGCGTTTCTCAGGACCGAAGTCCCGTGTGACTTACATCTTGACGACGTCGAGCAGGGTCTTCTTGCCCTTCTTGTAGTCGTACAGCGAGATCACGCCGTGCTTCAGGTCGCCCTTCGAATCGAAGCTCGTCTGACCGATCACGCCCTTGTAGTCCGTGTTCGGCATCGCAGCGAGGATCTTCGCCGGATCGGTCGAGTTCGCGCGCTTCATCGCGTCGACGATGATGTACACCGCGTCATACGTGAACGGCGCGTAGATCTGGATCGGCTGGCCGAAACGCTTCTGGAACTTGGCCGCGAATGCCGCGCCGCCGTCCATCTTCTCCAGCGCCATGCCGGCTTCCGAGCACACGACGTTGTCGGTCGCGTCGCCGGCGAGGTCAGCCAGCTTCTCGGTGCAAACGCCGTCGCCGGCCAGAACCTTCGCGCGCAGGCCGAGCTGCTTGGCTTGCTTCGCGAACGGGCCGCCGGTTGCGTCCATGCCGCCGTACATCACGGCGTCGGGGTTTTCGCCCTTGATCTTCGTCAGAATCGCGCGGAAGTCGACAGCCTTGTCGTTCGTCGCGTCATGCGAGATCACCTTCAGGCCAAGCGACTTGGCCGTCTTCTCGAACTCGTTCGCGAGACCCTGGCCGTAAGCGGTCGAGTCGTCGACGACGGCAACCGTCTTCACCTTCAGGTTCTTCGCCGCGTAGTTGGCGAGCGCCGGGCCCTGTTGCGCATCGGTCGCGACGACGCGGTACGTCGTCTTGAAGCCTTGCTGCGTGTAGGCCGGGTTCGTTGCCGACGGGGAAATCTGCACGATGCCCGCATCGCTGTAGATCTTCGACGCCGGGATCGAGGTGCCGGAGTTCAGGTGGCCGACGACTGCCACGACCTTGTCATCGACGAGCTTCTGCGCAACCTGCGTAGCGGTACGCGGGTCAGCGGCGTCGTCTTGCGGGTCCAGTTGCAACGTGATCTTTTCACCGCCGATCGTGAGACCCTTTGCGTTGATCTCTTCGACTGCCAGCCGCGCGCCGTTTTCGTTGTCCTTGCCCAGGTGAGCAATGCCGCCGGTCAGCGGAGCGACGTGACCGATCTTGACGACCTGGTCGGCTGCTGCGGTCGTTGCCAGCGTGGCGAACAAAACAGCCGCGGCGCTGATCGGCAACAGTTTGTGAAGCTTGGTGTTCATGTAAGTCTCCAGTTTCGGTCCCAAAAACAACGTAATCGCCCTGTGCCCCGTCTTTCATCTCGATCGCTCAGTCCCGTGGACGACCACGCCGGATGCATCGTCATGCACTTGGCAAGTCCTTCCGGCGGGCCGTTCGTGGCGGCCGCCATCCGCACTGCGCGCAAGTGTAGGGTTGTCAAATTAATTTAGGGAAGTTTTTTAGGATACTGGTGTCACTACCGATTAACGGCCAGTTGTGAGCGCCGTCGGTTTGTGCTGGCGTTTGCGCGAAGACGCCCTGTTCATGCGGGTTTCCGCGACATCGGCTTACAGTCTTTTGAGCGTCATTCAAGTTTCATCACACGACGCCGATAATCTCCGGCCGTCAGATCATTAGCCCGGTTTTAAAGCCCCGCTTTTAGCCGGCGATTAGGCTCGCCGCTCTAAAAATGCTTCACGTGGTCAAGCATCGTGCCAGGCAGCGCCGAACCGGCACAGGGCGGCTGAAAGGGAAAGCTGGCACACTCACCCGCCTCGGCATCTCACACACAAGGAGCTTCGACGTGACCGTACCCGTGACATCCCGCTGGATCGACATTCCCGCCGATGGCGGCAGCTTCCAAGGCTATCTCGCCCTGCCCAAGACGGGCAGCGGACCGGCCGTCATCATCCTGCAAGAGATCTTCGGGGTGAATGGCCACATCCGCAGCGTCGCGGATCAATATGCGGCCGATGGCTATGTCGCACTCGCACCGGACGTCTTCTGGCGCACGCAGCCGCGCGTCGAGCTGGGCTACGAAGGCGCGGATCGCGAGAAGGCGATGGAACTGCTGCAGAAGACCAAGGTGGAAGCCGCGGTCGCCGACGTCGGCGCAGCGGCCAAGGCGCTGCGCGCATTGCCGGAAGTGACGGGCAAGGTGGCGGCGATCGGTTACTGCTTCGGCGGCCGGTTAGCCTATCTGGCGGCGGCGCAGGGATCGTTGGATCTGGCAGTGGCGTATTACGGCGGCGGCATTCAGAACGCGCTCGATCAGGCCGACCAGGTCAAGGTGCCGATGCAGTTCCACTACGGCGAACTCGACGCTCACATCCCGGCGGACGCGGTGGATGCCGTGCGGCAGAAGTTTGCCGCACGCAAGGATTCGGAACTGTATGTGTATCCGCAAGCCGATCACGGCTTCAACTGCGGCGATCGCGCTTCGTACAACGCGAAGGCATCGGCGCTCGCGCACGGACGCACGCTGACCTTCCTCGGCGAACACCTGTAAGCACTCGACGGCGCGCGCACGAAAGCGCGCGCCGGTCAGGCGTGGAACAGCCTGCGGGACTGCCGGGCCGGCGCTAGATCAGCGCGGGCAGTCCTTCGACCAGCAGGAACGCGGCGAGCACGCCGAGCAGCGCACCGCACACGCGCAAGGTGTTGTTCTTGAAATGCGTTGCGCAGGGAATGGCCCCGAGGAACAGGGCGCCGGCGAGCGCCATCGGAATGATCAAGATGAAGTCGCCGATCGTGAAATACGTCATGGTGCGTCTCCCTTCGTCCAGCTTGTACCTGGGTTGTCGCGCGCTGAAGTTCTGTTCTGTGCGTCGACATTTCGAGTATAGGCGGCGCCTCGAAGGGCGTCGGGCCTTCTTCGTTCGGCGGGAGACAAGCGCAATCGTAAAACCCTTGCGCGACAAGGGCTTGCAGTCAACTTTTTTAAGCGCCCGCGTAAAAACCCTTACTTTCTTCGTATTTCAACTGGCTTTCTGATTGACGCGTGGCCTATCGCGGGTGCAGTTCCGATCTTCCGCTCCCTGCGATCGAGATACACCGCAGCCGCCAGCCCAACCAGCAGCAGCGCGCCGATGAGTCCGGCCACGCCCGGCCAGCCGAACGCGGTCCAGAAGTGGCCGCCATATGAGCCGATCACGCTCGAGCCGATGTAATACGCGAGCAGATAGAGCGCCGCCGCCTGACCTTTCGCCTGCGCGGCGAGCCGTCCGACCCAGCCGCTCGCCACCGAATGGCCGGCGAAGAAACCGAACGTCAGGCAGGCGATGCCCGCGATGATCACCGGCAGCGACATCGACAGGGTCAGCGCGATGCCGAGCATCATCAGCAGAAGACTGGCGATCAGCACACGGCCGCGCCCGAAGGCATCGGCCAGCTTGCCGGAACTGGGCGAAGCGATGACTCCCGTCAGATAGACGGTGAAGATCGCGCCGATCTGGGTCTGATTCAGGCGGAACGGCGCGCCGAGCAGGCGATAGCCGACGTAGTTATACAGCGTGACGAAGCTGCCCATCATGACGAAGCCCAGCAGGAACAGGAACGGCAGGCCGCGATGGCGCACGTGTCCGGCCAGCGAGCGTCGATGCTGCGTAAAACCGACGCCGCGCCGGGGCTGAAAGCGTTGCGACGGCGGCAGCAGCGCGCGAAAGATCAGCATGGCGAGCAGTCCTAGCACCCCGATTCCGCCGATCGCCACGCGCCAGCCGAACAGGTCCGCCAGCACGCCGCTGATCACGCGCCCGGCCATGCCGCCGATGGCCGTTCCGCCAACATAAAGTCCCATCGCGAGGCCGAGACCCTTCGGATGCACTTCCTCGGCGAGATAGGCCATTGCGACGGCGGGCACGCCGCCGAGCGCAAAACCGGCCAATGCGCGCACGATGAGCAGCGCGTGCCAGTCCGGCAGCACGGCCGCGAGCACGGTCAACACCGACGACGCCAGCAGCGAAAGCGTCATCAGCCGATGACGGCTCCAGCTTTCAGAGACGAATCCCGCGATGAAGATCGCGATCGCCAGGGCGGCCGTGCTGACCGACACCGCCAGCGCGCTGACTGCCGGGCTGACGCCGAACGCCTTCGTGAACTCCGGAAGCAGCGGCTGCACGCAATACAGCAGCGAAAAGGTGGCGTAGCCGGCGAACAGCAGCGCGAGCGACGCCCGCCAGTAGGCCCGCGAGCCGCGTTCGAGATACGGGGGCTCATCGACATCGCCTTCCGGAGTTTGCCCGGCCGAAGCAGCGCTCATTTTTTAAGTATTCTCTGACAAACCTTCAACGATACGCCGCGCCGAGGGTTTTGCCTAATGCGCGGAACGGTTTGGCGGAAGATCAGCGAGTAATTACTTCCAACCGTCTGCGCTCGACAACATAAGACGGCAATTGGCGTCGCGTCGGCGCGCCGCGATGCGCTAAAGTAAGCGCACAATCGTTCATGATCGCCGCGCGCCGAGCCCCTTCGCGCAAGGCTGACGCAGCGAAAGTGTGGTGCACGAGCCGTCAGAAGCCTGTGCTTGTTGCGATATTTTTTGACCGGCGCGTCATCCTCAGCCGGCGTTGAAACGGGGATTCATCATGCAAATCGGTTCGATTGTCCGCTCAGTGCATATCGCCGTGCCTCAGGGCGCGCGCGGCATCGTCATGCGCATCCTCGGCGACATGGCCATGGTCGCCTGGTACGCAGGCGAGCCCGGCGTCACCCAGCTCCTCAACACGGAGCCGTTCTTCCTTGAAGACCTGATCGACACCGGCGACATCGTGCGGCCGGCGAACACGGTCGTTCACTGAGTCTCACTGAAAACCCGCCGTGCTGATGCCGTCCGCGCGCCGGCGCGGCACAATGCCGGGATGAACCCGATCGATCCCGACTCCCACGGCGCGCCCGTTCCCCGCGATGGCGACGCGCCCCCCTTCGCCGGCCTCACGCCCGAGCGCGTGCTCGATGCACTCGACAGCGTCCTGATTCCCGCAGGCACGCGCACCGACGGCCGCCTGCTGCCCCTGAACAGCTACGAGAACCGCGTCTATCAAGTGGGCGTGGAGGACGGCCCGCCGGTTATCGCGAAGTTCTATCGGCCGGAACGCTGGTCGGACGGCGCGATCCTCGAAGAGCACGCGTTCGTCGCGAGCCTCGTCGCACGCGAGATTCCGGCCGTGCCCGCGCGCGTGCTCGAAGGCGCCACGCTGCACGCGTTCGGCGGCTTCCGCTTTTCCGTGTTCGAGCGGCGCGGCGGACGCGCGCCCGATCTCGATCGCACCGATACGCTCGAGTGGCTCGGGCGCTTCATCGGGCGGATTCACGCGGTGGGCGCAATCGAGCCGTATCGCGAGCGTCCGACGCTCGACATCGCCACCTTCGGCTACGAACCGCGCGACTATCTGCTCGCGCACGACTTCGTGCCCGCCGACGTGCGCGAGGCATGGGAAACGGTCGTCGCGATGGCGCTCGAAGGCGTCGCGCACTGCTTCGAGCGGGCGGGCGACGTGCAGCATCTGCGCCTGCACGGCGACTGTCATCCGAGCAACGTGCTGTGGACCGATAGCGGCCCGCATTTCGTCGATTTCGACGACAGCCGCATGGGCCCCGCCATCCAGGACCTGTGGCTGCTGCTGCCGGCGGGCCGCGCGGACGCCTCGCGGGCGCTGACGGACCTGCTCGCCGGCTACGAGGACTTCTGCGAGTTCAATCCACGCGAATTGCATCTGATCGAAGCCCTGCGCACGCTGCGCCTGATCCACTATTCGGCGTGGCTCGCGCGCCGCTGGAACGATCCGGCCTTCCCTGCCGCGTTTCCGTGGTTCAACACGCAGCGCTATTGGGAGGAGCGCATCCTCGAATTGCGGGAGCAGGTCGGCGCCATGCAGGAAGGGCCGCTCTGGCCCGTCTGAAATCTTTCGTGACACCCCGGGCGTTTTAAACAATCACAAACGATTGCAAAGCCTTTTAGCGCGTGTAACGATAACGATTCTCATCTTCCCGCCTCCTGTCGATCGCCGTTCTTGCGATCGGGGGCGGGCTTGTGCATCCGTTTCGAAATCCTGGAGAGACGCTTGAACGCGCCCGACACCCTCAATCCGCAGCCGCCTGCAGCGAGCGGCCCGGCCCACTATCGTCCGCATGGCCGTCTGATCGACGACGCCGAGCAGTTCGTGCGCAAGAACCGCTCGCGCCGCTCAACTTTTCTCAAATGGCTGCGCAAGGTGCATGGCTGGATTGGTCTGTGGGGTGCGCTGCTCGGTCTCCTGTTCGGCGTGACGGGCTTTCTGCTGAATCATCGCGCGCCGCCACTGCGCATCTCGACGGGCGAGCCGCAGGTGTCGCAGCTGCAAATGCCGTTGCCGGCGGAAGGCTTCAAGACGCCGCGCGACATGGGCGCCTGGCTCAAGCGCGAACTGAAGCTCGACGGCAATCTCGGCCGCACGCGCCGCGAACCGTCGCATGCCGTGGGCTGGGGCGACAAGAGCACGATGCAGCCGGAACAGTGGTCGGTGATGGTGGCTTCGCCGGGCGGCAACGTGATGGCCGAATACTGGGTGGGCAACAACTTCGTTTCGGTGAAGCGCACCGACAACACCTTCCTCGCGATGATGACCAACCTGCACAAGGGCGTGGGCCTGAGCGTCGGCTGGATCCTGCTCATCGATACCTTCGCGGGCAGCATCGTGCTGCTGTCGCTGACGGGCGTGCTGCTCTGGACCGAACTCAACAAGAAGCGCACGGCAGGCGCAGTGATCGTGGCGGCTTCGCTGATTGCGGCGATCGTCTGCGGGCTGATCTGAGCGCTCAGTCACGCGATGAGCGTTCTCCGACGCTCACACGCCGCACACCTCTCCTTTGCCCGCCACTTCACGCGCCGCCTTTGCGCCTTCCACCTGCAGCAGCTCCGGCAGCGAGACGCCGTTCTTGGCGGCGGTGACTTCGGCGAGTATCGACACCGCGATCTCCGGCGGCGTCCTGCTGCCGATATAAATGCCTACGGGCCCATGCAGCCGGGCCAGTTCGGCTTCGCTGAGATCGAACTCCTTCAGCCGTTCGCGCCGCGCCGCGTTATTGCGCCGCGATCCCAGCGCGCCGACATAGAACGCCGGCGTCTTCAGCGCTTCCATCAGCGCGAGGTCGTCGAGCTTCGGATCGTGCGTCAGCGCGATCACCGCGCAGCGTTCGTCGAGCTGCATCTCCATGACGGTGTCGTCGGGCATGGTGCGGACGATCGTCGTGCCCGGCACGTTCCACTCTTCCGTGTATTCCTCGCGCGGGTCGCACACGGTCACCTGATAATCCAGCCCGACCGCAATGCTGCACAGATAACGCGACAACTGCCCCGCGCCGATCACCAGCATCCGGTAACGCGGGCCGTGGATCGTCAGCAGTTGCTGGTCGTCGAAGAGGACGCCATCGGTGGCCTGGGCCGGTTCGAGACGCGCGGCGCCGGTTGCCATGTCGAGCGTGCGCGCCACCAGCCTGCCGCTTTCCACGGCCGCACACAGCTCCGCGATGCCGCTCGCGCGCGTGAGCGGCTCCAGCACGAGCTGGATGGTGCCGCCGCACGGCAAGCCGAAGCGATGCGCCTCTTCGGCGCTGATGCCGTATTTCACCGCCTCGGGCGCGGTCTGCTCGATGCCCCGCTGCCGCACCCGCTCGATCAGATCATCCTCGATACACCCGCCCGATACCGAACCGACCACGTGTCCATCGCCGCGCACGGCGAGCATCGCGCCTTCGGGCCGTGGCGACGAGCCCCATGTTTTGACGACCGTGACGAGCAGTGCGCGATGGCCTTCTTCGAGCCATCGCGCGCTGTTCTTCAGGACTTCGAGATCCACGCTGTCCATGATTTCTTTCCCTTTTGCTGCACGTCCTGTTCTTCGGGCGCATCCGGCGCCTCGCCGCTGCCCTCGGCTGCGGCATCCTGCGGCGCCTGACCGCCCTGAAGCTGCGCGCCGAAGCGCTTGAAAAATTCTGCCGCAATTTTGCGCGCCGCGCCGTCGACCAGACGCGAGCCGATCTGCGCCAGCTTGCCGCCCACCTGCGCGGTGGCCGAATAGCTGAGCTTGGTCGAATCGGCTTCGTCGCCGGGTTCGAGATGCACCGTCGCGCTGCCCTTGCTGAAACCCGCCGCGCCGCCCTGCCCTTCGAACACGATCGTATAGGTACGAGGCGCGTCGATGTTCGTCAGCTCCATTTTGCCCTTGAAACGCGCCTTCACCGGACCGACCGCCGCCGTCATCGCAACGGCGTAGGTGTTTTCGCCGTCGGCTTCGATGCTGTCGCAGCCCGGAATGCAGGCTTTCAGGATCGACGTGTCGTTCAGCGCTTCCCACGCGCGTTCCTGCGTGACGGGCAAGATGTGCGTTTCGGTCAGTTCCATCGCGGGCCTCCGGAGGGCGGATGTTGCGACAAGGCAGCAAGCTCGCGTCCGACGGCCGCGAGACTGTCGAGGTTATGCGCCGCGAGCATCGCATCGACGTGCGGCAGGATCGCGCGCGCACCCCGCGCGCGCGGCGTGAAACCGGCGTAGCGCAGCAGCGGATTGAGCCACACGAGCCGATGTGCGAAGCGCCTGAGCCGGTGCATCTCGGCATCGAGCACGTCGTTGGCTTCATGATCGAGGCCATCGGTCACGAGCAGCACCGTTGCGCGTCCCGCCAGCACGCGGCGCGCCCAGCGCCGGTTGAACTCCGCGAGCGCCGCGCCGATGCGCGTACCGCCCGACCAGTCCGCGACGCTCTGGCCGAGCGCCGCAATCGCGATATCGGGATCGCGTTCGCGCAGCGCGCGCGTGGCATGAGTCAGGCGCGTGCCGAACAGAAACACCTGTAGCCGTTCACGCGACTGCACGAGCGCGTGGCAGAAATACAGCACCGCGCGCGAATAGGCGCTCATCGAGCCCGAGATATCGAGCAGCAGCACCAGCGGAGGCCGGCGCTCGACGACCGCGCGATACTTCCACACGGTCCAGTCGCCGCCTGAACGCACGGCATGCCGCGCGCTCGCTTTGAGGTCGGCGTGCGTGCCGCGCGACGCAGCCTTGAGCCTGCGGGTCGGCTCGGTCGCGAGCGGAATGCGGTGCGCGCGAATCTGATGCCGCAGTGTGCGCCATTCGTCGGCGCTGAGCGTGTCGAAGTCGCGGTGACTCAGGCGCTCCTGCGCGCTGAACGTGATGCGCGCATGCGCCTGCTCCGGCTGCGCGTCGGCAGGCGGCGGCTGCGGGGTCTGCACTGGCGCGGCGCGCGCCGCCAGCGCATCGGCGAGACGGTTGTTGCGCTTCGGCGGCGGCATGCCGTTCGTCACCTTCGGCAACAGCAGCGCGCGCAGCTTGCCTTCCCAGTCGGGATCGCGCCAGAACAGATCGAAGGCTGCGTCGAAGATCTCGCGCTCGTCGCTCGCGTGCACCAGCAGACAGGCGAGCGTCGCGCGGACATCGTCGCGCCGGCCGAGATCCACATGGCGCAATGCGTCGATTGCATCGACGGCCTGCGCAGGCGACATGCCGAGCCCCGCGCCGCGCAGCAGCCTCACGAAATGCACGACATTGCGCGCGAACGGTCCCAGCGTCATGGCGCCGCCGCGAGACAGCGCGCGAGCGTATCGGCGTCCATGCGCGCGAGATCGTCCTGGTACTTGAGCAGCACGCCCAGCGTGTCCTGCACCGATTGCGGATCGAGCTCCGACACCGACAACGCCGCCAGCGCGCGGCACCAGTCGATCGTCTCCGCCACGCCCGGCGCCTTGAACAGGTCCAGCGTGCGCAGCGCGTGGACAAAGGCGACAGCGCGCGCCTGCAAGTCTTGCCCCGCTTCAGGCGCGCGCGCCGCGACGATCGCCAGTTCCACGTCACGCGCCGGATAGCCGATCCACTGATACAGGCAGCGGCGCTTCAGCGCATCGTGGACTTCGCGCGTGCGGTTCGACGTCATCACGACGAGCGGCGGCCGGGCGGCGCGTACGGTGCCGTACTCGGGAATCGACACCTGGAAGTCCGACAGCAGTTCCAGCAAAAAGGCCTCGAACGGTTCATCGGCGCGGTCGATTTCATCGATCAGCAGCACGCGGCGGGCTTCCGGATGCGCGGCGTCGGGCAGCAAGGCCTGCAGCAGCGGACGCTTGAGCAGGAACTCGCCGCGATACAGCGATTCGTTCGACGGCGTCTCGCCCGCCGCTTCCGCCAGCCGCAGCGCCATGATCTGCCGCGGATAGTCCCATTCGTACAGCGCGCTCGCGGTGTCGAGTCCTTCGTAGCATTGCAGCCGCAGCAGCGTCGTGCCGCACACGCCGGCCGCCGCCTTCGCGAGCTCGGTCTTGCCGACGCCCGGCTCGCCTTCGAGAAACAGCGGGCGCTGCAGCTTCAGCGCGAGGAAGAGCGCCGTCGCGAGTTCGCGGGTCGCGAAGTACTGCTGCTCGCGCAGGCGCGCGAGCGTTTCGTCGATGGAAGCGGGGTCGTCCTGCATCGCGGCTAGAAGGACAGCGCACGTTCCACCGCGCGGCCCGCGAGCACCGGTATCAGGTGCGCGCGGTATGCGGCGCTGGCGTGCATGTCCGCGTTGAGTTGATCCGGCGCGATGGTCACGCCGCGCGCCGACGCCACCGAAAAGTCCCTCGACAACGCCGCCTCCAGCTCGGCGGACCGGAACACCGACGGCGCCGCGCCGGTCACGCCGACGCGCACGCCATCCTTGAACTTCGCGACGAACACGCCGACCAGCGCGAAGTGCGACGCGGGATTGCGAAACTTCTCATACGCCGCGCGCTCGGCCAGCGGAAACTCGACCGCGGTGATGAGTTCATCGGGTTCGAGCGCGGTCTGATACATGTCGATGAAAAAGTCGTCGGCGGCGATGCGCCTGCGGTCCGTCACGACGGTCGCGTTCAGCGCGAGCACGGCGGACGGATAGCACGCGGCGGGATCGTCGTTGGCGAGCGAGCCGCCGATGGTCCCGCGTTCGCGCACCTGGCGGTCGCCGATCCGGCCCGCGAGATCCGCGAGGCCCGGCAATGCCTGCTGCACGTCGGGGTTCGCCGCCACGGCGGCATGGCACACGGCGCCGCCGATGGTGAGCGTGCCGCCATTCAACGTGACAGCTTTCATCGACGCGATGCGCGTCACGTCGATCAACGCCGACGGCTGCGCGAGACGCAGGCGCATGGTCGGCAGCAGGCTCTGGCCGCCGGCGAGGAACTTGGCCTCGTCGTTTGAGGAAAGCGCCGCGACGGCTGCCTGCGCTTCGCCCGGCCGTTGATAGTCGAATGAGTACATGGCCGGTCTCCTTATGCGGGTTGGGCGGCGTGCATCGCGGTCCAGACGCGGTGCGGCGTCGCGGGCATCTGCAAGTCCTTCACGCCGAGCGGCGCGAGCGCGTCGAGAATCGCGTTGATGACGGCGGGCGGCGAGCCGATCGCCCCCGCTTCGCCGCAGCCCTTCACGCCGAGCGGATTGTGCGTGCACGGCGTGCCTTTCGCGGTCTCCACGGTGAAGTTCGGCAGATCCACGGCGTGCGGCATCGCGTAGTCCATGAACGAGCCGGACAGCAACTGGCCGGTGCTGTCGTCATACACGCAGCGCTCGAGCATCGCCTGCCCGATGCCCTGTCCCAGCCCGCCGTGCACCTGGCCTTCGACGATCATCGGATTGATCACGTTGCCGAAGTCGTCGACGGCGGTGAACTTCTGGATGCGCGTCTCGCCCGTGTCCTGGTCCACTTCCACTTCGCACACGTAGGCGCCGGACGGATAGGTGAAGTTGGTCGGATCGTAGAACGCGTTCTCGTTGAGGCCTGGCTCCATCTGGTCGAGCGGGAAGTTGTGCGGCACGTAGGCGGCCAGCGAGACATCGACGAAGGTCTTGGTGCGGTCCGTTCCCGCGACCCGGAACACGCCGTTCTGGAACTCGATGTCCTCCACCGCCGCTTCCAGCAGATGCGCGGCGATCTTCTTCGCCTTCGACTCGACCTTGTCGAGCGCCTTCATGATCGCCGAGCCGCCGACCGAGATCGAGCGCGACCCGTACGTGCCCATGCCGAAGGGAATGCGTCCGGTATCGCCGTGGATGACCTCGACGTTTTCGATCGCGATGCCGAGCCGGTCCGCGACCACTTGCGCGAAGGTGGTTTCGTGGCCTTGGCCGTGACTGTGCGAGCCGGTGAAGACGGTGACCGAGCCGGTCGGATGCACGCGCACTTCGCCTGCTTCGAAGAGACCGGCGCGCGCGCCCAGTGCGCCCGCCACGTTCGACGGCGCCAGTCCGCACGCCTCGATGTAGCACGAATAACCGATGCCGCGCAGCTTGCCGTTTTGCTTCGATTCCTCGCGCCGCGCCGCGAAACCTTTCACGTCGGCGAGTTCCAGCGCGCGATCGAGGCAGGCGTCGTAATCGCCGGTGTCGTAGGTCAGGCCGACCGGCGTCGCATACGGAAACTCGCGGATGAAGTTGCGGCGCCGCAGTTCCACCGGGTCGATGTTCAGCTCGCGCGCCGCCGTTTCCACCAGCCGCTCGACCACATACGTCGCTTCCGGCCGGCCCGCGCCGCGATACGCATCCACCGGCACGGTGTTCGTGAACACGGCTTTCACTTCGGCGTAGATGGCGGGCGTCGTGTACTGGCCGGCGAGCAGCGTCGCGTAGAGCACGGTCGGGATCGACGAGGCGAAGGTCGACAGATACGCGCCCATGTTCGCCGTCGTATGCACGCGCATGCCGATGAACTTGCCGTCCCCGTCGATGGCCAGTTCCGCCTTCGTGACGTGGTCGCGGCCGTGCGCGTCGGAGAGAAAGGCTTCGGAACGTTCCGCTGTCCACTTGACCGGCCGCCCGACTTTCCGGGATGCCCACGTCAGCGCGACATCTTCCGGATACAGGAAGATCTTCGAGCCGAAGCCCCCGCCGACGTCCGGCGCGATCACGCGCAGTTTCGACTCCGGCAGTTGCAGTACGAACGCCGCCATCAGCAGACGTTCCACGTGCGGGTTCTGGTTCGCGACGTAGACCGTGTAGCTCTCGTCGTGCTTCGAGTAGCTCGCGTTGACGGCGCGCGGTTCGATGGCATTCGGCACGAGACGCTGATTGACGATATCGAGCGTCGTCACGTGCGCGGCCTGCGCGAAGGCGGCGTCGGTCCGGGCCTTGTCGCCGTGGCCCCAGTTGTAGCAGATGTTGTTCGGCACGCTGTCGTGTACCAGCGGCTGGCCGGCGTCGGATGCGCTGCCGGTATCGACCGTAGCGGGCAGCTCGTCGTAATCCACCTCGATCAGTTCGAGCGCGTCCTTCGCCTCCTTGACCGTCTCCGCGATCACCAGCGCCACCTGATCGCCCACATGCAGCACCTTGTCGTGGGCGATGACCGGGTGCGGCGGTTCGTGCATCGGTGAGCCGTCGGTGCTGTGGATCAGCCAGCCGCACGGCAGGCCGCCGACGTTCTCGCCCGCCAGATCCCGGCCCGTGAAGATGCCGATCACGCCCGGCGACGCCTTCGCCGCCTCGATATCGATGCGCGTGATCCGCGCGTGCGCATGCGGCGAGCGCAGGAACACGCCATGGCTTTGCTGCGGCAGGACCACGTCGTCCGTGTACTGGCCCGCGCCGGTCAGGAAGCGATAGTCTTCCTTGCGCTTGACGCCGGCGCCGATCAATTTCTGTTGCTCAGGGGCATTCATCGCGGTCTCCTGTTCAGGCGCGATTCATCGTTTCGGAGGGGGATCGGAACCGGGATCAGGCGCCCGCTTTCATGTCCTGCGCGCCTTGGAGCACCGCTTTGACGATGTTGTGATAGCCCGTACAGCGGCACAGGTTGCCGTCGAGCTGCTCTCGGACTTCTTCCTCGGACAGGTTGGCCGACTGCTCGGCCAGCGCGCTCGCACTCATCACCATGCCCGGGGTGCAGAAGCCGCACTGCAAGCCGTGACAGTCCTTGAATGCCGCCTGCATCGGATGGAGCTGGCCGTCTCGCGCCATGCCTTCGATGGTCGTCACGTCCATGCCGTCCGCCTGCACGGCGAGCATGTTGCACGACTTCACCGCGCGGCCTTCGAGGTGCACGGTGCACGCACCGCACTGGGCGGTGTCGCAGCCGATGTGGGTGCCGGTGAGGCGGAGTTGATCGCGGAGAAACTGGACCAGCAGAAGATGCGGTTCGACGGTGGCGGTCACGGGCTTGCCGTTGACCGTCAGGCTGATGCTGAGCGCCATTTCACTGTCTCCATGTGAGGACGGACCCGCTTCACGCCGTTGCACCTGCCTTACTGCCGCCGTGAGCGTTCAGCTGGGTTGGGTGTTGTGTTTGTGACGTCGAGTAAAACACAAATCGACGGGCGTCGCCATCCGCGCGAACGCCCGTCCGGTTCAGGCCGCCGCACTGCAAAACGCCGCCCGGAGGCGGCGTTTGGAAACCTGTGCAGAGCGTTCAGTGCGTCGCGGTTTCGCGCTCATTCAAACGGGCAGACGCGCCCGACGCTTCAGACGGCGCGCGGCCCAGCAGCGCGTGACGGCGCGAATAGGCGAAATAGATCGCCAGGCCGGCCACCAGCCACACGAGGAAGGCAATCCAGGTGGTCGCTTGGAGGTTGGCCATGAGGAAGAGGCACGAGGCGACGGCCAGCACCGGCACCACCGGCACGCCCGGGCAGCGGAACGCACGCGGCAGGTCGGGGTGCGTACGGCGCAGGATCAGCACCGCGACGGACATCAGCGAGAACGCGGCCAGCGTGCCGATGTTGATGAGTTCCGCCAGCACGTTGAGCGGCACGAGCGCGCCGATCAGCCCGAAGACGATGCCGACGAGCCAGGAAGTGAAGAAAGGCGTCGAAAAGCGCGGATGCACCTTCGACAGGCGCGCGGGCAGGAGACCGTCGCGCGACATCGCGTAGATGATGCGGGTCTGGCCGTAGTTCATCACGAGAATCACGGTGAGCATGCCGAGCACCGCGCCGAGATCGATGAAGCCGGCCACCCAGTTCTGCCCCGCCAACTGCAGCGCGAACGACACCGGATGCGGATTGTTCGCAAACTGCGCCGACGGCACGATCCCCGTCACGACGCCCGCCACCGCTACGTACAGCACGGCGCACACGACCAGCGACGAGATGATGCCGATGGGCAGATCGCGCTTCGGATTCTTCACTTCTTCCGCCGCCGACGACACCGCGTCGAAGCCGATGAACGCGAAGAACATCACGGCGGCCGCGCCGAACACGCCGGACCAGCCGTGCGGCATGAACGGATGCCAGTTCGCGGGCTTGACGTGGAACACGCCCACGGCGATCACCAGCAACACGACCGTCACCTTGATCGCGACCATGAGGTTGTTGACGCGCGTCGATTCCTTGATGCCGACCGAGAGCAGCGTGGTGATGGCCATCATTACCAGGAACGCGGGCAGGTTGAACCAGGTGACCTGGCCGGGCAGCGCACCGGGCGCAGCGGTCAGGACGGTGGGCAAGGCGACGCCGAAGCCGGACAACAGCGATTGCAGATAGCCGGACCAACCCACGGACACGGCTGACGACGCGAGCCCGTACTCGAGCATCAGATCCCAGCCGATGATCCACGCGGCCAGTTCACCGAGTGTCGCGTAGGAATAGGTGTAGATGGAGCCGGCGACGGGAATCGTCGATGAGAATTCGGCGTAGGCCAGCGCGGCGAAACCGCAGGCGACTGCCGCGACGATGAACGAGATCATCAGGGCCGGGCCTGCTTGCACGGCGCCCGTGCCGGTCAGCACGAAAATCCCGGTGCCGATGATCGCCCCGATGCCGAGAAAGGTCAGATCGAGGGCGCCGAGTGTTTTCTTGAGCGAGGTGCCGGACGCGCTGGCCAGCATGTGCTCGACATTCTTCCTGCGGAACAACGACATTGCGATGAATCTCCTTCTGGCACGCGGGCGCCCTGCTGCGGGAAACCCGGCATTTTATCGGAGACTCAAAGATTGCCCTGAGATGGGGCACGTCACGCATGCTGTGGCGAAGTTTTACGAATTTATCTTGAGAAAGATAAATTATCAGCTGGCGATGCCCGGATTCATGTCGACGAGACGGTTGCTCATGACGTAGAAGGTCAGCTCCGCGTTGTTGGCGAGCTTCATCTTCTCCAACAACCGCGCGCGATAAACACTCACCGTTTTAACCGAAAGCGATAAGGCGTTCGCGATATCCGTCAGGCGCTTGCCGGACGCCAGCATGCACAGCGTCTGGAACTCGCGGTCCGACAGCTTTTCGTGCGGCAGCCGTTCGGTATCGAGCGAAACGTAGGTTGCGAGCGCTTCGGCCATTTCCGGGCTCACGTATTTCCGGCCCTCCGCCACCTGGCGGATCGCGCCGAGCATCAGCGCGGGATCGGCCGTCTTCGACAGATAGCCCGCCGCGCCCGCCTTCAGTGCCCGCACCGCGTACTGATCCTCCCGGTACATCGAGAACATCAGCACCGGCAAGCGCGGCGCGTCGCGCTTGATGCGCTTCAGCAGGTCGATACCGTTGACGTCGGGCAGCGAGATGTCGAGCATCGCGACATCGAATGGCCGGCGCGCGACAAGCGCGAGCGCCTGCATGCCGGTTTCGGCCTCCGACACTTCAGCGGCGACGCCGCGCTCCACCAGCAATTGCGCGACGCCGCGGCGCACGATGGCGTGGTCGTCGGCGAGCAGGACCTTGAGCATCGGCGGCCTCAGGCGCTCATGACGCCGACCGCGAACAACGCCGGCCGCGCCGCGGCCCACGGCAGGCGCGCGCGCACGATGGTTCCCGCCGGTTTTGCCGCCACGACGCGCAGGCTGCCGCACAGCGACTCGCAGCGCGCACGCATGCCGGACAGGCCGAAGCGCCCGCTCTTGCGACGCGCGGCCGTGCTGATGCCGATGCCGTCGTCCTCGACGGTCAGCGTGATGGCGTCGTTGTCGGCGTCGAGGGTGACGTTCGCGCGCGTGGCGCCGGCGTGGCGCGCGACATTGCCGAGCGCTTCCTGCGCCACGCGAAACAGCGCGAGCGACATGTCATCGGACAGGCGGTCGAGATGCGCGTCTTGCGCGCAGACGAACGTCACGGCAAGCGTCGTGCGGGCTTGGAAGCTTTCGATCCAGTTGAGCAGTTCGGCGCCGAGACCGGCGGCGAAGGTCGGCGCATGCAGACCCTCGACAATGCGATGGCTCGTTTCGCTGACCTCGGCCAGCGCGGCGCGCGCCTGATGCAGCGCGTCGTCGAGTGCGGCGGGGGCATCGGCGGGAAGCCAGTGTCCGGCGCGCGCGAGCGCCAGATTGGCGATGGTGAGCGCCGCGCCGGTTTCGTCGTGGAGATCCTGGGCAAGCGCCTGGCGCGCGCGTTCTTCGGTGGCGGCGAGCAGCGCGGCCAGTTCCTGTACGCGCGCGGTGAGACGCTGGATCTGCCGATCGCCCTTGAGCTTGGCGTCGATGAGCGCGGACCACGGAGACGAAGACGGAAGGCTAAAAGACGCGCCGGGACATTCCGGCGGCGGTGACGACACCCCGCGCAACGGGGCGCGACGAATCGGAGTCTCGTCGAGCGAGATCTTGGCCGGCGGGTTCATTCACATTCCTCGCTTTGAGCGCAACTGGAGCTACGTCCTCGGCTGACCCGCGAGCGGCGTAACTGAATTTACACTCTGTAACATCGAAGATGGGGCGCGCGGCGCGCGCGCCGTCTCAGGCGTAAACGGATCATATCTCAAAAATATGATAAATCCATGTCTGACAAGGCCTGGAACGGTGAACTTCATGTCGTTTGCCAAGTCCGGCGCACACAATGCGTAGGAAAAACACCTACGACACGCTGGCGGCGACGGCAAATTTGTAACTGCGCACTGTGAGTCGAGGCGAAAAAAAACCGGAGCGCGTGGCTCCGGTTCTTGCCCAGCGAATGCGGCGCAACGATCAGCCGACGAACGCCTTCTCGACGACATAGTGGCCAGGATGATTGTTGCTGCCTTCCTTGAAGCCCATGGCGTCGAGCAGTTCGCGCGTGTCGCGGAGCATGTGCGGGCTGCCGCAGAGCATGACGCGGTCGTTTTCGACGGAGAACGGCTCAACCGCCAGATCCGCGAACAGCTTCTTCGTTTCGATCAGATCCGTGATGCGGCCGCGGTTGGCGAATTCCTCGCGCGTGACGGTCGGGTAGTAGACCAGCTTCTCCGACACGATCTCGCCAATGTGCTCGTGCGCCGGCAGATGCTCGGTGATGAAGTCCTTGTACGCGAGCTCGTCGACGAAACGGCAGGTGTGCGTGAGCACAATCTTCTCGTAGCGGTCGTACACGTCCGGGTCCTTGATGATGGACATGAACGGCGCGAGCCCCGTGCCCGTCGACAGCAGCCACAGCGTCTTGCCGGGCAGCAGGTTGTCGGCCATGAGCGTGCCCGTCGGCTTCTTGCCGATCAGCACGGAATCACCCACCTTCAAGTGCTGCAGGCGCGAGGTCAGCGGACCGTCCGGCACCTTGATGCTCAGAAATTCGAGATGCTCTTCGTAGTTGGCGCTCGCGAGGCTGTAGGCGCGCAGCAGCGGCTTGCCTTCGACTTCGAGGCCCACCATCGTGAACTGGCCGTTCTCGAAGCGGAACGAGCTGTCGCGGGTGCAGGTGAAACTGAAAAGCGTGTCGGTCCAGTGATGGACGCTCAGGACGGTTTGAGAGTTAAGGTTGCTCATGGCTTCTTGAACTGTGCGAAAACGGTGGCGCTCCGACGATCGCGGCCGGCTTGCGGCAACCATCGCCACGCCGGGGCCGCGCTGCAAACGCGCGCACGACGAAGGCGCTGCGCTGCGCGAAAGGACGATCGAGTGGTGACGGCCGCGGATCGGTACGACCCAGGCGCTTCGGTACGACTCAGGCTACGACTCGGACTACACCCAGGCAGCGCGACAGCCCGGCGGAGTCGTGCATTTTAACCCGATAGCGAATCCGCGTCGTCCGGGGCCGCGCGGGACGCCGCTGCGGCAGAGTCGCGCACGTCTGTCTCCAGACGTAACGCGCGGACGAAAAGCGCGCTGAACGGATGTCGCTGGCTGGCGTGTGGCTGGCGGGCGGCGGGCTTCAGCGGGCTTCCTGGCAATGATCGAATCGCCGGAAGCCGCCGAGCCCGCATGATAGCAACGGAACCGTCGCCGGCTGGAAAAACCCCTTTCCGCAGAAAGGCTTGGACGCGTTTGCGCCGGTCAGATGCGCTGATCGGTGGAGGGCTTCTCCCACAGATTGATGCCGCCTTCCTGCGCATGCCGGTCGATCTCAGCGAGTTCCTCCGCCGTGAACTCCAGGTTCTTCAGCGCGGCGACGTTCTCCGTGACCTGCTCCGCGCGGCTCGCGCCGATCAGCACCGAAGTCACGCGCGAACCGCGCAACGCCCACGCCAGCGCCATTTGCGCGAGGCTCTGGCCGCGCTTCTGCGCCAGTTCATCGAGCTTGCGCACGTGCGCCAGATTGGCGTCGCTCAGATGCTCCTGCTTGAGCGACCCACCGCCCGGCTTGTTGACGCGCGCATCCTGCGGCACGCCGTTGAGATACTTGTTCGTCAGCAGACCCTGCGCGAGCGGCGTGAACGCAATGCTGCCGGCGCCGATGTCGTCAAGCGTGTCGAGCAGTTCCTTCTCGATCCAGCGGTTCAGCATGTTGTAGGACGGCTGATGGATCAGCAGCGGCACCTTGTGTTCGGCGAGCAGCTTCGCCATTTCACGCGTCTTCGTCGCCGAATAGGACGAAATGCCCACGTACAGCGCCTTGCCGGAATGCACCGCGGTGGCGAGCGCGCCGGCGGTTTCCTCGAGCGGCGTGTCGGCGTCGAAACGATGCGAATAGAAGATGTCGACGTAATCAAGGCCCATGCGCTTCAGGCTCTGATCCAGGCTCGCGAGCACGTACTTGCGCGAGCCGCCGCCCTGGCCGTACGGTCCCGGCCACATGTCCCATCCGGCCTTCGACGAAATCAGCAGTTCGTCGCGGTACGGCCGGAAATCGTCCTTGAAGAGGCGCCCGAAGTTGGTTTCGGCGCTGCCGTAGGGCGGGCCGTAGTTGTTGGCGAGATCGAAATGCGTGACGCCCAGGTCGAACGCGGTACGCAGGATTTCGCGCTGGGTGGAAATGGGCGTGGTGTCGCCGAAGTTATGCCACAGGCCCAGCGAAAGCGCCGGCAGCTTCAACCCGCTTCTGCCACAGGTGCGGTACTGCATCTGCGTATAGCGCTCGGATGATGCGTGGTAAGCCATGACGGATTTCCTCTGCGGATTTGCATGTTGAACGGACTTGCGACCGGCATGGCAGCGTACGCCGTGCGGGCACGCGACCTGCCAAGGGCGTCCATGGTAAGCCGATCGACGTCGGGCGTGCAGCGTCCTTCCCGCCGTCCCGTTATTTGGCACCGCCTTTCACCGGGACGCTGCCAGCTACAGTGAACGTTCGCCGGTCCAGCCGGACCAATGCTCATCCCGTTTCTGGAGCTTCCCATGGATTCGATCGACCGACTGCGCCCCGCCTACGACTCCTTTACCGCCATCGCCGTGACGTACGGCATCGACATCTTGCTGGCCCTGTTGATCCTGCTGGCCGGATGGTGGATTTCCAATGTCGTCGCCAACGCGCTGCGCCGTGCGCTGGCCCGCACCAATGTCGACGCGACGCTCACGCCGGTGCTCGCCAGCATCGCGCTATGGGCGATCCGCGTGGTCGCCATCGTCGCGGCGCTCGGCAAGTTCGGCATCGCGGCGGCCAGCATCCTCACCGTGCTCGGCGCCGCGGGCCTGGCTATCGGGCTGGCCTTGCAGGGCACGCTGCAGAACATCGCGGCGGGGCTGATGCTGTTGCTGCTGCGGCCGTTTCGGGTCGGCGATTACATCGAAGGCGTCGGCACCACGGCGGGCACCGTCAATGAAATCGGACTGTTCACCACGCGTCTGACGAAAGCCGACGGCATCGTCATGTACGTGCCGAACAGCCTGATCTGGGCGAACGCCATCACCAACTACAGCGCGAACGACCGCCGGCGCGTCGTCATCAACTTCCAGGCGCAGCACGGGCTGAAAGTGGATCACGTGCTCGGCGAACTGCGCCGGCTGGTCGGCGAGGATGCGCGCATCGTGCAGGAAGGGCCGTCGGCGCCGTGGATTGCGGTGACGGATTACACCGATACCGGCGTCAAGTACAACCTCGGCGCGTGGACGAGCCGGGGCGATCACGCCAACGTGATGGCCGATCTGCTGCGCAAGATCCAGCCGCTCACGCGCGGGGAAGCGCAGGCCGCCTGAATCGGTTGGCCAACGGGCGGGTGGACGCCGGCTTGCCAACCGATTAACCTGACGCGCCTTTCAGTCACGAGACCAGACCATGACCCGAGCGATTTCCGTTGCGCTGCTTGTCGGCGGCATTGTGCTGCTGTACTTCGGCGGCCAGTCGTTCCATTCGCTGTCCAACGACGTGGCCCGTTTCTTCACAGGCTCGCCGACGAACAAGACCATCTGGCTGATCGCCGGCGGCGTCGTGGCGTGTTTGGCCGGGCTGATCGGACTGGCCATTCCTTCGCGGCGCTGAGCCCGCCGGATCAGGCGAGCGCCACTTCCGGCTTCGATGCCGAACGCGTGCCCGGCAGCGGCGCGTTGCTCGCCCCGCGATAGGTGTAGACGAGCGAGAACTTCACCTGGTCAGTGAGGTTCTTGCCGGCCGAATGCAGCGTATTGCAGTGGAAGAACACGACGTCGCCCGGTGCGAGTTCCGGCGACACCGCCGTGCGAATCAGGGCGGCGTTTTCCGGCACGTCGGAGCGGAAGAATTTGGCGTCGTCGAAACGATCCGACGTGAACGGCAGCTTGTGCGATCCCGGCACGAACCACAGCCCGCCGTTATCCACCGTCTCGCGACCCATCGCGACCCACGCCGACACCAGGTCGTCTCGTTCGAACGCCCAGTAGCGCACGTCCCGATGCCATCCGGTCAGGCTGCCGTACGCCGGATGCTTGGTCATCATGCAGTTGTGATGCGCGCGCGAGAGATACGGCGTTTCCCCGAAGTACAGTTCCATCCAGCCGCGCACTTCCGGCGATGTCGCGAACTCAGCGAACAGCGGATGCCGCGCGTAGGCGTCCAGCAGACGACGCACCGTGTGGCCGCCGGGCGCTTCCTTTGAATCCGGCGCGCCCGGATACCTGAGGTCCGCTTCGAACTCGATGGGCGCCGCGGCCTCGGCGAGTTGCTGACGCGCGACGTCACGCATGGCGTCGCAACGTTCTTGGGAAACGAGTCCCTTGACGATGACGAAGCCCGTTTCGCGCAGTTCACGCACCTGTTCTTTTTTGGATTTCAGCCAGTTTTGATCAGACATTTCAGTTCCGCGTGCCTTGGCTCGATCATTCATGCCAATGACGCTATATCCGGAATTGGTTTGAATTCATCGATTGTAATTCCGTCGTGGCGCCAAGGCCCATGCGGTGGAGCTTTACCTGATTCTTGTCAGCGAACGCTTCAGAAAATTACAGGGAAAACGCGGACTTACCCGGGTCATGAAGCTCTTGTACATTGGCCGCATCAATTCGGTGCAACTTGATGAATAGAGTTGGATCGAAGGCTTGAACGTTATTTTTGAGACGACTACCGTCAGGTTTGCCATCCAGCAAACCGACCTCCCGCCGACATGAACTCCCGAATCGCCATGGGCCTTTCCCGTGCAGCATCACGCGCGGCGCGTCCTGCCCGCCGCGGCATGATCCGCGCACTGCGCCATCATTCCACCCGCACTCGCCTGCTTGCGGAGCAATTGAAGCAGGTCCATCCCGTCGATGGCATTCGCTCGTGGTTCCGCGGACTTTTCTTCAATCTTCGGGTACGTGCAGCATCGCGCCGCGTGTCGTTGCGAGCCTTGTTGCGACGCCCGGTGTCATTGCGCGCACCCACGCCCAAACCCAAACCGGCTGCATTGACGAGCCGCCGTCCGCGCCGCCTGTCGACGAGCAGCGCCGGCTGGTACGCATTCGCCGCGCGCTAGGCGCTCTTGTCGTTCAGCGCCGCGTAGTCGGTATAGCCCGCCTCGCCGCCGCCTCGAAGGGTTGCGGGATCGGCCTCGGCCAGCGGCGCGTTCTCCTTCACCCGTTCCACCAGATCCGGATTCGCGACGAAGGCGCGGCCGAATGCCACGGCATCGGCGGCGCCGCGCCCGATCAGCGCGCTCGCTTCGTCGATGCGCCAGTCGCCAGCCGCGATGAGCGCGCCGCTATACGCATCGCGCACGCTGTGAAGCAGGGCGTCGTCGAAATCGGCCAGCTGCAGATACGCGATGCCGATCCGCTCGAGTGCATGCGCCAGGTACGTCGCCGATTCGCGTGCTTCGGCATCCTCGATATCCGCGCCTGCGAAGAGCGGCGACAGCCGCAAGCCGATACGATCCGCGCCAAGCACGCTTGACACCGCCTCGAGCACGTCCACGACGAGCCGCGTTCGCTGCTCGACGCCGCCGCCGTATTCGTCGCTGCGACGGTTCGTGCCGGTCGCGATGAACTGATGCAGCAGCGCGCCGTCGGACGCGTCAATTTCGAGCAGGTCGAAACCGGCCCGATCGGCGCGGTGCGCGGCATCGACGTATTGCAGCACGACGCTCGCGATCTCGTTCGTTTCCAGCGGGCGGGGGTCATCGGCATCGATCAAGGCGAACGCGCCGTCGTCTTCGCGCACGAGGAGTTTTGCGTCGCGCGCCCGGATCGCCGAGGGCGCGACGGGCGGCGCGCCGCTTTCCTGCAAGCGCCGATGCGACAGTCGCCCGGCGTGGGCTAGTTGCAGCGCCATGCGACCATGCCGGGCATGCACCGCGCCCGCGACGGCTTTCCATCCCGCTTCCTGCGCATCCGAAACCATGCCGGGCGTGGCATAGCCGCCGCGTCCCGCGGGTGAAATCTGCGCGGACTCCGTGATGATCAGGCCCGCGCTCGCGCGCTGCGCGTAATAGCGGGCATTCATTTCGACGGGAACGTCGCCGGGCTGTGCGGCGCGATGCCGCGCGAGCGGCCCCATGACGATGCGATTCGGCAGTTCAAGACGGCCGATGCCGAGCGGCGAGAAGAGCGTTTCATGCGACATGGCGGCTCCGGAAGTTCCGAGAATCCGCTCATTGCAGCGCAAGAAACGTGCGCAAAAAAAACCGGCAGGCGCGCTGCCTGCCGGTCCCTTGACGACCTGTACTACGGTGCGGCGAAGCGTGTTACGCGACGCTCGCGACCGGCTCGGTGCCTGCCGCTTCGGCCAGCACGAGCGCCTTGTCGGCGGCTTCCCACGAGAACTCCGGCTCTTCGCGGCCGAAGTGGCCGTAGGCGGCGGTCTTCTCGTAGATCGGACGCAGCAGGTCGAGCATCTGGATGATGCCCTTCGGACGCAGATCGAAGTGTTCCTGCACGAGCTTGGTGATCTCGGCGTCCGAGATGCGGCCCGTGCCGAACGTGTTGACCATGATCGAGGTCGGACGCGCCACGCCGATCGCATAGGACACCTGGATCAGCGCACGCGACGCGAGGCCCGCCGCGACGATGTTCTTCGCCACATAGCGGCCCGCATATGCGGCCGAACGGTCGACCTTCGACGGATCCTTGCCCGAGAACGCGCCGCCGCCGTGCGGCGCCGCGCCGCCGTACGTATCGACGATGATCTTGCGGCCCGTCAGACCGCAATCGCCCTGCGGACCGCCGATCACGAAGCGCCCCGTGGGGTTCACCAGGAACTTGATGTCGCCCTTGATGAGTTCCTTCGGCAGCGTCGGCTTGATGACCTCTTCGATCACGGCTTCACGCAGCTGCGGCAGGTCGATGTCCGGTGCGTGCTGCGTGGAGAGCACCACGGTGTCGATGGAATGCGGCTTGCCGTCCACGTAGCGCACGGTGACCTGCGACTTCGCATCCGGACGCAGCCAGGGCAGGCGCCCGTCACGGCGCAGGTTCGCCTGACGCTCGACCAGACGGTGCGAAAGATGGATGGGCAGCGGCATGAGCTCGGGCGTTTCGTCGCATGCGTAGCCGAACATCAGGCCCTGGTCGCCGGCGCCTTGATCGAGGTTGTCGTCGTGCGCCTTGTTCACGCCTTGCGCGATATCGGGCGACTGCTTGTCATACGCGACGAGCACCGCGCAACCGCGATAATCAATGCCGTAATCGGTGTTGTCGTAGCCAATGCGCTTGATGGTTTCGCGCGCGACCTGGATGTAGTCGACATTGGCCGTGGTGGTGATTTCACCGGCGAGCACGACGAGACCGGTGTTGCAGAGGGTTTCCGCTGCGACGCGCGAATACTTGTCCTGAGCCAGGATGGCGTCGAGGATGGCGTCGGAAATTTGGTCGGCGACCTTGTCCGGGTGGCCTTCGGAAACAGATTCGGAAGTAAAGAGATAGTCGTTCGACACGCTTCAGACTCCAGTTTGAGTACGGTTGGTATTCACGTAGCCGACTTCGTTTGGAGTCTGAAGCGGCGACGCTTTAGCGGATATCCTTACCAGGCCGGCAACTCCATGACTGCATGAAGCCCCGCGCCCGCTTCGCCCCGCAAGTTGTCCATTAACTCGGCGAAGGTTTTATTATACCGGTTTCCCTTATTTTTTCAGAGCCGACCGCTTGACGCCAATCGCCCCGCATCAATCTTCCGTACCTCGCGGCCACCCGTATGTTCGCTGGAGCACATCATGCTAGGGCGTATCGGGGTAGCCCTTGCGATTGGCTTTCTCAAGTTCCTCGCGATCATTCCATACGGCATCACCGCGCGTTTCGGCGACGGTCTCGGCTGGCTGCTCTATCAGATCCCGAGCCGCCGCAAGCGCATCGTCCACACCAACCTCAAGCTGTGCTTTCCGGAGTGGTCCGACGAGAAGCGCGAGGACATCGCGCAGAAGCATTTCCGCCACGCGATCCGCAGCTACGTTGAGCGCAGCGTGCAGTGGTTCGGCTCGGCCAGGAAGCTCGAAAAGCTGATCCAGCTCGACAGCGCCGTCGACCTCACCGACCCCAACCTGCCGCCCACGCTGTTTCTCGGACTGCATTTCGTCGGCATCGAGGCGGGCTCCATCTTCCTCAACTACTCGCTGCACCGGCAATGCGGCTCGCTCTACCAGCCGTTCTCGAACCCGCAGGTCGAGGAGATGGCGAAGAAGCAGCGCGGCCGCTTCGGCGCCGACATGGCCAGCCGCGCCGACAGCGCGCGCATCGTGCTGCGCTGGCTGCGCGACCGCAAGCCCGTGATGCTCGGCGCGGACATGGACTATGGCATGCGCAACTCGGCGTTCGTGCCGTTCTTCGGCATCCCCACGTGTACGCTGACGGCGGTCGGCCGGCTCGCCAAGACGGGACGCGCGCAGGTAGTGCCGTTCATCGGCGAAGTGCTGCCCGACTACAAGGGCTACCGGCTCAAGATCTTCGCGCCGTGGGACAACTATCCGACCGGCGACGACGAAGCCGATGCCCGGCGCATGAACGCGTTCCTCGAAGAGCACATTCCCGACATGCCCGAGCAATATTATTGGGTGCACAAGCGCTTCAAGACGCGGCCGCCGGGCGAGCCCGGCTTCTACTGAAGCGGCACTGAAGCGGGCGCGGCAGGAAACGCCGCGCGACGCCTCACATACAATAGCGGCCATGAAACTCAAATTCACCAAGATGCAGGGCGCGGGCAACGACTTCGTCGTGCTCGATGGCTATACGCAGGTGCTCGACCTGAGCGCCGCGCAGGTGCGCGCGCTCGCCAACCGTCATTTCGGCATCGGCGCGGACCAGCTGCTGCTCGTGGAGAAGCCGACCATCGGCGGCGTGGATTTCAAGTACCGCATCTTCAATTGCGATGGCGGCGAAGTCGAGCATTGCGGCAACGGCGCCCGCTGCTTCGTGAAGTTCGTGCGCGAGCGGCGGCTGACGGATGCGTCGAGCGTGCGCGTGCAGGTGCAGAACGGCGTCATCACGCTGACGATGCAAGACAACGGCGAGGTCGTCGTCGACATGAGCACGCCCGTGTTCGATCCGCCGCTGGTGCCGTTCGACGCGCACGGGCTCGAAGGCCGCCGCGAGCACGACGACACGCTCTGGCCGCTCGATGTAGCCGGTGAAACGCGCTGGATCTCCGCCGTCTCGATGGGCAATCCGCACGCGGTGCAGATCGTCGCGGACGTCGAGGCATATCCGGTACTGACTGAAGGACCGCTGATCGAACGCCACGCGCGCTTTCCGAAGCGCGTGAACGCGGGCTTCATGCAGGTCATCGACCGGCATTCGGTCAAGCTGCGCGTCTTCGAACGCGGCGCGGGCGAAACCCTCGCGTGCGGCACGGGCGCCTGCGCCGCCGTGGCGGCGGGCATTCGCCGTGGCGTGCTGGACTCGCCGGTGCGCGTCGAGACCCACGGCGGCACGCTCACGATCAGTTGGGACGGCGCGCGCGACGCCTCCGCCGCGCTGTTCATGGCGGGCCCGGCCACGACGGTCTTCGAAGGCGAAATCGAGCTCGATCGCATCGTCTAACGCAACCCTATCGACCATGAATCCACGCGAAGTCGCCGACTACCTGCTCGACAATCCCGATTTCTTCGCCGAGCACGCGGAACTGCTCGGCAGCATCCGGCTCTCGAATCCGCATGGCAAGGCCGCCGTGTCGCTGCAGGAGCGCCAGATGGAAATGCTGCGCGACAAGAACAAGCAGCTCGAACGGCGCCTCGCCGAACTGCTGCGCTACGGCCACGAGAACGACAGCATCTCGACCAAGTTCAACCGCTGGACCGTGCGCGTGATCTCGCAGCGCGATCCGTACGCGTTGCCCAAGACCATCAGCGCGGGCCTGTGCGAAGTCTTCGACGTGCCGCATGCGGCGCTGCGCCTGTGGGACATCGACGAAGCGTATCGCCAGGCGGACTTCGCGCGGCAGGTGGGCGAGGAAGTGCGCATCTTCGCGAACAGCCTGACCGTGCCGTACTGCGGCGCGAACACGGATTTCGCGGCGGCGCAATGGCTCGGCGTCGAGAACTCGGCCTCGGCGACAGTCGCGCCCGGCGACGGTCCTTCCGACATCGAACGCAAGGTGGAGTCGGTCGCGCTGGTCACGCTGCGCGACCCGCAGGCTGGTCCGGATGCGCCGAGCATCGGCTTGCTGGTCATGGGTTCGCCCGACCCGCGCCGCTTCCATGATGGCATGGCCACCGACTTCCTGATGCAGATCGGCGCGCTCGCGAGCGCGGCCGTGTCCCGCCTGCTGCCGCACTGAGCCATGGACACCGCCGAGGCCATCGCCACCTATCTCGCGATGCTCGAACACGAGCGGCGGCTGTCCGAGCACACGTTGCGCGCCTACGCCTACGAGCTCGGTGAACTGCGCGCGCTGGCCAGGGAGCGTCCTCTGCAAACGCTCACGGCCGCCGATATCCGCGGCGCCGTCGTGCGGGCGCATTCGGGCGGACTGTCGCCGCGCTCCATCGCACACCGGCTGTCGGCCTGGCGCGCGTTCTATCGCTGGCTGGCCGAACGGGTCGAGATGCCGGCCAATCCGGTCTCGACCGTGCGCGCGCCGAAAGGCGAAAAGACCTTGCCGAAGGCGCTTTCCGTCGACGACGCCATGGCGCTCATGGACGCGCCGCAAGCCGGCACGACCGAAGCGCTGCGCGATCACGCGATCCTCGAACTGTTTTACTCGTCGGGCTTGCGGCTCGCGGAACTGGTGGGACTCGACGTGCGCTTCG
Organism: Caballeronia sp. LZ043; assembly: GCF_031451075.1. Classification (NCBI taxonomy): domain Bacteria; kingdom Pseudomonadati; phylum Pseudomonadota; class Betaproteobacteria; order Burkholderiales; family Burkholderiaceae; genus Caballeronia; species Caballeronia sp. LZ043. Next base: position 2,861,647 of record NZ_JARUXT010000001.1, on the reverse strand, counting down.
TCGAAGAGAACGGCTACCGCTCGGCAGGCTGGCTCGATCTCGAGCACGAGGAAGTGACCGTGCTCGGCAAGGGCAGCCGGCGTCGCTCGGTACCGGTCGGGCGCAAGGCGATCGAGGCACTGCGCGCGTGGATCGCCGTGCGTGGCGAATTCGTCAAGCTCGATCCCCACGCGCTCTTTCTCTCCGTGCGCGGCAACCGCATGGCGCCGGGCGTCGTGCGCACGCGCGTAAAGCGGCTGGCGTTGCTGGCGGGCATTCCGTCGAACGTGCATCCGCACGTGCTGCGCCATTCGTTCGCCACGCACGTGCTGCAATCGAGCGGCGATCTGCGCGCCGTACAGGAACTGCTCGGCCACGCGAGCATCACCGCGACGCAGGTCTACACCTCGCTCGACTTCCAGCATCTCGCCCGCGTGTATGACTCGGCGCATCCGCGCGCCAAAAAACGCGACTGAGCGCACGATTAATCCAGCCGCGTCCACACGCGGCTAATCCGCATGGCCATGAACACCATCACCCTCAAACCGGCGAAGGACAGATCGCTCGCCCGCCGTCATCCCTGGATCTACGCCAACGCCATCGCGCGCATTGACGGCGATCCGGCGCCGGGCGCCACCGTGACCGTGCGCGCCGCCGACGGCCGCTTTCTCGCGCGCGCTTCGTACAGTCCGCAGTCGCAGATCCGCGCGCGCGTCTGGACCTTTGATGAAAGCGAACCCGTCGATCACGCGTTCTTCAAGCGCCGCGTGCAGCGTGCGGTCGAGCATCGGCGCACGCTGGTGAAGGACACCGGCGCGACCCGGCTCGTGTTCGGCGAGGCGGACGGCCTGCCGGGCCTGATCGTCGATTACTACATCGCCGATGACGGCGCGCACGCGCAGCTCGTCTGCCAGTTCATGGCGACCGGCGTCGAAGCCTGGAAGGAAGCGCTCGTGCAGGCGCTGACCGGCGCGACCGGATGCCCGAACGTCTATGAACGCTCGGACGTGTCGATCCGCCAGAAGGAAGGACTCGAACAGATCACCGGCGTGCTCGCCGGCGCCGCGCCGCCCGAGACGCTCATCACCAATGAGTGCGGCGTGCGTCATCACGTGGACGTGCGCCACGGCCACAAGACCGGCTTCTATGTCGACCAGCGCGACAACCGCGTGCTCGTCGCCCAGAGCGCGGCGGGCCGCGAGGTGCTGAACTGCTTCTGCTACACGGGCGGCTTCTCGCTCGCGGCGCTCAAGGGCGGCGCGACGCACGTGACCTCGGTGGATTCGTCCGGCGATGCGCTCGCGCTCGCGAAGGACAACGTCAAGGCGAACGGCTTCGACGCCGACAAGGCCGAATGGCTGGACGCCGATGCGTTCAAGACCCTGCGCCGCCTCCACGACGAAGGCCGGCGCTTCGACCTCATCGTGCTTGATCCGCCGAAGTTCGCGCCGTCGAAGGAAACCGTGGATCGCGCCGCGCGCGCGTACAAGGACATCAATCTGAGCGGCTTCAAGTTGCTGCGTCCGGGCGGCCTCCTGTTCACGTATTCGTGCTCCGGCGCGATCGATTCGGACCTGTTTCAGAAGATCGTCGCGGGCGCGGCGGCGGACGCCCGCGTCGATGCCCGTATCCTGAAGCGGCTGGGCGCCGGGGTCGATCATCCGCTGCTGACGGCGTTTCCGGAAGGCGAATACCTGAAGGGCCTGATGTTGCAAATCGCGTGAACGTCTCCACCTACGCGCGATTGACGGCCGCGCGGACCGCTGCGGCGTCCGCTTGACAAATATGTTTCAATAAACAGTTCGACGCGCCGCCGCGCATCTCCCGAACACAGACAAGGACACAGGCGACTCCATGATTCCCGTAACCATCCTGACCGGCTTTCTGGGCAGCGGCAAAACCACGCTGCTCAAGCGCATCCTGAACGAGCAGCACGGCATGAAGATCGCCGTGATCGAGAACGAGTTCGGCGAAGAGAACATCGACAACGAAATTCTCGTGCAGGAAACGAACGAGCAGATCATCCAGATGAGCAACGGCTGCATCTGCTGCACGATCCGTGGCGACCTGGCGCGCGCGCTGGAAGACCTGGCCAACCGCAAGAAAGCGGGCACGCTGGATTTCGACCGCGTCGTGATCGAAACCACCGGTCTCGCGAATCCGGGTCCGGTGGCGCAGACGTTCTTCATGGACAACACCGTCGCCGACGAATTCCTGCTCGACGCCATCATCACGCTGGTGGACGCCAAGCACGCGAACCAGCAGCTCGACCAGCAGGAAGTGGTGCAGCGCCAGGTCGGTTTCGCGGACCGCCTGTTCATCACGAAGTCCGATCTCGTCGATGCCGCCGCGCTCGACGCGCTCAAGCATCGCCTGCTGCACATGAACCCGCGCGCGGCGATCAAGGTCGTCAATTTCGGCGAAGCGGACATCAAGGAAATCTTCGACCTGCGCGGCTTCAACCTGAACGCGAAGCTCGAGATCGACCCGGACTTCCTCGCCGAAGACGAGCACGATCACGACCATGATCACGACCACGCGCACGATCACGACCATGATCACGACCACGCGACCTGCGGTCACGATCACAGCCATGATCACGAGCACGGGCACCACCACAACCATCATCACGCGCATCACGACGACAAGATCAAGTCGTTCGTGTATCGCAGCGACAAGCCGTTCGACCCGAACCGCCTCGAAGACTTCCTCGGCGGCATTCTGCAGATCTATGGCGAACGCCTGCTGCGTTACAAGGGCGTGCTCTACATGAAGGGCGTCGATCGCAAGGTCGTCTTCCAGGGCGTGCATCAGATGATGGGCAGCGACCTCGCGAGCAAGTGGCTGCCGATCGAGAAGAAGAACAGCAAGATGGTGTTCATCGGCATTGAATTGCCGAAGGATCTGATCATCGACGGTCTCGACGCCTGCCTCGTCAAATAAACCGGCATGCATCTCGCTTGACCTGCGCGTGTTCCGCGCGGCGCAAGCAGCCTTGAAAGACCAGACGCCGCCGCGGGCATTCGCGCGCGGCGTTTTTTTCGACATCGGCTTTCGGCACGGTTATGTAGTCGCGGGCACGCTTCGGCATCGCTTTTTGAACGACCAGGCGTTATATTTTTGGGATTCCGGCACTAATCGACAGGGTTTTCCTCGGTTGTCGTCGGAAATTGCGGTTCAGTTACAATACAGCCCCACTGGAGAAGGGCAGTTTCGTTGCACGCACATCTTCGGATGTTCGGTCAGCGGACCAGGAGAAAGGATGTCCCGTCGGGACGATGCCTCGATTTGCCGGGGGAAGGCAAATCAAGTCAAAGCACCGGGGCCGGTCATGTCGGGCCTTGCAGCACACGCCAGTCAGTCCGGAGCATCATCCAGAATCGGTTTCCAGAGGAGTTCGGCCCCGCATGGGCGTGTCGCCTGATGCTCGCGCGTACCGGTGCGTTGCATGCGGGTAACGCAGTTGCGGGCGTTGCGAAGACAGCGCCTCACATTGAAGAAGCAAGCAGATGACAACGAAACTCTTGACCGAAGCCGAAATCCTGAAGATGAGCGAGAAGGACTACATGAATGCGGAGCAACTCGCCTTCTTCAAGAACCGGCTCGAACAGTTGCAAGCGGACATTCTGAAGAATGCCGGCCAGACAACCGAAAATCTCCGGGAAACGGTGATCGTGCCGGACCCGGCGGATCGCGCGACCATCGAGGAAGAGCATGCACTGGAACTGCGCACGCGTGACCGCGAACGCAAGCTCCTGAAGAAAGTGCAGCAATCGCTCGCGCGCATCGAGTCCGGCGACTACGGCTGGTGCGAGGAAACGGGCGAACCGATCGGCATTCCGCGTCTGCTCGCGCGTCCGACCGCCACGCTCTCGCTCGAAGCCCAGGAACGCCGCGAACTGCGCCAGAAGCTCTTCGGCGACTGATCCCGCCGCAACCGGGCGCTCGTTGCGGGACCGCCCGCAGCGGGGAACACGCCGCCGCGAAAAGCCGGACCACGGTCACGCGCATCACCAAAAAGGCACACGTCGAACGTGTGCCTTTTTTGCTTTCTGCCAGTAAAAAGCGGATGCATCGCCCCGCACGTCTTGATTATTCCTCCCTCGCCCTAAAATCAATCCGACGCGCCTCGCAAACGCACGGTACGGCATCCGTGCGGCCGGGCGCGTGCGCGGCGCCGTTCGTCCGTGACCACTCATAGACGGAACCCCGCGCCGTGCACTCCATCGAATTCTCGACTGCGTGGCGGCCTTCTAAGACACGAAACCGCCCCGCGTTCATCCGGTTTTCTTAAGGAACGCACATGGAACAATTTCACGGCACGACCATCGTTTCCGTGCGCCGCGACGGCAAGGTCGCGCTGGGCGGCGATGGTCAGGTGACGCTCGGCAACATCGTCATGAAAGGGGGCGCGAAGAAGGTGCGCCGCATCTATGGCGGCAAGGTCCTCGTCGGGTTCGCCGGCGGCACCGCCGACGCGTTCTCGCTGCTCGACCGCTTCGAGGCGAAGCTCGAGAAACATCAGGGCAACCTGACGCGCGCCGCCGTCGAGCTCGCCAAGGACTGGCGCACCGACCGCATGCTGCGCCGCCTCGAAGCCATGCTCATCACCGCCGACGCGAATGCCACCCTCGTCATCACCGGCAACGGCGACGTGCTCGATCCCGAACACGGCATCGCGGCAATCGGCTCGGGCGGCGCCTACGCGCAGGCCGCCGCGCAGGCGCTGATGGAGAACACCGACCTCTCGCCGCGCGAGATCGTCGAGAAGGCGCTGACCATCGCCGGCGACATGTGCATCTATACCAATCACAATCGCGTCATCGAGACGATCGAATAAAGGACTATGACGATGACCACCATGACTCCCGCCGAAATCGTCTCGGAACTCGACAAACACATCATCGGCCAGGGCCGCGCGAAGAAGGCTGTCGCCGTCGCGCTGCGCAACCGCTGGCGCCGTCAGCAGGTGGCCGAGCCGCTGCGCCAGGAAATCACGCCGAAGAACATCCTGATGATCGGGCCGACCGGCGTCGGCAAGACCGAAATCGCGCGGCGTCTCGCCAAGCTCGCGGACGCGCCGTTCATCAAGATCGAAGCGACCAAGTTCACCGAAGTCGGCTACGTGGGCCGCGACGTGGACAGCATCGTGCGCGACCTGATCGAAATCTCGGTCAAGCAGACGCGTGAGTCGGAAATGAAGAAGGTGCGCACCAAGGCCGAAGATCGCGCCGAAGACCGCATTCTCGACATCCTGCTGCCGGGCGCGCGTCCGGTGGGCTTCGGCACGGCGGATGCGTCGGCCGGCGCGTCGTCGGGCGAAGGCGACAACGCCACGCGGCAGACCTTCCGCAAGCGTCTGCGCGAAGGCGCGCTGGACGACAAGGAGATCGAACTCGACATCGAGATGCCGCAGACCGGCATGGACATCATGGGGCCGCCGGGCATGGAGGACATGACCGAGCAGATCCGTTCGATGTTCGCGAACATGGGCGGCGGCAAGAAGACGCGGCGCAAGGTGAAGGTGAAGGAAGCGCTCAAGCTGCTGACCGACGAAGAAGCCGGCAAGATGCTCAACGACGAAGAGGTCAAGAGCCGCGCCGTGCAGAACGTCGAGCAGAACGGTATCGTGTTCTTGGATGAGATCGACAAGATCGCGTCGCGCAGCGAGGCCGGCGGCGCCGAGGTGTCGCGTGCGGGCGTGCAGCGCGACCTGCTGCCGCTCGTAGAAGGCACGACCATCAACACCAAGTACGGGATGATCAAGACGGATCACATTCTGTTCATCGCGAGCGGCGCGTTCCATCTGGCCAAGCCGAGCGACCTGATTCCCGAATTGCAGGGCCGTTTCCCGATTCGCGTCGAGCTGGATTCGCTGTCGGTGGGCGATTTCGAATCGATCCTGAATTCCACCGACGCCAGTCTCGTCAAGCAGTACAAGGCGCTGCTCGCGACGGAAGGCGTCGAACTCGATTTCACCGGGGAAGGCATCCGGCGTCTCGCCGAGATCGCGTTCTCGGTCAATGAGAAAACGGAGAATATCGGCGCGCGGCGGCTGTATACGGTGATCGAGAAGCTGCTGGAAGAAGTGTCGTTCGCGGCCGGCAATCACGCGGGCCAGCCGGTGCGAATCGACGCGGCGTATGTGGATCGCGCACTCGGCGACGTGGCGCAGGACGAAGACCTGTCGCGTTACGTGCTGTGAGGAATTGAGCGGCCTTTCAGGAAGCTGATCCAGCCAAGCCGGGCCAGTGTGCCCGGCTTTTTCGTGGGTGCTCGGAAGGGTGCCAAACGAAACGTACGGACGAAAAAAAGCCCGCCTAGGTTGGCGGGCTGAATCCATATCAGGAGGAGACATGGAGGAGACAGTTCCAATAATACACAGCCCCTTGATGCGACGCAATAGAAATTTTAGTAAAAACCCCTATGGCGTCACTATGTGGTATCTGCCCCTGAGATTCCGCGCCCGGCCATGCAATGACAGCGCAAGAATCGGCGCGTAACCTCATCGGCACGGCTCTACAGTGGTCGCATACCCACTGCGCCACCGAGGCTTGTGATGAAAACCGAAACCGCCCCCGTTTTTTCCTCTGACGACAGCCGCTGGCAAGCCGTCGTGCAGCGCGACGCCCACGCCGACGGCGTGTTCTTCTTCGCCGTGCGCACGACCGGCGTGTTCTGCCGGCCGTCGTGTGCGTCGCGGGCGCCGCGCCGCGAGAATGTCGAGTTCTTCGCGACGACCGACGCGGCCGAAACCGCCGGCTATCGCGCCTGCAAGCGCTGCCAGCCGACCCGTCTGCCGCGCGACCTGGCCATCGTCGAACGTGCGTGCAAAGTGCTCGACGCCCATTCGCAGGAGCGCATGACGCTCGCCCAGCTGAGCGATGAAGTACACGTCAGCCCGTTCCATCTGCAACGGCTGTTTTCGCGGATCGTCGGCATTTCGCCGCGCCAGTATCAGGCCGCGCAGCGCGCCGGGGTGCTACGCGACGCGTTGCAGCGCGGCCGCGACGTCACGCGCGCCACCCACGATGCCGGATTCGGCTCGCCGTCGCGCATGTATGACGCCGTGCCCGCCGAACTCGGCATGACGCCCTCCGCCTACAAGCGCCAGGGCGCGGGACTCACGGTGCGTTACACGACCGCCGCCACGCCGCTCGGCATCGTGATCGTCGCGGCCACGGACAAGGGCGTGTGCAAGATCGCGTTCGGCGACGACGCCGCCACGCTCGTCGATCAGCTGGCCGCCGATTTCTCCCAGGCCGAGCGCCTCGAGGACGCCGCGCGGATGGAACCGTTCGTCGCGCAGATCCGCGCCTATCTGCAAGGCACGCGCGAGCGCTTCGACCTGCCGCTCGACATCGGCGCGACCGCGTTCCAGCGACGCGTCTGGGATGCGCTGCGCCACATTCCGTACGGGCAGACGCGCAGCTACAGCGACATCGCGGAAACGCTCGGCTCGCCGCGCGCGGTGCGGGCCGTCGCGAACGCGTGCGCCTCGAATCCGGTGGCGCTCGCCATTCCGTGTCATCGCGTGATCGGCAAGGACGGCGCGATTGCGGGCTATCGCTGGGGCGCGTCGCGCAAGGAAACGCTGCTCCACACCGAGCGCACGCAGCACGCCGCCGACGAAATCGCCTGACCGTTCCTGACGCGCTCGTCATCATTGGAACCGAAGCGCCCGTCGGCGCTTCGTTCTCCTCGCGAGCCGCTCCAGACGGCTCCGACATCCTCCGCGAAACCTCGCGCGAATACCCCGAAAAACCCGCAAACCCTTGCTGGTCTTGCGCTCAAGCACGCCTTACACCGAGATGTTAAAGTGCCCGCTACCCTAAAAATACGACCCGGGCTTCATCGCTCGCGCTCCTCGCAGATTGCTTCATGGCAAACCAGAATCCCGCTGATCCCCAAGCCGGCGCCTATCAGCGCAGGCTCGCCGCGCTCGCGTCGGGCACGCATGCCGACGCCTTGCGTCAAGGCTTGCGCGGCATCGAGAAAGAAAGCTTGCGCGTGACGCCGTTGGGCGAACTCGCCATGACGCCGCATCCGCGTGCATTCGGATCCGCGCTCACGCATCCGCTGCTCACAACCGATTACTCGGAAGCGCTCGTCGAGCTGATCACGCCCGCTGAAACGGATGTGTCGATCACGCTCGAACGGCTCGATGTGCTGCATCGCTTCGTGTATTCGCGCATGGGCGACGAACTGCTGTGGAACAACTCGATGCCCAACACGTTGCCGGCGGAAGACGAGATTCCGCTCGGCACGTATGGCACGTCGAACATCGGCAAGCTGAAGCACGTGTACCGGCGCGGCCTCGCGTTGCGCTATGGCCGCACGATGCAGTGCATCGCCGGCATTCACTACAACTATTCGCTGCACGAAAACGTCTGGCGTGCCTGGCAGGCGCTCGATCCGGACAGCACGTTATCGGCGAAGGACTTCCAGTCCGAGCGCTATTTCGCGCTGATCCGCAACTTCCGCCGCACGGCCTGGCTGCTGATGTACCTGTTCGGCGCATCGCCGGCGTTGAACCGGCGTTTCGTCGAAGGCCGCGCGCATCATCTCGAATCCTTCGACGCCGACACGTTCTTCCTGCCGCACGCCACCAGCCTGCGCATGAGCGATCTCGGCTACACCAACAACCCTGCACAGGCCGACCTGCTGCCGAGCTACGACAACCTCGGCGCCTATCTGCGCGTGCTCTCCCGCGCGGTCAGCCAGCCGTATGCGCCGTACGAGGAGATCGGCACGCAGCGCGAGGGCGAATGGGTGCAGATCAACACCAACGTGCTGCAGATCGAAAACGAGTTCTACTCGACGATCCGCCCCAAGCGCGTCACGCATTCCGGCGAGCGTCCGCTGCACGCGTTGTGCGAGCGGGGCGTGCAGTACATCGAGGTGCGCTGCCTGGACATCGATCCGTTCGAGCCGACCGGCATCGCGCTCGAAACCGCGCGTTTCCTCGATGCCTATCTGCTTTACTGCGCACTGGAAGAGAGTCCGCTGCTGCCGCCCGACGCGAATCTCGAAGCCAACGCCAACTTCAGCGCGGTGGCGAAGGAAGGGCGCAAGCCGGGTCTGGCCTTGCAACGCGGCGGCGCCAGCGTGCCGATGCGGCAATGGGCCGAACAACTGTTCGATGCCATCGAGCCCGTGGCAAAGACGCTCGACGCCCTCGCGGGCCGTGACGATCACACGCGTGCACTCGCGGCGTTGCGGCCGCGGCTGGCGGATGCGTCGCTCACGCCGTCGGCGCGCGTGCTGCGCATCATGCACGACAAGCAGCAATCCTTCGACGCATTCGCGCTCGAACTCAGCACGCGCCACGCAGCGGCGTTTCGCGAACGACCGCTTAATGCGGACGAGGAACGCAGGATGGAAGAGCTCGCGGCGAAGTCGCTGGTGGAACAGGTCGAGGCCGAAAGCCGGGACAGCGAATCGTTCGAGGCCTTCGTCGCCGCCTATCAGGCCTACAAGCCGGACACCGAAAGCGTCTAAACCGGCCGCTCGCCGTTCACTGGCAGAATTGCCACGCCGGTGTCAGGCGCCGACGGCAACGCTTACCGGCGTGTGCAACAGTGCGCAACGCAGCGCAACATCGGCCGGTCTGGCGGGTCAAAATGTGGCTCATTTTTCGACGATCGGGGGAGCAATGAACAAGAAGTTCTTCGGCGCGGCCGCGCTGGGGGCTGCGTCGCTCGCGTTACTGGGCGGCTGCGCGGTGCAGGATCAGGTCAGCAGCACGACGATGGAGCAGGCCACCCAGCCGCTCACCTGCATGAGCAAGCCGGAATGCGACGCCTGGTGGGCCCGTGCGCAGGTCTGGGTCACGAATCATTCGGAATACCGCATTCAGACCGTCACCGACTCGATCATCATGACGGCCGGTCCGTCGAGCGGCAAACGCGCGCTTGCCTACCAGGTCACCAAGACGCCGACCAACGAGGGCACCGCGACCATCGGTTTCGCTGCGCATTGCGACAACCCGCTCGGCTGCGAGCCGAATCCGTGGCAGGCGGGCGCGGATTTCAAGCAGTTCATCCGCAATGGTCCGGGACTGCGCAAGTCCGCGACGCCGCAAGCCGTGCAGTCGGGCGCAACGCTGCCCGCACCGGTGCCGGCTCCCGTGCCGGGCGGCGTGCAGGTCAGTCCGCTCGACACCCCGCCGCCGCTCAATCTCGAGAGCCAGCCGGGTCAATCCGCGACTCCGCTCACACCGCAGTAACGCCCTTCAATGCCCCATCGAGGCTGACGCGCCCTTTCTCGGCCGCGTCAGCCAGACCATCACGGCCAGCACGAGAAACGCATAGTACGAAATGCGGAAGAAGTCGTTGGTCGACATCATGTACGCCTGCGCCGACACCACGCGATCCAGTTGCGCCGTGAGCGCCTGGCCGCCCAGCCCAAGCCCCGACAGCAGATCCGAATAGGCCGTCGTGCCGGTCGCATACGGCGTGACCGACTCGGTGAGCCGCGCGTGATGGCGGATCATGTCGTTCTCCCAGAAGGTCGTGCTGACCGCCGTGCCGATGGCCCCCGACAGCGTCCGCAGGAAGTTCGACAATCCCGCCGCGCCCGCGAGCCGGTCGTCGGAGACGCTGGAGAGCGTGATGGTCGTCATCGGCACGAAGAAGCAGGCGACGCCGATGCCCTGGATCAGACGCGGCATGATGATCTGATGAAAGGGCGTGTCGAGCGTGAAGGTCGAATTCCAGTGCGACACGAACGCGAAGGTCAGGAACGCGAAGCTCGCCACCACACGCAGATTCAGGCGATGCATGTTCTGCCCGATGAGCGGCGACAGCACGAGCGCAAGCACGCCGACCGGCGCGGTGGCGAGACCCGCGAGCCACGGCGTGTAGCCAAGCACGGTCTGGAGCCACAGCGGCAGCACGACGACCGAACCGAAGAACGCCAGAAAGCCCAGCGACGTGATGAGCACGCCCATCGCGAAATTGCGGTCGCGGAACAGCGAGAGGTCGATCACCGGTTCCTTCTCGGTCAGCTCCCACGCGAACATGAACGCGAGCGAGATGGCCGAGACGATCGCCAGTGTGGTGATCAGATGCGAGCTGAACCAGTCGCGGTCCTTGCCGAGGTCCAGCATCATCTGCAGGCTCGCGACGCCGATCACGAGCAGCGTGAGCCCGACGCCGTCGATGCGTTGCGCCGTCGTATTCGTTTCATGACCGCGCAGCAGGAACCACGCGAGCGCCGCCGACAGCACACCGATCGGCACGTTGATGTAGAAGATCCACGGCCAGGTGAAGTTGTCGGTGATGTAGCCGCCCATCATCGGGCCGAAGATGGGGGCGACGATCACCGTCATGGCCCAGAGTCCGAGCGCGAGGCCGCGCTTGTCGGGCGGATAGCTGCGCATCAGGATGGTTTGCGAGAGCGGCACCATGGGTCCGGACACGAGCCCTTGCAGCAACCGGAACGCGATCAGCGATTCGAAGTTGTGCGCGAGGCCGCACAGCGCCGAGGCGACGGAGAACAGCAGTACGGAGATGGTGAACAGCTTCACTTCGCCGACGCGCCGCGCGAGCCAGCCGGTCAGCGGCACCGCGATTGCCGACGCCACGGAGTACGAGGAAATGACCCAGGTGCCTTCGCTCGTCGCCACGCCGAGACTGCCGGAGAGGGTGGGCACCGCGACATTCGCGATGGACGTGTCGAGCACCTCCATGAAGGTGCCGAGCGCCAGGCCCAGCGTCAGCAGGGCCAGGATGCCGCCCTTGAGCGGCATGGGCGCGGGTAGTGCGGAGGTTGTCGTTGTTGACATCGTCTTTAGCTCCAGCAGCGGGGCGAGGGTGAAGGCTCGCATCGCATGCAATCTTTCTCTTGTCGCGACATTCTCTGCCCAGACAGCGATACGGGCATTCAAACGCCTTGATTTCGACTCGCTGCTATTCGTCGCCGAGTGGACAGGGGGGACAGTCGCCCGCTGCCGCATTGCCGATGAAGCGCGCCAGCAGTCCGGTCAACTGATCCAGTTCTGCACGGCTGAAGCCGTCGAGTTGCTCATTGAGCACGGCGGCGCCGATCGCCGGAAGCTGCCCCGCCGCGGTGCGCCCGCGCTCGGTCAGCGCAAGTTCGACGATGCGGCGGTCCGCCTCGCTTCTCGACCGGCTGACGAAGCCCTTCTTCTCGAGCCGGTCGATCATGCGTGTCATCGATCCGCTGTCATACGACATCTCGCGCGACAGCTCCAGCGGCGTACGCGCGCGGCCCGAAGCCAAAGCCAGCATCACGCCGATCTGCTGCGCGGTGAGATCGAGCGGCTTGAGCGCCTGATCGGTCCGCGCGACGAGCACGTTACGCGCTTTGGCGAGCAGATAGCCGAGGCTCGTTTCGAGCCGGATGGTCGATGGATCGTAGAGCGGGTCGCTGTTCATGGAAGCCTCGAGCACGCGGCTCATGTCTTGCTAAGAGTGCGAAGCCCGCGATGCTGCACCGCGTTTCAAAGGGGCCACACTCACAAAAAAGCCGTCGGAAGTATCTTGAAAAATACTTGCACAGTCAATATTATTTCATGCAACGAGTTACGCGCTTCCCGCGCCACCCGAGACCATGTTCTGATCGCCCGCAGCGTCGCCCGCCGACGCCCCCAGGATCCCTCCCATGACCCGCTTCGTACGCACCGCCCGCCGACGTTTCGGCACTCTCAGCAGCACGATCGCCCACGCTTCCCGTCACTTCGTCCCGCCGAAGCTGAATACGTGGAAATTTGCGCTGTATCTGATCGTTTTTCTGCTGCCGGGCGGATCGTTCATTGTGCTGGGCATGGGCTGGTACGAGAACCGGCATCGGCGCAAGGAAGCCGCGCCTGCGAAAACTCCTGCAGCGTCACCCGTGGCCGCCCGGCCGCTGCTCCAGCCGCCCTGCGCGCCCTGCCCTGGAAACGGCGGCGCCACCGGCGCCTGAATCCAGGCCGTCACGCCAGCCGGTAACGCGTCGTAACCGATTTCCTCAGTCGCGTAACACCCGGCTTACGGCGAACCCGGTACGCTAACGTCTGCCCGACACGCCCGCCAGGTCTGTTCAGGCGCAGAAAGCGCCTTGATCGCGCGCCGAGCGCACGGCGTTGGCGTTCCACGAGTGCTCCACTATCATCCCGGCTTGCCGCGTCCGTCGTTTTGAACGGCGCGGCGCCGACAGGACTTCCGACCCGCAGATGCCGCACCGTACCGCCCTCTCCGCTTCCCTCAGCCCGCGCCGGCTCACTGCCACGGCGCTCGCCGCCACGCTCGCGATGCTGATCGCCGGGTGCGCGGTCGGGCCCGACTATCAGCGTCCGTCCGTGACGCTCCCGGCAAGCTACAAGGAAGCACCCGAAGGGTGGAAGGTCGCGCAACCGGCGGATCAGTCGGATCGCGGCACCTGGTGGACCGTCTACACCGACCCGCGCCTCGACGCGCTCGAAGCCCAGCTGAATCAATCGAACCAGACCGTCGCGCAATATGCCGCCGCCTATCGGCAGGCGCGCGCGCTCGTCGGCGAAGCACGCGCGGCCTATTTCCCGACCATCGGCGCGTCCGCATCGGGCTCGCGGTCGGGTACCGGCGCCGGCAACCGCTCGACCAGCAGTTCCAGCTTCGGCCAGCAAGGCTCCGTGAACAACCAGTTCAGCGCTTCGCTCGATGCTTCGTGGGAGCCGGACCTGTGGGGCAGCGTGTCGCGCACGGTGGCATCGCAGAAAGCGGGACAACAGGGCGCCGCCGCCGATCTCGCCAACGCCCGGCTCTCCGCGCAGGCCACGCTCGCGCAGACCTACTTCCAGCTGCGCTCGCTCGACGCCCAGCAAAGGCTGCTCGACGACACCGTCGCCGCCTACGAGCAGTCGCTCAAGCTCACGCAGAACCAGTACGGACAAGGCATTGTCGCGCGCTCGGACGTGATCCAGGCGCAGACGCAGTTGCAATCGGCACAGGCGTCGGCGATCGACAACGGCGTCGCGCGCGCCCAATACGAGCACGCGATCGCCGTGCTGGTCGGCGAGCCGGCCTCGACCTTCTCCATCCCGCCCATTCCGCTCGACGCCACCCCGCCGACCGTCCCGGTGCAGATGCCGTCGGCCATTCTCGAACGGCGTCCGGACATCGCGTCCGCGGAACGCAAGGCCGCCGCGGCGAACGAGCAGATCGGCGTGGAAATGGCCGCGTATTTCCCGACCCTGACACTGTCGGCGCAAGGCGGTTTCGAGAGTTCGGTGTTGTCGCAGCTGCTGCGCGCGCCGTCGCGCTTCTGGACGCTCGGGCCGGATATCGCGGCCACGCTGTTCGACGGCGGCCTGCGCTCCGCCCGCACCGACGCCGCGCGCGCCGCCTACGAACAGAACGTCGCGACCTATCGCCAGACCGTGCTCACGGCGTTCCAGGATGTCGAAGACAACCTTGCGTCGCTGCGCATCCTGGAGAAGGAAATCGTCGTGCAGCAGCAGGCGGTCGAATCCGCGCAACAGGCACTGGCGATCATCAACAATCAGTACAAGGCGGGAACGGTCGCGTACATCAACGTGCTGACCGCGCAGACCACGGCCTTCACCGCACAGCAGAAGCTCGCGAACATCGCGGGGCAGCGGATGGTGTCGTCGGTGGGACTCGTAAAGGCGCTGGGCGGCGGCTGGGACGTCGCACAGATGGACCACGAAACCGGCGACGTGCAAGCGCCCGCGGCTGCATCGGCTCCGGTGGCCAACGCGGCGGACGCAAGCCGCACAATCGCGCGCTGAACGCTACAACTCCAGCTTCAGCCTCAGCGCACGAACACGAGCGCGACGGTATCCGGATCCGTGTGACGGCCGAGCAGGTTGAGCAGCCCGGCCAGATTCTCGCGCTGTTCGGGCGTGGACGTCGCGGTGCCCTGGAACGACGTCGATTCCTGCGAGATCGAGCCATTGCCCTTGAGGATCAGCGGGCCCTTGCTCGTGGACAGATCGATGCTCGCCTGCCCGCCCTGCGCCTGCAACGCCACGCGATATGAACCGAGCGGCTTCACGCGTGAAACGCTCGATGCCATGTCGTCGAGCGTCACCACCACCTGCCCGTAGGCATTACGGTTCAACAAACGCAGTTCGGTCCAGGCGAGCCGCACGTTGCCGTCTAAATTCAGCGTGTTGAACGGCGCGCCCAGGCCCGACAGCAGCGTCGCCGGCACGGCAATCTCGCTCGCGCTGAGCGTCGCCCCGCGCGGACTGGCGTCGACGATCACGGCATCGGGCATCGCCTGTGTCTGGCGCATCGTCATGTGCACGCGGCCGGTGAAGAGCGGCCAGAACGCCGTGCTCCACTCGATGCGCCCCGGCAGCAGCGTCGCGCCCGAACCATCGCTGCCGGCGGCAAGCATCAGGGTGGCGGAACCGCGCCACAGCGAGCCGGACGGATCGACCAGGTTCACGTGGCCATCAGTGGCCTTCGAAAACTGCGGCACGATCCACGCGGCCGGCATCATCACGAGCAGCGTCCCGCCGATCGACACGATCATCACGAGCAACGCCGGCACCGCCAGCCGGATGCGTCGGGTCCAGTAGCTCATTTCACGCCGGCCGGTTGCAGCGACGCCGTCAGGTCCACCTGGCCATCCGGCTTCAGCGCGGTGATGTGCGCCTCCGACACCTGCACCTTGAACTGCTTGCGCGCGTCGTCGAGCCACATCGTCCAGTTCGGGAACGACGCGTTCTTCAACTGGATCTGCACCGCCGCGCCGATCACCTGCACCTGCGTCGGCTGCATGCCGTTGTCGGCGAGCGATTTCTGCAACGCGTCGCGCAGCGCGCCGCCGGTCGGCGTCACGCCTTCCGCGGCCGGCGCGAGCGAGCGCGCTTCATTGGCCTGCGCGTTCATCGTCGCAAGCTGGCGCTGCATCCCGGGCAGCGTGTCGCGCAGCCGCGCGCGGCCTTCGAACGCCGGCGCCCACAGCACCAGATACACGAGCAGGATGCCGAGCGCGAGGCCGCCCCACATCAGCATGGTTTTTTCGCGCGGCGTGCGCGCTTCCCAGAATTCCGCCAGGGAACGGAGGAGTTCCGCTTTCATTGGCCGCTCCCGATGGTCCATTTGCCGGTGTTGCTGTCGATCGAACCGCTCAGGCCATTCGCGGCGAGGCGCTTGGTGAGATCGGGATCGACCTTGGTGTCGGGCTTGAAGGTCACTTCCAGATGACGGTCGCGATAGTCGAGCCCCGCGATGCCGTTCACCGGCACGGGACCGAGCGAACGCGCGAGCCCGTCGGCCAGCGACAGGAAGTCCGCCGGCGACAGTTCCCCCGACGCCGTGCGCAGGCGGTCGAGGTTGCGCGTCATCTGATCGGGCGCATCGAGCACGACGGTCGTCGTCGGGAACGCGTTGAGCAGCAACTCGGTCATCTGCGCGTTGATCGCGTCGCGCTGGCGGGCGAGTTGCAGCCACTGCACGTTGATGCCGATGATCGACACCAGCACGGACAGCGCCACGAGCGCGATCGGCACGCGCAGCCGCCGCACGGTCGCGCGATCGAGTTTCCACGGCTGCGCGGCGAACTCGAACTGACACAGGTCGAAGCGGCTCGCGAGCGCATTGCGCGCGAGCGTTTCGAAGGCAATCGGCTGCGCGCCCGGAATGTCCACATGGCCCGCGACGGGACGTACGCTCGCAAGACGCGGCTCGTCGCCGGGCAGGTCGACCAGCGAATAGAGCGTCGCCGGATGGTCGCCGGCGAGCGCCGTCAGCGTCGGCACGATGGATTCGGCGGACAGCGCGAGGCCTTCGCCGAGCGCCGCGCGTTCGCCGCGCGCGATCGCGATCTCGATGCGCGGCGCGCCGAGCGACGCCGGCGTGGGCGCGGCCATCTCGCCGATGAGCGCGGGCGCCGTCGAGATCACCGGGCCCAGCAGGCCGGCGATGAACGGCGTCGAGGGCAGCGCGCCCTCATCTGCGTCGGCATCGAGCGCGGCATCAGGCTCGACAGGCGCAGCCGCAGCCGTCGGTACCGGCAGGCAGCGCATCGCGGGCACCGCCTTCAGGTTGCGATGCCCCGCACCCGCGAAGGCGCCGACGACAAAGCGGAACCAGCCGCGGTCGATCACGGCCACGACGCGCCGTCCGTCCGCCAGCGCAACGGGATCGACGGCGATATGGCACGTCTGCGGATCCTGGATGAGCTGGTCTTCGACCACGTTCGGCAGCGCCTGCCGCAAGCGCGGACCCTTGAGCGGCGGCACGGTGGCGGCGAGCAACAGCGTGTCGCGCGCGGCGACGATCAGCACCGTCGCGCTCGCGCGCGGCAGAAGCCCGAGCGCCGCGCGGCCGATGCGTTGCGGCTCGCCGCGCTTGTCGAGCAGCAGAAAAGGCAGATCCGGCAGATGCCACTCTTCCGAGCGCACCGCGGGATCGCGCGGCGGTAATGAAACGATCAGTGTGCTCAAGCGACACTTCCCCTCAACAATGACTGCGACACGACCATCAGGTCGAATCGCGCGTATAGACGATGCGCGTCGCATGCGTCGTCGGATCGCGATAGACGAGCGTCGTGCGCTCGAGCTGCGCGCGTTCATGATCGACGCGTCCGTGAATCACAAAGTATTTCGTCGTGACATCGAGTTCGTTCGGATCGATCGATGTCGTCTTCACGCCCGCGCCGGACAGCGCGAGCTGCACGTTGCCGACGTCGTGAAAGAACACCGTCTCGCGGCGCGCGACGAACGCCTGCGCCTGCGAGAGACTCATGCCCTGCACCATCGCCGCCACCACTTCCGCCGGCGCGGTGTTCATGTTGACGGCCGACGTGGTGGGCAACACCGTCACGAACGGCCGCAGCTTCGCGACCGCCTCCGGCGAGAAGCCCGGCACGTCGAGCAGCGAATCGACCGTGATCATCTGCAGCGGTGCGACCGGCGAGTTGTCATCCGAGTCCTTGAGGCCCGGATCGTCCGTGAAGTTGCCGCCGCCCACGCCGCCGCCCTGCGCGAGCGCGGCAATCTGCGCTTCCGCCGTCGTGCCGCTGGTGCCTGCGGTGGTGCCGGTCTGCGTCTGGAAGCGCGTCGCCGAACGCTGCAGGCCCGCGCGGATCTGCAGCGCGACCGTCTTCGCCAGCGAGCCGTTGATGCCGAGCATCGTCAGGAGCCGCTGGAACGCCTGGATCTGCTCGACGTTGACGGTGAGCACGCCGGGCGTCGGCGTGGACACCAGATTGCGCAGGTTGAACTTCGCCTGCGCATCCTCGATCGAGCCGGACAGATAGGTCGATGCGCCCTGCTGCGCGCGCACCTCGCCGATCTGCCCGAGGAAGTCCGACAGCTTGGTCCGTGCGATCGGCACGCCCCAGACGCCGCCGAGATAGGTGACGGTGGGCGAGGTATCGGCCTCCGAGCGCAGGATGAGGCGCGTCCAGTCGAGCGCGCTGCGCGAAATCCATTGCGCCTGCGCGAGCAGCCGCTGGTTCTCGATGCGCCGGATCTGCACCTGCTGGCGCCACAGCAGGCCCGACACGAGGATGGCTGTCAGCGACACGACCAGCAGCGCGGTGATGATGGCCACGCCGCGTTGCTTCCTTTCCGGCCGACGGTTCGAACGATGGCGCATTGTCATTCTCCGACCAGGAACACGCGTGTGAGCGGCGCTTTCAACGTCTGCGCGGCGACCGCCACCTGAATGCCCGACACCGCGCGCGGCAGCGGCGCGTTGCCCAGTTGCGGCACCTTCAGGTTGTTGTCGTTCTGGTTGATCTGCGCGAGCACGTCGCTCATGCGCGTCGTCCAGCCTTTCTCCGGGATGAACACGCGCGTCGCGAGCGACCCCACGCCGCCCATCAGCGGAATCGAGCTCCAGCCGCCGGTGTCGCCGGACAACGCGCGCCGCACTTCGCCGACGTTCGCCAGCGGCGGCGACGCATAGCGCACGATACGCCCGTTCGACAGCCGGTAGCGCACCACCTGCAGGCGCGGCGGCACATTCGCCGCGAACACGCCGCGCACGATCTGCAGCGAGCCGTTGCCGATCTGCACGGCGGGCTGGCCGGCTTCGTCGTCAGTGGCGGCCTGGCGGGCGTCGATACGCATCTGGTCGAACAATTGCGCCACGATGCGCTCGTCTTCCATCGCATTCTCGATGGTCGCGCGGGCGCGGATCACGGAGTCCAGTCCGCGCCACGACAGCACCGCGATCACCGCGAGAATCGCGATGGCGATCAGCATTTCGAGCAGCGTGAAACCGCGCTGCCCGCGTTTGCCGGTCAGCGGCCGGCGGTCAGAGCGAGCGGTTCGTTTCATTCGCCACCACCGTGACCATTTGCGCGAGATTGCCGGAGCGGCCCGGCGTCGAGACGAACATTTCGACGCGCCGGAAAATCGGATTCGGCGTCTGGCTCACGCGCTGCGTGCAGGTGAGCTTGAGATTGCCTTGTGAACAGTCGAAGCTGCGCGAACCGAGCGGCGGAAACTGATGCGAGAGCCTCAGCTGCGCGAGTTCGTTGTCCGCGCTCCAGCCCGCCAGCAGACGCCGGTGCAGGTCGGCCTCGCCGGTCGCGAGCGAACCGACCGCGCGGATCGACGCCGCCAGGGCCACGCCGATGATCGCCAGCGCCACGAGCACTTCGATCATCGTGAAGCCGC
Source organism: Caballeronia sp. LZ043 (assembly GCF_031451075.1). Lineage (NCBI taxonomy): Bacteria > Pseudomonadati > Pseudomonadota > Betaproteobacteria > Burkholderiales > Burkholderiaceae > Caballeronia > Caballeronia sp. LZ043. The sequence goes on along the minus strand of NZ_JARUXT010000001.1, from coordinate 2,842,077 downwards.
GTTGACCGGTTCGATGACTTCGGCGCCGCATCATCGCACCTGAAAGCGGCCGTTGCCGCTGCCCACGATGGTCGCGCGGCCCGCGGCCGAGAACAGCGTGATTTCCATCGGCGTGTCGATCGCTTCGGTGCCGAACACGAGCCGGCTCACCGACTTGTCCGAATCGAGAAACTGGATGCTCACGCCGGTCACGCCGCCTTCCCAGTGGCGCGCGCGCAGCAGGTCGTCGCGCAACGGGCGCCAGCCGTCTTCGCTGCGGATGTCGAAGCGAAAGCCGCCGTCCTGCGGCTGCCAGGCAATGGGCCGGGCACGCACCTGGGCTTCGTCGCCTGCCGCTTCGAACAGCAGCGCGAGCCGCTGCGCTTCCTCGTTGAGATCGGTGCGCGGATTGCGCGTCAGCTGCAGCGACGCAAGCGACACCAGCAAACCCGCGATCACCAGCACGACGAGCATCTCGAGCAGCGTGAAGCCGGCGTTGCGCCGTGCGTCGATGTGCCTGCCGTGCCTGTTCACGCTGCGTTCCTTCCTACCGCCGGACGGTCATTGCCACGAGCCGACGTCGGCATCGTTGCCCTCGCCGCCCGCCTTGTTGTCCGCGCCGTAGCTGAAGACGTCGATCTCGCCGTGCACGCCGGGATTCAAATACTGATACTGGCCGCCCCACGGATCGGCAGGCAGGCGTTCCAGGTAGCCGCCGTCCTTCCAGTTGTTCGGCACGGGTTCGGTGGAGGGCTTCTCGATCAGCGCGCGCAGGCCCTGCTCCTGGGTCGGATAACGGCCGTTGTCGAGGCGATAGAGCTTCATCGCCTGCATGATCGTGCCGATGTCCTGCTTCGCGGCGACGCGGCGCGCTTCATCCGGACGGCTCATGATTTTCGGCACGATCAGCGCGGCGAGAATGCCGAGAATCGCGATCACGACCATGATTTCGATCAGCGTGAAGCCGCGCTGGCGACGACCTTGCGCCTGGGCTTGCTGAAGCCGCATGCGGCGTTGGGTCAACATATGCATAACACCCTCTTCAATTGAAAATAACGTTCCGGACTTTCGCGTCCGGTGTTCTGAAACAATCGCGCGGCCGTGCGTGGGACGCCGCCGCCGCTCATTCTATCGATCCGCTTTCATCATGCGTGGCCGCCGCATGCGGGCATCGCGTCGCAGCGAGCCGGACCGCGCCGCGTTCAGCGCACCCAGATGGTCGGCCCGGGCGGATTCTGCGGCAGGAAAATCTCCGATTTCACGCCGTTGCGCTCGATGATGATCGAGCGCGCGCGCACTTCCGACAGCTTCACGCCCTGCGTGAGCGGCCCGCCGAGCGACACCGCCTTGGCCGGCTCGCCGCCGTAGCTCACGATGGCCGCGGCGCCGCCCTGCAGCGCCAGGATGCCGAACAGGTGGACGTCGGAGTTGGCCTGGCGTTCGAGCCGTCCGCCGAAGATGGTCGCGGCCTGCTCGACCGAAGGCGTGCGCGTCGCGGCCGCGCCGGGCAGCGGCGTGGTCTGGCGCGCGGTCAGCGTGACGACCCAGTAGGTGATCGTCACGCAAAAGAGCGCAAGGGCGGCCAGCGATAAGAGTCGGGTTTGCAGGGCGTTCATTACTGCACCAGATTATTCAGTTCGATGATCGGCAGCATCACCGCGAGCACGATCACCAGTACCACACCGCCCATCGCGAGGATCAGCAGCGGTTCGAGCAGGCTCGTCAGGAACATCGTGCGGCGTTCGAGCTCGCGCGCTTCGCCTTCGGAGGCGCGGTCGAGCATCGTGGTGACGTCGCCGGTCGCCTCGCCCGAGCGGATCAGATGGACCAGCACCGGCGGAAAGGTCTTCGTGTTGCCGAGCGCCCGCGACAGCGACGAGCCTTCGCGCACGCGCACGATGGCGTCGTCGACGTTGTCGCGCATCGCCGTGTTGCTGAGCGTTTCGCCGGCGGCCTGCAGCGCGCGCAGGATCGGCACGCCGGCGGCGGTGAGGATGGCGAGCGTGCTGGAGAAGCGCACCGTGTTGTAGCCCCGCACCAGCTTGCCGACCAGCGGCGCGCCGAGCAGCCAGCGGTCGAACGACATGCGCGGCCCGGGCCTTGCCAGGATGCTCTTCACGATCCAGGCGAACAGCGCCACGCCGATCAGCATCGCCCACCAGTAACTGCGCACGAAGGCGGACAGCGCCATCATCATGATGGTAAGGAAGGGCAACTGCTGCTTCGTGCTCGCGAACACGTTCACGACCTGCGGCACGACGTAGCTCAGCAGGAAGGTCACGATGCCGAACGCGATGATCGTCACGATGCCCGGATAGGTGAACGCCAGGACGATCTTCTGCTTGAGCGCGTTGCGCTGCTCGATGTAGTCCGCCAGGCGCGACAGCACCAGACCGAGCTTGCCGGTATGCTCGCCCGCCGCCACCAGCGCGCGATAGATCTCCGGGAAGTCTTTCGGATGCTGCGCGAGCGCATTGGCGAACGAATGGCCGCCGAGCACTTCGGCGCGGATCGCGGCCATCAGTTCGCGGATGTAGTCGCGCTCGGACTGGTCCGTCAGCACGGCGAGCGTCTCGCCGAGCGGCAGGCCGGCGATCAGCAGGCTCGCCAGCTGGCGCGTCAGGATGGCCTGCTCGCGCTGCGACAGACGGCGCCCGAGCGACAGCCGCTGCTGCCGTTCGCCGCGCGTGCGCGATCCCGCCGCTTCGACGACGAGCGGCGTCAGCCCTTGCGTGCGCAACTGGCTGCGCGCGGCGCGGGCGCTGTCGGCGTCGAGCACGCCTTTCTGGGTCTTGCCCGCCGAATCGATGGCTTCAAAACGAAAAGCCGGCATACGTTGGTTCTCCGCGCTGGTTCGCTCTTAATCGCCGCCGGTCACGCGCAGCACTTCTTCGAGCGACGAAACGCCTGCGGCCAGCCAGCGGTCGCCGTCCTCGCGCAGCGTGCGCATGCCCTGCTTGCGGCCGGCTTCGAGAATCTCGGCATCGGCGGCGTTGCGGTGGATGAGCGGCCGGATCGTGTCGTCGATCAGCAGCAATTCATAGACCCCGCGGCGGCCCACATAGCCCGACTGGCCGCAGCGCTCGCAGCCCACCGGATGCCAGTGGCGCACGCCGTCTTCTTCCACGCGCTCTTCCTTGCACACCGGACACAGCTGCCGCACGAGCCGCTGCGCCAGCACGCCCAGCAGCGACGACGCCAGCAGATACGGCTCCACGCCCATGTCGGTGAGACGCGTGACGGCGGAGGCGGCATCGTTGGTGTGCAGCGTCGCGAGCACCAGGTGGCCCGTCAGCGACGCCTGCACGGCGATCTGCGCGGTTTCGAGGTCGCGAATTTCGCCGATCATGATGATGTCCGGATCCTGACGCAGGATCGAGCGCAGCGCCCGCGCGAAGGTCATGCCGATGCGCTCGTTCACCTGCGTCTGGCCGATGCCCGAAAGGTCGTACTCGATCGGATCCTCCACCGTCATGATGTTGGTGGTGGTGGTCTCCAGCCGCGACATCGATGCATACAGCGTGGTGGTCTTGCCGGAGCCGGTCGGCCCCGTCACGAGCACGATGCCGTGCGGCCGGCCGATCAGCTTGTCGAAGTGGACGAGCGTGTCGCGCGCCATGCCGAGGGTTTCGAGATTCAGGCGCTGTGCGTCCTTTTCCAGCAGACGCAGCACCGCGCGCTCGCCGTGGCCGGTGGGCAGCGTGGAGACGCGCACGTCCACCGGACGTCCGCCGACGCGCAGCGTGATGCGCCCGTCCTGCGGCAAACGTTTCTCCGCGATGTCGAGCTGCGCCATGATCTTGATCCGCGAGATCAGCGCGCCGTGCAGCGCCTTCTTCGGGCGCACGACGTCGCGCAGCGTGCCGTCCACGCGAAAGCGCACCACCGAGGCATTCTCGAACGGCTCGATATGAATGTCCGACGCCTGCTCGCGCGCCGCCTGCGTAAGCAGCGCGTTGATCATGCGGATGATCGGCGCGTCGTCCTCCGACTCCAGCAGGTCCTCGACTTCCGGAATGTCCTGCATCAGGCGCGACAGGTCGACCTCGCCTTCCACCTCGCCCACCACCTGCGCCGCGCTGCCGTCATTGCGCGCATAGGCGGCGTTGATGGCGGCGGCGAGTTCGTCGGACGACTTGCGCACGATCGACAACGCGCCGAAGTTGCGCGCGACCTCGGCGAGCGCGGCGTCGCTGGTGCGCTCGCTGATCCAGACCTCGATGCCGTCCGGATGCTGGTGCGCCAGCAGGATCTGTCCGCTGCGCGCGAAGCCGTAGGGCACGAGCCGCGCCGCCAGCGGCGACGCCGCCGTGCTCGCGTGGTCGTGCGCGCCTTCCGCGCCGTTCACCGTGCTCACGGCCGTACTCCGGTCTGGCCGTTGCCTGTATTGCCGCCTGCGCCGGCGGGCGCCGGATAGCTGTTCTGCGACGGCAACGTGGACTGCGGCGCTGTCTGCACCGGTTGCGGCGCCGGTCCCGCATCGGGGTTCTGCGGCAGCGTCGTGCTCGGTCCCGGTCCGCGCGCCATGCTGCTCCAGTCGAGCAGGTTGTCGGCCGGCGCGCCGCCGCCTTCGCTCGGGCCGAGCGGCTTCGGCGGAATCATCGGGACATTCTGGTCCTTGATGAGGCGGTTGTCGGAGGTCGCGCCGTATTGCTGCTGACGCATGTAGTCGTAGCGCGTGTTCGCGATCTGCGAGGACGTGGCCTGGTCGCGCACGATCACCGGCCGCAGGAACACCATCAGGTTGGTCTTCGTGCGGACCTTGCTTTCACTGCGGAACAGGCTGCCGATGAACGGAATGTCTCCAAGCAACGGAATCTTGCTGGTGCTGCTGTCGTACTCGTCCTTCATGAGGCCGCCCAGCACGACGATCTCGCCGTCGTCCGCCATGATGGTGGACTGCACGGAACGCGTGTTGATGGTCGGCCCGGACACGTTGTTCACGGTCGTGGCATCGACGCTCGAGTCTTCCTGGTAGACCTGGAGCTTCAGCACGCCGCCGTCGGTGATCTGCGGCTTGACGTGCAGCACCACGCCGACGTCGCGACGATCGTACGTGTTGAAGGCGCTGATCCCGGTGGTCGTATTCGCGGTCGGCGTGGAGTAGGAGCCCGACGCCACCGGCACGTTCTGGCCCACGATGATCTTCGCTTCTTCGTTGTCCAGCGTGATGAGGTTAGGCGTCGAGAGAACGTTGGCGTCCGAGGACGTCGCCAGCGCCTGCAGCAGGCCGCCCAGTCCGAACAGGCTGCCGAAACGGTGCAGCAAGCCGACGTTGAGGCCCGGAGCGAGCAAGCCGGTCGCCGCCGTGAGCGCGGACGTATTCTGCGCGGCCGCACCGCCCGCCAGCGTCAGATCGACGATGTTGTTGCTCGTGCCCGAGACAGTCGGAAAGCCCGTGCTGCCGTAGAGCGCGTTATTGCCGCTGTTGGACAGCAATGCGCCCTGCCACTGAATGCCGAGGCTTGCATTGGACGTCGCATCCAGCTCGACGATCAGCGCCTCGATATAGACCTGCGGCCGGCGCACGTCGAGCTGGTCGATCACGGCGCGCAGGTTGCGGTACATCGGATCCGGCGCGGTGATGATGAGCGAGTTCGTCGCCGAATCCGCCTGGATCATGCCGCCGCCCTGATCGTTGCCGTTGTCGCTGTCCTTGTTCGACGAGAAGCTCGAGTCGCGGTTGCCGCTGCCGCCCGTCAAGGGATTGTTGCCGCTGCCCGAGCTGGACGAACCGAGGCCGCCCGGCAGCGGGGGCACGCCGGACTGGCCGGTGGACAGCGACGAGTTGCTGCCGAGGCCGCCGCCGCTGTTGCCGTAGCCGTTATTCGAGTTCGAGTTCGACGAGCTGGAATTGTCGCTGGAGCCGCTGCCCTTGCCGAGCATGCCGCGCAGCGTCTTGGCGAGGCGCGTGGCGTCGGCGTTGCGCAGCGTGACGACGTGCATGTTGCCGGGCTGGCCGGTCGGGGCATCCAGCTTCTTCGCGAGCGCCTTGGCTGCCTCGAGCCGCGCGCTGCTCGACGCGCGGAACATCAGCGAGTTGGTGCGCGCGTCCGGCGTGACGGTGACCTTGAGCGTCGCGTCGGTGCTGCCGATCGTGCCCGGATCGAGCAGCTTGTTCATCTGCTCGGCGACATCGATGGCGTTCGCGTTCTTCAGCGTGACGACATCGACCTCGCGGCCCGCCGCCGTATCCACGCCCGCGATGATGCCCGCGATACGGCGAATGTTGTCGGCGTAATCGGTGACCACCAGCGTGTTGTTGGCCGGATAGGCCGCGATGGTGTTGTTCGGCGAGATCAGCGGGCGCAGCACCGGCAGCAGGTTGTTGGCCGACTCGTTGCGCAACTGAAAGACTTGCGTGATCACCTGGTCGCCGCGCGCGCCCGGCGTATTGCCGACGTAGGTCGGCACGCCCTGCAGCTTGGCATCGGCTTCGGGCACGACCTTCAGGACGCCGTGATCCTGCACGAGCGCGAAGCCCTGCATGCGCAGCGACGACTGAAGCGTCTTCAGCGCCTGATCTTCGGGAACCGGATTTTCCGAAACAAGGTTCAGTTGCCCCTTGACGCGGGGATCGACGATGATGGTTTTGCCGGTGGCGGCGCCGATCGCCTTGGCGACCTGGTCGATATCCGCGTTGACGAAATTCAACGTCACTTGCGCGTGCGCGACTTGGGCGACGATGAGTCCCGCCGCCAGCAGTGCCGTCGCGATGCGACGCAGTGCCATAGGTTGTCTTCTCATGGATGTGATATCAGAGCCGGATCACCGGGAAGCCGGCCAAGGCAGCGCTGCCCGTCAGCGGGATGCGCTGCCGACCGCGATCGGACGCGCGGGGCGCACGGTCTCAGTCGGGTAAAAAAATATGACGATAACAGCTTTATGTAACGAAATTATGCCAATTCGTACCAGATCGCAATCTGTCTGAAGCTGCATCGCGCGATGCATTCCAGCGCTCAAGCCTTCAAGGAACTTGCCGTTAGACCATGCTCGTAACAGGTTTCAGGAACGAGCCGATTTGCGCGGGAGCCGAATTGTAGCGCGTCCAGAACTCTTAATATTCATACATTTAGCGCACAGCCAACTGCAGGTCTGGCACACTTGCACGCGAACGGCCTTCTCGCGCGCGCATTGGCGTATGTCTGATAGCCAACTTATTACCAGAAACATCAGCCGGTATGATACGGTCGGTTCCGCTTGACGGGCTGTCTCGAAAAGGGTGGGTTTTCCCGAAACATTGGTTCCCTTCGAGCCTGCGAACCCGGCCGCGGACGTGTGTTGTTTGGCGTTGGCGCCAAGGCGCCGCAACGGCGGCATGACGTTCCGCATGGGCGGATGGAGCAGAAAGAAGATGAAGAGAATCACGCGCAGACTTGTGTCATGCGTCGCGTTATGCGGGTCGCTGCTGGCGGCCGCTTCCGCACACGCGGACTGCTTCGACGAAGCCGCCAAGTATCAGAAGGTCAATCCGCTCATCCTGCGCGCCATCGCCTGGCAGGAGTCGCACAACAGGCCGGACGCGATCAACAAGAACGCCAACGGGTCCACTGATTACGGCCTGATGCAGATCAACTCCATCCACCTCGACACACTGGCTCAATACGGCATCTCCAGCGGCACGCTGATGCAGCCGTGCAAGAGCGTCTACGTCGCTGCGTGGCATCTGCGCCAGAAGATGAACAAGTACGGCAATTCATGGCAGGCGGTCGGCGCTTACCATTCCGAAACGCCTGCGCTGCGCGACAAGTACTCGGCCCAGATCATCGAAATCCTGCGCCGCTGGAAGCTGGTCGAAGCCAAGCGCTGAGCGGGCGCGCGGTCCCTCATCCCTGACATCACCCGCGCCCGCATCCGCGTCCGGCGCAATTGATGCAAAATCCCCTCTTCGATCGTCCGCGCCGCGCGCAGCGCAGCGGACCCGCGCTTGCGCGCCTTCTTCCCCGTCCGGTCCACTGCAATGAACCAATCGCCCCTTCCGATCACCGTGCTGTCGGGATTCACAGGCGCAGGTAAAACCACGCTCGTCGATGCCTTGCTTGCCAATACTGAAGCCGTACGCATCGGCGCGATCACGTGCGGCAAGGCCCCGCCGGCCGCCGACCAGGAAACGACCGAGCTTCCCAACGGCGGACTGCTGCTCACCTTGAGCGATCAATCCATGTCCGGGCTGGAAGGCGCCATCACCTGGCTTGCCGAACAGCAGCGTTTCGATGCGATCCTGGTCGAGACATCGCATGCCGCGGATCCGATGACGATCGCCGAGAACCTCGCGTTCGGCGACGACGATGACGCCACACTCGCCGGCCACGCGGCGCTCGATACCTTCGTCACCGTGATCGATGCCGCGAATTTCCTGCGTGACTACATGTCGTCGGACTCGCTGGCCGAACGCGGACTGCAGACAGGCGCGCACGATGAGGAAGACCGGACGGTCGTGGAAACGCTGATCGCGCAGATCGAGTTCTGCGACGTGATCGTGATCAACAAGACCGATCTCGTCGATGCCGCGGAGACGGAGAAGATCGCGCGAATTCTTCACGCGCTCAACCCGCGCGCGCTTCAGATCACGACGCAATCCGGCATCGTTTCGCCGGGCGAAATTCTCGACACGGGACGCTTCGATCTCGATGCAACGGCAAGCGCGCCGGGCTGGCTTGCCATCCTCGACGAAGCGCCATCGACGAATCCGGACGATGCAGCGGACGTCACTGAAGTCGGTCATGTCGTGTATCGGGCGCGTCGGCCGTTCCATCCGGAGCGTCTATGGCACCTGCTGCATCGCGAATGGACCGGCGTGCTGCGCGCCAAGGGCTTCTTCTGGCTCGCGACGCGCAGTGAAGTGGGCGGTTCGCTGTCGCAGGCGGGCGGCACATGCCGGCATGGGCCGGCGGGCGTGTGGTGGGCGGCGCAGGATCGCAGCGAATGGCCCACCGATGATCCCGAGCTCGAAGCAGAGATCGTCGCGGAATGGGTTGGCGATCCGGATGACAACAGCATCGGTGACCGTCGCCAGGAGCTGGTGCTGATCGGCCTGGATCTCGATCCGGCGTACTGGCAGGACACGTTCGACGCGTGTCTTCTCACCGACGATGAATGGGCGCTCGGCGCGGATGGCTGGAAGCATCTGGCCGATCCGTTCCCTGCGTGGGACATCGAAGACCATGATCACGATCACGATCACCACGACCACGATCATGGTCCCGACTGCGGTTGCGAGGATCATCGGCATTGACCGGCACTGACCGGCAAGACGGCACGCCTGCGCGGCGTGCCGTCGCCGGGCAAAGCATCAATGAGCGCAGACAAAAAAAACCCGCCAAAGGCGGGTCATGTATCACTGGCTACCACGGGTAGCCGGACAATCGGCAAGAAACTTACCGCTTGTTCACTGCATCCTTGAATGCCTTGCCAGCCGTGAACTTGACCGTCTTTGCGGCCGGAATCTTGATGGACTCGCCAGTCTTCGGGTTGCGGCCGGTGCGCGCTGCGCGCTTTCCCGAACCGAAGCTGCCGAAGCCGATCAACTGCACTGCGTCACCTTTCGAGACAGCCTTCTTGATCACTTCGAGCAACGTGTCCAGCGTTTCGCCGGTTTGAGCCTTGCTGGCGCCGGTCTGAGCGGCTACGGCGTCGATCAATTCCTGTTTGTTCATTAAGGTTCCTTTATCAGTTTAGGTTGACACGAACAGCGCGAACGCGCCGATTATACGTGCGCAAGCCGTGCCGTCGAGTAGGGACGGCCTTCTGACAGGCCCGCCCGACGATTTGACGTTCTCCGGCGTCACTTCACGGACGTTGCTCCACATCGTCGCCTTCACGCCGCCTCTGTAGGCAGCGCTTGGTATGATAGCGCAGCGCAAACCCAATCAGGATAAGGGTTTCAAAGATTTACCCTTATATTTTTCGGGCTTCCGGCGGGGTTTTTCAGCGTGGGACATCGACTTTCGACGCTTGTGGCAAAAACGGATCCCTCATCACAAGATGCCGTTGGTTTTTGCCAACGTTCCCGCCCACTTCCCCCGCCCTCGCTCTCAGCCTTGCCCACATTGGGTTTGACGGCTGCGGCCCAGGGCCGTGCAGCGCTCTTGCAAGCACTTTCATCAAGGCCATGGGTCCGGTCGTCGGTCGGTCCCAGTCTTCGGGAAGGTGCAAGCGCGTCGCAAGCCCAAGGCGAGCCGCACAACCCATGCCGCACTTGATCTCCGTCGAATCCTTGGCTCGCCAACGCGCCTTTCCTCCATCCCCATGACCGAGCGCATGACTGGGCCTTCGCTTCTCCCGTCGCACGACCTGCCCGCACGCTGGCGCGGCCGGCGCGTCTTCACGGTCGTCGATCTGACCTTCACGCCTTGCAAAAGCTTTCTTGCCGCGTGGCAAGGCTGGCTTGACGACGAAGCGCGTTGCGAGCGTCTCCATGTCGTTGCCGTCGCACCGCTCGCCGCGCTCGATCATCCTCCGGCGAACACGGGTTCGCCCCTTGAAGCCGAGCTGCAGCGCGCTTGGCCGATGCGCGTGCCGGGCCTGCATCGCCTGGAGTTTGCGGACGGCCGGGTCGTGTTGACGCTTGCGGTCGGCGAGCGCCAGGAGATGCTGCCGAAGCTATGGCTGCGCGCGGATGCCTTGCACGCCGATGCGAGCGACGCAGACGTGCGTGATGCGAGAACGCTGTGCAAGTCGCTCGCGCGACTCGCCAGCGACGACGCGACCGTTTGCATCAACGCGTCCGTCGATATCCATGCGACGTTCGAACGCGCGCTCAAAGCGGCCGGTTTCGTATGCCATGCCTCGGGCGCCAGCCAGCAAGTCAAGGGACGTTTCGCGCCGCGCTGGCGCGTGCGTCGGCATGAACCGCCGCTACCCGACGGCGACGGCGCGCGCGAGGCCATCGTCATCGGCGCGGGACTGGCCGGCTGTGCGGTGACATCGCGGCTGACCGCGCGCGGCTTCCGCGTGACGCTCATCGACCGGCATGAACAGCCGGCGCGCGATGCATCGGGCAATCCGGCAGGCGTGTTCCATCCGATCGTCTGGCGCGACGACAGCGTCGCCGCCCGCCTCACCCGCGCCGGCTTTCTCCACGCGCTGCAGCGCTGGCGCCCGCTCGAACACGCCGGACACGACTTGCGCCGAAGCAGCGCCGGCCTGCTCCAGATCGCTGATACGCCCGCAGACGCGGAGGCCCTCGCGGCCGCCATCGCGCGCTTTGCGTATCCATCGGAGTATGTGCAGCCGATGACGCGAAGCGCAGCTTCGCGCATGGCAGGCGTCGAGGTTGCGCGCGGCGGCTGGTTCTTCCCGCAAGGCGGCGCAATCTCGCCCGCTGCGTTATGCGCCGCGCAACTGGCCGGGTCTGCCGCGCAAATGGTCATGCGTATGAATATCGAAGTGGCGCGCATCGCTCGTGAAGACGGGCTGTGGCGAGCCTTCGATAGCAGCGGCAACGAGATCGCCCGCGCGCCGGCGATGATCCTCGCCAATGCGCGCGATGCCGCGCGCCTGGCTGGTCTCCACGGGCAGCCGACGCGCATCGTGCGCGGCCAGTTGAGCATGCTCGAGTCAGCCGACTTCGATGCGCTGCGCGTGCCGGTGATCGGCGAAGGCTATGCGGTGCCGCTCGGCGCAGGCAGCACGCTGATCGGCGCAACCTACGACATCGACGATCCCGATCCTGAGTTGAACGCGGAAGGACATGTCGAGAACCGCGAACGCGTCGCCGGCATGCTCCCTGGACTGAGGTTCACCGAAGACACGGTTCGCGGCGGGCGCGTCGCCTTCCGTTGCGTGACCAGCGACCGCATGCCGATGATCGGCCAGTTCGCCGATGAAGCCGCCGCCCGCCGCGACGCGCGGCGGCTGTCCGGCGCCTGGCCGCTGGACCTGCCGCGCATGCCGGGTCTGTACGGCGCGTTCGCGTTCGGCTCGCGCGGACTGATCTGGGCAAGCCTCGCCGCTGAGCTCGTGGCGGCGCAGATCGAAGGCGAGCCCTGGCCTATCGAGCGCGACCTTGCCGAGGCCGTCGATCCCGCCCGCTTCCTGCTGCGGGCGCTGCGCCATGGCGAGATCGACCCCGATGAGTTGTCCCCGCCGGTCTGTGGATAACGCGGCGGATTGCCGGTGAAACGCGTGTGAACTCGTTGTGCATGTAAACGGGACAACCCGCGGGTTCCGGTTTACTCGCCCAAAGTTGTTCCAGGTTAACCGCCGCGGACGAACATGTTTACCGCGCCTTTGTGCTTCTCCCAATTCATTGTTTGAAAAGACAAAATTGCGGTTATCCACAGTGCGCGGCAGCGCTTGTTAACTACTACTACTTGTATATACAGTAAACCTGTAAACACCTGAAGGCGGAGCTGTCCGACGGTAGCAAGGCAAACCATTTCACCCCGTCGCTTCATGTTTCCGGTCAGCATTGCCAATCCGCTCCAGCATATGGCAGTCGCTTTTACCTCAAAGGAATCATGAGCTTGGTCTTTCTGTCAGGGACATCCAGGTATGGCACAATCGCGCTTCTTCCTGCGTCGCGCCGTGCATGCGGCGAGCGCTTTCAACGGAACGATGGCCGCGCGCCAAGAATCTGATCAACGAAGCCGCGTCGTCGTTTTCTGTGTCCGGTCGGCAATCGTTCGATTGCCGCATGTAGGCTCGGTGTCTCACTGAACCGCACGCGGCCTGCAGCCTCACACCGGACACGTCGACCAACTCGTGCACGGCCAGACCGTGACACCGTGTTCGTTCGCATTTCGTGTCGCCTGAATGAACTGACGTCCGCTCACGGGAGCGGACGCGCGCCGCCTGCGAGCGCGGCGCCCTCAGGCGAGGTGACGCTACGGACGCGCGCCCGGATAGCAGCAACAGATAGCAGTAACGAAGGAGAAGCCAATACGATGAACTCGGCGTTTTCATTTCTGCCCGCGTGGCCGCTCGAACCCGACGCCATTCTCTGGGCCGGTCTCGCGCTCGTCACGGCGGGCCTGGCCGGTGAACTGTTGTGGCGCGCCTGGCGCCTGCCGCGCATCACCGGCTATGCGGTGATCGGGCTGATCGCGGGGAATGCGGGTCTCGGCGTGATCGACTCGAGCGCAGCCGGGCTGTCGCGGCCGCTGCTGGATGTTGCGCTCGGCTTGCTGCTGTTCGAACTCGGCGGCCGGCTCGATCTGCGCTGGATCCGGCGCAATCCGTATCTGATCCTGTCGAGCATCGCGGAAGCCACGCTGACCTTTGGCCTCGTGCTGATCGCGCTGACCCTGCTCAAGGTACCGACGATGCCTTCGGTCGTCGTTGCCGCCATCGCCATGGCCACGTCGCCCGCGATGGTCATCCAGCTCAAGATGGAACTGCGCTCGGAAGGCCAGGTCACGCAGCGGCTGCTCACGCTGACCGCGCTCAACAGCATGTATGCGGTGATCGTCGAGAAGCTCGCGGCCGGCGTGCTGCATCAGGAGATCTACGGCAATACGCTCGCCACCATCCTGCAGCCGCTGTATCTGCTGATCGGCTCGCTGGTGCTGGCCTTCCTGCTCGCGCGCGCCTGCAACCTGCTCGTCCGGCGCCTGCCCGCCAACGACGAGCATTCGTTCGTCGCGCTGTTCGGTCTCGTGCTGCTGGCGATCGCCGTCGCGCACATCTTCAAGCTGTCGACCATCCTCGCGCTGCTCGCGGCCGGCATCATCGTGAAGAACGCCGACGAACGTCCGCAGCTATGGCCGTCGCACTTCGGCTCCGCCGGTTGGCTGCTTACCGTCATTCTGTTCGCGCTCACGCTGACGTCGTTTCACTGGCGCGACATCGCACTGGGCGGCATCGCGGCGCTGGGACTGATTGTCGCGCGCTTCATCGGCAAGCTTGCCGGCGTGCTGATCTTTGCGAAGCCGAGCGGCCTGAACTGGAAGCAGGGTGCGGCACTGGGCGTCGCGCTGTCGCCGATGTCCGCGCTCGCGTACTTGCTGGTCGACGACATGTACGTGCTCTATCCCAACTACGATCCCACCTTGCGCGCGATCGTCATGTGCTCCATCGTGCTGCTGCAGATCGTGTCGCCGTTCGTGGTGTACCGCAGCCTGTCGGCGGTCGGCGAGCGGCGCGAGTAATCGATTTTTCCAGAGGCGCCATGGCACTCGAACCCTTCATCAACTCCGAACCCTTTACGTTCGGTGTCGAGCTTGAGATCCAGGTCGTCAATACGCACGACTACGATCTGACCCGCGCGGCGTCGGACCTCATGCGTCTCATCAAGGACGAGAAGATTCCGGGCAACATCACGCCCGAAATCACCGAAAGCATGATCGAGCTGTCGACCGGCATCTGCACGACGCACGAACAGGCCGTCACCGATCTGCGCACCATCCGCGACACGCTCGTCGCGGCGGCGGACCAGCTGAACGTGGGTCTGGCGGGCGGCGGCACGCATGCATTCCAGCAATGGAGCGATCGGCAGATCTACGACGCACCGCGTTTCCAGTACATCTCCGAACTCTACGGCTATCTCGCCAAGCAGTTCACGGTGTTCGGCCAGCACGTGCATATCGGCTGCCCCGATCCGAACAGCGCGCTGTTCCTGCTGCATTCGATGTCGCGCTACATTCCGCATTTCATCGCGCTGTCGGCTTCGTCGCCGTACATTCAGGGCGTCGATACCGGCTTTCATTCGGCACGCCTGAACTCGGTGTTTGCGTTTCCGCTGTCGGGCCGCGCGCCGTTCGTGCTGACGTGGGACAGCTTCGAGGAGTATTTCTCGAAGATGGTGCATACCGGCGTCGTCAACAGCATGAAGGACTTCTACTGGGACATCCGGCCGAAGCCGGGTTTCGGCACGATCGAAGTCCGCGTGATGGACACGCCGCTGTCGGTAGACCGGGCGGCCGCGATCGCGTGCTATATCCAGACGCTGTCGCGCTACCTGTTGCTGGACAAGCCGCTCACGCCCCACGAGGACGACTACCTCGTCTACACGTTCAATCGCTTCGAGGCGTGCCGCTTCGGCCTGGAGGGCACCTGCATCCATCCGCAGACGGGCGAACGCAGGACCATCGGCGAAGACATCCTGGCAACGCTCGACGTGCTCGCACCGCACGCCGAAGCGCTCGGCTCGCAGGCGGCGCTGGCACAGGTCGCCGACATAGCGCGCGGCATGAACGACGCCACCTGGCTGCGCAGCGTATTCGACAAGGAGAAATCGCTGCACGAAGCCGTCAGGCAACAATGCTTGCAATGGCGTCAATGACGCCAATGACGCCAATGACGCGAGACGTAGCATGTTGCTTACCGTAAGGCTTGCCTTGGTAATCGGCATTCATGAACAGGAAAGGCTGCTGCTTAAATATGCATGCAGCCTTTTTCTTTTGCGCTTTATGAAACAAGGACGTGAGCGTGAATCGGGAATAACTGTCTCATGCCATCGTTTGAAGCAGGTTCAAACTTCCGCTTCTAAGGTTTGCCTCAAACAAACCGTATACCGGCGTAATGGTTGCGCGTCATGCGCGTGGCCTGGGCTACGCAAGCAAACTCTGGCGGAACTTTCAGTGACGTGAAGACGACTTACGACTCGTACAGAGTTAATCAAAACGAGTCGGCAATCAGCGAGTGAGGCGATTTCGAGAGTTATCCACAGTCTGACACGGACAATTAAGGTGTACGTTTGTTCCATGTCGCTTAGAATGGCGACTTTGCCGGCGGGGCGTTATAGTCGGCAAATACGTAGCGCCGCAAAGCAGACCATAAGAGGGCGCATAAACAAGAGGGTAGCAGTGTCCCCATTCAGGTGTCGCCGTGAGGCTTGGCACGCCTGAATTTTGAGACGGCGGGGACCGGGAACGAGCGTGTTCCGCAAGGGGTTGCAAGTCGTTTTCTGCGGAAGCGTTTCGGGAACGGTGTTCGCGTGGTCACGTGAACATGCCGTCAAAACACATAAGCGGAACAACAAGCGAAAGACTATGAATGAAGGCGTTTACGGAGAGCAGGCGACGGGGCGGGTGACCCACGGTCTGCTGCGGCTGAGCACGGCGATGCGCAGCCAGGCTTGGGAATGGGCAGAAGGCGTGGGGCTGACGCCGACCCAGGGTGAAATTCTCGTTTTGCTGATGCAGCGCAGGGGGCCGATGCGCCTCGGCGAGATCGCACGTGAAACGGCATTGACGGCTGCCACGACGAGCGATGCGGTGAGCACGCTCGAAGGCAAGGGGCTGGTCGAGAAGCGCCGCGCGCTCGACGACGGCCGCGCGCTGGCCGTGCGCCTGACCGCACGTGGCCGCACGGCCGCGAAGAAGGCGGTGCAATGGCCGGACTTCCTGGCGAAGGCGGTCGGCACGCTGCGCGAGGAAGAGCAGGTGGCGTTCTATCGCACGCTGCTGAAGACCATCCGCCATCTCGAGTCGCAGCAGCAGATGCCGGCGCACCGTATGTGCCTGTCCTGCTCGCACTTCCAGGCCAGCAAGAATCCGAAGAAGGCGCCGCATCATTGCGCGCTGTTGCAGATCGACATGGCGGATACGGATCTGCGTCTCGACTGCTCGGTCTACGAAGAAGCCGATCCCGCGACGCAGAAGAAGAGCTGGAAGGTCTTCGCTCAGCTTGCCTGACATCGGGCAAACGGAGTGATTCATCCGGCGGCAGCGACGCTGTGAGGCCGCGGCGAGTCGGTTAGACTGTGCCCGTCGCGCCTCCCCGCGAGGCGCGGCTCGTCAACACTTGCCCGACACGCACAGCCCGCTCACGGAAGCCGCCGATGAAAGATGAAGTCCTGGCGATTCGCCACGTCTATTTCGAAGATCTGGGCAGCCTCGAACTCGTACTGGGCGATCGCGGCCATCTCGTGCGCTATCTGGATGTCGGACGCGGCCGCATCGATGCGCCCAATCCGCTCGATCCCTCCCTGCTCGTCGTACTTGGCGGGCCGATCGGCGCCTATGAGGACGCGGCGTATCCCCATCTTTCTCCCTTGCTCGCGATGCTGGAAAAGCGCATTGCGGCGGGCTTGCCGACCATCGGCATCTGTCTCGGCTCGCAACTGATTGCCCGGGCGCTCGGCGCACGGGTCTATCCTTCCGGCTCGACCGAACTGGGCTGGTCGCCGCTCACGCTGACCGACGCGGGACGTGCTTCCGCGCTGCGCCATCTCGAAGCCGACGGCGCGCCCATCCCCGTGTTCCACTGGCACGGCGATACCTTCGATCTTCCCGCCGGCGCCACGCTGCTCGCATCGACTGCGCAGTGCGCGCATCAGGCCTTCGCGTGGGGCGAGCATGTGCTTGCGTTGCAGTGCCATCCCGAAGTCCTGGCCGATCGCTTCGAAAGCTGGCTGGTTGCCTATCCCGGCGATGTCGCGCGCAGCGGCACCACCGTCACTGCGTTGCGCGAGGACACCGCGCGCCACGGACCCGCTCTCGAACGCGCTGCGCGCGCGATGTTCGGCGAATGGCTCGACCGTTTTGCCCGCGAGGACCCGCACGCCTGAGCGTGGCGCAAGCATTCGCGGCACGTCCTGCAGCGTTGAAAACGCGATGCTATTCTCGACCGCATCCTTCCTTCCCCGAGCCCACGACATGAGCGCGTTGTTCACACCCGCGACCCTGCGCAGCCTGCAGCTTCCCAATCGCATCATGGTTTCGCCGATGTGCCAGTACTCGGCCGAGCGTGGCGAAGCCACGGCGTGGCACATGATCCACCTCGGGCAGCTCGCGCTGTCCAGCGCAGGGATGCTGTTTATCGAGGCCACAGCGGTCGAGCCCGACGGCCGCATCACGCCCGGCGATCTCGGCCTGTGGGACGACGTCACGGAAGCTGCCTTGCGCCCGGTGCTCGCCGCGATCCGCCAGTATTCGGACATCGCCGTGACGATGCAGCTGGCGCACGCGGGCCGCAAGGCGTCGAGTCACGCGCCCTGGGACGGCGGACAGCTGATCCCGGTCGCGGAGGGCGGCTGGATGACCTACGCGCCGTCGGCGGTGCCGCACAAGCCCGACGAGACACCGCCGCTCGCGCTCGACACCGCAGGACTCATGCGCGTGAAGGAAGCCTTCGCAGCATCGGCGCGACGTGCGGCGCGGCTCGGCATCGACGGGATCGAGGTGCATTGCGCGCACGGTTATCTGCTGCATCAGTTCCTCTCGCCCATCTCCAATCAGCGCACCGACGAATACGGCGGCTCGCGCGAAAACCGCATGCGTTATCCGCTCGAAATCTTCGATGCGGTGCGCGCCGCGTTTCCCGCCGACAAGCCGGTCGGCGTGCGCGTCTCGGCGACTGATTGGGTCGATGGCGGTTGGGGCATCGAGGACACGATTGCGTTCGCATCCGAGTTGCAGAAGCGCAGTGTCGACTGGATCGATGTCTCGTCGGGCGGGGTATCGCCATTGCAGAAGATCCCGCTTGCCACCGGTTATCAGGTGCCGTTCGCGCAGGCCGTGAAGGAAGCGACGGGCGTGAATACAATCGCGGTCGGCCTCATCACTGAAGCGAAGGACGCGGAGAAGATCGTGGCCGGCGGCCAGGCGGACTTCGTCGCGATCGCGCGCGGCATGCTCTACGATCCGCGCTGGCCGTGGCACGCTGCCGCCGAGCTCGGCGCGGCCGTCACGGCGCCGCCGCAATATTGGCGTTCGCAGCCGCGCGACCAGAAGAACCTGTTCGGCGAGATCACGATCGGACAACGTTGAAAAGTATCGAGCGTCATCGAGACGGTTGAGCATTCGCGCGCCGGGAGTGTAGGATACCGGTGTGTTGGACCTGTGAGCGTTCAACCAAGCTAACGCGGCGCCTCGAAGGCCACCGCGTTTTTTTTATCCCCGATGTTCATCCCGAGCGCGCGGGAGCGAAGCGTCATTCAAGGATTCAGTCGATGAGTTCACGCAGGGTCACCGTTCGCCGCTCAGGCGTGCACGGCAAGGGCGTGTTTGCTGTGAAGCCGATCGCCGCCGGCGAGAAGGTGATGGAATACAAGGGCGAGCGCATCTCGTGGAAGGAAGCGTTGCGACGCCATCCGCACAATCCCGACGAGCCCAATCACACCTTTTATTTCGCCCTCGACGACGGCCGCGTGATCGACGGCAAGATCGAAGGCAACAGCGCGAAGTACATCAACCATTCGTGCGCGCCGAACTGCGAAGCCGAGGAAATCGAAGGGCGTGTCTTCATTCACGCGCTGCGCGATATCGAGGCGGAAGAAGAGCTGAATTACGACTACGGCCTCGTCATCGAAGGCCGCATCACGAAGAAGCTCAAGAAGGAATACGAGTGCCGTTGCGGCGCGAAGAAATGCCGCGGCACCATGCTGGCCTTGAAGAAGGAAAAGGAAAAGGAAAAGAAAAAGAAGTAGCGGGTCCGGCAACAACGATTGTCTTCGAGAAGAGCCACGGTGATCTTTACCGTGGCTCTTTTCACGACTGCGCTACGGCTTCCTGCTTGAGCGGAATGCGCACGATGAAGCGCGCGCCGCCTTCGGGCGCATCCTCGTAATGCACCGAGCCGCCGTGCAGCACGACGATGTCATGCACGATCGCCAGACCCAATCCCGCTCCGCCCTCGACGTTCTGGCCATCGCCACGGAAGAAGCGCTTGAAGAGATCGGCTTGCTGGTCGGACGGCACACCGGGTCCATTGTCCTCCACCACCACTTCGGCGAAAGCGCGCCGTTCCTCGTCACGCCATTCGGTGACCGTCAGCGTGATGCGCGCGCCCTCCGCGCGAAACGGCGGAATGTACTTGAGCGCGTTGTCGATCAGGTTCGCAATCACCTCGCGCGTCAGCACGATATTGCCGCGCACGATCAGCGGATGTTCGTTCTCGGGATCGTCGAGGCGCTGGAAGCCGAGATCGACATTCGATGCGAGTGCCCGTGGCACCCACTCGGCGCCGGTTTCGAAGGCGAGCGCGGCGAAATCGAAATCGGTGAAGCGCGCGGCCTGCTCGCCCGGTTCTGCCCGCGCCAGCGACAGCAATTGATTCGACAGCCGCACCGCCCGGTCAGCCGAGGCGCGCAGTTCCTTCACCGCTTCCACCGCCTTGGCGGGATCGCGTGAGCTGAGCGCCTGTTCCGCGTGCAGCTTCACCGCCGTCAGTGGCGTGCGCAGCTGATGCGCGGCATCGGCGATGAACTTGCGCTGCGCATCGAGCGCCGTCTGCAGGCGCACGAGCAAGGCGTTCATCGCGCTGGTGAGCGGACGGATCTCACCCGGTACGTAGGTTTCGTCGACCGGTTCTAGCGAGATGTGGGTCTGCTGGTTGAGTGCGTCGGCGAGGTCGGTCAGCGGGTTCAGTTGCTGGTTCACGACGCGCCACACGATCACCCAGCCGGCGAGCAGCAGCAGCGCGAGCGGCATCATGATCGCGATCAAAAACTCCACCGCGATGCGATAGCGCGACCCCACGCGCTGCGCCACTTCCACGACGATCGGATTGCCGGTCGGTTGCGGCACGCGCACTTGCGCCGCGCGCACGCTCACGCCTTGGAAGTGCGTCTCGAAGACATACGCGTAGTGAATGCGCCGGACGTTGCTGCCCGTGAGCGGCAGGTCGCGCTCGCCGGCGATTTCCTCGTCGCCCGTGCTGATGCGGTAGATGAGCTGCTCGACCGGGTCGGAGAACATCGCCTGCGCGAGCGGCGGCACGGTGACAGGCGCATCGACGCCCGCGAGCTGGATCTGCTTGGAGATGGCGGTGGCCAGATCCGCGAGCGAACGGTCCACCACGTGCTGCGTGTATTGCCAGGCAAGCCAGTACGCCATCAGGCCGCTCATCAGCGCGAGCAGCGACAGCGGCGCGGCAAGGCGGCGCAGCAACGTGCGCCGCAGGCTCGGCGGCGTCGGTGTCTCGGGGGCTTTCGATCGCGCCAGATCGAGCCAGTCTTCGCGGGCGAAACGCTGGTCGCCCGCGCGCCGGGTGGGAAATCGCAAGGCAGTCTGCTTCGGGGCAGCCGACGCGGAGCGTCAGGCTGCCTGACGGATTTCCTGGAGCAGATAGCCGAAGCCGCGCACCGTCACGATCTCGACGCGGGTGTTCTCCAGCTTCTTGCGCACGCGATGCACATAGACTTCGATGGCCGTATCGCCGAGATCGCCGCCGAAGTGCGTCAGGTGATCCTGCAACTGCGCCTTGCTGACCACGCGGCCATGGCGCAGCAACAGCATTTCCAGCACGGCGAATTCGCGCGGCGACAGTTCGAGCGGACGCTCGTCGTTGAAGATGCGGCGATCGACGCCCGACAGGCGCAGGCCGCCCAGCGAGACTTCGGGACGCGGCACGTCGCCGTGCGGGCCGCTGCGACGCATCACGGCACGAATGCGCGCTTCGAGTTCCTGCGGCTCGAAGGGCTTCAGCATGTAGTCGTCGGCGCCGCTGTTGAGGCCTTGCACGCGGTCATGCAGTTCGTCGCGCGCGGTGAGGATGATGACCGGCGTATGGCGGTTGCTCTGGCGAAAACGCGCGAGCAGCGTCATGCCGTCGATGCCGGGGAGGCCCAGATCGAGAATGACGAGTTCGTGGCGGTTTTGCGCGAGGGCCTGTTCGGCGAAGATGCCGTCGTGCACCATGTCGACCGTGAAGCCGGATTGTTCGAGGCTGCTTTGGATGCCGCGCGCGATGGGGCGGTCGTCTTCGATCAGAAGGATTCGCATGGAGTCGCTCAAGTACAATGGGTTGAGCTCAGGCCGGCGGGGGCGATCGGTGGCATGTTCTGTCATGCATGACGCGGCGGCAGGCTCGAGCCAGTTAAAACTCACATCTCATGCGGCGTTGCGCGACCCTGCTTTGAGCCGCGAGCGGCCGTACATCGATTGTCTTTCTTCCCGGACATGGCGCTCATCCCGATCAACGAACTCGAAGCCGCGATCAACTACTGGCGCGGCCGCTCGCCGTCGAGCGGCGATGAACTCGCTCTTTGCAAGGAGGCGAGCGCACTGTCCAGGCCTTATGCGCTGCTGATTGTACAGCGTCGGTCAAGTCTGCCTTCCGAACAGCTGGACGAAGACGCCCGCGCCGCGTGGGAAGCTTACGTGCGCTTCAACAATGGCATGCGCGACTGAAAGCTTGGGCGCATCCTCGCTTTCGGCTTTCTTCAGTTAAGCTTCCAGCCGCCAAAAAATCACGCGCTTTGCCGTGTTTTTCTGCCTTTCGGCGCTGTCATCGTTCGTAACATGCACGTTACCTTGTTTTTACTGTAAGGGTCGGATTCCTGCGCACGGAACGGCCCTCTGCCGCAAGGGTTAAGAGAGCCAGGCCGCGTTAATGCGATAAAGTCGCATCCGCTCCCGCTTACGCGCACATTCACCTCATGCTCGATCTCGACCATTTCGACCTCGCCCTGCTGGACGTCCTGCAACGCTTCGGACGGGCCACGCATCAACAACTGGGCGAACAGGTGCCGCTTTCGCCGTCGCAGATCGGACGGCGTTTGCAGAGGCTGGAGGCGGTGGGGGTGATCGAGGGTTATCGGGTCATGCTGCGGCCCGAAAAGCTGGGACTCGGCGTGACGGCCTTCACGAGCCTGAAGCTCAAGCATCATGGCGATTCGGTCATCGAGCAGTTCCAGCAGCAGATCGACCTGCTGCCCGAAGTGCTCGAATGCCATGCCACGGTGGGCGACGCGGATTACCTGCTGCGCATCGTCGCGCCGGACCTGAACGCGCTGTCAGGTTTCGTGATGAAGAAGCTGATGCGGGTGCCGGGCGTGGACAGCGTGCGCTCGAACATCGTGCTGACGACCTTCAAGCGCAATGGTCCGTTACCGCTCGCTCATCTGGCCGCCGACGCCTCTTAAGCCGCAACCTGAGCCGGGTTCAGCAGATCCACATACGCGAGCGGCACCAGATCCGTTTCGCCTACGCCGAGTTGCGCGAACATCGCGTGCGCTTCCTGTTCGCCGCCGGCTTCATCGTCGTCCTGGCCCAGAACCACTTCCAGCTCGATGAAATCACCGAGGCCATCCACGCGGTCCAGATGAATTCGCGTGCGCCCGACGAGATACACGTGGCGCTCCTTTGAAACAATGCCGCGCGTCGTCAGCGCCTGGGCCAGCAGCGCGTGCATGGCTTCGGGATTCGTGACCGGGCTGCGCGAGTAATACGACACCTTCGGGCCGTCGCGGTCGTCGCGTTGATAGAAGATCAGTTCCGAGGGCGTGCCGTCGTCGAACTGGCGCAGCTTGAGACGGCCGGTGGGCACGTCGTAGAAGAAGTCCTGCTGGCGAAACACAAGCGGCGCGTCGGTGGCGAGCGCGGCCGCGCGCTCGCGCAATTGCTCGAACTGATGCGCGCGCGCCTTGATTTCGATGTTGCGTGCCATGAAGACTCCTCGAACACAAAAGGTTGGGTTTAAGCGAGGACTCAGACTAGCAAAGTTTCGATGAAGCCCGCTTGAAACCCGGCGCATTTTTCGGGCATGGCCGCCGGACGGGTCGTCACACGGCCCATTGCGCGTCGATCAGCCGCAGCGCCGCCGCGATGGCCGGCTCGTCGCACCGCTCGGCGAGCACGATGAACGACAGCTGCGTCGGCACCGACACGCCTTCGACGATCGTCAGCGCGTGCGCATGCGCCTCGCCGAGCGCGATCGAATCGCGCACCAGCGAAAGCCCGATGCCCGACTTGACGAGATCGAGCATCGACGGCTCCTGATCCACTTCGGCGACCACCGTCGGCATTGCGCCCGCTTCGCGGAACAGGCGCGACAAGAGCCGGTTGTGCGCGGATTCGGCCGGCGTCCAGATCCACGGCAGCTTCGCGAGCGCGGCCCAGCTGCGCTTGCCCTTGTTCACGCGGTTGTGCCAGCCTGCCGGCGCCAGCACGCGATACACGAAAGGCGTGAGCCGCACGACGTGGAAACGGTCGCTGTCGCGTGTGCCGTCGCTGGCCGGATCGCCGATGTAATAGCCGACATCGAGATCGCGCGTCCGCACGCGTTCCAGCACCCAGCCCGACATGCCATGCCGCAGCGAGGTCTCGATGCGCGGATACGTCTCCACCAGCTGGCGCAGGAAGCCGCCCAGGCGCAGGAACTCGGGATCCAGGATCGAACCGATACGCAAGGTGCCGCTCACTTCGTGACGCAAGGCGGCAGCGGCGCGGCGGACGTCGGCGGCGGCGGCGAGCGCGCGTTCGGCATGGGGCAGCAACGCTTCGCCATCGCGCGTCAGCAGCAGGCCGTGCGACGTGCGCGAGAACAGCACGACGCCGAGCATCTCCTGAAGGTTCTTGATCTGCAGGCTGACGGCTGGCTGCGTGACATGCAGTTGCGCCGCCGCGCGCGTCAGGTTGCCTTCGCGAGCGACGGTGAGAAAGGCGCGCAGCAGGGTGTAGTCCATCCGCTGATATTAACGCTTCTTATATCGCAGTTGAACATATCTGATTGGATTCGGAGACGTGACCGGCAGTACGCTCGGTGTCGTACGCATCGCGCAACAAAACAACGACAACGAAAGACGATATCGGAGACGGCAATGAAACAGGACGCGCGCAGGCTCGAAGGCGAATTCGACTACATCATCGTGGGTGCGGGCACGGCCGGATGCGTGCTGGCGAATCGCCTCACCGAAGATCCGGACGTCAAGGTGCTGCTGCTCGAAGCCGGCGGCAAGGACGACTATCACTGGATCCACATTCCGGTCGGCTATCTGTATTGCATCGGCAATCCGCGCACGGACTGGCTCTACAAGACCCAGGCCGAGCCCGGGCTCAACGGGCGTGCGCTGTCGTATCCGCGCGGCCGGGTGCTCGGCGGCTGTTCGTCGATCAACGGCATGATCTACATGCGCGGCCAGCGCGAGGACTATGACGACTGGGCGCACATCAGCGGCGATCCGAACTGGTCATGGGACTCTGTTCTGCCGATTTTCAAGCGCAGCGAGGATCATCATGGCGGCGCGAATCAGTGGCATGGCGCGGGCGGCGAGTGGCGCGTCGAGAAGCAGCGTCTCAAGTGGAAGATCCTCGAAACCTTCTCGCAGGCCGCGCAGCAGACCGGCATTCCCGCTGCGGAAGATTTCAATCGCGGCGACAACACGGGCGTTGGCTATTTCGATGTGAACCAGCGTGGCGGCATCCGCTGGAATGCGGCCAAGGCCTTCCTGCGCGAAGCCATGAAGCGTCCCAATCTGACGACGATCACCGGCGCGCATACGCAACGGCTCGTGTTCGAAGGGGCGCGTTGTGTCGGCGTCGAGTATCGCGGCGGCGATGTCGATTACCTTGCGCGTGCGCGCTGCGAAGTCGTGCTGAGCGCGGGCGCGGTGAACTCGCCGCAGATTCTCGAACTGTCGGGCATCGGCAATGGCGCGCGTCTGCAGCGGCTCGGCATCGACGTGGTGAAGGATCTGCGCGGCGTCGGTGAAAACCTGCAGGATCATCTGCAATTGCGCATGGCCTACAAGGTGACCGGTGTGCGTACGCTCAACACCTTGTCCGCGCACTGGTGGGGCAAGCTGTTCATCGGCATGCAGTATGCGTTCATGCGCAGCGGCCCGATGTCGATGGCGCCCTCGCAGCTTGGCGCGTTCGCCAAGTCCAATCCCGACGACGTGTCCATCAAGCGGCCCGACCTCGAGTATCACGTTCAACCTTTGTCGCTCGAACGCTTCGGCGAGCCGCTGCATGCGTTCAACGCCTTCACCGCCTCAGTATGCAATCTGCGGCCGACCTCGCGCGGCAGCGTGCATATCGAGTCGCCGGATGCGCATGCGGCGCCGCTGATCGCGCCGAATTATCTGTCGACGGACCGCGACCGCGAAGTCGCCGCCAATGCCTTGCGACTCACGCGGCGCATCGCCGCCGCGCCCGCGCTCGCGCAATATGCGCCGCAGGAGATTCTTCCGGGCATCCAGTTCCAGACCCAGGAAGAACTGGTCGAAGCGGCGGGGCAGGTCGGGACCACGATCTTCCATCCGGTCGGCACCTGCCGCATGGGCACCGACAACGATCCCGCCGCGGTCGTGGACAGCCGCCTGCGCGTGATCGGCGTGCGTGGCCTTCGTGTGGTCGATGCCTCGGTGATGCCCACCATCACCTCGGGCAACACGAACTCGCCGACGCTGATGATCGCCGAGCGCGCGAGCGAGATGATCCGCGAGGACCGCCGCGGTCTTGCCACGGAAGAAGCGATCGCGACTGCCTTCGCATGACGGTGCGAACGAGCGCACTTCACATGTTGAGATGACAGAGGCATGGCGCACGGATGACATCGCACGCGATGCATCCGATGCGCCTGCATGCGTTGCAGAAATACCGCTTCGCATGCCCTCGAAGCGTGCATGCAGCGCGCCTTCCAAGCCATTCGTTAGTTAGTGCAAATCCCAATGATTGCGCTGCATCATTGGCGCGACAATGGCCCCGGATCAAGTGATGCTCGAGGACACTCGTGCGCACTTTGTGCGGACGCAACAGCGCTGTACGAAGCGAAGCAGTACCGGAATGGAGACACCGCCCGGTGCGCGCGGATCAAAAAAACAAGGCGCAGACCCACCCGCTGTCTAGCGCTTCACTTCGCATGGAAGGGGACATGATTCTCGGCGACACCATTCTGGAAACGCGAGGGCTCACCAAGGAGTTCAAAGGCTTCACGGCCGTGAATGACGTGAACCTGCGCGTGCGCCGGGGTTCGATCCACGCGCTGATCGGACCGAACGGCGCAGGCAAGACCACCTGCTTCAATCTCCTCACCAAATTTCTCGATCCCACTGCGGGCCAGATCGTTTTCAACGGCGTCGACATCACGCGCGAACGTCCCGCGCATATTGCACGGCGCGGCGTCATCCGCTCGTTCCAGATCTCCGCGGTGTTCCCGCATCTCTCGGTGCTGCAGAACGTGCGCATCGGCTTGCAGCGGCAGCTGGGCACGTCGTTTCATTTCTGGCGCAGCGAACGCTCGCTCGACCAGCTCAATGACCGCGCCATGGATCTGCTGACACAAGTCGGCCTCACCGATTTCGCCGACACGAAAACCGTCGAGCTGTCCTATGGCCGCAAGCGCGCGCTGGAGATCGCGACCACGCTGTCGATGGAGCCGGAGCTCATGCTGCTCGACGAACCGACGCAAGGCATGGGCCACGAAGATGTCGACCGCGTGACGGCGCTGATCAAGAAGGTGTCGGCGGGCCGCACCATCCTGATGGTCGAGCACAACATGAACGTGATCGCAGGCATCTCCGACACCATCACCGTGCTCAAGCAAGGCGAAGTGCTCGCCGAAGGCAGCTACGCGGAAGTGTCGAAGAATCCGCTCGTGATGGAAGCCTACATGGGCAGCGCCGATGCGGCGCTCACCGGAGCGCATGCATGAGTACGATCGTGGAAGAACGCCGCTCGCTCAACGCGAACGGCGGGGCCAGCAACGTGCCGGCGCTGGAAATCTCGGGCCTTCAGGCGTGGTATGGCGAGTCGCATATCCTGCACGGCGTGGACCTCAAGGTGAACCGCGGCGAAGTGGTCACGCTGCTCGGACGCAACGGCGCGGGCCGCACCACCACGTTCCGGGCCATCATGGGTTTGACCGGGCGGCGCACGGGTTCGATCCGCGTGAGCGGACACGAGACCATCGGCCTGCCTACACACAAGATCGCGCATTACGGGGTCGGCTATTGTCCGGAGGAGCGCGGCATATTCTCGAGTTTGTCCTGCGAAGAAAACCTGCTGTTGCCGCCGCTGATCGGCGACCCGAAAGATGCGATGTCGCTCGACGAACTCTATTCGATGTTCCCCAACCTGAAGGAACGCCGCGCCAGCCAGGGCACGCGTCTGTCGGGCGGCGAGCAGCAGATGCTGGCCGTCGCGCGCATCCTGCGCACCGGCGCGAACCTGCTGCTGCTCGATGAAATCTCGGAAGGCCTCGCGCCGGTCATCGTGCAGACACTCGCGCGCATGATCCTGATGCTCAAGTCGCGCGGCTACACCATCGTCATGGTCGAACAGAATTTTCGTTTCGCGGCGCCGCTCGCGGACCGCTTCTACGTGATGGAGCACGGCAATATCGTCGAGCATTTCGGCGCGGGGGAACTCGAGGCGAAGATGCCGGTGCTGCACGAACTGCTCGGCGTGTAATCGGGCGCCGGCGTGCCGCACCGGAATGGAAAGGGCATCACCAGTAACACCGCATCAAATCAAAAACTCATGGAGACTGGAATGAAAAAGAAGACCCTCGCGCGCCTCTCTACGTTGTGCTTTGCGGCTGCGGCGGCGAGTGTGGCGGTGATGAGCAGCAGCGCATACGCCGCCGACGGCAACACCGTGAAGATCGGCTTCGTCACCGACATGTCGGGCCTCTATGCGGACATCGACGGACAAGGCGGCCTCGAAGCGATCCGCATGGCCATCGCGGATTTCGGCGGCAAGGTGAACGGCAAGCCGATCGAACTGGTGTATGCGGACCATCAGAACAAGGCGGATATCGCCGCATCGCGCGTGCGTGAGTGGATCGACCGCGACGGGGTGAATGCGATCATCGGCGGCACGAACTCGGCCACGGCGCTCTCCAGCGCGCAGGTCACGGCCGAGAAGAAGATTCCGTACATCAACATCGGCGCGGGCGCGGACAACCTGACCAACGAGCAATGCTCGCCCTACACGGTTCACTACGCCTACGACACGATGGCGCTCGCCAAAGGCACCGGTTCCGCGGTGACCAAGCAGGGCGGCAAGACGTGGTACTTCCTGACGGCGGACTATGCGTTCGGCAAGGCGCTCGAGAAGAACACCGCGGACGTCGTGAAGGCGAGCGGCGGCCAGGTGCTGGGCGAAGTGCGCCATCCGCTGTCGGCGTCGGACTTCTCGTCGTTCCTGTTGCAGGCGCAGGGTTCGAAGGCGCAGGTGCTCGGCCTCGCCAACGCGGGCGGCGACACGGTCAATTCCATCAAGGCGGCGAAGGAATTCGGCGTCACCAAGTCGATGAAGATCGCCGCGCTGCTGATCTTCCTGTCCGACATCCACTCGCTGGGCCTGGAAACCACGCAGGGCCTCGTGGCGACGGACAGCTGGTACTGGAACAAGGACGACAAGACGCGCGCCTGGGCCAAGCGCTATTTCGACAAGATGAAGAAGATGCCGGGCAGCCTGCAGGCGGCGGACTATTCGGCGACCACGACCTATCTGAAGGCCGTGCAGGCGGCGGGCACGACCGACAGCGACAAGGTCATGGAACAGCTGAAGAAGATGAAGATCGACGACTTCTACGCGAAGGGCTACGTTCGCGAAGACGGCGCGATGATCCACGACATGTACCTGATGGAAGTGAAGAAGCCGTCGGAGTCGAAGGAACCGTGGGATTACTACAAGATCACCGCCACGATTCCGGGCGACCAGGCATTCGGCACGAAGGCGGAATCGCGCTGCAAGCTCTGGAAGTAAGCATTCGGCAGTGATTCAGCGCGTTCGCGCGGCGGGCGTCCGGTGAGGACTTCCGCCGCTGCAACCGCGTCAACACGTTTCTGACGGCAGGTTCAATGGAAATTTTCGGCATTCCACTCGCCGCAATGCTGAGCCAGCTGTTGCTGGGGCTGGTGAACGGCTCGTTCTACGCGATCCTGAGCCTGGGTCTCGCGGTGATCTTCGGCTTGCTCAACGTCATCAACTTCGCGCACGGCGCGCTGTTCATGCTGGGCGCGATGCTCGCGTGGATGGGCTACGCGTACTTCAACATTCCCTACTGGGCGATGCTCGTGCTTGCGCCGGTCATCGTCGGGCTGTTCGGCATGGTCATCGAGCGCTCGATGCTGCGCTGGCTCTACAAGCTCGACCATCTCTACGGGCTGTTGCTGACCTTCGGCCTGACGCTTGTGGTCGAGGGCGTGTTCCGCTCCATCTATGGCTCGTCGGGCCAGCCTTACGACGTGCCCTCGCTGCTGTCCGGCGCGACCAATCTCGGCTTCATGTTCCTGCCGAACTATCGTGCGTGGGTCGTGGTGGCGTCGCTGGCGGTGTGCTTCGCGACGTGGTTCGTGATCGAGAAGACGCGCCTGGGCGCGTATCTGCGCGCGGGCACGGAAAACCCGAAGCTGGTCGAGGCGTTCGGCGTCAACGTGCCGCTGATGATCACGCTGACCTACGGCTTCGGCGTGGCGCTCGCGGCCTTCGCCGGCGTGCTGGCCGCGCCCGTGATCCAGGTGTCGCCGCTGATGGGGCAGTCGATGATCATCACCGTGTTCGCGGTCGTCGTGATCGGCGGCATGGGTTCGATCATGGGCTCAATCCTCACGGGTCTCCTGCTCGGCGTGATCGAAGGTTTCACGCGCGTGTTCTATCCGGAAGCGTCCGCGACGGTCGTCTTCGTCATCATGGCGATCGTGTTGATGATTCGCCCGGCAGGACTCTTCGGCAAGGAAAAATGATGCAGAGAAAAGCGCTCTACGGCCTGTTGCTGATCGGCCTGATCGTGGCGCCGTTCGTCGGCGTGTATCCGCTGTTCATGATGAAGGTGCTGTGTTTCGCGCTGTTCGCCGCAGCCTTCAACCTGCTGATTGGCTATACCGGCTTGCTCTCGTTCGGCCACGCGATGTTTCTCGCGACCGCCGGTTACGTCGCCGGCTATTCGATCCAGACCATCGGTTTGACGCCGGAACTCGGCGTGATCGCGGGTACGGCGGCGGCGACGCTGCTCGGGCTCGTTGCGGGGCTGCTGGCGATCCGCCGCCAGGGCATCTACTTCGCGATGGTCACGCTCGCGCTCGCGCAGATGGTGTACTTCGTGTTCCTGCAGGCGCCGTTCACGCACGGCGAAGACGGCTTGCAGGGCGTGCCGCGCGGCAAGCTGTTCAACATGATCGATCTCGGCAGCGACATCACGCTTTACTACGTCGTGCTGGTCGTGATGCTGCTCGCATTCGCGCTGATCGTGCGCATCGTGCATTCGCCGTTTGGCGAGGTACTGATCGCGATCAAGGAGAACGAGCCGCGCGCGGTGTCGCTCGGCTACGATACGTCGCGCTACAAGCTGCTGGCCTTCGTGCTGTCGGCGGGACTCGCGGGACTGGCGGGCGCCACCAAGACGCTCGTGCTTGGCTTCGAGACGCTCGGCGACGCCTACTGGACCATGTCCGGCCTGGTGGTGCTGATGACGCTCGTCGGCGGCATGAGCACGATGTTCGGACCACTGCTCGGCGCCGCGATCATCGTCGCGCTGGAGGACCGGCTCGGCGACATCGGCGGAGGTCTCGCGCGGCTGACCGGCATGACGTGGTTCAACTCGCTCGGGGAATCCGTGACCATCGTGACCGGCGTGATCTTCATTGCCTGCGTGCTGGCGTTCCGGCGCGGCATTGTCGGGGAGATCGTCGCGCGGGTCCGTCCGCTGCAAGGCTGAAATCCGCGGAGCCACGCACTGAGGCGTGTTTTATTGCAAGAAGTACGCCCCTTCCGGGTGCTTTCATGCACCACTAGGGTAAATGCTAGGTTGTCGTGCACTGTTGCGTTCTTTAACATTCGGTCTAGTTCTGTTGCACCCAGATTTTTGAGGTGGAGAACGAGGAGACATGAGGCACGAAGTGCCCGACCGAAAAGCGCTGTTGGATGAGTCCAACAGCGCTTTTTTTATTGCCCACTGATTATGTGATTAAATTCGGCGGGCGATTTTAAACGGGGTTTTCCCTGAGGCTTCCCAGCTTGCGCGAGATGATTGCGCAAGGCCTTGAAAAACAATGCGAAAAGCCACACGGGAGAGCCTTCAAAACGCTTGCTGCGCAGCGCATGCCTCGCTAAACTGCATTTCCCGACCCACTGGTCGGGAATTCGCGGCGAGCGCAATTCAGGGGCATTTTCGCGAGCAGATCATCACGAAGAAACACGAATTACGGGGCGCACATCAATGAAGTTGGCTTCACGCATCAGCGCGGTCGCAATGGCCGTTGTCGGGTTTTCGGCGGTATTCAGCACTCAGGTTTGGGCGGACGTGAAAGTCGGCGTGACGGTCTCGGCGACCGGTCCGGCCGCGTCGCTCGGCATTCCGGAAAAGAACACCATTGCCTTGCTGCCGAAGGAAGTCGCTGGTCAGAAGATCCAGTACATCGTGCTGGATGACGCCACGGACTCCACCCAGGCCGTGAAGAACGCGCGCAAGCTGACGAGCGAAGATCATGTCGATGCACTGGTCGGCTCCACCGTGGTGCCCAACTCGCTCGCGATGATCGACATCGCTTCCGAAACGCAAACGCCGATGATCTCGATGGCCGCCGCCGCGAGCATCGTCGAACCGATGGATGCCAAGCGCGCGTGGGTCTTCAAGACACCGCAGAATGACATCCTGATGGCCACCGCCATCGCGCAGCACATGTCGAATCATGGCGTTAAGACGGTGGCGTTCATCGGCTTCAGCGACGCCTATGGCGAAAGCTGGTTCAAGGAATTCTCGAAGGCCGCCGACCTCGCGAAGATCAAGGTCGTCGCGAACGAGCGCTTCGCGCGCAACGATGCATCGGTCACGGGCCAGGTGCTCAAGATGATGTCGCAGAACCCGGATGCGGTGCTGATCGCGGGCGCGGGCACGCCGGCCGCGCTGCCGCAGAAGACGCTCAAGGAGCGGGGCTACAAGGGCAAGCTCTATCAGACGCACGGCGTCGCGAACAATGACTTCCTGCGCGTGTGCGGCAAGGATTGCGAAGGCACCTTCCTGCCGGCGGGTCCGCTGCTGGTCGCGGAGCAATTGCCTGACAGCAACCCGGTAAAGCAGGCCGCGCTGACCTACAAGAAGGCCTATGAAGGCGCGTATGGCGCGGGTTCGGTGTCGACCTTCGGCGGTCACGCGTGGGACGCGGGCCTCATTCTCCAGCGCGCCATTCCGCTTGCGCTGAAGAAGGGTCAGCCGGGCACGCCGGCGTTCCGTGAAGCGCTGCGCGCCGCTATCGAAGAGACGAAGAATCTGCCGGCCTCGCACGGGATCTTCAACATGAGCGCGAACGATCACTCCGGACTCGACCAGCGCGCCCGCGTGATGGTCGAGATCGTCGGCGGCAAGTGGAAGCTCTCGGGCAACTGACGGAATCGTATGTGAACTGATTCGGAAACCAAGGCGCGTCGAAGCAGAACGCGCCTTTTTTCTGTGTGGTGCAGTTGGCGGGAAGCGACGGAAAGAAGAGGGCGCAAAGCCTCGCGGAATGCTCACGTGCAGTCAGGGCAACACGTCGCGCAACGGTCAGGGAAAACCACCCTTGGCATGCAATATGGCGGTAAATAGATTGGGGCGGCCCTTTGCATGGCCTGGCTCGATTGGCCCACAAGAGGCGGCATCGATAACAACTCGCAGCAGCGCACCGCTGGGGTGCGTGTTGGCAAAACGAGCACGTCGCGTTTGGAGACAGCAATGAAAACGAAGAAGGCATGGATCAGGACGAGCATGGCGCTCGCACTTGCGGGCGGCGCGCTGCTCGGCACGGGTGCGGCATATGCCCAGGTGAAGATCGGCGTGACGCTCTCGGCGACGGGCCCGGCGGCATCGCTTGGGATTCCCGAGAAAAATACCGTCGCGCTGTTGCCGAAGGAAATCGCCGGCAAGTCGGTCGAGTGGATCGTGCTCGACGACGGCTCGGACACGAGCCGCGCGGTGCAGAACACGCGCAAGCTGATCGACGAGGATCATGTGGATGCGATCGTCGGCTCGACCGTGACGCCGAACTCGCTCGCGATGATCGACCCCGCCGCGTCCGGCAAGACGCCGATGATCTCGATGGCCGCATCGGCCGCGATCATCGCGCCGATGGATGCGAAGAAGGCATGGGTCTTCAAGACGCCGCAGAACGATGCCTTGATGGCCGATGCGATCGCGAGCTACATGGAGAAGCACGGCGTGAAGACGGTGGGCTTCATCGGCTTCGCGGATGCCTACGGCGACGGCTGGTACAACGTCTTCAACACGGCCGCAGCGGCGCACAAGCTGAAGATCGTCACGAACGAACGGTATAACCGCACGGACACGTCGGTGACCGGACAAGTATTGAAGACGATGGGCGCGAATCCGGACGCGGTGCTGATCGCGGGCGCGGGCACGCCTTCGGCGCTGCCGGCCAAGGCGCTGAAGGAGCGCGGCTACAAGGGCAAGGTTTATCAGACGCACGGCGTGGCCAACAACGACTTCCTGCGCGTGTGCGGCAAGGATTGCGAAGGCGAGATCCTGCCCGCGGGCCCGGTGCTGGTGACCGAGCAGCTGCCGGCGAGCAATCCGGTGAAGAAGTCTTCGGCGGCGTACAAGGACGCGTATGAGAAGGCCTATGGCGCGGGGTCGCTGTCGACCTTCGGCGGCCATGCATGGGATGCCGGCCAGATGCTTCAGCGGGCCATTCCCGAGGCGCTCAAGAAAGGCCAGCCGGGCACGCCGGAATTCCGCGAGGCGCTGCGCGCCGCGCTGGAAAACCTGAAGGACCTGCCGGTCGCGCACGGCATCATGAACACGACTCCGACCGATCACAACGGTTTCGACGATCGCGCGCGCGTGATGGTGCAGATCGTCGACGGAAAGTGGAAGTTGCTGAACGACTAAGCCGTGTGTCGCGCGTCACCGCGCGTTCATGCGTCTTAATTTCGAGATGACGGGGCGGCGCACCGGCAACGGCGCGCCGCTTCGAGCATGCGAGGCCGCGGATTCCGGTGCGCCTGTTCCACGAGAAGCTTTGAAGAGGAAGTATGGACTTATCGATTGCGGCGATTCTCGCGCAGGACGGGATCACCACAGGCGCGATCTACGCGTTGCTGGCGTTGGCGCTGGTGCTCGTGTTCTCCGTCACGCGGGTCATTTTCATACCGCAGGGCGAGTTCGTCGCGTACGGCGCGCTGACGCTCGCGGCCCTGCAAACACAGAAGCTGCCGGCGACCTGCTATCTGCTCATCGCCATGGGCGTGGGCTGCTTCGTCGCCGAAACGGCCGGCATCGTGCGTCATCCCGCGCGATATCACCAGATCGGACGCTTGCTGGCTGTGCTCGCAGGCAAGTATCTGCTGTTCCCGGTGGCCGTGTGGGCGCTGACCCAGGCGGTCGCTCCCCAGACGCTGCCGATGATCGCGCAGATCGCGCTGACGCTTCTGATCGTCGTGCCGATGGGGCCGTTCGTCTACCGCCTCGCCTATGAGCCGATCGCAGAGGCGAGCACGCTGCTGCTGCTGATCGTTGCCGTAGCCGTGCATTTCGCGATGGTGGGACTCGGGCTCGTCATGTTCGGCGCCGAAGGTTCGCGCACGACAGCCTTCTCCGATGCCAACTTCAATCTCGGCAGCGTGTCGATCTCCGGGCAAAGCCTGTGGGTGGTCGGAACGGCGGTGGTGCTGATCGTCGCGCTGTACTTCTATTTCGATCGCTCGATTTCCGGCAAGGCGCTCCGCGCAACGTCGGTGAATCGTCTCGGCGCGCGGCTGGTCGGCATCGGCACGACGCAGGCGGGGCGGCTCGCCTTCACGCTCGCCGCGGGCCTCGGCGCGCTGTGCGGCGTGCTGGTCGCGCCCATCACGACGATCTACTACGACTCGGGCTTCCTGATCGGCCTGAAGGGCTTCGTGGGCGCCATTGTCGGCGGTCTGGTGAGTTATCCGCTCGCGGCAGCCGGGTCGCTGCTCGTCGGGCTGCTCGAATCGTATTCGTCGTTCTGGGCGAGTGCCTATAAGGAAGTGATCGTCTTCACCCTGATCATTCCGGTGTTGCTGTGGCGGAGCCTGGCAACGCCGCATACGGATGAGGACGAGGAGTAAGCGGATGAAATTCCTGAAACGTTATCGATTCTTCTGGGTGTTCCTGCTGGTCGTCTTCGCGCTGCCGGTGCTACCGGGACCGGCCGCCGTGCCGGAGTACTGGATCACGCTGCTGAACTACATCGGGCTTTATTCGATCGTTGCGATCGGGCTCGTGCTGCTGACCGGGATCGGCGGCATGACGAGCTTCGGGCAGGCCGCGTTCGTGGGCGTCGGCGCCTATGCAACGGCCTTCTTGACGACGCAGTACGGCGTTTCGCCGTGGCTTGCGCTGATTGCAGGCGTCGTGCTGACCGCTTTCATTGCGCTGTTGCTCGGGCTGATCACCATGCGTCTCTCGGGCCACTTCCTGCCGCTTGGCACGATCGCCTGGGGCCTGTCGCTGTTCTATCTGTTCGGCAACATGGAATTGCTCGGCAAGTACGACGGCATCAACGGCATTCCGGTTTTGAGCGTCTTCGGATGGCAGCTCGAATCGGGCAGGAGCATTTACTACCTGATCTGGGTGGTCGTGCTGCTGGCGGTGATTTCGGTTCAGAACCTTCTGAACAGCCGGCCGGGACGTGCCATTCGCGCGCTGCGCGGCGGCGGCACCATGGCCGAGGCAATGGGCGTGAACACCGCGTGGATGCGGGTCACCATCTTCATCTATGCGGCGGTCCTGGCGGCCATTTCCGGCTTCCTGTACGCGCATTTGCAGCGCGCCGTCAATCCGACGCCGTTCGGCCTGAATCACGGCATCGAATTCCTGTTCATGGCGGTAGTGGGCGGGGTATCGCATGTCTGGGGTGCGATTCTCGGCGCCACGATCCTCACCGTTCTGCAGGACTATCTGCAAACCTGGTTGCCCAAGCTGATCGGGGCGAACGGCAACTTCGAGATCATCGTGTTCGGCGTCGTGATGGTGTTGCTGCTCCAGTATGCGCGGCAGGGCGTATGGCCGTTCGTCGCACGACTTTTTCCGCGTGGGCCGAGTGCACATGTTCCCGAGCACGGAGAAGCTTTGCCGCAGCGCAGCAAACCGGCGACGGGAGAACGTCTGCTGGTCGTTGAAAAGGCGCGCAAGCAATTCGGCGGGCTGGTTGCCGTCAATGACGTGAGCTTCGAAGTCAAGGCAGGCGAGATCATCGGTTTGATCGGTCCGAATGGCGCGGGAAAATCGACGACGTTCAATCTCGTCACCGGCGTGTTGCAGGCGACCAGTGGTGCGATCAGCTTTCACGGCGAACGCATCGAGAAGCTCACGTCGCGCGATATCGTCAAGCGGGGTATCGGGCGAACCTTCCAACACGTGAAGATGCTGCCCGGCATGACCGTGCTCGAAAACGTGGCGATTGGCGCGCATCTGCGCGGCACGACAGGCGTGTGGCGAAGCATTGTTCGCTTGAATGCAGCCGAGGAAGCCCGGTTGATGGCGGAAGCGGCCAGGCAGATTCGGCGCGTCGGGCTCGAGAAGCACATCTACAGCGAGGCCGGAAGTCTGGCGCTTGGCCAGCAGCGGATTCTGGAAATCGCGCGTGCGCTCTGCTGTGATCCGACTTTGTTATTGCTCGATGAGCCCGCCGCTGGTTTGCGTTATCAGGAAAAACAACAGCTGGCTGAACTGCTTCGCAAGCTGCGCGCGGAAGGGATGAGCATTCTTCTGGTCGAACACGACATGGATTTCGTCATGAATCTGACGGATCGACTCGTCGTAATGGAATTCGGCACGAAGATCGCGGAAGGACTGCCGGTCGACGTGCAGAAGGATCCTGCGGTGCTGGAAGCGTATTTGGGCGGGGTGGAATGATGTCGCAGATTACGAATCCGATTCTGCAAGTGGATGGCTTGTCGGTGAGATACGGCAAGGTCGAGGCGTTGCACGACGGCAAGCTCACGGTCGGCGCCGGTCAGATCGTGTCCGTGATCGGCCCGAACGGCGCCGGCAAGTCGACACTGCTGAACGCCATCATGGGTGCGTTGCCGTCATCGGGACATGCCAAAGGCTCGGTGCGTTACCTTGGTGAAGAAGTGTCTGCACTGGCGATCGAACGGCGGGTATCGCGAGGCATGTGTCTCGTCCCGGAAAAGCGTGAGCTATTCGCCACGATGGCGGTGGAAGACAACTTGATTCTCGGAGCGTATCGGCGCAAGCGGGCCGGCGAGCGAAACTTCCTGGATCAGATCGATGAGGTCTACCGCTTGTTTCCGCGTCTCAAGGAACGGCGGAAGCAGGCGGCGGGAACGCTGTCGGGCGGGGAGCGGCAGATGCTGGCAGTCGGGCGGGCGCTGATGGGCAAGCCGCAGTTGCTGATGCTCGACGAACCGAGCCTTGGTCTCGCTCCGCTGATCGTTAAAGAGATCTTCCACATCATCAGTGCATTGCGACAGAGTGGCGTTGCGACGCTGCTGATCGAGCAGAATGCCCGCGCGGCGCTCCAGATTTCGGACTATGGATATGTCTTGGAAACCGGCGAGTTTGCGTTGGAAGGCAAGGCGGATGATCTGCAGCACGATCCTCAGGTGATTGAAACTTATCTCGGTCTGTCCAAGAAAATGGCCTAGATGCTTTGTTTCATGCTGTCGAAGAGGGGCGTGTTTCACGTGAAACACGCTTTTTTTTCGCGCATCGGACCTGCGTCGAAGTTGAGGAAGAGAAGAAACCGTTATAATTCAAGGCTGTTCTCTCTTCAGGATCGTGTCGTTCGCACACGAGATCCCAATGCTTTATCCCACTGAATTTGACGTGATCGTCGTTGGCGGCGGTCATGCGGGCACTGAGGCGGCGCTTGCTTCAGCACGCATGGGCTGCAAGACGCTCCTTCTGACGCACAATATTGAGACGCTCGGCCAGATGAGCTGCAATCCGTCGATTGGCGGCATCGGCAAAGGGCATTTGGTCAAGGAAGTCGATGCGCTCGGCGGCGCAATGGCAGCGGCGACGGATGAATCGGGCATCCAGTTTCGCATCCTCAACTCTTCGAAGGGCCCAGCTGTTCGCGCGACGCGGGCGCAGGCTGATCGGCTGCTCTACAAGCAGGCGATACGTCATCGGCTGGAGAATCAGCCGAATCTGTGGCTATTCCAGCAGGCAGTGGAAGATCTGATGGTGGAGGGGGATCGCGTTGTCGGCGCGGTGACGCAGGTGGGATTGCGTTTCCGAGGCCGGGCGGTCGTTTTGACGGCTGGGACCTTCCTCGACGGAAAGATCCATGTTGGTTTGAATAATTACGTCGGTGGCCGTGCAGGCGATCCCGCAGCCGTGTCGCTTTCTGCGCGTCTCAAGGAACTGAAGCTCCCTCAGGGCCGGCTCAAGACCGGTACGCCGCCGCGAATCGACGGCCGGACGATCGATTTCTCGCAGCTCGAGGAACAGCCCGGCGATCTCGATCCCATCCCGGTCTTCTCGTTCCTTGGCCGCGTTGAGCAGCATCCCCGCCAAGTGCCGTGCTGGGTTACCCATACCAACGCACAGACGCATGACATCATCCGCTCGGGCCTGGATCGTTCGCCGATGTACACCGGCGTAATCGAGGGGGTAGGGCCGCGCTACTGTCCGTCGATCGAAGACAAGATTCACCGGTTTGCTTCGAAGGATGCGCACCAGATTTTTCTCGAACCGGAAGGGCTCACGACCAATGAGTTTTATCCGAACGGGATCTCAA
The DNA here is from genome assembly GCF_031451075.1 of Caballeronia sp. LZ043. Classification (NCBI taxonomy): domain Bacteria; kingdom Pseudomonadati; phylum Pseudomonadota; class Betaproteobacteria; order Burkholderiales; family Burkholderiaceae; genus Caballeronia; species Caballeronia sp. LZ043. Next base: position 2,802,818 of record NZ_JARUXT010000001.1, on the reverse strand, counting down.
CCAGCCTGCCGTTCGACGTCCAGCTTGACTTGGTCCGCTCGATGCGTGGTCTCGAGCATGCGCACATTCTTCGCCCCGGCTACGCGATCGAATATGACTATTTCGACCCGCGCGCGTTGAAGGCCTCCCTTGAAACCAAGGCGATCAACGGTCTGTTCTTCGCCGGGCAGATCAATGGGACCACCGGATACGAAGAAGCGGCGGCTCAGGGACTTCTGGCCGGGATCAACGCCGGACTACAAGTCCAAAGAAAGGATGCGTGGTCGCCGCGACGTGACCAGGCCTATTTGGGTGTGCTGGTCGACGATCTGGTGACACGCGGCGTGTCCGAGCCGTATCGGATGTTCACCAGCCGTGCGGAGTATCGTCTTTCGTTACGCGAAGACAATGCAGACATGCGCTTGACGGAAGCGGGTAGGGAGTTGGGCGTTATTGATGACGCACGCTGGGATGCGTTCAGTCGCAAGCGTGATGCTGTTTCACGTGAAACACAGCGTCTGCGTGTGACGTGGGTTAATCCTAAAACGCTGCCGGCAGAAGAGGCGACAGCACTGCTCGGTAAGCCGATCGACCACGAATATAGCCTTGCAGACCTGCTGCGTCGTCCGGAAGTGTCCTATGACGCGATCTGCGCCCTTCGCGATGGAGAATGCGGACCGGACGCCGGACTCGCGGACGATCCGGTGTTGCTGGCGCAGATCAAGGAACAGATCGAAATCGGCGTGAAGTACCAAGGTTATATCGAGCGTCAAGCCGACGAAATCATGCGCAATGGCGCGCAGGAAAACACCCGTTTGCCGGACGGGCTCGACTACAACGAAGTCCGCGGGCTGTCGTTCGAAGCGCGCCAGAAGCTTATGCAGCATCGACCGGAGACGATCGGGCAGGCCTCGCGCATTTCGGGCATCACGCCAGCGGCGATCTCGTTGCTGATGGTTCACCTCAAGCGCGGCGCTGGCCGTCGAGGTCGTAACTCGGCGGAAGATTCATCCTCGGCAGGCAAACCGACGGCGGTTCAATGACGGAACGCCCATCCTCGCTCGCGACGATACTGGACAAGGGCGCCGCCGATCTCTCCATTTCGCTTTCTCCTGAGCAAAAACAAAAGCTGCTCGACTATGTCGCGCTGCTCGGCAAGTGGAACGCCGTCTACAACCTGACGGCCATCCGCGATCCTGAGCAAATGATGATTCAGCATATTCTGGATTCGCTCGCCATCGTGCCGATGGTGTCTGCCCGCCATCCGTCGACGGTGCTCGATGTCGGCTCGGGTGGCGGACTGCCAGGCGTCGTGCTGGCGATCACCCTGCCGGACGTCCGCGTGACATTGAACGACATCGTCCATAAAAAGAGTGCCTTTCAGTCGCAAGTCAAGGCTCAGTTGAGCCTTGTCAATCTGTCCGTCGTAACGGGGCGCGTCGAAGCGCTGCGTCCAGGTATCGAAATACCCGAAAAATTCGATGTAATCGTGTCTCGCGCATTCGCAGAGCTCTCCGATTTCGTTACACTTTCGCGTCATCTGGTCGAAGTCGATGGGCGCATTCTCGCGATGAAAGGCATCAAGCCCGATGCCGAAGTCGCACGTCTCCCGACGGGCGCAACGGTGCTCGGCGTGGAGCGTCTGAAAGTGCCGATGCTCGACGCCGAGCGACATCTGATCGAAATAGCCGTCGCAGCAGAATGACGGTTCGCCGCACCGTTCGATCCGGCATTCCAGGCACGCTGATCTTCTGACAGCGGAATAACGAGGACACTAAACGATGGCAAAAATCTTCTGCGTCGCAAATCAGAAGGGCGGCGTTGGAAAGACCACGACGGCGGTCAACCTCGCGGCGAGCCTCGGCGGGCTCGGGCAACGCGTACTGCTGATCGATCTTGATCCGCAAGGTAACGCAACCATGGGCAGCGGCATCGACAAGGCAGCCTGCGAGAACACTGTGTACGAAGTGCTCGTCGATGGCGTGGCCGTTCGCGACGCCCGCGTGCGTCCCGGTGCAGTGAACTACGACGTGGTACCGGCCAATCGCGAACTGGCAGGCGCGGAGGTTGAGCTCGTCGACATGGAAAATCGCGAGCGCATCCTGCGCAACGCGATTGCCGAGGTAGTCGATGACTATGACTTCGTCCTGATCGATTGCCCCCCGGCGCTGTCGCTGCTGACGCTCAACGCATTGTGCGCGGCGCACGGCGTCGTCATTCCGATGCAGTGCGAGTACTTCGCGCTGGAAGGACTGTCCGACCTCGTGAACACGATCAAGCAGGTCCATGCCAATCTCAACCGCGAGCTGACGGTCATCGGCCTGCTGCGCGTGATGTTCGATCCGCGGATCACTTTGCAGCAACAGGTGTCGGACCAGCTGAAGGAGCACTTCGGCAGCAAGCTGTTCGATGTCGTCATCCCGCGCAACGTGCGTCTTGCCGAGGCGCCGAGCTACGGGCTGCCGGGGGTCGTGTTCGACAAGTCGTCGCGCGGCGCCCAGGCGTATATCCAGTTCGGCACGGAAATGATCGAGCGCGTGCGCGCGCTGAACGTGAACTGAGCAACACCCATTCGATGCGGCAGCGAACGCCGACGGAGGAACCGAAATGAGCGCTGTGATGAAGAAGAAGGGGTTGGGCCGGGGCCTGGATGCATTGCTCGGCGGCAGTGTCGACATCACCGAAGCCGTGCGCGGTGAGGGCACGCCCTCGGTGCTGGCGCTGGACAAGCTGCAGGCCGGCAAATACCAGCCGCGAACGCGCATGGACGAAGGCGCGCTCCAGGAGCTGGCCGCGAGCATCCGTGCTCAAGGGTTGATGCAACCCATTCTCGTGCGCTCGGTAGGCGACAACCGCTACGAAATCATCGCGGGCGAACGACGGTTTCGAGCCGCGCGGCTGGCCGGACTCGACGAAGTGCCGGTGCTCGTGAAAAACGTGCCAGATCAGGCCGCGGCGGCGATGGCGCTGATCGAGAACATCCAGCGCGAGGACTTGAATCCGCTCGAAGAGGCGCAGGGCATCCAGCGTCTGCTCGATGAATTCCGTTTTACGCACGAACAGGCAGCAGAGTCGGTCGGCCGCTCGCGCAGTGCCGTATCCAACCTGCTGCGCCTGCTCAATCTGGCGACACCCGTCCAGACGATGCTCCTCGCCGGCGATCTCGACATGGGCCACGCACGCGCGCTGCTGGCCGTGGACGCCGCCACGCAGATCCAGCTGGCCAATCATGTGGTCAACCGCCGCCTGTCGGTGCGTGAAACCGAACGTCTCGTCGCGGCGACGACGAAGGAAGCGCCGGCGACCAAAGCGCGTGTAGCTAACGATGGTGGCCGCGATACGCGCCGTCTGGAAGAAGAACTGTCCGATTTGTTGTCCGCGAACGTAAAGATCAAGGTCGGTGGAAGAGGGCGCGGCAAGGTCACGATCGACTTCGGCACGCTCGATTCGCTCGAAGGCATCCTGAGCAAACTGCGTGGCAGCATCGAATCGACTACACCGACTGCCTGACGATCGCGGATCGTGTCCGAGGTCAACGTCAAGCGTACGCGGCCGGACTGGATCGGACGCATCTGGAGGACCGTCTCGAAGGAGCCGGTCCTCGCCATTCTGGTGTTCGCGCTGGTCGTGCTGCAGGTCGTGCAGCCGCGCCCGTGGCCGTCCTTGCCTGGCCTCGTCGACTGGCAAACGGTCCTGACGCTCGCGGGTCTTCTGATCCTGACGAAAGCCATCGAATTATCAGGATTCCTGATGTGGGCGGCGCATCGGCTCGTGCATCACATCCACGGCGAGCGCACGCTTGCATTGCTGCTGGTTGCGCTCGCGGCGGGCCTGTCCACCGTGCTCACCAACGACGTCGCGCTCTTCGCGGTCGTGCCGCTTGCGCTGTCGCTGCACAAGCTCGCGCCCTTGCCGATCAAACGGCTGGTCATCGTGATCGCGCTCGCGGTGAATGCGGGATCGATTCTCACGCCGCTCGGCAATCCGCAGAATCTCTTCCTCTGGCAGACGAGCGGTGTCGCGTTCGGCGCCTTCGTCTGGACGATGCTGCCGCTGTGCGCGGCGTTGATGGTGCTGCTGGCCATCGTGACGTTCGCGATGTTCCGCGGCGCGCCGCTCGACCTGTCCAGCGACGTCGAAGAGCATCGGGTGGATCGCGTGCTGTGCGTCGTCAGTGCCGTGGCGTTCGCCGCGTTCGTCTATCTCGCCGATGCCCATCATGTCGGACCCGCGCTCGCCGTCCTGGCTGCCGGATTCCTGCTCTGGCGGCGTGAGGCAGTCTTCAAGATCGACTGGCTGCTGCTGCTCATCTTCGTGCTGATGTTCATCGTGTTGCGCAGTGCCGCTGCATTGCCCGTGATTCATCAAGCCATCGCGCATCTCGGCATCGACACGCCGGTCAGGGCGTACGCGGCGGGCGCCGTGCTGTCGCAGGGTATCAGCAACGTTCCGGCTGCCATCGTGCTCGCCGAGTTCTCGAAGGACTGGCGTGCACTGACCTTCGGCGTGAGCGTGGGTGGCTTCGGCATCGCCATCGGTTCACTGGCCAATCTGATCGCGGTCAGGCTGTCTAACGAGAAGGGCATGTGGATGCCGTTTCATATCGTATCGATCCCGTTCTGGATCGTGGCGATGATCATCGGATGGGTGCTTGTTTGAGGCTCGGAGACACCTCTGCCAGCACATGAGAATCTGCTTGCAATTGCAAGGAAAGTCTCGTTTTCGAGAACCTTTTCGGCATGCTTTTTCACTGCCTTTTGACACACCTAAACTATTGAATCCGTGACAACAATCGCTTACAATCGCCCGGATTTATCAGCTAGGCCACCTCGAAAGCGCCGCGAAAGCGCAGGGTGATTTCCCCGGACTTTTGGTTGAAGGTTTGAAGACGGTGCGAGAGAAAAATCGAGCGCCGGACGCGCATGCAACCGACGCTGCGCACGTCCCCGGAAATCAGCCGCACAGTACGTCGAGCGAGTCGTGGGACGCCGAAGCGCAAGATAACAATATCGTTCCGCTCACGCGGGATCAGGCAGAGAAGCTGTTTGGCCCGGAAGTGAGTCGTCCATCGCGTGTCACGCCGTTTCGGGTCGTGGCGGCGCAAATGGTTTTGTCCCTGGGTGCGACGCTGCTGTGGTGGCTGTTTTACAAGCCACCGGGCGATGCTGCGCTGTCAGCCTTCCTGGGAGGAGCGATCTGCTGGGCGCCGAGTGCCTTGTTCGCCGCGCGCCTGAAGGCAAAGAGCGGCGCGGAGACGATCGTGAGCTGGATGATCGGCGAGGCGCTCAAGATGGGAGCGACGATTGCTATGTTCGTGGCGATCGCGTTCTGGTACAAGAGCGCGTTGTGGCTGCCGCTGCTCGTGACTTACATCATCGCTCTGAAGACTTACTGGGTTGCAATGGCGCTACGGTGACATTCCATGACGTCCCAGGTAAGCGCCCGCAGCACCGATTGCAAGTAGCATCATGAATGAACAGGTGCGGAACAGTTTCCGCACTCGGGCCTCCCGCCCGGAGACGCGACGCGAAGCGGCGTCCCGGCAGCGGCAGGCGGCGAAAGATTTTTGACAATTTGGGTGGCTTTAACGATATGGCAGCTAGCGAAGGAACGCACGCTCTGGATCCGTCCGAGTACATTGCGCACCACTTGCAGAATCTTTCCACGCATACGCAGACGTCGATCTTCGACATCCACGTCTGGAATCTCGACACGCTGTTCTGGTCGATCGTATGCGGTCTCCTCACCATCGTCATTCTCGGCCTCGCGGCGCGCAAGGCGACCTCCGGCGTTCCGGGCCGTTTCCAGTGCGCCATCGAGATGCTGGTCGAGATGGTCGAAGACCAGTCGAAGTCGATGATCCACGGCAGCCGCCGCTTCATCGCTCCGCTCGCGCTGACCGTGTTCGTCTGGGTCGCCCTGATGAACTCCCTCGACTTCATCCCCGTTGACCTGCCGGGCCGTCTGATCGGCTGGCTCGGTCTCGAGCATGTCCTGCCGCACCATCGCATCGTGCCGACCGCCGACCTCAACGGCACCCTCGGCATCGCGCTCGGCGTGTTCGTGCTGATGATCTACTACAACTTCAAGATCAAGGGCGCGGGCGGCTTCGTTCACGAACTGCTGTCGGCTCCGTTCGGCGCGCATCCGCTGCTGTGGATTCCGAACCTCGCGCTGAACATCATCGAGTTCGTCGCCAAGACGGTTTCGCTCGGCATGCGGCTGTTCGGCAACATGTACGCCGGCGAACTGCTGTTCCTGCTGATCGCCCTTCTGGGCAGCATGTGGTCGTTCGGCGCGGATCTGTCGTTGCTCGGCTTTATCGGCCACGTGGTCGCGGGCACCGTCTGGGCGATCTTCCACATTCTGATCGTGCTGTTGCAGGCGTTCATTTTCATGATGCTGACGCTGGTGTATATCGGCCAGGCGCATGACTCGCACTAAAGCAGCCGCACGTTCCGGAAGTTTTCAGGTTTAGGTTTCACAAGTTTCAATTTTTATAAATCCAGTTCCAAAGTCTTTAATCAAAGGAGTGATCATGCAAGCTTTCATCGCCAACATCCAGGGTCTGACCGCCATCGGTATCGGCATCATCATCGGCCTGGGTGCAATCGGCGCCTGTATCGGTATCGGCCTGATGGGCGGCAAGTACATTGAAGCGTGCGCCCGCCAGCCGGAACTGATGAACCCGCTGCAGACCAAGATGTTCCTGCTGGCTGGTCTGATCGACGCGGCGTTCCTGATCGGCGTTGGTGTGGCAATGCTGTTTGCGTTCGCGAACCCGCTGCTCTCGAAGCTCGCAGGCTGAGGTTCCTCGGAAGTGTGCGTCTGACTCTTTCAAGACGCCAGAACGGAACGGGTGAGGCGCTGATCGAGCTCAACAAGCCGATGAGCGCCTTTTAACCGTATTCCCTCCGATCAAGCAACGTTTAAGGAAACACCGTGAATCTCAACGCAACCCTGTTTGCGCAAATGGTCGTGTTTCTGATCCTCGCGTGGTTCACGATGAAGTTCGTGTGGCCGCCGTTGATCAACGCCCTCGACGAGCGCTCGAAGAAGATTGCCGACGGCCTCGCCGCCGCCGACAAGGGCAAAGCGGAACTCGAAGCAGCGCACAAGCGCGTCGACCAGGAACTCGCGCAAGCACGCAACGACGGCCAGCAGCGCATTGCTGACGCCGAGAAGCGTGCTGCCGCCGTCGCAGAAGAAATCAAGGCGAATGCCCAGGCCGAAGCCGCGCGCATCGTCGCTCAAGCCAAGGCTGACGCCGACCAGCAGATCGTGAAGGCACGCGAGACGCTGCGTGCGGAAGTGGCTGCGCTGGCCGTCAAGGGCGCCGAGCAGATCCTGAAGCGCGAAGTCGACCAGAACGCTCACGCCGCTCTGCTGAATCAACTCAAAACCGAGCTCTGATCATGGCCGAACTTGCAACCATCGCTCGTCCTTACGCAGAAGCGCTGTTCCGCGTGGCCGAAACCGGCGATCTCGCGGGCTGGTCCACCTTCGTCGAGGAGCTGGCACAGGTTGCGCGTCTGCCCGAAGTGGAATCGGTCGCGTCGAGCCCGAAGGTGAATCGTCAGCAAATCATCGATCTGCTGCTCGCCGCGGTGAAGTCGCCGCTCGCTCAAGGCAACGCTCAAGCAAAGAATTTCGTCGGCATGCTGGTCGAGAATCATCGCCTGCCGCTGCTGCCGGAAATCGCTGTCCAGTTCGACGAACTGAAGAACGCCCGCGAAGGTGCGGCCGACGCGCTGATCGTGAGCGCGTTCCCCCTCGAAGGCGAACAATTGAACGACCTCGTCGCCAGTCTCGAACGCAAGTTTCAGCGCAAGCTGAAGCCGGTTGTCACGGTGGATCAGTCGCTGATCGGCGGCGTTCGCGTGACGGTCGGCGACGAAGTGCTCGATACCTCGGTCCGCGCGCGCCTCGCCCGCATGCAGACGGCTCTGACCGCTTAATTTGCGAATTAATGCGGCCAACCGTGTCTCTAGCGGGCACGCAACAGAATTGACTATCAGGAGCGAATAATGCAACTCAATCCCTCTGAGATCAGCGAGCTGATCAAGAGCCGGATCCAGGGCCTTGAAGCGAGCGCGGATGTTCGCAACCAGGGCACCGTGATCTCCGTGACCGACGGTATCGTGCGCATCCACGGCCTGTCGGACGTGATGCAGGGCGAAATGCTCGAATTCCCGGGCAACACTTTCGGCCTCGCGCTGAACCTCGAACGTGACTCCGTCGGCGCCGTTATTCTCGGCGAGTACGAGCACATCTCGGAAGGCGACATCGTCAAGACGACGGGCCGCATTCTCGAAGTGCCGGTCGGTCCGGAACTGATCGGCCGCGTGGTCGATGCGCTGGGCAACCCCATCGACGGCAAGGGTCCGATCAACGCAAAGAAGACCGATGCCATCGAAAAGATCGCGCCGGGCGTGATCTGGCGCAAGTCGGTGTCGCAGCCGGTGCAGACGGGCCTGAAGTCGATCGACGCCATGGTGCCGATCGGCCGCGGCCAGCGCGAGCTGATCATCGGCGACCGTCAGTGCGGCAAGACCGCGGTGGCCGTCGACGCGATCATCAACCAGAAGGGCAAGGACCTGTTCTGTATCTACGTCGCGATCGGCCAGAAGGCTTCGTCGATCATGAACGTGGTGCGCAAGCTCGAAGAAACCGGCGCGATGGCATACACCATCGTCGTGGCGGCTTCGGCTTCGGAATCGGCCGCGATGCAATACCTCGCGCCGTACGCCGGCTGCACGATGGGCGAATACTTCCGCGACCGCGGCCAGGACGCGCTGATCGTCTATGACGACTTGACCAAGCAAGCGTGGGCGTATCGCCAGATCTCGCTGCTGCTGCGCCGCCCGCCGGGCCGCGAAGCATATCCGGGTGACGTGTTCTATCTGCACTCGCGTCTGCTCGAGCGTGCGGCCCGCGTCTCGGAAGAGTACGTCGAGAAGTTCACCAACGGCGAAGTGAAGGGCAAGAGCGGTTCGCTGACGGCGCTGCCGGTCATCGAAACGCAAGCCGGCGACGTCACCGCGTTCGTTCCGACGAACGTGATCTCGATTACCGACGGCCAGATCTTCCTGGAAACCGACCTGTTCAACGCCGGTATCCGCCCCGCCATCAACGCGGGCGTGTCGGTGTCGCGCGTCGGCGGTGCGGCTCAGACGAAGGTCGTGAAGAAGCTGTCGGGCGGTATCCGTACCGACCTGGCGCAGTATCGTGAACTGGCTGCGTTCGCGCAGTTCGCATCGGACCTCGACGAAGCCACCCGCAAGCAGCTGGAGCGCGGCCGCCGCGTGACGGAACTGCTGAAGCAGCCGCAGTATCAGCCGCTGCAAGTGTGGGAACTGGCTGTGTCGCTGTTCGCGGCGAACAATGGCTACCTGGACGACCTGGAAGTTTCGCAAGTGCTGCCGTTTGAAAAGGGCATGCGCGAATTCCTGAAGACCAGCCACGGCGATCTGATCAAGCGCATCGAAGACAACAAGGACTTGGCGAAGGACGACGAAGGCGCACTGCATGCCGCGCTGAAGGACTTCAAGAAGTCGGGCGCTTATTGATCGGGATAGAGAGGCAACGCGCGATGTTCAACAACATCGCGCGGCTTCGATCCGCGTTGCATGGGGCCCGAGTAAGCGCTAAAGCGCCAACTCGGGCCGACAAGGAGTAAGCAATGGCTGGAATGAAGGAAATTCGCGGCAAGATCAAGAGCGTGCAGAACACGCGCAAGATCACCAAAGCGATGGAAATGGTCGCCGCATCGAAGATGCGCCGCGCCCAGGAGCGCATGCGTTCCGCCCGTCCGTATGCCGACAAGGTCCGCGCAATCGCCTCGCACATGAGCAAGGCCAACCCCGAGTATCGCCACCCGTTCATGGTGGAGAACAAGGGCGCGAAGACCGCCGGCCTGATCCTCGTCACCACCGACAAGGGTCTGTGCGGCGGCATGAATACGAACGTGCTGCGTGCGTCGCTGAACAAGATCAAGGAACTCGATCAGAGCGGCGTGAAGATCGAAGCATCGGCGATCGGCGGCAAGGGTCTGGGCTTCCTGAACCGGCTGAAGGCGCAGGTCGTGTCGCAAGTCACGCAACTGGGCGACACGCCGCATCTGGAAAAGCTGATCGGCGCGATCAAGGTGCAGCTCGACTTGTATTCGGAAGGCAAGATCAACGCGGTGTACCTGGCGTACACGCGCTTCGTCAACACGATGAAGCAGGAAGCGGTGATCGAGCAACTGCTGCCGTTGTCGGTGGATGACCTCCACGCGAAGGATGAAGACGGCGAAACGCCGAAGACTTCGTGGGACTACATCTACGAACCGGACGCGCAGACCGTGGTGGACGAGCTGCTCGTGCGCTACGTCGAGGCGCTGGTTTATCAGGCTGTCGCGGAAAACATGGCGTCTGAGCAATCCGCGCGCATGGTCGCGATGAAGGCCGCGTCGGACAACGCGAAGACCGTGATCAACGAACTGCAGCTCGTCTACAACAAGAGCCGCCAGGCCGCGATTACGAAAGAATTGTCGGAAATCGTCGGCGGCGCCGCAGCGGTCTGACGGCCGCGTGAAAGAACACAGTATCTAAAGGAAATGCGATGAGTACCACTGCTTTGGTAGAAGGCAAGATCGTACAGTGCATCGGCGCCGTTATCGACGTGGAGTTTCCGCGTGCAGAGATGCCGAAGATCTACGACGCGCTCATTCTGGAAGGCACCGAACTGACGCTCGAAGTCCAGCAGCAGCTGGGCGACGGCGTGGTTCGCACCATCTGTCTGGGTGCTTCCGACGGTTTGCGCCGCGGCACGATGGTCAAGAACACGGGCAAGCCGATCAGCGTGCCGGTCGGCAAGCCGACGCTGGGCCGCATCATGGACGTGCTCGGCCGTCCGATCGACGAAGCCGGTCCGATCACCGCGGAAACCACGCGTTCGATCCACCAGAAGGCGCCGGCGTTCGACGAACTGTCGCCGTCCACGGAACTGCTCGAAACCGGCATCAAGGTTATTGACCTGATCTGCCCGTTCGCGAAGGGCGGCAAGGTCGGTCTGTTCGGCGGTGCAGGCGTGGGCAAGACCGTGAACATGATGGAACTCATCAACAACATCGCGAAGGAACACGGCGGTTATTCCGTGTTCGCCGGTGTGGGTGAGCGTACCCGTGAAGGGAACGACTTCTATCACGAAATGAAGGACTCGAACGTTCTCGACAAGGTCGCGCTGGTGTACGGCCAGATGAACGAGCCGCCGGGCAACCGTCTGCGCGTCGCGCTGACCGGTCTGACGATGGCCGAGCACTTCCGTGACGAAGGCCTGGACGTGCTGTTCTTCGTCGACAACATCTACCGTTTCACGCTGGCAGGCACGGAAGTGTCGGCACTGCTCGGCCGTATGCCTTCGGCAGTGGGCTATCAGCCGACGCTGGCTGAAGAAATGGGCAAGCTGCAAGAGCGCATTACGTCGACCAAGACCGGCTCGATTACGTCGGTTCAGGCCGTGTACGTCCCTGCGGATGACTTGACCGACCCGTCGCCGGCTACGACCTTCGGCCACCTGGACGCAACCGTCGTGTTGTCGCGTGACATCGCTTCGCTGGGTATCTACCCGGCCGTGGACCCGCTCGATTCGACCTCGCGTCAGATCGACCCGAACGTGATCGGCGAAGAGCACTACACGATCACGCGCGGCGTGCAGCAGACGCTGCAGCGCTACAAGGAACTGCGCGACATCATCGCGATTCTGGGCATGGACGAACTGTCGCCGGAAGACAAGCTGTCGGTCGCGCGCGCGCGCAAGATCCAGCGTTTCCTGTCGCAGCCGTTCCACGTCGCTGAAGTGTTCACGGGCTCGCCGGGCAAGTACGTGCCGCTGAAGGAAACCATCCGCGGCTTCAAGATGATCGTGGAAGGCGAATGCGATCATCTGCCGGAGCAGGCGTTCTACATGGTCGGCACGATCGACGAAGCCTTCGAAAAGGCCAAGAAGATCCAGTAAAGGTCGGGTTATTTCAGGCGGACGCCACTGCCTTGCAGCGGCGTCCACGAAATACACTGACCGACACAGGAGTCGACACATATGGCAACCATCAAGGTAGACGTCGTCAGCGCGGAAGAGCAGATCTTCTCGGGCCAGGCGAAGTTCGTCGCGCTGCCGGGCGAAGCAGGTGAACTCGGCATTCTGCCGGGCCACACGCCGCTCATCACGCGCATTCGTCCGGGCGCGGTGCGCATCGAGGCGGAAGACGGTTCGGAAGAGTTCGTGTTCGTTGCCGGCGGGATTCTCGAAATCCAGCCGGGCATCGTGACCGTGCTCGCCGATACCGCCATTCGCGGCGCCGATCTCGACGAAGCGAAGGCAGAGCAAGCGAAGAAGCGTGCCGAAGAAGCGATGCAGGACAACAAGTCCGAGCTCGAATACGCCACGGCGCAAGCCGAACTGGCGTACGCGACGGCGCAGCTCGCAGCAATCCAGCGTCTGCGCAAGGTTCACGCAAGGCACTGACACGCAGCACGCTTTACGCGTGTTCAGCGTTGAGAAAGCAGCCTTCGGGCTGCTTTTTTTTTGCTTGATGTGAGAAGCGGATTGGGCCTTTTCTGCATATCGGATGTGCAGCCTCTGACGCGCCGCTCCGTAGACCCTTGATTCTTCGACTTTCTCGTTCAAGGCGCGCGGAATGTTCGCGCGGCATTGCGGGGAAACACTCAATGCCCGCCGGCAAGATCGCCATGCACAATGGCTTTCATCGGCCCTTACAGCGGCCAGCCACATACGCCGGCACAGGGCGGCGAAATCCAGGCGGAGAGTGATCGATGGCGATTGAACAGACGCAGGCGGGTGCGCAGGTCGAACCGCGCGACGGCGTGTCCTACGTACGCGGTGCAACCGATATCCCCTTGAGCGAAGCAACCGTATCGCGCTTCCTTCTCGACACCGTTCGCCGTTTTCCGGATCGCCCCGCGGTGGTGTTTCGCGAGCAGGGCATCCGCTGGACGTGGCGTCAGTTCGCCGACGAGGTCGATGCGCTCGCAAGCGGCCTGCTGGCGCTGGGGATCCAGGCGGGCGATCGCGTGGGAATCTGGTCGCCGAACCGGGCCGAATGGCTGTTGACCCAGTTCGCCACGGCGCGCATGGGCGCCGTGCTGGTGAACATCAATCCGGCGTATCGGCTGGCCGAGCTCGAATATGCGTTGAACAAGGTCAGCTGCAAGGCCATCATCGCCGCCGAGCAGTTCAAGACGTCGAAGTACCTGGAGATGCTCGAGTCGCTCGCGCCTGAACTCGCCCACGCCGAGCCCAACGCGCTGCGCGCCCAAAAGCTGCCCGAGTTGCGCGCGGTGATTCGCATGGGCGAGGCGAGCCGTCCCGGCATGCTCAACTTCGCCGACGTGATGCGCCGGGGCCGCGAACAACGCGACAGTGCAAAGCTGGACGCGCTGGAAGCGGTGTTCAATCCGGACGAACCGATCAATATCCAGTTCACGAGCGGCACGACCGGCAACCCGAAGGGGGCGACGCTTACGCATCGCAACATCGTCAACAACGCGCGCTACATCGCCATGGCGATGCGGCTCACCGAGCAGGACTCGCTGTGCGTTCCAGTGCCGCTGTACCACTGCTTCGGCATGGTGCTGGCGGTGCTCGCGTGCGTATCGACGGGCTGTGCGATGGTCTTCCCCGGCGAGGCCTTCGACCCGGGCGCAACGCTCGCCGCCGTCCACGAAGAGCGATGCACGGCGCTGCACGGTGTGCCGACCATGTTCATCGCCGAACTGGATCACCCGGATTTCAGCAAGTTCGATCTCAGCCGCCTGCGCACCGGGATCATGGCCGGCTCGCCGTGTCCGATCGAGACCATGAAGCGGGTCGTGTCGAAGATGCATTTGAGCGAGATCACCATCGCTTACGGCATGACGGAGACGAGCCCGGTGTCGTTCCAGAGTTCGACCACCGATCCGCTCGACAAGCGCACGACGACCGTCGGACGGGTCCAGCCGCATCTCGAAGTGAAGATCGTCGATCCGCTGGGCGAGATCGTGCCGGTTGGCGAGACGGGGGAACTCTGCACGCGCGGCTACTCGGTCATGAAAGGCTACTGGGGCGACGAGGCGAAGACGCGCGAAACCGTGGTCGACGGCTGGATGCATACCGGCGACCTCGCCACGCTCGACGCCGAGGGCTATTGCAACATCGTCGGCCGGCTGAAGGACATGTTGATCCGCGGCGGCGAGAACATCTATCCGCGCGAGATCGAAGAATTCCTGTTCCGCCATCCGAAGGTGCAGTCGGTCCAGGTCTTCGGTGTCCCGGACCAGAAGTATGGCGAGGAAGTGTGCGCGTGGATCGTCGTGCGCCCGGGCGAGCAAATGAGCGAGGACGAAGTGCGGGACTTCTGCGCGGGCCAGATCGCGCATTACAAGGTGCCGCGTTACATTCGTTTCGTCGACGACCTGCCGATGACGGTAACCGGGAAGGTGCAAAAATTCGTCATGCGCGCCCGCATGATCGACGAGCTGAAGCTTTCGGAGAGCCGGACAGCCTGACGACGCGGATGATTCAGCCAAAACGAAGAAGGGAGCGCAGTGCGCTCCCTTCTGTCATGGGACGAAACGTTGGCGCTGCCGAAGCTCTTCAAAGCTCCCGAACGGCGCAAACGTTTGTTCAGGCAAAAAAAAAGCGGGCCTGGAGCCCGCTAAAAACCACACGCTACGGGGTTAGCGCGAGGAGACCAAAGGTGAGATGTTTCGAGCAAGAGACTCGAAAAACGATCCCAGCAAAGATGCCCCAAAAGTGAGCTTCGGCGATTGCCGACCATTGGAAACGCGGAGTTTTTGACTCGCACGCCCAATACATCCGTGTTGAAACCGTTTGAACAGATTGTGGGCGAATTGAATCCGCGTCGCCGTAACAAAGTGTTTCAGGTTGTAACCCCCGTCCTGTAAGGCTTTCAGGAAATTTTCTCGCGCAAACTGTGGGTTTCGCGTGGATATATTGCCTGAACATCGAAACGTTCACTTCATCGGATTGTTCGAATGAAAAAATGCCGACTTAAGGACTAGTGCGATTATTCTAATCGTCCGAGAAAATAGAACACGTGGACGCATGTAAACGGAGCGCAAAACCCGAAATGCGGGCGTCCTTTCCAAAAAACGCACCATGGAGACAAGCATGACCATCGATGCAGCCCTGCTCCGTTACTACCAGCAAGTCGCCCAGGCCTTTCCGCTTCCCGCGCTGGACGACGATGCGCGAGCAGTGCGAGACCGGTTCAGCAAAATCGCCCGCGCCTACGCAGGCCCGAGCGATGCCGATGTCACGACCGAGGACATCGAGATCCCGCTCGAAGGCCGCTCCGTCAACGCGCGCATATACAAACCCGCCGGCACCACCGGCCCTTTGCCGCTCCTCGTGTATTTCCATGGCGGCGGCTGGGTGGTCGGCGATCTGGAAACGCACCACGGCCTTGTCGCGCGGCTTGCACGGGACGCCCAATGCGCGGTGGCGAGCGTCGACTACCGGCTGGCGCCCGAGTTTCCCTTCCCTGCGCCCTGTGCCGACGCACTCGACGCGCTGATCTGGCTCGCCGAGCACCGATCCCGGCTCGGCTTCGCGACTGACCGCCTGGCCGTGGGCGGCGACAGCGCCGGCGCCCATCTGGCGGTGGTCGCGGCGCGCGGGGCGAACCACCAGGTGGCCGGCATCGTCGACTTGCAGGTGCTGCTCTATCCGGTCATGCGGCAGCAGTTCGACAGCCCGAGCTGCGTGGCCAACGCGAATGGTCCAGGCCTCACCAACGAAGAGATGAGGTGGTACTGGGCCCGGTTCTTCGCGGCCGGCGTGCCGGATTCCGACGACGCCCGCGCCTTCCCGCTCGCTGAACCGTGCGAGCGCGCGCCGGCTCCCGCGCTGATTGTCGCGGCGGCCTATGACCCGCTCTACGACGACGCCTACGCCCTGAAAAGCTTTCTCGAAGCCAACGGCGGCCGCGCCGAAATGATCGACGCGCGCGACATGACGCACGGATTCGCCCGCCTGCATGCGCATTCCGAGGCGGCGCTCGCCTGGCTGCGCAAGATCGGCGTGCGCACCGGCGAGCTGCTGCGGGCAGGGCGCTGAGCCCTTACTTCAGCCACTTGTCATACACCGCCTGATACTCGCCCGACGCGCGGGCGAGATGCAGCCACTGGTCGACGTACTGCTGGAACACCACGTCGCCGCGCGGCAGCAGATACGCCTTCTCGCCGAACTGAAACGGCTTGTCCGGATGCACCGAGCACAAGCCGGGGTTGAGCTTCTGCTGGAGCAGCGTCTCGGAGGCGTCCGTGACCATGACGTCCGCTTTGCCGTCGAGGATCTGCTTGAAGATGGTCACGTTGTCCGGATATTCGATCAGCTGCGAGTGCGGGAAATACTGCTTGGCAAAGCGTTCGTTCGTGCCGCCGGGATTGACGATGGTGCGCACGCCCGGCTGGTCGATCTGCGCGACCGTCTGATACTTGTCCACATCGTCGCAGCGGACGATGGGCGTCTTGCCGTCTTCCATATACGGCGCGGTGAAGAACGCGCGCTTCTGCCGTTCCAGAGTGGTCGAAACGCCGCCCACGGCGATGTCGCACTGTGCGATGAAGTCGTTCATCAGGTTTGACCACGACGTCTTCACGTATTCCACCTTCGCGCCGAGCGACTTCGCGAGGCTCTCTGCCAGATCGATGTCGATGCCTTCGAACTGGCCGTCCGGCCGCAGGAACGAATACGGCTTGTAGTCCCCGGTGGTGCAGACGCGCAGCGTGTGGCGCGCGAGAATGCTGTCGAGGCGTGTGGCCGGCGCGCTGGCGACAGGCGCAGACGCCGGAGCCGGCGGTGCGCCTGAGACGGCGCCCGCCTGAACGGTCTGGGCATGCGCGGCGCCCGCGAATGCGGACGACAGCACGACGCTGCAAAAGGCTGCGGCAAGACGGACAGACGTGCGTTTCATTGATTCTCCCGGTTGTCTTTGTTTCTGGTGGGTTGTAACGGGCGATGACCGTCCAGCGATCATAACGAGCCTTTCGACGGCCCGACAGTCGGCCGAACGGCATAGGCCGGCGCCGTGTGAGACTCTCCGAATCGTCCGGATCCGTCAACGGCAACGCTCGGGCGGTCCGGTAGAATGAATGATTCTCCGCCTTCAGCACTGAGCACCGAGCGACGTGGCACACACACTTCTGAACGACACCTTCCTGCGCGCGCTGCTGCGCCAGCCCACCGACTACACGCCGATCTGGCTGATGCGTCAGGCAGGCCGCTACCTGCCCGAGTACAACGCCACGCGGACGCGCGCCGGCAGTTTCCTGGGGCTCGCGAAGAACCCGGATTACGCAACCGAAGTCACGCTCCAGCCGCTCGAACGCTTTCCGCTGGACGCCGCCATCCTCTTTTCCGACATCCTGACCGTGCCTGACGCCATGGGCCTCGGGCTGAATTTCGTGCAGGGCGAGGGTCCGCGCTTCGAGCGGACCGTGCGCACGGAAGACGACGTGAAGCGCCTCGCGGTGCCGGACATCGACAGCACTTTGCGCTACGTCACCGACGCCGTCAGCCAGATCCGGCGCGCGCTCACTGATTCGCAGGGTCGCCAGAAAGTGCCGCTGATCGGCTTCTCGGGCAGTCCGTGGACGCTTGCGTGTTACATGGTGGAAGGCGGCGGTTCGGACGACCACCGTACGGTCAAGTCGCTGGCTTATGCCAGGCCGGACCTGATGCACCGCATCCTCGACATCAACGCGCAGGCAGTGGTCGCATACCTGAATGCGCAGATCGAAGCGGGCGCGCAAGCCGTGATGATCTTCGACACGTGGGGCGGAGCGCTTGCGGACGGCGCCTACCAGCGCTTCTCGCTCGATTACATCGCGAAGATCGTCGCGGGGCTGAAGCGCGAGCACGACGGCGCGCGGGTCCCGGTCATCACCTTCACGAAGGGCGGCGGCCTGTGGCTGGAGGAGATCGCGGCGACGGGTGTCGATGCCGTCGGGCTCGACTGGACCATGAACCTCGGCCGGGCGCGGGAGAAAGTGGGCGCGCGCGTCGCGCTGCAGGGAAACATCGATCCGAACGTGCTGTTTGCGCCGCCCGCCGCGATCCGCATGGAAGCACGCGCCGTGCTCGACAGTTTCGGCAACCATCCGGGCCACGTTTTCAACCTGGGCCACGGCATTTCGCAATTCACGCCGCCGGAGCATGTCGCGGAACTGGTCGACGAGGTGCATCGGCATAGCCGCGCCATTCGGGCTGGACAAGGCTCGCGGTAATCAGCGTCGCCGAGCCGCTGCGTCCGAAAGCCCGTGTTACGAACGCATGTTGCGCTGCAATGTCACGATCGCGGCTGGAATCGTCAGCGGGTGTAGCTTTTTGTCGCAATCGCCCGTCTCACGCGGAGTCCGGCGATGTCAAGACTGAACTTATACACATTTCGTTCGCTGCGGCGCGCCATCAGACCTATGGCCTGAAAGAGCTGATGCGGCATCTCTATATGTGCTTTAAGTCCATGAATGATAAGAGTTTTAATCGGCATGACCCGAAATGTGGGCTAGCGCACATAAGGGTTTCGTGACGGGCTTTGCGGCATGCCCGCCAGCACTTCTCAACAAAGTTATCCACAAGGCTGTGGAAAGCATCGGAAATCCAAAACTAATCTGCGGTTTACCAACGATTCTGATGTTTTACTTTAACTTCAGCCGGGCAATCCATGCTTCTGTCCCACGCCCACCGGGCCGGAGCTGTGGATAATGGCCGACCTTTTCGTGCGCGTCGCCGTGGACCAGCCCATGCCGGTGCTGTTCGACTATCGCTATGCGCTGGCCGAGGCTCCGGTTGAAGGATCGCTGGTGCTCGTGCCGTTCGGCCGGCGCGAAGTGGTGGGACTGATCTGCAAGATCGCGTCCACGACCGATGTCCCCGCCGGCAAGCTGCGCAGCGTAAGCGCGATCTGCGTGTCTTGCCCGCCGCTGTCGGAGTCGTGGATCGCGCTCGCGGAGTTCGCGGCCGACTACTATCAGCGTGGTCTTGGAGAAGTCGCGCTGCCGGCGCTGCCGCAGGCGCTGCGTGACGCGTCGAGGTGGAATCGCCTGTTTGCCATCGAAGCGCGTTACCGCTTGCTGGCCGAGGGACGCGACGCCCTGCCCGATGCCTTGCCCGCCCGCGCCAGCGCGCTGCGACGTCTGGCGCAGACGCTCGCCGAACAGCCTGTTCTCGGCCTCGGTGACGCCCGCGCCCTGCACCCCAAGGCGGGCGCGACGCTCGAAGAGTGGTTGGGACGCGGCTGGATCGAGCAAGTGAATGAGGGCGCCCCGGCGTCGCCACCTCAAGCCACGCCGACGGGCAACGCCCCCCTTCCGGTGCTGACCGACGAACAACGCACAGCCGTCGACGCCATCTCGGCCGCACAAGGTTTCGCCCCGTTCCTGCTGCACGGCGTAACGGGAAGCGGCAAGACCGAGGTGTATCTGCAGGCGCTGGCGCAGTTGTTCGCCGCACGCCCCTACGCACAGGCGCTCGTCCTGGTGCCCGAAATCAATCTGACGCCGCAGTTCGAGGCCGCCTTTCGCGCGCGTTTCGCGGGCCTCGCGGATGGAGCCATCGTCACGATGCACAGCGGTCTCGCAGAAGGCGAGCGCGCGCGCAACTGGCTGGCCGCGCACACGGGGCACGCGCGCATCGTGCTGGGCACGCGTCTCGCCATCCTGGCGTCGATGCCGAATCTGGCGATGATCGTCGTCGACGAAGAGCACGACCCCGCCTACAAGCAGCAGGAAGGCTTGCGCTATTCGGCGCGCGATCTCGCCATCTATCGCGCCAAGCAGCTCGACATCGCCGTCGTGCTGGGCTCAGCGACGCCGTCGCTCGAAACCTGGTGGCAGACGGAGCAGGGCCGCTACACGCGCCTGACGCTTACACGGCGGGCCGTCGCCGAGGCCGTGCTGCCGGGCATCCGCCTCATCGATCTGGAAGAAGAGCGGCGCCGCGGCCGCGCCTCGGTCGACGGGCTCTCGGGGCCGTTGATCGCCGCATTGAAGACACGTGTCGAGCGCGGCGAACAGAGTCTCGTGTTCCTGAACCGGCGTGGCTATGCGCCGATCCTGTCATGCGACGCCTGCGGCTGGGTCGCGGGCTGCCCGCGTTGCAGCGCCTATGCCGTGCTCCACAAGCCGGAGCGGGCGCTGCGCTGTCACCACTGCGGCTGGGAGTCGCGCATTCCGAAGTCGTGTCCGGATTGCGGCAACATCGACATCGCGCCGATGGGCCGCGGCACGCAGCGCGTCGAGGAGACGCTCGCGAGCGTGGTGCCGGGCGCGCGCGTGCTGCGCATCGATGCCGACAGCACGCGCCGCAAGGGCAGCGCACAGGCGCTGTTCTCCGATGTCCACGCCGGGGAAGTCGACATTCTGGTCGGCACGCAGATGATCGCGAAGGGGCACGACTTCCGTCGCGTGACGCTCGTCGGCGTGCTCAATGCCGACCTGGCGCTGTTCTCACACGACTTCCGCGCCAGCGAACGCCTCTTTGCCCAGCTGACGCAGGTGAGCGGCCGGGCGGGACGCGCCGGCCTGCCCGGCGAAGTGATGATCCAGACGCGCTATGCGCGCCATGCGCTCTACCAGGCGTTGACGCGCCAGGACTATGCGGGATTTGCCAACTCGACGCTGGCCGAACGGCGCGACGCGCACCTTCCGCCGTTCGTCTATCAGGCGATGCTGCGTGCCGAGGGACGCACGCTCGAAGCGGCGCTGGCCTTTCTGGAGCAGGCAGCCGCCGGCTTCGCGCCGCTGCCGGGCGCCGAGCGCGTGACGGTGTACGACGCCGTGCCGCTGACCATCGTGAAAGTGTTCAACGTGCACCGCGCGCAATTGCTGCTGGAAAGCAACTCACGCGCGGCGCTGCAAGCCTCGCTGCGCGCGTGGCAGCCGGTGCTGCGTTCGCTGAAGGGTGTGTTGCGCTGGAATGTGGAAGTCGATCCACAGGACGTCTGATGCTGACGCGAGAGCGGCAGGCAAAGTCATGCCGCTTCGAAGACTCAGGACTTTGCGCGGGAAACGTCGTTGCGTGCGGGTCGGCCTTCCTCCTGAGCGTCTTCCGAACGGAAGACCTGTGGCGATGCGCCCCGCACGAACAGCACGACACAGACTGCGAACATTACCCAAACGCTGGCTACCACCATCCAAGTGCTCATGCTCGTAACTCTCCCCGAGGTCGCGGATCATTGACCGCGTATGCCGCGCCGTGGGCGGCGCATTGTGTTTATATCGGCGTTGTCGCAGGCATTACTTAGGGTTTGTCCCAAAATTTCCTTGCTTCAGGGAAAGTACCGAGCAAACCAGTTGCCCTCGGTCCGAGAACATTCCCCGCAACCCCTTGACCCATAAGGGTTATAAGCAGGGTGCAACCCATTTCTGAAATGGTTGCACCTTTTATATCAGCGGAGTACGATTCGCCCACTTTTTAGTCTTTCGCCGGGCCCCACCACCGGCAAACGAAGGAACCATGGCGAGCACAACCTTAGGCGTCAAAGTCGATGATCTGCTGCGTTCCCGGCTGAAGGATGCCGCGACGCGTCTCGAGCGCACCCCTCACTGGCTGATCAAGCAGGCGATCTTCGCCTACCTCGAGCGCATCGAGCACGGCCAGTTGCCGCCCGAACTGTCGGGCGCGAACGGCGGCTCGGAACTGGCTGACGCCGCGCCCGTCCACAGCGACGAAGATGGCGCGCCGCATCCCTTCCTCGACTTTGCCCAGAACGTGCAGCCGCAATCGGTGCTGCGCGCGGCGATCACCGCCGCGTATCGCCGGCCCGAGCCGGAGTGCGTGCCGTTCCTCATCGGCCAGGCGCGCCTGCCGGCGAACGTCTCCGCCGATACCGAAAAACTCGCGACCAAGCTCGTCGAAGCCTTGCGCGCGAAGAGTTCGGGCGGCGGTGTCGAAGGGCTGATCCACGAGTTTTCGTTGTCGAGCCAGGAAGGCGTGGCGCTGATGTGCCTCGCGGAAGCGCTGCTGCGCATTCCCGACCGCGCCACGCGCGACGCGCTGATCCGCGACAAGATCAGCAAGGGCGACTGGAAATCGCACATGGGCCAGGCGCCGTCGCTGTTCGTGAACGCCGCCACGTGGGGCCTCATGATCACCGGCAAGCTGGTGACCACGAACAGCGAAGCAGGTTTGTCGTCCGCGCTGACGCGCCTGATCGGCCGGGGCGGCGAGCCGCTGATCCGCAAGGGCGTCGACATGGCGATGCGCCTGATGGGCGAGCAGTTCGTCACCGGCGAGACCATTTCCGAGGCGCTGGCGAACAGCCGCAAGTTCGAGGCGCGCGGTTTCCGCTACTCGTACGACATGCTCGGCGAAGCCGCGACGACCGAGGAGG
Source organism: Caballeronia sp. LZ043 (assembly GCF_031451075.1). Classification (NCBI taxonomy): domain Bacteria; kingdom Pseudomonadati; phylum Pseudomonadota; class Betaproteobacteria; order Burkholderiales; family Burkholderiaceae; genus Caballeronia; species Caballeronia sp. LZ043. The sequence goes on along the minus strand of NZ_JARUXT010000001.1, from coordinate 2,780,443 downwards.
ACGCGCTGCGCTACTACGCGTCCTACGAGCAGGCCATTCATGCGATCGGCAAGGCGGCCGGCGGGCGCGGCATCTACGAAGGCCCGGGCATCTCGATCAAGCTCTCCGCGCTGCACCCGCGCTACTCGCGCGCCCAGCAGGAACGCACGATGAACGAGCTGCTGCCGCGCGTGCGTTCGCTGGCGCAACTCGCGCGCCGCTATGACATCGGTCTGAATATCGACGCCGAAGAAGCGGACCGCCTCGAACTCTCGCTGGATCTGCTCGAAGCGCTGTGTTTCGATCCGGAACTCGCGGGCTGGAATGGCATCGGCTTCGTGGTGCAGGGTTATCAGAAGCGCTGCCCGTTCGTGATCGACTATCTGGTCGACCTGGCCCGCCGCAGCCGCCATCGCCTGATGATCCGCCTCGTGAAGGGCGCCTACTGGGACACGGAAATCAAGCGGGCCCAAGTGGACGGCCTCGAAGGCTATCCGGTCTACACGCGCAAGATCTACACGGACATCTCGTATCTCGCGTGCGCGAAGAAGCTGCTGGCCGCGCCCGACGCGGTCTATCCGCAATTCGCGACGCACAACGCATTCACGCTGTCGGCGATCTATCACCTCGCGGGCCAGAACTACTATCCCGGCCAGTACGAGTTCCAGTGCCTGCATGGCATGGGCGAGCCGCTTTATGAGGAAGTCACCGGCCGCGACAAGCTGAACCGTCCGTGCCGCGTATATGCGCCGGTCGGCACGCATGAAACGCTGCTCGCGTATCTCGTGCGGCGCCTGCTCGAAAACGGCGCGAACACGTCGTTCGTGAACCGCATCGCCGACGAATCGATTCCGGTGAAGGACCTCGTCCAGGATCCGATCGACGAAGCGCAGAAACTCGTGCCGCTCGGCGCGCCGCACGCGAAGATTCCGCTGCCGCGCCATCTCTACGGCGACGAGCGGCCCAATTCTATGGGCCTCGATCTGTCGAACGAGCATCGTCTGGCGTCGCTGTCGTCGGCGCTGCTGGCGAGCGCGAATCATCCGTGGCGCGCGCAGCCGATGCTCGAAGGCGCATCGGCCGACGATGCCGCGAGCAACGGCGTCGCCCGCGACGTGCGCAATCCGTCGGATCTGCGCGATCTCGTCGGCACGGTGGTCGAGGCGTCGCCGGAACAGGTGAGCGCGGCCATCGCCAATGCTGTCGCCACCGCGCCGATCTGGCAGGCGACGCCGGTCGAAGACCGCGCGGATTGCCTGACCCGCGCCGCCGACCTGCTCGAAGCGCAGATGCATACGCTGATGGGCCTCATCATCCGCGAGGCAGGCAAGTCGCTGCCGAACGCGATTGCCGAGATTCGCGAAGCCGTCGATTTCCTGCGCTACTACGCCGCGCAGATCCGTGGCGAGTTTTCGAACGATACGCATCGTCCGCTCGGTCCGGTCGTGTGTATCAGCCCGTGGAACTTCCCGCTCGCGATCTTCATGGGCCAGGTCGCCGCCGCGCTCGCGGCCGGCAATCCGGTGCTCGCGAAGCCGGCGGAACAGACGCCGCTCATCGCCGCGCAGGCCGTGCGCATCCTGCGCGAGGCCGGCGTGCCGGCGGGCGCGGTGCAACTGCTGCCGGGCAATGGCGAAACGGTGGGCGCGGCGCTGGTCGCCGATCCGCGCACCCGCGCCGTGATGTTCACCGGCTCGACCGAAGTCGCGCGCCTCATCAACAAGACGCTCTCCGAGCGCCTCGATCCGGACGGCCGCCCGATTCCGCTGATCGCCGAGACCGGCGGCCAGAACGCGATGATCGTCGATTCGTCCGCGCTCGCGGAGCAGGTGGTGGCGGACGTGCTGCAATCGTCGTTCGACTCGGCCGGCCAGCGCTGTTCGGCGCTGCGCGTGCTGTGCCTGCAGGACGACGTCGCCGACCGCACGCTCGAGATGCTCACCGGCGCGATGAATCAACTGGCGGTGGGCAATCCGGACCGGCTTTCGGCGGACGTGGGCCCGGTCATCGATACGGACGCGAAGCGCGGCATCGACGCGCACGTCGACGCGATGCGCGAGAAAGGCCGCAACGTCGTGCAACTGCCGATGCCGGACCACTGCGCGCAAGGCACCTTCGTGCCGCCGACGCTGATCGAACTGGAGAACATCGACGAACTGAAGCGCGAAGTGTTCGGCCCGGTGCTCCATGTGGTTCGCTACCGCCGATCGAACCTTGATAAACTCCTCGACCAAATTCGCGCGACCGGCTATGGCCTGACGCTCGGCATCCATACGCGCATCGACGAAACCATCGCGCACGTCATTTCGCGGGCGCACGTGGGCAACATCTACGTGAACCGCAATGTGATCGGCGCCGTGGTCGGCGTGCAGCCGTTCGGCGGCGAAGGTCTGTCGGGAACGGGTCCGAAGGCGGGTGGCGCGCTGTATCTGCAACGCCTCCTGGCCAAGCGCCCGAGCGGTTTGCCGAAGTCGCTGGAAAGCGCGCTGACCGTCGATCCGGCCGCGACGAAGGACACGCCGGCCGCGGCGCTCACCGCGTTGCGCGACTGGGCGATCGGCGAGCGCGATCCGCACACGGCCGCGCGTTGCGACGGCTATCTGCAGCATGTGATGGCGGGCGCGACGGCGGTGCTGACCGGCCCGACGGGCGAGCGCAATACCTATACGCTCGGCGCGCGCGGCACGGTGCTGTGCGTGGCGGCGACGCAAAGCGGCGCGCGCGCGCAGTTCGCGGCGGTGCTCGCGACGGGCAACCGCGCGTTGTTCGGCGGATCGGCGGGTGAGCAACTGGCGGCGTCGCTGCCGGCGGCGCTCAAGCCGTATGCACAGGTTCGCAAGGCGGCCGAGGACTTCGACGCCGTGCTGTTCGAAGGCGACAGCGATGAACTGCTGTCGCTGGTGAAGGAAGTCGCGAAGCGTCCGGGACCGATCGTATCGGTGCAGGGCGTGGCTGCGGGAGCGTTCGCCGACGCAGGCCACGACGGCGAAGACTATGCGCTCGAACGTCTGCTGACGGAACGCTCGGTGAGCGTGAACACGGCGGCGGCAGGCGGCAATGCCAATTTGATGACGATCGGCTGAGTTACCCCTCGGACGTTCGGATCAGGAACATTCAAACAAGCGGCAGCAGGCACGGCGATCCCGGCACGCGCTGCCATCCACACTGGAACCAGGAGAAGCTATGAAGCACACGATAACCAAGCTGGCAGCAGCCATGACGCTCGCCGGCCTGTTCGCGGGGACGGCAGTCGCGCAGACGTCGGAAGACGTGAAGGTCGGTTACGCCGGCCCGCTGACGGGCGCGCAGGCGCACTACGGCAAGGACATGCAGAACGGCATCACGCTCGCGGTGGAAGACTTCAACGCGACGAAGCCGGTGATCGGCGGCAAGCCGGTTCGCATCGTGCTGGAATCGGCCGATGACCAGGCTGACCCGCGCACCGGCACGACGGTCGCGCAGCAGCTCGTGGATGGCGGCATCAAGGGCATGCTGGGGCACTTCAACTCGGGCACGACGATCCCGGCTTCGCGCATCTACGCGAACGCGGGCATTCCCGAGATCGCCATGGCCACGGCGCCGGAATACACGACGCAGGGTTTCAAGACGGCGTTCCGCATGATGACCTCGGACACGCAGCAGGGCTCGGTCGCGGGTGAGTTCGCGGTGAAGAACCTGAAGGTCAAAAAGATTGCGATCGTCGATGACCGCACGGCCTATGGCCAGGGTCTTGCCGACCAGTTCGAGAAGGCGGCGAAGGCGGCGGGCGGCACGATCGTCGACCGTGAATTCACGAACGACAAGGCCGTCGACTTCAAGGCGATCCTGACCAAGATCAAGTCGATGAATCCGGACCTCGTGTACTACGGCGGCGCGGATTCGCAAGCCGCTCCGATGGTCAAGCAGATGAAGACGCTCGGCCTGCGCGCACCGCTGATGGCGGGCGAAATGGTCAAGACCGACACGTTCCTCAAGATCGCGGGCAACTCGGCCGACGGCACGGTGGCCTCGCTCGCCGGCCTGCCGATGAACGAAATGCCGGGCGGCCCGGCCTACGAAGCGAAGTACAAGAAGCGCTTCAACGAAGACGTGCAGACCTACTCGCCGTACGCCTACGACGGCGCCATGGCCATGTTCACCGCCATGAAGGCGGCCAACTCGACGGATCCGGCCAAGTACCTGCCGTTCCTCGCGAAGACCGACATGCAGGGCGTGACGGCGAAGCATCTGGAATACGACACGAAGGGCGATCTGAAGAACGGCGGCATCACGCTGTACAAGGTCGTCGGCGGCAAGTGGACGACGCTGCAGAGCGTGGGCGGCAAGTAAGCACGCCAGCTCTCGCGGTTGATGTTTCGGGTGAAGGCCCCGTGACTCCGGTCACGGGGCTTTTTCCTTTTCGGGACCGCGCATGTTGCCCGTCAGCATCGCCCCGACGAGATTTTTCCTGCGTCCACACACTCATCAGCACAGCCGCAAGGACATGCACGCAGACGCACACTTCCACCGCGACCGCGAGCCAGCTGTGGATCTCCTGCCGCCAGTCTTCGCCCCAGAAGGCATCGAGCCGCATGATCCAGCCGGATAGCGCGAGCGCGAGAATCAGGCACCACAGCGTGCCCGATGAAGCCCCACACGATGCGCGCGGCAACCAGACCCGCCGCGCCATACCCGAGCAGCCGGTGAGTGGAATCGGTCGGACCGAACAGGTTCCAGAGGACGATGCCCGCAACGACCCAGTGCGTGAGCCGCACCCAGAGGTCCCAGACTCTCGTGGGCCGGGTCACGGGCGGAGACATGACGCTTGTTCCACTTCCGATTTCACGACCGCGAGCGTCTTCGTGTCGTCATAGATCTCGACCTTCTTGCCGTTCTTGTCGTGGCCGTAGATCTCGTAGCAGTTGCCATCGACCTTGAACTTGCGGATCTTGCAGCCTTCGGCCTCGAGCCTGGCCTTCGCGTCGCACTCCTTCATCTATTTGCTTTTCGGATGCGCCGTGCAATCCGCCTTCGCGAACGCCGCACCCGACATTCCCATCGCCAGCGACAACGCCAGAATCTTCAGCATGACTTACTCCCGGTGGTTCTGGACGGGCTACTCTAGCGCCACCGGGAGCGCACTGAAAGCAGGCTGAAAGTTTGTCCGCTAACGCTTGCCTTGCTGCCGAATGTGTTCGAGCGTCGCGCCCGGCGTGCTCTGTTCCGCCGGAATGCGGACTTCGATTACGGCTGGCAGGCCGGAACGCTGTGCGCGCTCGAACGCGGGCATGAACTGGCTGGTCGTCTGGACGAGTTCGCCGTGCGCGCCGAACGCCCGCGCGTAGGCGGCGAAGTCGGGGTTGGTGAGTCCGGTTCCATGCACGCGGTTCGGATAGTGCCGTTCCTGATGCATGCGGATGGTCCCGTACTGGCCGTTGTTGACGACGATGAAGATCACCGGCAATTCATATTGCATGGCCGTGGCCAGCTCGTGGCTCGACATCATGAAGCAGCCGTCGCCTGCGAACGCGATCACCGTGCGCTCCGGGTACAGCGACTTCGCGGCGATCGCGGCAGGCACGCCATAGCCCATCGCGCCGCTGGTGGGCGCGACCTGCGAGCGAAACTGCCGGTACGAGTAATGCCGATGCAGCCACGTCGCATAGTTGCCGGCGCCGTTGGTGAGAATGGCGTCGGCGGGAAGGGTCTGGGCAAGCTGGCGCATGATCTCGCCGAGCTGGACATCGCCGAGCATCGGGCGCGGCTCGCGCCAGTCGAGATACGCAGCGTGTGCCGCTTCGTCCTCGCCGGCCCACGCGATGGAAGGCGGCGGCGGCAGCGCGGCCAGCATCGCCGCGATTTCCGGCATGCCCGAGACGATCGGCAAATCGGCGTGGTACACGCGCCCGAGTTCCTCCGCGCCCTGGTGTACGTGGATCAGCGTCTGCCTCGGCTTCGGGATGTCGATCAGCGCGTAACCGCCCGTCGTCGATTCGCCCAAGCGCGGGCCGAGCACGAAGAGCACATCGGCGTCGCGCACGCGCGCGGCGAGCGCCGGGTTGATGCCGAGCCCGACATCGCCGGCATAGTTCGGATGCTCGTTCGACAGCGTGTCCTGATAGCGGAATGCGCAGCCCGCCGGCAACTGCCATTGCTCGACGAAGCGCGCGAAGTCCTGCGTGGCTTCCTCCGTCCAGCCGCTGCCGCCCGCGATCACGAACGGCTTCCGTGCGTTGCCGAGCAGCTCGCGCAGGCGTTCCATCTGCGCCGGCGCGGGCGCGGCCGCCACGCGCTGGTAGCGCGGCAGCGGCGGGATGGCGGCGAGCGTCTCGGTGAGCATGTCTTCCGGCAGCGCGAGCACGACCGGCCCGGGACGCCCGGCCGTCGTGACGTGAAACGCGTGACTCAGGTATTCCGGCACGCGGCGCGGGTCGTCGATCTGCGCGACCCACTTCGCCATCTGCCCGAACATGCGCCGGTAATCGATCTCCTGGAACGCCTCGCGGTCCATGTGATCGCGCGCGCACTGGCCGATGAGCAGCAGCATCGGCGTCGAATCCTGAAACGCGGTGTGCACGCCGATCGACGCGTGCGTCGCGCCGGGCCCGCGCGTGACGATCGCCACGCCCGGACGTCCGGTCAGCTTGCCGACCGCCTCCGCCATGTTCGCCGCGCCGGCCTCGTGGCGGCAGACGATGGTCTGGATGTGCGCGGTTTCGTCGTGCAGCGCGTCGAGCACCGCGAGGAAGCTCTCGCCGGGCACGCAGAACACGCGCTCGACGCCGTGATGAACGAGCGCATCGACGACGAGACGGGCGCCGGTCGTCTGGCTTTCGGGAGCGGCGGACGGAGCAGCGGAAGCAGCGGACGTCATGCGATGAAGTCTCCTTGAAATGTCCGGAAACGCCTCGGTTCGATGCCGGAGAGGTGCCGGACGGTGAGCGACGTGCCCTCCAGCTTACGCGTTCGGCCGCGCCTTCGGCCACACGCCGCCCGGGAACATTTGGCTGCGGCGGGCGCGCCGTGTTCGGGCCCCGAACTGTCCATCAGCCGAAATACCCCTTTTTCCCACCCTTTATCCAGCGATGGACCCAAGGGGAACTTCGCAATAATGGCTTCACTGAAAAGCGGGACCGGCAAGCAGACAGACCGGTTCGCTCGCAACGATCGCCGTATCACACCTCATCGGGGGCAAGTTTGAACATTCGTAAATTCATCGGCGCGAACAGCCGTGACGCACTGCGCCAGGTTCGTGAAACGCTCGGTCCCGATGCCGTGGTGTTGTCGAATCGCACGCTGGACGACGGCTCGGTCGAAATCGTCGCGGTCGCGGACAGCGACATCGCTTCGATCTCGCCCGCCGCGCAGGAGCAGGCGGTGCGTTCGGGCGGCGCGTCGCGCGCGGCGCTGGCCGCGGCGGCGGCAGCGATCCCGGTGAAACAGCAGGCAGCCACGAACCCCTACGTGAACGGCGATGTGTTTTCCTCCGTGTTCGGCGCGAGTGCCGATGACGAAGACGACTTCGCATCCTCCGCCGACGACACGTCCCGCACGATGGCCGACACCAACCCGTGGCTGATCGAGCATGCGAAGCGCCTGGCGCAACAGGCGTCGATGCCGTCGAACCGCCCGCTCACGCCGTCGGCCGCGATTGCGCGCGGCATGGGCGTGCCGGTGACGACGCTGTCGCAGGCGCCGGTCCAGTCGACCGCCCGGTCGACCGAATCCGAAGCCGGCAAGTTTGCGCTGCGTCAGCAGCAGCCGGCCCGGGCCGAAGCGGCGCCGCAGCCGGTCTCACAACCGGTCTCGCAGCCGGCCGTGCAGCAGAAGGTCGAAACGCCCGACTGGGCGCGCGAAGCCGCGCAGGTCGCAGCCCGCCGCGCTGCGCACAAGATCAACACGAGCGCGCCGCACGCTGAAACGCCGGCGCCGGGCGCCGCGCCCGCCACGCCGGAAAGCGTCTTCGAAGGCCTGCCCGCGAATGCGGCGGCGGTCGTGACCGAGGCGATCCGGGCGCGCATGCAGCAGGTCGTCAACGACACGGTGATGAACGAACTCTCGTCGATGCGCGAGATGATGGAAGAGCACTTCGCCGGCCTGATGTGGAGCGAGCGCCAGCGCCGCAACCCGACGGGCGGCGCGCTGACCAAGCGCCTGTTCTCGGCCGGTTTCTCGGCGCAGCTCGTGCGCATGGTGATGGACAACATGCCGGAGATGGAGACTGTCGAAGGCGCGCTCGAATGGGTGCAGCAAGTCCTCGAAAACAACATTCCGGTGATGGACAGCGAAGACGCGCTGATGGAGCGCGGCGGCGTGTTCGCACTGATGGGCCCGACGGGCGTCGGCAAGACGACCACCACGGCGAAGCTTGCGGCGCGCTGCGTGATGCGCTTCGGCGCCAGCAAGGTCGCGCTGCTCACGACCGACAGCTACCGGATCGGCGCGCACGAGCAACTGCGCATCTTCGGCAAGATCCTGGGCGTGTCGGTGCACGCGGTGAAGGACGGCGCCGACCTGCAACTGGCGCTGTCCGAACTGCGTAACAAACATATCGTGCTGATCGACACGATCGGCATGAGCCAGCGCGACCGCATGGTCTCCGACCAGATTGCGATGCTGTGCGGCGCGGGCCATCCGGTGCAGCGCATCCTGCTGCTCAACGCGACGAGCCACGGCGACACGCTGAACGAAGTCGTGCAGGCCTACAAGAGCGCGCCGGACCAGCCGCCGCTCGCGGGCTGCATCCTGACCAAGCTCGATGAAGCCACCAATCTCGGCGGCGTGCTCGACACGGTGATCCGCTACAAGCTGCCGGTGCATTACGTCTCGACCGGACAGAAAGTGCCGGAGAACCTGTACGTCGCGACCAAGCGTTTTCTCATCAAGAGCGCGTTCTGCATTCCGCGCGACGGCTCGCCGTTCGTGCCGAACGAAGAAGAAGTCCCCGCGCTGCTCTCCGCGCTGTCCGCGCGTGCCTCGACCGACATGCATGGGGTGCACTTTGGATAAGTTCGTGCTCGACCAGGCAGAAGGTCTGCGACGGCTCCTCACGCGAGCTGGCTCGCGTGTGGTGGCGGTCGTGGGCGGCCCGGCGGGAATCGGTTGCACGTCGACGGTGGTGAATCTCGGCGCGGCGCTGTCGGTACATGGCAAGGATGTGCTTGTGATCGACGAGCACCGCAACGCGGCGTCGGCCAGCCGACTCACCGGCATCGAGGATGCAGGCGCGGCTGCCGCGGTGATGACGGGCCGCAGCACGCTCGCGGAGGCCGCCGGGCGCACGCCGTTCGGCTTTTCGCTGCTCGCGGCGCCGCGTGATGAACGCATCAGCCATGACGCCGCGCAATGCCGTGCGTTGCTGGACGGTCCGGCGGACATCGTGCTGATCGACGCGCAGCTGGACCGGTATGGCGCGCTCTCGTCGCTCGCGGCGCAGGCGCATGACTTTCTCGTCGTGACGCGGGTGGCCGCGTCGGCGATCACCGAGGCGTATGCGTGCATGAAGCGTCTGCACTACGCCCATGCGATCGGCCAGTTCCGCGTGCTGATCAATCACGTGCAGAACCCGGCCGATGCGGCGGTCGCGTTCGACAACCTGTCGGGCGTCGCAAGCCGGTATCTGGCTGTGTCGCTGGTGCAGGCGGGATATGTGTCCGAGGATGCGCGCGTCGCTCGGGCAAAGGAACTCTCACGCTGCGCTGTCGAAGCATTCCCGGCCACGGCCGCGGCACGCGACTACCGCGCGATTGCGGCGGAGCTCCTGCACTGGCCGATGCGCCCCGCGCCGTATGCGCGTGCGGCGAACGGCCAGGCGGACGCGCGAATTCCGGTTGGCGACTCTGAGCAGGGCGGACGGGAGACGGCGCATCGTGCGGCCGCGCTTCACGAAATGGCCATGAGCAGCACGGCGTCGATGTGATCAAGATAGGTGACCAAGATGTATAACGCCCAAGGCAAACTCTCACAGTCCGAAACGCTGACGAAATATGCACCGCTCGTTCGCCGGCTGGGGCTTCAGCTCGTCGCCAAGATGCCGGCGAGCGTCGATCTCGACGATCTCATCCAGGCCGGCATGATCGGCTTGCTGGACGCGGCCGGCCGCTACAAGGAAGACCAGGGCGCGCAGTTCGAGACGTATGCGAGCCAGCGGATTCGCGGCGCGATGCTCGACGAGCTGCGCGCCAACGACTGGCTGCCGCGCAGCATGCGCAAGACGTCGCGCGAAGTGGAATCGGCGGTGCACAAGGTCGAGCAGAACCTCGGCCGGTCCGCCAGCGAGACCGAGATCGCCGAACACATGAAGATGCCGCTCGACGAATATCAGTCGATGTTGCAGGACCTGCACGGCGCGCAGCTGATCTATTACGAAGACTTCGACCGTTCCGCCGATGACGAGCCGTTCCTCGACCGCTATTGCGTCGACCGTTCGGATCCGCTGTCCGCGCTGATGGACGACAGCCTGCGCGGCGCGCTGATCGAAGCCATCGACCGGCTGCCGGAACGCGAGAAGCTGCTGATGAGCCTGTACTACGAGCGCGGCCTGAACCTGCGCGAGATTGGCGCGGTAATGGAAGTGAGCGAGTCGCGCGTGTGCCAGCTGCACAGCCAGGCCGTGGCGCGTCTGCGCACGAAGCTGCGCGAGCAGGCGTGGACCGGCGCCGAAGCGTAAGTCTGACGTTCGACGCGTGACGCATGAGACGAATGGCCCGCAGCGATGCGGGCCATTTGTTTAGCTGGTTTCGAAATCGTGGGTTTCGGCGAACACGGTCTTGCCGGCGCCCAGACTCTTGGCGCGATACATGGCGCGGTCGGCGGCGCGCAGCACGGTGTTCATGTCGGACGGGCGCGCGATCGTCGCGCCGGACAGCAGGCAGGCGCCGATGCTCGCCGATACCGATACCGCCCGCTCCTGCACCGACGTGATGGCGGCGAGCGCCGAGTGGATGCTGTCGGCCACGGCGAGCACCGCCGAGCGGTCCCGCACCTGATGCGCGAGCACGACGAATTCGTCGCCGCCGAGCCGGGCGATGGTATCGGTCCTGCGCAGGCGCGCCTCGAGTTGATGCGCGAACGATTGCAGCAGCACATCGCCGACGGCGTGTCCGTAGGTGTCGTTCACTTCCTTGAAACCGTCGAGGTCGATCAGCAGCAGGGCGGTGGCGTCATCGGCGTCGTGGCCGTCCTGGCTGGTTGGTGGCGCGGCCATCGCCCGATTGACGATCTTCTCCAGCGCATAGCGATTCGAGAGGCCGGTGAGCGGATCGGTGGACGCCTGGCGCGCGAGATCCAGATTGAGCTTGCCGAGCCGGTCGACGAGCACGCTCAGATACACCGAAGCCCCCAGCACGCTCAATCCCAGGCCGATCGCGGCCGGCAGGTTGGCATGCCACCAAGGTTGCCCGAGGCCGAGCGCGATCACCACGATGAGCGCCGTCGTACAGGACACCGCGAGCGTGCGCTTGCCATACCGGCATCCCGAGCCGATCAGGAACCAGAACATCACCCAGATGAGCGGCAGCGCGCTGGCGCCGCCAGCCGCGAGCGCGAGTCCGAGCAAGGCCTGATCGGCGATGGTCGTGAGCGTCAGGCGCGTTCCGGACATGGCGCTCGCGCGGCTCACGACCAATAGCGTCAGGGCGCCGTAAGACACATAGAGGGCGACGAGCCGCACGACCATCGACGCATCGTGCGACGGGCGCCACAAAGCGAAGAGGCCATACGCGAGCAGCACCGCTGTTCCCATCCAGACACGAAGCGTGGCCTGCTCCCGTTCGGGACTCCGGTGCCCGGACCCGATGAAAGCCTGGATCCGGCGTGCCGGTTGATGCGCCTGCTCCATATGAACCCCTGGCTGGTGATTTCTTGCTGTTATGGTGTGCTGCTGTCTCGTATGTGCGGCCCGGTCGCGGGAGGCGCTGTGAAGGTGTGCATCGGGTTGCACCGTCGCGCGACCCGCTATTCTGCTACTTTTTGCGATCTCGCTGCAGGATCGGTTGGGGCGAATGCGGACTCTTTGACTCTTCCCGGTCTTCCTGCTTACGGCTGATGACAATGCACAACAACGCTTCTTCCCTGCAAGGCGAATGGCTGGCGGTCTGCAACAGTGAGGACGTGCCGGAGGGCGGGGCGCGAGGATTCATCGTCGCGGATGAGCGCATCGTCGTGTGGCGGGACAGTCTCGGCGCGGCGCATGTGTGGCGCGACTACTGTCCGCATCGCGGGGCGCAACTGTCGCTCGGATCGGTATCGCGCGACTGGATCACGTGTCCCTATCACGGCTGGCGGTATGACATCGAGGGGCAGTGTCTGCATATCCCGTCGAATCCCGCACTGCGTCCGCCGAAACGCGCCTGCGCGACGACCTTTGTCAGCGACGAAAAGTACGGCGTGGTCTGGATGTGTTTCGGCGAGCCCGAGTATGCGCTCGATTTTTATCCGGATGCCGATGTGCCCGGCGGGCGTCGCATCAATCTCGCACCGCAGACGGTGAGGTCATCGGCGCCGAGAGTGGTCGAGAATTTTCTCGACATGGCCCATTTCTCTTTCGTGCACGCGGGGATTCTGGGCGAGCAGGCGCATACCGAGGTGCCCGATTACGAAGTCGTTCCGGTCGATGGCGGTCTCGAAGCGCGGCAGTGCCGTTACTGGCAACCAGCCGGCATGCCGGGGCAGGACGACGGCGCGATGATCGACTATGTGTATCGCGTCAGGCGGCCGTTGATTGCGAGCCTCACGAAGATGGCCGCCGGCGGGCAGGGCGCGCTGCACATCATGCTGGTGGCGTCGCCGGTGTCGGAGACGGAAACGCGGGCGTGGCTCGTCTCCGTTCATGAAGACGACTCGACGCACAGCGATCGGGAGCTTTATGACTTCAATATGGAGATCCTGCTGCAGGACACGCCGATCGTCGAATCGCAATGGCCGAAGCGCTTGCCGCTGGAACTCGATGCGGAGTTGCATCAGAAGTGCGACCGGATGTCGGTGGCTTACCGGAGATGGCTGGCGGAACTGGAGTTCGGATGGGGGACGACGGGTGGGGGGTAGCGGGGGGCTTGAGATTGGTGCGCCCGGCTGGGATCGAACCAGCAACCCCTGCCTTCGGAGGGCAGTACTCTATCCATTGAGCTACGGGCGCATCGGCGGTGGGCTGCTTATTTGACAAGGTAACAAGGCAAGCGGCTCAAAGAAAGCCAGCTGCAAGGCCCACGCGAATCCGAGAGGATACCTGTTTTCCATGACTCCGTCCATCGCGCGGCGGTGCAATCTCAATGCCCGCGTGCGCCACAAGCATCACACGATTCGGGTAAACGCCCGTCCGGTCGTGCTGCTGCCCTGTGCCGCCGTCCAAACGTTCCGTCTATAATCGACCGAGCCTTTCCCCACGGCTTGTCTCGGCGCACGGTCTGAGCGCCAAGGCAATGCATGCGGTAGCTGTCACGCTGTCACTGAACCGACTCACACCAAAAAACGGGAGACGAGACAAGCATGAGCGAAGCACCCCACGGAGCCCCGATCAAGACGCCTGGTCAACTCATCGTCGCGATCATTGCGGGATTCGGCATTCCAGTCGCCATCATCATTCTGCTCGCCGTCTATGTGAACAACTCGACGCGCACCGGCGCAGGCACCGATATCGAAGCCTCCGTGAAGGAGCGCATCGCGCCCGCCGCCCAGGTCGATGTCCGCGACGCCAATGCCCCGCGCGTCTACAAAACCGGCGAGGAAGTCTTCAAGGCCGTCTGCTCCGCCTGTCACGCCGCCGGCACCGCCGGCGCGCCCAAGTTCGGCGATGCCGGCGCGTGGGCGCCGCGCATCAGCGAAGGCTACGACACGCTGCTGCACAACGCGCTCAACGGCAAGGGCGCGATGCCCGCCCGCGGCGGCACGAATCCCGACGACTACAGCGACTTCGAAATCGCGCGCGCTGTCGTCTACATGGCAAACAACGGCGGCGCCAAGTTCGCGGAACCCGCGCAACCGGCGCCGGGCGCCGCGGCAAGCGCAGCCGGCGCTGCTTCCGCACCGGCGGCCGCGAGTTCCAACGACAACGCACAGGCCGCAGCCGCCGTCGCCGCGTTGGCGTCGGTACCGCAGGCCGCGCCGGCTCCGGCCGCGGGCGCCCAAAGCGCCGACGCCGCGCAAGCCGGCAAGGCGCTCTACGAGCAGGTCTGCCAGGCGTGTCACGCGGCCGGCGTGCTCGGCGCCCCGAAGTTCGGCGACAAGGCTGCCTGGGCGCCGCGTCTGAAAGAGCCGATGGACACCGTCTACAACTACGCGCTGCACGGCAAGGGCGCGATGCCGCCGAAGGGCGGATCGAATGCGCCGGACGCCGATGTCAAGGCCGCCGTCGACTACATGGTGAACGCGTCGAAGTAAGAGGCCAGGCCGCAAAGCAAAGAACCCTGCGCACGCGAGTGTCGCAGGGTTTTTTTCGAATGCACTGAATGAACCCGACAGCGGCGATCAGCTCTTCTGCAGCATCGCCTTGAGCATCGCCATCCGGTCCTTCGGCGACAGCGGCGCTTCATCGGCAGTCGGCGGCGGCGCGTCGTCGAGCAGCATCTCGGGAATGAAGCGCGACGGTTCGCACACCACCGTCTCCCGCGCCCGCTTGCGTTTCTTGCACCAGTTCAGATGCAGGCTGCGCTGCGCCCGCGTGATCGCGACATACATCAAACGGCGTTCTTCCTCGATGCGCGCATCATCGACGGGCGTGTCTTCGTCCGAGCCGCCGCGATGCGGCATGATGCCTTCCTCGACACCCACCAGGAACACGTGCGGATACTCCAGCCCCTTCGACGCATGCACCGTCGACAGGCGCACCGCATCCGGATCCTCTTCCTTGCCTTCGAGCATCGACATCAGCGCGACGGTCTGGATCAGTCCGAGCAGGTTCTTGCCTTCGTCGGCGAGACCGTCGGCGGTGTCGAAGCCGGTCTGCTCCGTGCCCGGCGCGGCTTCGGGCTTGGTGCCCTTGCGCTTCAGCCATTCGAGGAACTCGAGCACGTTCTGCCACTTCGACTGCGCCTGCCGTTCATCGTAGGCATCGTAGAGATACGACTCGTAGTGAATGGCCTCCATCATGTCATCGAGGACTTCGCTGGCCGGATCGCGCGCGGCGCGGTCGGACAGCCGGCGTATCCACTCGCAGAACGTGCGCAGCGGCTCGACCTGCCGCGCCGACAGACGCGCCTCGATGCCGCCCATGAACACGGCCTCGAACAGCGACACCTTCGCCGCGCCCGCGAACGCCCCGAGCGCTTCGAGCGTCGTGTTGCCGACGCCCCGGCGCGGCGTCGTGATCGCGCGGATGAACGCAGGATCGTCGTCGGGATTCGCGATCAGCCGCAGATACGCGATCAGATCCTTGATCTCGGCCTTGTCGAAGAACGATTGCCCGCCCGACAGCACATACGGAATGCGTTCACGGCGCAGCACCTGTTCGAAGATGCGCGCCTGGAAGTTGCCGCGATAGAGAATCGCGTAATCGCGGAACTGCGTGCGTCGCTCGAACTTGTGCGCCGAGAGCCGGAACACGACGGATTCCGCCTCATGCTCTTCGTCGTTGCAGCCGGTGACGGTGATCGTGTCGCCCATGCCGTGCTCGGACCACAACTTCTTCTCGAACAGTTTCGGATTGTTGGCGATGACGTTGTTCGCCGCGGTCAGGATGCGCACCGTCGAGCGATAGTTCTGCTCCAGCTTGATGACGTGCAGCTTCGGAAAGTCCTTGCCGAGCTGCGCGAGATTCTCGATCGTCGCGCCGCGCCAGCCGTAGATGGCCTGATCGTCGTCGCCCACGGCCGTGAACGCGGCGCGCGGTCCGGCCAGCAGCTTCACCAGTTCGTACTGGCAGGTGTTGGTGTCCTGGTACTCGTCGATCAGCAGGTAGCGCAGACGGTTCTGCCACTTGTCGCGCACCTGCTCGTTCTGCGCGAACAGTTGCGCCGGGCGCAGGATCAGATCGTCGAAATCGAGCGCCTGATAGGCATGCAGCGTGGCCGCGTAGCTGCGATAGACAATCGCTGCCTGATGTTCATCCTCGTTGCTGGCGAGCACCGACGCCTGATCGGGCGACACCATCGCGTTCTTCCACAGCGAGATGATCGATTGGATCTTGCGGATCAGCCCCTTGTCCGTGGTGCCGAGCTGCTCCTGGACCATGCCGAAACAATCGTCGGAGTCCATGATCGAGAACTGCGGCTTCAGGCCGACGTGCTCCGCCTCCTGCCGCATGATCTGTACGCCGAGCGAGTGAAACGTGCAGATGGTCAACTGATTGACAGGAATCCGGCGGCCTTCCTTGCCCGGTGCCGTGAGCGTCTTGCCTTCGAGCAGCTTGGCGGTGCGCTCGCGCATTTCGAGCGCGGCTTTGTTCGTGAACGTGAGCGCGGCGATGTGCCTCGGCTCGAAGCCGCGCCCCTCGATCAGATGCGCGATCTTCTGCGTGATCACGCGTGTCTTGCCGCTGCCTGCGCCGGCGAGCACGAGACAGGGACCATCGAGATAGCGCACGGCTTCGTTTTGCGCGGCGTTCAGACCTGCGGACATCGTTCTGGGCTTTGGATTCTGAGGCGCGCGGCATGCAGCCGCCGCATGAAGGAGTGCGCGATGTTAACACGATGCCAAGCGCCCGGTTCCGGCCCTGCTTACGGTCGGAGGGCGTGAAGCACGGGCTGCGGGCGTGCCACAATATCAAACCGCTTTCCACGACAGGATGCCCGCATGAGTTCAGCACTGAAAGTCGGCGTAATGGGCTATGGCCTCGCCGGCGCGACGTTTCACGCGCCCGTCATCGAGCATTGCGGCCGCGCCGAAGTGACCGCCATCGCGACCAGCCAGGCCGAGCGCGCACAGGCCGACTATCCCGACGCGCAAATCGTGGCGGACCTCGACGCGCTGCTGGCCGTTCCGGGCCTTCAGTGCGTCGTCATCGCGACGCCGAACGACACGCACTTCGACCTCGCGCACCGCGCGCTGTCGGCGGGCAAGCATGTGGTGGTCGACAAACCCGTCACGCTCAGCGCCGCCGATGCCCGCACGCTTGCCGATCTTGCCCGCCAGAAGGGGCTGCTGTTCGCCCCGTTCCACAATCGCCGCTGGGACGGCGATTTCATGACGTTGCGCGGCTTGATCGAAAGCGGGCGGCTCGGGCGCATCGCGCACTACGAATCGCACTTCGACCGCTTCCGCCCCAAGGTTCCGCAACGCTGGCGCGAGGAAGCGGCGCGCGGCGGCGGTCTGCTGTTCGATCTGGGGCCGCATTTGATCGACCAGGCGCTGACCTTGTTCGGCGCACCGGAGACGGTGACGGCGTTCGTCAAGACGCATCGCGATCACGCGCATGCACCGGATTACGTACATCTCGTGCTCGGCTACGACGACAAGCAAGTGATCCTGCACGCAAGCGCGCTCGCGGCGCTCGAGCCGCCGCGTTTTGCGGTTCACGGCACGCGCGGCAGCTACGTGAAGAGCGGGCTGGATACGCAGGAAGATCAATTGCGGGCCGGCATGCGGCCGGGCAATCCGGAGTTCGGCAAGAACCCACCGGGCCTGCTGCGCGAAGTGGACGGCGATCACGATCTGCGCCATGAATTCGCAACGAAGGATGGCGCGTACATCGAGTTCTACCGGGCGCTGGCGGCGTCAATCCAGGATGGCAAGCCGTTCCCCGTATCGCCGCAGGACGCGGTGGATACGATGACGATCATCGAGCTGGCGATGCAGAGCGATCGCGAAGGGCGGAGCGTGGCGTTTGTGAGGGCGTGAGGGCGGGGGATAATCGAAAGGCGTGAAACGGGCGGCATTGCTGCCTGCTTCGCGCCTTTCGTGTATTCCGGCAGGCGTTATTTCTGATTTTTTTCGAGATGGCGGTTTGGTTCGATTGCGCTGCTAGTATCAGCGCAGATCATGAATCGGAAATCCGGAGCAGTCGTCCTTGAATCTTCCAAAACTCGCCACGACGGAATGGCTCAGCGAAGTGATCGACATGACGATCACGACGAATGGCAATGCTTTCCGGATAAGGCGTATTGAGCGAGATGCCCAAGCGCTTCTTGAAAGGGGTGCGCAGCAGCGGGAAATGTGCTGGCTGATTCTGGCATTTGCCGCATTTCTGCGCGGCGACCGGAGCCAGTGCATACGGTGTATCGAAGCCGCTCAGGCACTCGCGAAACACGATGTGATGATTCTGGGCAATGCGGCCTCGCTCTTGAACAATGTCGGCATGCCGCGTCTCGCTGTCAATTATGCGCGCCGGGTAGTCGCGAACGCAGGCGATGACGCTCGGTTCAAGGTGAATGCTGCGCGTGTGCTTTTCGGAGCATTGCATTTCGAAGATGCGGCAAGGATCGTTCTTGCTCAGGAAAATCACAGCGCACTCACTGAAGTCGATGCATTTTTTGTATCCATCGAGGGAATTGTCGAGCGGCTTCAGAAAAGTAATGTCGGCATCGAGCTACGCCTGGCTCTGTTGGAATCGGCCATCGCGGCCATCTGCGAGGAAGACTGTGTCATAAGACAAACCACCGTCGTGGTTTATCCGGACCATTCCATGCGATACGAGCTCTTCGTCGATCAATCCGCAAGCCGTTGCGCCAGCGTGAATTGCGCGATAGCGGACACGTTGACCGAACGCTTCGAGAACGCTCATCCTGAAGCCATCACTTTCGCGTGCCGCCCATTTGCGTCCTATATACCGGCAGGTTTGTCCATCGAGGTTGAACGGTGAGTATCGAAGTCGATGATCTATTGACGCTGGCGGAACAGTTGTCGGCGGGCAGTCACGAATGTGAATGGCGCGCGGGCGCCTCGCGCGCTTATTACGCCGCCTACCACAAGGCGCTCGTCGTGGCGGATCATTGCCTGCCCCCCAATCCGCAGCTTTGTGGTGGGCACGTCAAGCTCACTGAGCGACTCAAGGCAGGCGGCATGAAAGGACGATCGCTGGCCTATTCACTGATCGATCTCAAGCGCGTGAGGACAGATGCGGACTATCGGCTCGCTGAATCGTTCACACAGTCTCAGGCCACGGACCTTCTGGCAAATTGCCGTGCGTTTGTCCCTCGGGCAGACGCTTTCCGGGCGCACGTCGAACGCACTCAGGCCGCCGTTTCCTGATCGGCAGCGGCGCCTGCGTCGCCCCAACGGCCGAGCGCCATCCTGATGCGCCCCCAAATGTCCGCCCCCACCCATTCCGCCCCCGGATCAGTTTGACAACCCCAATTCGGTCGCGTAAATTCTGCCGCACGCGTCGGGAGAGCGCGTGGCCGCTGCTCAGGCAGTGTCGCCGCGCCGCCGAAGGGGCATACCCGCAAACTCTCAGGCAAAAGGACCGACGGCGTCGAGGAATCATTTCCTCGCACTCTGGAGAGCGGCAGCGGCTTCTATAGCGAAGCCAGTTGCCCACCGAAGGGGCGCGCGATGAACCGCAGCACGACCGTGCACGGTTCGCGCAATCTCTCAGGTACCGAGGACAGAGGGGTCACGCATCGCAATCGTCGCGGCATAAGCCTTGCGCGCTGTTCGACAGCACGAAAGGCTCATCCGGCAGGCGAATAGTGCGCTGCGTGGCCTTTTTTGTTTCGCGAACCGAGGCCCCGATGACCGACCTTCAACACACGCCCCTGCACGCCGCCCATCTCGCGCTGAACGCGCGCATGGTCGATTTCGGCGGCTGGGACATGCCCGTCAACTACGGTTCGCAGATCGACGAGCATCGCGCCATCCGCACCGATGCCGGCATGTTCGACGTCTCCCACATGCGCGTCGTCGATTTCGAGGGCGAAGCCGTCCGCGACTTCTTCAAGTACGCCCTCGCCAACAACGTCGACAAACTCACGACACCCGGCCGCGCACTCTATTCCTGCCTGCTCAACGGCGACGGCGGCGTCATCGACGACCTGATCGTCTATTACTTCTCCGAGACGAGCTTTCGCGTCGTCGTGAATGCGAGCACCGCCGAGAAGGACATCGCCTGGTTCGGGCAACTGAACGCCGCAGGCGAGTTCAACCTCTCCATCACGCCGCGCCGCGATCTGGCGATCATCGCCGTGCAGGGTCCGAACGCCCGCGAAAAAGTCTGGCACGTGCTGCCTGATGCCCGCGCACAAACCGAATCGATCAAGCCGTTCAACGCGGTCCGCTTTCCGTCGACGGCATTCGGCGAAGTCATGCTCGCGCGCACCGGCTATACCGGTGAAGACGGTTTCGAGATCGTCGTGCCCGCGACGCACGTCGAAGCCCTGTGGAACGCGCTGCGCGATGCCGGCGTGAAGCCCGCCGGGCTCGGCGCGCGCGACACGTTGCGCCTGGAAGCCGGCATGAATCTCTACGGCCAGGACATGGACGACACCGTCTCGCCGCTCGACGCCGGCCTCGCCTGGACGGTCGATCTCAAAAGCGAGCGCGACTTCGTCGGCCGCAGCGCGCTGGAAGCAAACGGCGCGCAGGCGAACTTCGTCGGACTGGTGCTGATGAAGGAGAACGGCCGCGCGGCCGGCGTGCTGCGCGCCCACCAGAAAGTGCTGTCGCAGCACGGTGAAGGCGAGATCACGAGCGGCACGTTTTCGCCGTCGATGCAGGAGTCGATCGCGTTTGCGCGCGTGCCCGCCGCCGTTGCCGCCGGCGACACGGTGCAGGTCGTGATTCGTGACAAGCAAGTCCCGGCGCGCGTGGTAAAACTTCCGTTCGTGCGCAACGGCAAGGTCCTCGTGGATCTGTCCTGAGGCAAGTGCATCAGACAAGGCATCAAGCCGCTGCGCCCGTTTCCTCCGATCAAGAACCTCACGAACGCATCACGCAAGGAGCATCCAATGAGCATCCCGGCCGATCTGAAATACACCGAATCGCACGAATGGGTCCGCACCGAGTCCGACGGCACCTTGACCGTCGGCATCACCGATCACGCGCAGGAAGCGCTCGGCGACATCGTGTTCGTCGAACTGCCGGCAGCCGGCAAGAGCGTCGCGGCGGGCGATGCCATTGCGGTCATCGAATCGGTGAAGGCCGCCTCCGACATCTACGCGCCGGTGTCGGGCGAGATCGTCGCCTCGAACGACGCGCTGGCTGCCGCGCCGGACCAGGTCAACGGCGCGCCGTACGAAAGCTGGCTCTTCAAGATCAAGCCGTCCAGCAATGACGGTCTCGACAAGCTGCTCGACGCCGCGGGCTACGGCCAGTCGATCGGCGAATAACTTTCTCACTTGGACGAAGGCGGTTTTCCTCGAGGAAAGCCGCTTCTCGCAGGAATTCTCATGAAGCTCGAACACCCGGATCGCCTGATGAACCGCACCTCCCTGTCACTCGCCGCGCTCGAACGCCACGACGCGTTTGCGGAACGGCACATCGGCCCCGATGAAGCAGACCAGCGCGCGATGCTCGACGCGCTTGGCTTCGCCTCGCGCGCGGCCTTCATCGACGCGGTGATTCCTGAATCGATCCGCCGCAAGGAAACGTTGCCGCTCGGCGCGTTCACGCAGCCGAAAAGCGAGGCGGAAGCGCTCGCGTCGCTGCGCAAGCTGGCGGACGAGAATCTGGTGTTCCGGACTTACATCGGCCAGGGTTACTACGGCACGCACACGCCGGGCGTGATCCTGCGCAACGTGCTCGAAAACCCGGCGTGGTACACGGCCTATACGCCGTATCAGCCGGAAATCTCGCAAGGCCGTCTCGAGGCGCTGCTCAACTTCCAGCAGATGGTGATGGACCTGACCGGCCTTGCGATGGCGAACGCATCGCTGCTCGACGAAGCCACCGCCGCCGCGGAAGCCATGACGCTGCTGCAACGCGTGGGCAAGCCGAAGTCGAACGTGTTCTATGTCGCCGACGACGTCCTGCCGCAGACCATCGAAGTGGTGAAGACGCGCGCGAAGCCGGCGGGCATCGAAGTGAAGGTCGGTCCCGCCGCGGACGCCGCGAGTGCGAATGCCTTCGGCGTGCTGCTCCAGTATCCGGGCGCGAACGGCGACGTGCACGACTACCGCGCGCTCGCCGAAGCGATTCACGCCGCGGGCGGTCATGTGATCGCGGCGGCGGATCTGCTCGCGCTGACGCTCATCACGCCGCCGGGCGAGTGGGGCGCGGACGTGGCCATCGGCAATACGCAGCGCTTCGGCGTGCCGGTCGGCTTCGGCGGCCCGCATGCCGCCTTCATGGCGGTGCGCGACGAATTCAAGCGCCAGATGCCGGGCCGTCTTGTAGGCGTGACCGTCGACGCGCAGGGCAATTCCGCGCTGCGTCTCGCGCTGCAGACGCGCGAACAGCATATCCGCCGCGAAAAAGCGACCTCGAACGTGTGCACGGCGCAGGCGCTGCTCGCGATCATGGCGAGCATGTACGCGGTTTATCACGGCCCGCAGGGTCTCCGGACGATCGCGCAACGGGTGAACCGGGTCGCGTCCATCCTCGCGGGCGGTCTGCGCAAGCTGGGCTATACGCTGGCCAATGAATCCTTCTTCGACACGCTGACGATCGAAAGCGGCGCCAGCACGACCGCGCTGCATCAGGCCGCCTACGCCGCGCACGTCAATCTGCGCCGCGTGAGCGCGACGTGCGTGGGCGTGTCGCTCGACGAAACCACGACGCGCGATGACTTGCTGAAGCTGTTCGCGCTGTTTGCGGAAGTCGCGGGCAAGACCGAAACGTTCGACATCGACGCGCTCGACGAAGCTGCGTCCGTTTCACTGCCGGCCGAACTGCAGCGCACGAGCGACTACCTGACGCACCCGGTCTTCAATCGACACCATTCCGAGCATGAAATGCTGCGCTATCTGCGCAGCCTCGCGGACAAGGATCTCGCGCTCGACCGCACGATGATCCCGCTCGGCTCCTGCACGATGAAGCTCAACGCCACGTCGGAAATGCTGCCGGTCACGTGGCCCGAGTTTGCGCAGATTCATCCGTTCGCGCCTGCCGAACAGACGGTCGGCTATCGCACGATGATCGATCAGCTGGAACAGATGCTGGTTGCATGCACGGGCTACGCGGCGGTGTCCTTGCAGCCGAACGCCGGCTCGCAGGGCGAGTACGCCGGCCTGTTGATCATTCATGCGTATCACGAGTCGCGCGGCGAAGGTCATCGCAGTGTGTGCCTGATCCCGGCATCGGCGCACGGCACGAATCCGGCGTCGGCGCAAATGGCCGGCATGCAGGTCGTCGTGGTGGCGTGCGATGCGAACGGCAACGTCGATATCGACGATCTGAAGGCGAAGGCCGAAAAGCATTCGGCGAATCTCGCGGCGATCATGATCACGTATCCGTCGACCCACGGCGTGTTCGAGCGCAATGTGCGGGAAATCTGCGAGATCGTGCACGCGCACGGCGGCCAGGTGTACGTGGACGGCGCCAACATGAACGCGATGGTCGGCCTGTGCGCGCCCGGCCAGTTCGGCGGCGACGTCTCGCACCTGAACCTGCACAAGACCTTCTGCATTCCGCACGGCGGCGGCGGACCGGGCGTGGGTCCGGTCGCGGTCGGCGCACATCTGGCCAAGTTCCTGCCCAATCAGGTCTCGACCGGCTACCAGCGCGACGAAGCGGGCATCGGCGCTGTGTCGTCGGCGCCGTATGGCTCGGCTGCCATCCTGCCGATCTCCTGGATGTACATCGCGATGATGGGCGCGCAAGGCCTGACGGCCGCCACCGAAAGCGCGATCCTCGCGGCCAACTATGTCGCGAAGCGCCTCGCGCCGCACTATCCGGTGCTGTACAGCGGCGCGGGCGGGCTCGTCGCGCACGAGTGCATTCTCGACGTGCGTCCGATCAAGGAATCCAGCGGCATCTCGGTGGAAGACGTGGCCAAGCGCCTGATCGACTACGGTTTCCACGCGCCGACCATGAGCTTCCCGGTCCCCGGCACGCTGATGGTGGAGCCGACCGAATCCGAATCGAAGGAAGAGCTCGACCGCTTCATCGACGCGATGATCGCCATTCGTGAAGAGATTCGCGCCGTCGAGGAAGGCCGCGCCGATCGCGACGACAACGTGCTGAAACACGCGCCGCACACCGCCGCAGTCGTCACGGCGGACGCGTGGGACCACAAGTACACGCGCGAGGCGGCAGCGTATCCGCTCAAGTCGCTGGTGACGCGCAAGTATTGGTCGCCAGTGGGCCGCGCGGACAACGCCTATGGCGACCGCAACCTGATGTGTTCATGCGTACCGATTTCGGATTACGCTGAATGAGTACGGCCTAGAGCCGGCGAGCCGCCCGAATGGTCAAGCATTGTCGGGCGGTTTTGCGGTGCGCGTCAGAACGGCTAACATCACACCCCGGACCCAAGCCAATCAAGGAGTACGCATGGCGCCGAAGGTGCGAGAGGTGAACGAAGGCCGTTTCAGGCCACGCGAACGGCTGGCTGTGCTGTGCGCGCTGACGCTGGCCGCGCCGGCTGCGCATGCGGCGATGAACTTCTGCGCCGCGCCCGCGATGCAGACGAGCGAGCGCACCAATGCCGATCCCGGCGTGCGGGCGCTCGTGAAGATGGTTCAGTCACACGTCAACGACCAGCCGAAGGCGCGCGCGAAGCTGCACACCGAGGGCACGTTGCCGCACGAGGGCATTCGCGACGAGAGCATCGAGGCCGAGAAGGACTTAAGCCTGATGCGCGACGCGGCGCTCGCCTGGCGCGCCACCGGCGACGAGCGGTACCTGCGTCTGGTGGACCGTTTCCTGTTCGCGTGGACCACCACGTATCAGCCGAGCTTCAACCCGATCGACGAGACCAACTTCGAGTCGCTGATCCTCGCCTACGACCTGACGGCGAGCGCGCTGCCGGTCAAGACGCGCAATGCCGCGAACGCCTTCATCACGAAGCTCGTGACCGGTTACATCAACGACATCGACAAGCAGCCGCGTCCGCTCACCGGCACGTATCGCAACAACTGGCAGAGTCATCGCGTGAAACTGGTGGCGATGGGCGCGTTCACCATCGACGACCGCAAGCTCATCAACGCGGCGCAGCGGCTGTTCGTCGAGCATATCGGCGACAACATCGCGCCGGATGGCTCGACGGTCGATTTCGCCGAACGCGATGCGCTTCACTACGTGACCTACGACCTTCAGCCGCTCGTCACGGCGGCGCTGGCCGCGCGCCGCCACAACCGCAACTGGCTGCCGGAACGCGCGCAGTCGGGGGCGACGCTCGCTGTCGCGCTCAACTGGCTCACGCCGTATGCGCTCGGCACGAAGACGCACGAGGAATTCGTGCGTTCGACCGTCCCTTTCGACGCCAAGCGCCGCGAGGCCGGTTTGCCGGGCTTCTCGGGTCCGTGGGATCCTAAAAACGCGGCAGAACTCTTTCATCTGGCGGCGCGTCTCGACGGCCGCTACGCGCCGGTGGCGCTGCGGCTCGCGCCGACGCCGCCCGCGTGGCTCGCGGTGTGTCTGCCGCTGCCGGCGCGCTAACTCTCACGCAGGAGCAGTCATGGCAGTCAGCGTATTCGACCTCTTCAAGATTGGCATCGGACCGTCGAGCTCGCACACGGTCGGTCCGATGCGCGCGGCCTTGTTGTTCGCCCAGGGGCTCGAGCGCGACGCGCTGCTGGACGCGGTGGCGTCGGTGAAATGCGAGTTGTACGGCTCGCTCGGCGCGACCGGCAAGGGCCATGGCACCGATCGCGGCGTGATGCTGGGCCTGATGGGCGACGCGCCCGATACCGTCGATGCCGGCACGATTTCGGCGCGTCTCGACCAGGTGCGCGCGTCGAAGACACTGGCGCTGCTCGGCCATCACAAGCTGCCCTTCACGATCAGGGAGAACATCGCGTTCTACCGGCAGGCACTGCCCGAGCATCCGAACGGCATGAAGCTGTACGCGTTCGATGCAAGCGGCGCGTTGCTGCGCGAGGCCACCTATCTGTCGGTGGGCGGCGGTTTCGTGGTGACGGCGGGCGCGGCGAATACCGCGGTGCTGACGGCGCACGAGCAATTGCCGTTTCCGTTCCAGACCGGCGACGAATTGATGAGGATGTGCGTTGAGTCGGGGCACTCCATCGCCCGGCTGATGTGGGAAAACGAATGCGTCTGGCGCAGCGAGGACGAGATCCGCGCGGGCCTGCTGCGCATCTGGGACGTGATGCAGGATTGCGTCGCGCGGGGCTGCGGCATCGGCAATCCCGAAGCCGAAGGGCATCTGCCCGGACCGTTCCAGGTGAAGCGCCGCGCGCCGCAGTTGTACAAGGCGCTGGCGAGCAAGCCGGAGCTGGCGCTGCGCGATCCGCTGTCGATGATCGACTGGATCAACCTCTATGCGATCGCGGTGAACGAGGAAAACGCGATAGGCGGACGCGTCGTGACCGCGCCGACCAATGGCGCAGCCGGCATCATCCCGGCCGTGCTGCACTATTACGACCGCTTCGTGCCTGGCTCGAACCCGCAGGGCATCATCGACTTCCTGTTGACGGCCGGGGCTATCGGCATCCTTTACAAGATGAACGCGTCGATTTCGGGCGCGGAAGTGGGCTGCCAGGGCGAAGTGGGCGTGGCGTGTTCGATGGCGGCGGGCGGCCTCGCGGCCGTGCTCGGCGGCACGCCCGCGCAGGTGGAGAACGCAGCGGAAATCGGCATGGAGCACAACCTCGGGCTCACCTGCGATCCGGTGGGCGGCATGGTGCAGATTCCCTGCATCGAACGCAATGCCATGGGCTCGGTGAAGGCCGTCAACGCGGCGCGCATGGCGATGCGCGGCGACGGTTCGCACTATGTCTCGCTCGATTCGGTGATCAAGACCATGCGCGAAACCGGCGCCGACATGAAGACCAAGTACAAGGAAACGTCGCGCGGCGGGCTTGCGGTGAATATTGTCGAGTGTTGAGGCCCGGCGCAAGCTGGCCGTTCGGTGGATGTTCGAATCCGCCTCAGTTGCTTAGCATGACGTCATAACTGGCATGCGGAGCAAACAATGCTTGACGTCGCACGTGGCAACATCGAAAACAAACTGTGCATTCTCAGCGTTCGCTATCAAGGCTATGATGCTATCGCGCATGAGATAGATCTGAATCAGCTGGGAGAATCGATTCAAGGCTTCGCGCGCGTCATTTCGCTATGTGCGAGCGTGCTCGCGACGGGTAGACTGCCCTTTCACTTCGATGCACTCGATGTCAGTGTCGTCTCGCTCCCGGTAGACGAGCATCATTGTTTCGAAGTCCTGGCAATGGTGAAAAGCATGGCAACGAGCAAGGAACTGTGGTCTGGTGCGTTTGGCGCTGTGCTTGCCGCCGTGATTCAGTACGTTCTATCCCGACGCGATCAAGGCAATATGAAATACCTGAATGAAGCATTGCAACGGTCGATGCTGAGCAACGAACTCAACATGACCAGACTGGCCACGACGGTCGACAAGATGATGGCCTCCATCGACAAGCTCACCGACATCCTGCAACCCGCCGCGCGTCAGGCGCTGAGTCCTATCGAGCGCTCATGCGAGCGCATCGACCTCCACCTGGATGGCGCGTGTTTCATGAGCCTGAATCGCACGCACAAGCGGACTTTTGCACACGCGGGACGCAAGCTCTCGGAGCATCTCGAGACTTATGTCGGCGTGATTTCGCAGTTCGACATGACCACCGGCGCGTGCCGGGTCACGCTCGAAGGAGGCAGTGCGCGGCTTCCCGCCATCGTGGTCGATCCCGCGTTCAACCGCCCTAAGAACCGCTACGTCGAGGCCATGGCTTCCCGCCATTCCATCTGCTTCCTTGCGAAAGCGGATCTGGATGACGAGGGCCATCCGCTCAGACTGTATATCTCGGACACGTCGGCGCAGGAGCGCAGATTCACCGTCGTCTGATTACGCGCCAATCAGGTTGACCACCTTCACGTTGCGCGTATCGGGCACTTCGGCATAGGACAGCACCTTCAGCTGCGGCAGGCTGCGGCGCAGGAAGCGCGCAAGCATCGCGCGCAGCGAATGTTGCACCAGCAGCACCGGCGGCAGTCCGAGGTTCTGCTGACGCATCATCGCGTTCTGGGTCGAGTTCATCAGCGTCTGCGCGAGTCCGGGCTCCAGTCCCGGATTCGTGCCGGTGGACAACGCCTGCGACAACACGCGCTCCAGCGTCGGATCGAGTCCCATCACCTGGAGGTCGTCGTTGCCGGGATACCATTGCTGCGAGATCGCGCGGCCCAGCGCAAGACGCACCGCGGCAGTCAGGTCGTGAGCGTCGGAAAGCTTCGGAGCGTGTTCCTGAAGCGCGTCGAGAATGGTGCGCATGTCGCGGATCGGCACGCTTTCGTCGAGCAGATTCTGCAGCACCTTTTGCAGCGTCGTCAGCGAAATCACCTTCGGCACGAGGTCTTCCGTGAGCGACGGCGTGTCCTTGCCGATGCGCTCCAGCAGCGCCTGCACTTCCTGGCGTCCGAGCAATTCGGCCGCGTGCGTGACCACCAGATGATTCAGGTGCGTCGCGACCACCGTGCTCGCATCCACCACCGTGTAGCCGTACACCTGAGCCTGCTCGCGCAGATTGGTGTCGATCCACACCGCCGGCAGGCCGAACGCCGGGTCCTGCGTCTGGGCGCCGGGCAGTGCCGCCGAAACCTGGCCGGGGTTGATTGCGAGCCACTGTCCCGGGAACGCTTCGCCCACGCCCACTTCCACGCCCTTCAGCGCAATGCGGTAGCCGTTCGGGCGCAGTTCGAGATTGTCGCGAATATGAATGACCGGCGGCAGAAAGCCGATTTCCTGCGCGAACTTCTTGCGGATGCCCTTGATGCGCTTGAGCAGTTCGCCATCGGCGTTCTTGTCGACGAGCGGAATCAGGCGATAGCCCACTTCCAGTCCGAGCGGATCGATGAGCGCGACATCTTCCCAGCTGGCTTCCGCATTCTCGGCCGAGGTGGCCGCCGCGCTTGCAGCGAGCGGTGTGACATCGGTGACGGCGCTTTTCTTCTTCGCTTCGGCGCGCTTGTTCATCGAGCGCGCGGCATAGATCAGGCCGCCGCCGAGCAGCATGAACGCGAAGTGCGGCATGCCGGGGATCAGGCCCATGATGCCGATGATCACGCCCGTAATCATCAGCACGCGGGGATTCTGGAACAACTGTCCCGTCAGCTGGGTGCCGATGTCTTCCTCGGTCGCGACGCGCGACACGATCACGCCGGCTGCCGTCGAGATGATGAGCGAAGGGATCTGCGCCACGAGGCCGTCGCCGATGGTCAGCAGCGTGTAGTTGGTCGCCGCGTGGCTGAAGTCCATGTCGTGCTGGAGCATGCCGACAATCAGCCCGCCTACGACGTTGATCACCATGATCAGCAAGCCCGCGATGGCGTCGCCGCGCACGAACTTGCTCGCGCCGTCCATGGAACCGTAGAACTCGGCTTCCTGCGCCACGCCCTGGCGGCGCTTCTTCGCGGTTTCCTCGTTGATGAGGCCGGCGTTCAGGTCGGCGTCGATGGCCATCTGCTTGCCGGGCATGGCATCGAGCGTGAAGCGCGCGCCCACTTCGGCGATCCGGCCCGCGCCCTTCGTGATCACCATGAAGTTGATGATCATCAGAATCACGAAGACGACGATACCCACCGCGAAGTTGCCGCCCACCAGGAAGTGACCGAACGACTCGATCACCTGGCCGGCCGCATCCGGACCGGTGTGGCCTTCCAGCAGCACGATACGCGTCGACGCGACATTCAGCGACAGGCGCAGCAAGGTGGAGAACAGCAGCACGCTCGGGAACGCCGCGAAGTCGAGCGGCTTTTGGGTGTACATGCTGACGAGCAGCACCATCACCGCGAGCGCGATGTTGAAGGTGAACAGCAGATCCAGCAGGAACGCCGGCAAGGGCAGGATCATCATGCCCAGGATCATGCAGATCAGGATCGGGCCGGCGAGGGCTCGAAGGTTCTGCGTGCCCAGCGCGTCAGGCCGTTTGGCGAAAAATCCAGCGCGCGCGTTCATGCGGCGGCTCCATTGTCAGGGTTGTCGCCGGTCAGGGCTTCTTCAGCTTCCTGATCGGCGTCGGCGTCGGAAACGCCGCCTTTGTCGAGTTCCTTCGGTACGTCGAGATCGGACGGCTGGTCCGGCTTGATACCGCCGTCTTCCTTGTAGCGCTTCAGCTGGTAGACCCACGCCAGCACCTGCGCCACCGCGCCATACAGCGCGCCCGGAATCTCGCGATTGATCTCGACGTTGTGATACAGCGCACGCGCCAGCGGCGGCGCTTCGAGCAGCGGCACGTTGTTTTCGCGGCCCAGTTCGCGGATGCGCGCGGCCACGAGATTCACGCCCTTCGCGACGACCTTCGGTGCGCGCATCTCGCCGTCCGTGTACTTCAGCGCGACCGCGAAGTGAGTCGGGTTCGTCACGATCACGTCGGCGGTGGGAATCGCCTGCATCATCCGGCGACGCGCGGCCGCACGCTGCTGCTGACGAATCTTGCCCTTGATGTGCGGGTCGCCTTCGTTCTCCTTGTGCTCGCGCTTCACTTCTTCCTTGCTCATGCGCAGCTTCTTGGCGTGCGAGTACAGCTGGTACGGAACGTCCACGGCCGCGACCAGAAACAATCCGCCGATCGCCATGCCGCAACACACGAAGATGAGGTGCATGGCATCGGCGAGCGCGAGACTGAGCGGCTTGGTCAGAAGGTCGAGCACTTCGGCGCGGCGGCTCCAGATTGCCGAGCCCGCCATGCCGCCGACCACGACCGTTTTCAGGATCGCCATGCCCAGCTGCACCGGGCCCTGCGAAGAGAAGATCTTGCCGAGCCCGCTTACCGGATTGAGGCGGCCGAAATTCGGCGCGAGTGGCTTGGTGGTGAGCAGCCAGCCGCCGAGCGCCATCGGCGCGGCCAGCGCGGCGAAGCACGTGAGCAGCAGGACCGGCAGCACGGCCAGCATGCCTTCCTTGCCGGCGTTCGCGGCCCCGATCATCATCTGACGCGTGTCGAGCACGGTGGCATGATCGAACGTGAAAGCACCCCGCAACACCGACTGCAAATGCCCGCTGATCGGGCCGGACAAGCCCCAGACCCCGAAAAAGCCCGCCGCCAGCAGCGCAAAGGAAGCGAGTTCACGAGAACGCGCAACCTGGCCTTCCTCCCGCGCCTTTTCCAGGCGCTTGGGAGTGGCTGATTCGGTTTTTTCGAGATCGCTTTCTTCTGCCACCGGGCCTTGCTCCGTTCCGTGTCCAATCCGTGCGAGCGGCACGAAGCCGCTTTTCGATGTCAGGGATTATTGCGGAAGGCGTCGAGCGGCCATCGGAGGATAAGGCCGGGGAAAAGGGGGTTATTCGCTAGATGAAAGCGCGGAAAAGAAAGCGGCGCGTGTCCCGCATGAGACACGCGCCGTTCTGAAGGCTACCAATGTCCGGATCAGGCGCCCGGCACGCGGCCGTCCGGGCCGTAGAACCCGGCCCGCGACGGCGCAACCTGCATCGCGGCGAGCGCCTTGCGGTTGTATTCCATGCGCGTGCGGATCAGCACGCCGTTATTGTTGTTGCCTTGTTTCGCGCGACGGGCGGCGGCGGTGAGCAGCGCCCATTGCTCGGCAATCGCGGCATCGCCGGCGGCGGCGGCTTCCATGCCGATGAAACCGGCCGGAAAGCCCAATGCATTCAGATGTTCGTCGCGCGTCTTTTCGAGACTGGAGATGCGTTCGGTGAGCGCGGTCTTGTTCTCGATGATGCCGGGAAGCGCCGGAAGCGGCTGCGCGGCGATCAGCGCTTTTTCCTCGTCGGCGAGGAGGGATTCGAAGGCCTGAACAGCAGCGACTTCTTCGGTGATGGTGGCAAGCAGGGCGTCTCTCATTGCGGCTCGCTGGATACGCTGAAAAGCGGGTTTTAAAAAGCCGCCCGGTCCGCGAACGCCGCCGCCATGACGCGCCTGTCCATCCATGACAGGCGAGTCGAGCTCACTGCGTTCAGCCGCCGGTCGGCGGGGTTCTCGTTTGCAGCAGATCGCGCGCCGTGCTCAGAATGCCGTCGGCGATCTTGGCCGGGTCCATCGTCAGGCTGCCGTCGCGGATCGCGGCCTTGATCGACTCGACTTTCGCCGTATCGATGTCCGAGCCGTTCGATGCGCGCAGGTCCGTCGACAAGGACGACAAGCTCACTTTCGAATTCGTTGCCGGGTTTGCGCCCGCTTGTTGCACGGTGCTCGCGGCACCTTTGGCGTCGTTCTGCGACGCGCGCTGCAGGGTGTCTTGAAGGCCTGCCAGAGTGGTGTTGCTATTCGATTCGATTTTCACGATGTCCATTCCCGAACGTGTTGAGTCCTTTATCGGTCAGGGTGCCCGAAAACTTGACCCTGCCTCAGGAGCGCCAACTGGTGTTCGCCGTGCTCATCGCCCGGAAACCCTTATGCAGCGGGCATCGACGCGAATTGCAACAAAATGAAACATACGTGGGGGACCGAACACATCATGCAAACCGCCCTCTTCAGAGGGACACTTCCACCGTCTGGCTGTCCTTCACGACGCCGGTGATGATCTGGCCACCGGCAGTTTTCACCCGTACTTGCTGGCCGGGCGCCGCGTTGTTCATCGCGGTGCCGTCGGCGGAAATGGAAAAGCCGGCGCCGCCCGTGACCACATGCACGGTCTGTCCGATCGACACCGAACTCGCGGCGCGCAGCATGTCGGTGCGCAGCGGCAAACCTGCCGGCACACGCGACAGCGCCACTGCGCCGACAGCTTGCGCCGGATCGGTGACGATGGCCTGCGGCATCGCGGTGAGGTCGCCGTCGCGGGCGATCAGATCGGCGTTGGTCAGCACTTCGCCGGGCGCGATCGCACGCGCGGCCAGATAGTAAGTGGCGTTGACCGACACGCGCGCCTGGACATACAGCGTCCACGGCCGTTCGCCGACGCAGCGCACGCCGACCGTCATGCGGCCCCAGAGGCGCGCGCCGGTCGGCATGAACGGATCGAGCGACGAACACGCGGCCAGGCCGCGCGGAAACACCGGCGTGACCGTGATGTCGACCTTGCCGGGCAAGCCGGCTGCCTGTTGCTGGAGGAAGTTCAGCGCGGCCGCGCGAATCGACTCGCCGTCCTGCATCGTGGCGGGCGCGCCGGGCGCGGGCGGAAGCGTCGCTGCCGCGGGTGCCGCTGCGGCGGCAGGCTTGAAGCTGACGCGCTGCATCGGCGAAGCGGCTGCCCCTGCGACGGGCGTCGCCACGCCGGCCGCAACCGGTCGCGGATCGACGGCTCGGCCAGCCGCGGCGTCATCGCGCGTGACGACTACCGGCATCACGTCGCGCGAGGCGGCCACAGCGGGCGCCTTGGCAAGCGCCGGAGCCGCGACGCGCGTCGCAACGGGAGCGGCGGCGGCCGGCGGCTTCGCTTCGCCCGGGCCGGGAATCACGATCATGCCGGCGTCGTTCATGGAATCATCGGCGGCGTCGGCGTGGACTTCCAGTTCGAGCGCGGCGTTGCGCATCGCGGCGTCGGCGGCGCGAGTCGCTGCGCGATAACCGCTGGCGCTCAAGGGCGCGGGCGTCGAAACCCGCGCGGCAGGCGCCAGGTTCTTCGCCATGTCGGCGGTCGCGGCGGGATTGGTCTCGGCATTGCCGGGAATGACGATCATGCCGTCGCTTTGCTGCGCGGATGCGCCCGCCGCGACGGCCATCAGTAGCGAGACGCCCGCCAGCCCGCACAGCGTGCGGCGCGTGAACGTCGCTGCGGCGCGAGCCGTAGGGTTCGATGCACGCTTGGCGGACCTGCTCATCCCTTCTCTCCCTGACGCCGCGCACTGAACGCGGCATTGCCTGAATAAATCGAGCCGCGCACTGCACGGCAACTGCCTGGAACCGGACGGGAAGCACAGCACGCCCGCCATCGGCCACGAAACGCATTCTAGATATCGGCGGGCGCGTGCAAGCGTCGAATAGAGGCCGCGTTTCCCGGTTATTCGTCGGATTAGTTCTTGTGCGCCGCTCCTAAGATGCGTGTCATGCAAAAAGGCCTCGGCGCTGCCGACAGGAGAAACCGGAATGCTAGACAGACTCGACAAGGAATTCGCCTTTGGCCGTGAAGCGCTCGACGTGCGCGCGTACCGGCAGGAATTGCTGTCGTCGAACATTGCCAACGCCGACACCCCCGGCTACAAGGCGCGCGACGTCGAATTCTCGAGCGCGCTCGCGGGCGCACTGAAGCAGAACGGCACGGCGTCGAACAGCTCGACGCTGAAGATGGCGCAGCCCGTCAGCCTCAGCTCGAGCGCGTCGCTGGCCGTGACTTCGCAAGGCCACATGAGCGGCACGTCGACGCTCGCCGCATCCGGCGGCTCGACGGACGACTACGGCAAGCTCGCCTACCGCGTGCCGAGCCAGCCTTCGCTGGACGGCAACACCGTGGACCTCGACGCCGAACGCGTGCAGTTCGCCGACAACGCGCTGCACTTCGAAGCCGGCATGACGGTGCTGTCGTCGCAGATCAAGTCGATGCTGTCGGCGATCACGTCGAACAGCTAAGCACGACAGGAGAAAGACCATGCCCTCTTTGATGAACATCTTCAACGTCGCCGGCTCGGCGATGTCCGCCCAGGCGCAGCGCCTGAACGTCACCGCGTCGAACCTCGCCAACGCGGACAGCACGACCGGCCCGGACGGCCAGCCGTACAAGGCGAAGCAGGTCGTGTTCGCGGTCGATCCGCTCGGCGGCGCGCGCACCGCGTCGGGCCAGCAGGTCGGCGGCGTGCAGGTGACCGGCGTGATCGACGATCCGAGCCCGATGAAGACCAGCTATGACCCCAGCAACCCCGCGGCCAACGCGGACGGCTATGTGACGCTGCCCAACGTCGACCCCGTGCAGGAAATGGTCAACATGATTTCCGCGTCGCGTTCCTACCAGGCGAACGTCGAAACGCTCAACACCGCCAAACAATTGATGCTCAAGACCCTGACCATCGGAACCTGATACAGACATCCAAGGAACGCAACGTGACGACCAGCACAACCATCGGCAGCAACGGCACCACGGTGTCGCAGACGCTGCTCGACACCATGAACGGCGCGTCGTCGAGTTCGTCGACGTCTTCGTCGACCTCGGCGACCGGCGCGCAATCGGCGTCGGACCTGCAGAACACCTTCCTCACGCTGCTCGTGACGCAGTTGAAGAACCAGGACCCCACCAATCCCGCCGACAGCTCGCAGATGACCTCGCAGCTCGCACAGATCAATACGGTGACGGGCATCGGCCAGTTGAATACGTCGCTGTCGTCGCTTGCCGCGCAGCTGTCGGCCGGCCAGCAGACGCAGGCCGCGCTGCTGATCGGTTCCAACGTGCTGTCCTCCGGCAGCGACGTGACGGTGGCGAGCGGCAAGTCGTCGAGCTTCGGCGTGCAGCTGGCGAACGATGTGAGCGACCTGCAGATCGTCGTGAAGAACGCCTCGGGCCAGATCGTCAACACGCTCGACCTCGGCGCGCAGGGCGCGGGCGTCGTGCCGGTGACGGGCTGGACGCCGGTCGATTCGAAGGGCGCCACGCTCGCCGACGGCTCCTACACGATCACCGCGCAAGGCACGATCAACGGCCAGCAGGCCACGGCCACGACGCTGTCGGCCGCGCAGGTCCAGAGCGTCGTGCAGATGTCCGGCGGCGCGCCGGGCCTCAAGCTTTCGAACGGTTCCACCGTGGCGCTCTCGAGCGTCGCCTCGATTCTTTAAATTCAATTTTTAGGACGAGCGCGAACTCGTCACGGAGAAACACATGAGCTATCAACAGGCACTGAGCGGTCTGGGCGCCGCATCGAGCGACCTCGACGTCATCGGCAACAACATCGCCAACTCGAACACGGTCGGCTTCAAGCAGGGCTCGGCGCAGTTCGCCGACATGTACGCCAACTCGATGGCCACGGCCGTCAGCAACCAGATCGGTATCGGCACGCGTCTGGCGGAAGTGCAGCAGCAGTTCTCGCAAGGCACGATCACGACGACCAACCAGGCACTCGATGTCGCCATCAACGGCAACGGTTTCTATCAGCTGTCGAACAACGGCTCGGTGGTGTACTCGCGCAACGGCGTGTTCCACCTCGATGACAGCGGCAAGATCGTCAACTCGGCGGGCCTGCAACTGATGGGCTATGCGGCGGATTCGTCCGGCGTGGTCAACAGCGCGAGCACGGTTCCCCTGTCGGTGCCGACGGCGAACATCCAGCCGACCGCGACGAAGAGCATCACGGCCGCGTTCAACCTGAACTCGCAGGACACGAACCAGACGCTCAACTTCGATCCGACCAACGGCAACACCTACAACGAATCGACTTCGGTGGATGTGTACGACACGCTGGGCGGCACGCAGAAAGTGTCCGTGTACTTCACGAAGACCCAGACCGGCACGTGGGAAGCCTATGCGGGCTACGGCGACCCTGTCTCGCAGACAACGGATCTCGGCGCAGTGTCGTTCGATTCCACCGGCACGTTGACCGGCACGGCTGCGAACACCGCAGGCGGCGTAACCTCGGCCAACAAGGGGCAGTTCACCTTCACGATCCCCAACGGCGCGGATCCGACCGGCAACAGCACGCAGACCCTGACGCTCGACCTGACCGGCACGACCCAGTACGGCGCCAAGAGCGGCATCACGAATCTGCACCAGGACGGCAACAGCACGGGCGAACTGACGGGCTTCACGGTCGGCACCGACGGCATGCTGACGGGCAACTATTCGAACGGTGAAACCAAGGCCCTCGGCCAGATCGCCATCGCCAACTTCAACAACCAGAACGGCCTGCAAAACCTGGGCGGCAACGTGTACGCGCAGACCGCCGCGTCGGGCGCGGCGCAAATCGCCGTGCCCGGCTCGACCAACCACGGCACGCTGCAGGGCGGCGCGGTGGAGAACTCCAACGTGGACCTGACGAGCGAGCTCGTGAACCTGATCACCGCGCAGCGCAACTATCAGGCGAACGCGCAGACGATCAAGACGCAGCAGACCGTCGACCAGACGCTGATCAACCTGTAAGCAGCGCACGCATAGGCTCGAAGGAAGCGATTCATGGACCGTCTGATCTACACCGCGATGACCGGCGCCAGCCAGGCGCTCGAACAACAGGCCGTCGTGGCGAACAACCTCGCGAACACGTCGACCACGGGTTTCAAGGCGCAACTCGCTGCGTTCCGCCAGGTGCCGATGTCGTTCGAGAACCAGTCCGCCGACGGCTCGACGCGCACCTTCGTGCTGTCGTCGACGCCCACCGCGGACTACTCGGCGGGGCCGGTCCAGCAGACCGGCAATCCGCTCGATGTCGCGATCCAGGGCCAGGGCTGGCTGTCCGTGCAGGCGGCGGACGGCAGCGAGGCCTACACGCGCGCGGGCAACCTGCACGTGGATCAGAACGGCCAGCTCGTCAACGCGAGCGACCTGCCGGTGATCGGCAACAGCGGTCCGCTGTCGATCCCGCCGGGCGCCGAAGTGACAATCGGTCATGACGGCACGATCTCGGCGCTGATTCCGGGCGACCCGCCGACGGCGATCGCGGTGGTGGATCAGCTGAAGCTCGTCAATCCCGATCCGGCGACGCTCACGCGCGGCGACGACGGGCTCTTCCGCACCGCGACCGGCGATCCCGCCGACGCGGACCCGAATGTCGTCGTGGCCGGCGGCGCGCTCGAGGGCAGCAACGTGAACCCCGTCTCCGCGATGGTCTCGATGATCACCAACGCCCGGCAATTCCAGATGCAGACGAAGCTGATGGAATCGGCCGACCAGAACGAACAGTCGGCCAACAAGCTGCTCAACTTCAGCTAAGCGGCGCACGCCAGCACCACAGGACACGAAAGAACATGAATCGCTCTCTCTACATCGCCGCGACCGGCATGAATGCGCAGCAGGCGCAGATGGACACCATCTCGAACAACCTCGCCAACGTGAGCACGAACGGCTTCAAAGGTTCGCGCGCGGTGTTCGAGGACCTGCTGTACCAGACCACCCGCCAGCCAGGCGCGAATTCGACGCAACAGACCGAACTCGCCTCGGGCGTGCAGCTCGGCACCGGCGTGCAGCAGATCGCGACGGAACGGCTGTACACGCAGGGCAACCTGCAGCAGACGGGCAACTCGAAGGACGTCGCGATCAACGGCCAGGGCTTCTTCCAGGTGACGATGCCCGACGGCACGACCGCCTACACGCGCGACGGCTCGTTCCAGACGAATGCGCAGGGCCAGCTGGTCACGTCGAGCGGCTATCAGGTGAATCCGGCGATCACGATTCCGCAGAACGCGACGTCGATCACGATCGGTTCGGACGGCACGGTGTCGATCACGCAGTCGGGCACGTCGGCCAGCACGACGGTCGGCGCGATCCAGCTCGCGACCTTCATCAATCCGGCCGGCCTCGAAGCGCGCGGTGAAAACCTGTTCTCTGAGACGGGCAGCTCGGGCGCGCCGAACGTGTCACAACCGGGCCTGAACGGCGCGGGCTCGTTGCAGCAAGGCTATGTGGAAGCGTCGAACGTCAACGTGGTGCAGGAACTGGTGAACATGATCCAGACCCAGCGCGCGTACGAAATCAACAGCAAGGCCGTGACCACGTCCGACCAGATGTTGCAGACGCTCTCGCAAATGCAGGTTTAACCCCTTTATTCGACGGATGAGAATCGGAAAGATGACGTCACACTGACGCATCTTTCGCTTCATACGAGTTATCACGATGTCGTCATTTCACCTCATCGCGCGCGCTTCGCTCCATGCCTCGCGCCTCGCCACGGTTGCCGCCTTCGGCGCGGCGCTCGGCGCATGCGGCCTCGTGCCGAAAGAGCCGATCATCCAGCAGCCGATGACCGCGCGTCCGCCGCAGCCGCCCACCGGCACGCGTTCGCCCGGCGCGATCTACAACGCCGGCTATGCGGGCCGCCCGCTGTTCGAAGACCAGCGGCCGCGCAACATGGGCGACATCCTGACCATCGTGATCTCGGAAAACGTCAACGCGACGAAGTCCTCGGCGGCGAACACCAACCGCGGCAGCAACGCGGCCTTCGCCGTGCCGACCACGCCGGGCATTTTCGGCGGCCTGTTCAACAACACGACGCTCTCGGCCACCGGCGCCAACAAGTTCACCGCAACGGGCGGCGCCAGCGCGGCCAACACGTTCAGCGGCACGCTGACCGTGACCGTCACGGAAGTCCTGCCCAACGGCAACCTGATGGTGAGCGGCGAGAAGCAGATGCTCATCAACCAGGGCAACGAATTCGTGCGCTTCTCGGGCGTCGTCAACCCGACGACCATCTCGGGCAGCAACACCGTCTACTCCACGCAAGTCGCCGACGCGAAGATCGAATACTCGGCGAAGGGTTACATCGACGAAGCGGAGAACATGGGCTGGCTCCAACGCTTCTTCCTCAACGTCGCGCCGTTCTGATCATGAATCCGCTTCTTCGTTTCATCTCGTTCTCGCTCGCCGCAGCCGTCGTCGCGCTCGGCGCCGTGCCGCACGCGCATGCCGAACGTCTCAAGGACCTCGTCTCGTTCCAGGGCGTGCGCGACAACCCGCTGATCGGCTATGGTCTCGTCGTCGGCCTCGACGGCACCGGCGACCAGACCATGCAGACGCCGTTCACGACGCAGTCGCTCACCAACATGCTCGGCAACCTGGGCATCACGGTGAACTCGGCCACCACGCAGAACATGCAGTTGAAGAACGTCGCCGCCGTGATGGTGACCGCGACGCTGCCGCCGTTCGCGCGCCCCGGCGAAGCGATCGACGTCACGGTGTCCTCGCTCGGCAATGCCAAGAGCCTGCGCGGCGGCACCTTGCTGATGTCGCCGCTGAAGGGCGCCGATGGCCAGGTGTATGCGATGGCGCAGGGCAACCTCGTCGTCGGCGGCGCGGGCGCGAGCGCGAACGGCAGCAAGGTCCAGGTGAACCAGCTGGCGGTGGGCCGCATCTCGGCGGGCGCGATCGTCGAGCGGGCGGTGCCTTCGGCATTGCAGCAGCAGGGCGGCGTCATGCAGATGGAACTGCGTGAAATGGACTTCGACACGACGCAGCGCATCGTCGCTGCGGTCAACAACCTGTTCGGCGCGGGCACCGCGCTCGCGCTCGACGGCCGCACCATCCAGTTGCGCGCGCCGCAGGACCCGAGCCAGCAAGTGTCCTTCATGGCGCAGTTGCAGAACATCGACGTGCATCCGGCGCAGGCCGCCGCGAAGGTGATCCTGAACGCCCGCACCGGCTCCATCGTCATGAACCAGATGGTCACGCTGCAGAACTGCGCCGTGGCGCACGGCAATCTGTCGGTCGTCATCAACACGAAGACGGCAGTGAGCCAGCCGAATGCCTTCTCGAACGGGCAGACGGTGGCGGCGAAGGAGTCGTCGATCCAGCTCAAGCAGGACAGCGGCGCGCTCAAGATGCTGAACGCAGGCGCGAATCTCGCCGAAGTCGTCAAGGCGCTCAACGCGCTCGGCGCGACGCCGGCCGACCTCATCTCGATCCTTCAATCGATGAAGGCCGCCGGCGCCTTGCGCGCCGACCTCGAAATCATCTAATAACGAATAAGAACCCATGAACGCGAACCCGAACGGAATCGCCAGCAGCGCGCTGGCATCGACCGATACGAGCGGCGGACTCTCGAATCTCTCGAACCGTTTCGCGCTCGACACGCAAGGTTTCGACGCATTGCGCGCGCAGGCCGGCGCGAATCCGCAGCAGGGACTCAAGGAAGCAGCGAAGCAGTTCGACGCCGTCTTCACGCAGATGATGCTGAAGAGCATGCGCGATGCGACGCCTTCCGACAGCCCGTTCGAATCGAACGATACGAAGTCGTTCACGTCGATGCTCGACCAGCAGCTTTCGCAGCAGATGTCGTCGAAGGGCATTGGCGTCGCGGACATGATGCTCAAGCAGCTCATGCGCAATTCCGGCACGCAGACCGGCGCGAACGCCGCGGGCGGCGCCGGCGCGGCAGGCTCCATGAACGCGATGCAGGCGCTCGGCGGCATGTCGGGCGGCGGCGATCTCGATGCCAACGCGGGCAATCTCGCGGCCATGAACGCCATGGCGAAGGCGTATGCGGCGGCGCAAGCCAACAAGAACAGCACGCTCGCCGGCCGCGGCTACTCGGCGGCGGATTCGCTCGAACCGCCCGCGCGCGGCAACGGTTCGGACAAGGTCAATGCGTTCGTCGACCGTCTGGCTGCGCCGGCGCAGGCCGCGAGCGCGGCGACGGGCATTCCGGCGCGCTTCATCATCGGTCAGGCGGCGCTGGAATCCGGCTGGGGCAAGCGCGAGATCAAGGCCGCCGACGGCTCGACGAGCCACAACATCTTCGGCATCAAGGCGACGAAGGACTGGACCGGCAAGACGGTCAATGCCGTCACGACCGAATACGTGAACGGCCGGCCGCAGAAGGTCGTGGAGAAGTTCCGCGCCTACGATTCGTACGAGCACGCGCTGACCGACTACGCCAGCGTCATCAGCACCAACCCGCGTTACGCGCCGGTGATCCAGGCGTCCCGCGACGTGGCCGGCTTCGCGCACGGCATGCAGAAAGCGGGTTACGCGACCGATCCGCAATACGCGAAGAAACTCATCTCGATCATGCGACAGATCGTCTGACGCAACAGGGCGCGGCTTCGCGCTCAATCACCCGATGGTTGCGGCCGCCTTCTTGCTGGGAAGGCGGCGTTTGTCGTCTACATCCTGGCGAGATGCAATTGTTCGGCCTTGGGGCGACGGCAAACGTTTTACGTTCGAAGGGACGGCGCACCACATACTTTTTGCGCCGGCAAACCCTAAACTTTTAAAACTGCAAGCCGCTAACCTGAATAATCGAAGTTCCGGACCAATAGGGGCCTGGAGCGACGCGCGGCGTTCGGGGATAAGGGCAATGCGCGAGCACAGAGAATACGGCCAGCACCATGAACACCAATCAAAAACATGACGTTGCCGACGATGATGTTGCACCGATCGTTGATTTCGGACGGCGCAATCCGCTGGAAATCGGCGTTGCGCTGCGCAATCTCGCCAATCGTGGTGACTTCCTCACCGCGCAATACGGCGACGGCCAGATCGTCACCCGCCTGCTTGACGTCGATGTGACGGCGCATCGCTTCACCTTCGACTGGGGCGGCGTCGCGGAACAGAATCGCGGCGTGCTGGCGGCACAAAAGCTCGTTTTTCATGCGGCGCCCGAAGGCGTGCGCGTCGAGTTCACCACGGCCCGGCCGCGCGAAACCGTCTTCGACGGCCGGCCCGCGTTCGAAGTCGAGTTCCCCACGGTGCTCTACTACATGCAGCGGCGCGAGTACTTCCGCGTCGAAGCGCCGGTGCTCGATCCTTACATCTGCACGGGCGTGCTTCCGGACGGGGAGCGTTTCCGCTTCGAGGTGCACGACCTTTCGCTGGGCGGCGTCGCGCTGCGCACGACGGATGAGCGTGTCGCGGGACTGGAGATGGGCATCGTGCTGGAAGATGCCGAACTGCATTTCAGCGCGAACGGCAAGGTCACGCTGGACATGATGCTGGTGTCGCATCGCGAATCGACGACGCCCAAGGGTGATCGCCGCTATACGATCGGCTTCAAGTTCACGTCGATGCCGGGATCGGCGGAAAACACGCTGCAACGGCTGATCACGCAGCTCGAGATGAAGCGGCGCTCGCTGGCGAAGTAACGCGTTCGCGGCGTAACTGGCTGAGTAATTCAGCTCCATGCCCCTGTGCGGGGCGGCAGGCAACTGCCGTCTTGCCCAGGGGCATCGTCTTTCATGGGCCATCTGAACGACCGCACGTCGAATCAGCAGAATTGACCTGTAAACTCCGCGCTCTTCGCTCAATAGCGATTGACATCGGCCGTCGATAATTTCCCATCGCGACAAGCGTCCAGCGTTTGCATCGAATTCAAGATCACTCCGATAACCCGATGCGAGCCACGCGTGAAGCTCAATTTCCCCGGCGTCCGGCCGATATACAAGGCAATCATGCGGCAGCGCTCGATTCCACGCCGCCTCAACAGGATTCACGCATGTCCAATAATATTTTCAGCATTGGTCTTTCGGGTCTGAATGCGGCCCAGTGGGGCCTGACGACGACGGGTCAGAACATCAGCAATGCCGCGACGCCCGGCTATACGCTCGAAAAGGTCCAGTACCAGGAAGCGGCCGGCCAATACACCGGTTCCGGCTATCTCGGCAATGGCGTGCAGGCGACGACCGTCACGCGTCAATACAGCCAGTACCTGACGACCCAGGTCAACAACACGCAGGCGTCGAGCAGCGCGGCGAGCACGTACTACTCGCTGATCTCGCAGCTCAACAATCTCGTGGGCGATCCGACCAAGGGCATCGCAACGGGCATCACCAATTACTTCTCCGGCCTGCAGTCCGTCGCGAACTCGGCGAGCAGCACCGCCGTGCGTCAGTCGCTGATGAGCAGCGCGCAGACGCTCGCCGACCAGATCAATTCGGCGGGCGAGCAATACGACCAGCTGCGCCAGAGCGTCAACACGCAGCTGACGAGCGCGGTCTCGCAGATCAACAGCTACTCGCAGCAGATCGCGGATCTCAACAAGCAGATCGACGTCGCCACGGCGGGCGGCCAGCAGCCGAACCAGTTGCTCGACCAGCGCGATCAGCTCGTCACGAACCTCAGTTCGATGATCGGCGTGCAGGTCGTGTCGCAAGGCAACAGCTACAACGTGTTCATCGGCAACGGGCAGCCGCTCGTCGTCGGCAATACGCAATACGGCTTGCAAACGGTGAATTCGCCGTCGGATCCGAGCGAGCTGACCGTCGCCTTCCAGAGCCGCGACGGCTCGCCGCAGACGCCCGCGAACACCCAGTACATCGACGATTCGGCCCTCACGGGCGGCGTGGTCGGCGGCCTCATTTCGTTCCGCTCGCAGACCCTCGACCCGGCCGAAGCGCAGCTCGGCGCCATCGCCACGAGCTTCAGCAGCCAGCTGAACAGCCAGAACAAGCTCGGCCTCGACCTCAACGGTGTCCAGGGCACGGACCTGTTCGCGGCCGGCAGCCCGAACATCGTCACCAACGCGCGCAACCAGGGCACGGGCACCGTGAGCGCGTCGATCGTCGACGGCACGCAGCCGCCGACCAACGACTTCGCCGTCACCTACAACGGCACCACCTTCAACGTGACCGATCCGGCAACCGGCAACTCGCTCGGCACGATCGATCCCGGCACCGACAAGACCATCAACGGCCTGAAGATCACCGTGCCGGCCGCCGCCGATGTGAAGCAGGGCGACTCGTTCACGATCCAGCCGACGCGCGCCGCACTCGACGCGTTCAAGCTCACGACGACCAACGGCGCCGCAGT
Organism: Caballeronia sp. LZ043; assembly: GCF_031451075.1. Classification (NCBI taxonomy): domain Bacteria; kingdom Pseudomonadati; phylum Pseudomonadota; class Betaproteobacteria; order Burkholderiales; family Burkholderiaceae; genus Caballeronia; species Caballeronia sp. LZ043. The sequence continues at coordinate 2,736,283 of NZ_JARUXT010000001.1, read as the reverse complement.
GGCCGCGGCTTCGCCGGCGGTGACCTCGGCGGGCAGCTCGAACACCGGCACGGCGACGATCTCGTCGGCGACGGTCACGACCGGCTACTCGATGCCGTCGGACATCAAGCTCACGTACAGCGCGTCGGCGGGCGGCTTCACGTCGAGCGTCGATGTGACGGTCGGCGGCACCAGCTACACGGCGGGCACGACCATTCCGTACAACGCGTCGAACGGCATGACGGTCACGGCGAACGGCATCTCCGCCACCATCAGCGGCACGCCGAAGGACAACGACGCGTTCACGATCGCGCAGAACAAGGGCGGCACGAGCGACGGCAGCAACGCGCTCGCGATGTCCAACCTGGTCTCGACCAAGTCGTTCAACGGCGGCACCGACACGCTTACGAGCTCGTACGCGAACTACGTGAACACGATCGGCAACCAGACCAACCAGCTCAAGGCGACGAGCACGGCGCAGACCGCGCTGCTCTCGCAAGCCACGACGGCGCAGCAATCGGTGCAGGGCGTGAACCTGAACGAGGAAGCGGCCAACCTGATTCAGTATCAGCAGCTCTATCAAGCGAACAGCAAGGTGATCCAGACCGCCGCGACGCTGTTCCAGTCGCTGCTCGGCATGTTCAACTGAGGCAAACGCGATGCGTATTTCCAGTTCCCAGTACTTCAACATGAACGTCGCTTCGATGAGCGACCAGCAAAGCACGCTCGCGTCGATGTATCAGCAGATCTCGTCGGGCAAGCGCATCCTCACGGCGTCCGACGATCCGCTCGGCGCCGCCCAGGCCGTGCAGCTGACCCTGAAGAGCGGCGCGCTCGCGCAATACAGCACGAACCAGACGACCGCGCTGTCCTCGCTGCAACAGGAAGACTCCACGCTCGGCACCGTGAGCACGGTCCTGCAAAGCATCCAGACCAAGATCGTGCAGGCCGGCGACGGTTCGCTCACCGATGCGGACCGCACCTCGGTCGCGACCGCGATCCAGGGCTTGCGCGATCAGCTCTTCGGTCTCGCGAACACCACGGACAGCAACGGCAACTACATCTTCTCCGGCCTGAAGGGCAGCACGGCGCCGTTCACCAACAATTCGTCGGGTGTCGGCACGACCTATTCGGGCGACTTCGGCCAGCGCTCGGTGCAGATCAGCGAAGGCCGTTCGATTTCGGTGGGCGACACGGGCGTGTCGATTTTCCAGAGCGTCTCGCCGACGGAAAGCGATCCCGTCTCGAGCGCCGGCAGCCAGAACACCGGTACCGGCACGGTCAGCGCGGTGAGCGTGACCGACGCCAGCAACGCCGGCAATGCGAGCCAATACAAGATCACCTTCGCGGTGTCGCAAACGGACGGCACGACGACCTATTCGGTCGAATCCACGCCGCCCGACAACACGCTGCCGACCAACGTGGCTTATACCGGCAAGACGGACATCAAGCTGGGCGGCCAGAGCGTGACCATCGACGGCACGCCGGGCGACGGCGACACGTTCAGCGTGCAGCCGGCGGCCACCGATAACAACGATATCTTCGCGACGCTCGACAACATCGTGGCGGCGCTCAAGCAGCCGACCGGCACGCCGGGCGCGCAAGCTGCGCTGACGAACGCATTGAGCACGGCCGGAACCAAGGTCAACAACACGTTCAATAATGTGCTGGCGGCGCAGACGGTCGTGGGCGGGCGTGAACAGGAAGTGCAATCGACGCAAACGTCGATGCAGACCAGCCAGACGCAGACGGCAAGCGACATCGCCAATCTCACGAGCATCGACCTGGTGTCGGCGATCAGCCAGTACGAGCTGACGCAGACCTCGCTGCAAGCAGCCCAGATGGCGTTCTCGCAGATCCAGAAGATGTCGTTGTTCGATTACATCGGGAGTTGATTGGGGCGGCTTTTGCCGGACCTTGATCTTGAGGAGCATCGCGGAAGCGCGATGCTCCTTTTTTATTGGCGCGCGACAGGCGGGTGCGCTCTTAACCCCGCCTGCCGGACCAGGGAGCGATCAGACGCGGGATTTCGAATTGCCTCGAGAGACTTCGCCCTGCAGCACGATGACGTTGTTCCCGTCGATGTTGCTCTGCGTGACGGCGTTGGTGGTCTTCGCCGCGCCTCCCGACACCAGCGAATAGCGAAGCTGGCTTCGATCGATCTTCTGCATCGTGACTGAATGACGTTGGTGCATGACTGCTTCCTTATAAGAATTGGACGATAGAAATTTCGTCAGGCGGCAGACTACAGCGATCCAACGTCGAAGGCGTTACGGGAATTCCGAGATATCGTTGCCTGACGGCATGAGCCGGAACATGTCGATGCGTGCGTCAGTGCATCGCGCCGGCGATTCGCCCGATTTGCCCGAGCCCCACGTCGAAGATGCGCTGGAAGAAGGGCATCAGGTTCGGCACCATGAGTTGCAGCAGCAACAAGCCGACCAGCATGGTCACCGGAAAGCCGACCTGGAAGATGCCGATCTGCGGCGCGGCCCGGTTCAGAATGCCGAGCGCGAGATTGGCGGTGAGCAGCGCGGCGACGATCGGCAGCGCGAGCAGCAAGCCCGTCGAGAAGACGCTGGCGCCATAACCCACCAGCACGCGCCAGCCTTGCGCATGCGCGGCCGAGGCCACGACGTTCACATCCACCGGCACGCTCTGGAATGTGGAGACCAGCGCGCTGACCAGCTGCAGATGGCCGTCGAAGACGAGGAAGGCGAGCATCGCCAGCGTGTTGAGATAGCGCGACACCACCACGGCATTGCCGCCGGCGCGCGGATCGTAGAGCATCGCGAAGCCGAGGCCCATCTGCTGGCCGATGAACTCGCCCGCCGCATCCACAGCGGCGAATGCAACCTGCATCGTCATGCCGATGGCCGCGCCAATCAGGAACTGGTTGACGATGATCCAGATGCCCGCCGACGAGAACACCGTCACCTGCGGCATGGCGCCGAGCGTCGGCGCGATGATCAGCGCGACGAACGCGGCCAGCACGATCTTCACGCGCATCGGGATCGCCATGTGGCTCAGCACCGGCGCCGTGCCGATCAGCGCGAGAATGCGCACGAACGGCCACAGGAATGCCGTGAGCCAGCCGTTCAGTTGCGCATAGGTGACGGAGAACATCGAGGCGCTCAGCCCGTGATCACGGGCGTGATGGTGAAGACGTGACGCATGTAGTCGAGCAGCGTCGAGAGCATCCAGGGCCCGGCGATCACCAGCGTGACCGCCACCGCGATCAGCTTCGGAATGAACGAGAGCGTCGATTCGTTGATCTGCGTGGCGGCCTGGAACAGGCTCACCACCAGACCCACGACCAGCGCGACGAGCAGCAGCGGCGCGGCCAGCAACAAGGCGACATACATCGCCTGATGGGCCATCGTCATGACGGATTCGGGCGTCATCTGTCGATCCTCAGGAAACGAAGCTCTGCGCGAGCGAGCCGATCAGCAACTGCCAGCCGTCGACGAGCACGAACAACATCAGCTTGAACGGCAGCGCGATCGTGGTGGGCGACACCATCATCATGCCCATCGACATCAGCACGCTCGCCACCACCATGTCGATGATCAGGAACGGGATGAAGATCGTGAAACCGATGTGGAAGCCGGTCTTCAGCTCGCTCGTGACGAACGAAGGCACCAGCAGCGACAGCGGCACGTCCTCGGGGCCGTTCATCGGCGCGGCGTGCGAGATGCGGGCGAACAGCGCGAGATCCGCCTCGCGGGTCTGCTTCAGCATGAACTGCTTGAACGGCGCGACGCCGCGCGTCATGGCCTGATCCATCGTGATCTGGCCTTCGGAGAAGGGCTTGTAGGCGTCGTTGTAGGCCTTGTCGAGCACCGGCGACATCACGAAGAACGAGAGGAACAGCGCGAGGCCGACGAGCACCTGGTTCGGCGGCGTGCTCGTCGTGCCGAGCGCCTGGCGCAGCAGCGACAGCACGATGATGATGCGCGTGAAGCTCGTCATCATCAGGACCATCGCGGGGAGGAACGAGAGCATCGTCAGCAGCAGCATTGTCTGCACGCTGAGCGAATAGGTCGTGCCGCCGTTCGGGCCGGGGCTGGTGTTGAACGCGGGGAGACCCGCCGTGCTTTGTGCGAAGGCGAGATACGGCATCAGACCGATCACGACCGGAAGCGCGAGCTTCACGCCGCGCACGATGTTGCGACTGACCCGCATTACTTGCTCCCGCCGACGAACTGCTTGAGACGCTTGCCCGCGATGCCCGCAAGGACATCGACGAAGCGCTGACCGTGGAAAACGATGAAGGTGATAGCCATGAAATCCTGCCTTTTTCGATAGGCTGAATTGTTGACTATCCGGGGGCGCGACGATGACGCGAACAGAGGGGAAAACCCGCGCTAACTCGTTCTATTGCAAACGAGGCTGCGAGACTGTAAACGCGCATCGGGCGTGGTCCTCGCGGAGCACGCCCGATGCCGATGACCTGCGCGTTACTTGACGAACTTCTGCAGGCGCTTGTTCGCTTCGCCGGCGAGGGCGTCGCGGAACCGCTGGCCGAAGCCGCCGGACACGGTTTGTGCCGCGCCCGGAACAGGGACGCCGATGCCGTCCGCGTCCGCTGATCCGGCGGGCATCGTGTGCAGCAGGCGCACGTTGCCGGGACCGGCGCCGAGCACGAGCCACGTATCGCCCACTTCGATCACCGCAACCCGTTCCTTGTTGCCGAGCGACGCGCCGCCCACCACTTTCACGAGCCCGCTGCGCTTGCCGCCCTGATAGCCGAACTTGCGCGCGAGCCACGCGCAGCCGAACACGAAGCCGATCACGACCGCGAGTCCGACGAGCGTCTGCAACACGGCGCCGAAGCCGAGCGACGGCACCGCGGTGCCCGCGCCGACGCCCGAGGCGATCTGCGCGGCGTGATTCACCGCGTTCATGTCGGCGGCATGCACGAGAAGAGGCGCGGCGAAAAGCAGCGCGGCGACCACGCGTTTCATCGATTCAGCTTCCGGATGCGTTCAGACGGCGTGATGATGTCGGTCAGGCGGATGCCGAACTTGTCGTTGACGACGACCACTTCGCCTTGAGCGATCAGGCAGCCGTTGACCAGCACGTCCATCGGCTCGCCGGCGAGGCCGTCGAGTTCCACGACCGAACCTTGTGCGAGTTGCAGCAGGTTGCGGATGGCAATCTTCGTGCGCCCGAGCTCCACCGTCATCTGCACGGGGATGTCGAGAATCATGTCGATGTCGTTGCGCGTGGACGGCGCCGCGGCCTTCGACAAGGGCTGGAACACGCCGGCCGTAGCCACCGCCGGCGTTTCGTTGCCGTTCTGTTCGGCGAGGGCGCTGGCCCAGTCGTCCATGATGGCGTCGTCGGCCTTGGCGTCCGCACCGGGCAACGTGCCTTCCTGCATCAGATCACTCATATCCACCTTCCTTCATCGTATCGCTCGCGCTGACCATTTTTTGCACGCGCAGCGCGTATTGCCCATTGAAAATTCCGTAGCCGCATTCCATGACCGGCACGCCGTCCACCTTCGCCGTCACATGCTCGGGGATGTCGATCGGCAGCACGTCGCCGGCGCGCATGTTCAGCAACTGCTCGAACGACGAGCGGATTTCAGCAAGGTCCACCGTCAGTTCCACTTCCGCCGACTGCACCTGCTGCGACAGCACGCGCACCCAGCGGCGGTCCACTTCGAGCGCTTCGCCCTGGATCGGCGAGGACAGCACGTCGCGGATCGGCTCGATCATCGAGTACGGCATGCAGATGTGCAGCGTGCCGCCCGTCGAGCCGAATTCGATCGTGAACTGCGTCACGATGACAATCTCGTTCGGCGTCGCGACGTTGGCGAACTGCGTGTGCATCTCCGAGCGCATGTATTCGAACTGGAGCGGCTTCACGCTGCGCCACGAGGTCGCGTAATGTTCGAACACCAGGTTGAGCAGCTTGCTGATGATGCGCTGCTCGGTCTGCGTGAACTCGCGTCCCTCGACGCGCGTATGGAAGCGCCCGTCGCCGCCGAACAGGTTGTCGACCACGAAGAACACGAGGTTCGGGTCGAACACGAACAGCGACGTGCCGCGCAAGGGCTTCACGTGGACCAGGTTGAGGTTGGTCGGGATCGGCAGGTTGCGGGTGAATTCGCTGTACTTCTGCACCTTCACCGGACCGACGGAGATTTCCGCCGAACGCCGCATGAAGTTGAAGATGCCCACGCGCATCAGGCGCGCGAAGCGGTCGTTGATGATTTCGAGGCCGGGCATCCGGCCGCGGACGATGCGTTCCTGCGTCGCGATGTTGTAGGGACGGACGCCGACGGGTTTGGTCTCGTCGGAGACCTGGTCGATTTCGCCGGTGACGCCTTTGAGGAGGGCATCGACCTCCTCTTGCGACATGAACTCTTCGTGGCCCATGAACTTTTACTCGCTGATGCGGCGTTACTGAACGACGAACTCGGTGAACAGCACTTCCTCGACGCGCACCGGCTTTTCAGCGGTGCTCGCGGCCGTTTCGACGGCGGCGCGCAGTTCGTTGGCGAGCTGTTTCTTGCCGTCGACGGTGGCGAGGTCGTCGGGACGCTTGCCCGAAAGCAGAAGCAGCACGCGGCTGCGGACTTCGGGCATGTGCTCGGTGACCAGCAATTGCACTTTCTCGTCGTGCAGCTTGAGCGTGAGGCCCGCGCGCAGGTAGTGCATGGTGCCGTCGTCGGACTGGAGGTTCACGGTGAGCGAATCGAGCGGGAAGAACACGGGCGGCGGCTCCGGAGCGGGCTTGGCCGGGCCATGGTTCTTGCCGAGGAAGAAGTAGGCGCCGCCTGCGCCCGCGCCGAGCAGAACCATCGCGCCGATGGCGATGATCAGGATCTTCTTGAACTTGCCGCCCTTGGCGGGAACGATGGGTTGCTGGTTTGCGGTCGTGGTAGCCATGAATGCGTGCCTCTTTCGATAGGGTGAATTGTTGGCTATCGCGGTGTAAAGCGATGGGTCGAACAGAGGGGGGATTAGGGGCTATTCCATCTGATTGATGGAGCCCTTGGGTCGGGCGTGGTTAGACCGGTTAACGGGGATTTGACGGAAAACTTTTGGCTATTTGGGGGAAGGGAGGAGGGTGCGGGGCGGTGCGTGGCCGCCCCGCGCTTCAGGCCTGGTCAGGTCGGCCAGACGTCACGAACCGCTCCACAGGCTGGAGAAGGTGTTGGCAAGCGCCTCGATGATGCTGGCGAGCGCCGATGACGAGCTTTGCGTCGTGCCGGATGTGGATTGCGGTGCGGATCCGAAGGGCGACTGGGTCGTGGTGCCCGAAGCGGCGCGGGTCGTTGTAGTCGCCGGATCCGACGAGGCGTTTCCATCGAACGCGGTGATGCCAGCCTGGATGTAGTCTGAAACCGTACAGGTCGCGGCGGCGTATTCCAGCGGCAGACCGCCGTTGCTGACCGTGCCCACGAGGATGCCGTTGCTATCGACGAGCGGTCCGCCGGAGTCGCCATAGAACCAGACTGTTTGCACCGCCCAATAAGTACCCGCAAGTAGAGAATTCGGGCCGACGCTGTTGAAGGTAATCGGTGTTGTGACGTATTCGCTCTGCGGCAACATTGCGGCTCCGAAAAGCTGCAAGGCGCCGGCTACGATCAGAGACTGCGGCGTCTGGCGATACACCACCACAGGATCGTTCGCGAAATCCGAGATCTTGGGCGACGGGCACTTTTGGGGAAGTTTCAGAGTCTGCGTCCCGCTCGACGAGACCGGACGCTGCAGTTTGATGAGCGCGACATCGATGCCAGGGATTCTTACCCAGCCTGTGTTTTCCGCAGTGGACGCGGCTTCCTGGGAAGAAGAGAACGCGCTGCCGTATGACACGCTGATCGATGTCACCGAGCTTGGTTCGGTCAGACAATGCTCCGCGGTAATCACGACGTCACTGCTGACGAGCGCACCCGCGCAAAGATAACTGTTATTGACGTTGAGCTTGACGTAAGCGCCTGCATAATCAGTCGCGGCTGCGTGCGTTAATCCGGAAAATAACGCGGATGCAATGAATGAAAATACTTTGAGCCTTGATTTCAACATGAGTCAATGAGTATTTGGTTGATTCAATTCAGGCGCAATTTTAAGCGCGCCTTTCACTTTCAAAACGTCAGGATTTTCTCGGGCCGCCTTGGATCAGATGGGTTTTCTAGATCTGCTCAATATTCGCCACGCAGAAACGAATGCGTCAGGCGATGCGGATTCGAAACAATCGCGCCTGCGAGCGTTACTGGAGCAGCGCCTTCGACAGCAATGAGTATATGGAAAAGCCCATTGCACGGGCGTGAAAGGCGTTCGCCAATACCGGATCAAGCAAACGGACTAGTCGATCAAATCGGCGAGCTTCTGTTCTATCTTGAAGGAAAAAAAAGAATTGAGAGTTCGACAATTCCCCGCCGCTACCGCCTTGAAATTTTTCGAAACATTTTAATTTGAGACGCGCGACGGATTTTGATAGGCCGCAACGTGAAAGCAATCGGTCTGGGCGTGACTGGCGTCCGGTTCTGATTAGCTTGCTACGCTGACTAAACGCCACCATGAAAAGAAACGCACCGGGACGCACGCCGTTTTTCGCCTTGATCCTCATGCTCGTCCTGGCCTTGGCCGGGTGCGGCGGAAGCAGCAACTCGCCGCAGGCCGCCAGCACCGGGCCGTCGACTTCGAGCGGTCCGACTGCGCCTGCGTCAGGACCGACGCCTGCCTCTGCACCGGCGCCTGCATCGGAACCCGCGTCTGCACCAACGTCGCCGCCGACGCCAGCATCCGCGCCCGCGCCTGCGTCAGCACCAGCCGTTCAGAACGCGCCCGGCACAGTGCAGGGTGTGACAGGCGGAAGCACTGTCACGAAGCCGACCGCGGTGACGGTCTACGGATCATTGTTGGGCGGATCGTTGGACAAGCCACAGAGCAGGCTCATCATTCCGGTAATCGCACTTGGTTCAGAAACCCTGCCAGCGCCATCCCCGCTGGTGCTGGACACCGGTTCGGCCGGCATGATCATCGACGCACAGGACGTATTTCCCGTGACCATGGTCAGCACCGACGGATTCGTGTTTCCGCCCGGGCAGAACACGCTGACTTATCACGGCATCACCGTAACCAATGTGCAGGTATCCAAGATCTTCGGCGGCGGCGCCCACACCGACTACGGCAATATCGGTTTCGCCACGGTGAGGTTCGGCGGGCATGGCGAACTGACCACGAATCTGATGCCAGTCCTGTTCAGCTATAGAACGCTCGACAGCAATGGCCGACCGCTGCACCTGGCGTGGCACGGCACGTTCGGTATCGACCCCGCTGCCAGCGCTGTCCTGGCACCTGGTGCCGCCCCATCTGGCAGCCTGAACATCTGCTCGCTGCAGTCCATCAATGCGAACGGCTGCGACTTCGTGAGCGTGCTGCGCTACCTGAATGACGCTGCAGGCGTGAATGCGGGCTTCTCGCTCGGCAATGCGGCGCTCGATCCGAAATGCGCCATTACCGCCACGATGACGGGATGCAGTTTTCAACCGGCGTTGACGGTGGGACTGAGTGAGACGGACGAGCAAGCTTATGCATCCATACCGTTGATCTGTCCGCCGCCCCGTAGAATGACTGGATCGGACCACGGTGTGACGGCATGCGTCCCCAACGTGGCCGGCTTCACCATCAGCGACTCCGACTCCGGCGCGAGTTTCAAGACCAAGGTCCTGTTTGATTCCGGCACGCCGATCATGAGATTCTCGGTGCCCCAGGGGCGGCGTTCCCGCAGTCGCTGCGGAAACCTTGACGCTGGCGGACTCGCCGTTCAACTACAGCTATCGGGCGGAGGAGAGGCCGCCCTTTGTCACCCGGTTTTCTGATCGCGCGAAGTCGCAGAGAACCATCATCGGCATCGGCTTCTTCACTGATCACCGGATGTTTGTCGACTTCAGCAGCAATCGAGAGGGCTGGAAGTAAGCGTCGCGCCGCAACCCCGACGCGACCTGGCCCGGTCACGCAAACGTATCGACCAGTCCTACCGTGCGCCGTACCGGCACAGTCACGCTGGCCGTGCCTCCATCGTCGATACCGCCGACACCGCCAATCCCGCTCGTACCACGCCCGCTCCCAGATCCCGAACGCCCGTCACCGCTTTGCTGCTGCGACTGCCGCGCGAACGCCGAGCCATCGGAAACGGACGCGCTGCCGAGGCTGATGCCGTTCGCTTCCATTGCCTCGCGCAACTTCGGCATCGCGGCTTCGACCGCTTCCCGCACCTGCGCATGCTGCGACACGAACAACGCGTGCGCGTGATTCTCGGAAACCTGCAGCGTGACTTGCAGCGGTCCCAGGTCTTTCGGATTGAGCGTCAGTTCCGCGCTTTGCTGATCGGACTTCGACACGAACACGACCTTTTGGCTGAACGCATCGTCCCAGCCGGAAGCGCCGACATGCGGCGCGATTGCTGCGCTGGTGGAAGCCGCCATCGAGCCTTGCGTGCCGGACAAGGCCGAACTGCCCGTCGCCGATTGCATCGCCACCGCGTGGGCAGCGGCGTCTGCTGCCTGCTTGTACGCGGCGGTCGCGGCATCGGCGGGCATTGCCGTCGCTGCCTGACCGCCGGCGAGCGCCGCGACATCGGTCTGCGCGGTAGCCGCGTGGGCGTCGGCGCTTGCATTTGCCGCCGAAGACAGTCCGATCAGACCCGCGCCCTTGCCGCCCTTCGCGAACAGACCGGTCTGTTCGTCCCCCTCCTTGCCGGCTTCGCGCGCCGCACCGGCCGCGCCCGTCGCGACGTTCACCGGCAGTGCGGCGGGCGTCTGCTGGTTCAGCGCAGCAAGCGCCGCCTGCAAGGCGTCCTGCGCCGATTTCGCATCGCCGCTCTTTTGCGTGCCGTCGGTGGATTTCGTGTCGTCGCTGGCGCTCGTCGCAGCGGCGGCGGCCGCATCGGTCAGGCCCGTGAGCGTCGGGTCAGTGTCATCGTCGGCATTGGCTGCATCCGCGAGCGCCTTGGCTTTGGCCTGCGAGGCCGCCGCCGCATCCTGCGCGGAGCCTGCGGATTGCGCGGCCGGCTTCGATGCATCGGCCGTCGTGGACTTGCCCGGACGAGCCGCTGCGCCCGTCTTCGCGCCCGCATCGGCTTGATTGGTTTGCGACGCGCCCTGCGCATCGGTGGCGTCGGCGCTCTTCGATGCCGCGTCGGACCGGTCGTCCGGCTTGGGCGCATCGTGCACGCTCGACGTGTCGTCCGACTGCTGCGCCGAGTCGGCCAGCGCGCGGGCGGCCTGTGCGTCGGCGTTGGCGCGGTCGGTGATGCCCTGCAGCGTCAGGCCGAACGACGCCCCCGCGCTCGCCACGCGCTGCGCCGTGGTCTTGCTCGAAGACGAGGCGCCCGACAGCGCGCCAAGGAGAGAAACGGAGGACATGCGTAGCCTCTGGAAATCGGTGGGAATGTTTGATCGGTCAGGACGACGCGCGCTCGGCGCGCATGCGCAGGATCTTGGCCGCGTGTTCGTCGGCTTCGCGCTGTTCGACGCGCGCCGCCTTTTTGGCAAGCATCGCCTCGCCGCGCGCGGCCAGGACTTCGTAGCTGCCGAGTTTCTGCTTCTTCATGCGCCAGTCCGGCTTGGCGGCTTCGATGCGCTGATCGGCCATCAACAGCGCCGTGCGCTGTTGCGCGATCGCCGAATCGAGCGTGTCGACGAACGCCTGAAAATTGCGCAGCGTCTGCGCCGTGGTGCCCTGCTGCGCCGAAGCGGTGAAGCGAGCGTGATACTCGTCCCGATAGGTGATGAGCGAATTCAGCTGCGCTTCGAGGTCGTTTCGCTCCTGCTGGAGCTTGCCGAGTTTCTTCGTCGCGGCGTCGAGTTCTTCGCCCGCGAGTTCGATGAGGGTGTTGATCGGCAGATTCTTGGACATGGCGTGACGGTCCCGTATGGTCTTTCGTTTTTGTCTGACTAATAAAGTGGATACTAGTCGAAAACTATTCGAAAAGTTGATTCAACATTTCGATGCTCGGCTCGAATGGCGCCTGCTCCCTGAAACCCTGCTGCAGGAACGACTCCATGCGCGGATACAGCGCGATCGCCCGGTCGAGCAGCTGGTCGCGGCCGCTCGAGTACGCGCCCACGTTGATCAGGTCCTTGTTGCGCTGGTAACGCGACAACATCTGCTTGAACAGGCGCACGCGCTCGAGATGACGGTCGTCGATGAGCGAGGTCATGGCGCGGCTGATCGACTGTTCGATGTCGATCGCGGGATAGTGACCCGCTTCCGCCAGCGAACGATTCAGCACGATGTGGCCGTCGAGAATCGCGCGGGCCGAATCGGCGATCGGGTCCTGCTGGTCGTCGCCTTCTGTGAGCACGGTGTAGAACGCGGTGATCGAGCCGCCGCCCTCCGGGCCGTTGCCGGTCCGCTCGACAAGCGCCGGCAGCTTCGCGAACACCGACGGCGGATAACCCTTGGTCGCGGGCGGCTCGCCGATGGCCAGCGCAATCTCGCGCTGCGCCATCGCGTAACGCGTCAGCGAATCCATCAGCATCAGCACGTGCTTGCCCTGATCGCGGAAATATTCGGCCAGCGAGGTCGTATAGGCGGCGGCCTGCATGCGCAGCACCGGCGAGACGTCGGCGGGCGCGGCGACCACCACCGAGCGCGCGAGGCCGTCTTCGCCCAGGATCTGCTCGATGAATTCCTTCACTTCGCGGCCCCGTTCGCCGATCAGCCCGATCACGATCACTTCCGCGCTCGTGTAGCGCGCCATCGTGCCGAGCAGGACGGACTTGCCGACGCCCGAACCCGCGAACAGGCCCATGCGCTGTCCGCGTCCGACGGTCAGCAGCGAATTGATCGCGCGCACGCCGACGTCGAGCACCTTGTGGATCGGCTCGCGGTTCAGCGGGTTGATGACCGGTGCGGACAGCGGCGCGTCGACGCGCGCGTTGAGCGGACCGAGACCGTCGAGCGGACGGCCCGATGCATCGACCACCCGGCCGAGCATTTCCCAGCCGACCGGCAGGCGCTTGGCGCCCGCCATCGGATCGTTGATCGGCGCGCTTTCGAGCGGATAGACGCGCGCGCCCGGCAGCAGGCCGGCCACTTCGGTGGTCGGCATGAGGAACAGCTTGTCGCCCGAGAAGCCGACGACTTCGGCTTCGGCGCTCGGAATCGCGCTGCCGGGCGGCAGCTCGATCATGCATTCGGAGCCGACGCCCATCTTCAGGCCGACCGCTTCGAGCACGAGGCCGGCGGCGCGCGTCAGGCGGCCGCACGGACGCAGCGGCTTGGCGAGCGCGCTGCGCGTGCGCAGGGCGTCGAGCTTGTCGCGCCACGCGTCGATGTGCGGATTGCCGGCGATATCGGCGAGTTCGGCGATGGTGCGCGCGGCGAGTTCCTCGGGCGTGGGCTCGTCGGCGGCTTCATCGGCGGCGAGCGGGCCGAACGACGCGCGCGCGAGTTCCTGTTCGAGCGCGCTCAGGCCGTCCTGCGTGATGCGGTGCGCGTGCGGGTGGGCGTGCGAATGTGCGTGCGGATGCACGGCCGACGATGCGGGTTGATTTACCACGGCTTGTGTCTCCCGAGGGCAGCCACGACGCGCTCCCAGCGCGATACATTGGTCGAGTCGACTTCGCCCGTCGCCGCATGCGCCTTGCAGCCGCCGCGCTCGACGATCGGGTCGGGACGCACGGTCCAGCCGGCGCCTTCGAGTTCATCCTTCAGATAGGCATCGACGACCGGCATGTCGGCCGGATTGACGATCAGCGTCGGCGCGCCCGACAGTTCCGGTTCCGCCGCGATCACCTCGCGCGCCACCGCGACCAGCGCGGTCGGATCGAGCGCGAGATGCTGGCGCACGACCTGTTGCGCGATATCGACCGCCAGTTCGGCGAGCGCTTCCGCGATGGCCGCATCCGCCGCCTGCAACGCGGTCTTGAAGCTGTCCGCGATTTCGGCGAGACGCGCGGCCTGCGCCAGCGCTTCCTTGCGGCCGTCTTCGAAACCCTTCGCCTGGCCTTGTTCGTAGCCGGCCTGATAGCCGAGCGCCTGGCCCGCGACGTGACCCTTGGCGAGTCCCTGTGCGTGCGCGTCTTCCTCGACGCGGCGCAGATGCGTCTCGAGCGCGGCCTGTTCCGCCGCGCTGTTGTCGACCTTGACGTTGACGGGATCGAAGGACGCCATCTCCCAGCGCTGGTACGCCGAGAGCGGAGCCTTGTCCGGGCCCTTGTGCGCGCGGGCGTCAGACATACGCATCCTCCGCCTTGCCGCCCAGCTGGATCTGGCCGTTTTCCGCGAGGTTGCGGACGATCTGCAGGACCTTGCGCTGCTGCTGCTCCACTTCCGACACGCGCACCGGACCGCGCGAATCGAGGTCTTCCGCAAGCAGTTCGGCGGCGCGCTGCGACATGTTCGACAGGAACTTCTGGCGCAGCGCCGGCTGCGCGCCCTTTAGCGAGACGATCAGCGTCTCGGACTCCACTTCCTTCAGCAGCAGCTGGATCGCGCGGTCTTCGAGGTCGAGCAGGTTCTCGAACACGAACATCTGGTCGATGATCTTCTGCGCGAGTTCCGCGTCGTACTCGCGGACGTTCGAGATCACGCCTTCCTCATGGTTGCTCGACATGAAGTTGAGAATCTCGGCCGCCGTGCGGATGCCGCCCATCGGCGCGCGCTTCAGGTTGTCGCTGCCGGAGAGGAGGGTGGTCAGCACGTCGTCGAGTTCGCGCAGCGCGGCGGGCTGGATGCCGTCGAGCGTCGCGATGCGCAGCAGCACGTCGTTGCGCAGGCGGTCGGTCAGCAGCGAGACGATCTCCGACGCCTGATCGCGGTCCAGGTGCACGAGGATCGTCGCGATGATCTGCGGATGCTCGTTCTTGATCAGTTCCGCGACCGCGCCCGAGTCCATCCACTTGAGGCCTTCGATGCCGCTCGTGTCGCTGCCCTGCAGGATCCGGTCGATCAGCGCGCCGGCCTTGGTTTCGCCGAGCGCCTTGGTCAGCACCGAGCGGATGTACTCGCTCGAATCGAGCGACAGCGCCGTGTGCTGCTCCGCCTCGCTGACGAATTCGGTCAGCACGTTGTCGAGCTGCTCGCGCGTCACGTTCTTCAACGCCGCCATGGTCGCGCCGATCTTCTGCACTTCGCGCGGTGCGAGGTACTTGAAAACTTCGGCGGCTTCTTCCTCGCCGATCGACATCAGCAGGAGCGCGGCTTTATTCAGGCCTTCAGCGTTCATCGGACACCCAGTTCTTGACGACCGTCGCAACGATTCTCGCGTCCTGACGCGCGACCATGCGCGCGTAGTCGAGATTGCGATCGAATTTGGCTTTCTTGCTTTCGTGACCGAGGAGACTCACCTCGGCATCCTTGTCTTCATCGTCCTTCTTGTCGCCGCCGGCCGCGGGGCCGTCGAGCAGCGAGAGTTCGTCCGGTGCGGCCAGCGACGGCGCCATTTCGGGCGGCGGCGGGAACGCACGGCGCATCGCCGGCTTCACCATGCTGAAGTACAGGAACAGGCCGACGATGCCGATGCCCAGGTACTTCGCCGCCTGGATGCCCATGCCGATCGACTCCGGCGTCTTCCACCACGGCACGTCCGGCGTCACGTTCAGGTCGGCGGAGAACGCGCTGTTGACCACGTTCACCGAGTCGCCGCGCTTGTCGTCGAAGCCCATCGCGTCCTTCACGAGCTGCTGCACCTGCGCGAGCTTGTCGGCGGCGAGCGGGGTCATCGTCACGTTGCCCTTGGCGTCGACCTTCTTCTCGTAATTCACGACCACCGCCACTGACAGGCGCTTGATGCCGCCGGTCGCCTGCTCGAAGTGGCGCACGGTGCGGTCCACTTCGTAGTTGGTCGTGGTGTCCTTGCGCTCGTTCTTCGGCGTGGACTTCGCGCCCGCGCCGGCTGCGCCGGACGCGGCGGCATCGACGGGCGCGGAGGCGGCTTGCGGCGGCTGGTTCGAGAGCGCGCCCGGCACGCCGGATGCGCCGCTGCCCGAGGTTTCGCTCGATTCGCTCGACTGCTGGCTGCGGATCGCGGTGTTCTGCGCGTTGCCGTTCGGGCCGTAGCTTTCGGCGGTCTGCTCGAGCTTCGAGAAATCGATGTCCGCGCTGACCTGCGAGCGGGCGTTGCCGGCGCCAAACAGCGGCGCGAGGATCGCGTCGATGCGCTTCTGCGTGTTGTGCTCGATCTGCTGCACGTACTTCAGCTGCGAGGCGTCGAGGCCGTTGGCGACGCTCTGGCTGGTGAGCAGGTTGCCGTCCTGATCGACGATATTGACGTTCTTGACCGGCATGTCCGCCACGCCCGACGCCACCATGTGCGCGATCGCCAGCACCTGGCCTTCGTCGAGCACGCGTCCCGGATACAGGTTGACCATCACGGAGGCGGTCGGGAGTTCCTTGTCGCGCACGAACACGCTGGGCTTCGGAATGGCCAGATGCACGCGCGCCGACTTCACCGACGAGATCGACCCGATGGTGCGCTCCAGTTCGCCTTCGAGCGCGCGCTGGTAGTTGACCTGCTCGGCGAACTGGCTGATGCCGAACTTCTGGTTGTCCATCAGTTCGAAACCGACCGAACCGGCCTTCGGCAGGCCCTGGCTCGCGAGGCGCAGGCGGGTTTCGTGAACCTGCTCGGCCGGGACGAGGATCGCGCCGCCGCCGTCGGAGAGCTTGTAGGGAATATTGCCCTGCTGGAGCGCGGCAACGATTGCGCCGCCGTCGCGGTCCGAGAGATTGGAGAAGAGGACGCGGTAGTCCGGCTGGCGCGACCACATGACGAGGCCCGCGACGACCATCACCAGAATGGCGACGGCGACGATCAGCGGCACCCGCGGGTTCGAGCGGAACTGGTTGAGCATCGGCACGCGCTGCGCGAAGCCGCCGAAGTCGGCGCCGCCTGCGAGGCCCGGGCCTGCCGTTCCGGCTGTGCCGGGTTGTGCGCCCGCCAGGCCCAGTCTGGCATCGGGCGTGATGAGTGAGTTATTGGGCGTTTCCATTTAGCGTCGAGGCTCCGAATCTTTCGCTTCCACCGCGGCCGCCGGGCTTCTTGAACGGCGGCAGTGGACTTTTAACGATGGGGATTATCCGCAGAAGATTGCAACTTGATTCAGCGAATAGAGCGGGGTTTCCCCCGTTCTTCCCGCGCTTTGAAACGACACCCGCTGCTAAGCTTTTTCGTACTCGGTGAACCTCCGTCATGGCGGCGCCGAACCCAGGCCACCGCTCCCGTGCGGCGCGGGCCGTCCCGCCTTCGGACGCGGTCCGCCGGCTTATCACTGATTTCCGGAGTCAACATGAACTTTCCGATCAATCCGCTCTCGGACGCGCTCTCCTCCATCCAGTCGATGGCGTCGCAGGCCGCCGGCGGAACGTCCGCCGCGGGCGCTGCTAACGTGGCGACGGGCGCCGTCACAGGCGGCCAGTCGGGCGCGGCCAGCGTGAGCAGCTTCGCCGACGCGCTGAAAACCTCGATCGACAAGATCAGTGACAACCAGACCAAGGCGCTCGGCGAGGCGCATGCGTTTGAAATCGGTTCGCCGAACGTGTCGCTGAACGACGTGATGGTGGACATGCAGAAGGCGAACGTCGGGTTGCAATTCGGCCTGCAGGTGCGCAACAAGCTCGTCTCGGCCTATAACGACGTCATGCAGATCTCGGTCTGACGCGCAGTCAAGCCTGGAATCGAACCGTTCACGGTCTCTCTTCCGATCCTGTCGCCGCCTCCTGAGCCTTGCGTCCTAAAGCTTTGCCGCGTTCCTCCGATAACCCCCATAACAGCACGGCGAACGACGATTCGCTCGCCCCGGCGAGCGAATCGGGCGCCGGCGCCGGTTTGCAGCAGGCCCGAAACCGGACAGACAGCGGATCGCAGCAGGGCATCGTAAAAGGAGAAGCAAGAGATGTATTCCCCAGGACACGCCGGAGCCAACGCCTACGCGCGCGTGGGCGTCCAGACAGGGGTGATGGGAGCGAGCCCGCACCGGCTGATCACGATGCTGTATCAGGGCGCGCGCCAGGCCATCGCGCAGGCGCGCATGCACATCCAGCAGAAGAACATCGGCGGTCGGGGGATGGCGATCGGCAAGGCCATCAGCATCATCGAGAGCGGCTTGCAGCAGGCGCTCAACAAGGACGCGGGCGGCGAGATCGCCGAACGGCTGGACGCGCTGTATACGTATATGTCGCGCCGGCTGCTCGAAGCGAACCTGAAGCAGGACGAGACGATGCTCGTGGAAGTCGACAACTTGCTCGCGACGCTCGAAGAGGCGTGGGTGGGCATCGCACCGGAAGTGGCTCAAATGACCGCGGCGCCCGTATGACGGAAGGCTGCGTCGATTGCCTCGAAAGAATGAAGATGACCCAAGAATATTTCGCCCACTACGAAGCCATTGCGGCGGTTTCCGGCCAGATGCTCGTGGCCGCGCGCGGCGGCGAATGGAGCGAACTGAAGACGTTGCAAGGCACCTACCGCGAGTTGATCGAGCAGCTGAAGGACGTGGATTCCGGCTCGGAGCTCGATGAAAGCGCCCGCGCCCGCAAGCTCGATCTCGTCAAGAAGATCCTGGCCGACGACGCCGCGATCCGCGACCTGACGTCGCCGAGCCTCGCGCGCCTGTCCGCGCTGTTCACGGTCAACAGCCCGGCGCGCGTACTGAAAAAAATGATGGGACTGCGCTGAGCGCAACTGCGCCTGGCCGGAAGCCGGTCACAGCGTACTTGAGGATGTGGGCATGAGTGGACTCGATACTGCGATCGCAAGCTTGCTCGCCAACCGAACCGAGCTCCTGATGTCCGCCCTTCGCGCGCCGAACGGCGTAAGCGGCAGCGGCGTCACCGGCGCGAGCGTCGGACAGACGGGCACGCCGGCCGATACGTCGCTCGTCGGCGGCGCGCCGCAGGCCAGCCTGGCGCCGGCGCCGTCCACCCAGACCGCTTTCTCCAGCGTGGCGCGCACGCTCGACGTGATTTCCCGTTTCGGCGGCGCGACGCCGCCCGTCACCGGCGACGCCCCGCTCTGGCCGACGCCGCCCCGTCCCGCCAGCGCGTTCGCGGCGCTTTCGACCGGACTCTTCGACACCGCTTTCTCCTCCAACGCCGCCGCGGTCGCCGCGGCGCGCGCCGCGACGCAGAATCTGCCGCCGCTGCCGGCAGGCGTGCTCGCCACCGAACTGGCGAAGACCGTCGACGAAAGCGGACTCTTCTACGAATCGCACCTCGTGCAATGGCTGGCGGGCCAGCGCAGCAGCGCGTCGCTCGGCAACGAGCCGCAGGCGCGCGTCGACGCCCGCACGCGCGCCTTGCCGCTCGACTTCGTCAGCGATGCCTTGAGCCCGGCCGCCACCGGCGACACCGGCCTCGACGACGCCCGCGCGCCGCAAGCCGCCGCCGCGGATTCCCCCGATTTGCCCGATCTGCCCGATTTCCCCGCGCGCGGCGTCGCGACGCCGCAGACGCCGCAGCAGGCGGCCGCGCTCGCCGCGTCGGTGCGCGATGCGCCGGCGGCGATGCTGTCGAGTTCACAGGGCGCGAACAACGCATACGGCACGAGCGCCGCGTCGGCCCCGGCCGCGCGGCCGAGCGAACACAACTCGGCGCTGCAGGCGTCGGCCGATGCGGGCATTCATCCGGCCACGCTTAATGTCGTGCGCCAGCAGCTCGACGTGCTCGCGAACCAGCAGTTCCGCTGGCAGGGCGAAGCCTGGCCCGGCACGCGCTTCGAGTGGGAGATTGCCCGCGAACCGCGGGATCACCGCTCGCTGGACGACGCCGCGCGGGGTCGCGAAGGGCTACGGCATGGGCGCGGAGATGATCGTGCGGCGCGCGCAGGAGGCGGGGCTGTCT
>NZ_JARUXT010000001.1:2607576-2716489 GCF_031451075.1 Caballeronia sp. LZ043 | reverse complement strand
CGCCGCCGTCGAGCGCGCCTGGCGCACGCGCATCACGCTTTCGCTGCCGGCGCTCGGCACCGTGGACGCCGAGCTGGTGCTGACCGGCGACAAGCTGGTCGCGCGCATCAAGGCGGGCGACGCGGGCGCGCGCCGTCTCGCCACCGACGGCCCCGCCTTCGCGCGCCAGTTGGAAGCGGCGGGATTGGCGCTGGCGTCGCTGTCGGTCCGTTCGATGGACGGCTCCACCGATCTCGCCATCTCCGGCGAACCGAATGACAGGAAGCCGGTCAGGTCGCCGCTCGAGCATCTGTTGCGTCCGGCAGCGGGCGAGGGAGGCGCGGCATGAACCAGAACCAGTCGGGGCCGCCGCCGTACACCCGCATGCAGGCCACGGCGCTCGCCTACGAGGCGGGCAATCGCGATGCGACGCCGCGCGTGGTCGCGAAGGGCTACGGCATGGTCGCGGAGATGATCGTGCAGCGCGCGAAGGAGGCGGGGCTGTATGTGCACGAGTCGCCGGAAATGGTGTCGCTGCTGATGCAGGTCGATCTCGACGCGCACATTCCGCCTGCGCTCTATCACGCGGTCGCGGAACTGCTGTCGTGGGTGTATCGGCTGGAAAACGAGGAGCCGTTGCGCGAAGCGGGGCGCGCGCTGCGTTGATCCTTCACCGCCGACGCTTTCACGCCGCGAAGGCGCGGTTCACGAGCGCGGCGTGATCGAAGCGCGCCGGCAGCGTGCCGTAGACCCGCCCCGTGTCGCCCCGCGCGTCGCCGAGGCGCGTCTCGATGAACGCATCCGCCACTTCCTGCGGCGCATGCCGCGCCAGCAAGACACCCTGCGCGCACAGCGCCAGCTGCTGCGCGATGCGCCGCGCCGATGCCTCGCGCGCCGCCGGATCGCCGGTCAATAGCTTCATCAGCGACGCCAGTGCGCCCGCCAGCGCCGGATGCGCGCTGGCCGTCGCGTTCCAGTCGGCGAGCAGCGCGTGCGCGGCGTCCTGTTCGCGCTCGAACGCGCGCAGCACGTCGAGGCACATCACATTGCCCGAGCCTTCCCAGATCGAGTTCACCGGCGCCTCGCGGTAGAAGCGCGCCATCGGCCCGGTTTCGACATAACCGTTGCCGCCCCAGACTTCCATCGCCTCGCCGGTGAATTCGAGCGCGCGCTTGCACACCCAGAACTTCGCGGCCGGCGTCACGATGCGCCGCCACGCGCGCGCTTGCGCCGATCCGCCCGGCGCCGCGCTGTCCTCGAACGCGCCCGCGAGACGCATGAACAACACCGTGGCCGCTTCGGATTCGAGCGCAAGGTCGGCGAGCACGTTGCGCATCAGCGGCTGATCGACGAGCGGCGCGCCGAACGCGCTGCGGTGCCGCGCGTGGTGGATCGCCTGCACGAGCGCCGCGCGCATCAGCGCCGCGCTGCCGATCACGCAATCGAGCCGCGTGAAGTTCGCCATCTCGATGATGGTCGGCACGCCGCGTCCTTCCTCGCCGATCATCACGCCGTAGGCATCGCGGAACTCCACTTCGCTGCTCGCGTTCGAGCGGTTGCCGAGCTTGTCCTTCAGCCGCTGGACCTCGACCGCGTTCTTGCGGCCATCCGGCTGGAAGCGCGGCACGTAGAAACACGACAGCCCGCCTTGTTCTTCGGTGCGCGCGAGCACGAGATGGGCGTCGCATTGCGGCGCGGAGAAAAACCATTTGTGCCCGATCAGCCGATAGGCGCCGCCGCGTCCCGGCGCGCCCAGCGCATGCGCGCGCGTGCGGTTGCTGCGCACGTCCGAACCGCCTTGTTTCTCGGTCATGCCCATGCCGATCATCATCGAATGCTTGCCGGCTTCCAGGGGAATGTCGCGCGGATCGTGCTCGCGCGACAGCAGCGGCCGCGCAAGCCGCGCGTACAGGTCGGGCTCGTTGCGCAAGACCGGAATGCTGGCGAAGGTCATCGTGATCGGGCAAAGCGAACCCGATTCCAGCTGCCCGTGCAGGAAATACGCGGCGCAGCGCGCGGCCATCGATCCCGGCTGCGCGGACGGCTCGAACGGCATCGCGTGCGCGCCTGCCCGGCGCAGACGCCGCAGCAGTTCGTGCCAGGCCGGATGAAACTCCAGCGCGTCGATGCGTTGACCACGCGGGCTGTGGGTCGAAAGCGCCGGTTCGTGCCGGTTGGCCAGCTCCGCGAGCGCGACGACATCCGGCTGCGTCAGCGCCATGCCATCGTTCGAGAGCGCCTCCGCGTGCCATTGCGCGCCCTCGCGGCGGAGCGCCGCGACGAGCGCGTGATCGAAGGCGAATGCGTCATAGCCGACAAGCGGCTCGACCTGATTGGTGACTTCGTGGGTTTGTTGGAACGGCAGAGCAGCGGTGTCGGATGAGGCGGGCGAAGTCGCGGACATCTTCGGTCTCCTGGGCGCGGCGCGCACCGGACGGGCCGCGCCGGTTGTCGGCGGGCAGGCGCGGTCCCGCTCGACGGATACTCAACAAATCATAGGCTGTGCAGGTTCACCGCGCGCTGCTATTCGGCCGGCTTGCCACGGCGCCCGCGAGAAAAGCCGTCGGCCATGAAGTCCTGGCCGAGATTGGCGGGCAGCATCTCGCGCGCCACCTCGATCCACGCGCGCGCCGCATGCGACAGATAGCCGTTGCGCCGCCAGCCGAGCGCCATGTCCCAGTGGATCTCCGGCTTGACCACCGGCCGGCACGTAAACGCTTCGGCGTCCAGCCGCCGGCAATACGGCGCCGGCAGCAACGCAATGCCGATGCCGGCCTGCACCAGCGCCGAGATGAAGTCCCAATGCCCGCTGCGCCCGACGATGGTCGGCGCGAAACCCGCGTCGCGGCACGCGGCGAGCACGACATCGTTGAGCGCGAGGCTTTCGCCGTAGAACACGAAGGGTTCGGCGGCGAGATCGGCGAGCGCGACTTCCTGCGCGTCGTCCCAGCGCGAGCCCTTCTGCGCCACCAGCCACAGCAGCTGGCGGCTGACGGGAAGCACGTCGAACAGGTCGGCATCGACGGGTTGCAGCACGCCGCCCAGTTCCAGTTCGCCGTCGAGCAGCGCCGCCTCGATCGCCTTCGAGCCGCGCTCGAACAGCTTCAGTTCGACCTTCGGATACCGTTGCCGGAACGCGGCGATGGCCGGCGTGAACAGCGATCCGCCCATCGGCGGAATGCCGATGGTCAGCGTGCCGCGACCGAAGGTGCCGAGATCGTTCAGTTCGGCTTCCAGACGCGCGTGCGCGGCCAGCACTTCGGCGCCGCGTTGCCAGACAATCTGCCCGACATCGGTGAGCACCATCTGACGGCCTTCGCGCAGCAGCAGCGGCGAGCCGACCTCGTCCTCCAGCGCCTTCACCATCTTGCTGATGGTCGGCTGGGTCACGAACATGTGTTCGGCGGCGGCGGTAAAGCTCTTTTGCTTCACCACTTCGATGAAGTACCGCAAAGCGCGTAGTTCCATCGTCGGCTCCCGGATTCCGGATTGGAATGATTTGAATAAGGTTAAGTCATTTTTATTATGCTTGGGGCGCCCATATACTCGGTCTACAGGTTAACCCTAGTTCAACGCCCAAGACCCCGAGAAGACCGCCATGTCCGCCGCCCTCGCCAGTCCCGTCCAAACCCGCAACGCCCGTGGCGCGTTTGGCCGCTTCGTGCGCGTCGCACTGCAATCGACAGTGCTGGCCGCGATCTGGGCTGCCGCGGATTTTGTCGCGCGCAAGTTGTCGCTGCCGGTTCCGGGCGGCGTCGTGGGGCTGGTCGCGCTGCTGGCGCTGTTGTTCTGCGGCGGCATCGCGCCGCGCTGGGTCAAGGCCGGCGCCGACTGGCTGCTGGCGGACATGCTGCTGTTCTTCATCCCGGCCGCCGTCGCGGCGGTCCAGTACGGCGGCCTGTTTCTGGAAGACGGCTGGCGGCTCGCGCTGGTGGTGGTCGGCGGAACGCTGATGGTGATGGTCGCGGTGGCCTTCGCCGTCGATCGTGCCGCGCGTCTCGAGCGGCGTCTCGCATTGCGCCGCGCGCTCGTCACGCGGCACGCCGCCCGCGTCTGAACACCCCGAGCGCCGCCATGAACCACTTCTACGAATCCCTGTTCGCCGACGATTCCGCCCGTCTGATCGCGGCGGGCTGCCTGGTTCTGACCGTGGCGCTGTACTTCGCGGCCAAGCAGCTCTACGCACGCTTCCGGCGTCCGTGGCTCACGCCGCTGCTGGCGGTGCCAGTGGTGCTCGGGATCATCGTCGTGATGGCCCGCATTCCGTACCAGGTCTACTTCGCCGACACGCGCTGGCTCATGTGGCTGCTCGGCCCTGCCACCGTGGCCTTCGCCGTGCCGATCTACGAATACCGCACGCTCATCAAGCGGCACTGGATCTCGCTGACCGTCGGCGTGACGGTCGGCATTCTGGTGGCGGTGGGCGGCTCGCTGGCGCTGGCCAAGCTGCTGCATCTGTCGCCGGAACTGCAGCGCAGCCTCGCAACGCGCTCCGTCTCCACGCCGTTCGCATTGGCCGTGTCGGACAAGATCCATGCGCCCAAGGACCTCACCGCGCTGTTCGTGATCGCCACCGGCGTGTGCGGCATGCTGTTCGGCGAAATCGTGCTGGCGCTCCTGCCGCTGCGCACGCGGCTCGCGCGCGGCGCGCTGTTCGGCGCGGCGGCGCATGGCGTCGGCACGGCGAAGGCGCGTGAGCTCGGCAGCGAGGAAGGCGTCGTCGCGAGCCTGACCATGATGATCGCGGGCGTCGCCATGGTCCTGCTCGCGCCGCTCTTGTCCATCCTTCCTTTCTGATCCCGAAACGCGGCCCGGCAGTCTCGCACCGGCCCGCCAAAAACCCGCTTCGGCGCGCGGCCGTTGCGCCTTCGTCCGACGAGTCTTTGCTACAATCGGCGTTCGCTTCCGAGGAGCGTTGCGACGGGCTTTCAAAACGCCCGCCAGGCTCGGAGCATTCAATCCGGACGGTTCGAAGGCATGTGCAATGCCCCCCAGAGCCCCCGCATTCGAACGGCGCTCACGTCAACATTTCTAGTCTTTTTAGAAAAGGAGGGCGTGATGAACGCCGCAGTTCTCGATTCCAAGGATTCCAAGGATTACGTCGTCGCCGACATGTCGCTGGCCGCATGGGGCCGGAAAGAACTCGACATTGCCGAAACGGAAATGCCGGGTCTCATCCAGACGCGCGAAGAGTACAAGGCGCAGCAGCCGCTGAAGGGCGCGCGCGTCGCCGGTTCGCTGCACATGACCATCCAGACGGGCGTGCTGATCGAAACGCTCACGGCGCTGGGCGCGGACGTGCGCTGGGCATCGTGCAACATCTTCTCGACGCAGGATCACGCCGCCGCCGCGATCGCCGCAGGCGGCACGCCGGTGTTCGCGTTCAAGGGCGAATCGCTCGACGAGTACTGGGAATTTTCGCACCGCATCTTCGAATGGCCGAACGGCGAATTCGCCAACATGATCCTGGACGACGGCGGCGACGCCACGTTGCTGCTGATCCTCGGCGCGAAGGCTGAAAAGGACCGCTCGGTCATCAGCAAGCCGACCAACGAAGAAGAAGTCGCGCTGTACAAGTCCATCGGCAAGCATCTGGATGCCGATCCGACGTGGTATTCCACGCGCCTGTCGCACATCCAGGGCGTGACGGAAGAAACCACCACGGGCGTGCACCGCCTGTATCAGATGGAAAAGGAAGGCCGCCTGCCGTTCCCCGCCATCAACGTCAACGATTCGGTCACGAAGTCGAAGTTCGACAACCTGTATGGCTGCCGTGAATCGCTCGTGGACGGCATCAAGCGCGCCACCGATGTGATGATCGCCGGCAAGGTCGCGGTGGTTGCGGGTTACGGCGACGTGGGCAAGGGCTGCGCGCAGTCGCTGCGCGGTCTGGGCGCCACCGTGTGGGTCACGGAAATCGATCCGATCTGCGCGCTGCAGGCCGCGATGGAAGGCTACCGCGTCGTGACGATGGAATACGCCGCCGACAAGGCCGACATCTTCGTGACCGCCACCGGCAACTATCACGTGATCAACCACGATCACATGAAGGCCATGCGCAACAACGCGATCGTCTGCAACATCGGCCACTTCGACTCCGAAATCGACATCGCCTCGACGCGCCAGTACACCTGGGACAACATCAAGCCGCAGGTCGATCACATCATCTTCCCGGACGGCAAGAAGATCATCATCCTGGCTGAAGGCCGCCTCGTGAACCTCGGCTGCGCAACGGGCCATCCGTCCTTCGTGATGTCGAACTCGTTCACGAACCAGACGCTCGCGCAGATCGAACTGTTCTGCCAGGGCGACAAGTACGAGAACAAGGTCTACGTGCTGCCGAAGCATCTCGA
This sequence comes from Caballeronia sp. LZ043, assembly GCF_031451075.1. Classification (NCBI taxonomy): domain Bacteria; kingdom Pseudomonadati; phylum Pseudomonadota; class Betaproteobacteria; order Burkholderiales; family Burkholderiaceae; genus Caballeronia; species Caballeronia sp. LZ043. The sequence goes on along the minus strand of NZ_JARUXT010000001.1, from coordinate 2,710,157 downwards.
CGAGAAGGTCGCGCGCCTGCATCTGGGCCGCATCGGCGCGGAACTGACCGTGCTGTCCGACGAGCAGGCCGGCTATATCGGCGTCGGCAAGAACGGTCCGTTCAAGCCGAACCACTACCGCTATTAACCGCGGGCGGCGACCCGCGTCCGCACGGATGCCCGCGCATCCGTGCGGCGCCGGCGACCTGACGCATCAACCGGAGAATCATCGATGACCGTGCTGCTGACATGGCTGATCAACGCGCTCGCGCTGTTGATCATCACCTATCTCGTGCCGTCGATTCATATTCGCAGTTTCGGCACGGCGCTCATCATCGCTGTGGTGCTGGGGCTCATCAACGCCATCCTGCGCCCGGTCCTCATCCTCCTTACGCTGCCGGTCACGATCCTGACGCTCGGCCTCTTCATCCTCGTGGTGAACGCGCTGTGTTTCTGGTTGTGCTCGTCACTGCTGAAGGGGTTCGAGGTTTCGGGGTTCTGGTCCGCGTTCTTCGGCTCGATCCTGTACAGCATCGTGTCCTGGCTGTTGTCGGCGCTGATTTTCGGCAACCGCAACTTCGGCTGAGTCAGATCGCCCCTGCGTCGCCGCCGCTCGATCCCTGCTCATCATGAAACCGATCGAACTTTCATTCGAGTTTTTCCCGCCGAAAACGCAAGAGGGCGTGGACAAGCTGCGCGCCACCCGCGCCGAACTGAAGACGCTCTCGCCCAAGTTCGTCTCCGTGACCTTCGGTGCGGGCGGCTCCACGCAGCAAGGCACGCTCGATACCGTGCTCGAGATGGCCGCGGAAGGCTTCGAAGCCGCGCCGCATCTGTCGTGCATCGGCTCCTCGAAGGAGAATCTGCGCGCGATCCTCTCGAACTATCGCGGGCACGGCATCCGCCATATCGTCGCGCTGCGCGGCGACCTGCCTTCGGGCATGGGCGAAGTCGGCGAGTTGCGCTATGCGTCGGAACTCGTGGCGTTCATCCGCCAGGAGCACGGCGACTGGTTCAACATCGAAGTGGCCGCGTATCCGGAGTTTCATCCGCAATCGAAGTCGCCGCGCGCCGATCTCGAGAACTTCGCCCGCAAGGTGAAGGCGGGCGCGAATTCCGCGATCACGCAGTACTTCTTCAACGCGGACTCGTATTTCAGGTTCGTCGAGGAAGCGCGCAAGCTCGGTGTGGACGTACCCGTGGTGCCGGGCATCATGCCGATCACCAACTTCTCGCAACTGATGCGCTTCTCCGACATGTGCGGCGCCGAAGTGCCGAAGTGGGTCGCCCGCCGGCTCGAAAGCTTCGGCGACGACCGCGAGTCGATCCGCGCCTTCGGCGTGGATGTGGTGACGGGGTTGTGCCAGCGTCTCATCGACGGCGGTGCGCCCGGCCTGCATTTCTACACGCTGAACGGCGCGTGGGCCGCGAAGACCGTGTGCGAGCGGCTCGGCTTCAAGAGCGCCTGAGTGTCTGCCTGAGTTTCACTTTCTGCCTTGACCGCGCGGCGTCCGTCGCGCGGTTCTTTCCCTTCCCTTACGAATCTCCTCTTTGCGCATGGACGCGCCAAGGTCTATTACTTGCGCGTATGGTCGATAACCTGCTCTTATCGACCCGCCATCGGCGACAAACTCTAGTGGGGAAAACCAACTACGCAAGCCACTTTTGTTCGTGCTACGGTAGCGCCCGCATTCGCGCAAACGCTTGAAAAAGCATCCGACGCGATCCTATACACTCGCGCTACGCCGGAATGAAAGCCGGCATCGACCTGGAGGAAAACATGAACAAAAACAGCCTGTTGCGAGCGGTCCGCGGACCTGCGCTCGCGGGCGCCATCGCTACGGCGACGCTGTTCGCGGCCACCGTCGCGCACGCCGCGATCCCCAACAAGACGCTGGTGTACTGCTCGGAAGGCAGCCCCGCCGGCTTCGATCCCGCCCAGTACACCACCGGCACCGACTTCACCGCGAACACGTTCACCGTGTACAACCGCCTGGTTGAATTCGAGCGCGGCGGCACGAAGGTCGAGCCGGGTCTCGCCGAGAAATGGGATGTGTCGCCGGATGGCCTGACCTACACGTTCCACCTGCGTCATGGCGTGAAGTTCCAGACGACGTCGTTCTTCAAGCCCACGCGCGAATTCAACGCGGACGACGTAATCTTCACGTTCAACCGCATGCTCGACCCGAACAATCCGTTCCGCAAGGCATACAACGTCCAGTTCCCGTACTTCACCGACCTCGGCATGGACAAGCTGATCTCGAAGATCGAGAAGGTGGATCCGTACACCGTGAAGTTCACGCTGAAGGAAGTCAGCGCGCCGTTCATCCAGAACATGGCGATGGAATACGCATCGATCCTGTCCGCCGAGTACGCGGACAAGCTGCTGAAGGACGGCAAGGCCGCCGACATCAACCAGCAGCCGGTCGGCACGGGCCCGTTCATCTTCCGCAGCTATACGAAGGACGCGACCATCCGCTTCGACGGCAACCCGGACTACTGGAAGCCGAACGCGGTGCAGATCTCGAAGCTGATCTTCTCGATCACGCCGGACGCCGCCGTGCGCGTGCAGAAGCTGAAGAGCAACGAGTGCCAGGTGATGAGCTATCCGCGTCCGGGCGACATCGCGGCGCTGAAGTCGGCATCGAACGTCGATACGCCGTCGCAGGCGGGTTTCAACGAAGGTTATGTGGCGTACAACGTGACCAAGAAGGGCCTCGACAACACCGACGTGCGCCGCGCGCTCGACATGGCGATCAACAAGAAGGCGATCATCGATTCCGTGTATCAGGGCGCAGGCCAGCCGGCCACCGCACCGATGCCGCCCACGCAATGGTCCTATGACAAGAACCTGAAGGGCCAGGCGTACGACACCGCGAAGGCAAAGGCGCTGCTCGCGAAGGCAGGCTTCCCGAACGGCATGGAGATCACGCTGTGGGCGATGCCCGTGCAGCGCGCCTACAACCCGAACGCGCGCCTGATGGCGGAGATGATCCAGGCCGACTGGGCCAAGATCGGCGTGAAGGCGAACATCGTGTCGTACGAGTGGGGCGAGTATCTGAAGCGCGCGCACGCGGGAGAGCATGATGCGCTGCTGATCGGCTGGACCGGCGACAACGGCGATCCCGACAACTGGCTCGGCACGCTGCTCGGCTGCGATGCGGTCAAGGGCAGCAACTTCTCGAAGTGGTGCTACAAGCCGTTCGACGATCTCGTCGTGAAGGGCCGCTCGACCACCGACGTCGCCGCGCGCACCAAGGCCTACACCGACGCCCAGCAGATCTTCGCGCAGCAGCTGCCCTTCTCGCCGATTGCGCACTCGACGGTCTATCAGCCGGTCAGCAAGAAGGTGACGAACATGAAGATCGAGCCGCTTGGCTACGTGCGCTTCGATGGCGTCGGCATGCAATAAGCTTTGCGGCAAGTCTTTGCAGCAGAACGCTTTTTGCACTAAATAACAAGTACAAGGTCCGGCGGCGCGGGTCCACGAGATCCAAGCCGCCGGATACGTTTTTGTCCCCCCAAGACCGAAAAGGGCGATCATGTTCCGATTCGTTTTGCGACGCATAGGCATGGTGATACCGACGTTCATCGGCATCACGATTCTCGCGTTCGCGCTGATCCACCTGATTCCGGGCGATCCCATCGAAGTGATGATGGGCGAGCGCGGCGTGGACCCGGCCATGCACGCCGCAGCCATGAAGCGCCTCGGCCTCGACCAGCCGCTTCCGCTCCAATACCTCACCTATGTCGGGCATGCGCTCAAGGGCGATCTCGGCACCTCGATCATCACCAACACCAGCGTGATGGGCGAGTTCCTCGCACGCTTTCCGGCCACGGTCGAACTGTCGATCTGCGCGATGATCTTCGCGCTCGTCGTCGGCTTGCCGGCGGGTGTCGCGGCGGCGCTGAAACGCGGCACGGTCGTCGATCACGGCGTGATGGGCACCGCGCTCACCGGCTATTCGATGCCGATCTTCTGGTGGGGCTTGATCCTCATCATGTTCTTCTCGGCGAAGCTCGGCTGGACGCCGGTGTCGGGCCGCATCGCGGTGGAATACGACATTCCGCACGTGACCGGCTTCATGCTGATCGACGCGCTGTTCTCATCCGACGAAGGCGCTTTCACCTCGGCCGTGAGCCATCTGATCCTGCCGACCATCGTGCTCGGCACGATTCCGCTGGCAGTGGTCGCGCGCATGACGCGCTCCTCGATGCTCGAAGTGCTGCGCGAGGACTACATCCGTACCGCGCGCGCCAAGGGGCTCTCGCCGTTGCGCGTGGTCATCGTGCATGCGCTGCGCAATGCGCTGATTCCCGTCGTCACGGTGATCGGCCTGCAGGTCGGCACGCTGCTCGCGGGCGCGGTGCTGACCGAGACGCTGTTCTCGTGGCCGGGCGTCGGCAAGTGGCTCATCGACGCCATCTCGCGGCGCGACTATCCCGTCGTGCAGGGCGGCATTCTGATGATCGCGACGCTCGTGATCGTCGTGAATCTGGTCGTGGATCTGCTCTACGGCGTGCTGAATCCGCGCATTCGCCATACGAGGTAATCACGACACGATCATGGCTGACATCCAAAACAATCTCCCCCCGCAAGCGATCACGCCGCCGCCTTCCGGCCGCATGGTGGCCGCCCGCGAATTCTGGGCCAACTTCTCACGCAATCGCGGCGCCGTGGTGGCAGGTTTGATCGTGCTGCTGCTGATCCTGGTCGCGCTGTTCGCGCCGCTGATCGCACCGCATAGCCCGATCGAGCAATATCGCGACTACGTGAAGATCCCGCCCGCGTGGCTCGATGGAGGCAACGGCATGTTCCTGCTTGGCACCGACGAAGCCGGCCGCGACATCCTCTCGCGTCTCATGTACGGCGCTCGGCTGTCGTTCTGGATCGGCTTCGTGTCCGTGGTGCTGGCGCTGATTCCGGGCATCGTGCTCGGTCTCATGGCCGCGTTCTTCCACTGGCTCGACACGCCGATCATGCGCGTCATGGACGTGCTGCTCGCGCTGCCCTCGCTGCTGCTGGCGGTCGCGGTCGTGGCGATCATCGGGCCGGGACTCGTCAACACGATGCTCGCCATCGCCATCGTCGCGCTGCCGGGCTATGTGCGGCTCACGCGCGCCTCCGCGCTCGGCGAGTTGCAGAAGGAATACGTGACGGCTTCGCGGGTGGCCGGCGCGGGCACCGTGCGCCTGATGTTCTCGCAAGTGCTGCCCAACTGCGCGGCGCCGCTGATCGTGCAGGCCACGCTCGGTTTCTCGTCCGCCATTCTCGATGCCGCCGCGCTCGGCTTCCTCGGCCTCGGCGTGCAGCCGCCGGCGGCGGAGTGGGGCGCGATGCTGGCCTCGGCGCGCGACTATATCGAAAGCGCCTGGTGGATCGTCACCATGCCGGGCCTCTCGATTTTGATCTCGGTGCTCGTCATCAATCTCCTGGGCGACGGGCTGCGCGACGCGCTCGATCCGAAACTGAAGCGGATGGGCTGACGACATGAATGACCTTTTGACTATCCGCAATCTGCAGGTGACGTTCGGTGGCACGCAGGCCGTCGATCGCATCGACCTGTCCGTGAAGCCCGGCGAAGTGGTGGGCGTGGTCGGCGAATCCGGCTCGGGAAAAAGCGTCACGATGATGGCGCTGATGGGCCTCATCGACGCGCCCGGCAAGGTCAGCGCCGACCAGGTCACCTTCGACGGCAAGGACTTGCTGAAGGCCTCGGCGCGTGAGCGTCGCAGGATCATCGGCAAGGACATCGCGATGGTGTTCCAGGACGCGCTGACGAGCCTGAACCCGAGCTACACCGTCGGCTATCAGATCAAGGAAGTGCTGAAGCTGCACGAGGGCCTGCGCGGCGACGCGCTGCACAAGCGCGCGGTCGAACTGCTCGACCAGGTCGGCATTCCGGATGCAAAGAGCCGCATCGAGTCGTTCCCGCACCAGATGTCGGGCGGCATGAACCAGCGCGTGATGATCGCGATGGCGGTGGCGTGCAACCCCAAGCTGCTGATCGCCGACGAGCCCACCACCGCGCTCGACGTGACCATCCAGGCGCAGATCATGGAACTGCTCGTGCGCCTGCAGAAGGAACGCGGCATGGCGCTGGTGCTGATCTCGCACGATCTTGCCGTGGTCTCCGAAGTGGCGCAGCGCGTGGCGGTGATGTACGCGGGCGAGATCATCGAAACGAATCACGTGCCGACGATCTTCAGTGAGCCGCATCATCCCTATACCGAAGCGCTGCTCGCCGCGATTCCCGAGCATAGCCGCGGCGCCGCACGGCTGGCGGCGCTGCCGGGCATGGTGCCGGGCAAGGACGATCGCCCGAGCGGCTGTCTGTTTGCGCCGCGCTGCAAGTATGTCGTCGAGGCCTGCTGGAAGGGCCGGCCGGACCTGTTCCCGCTGGACAGCAACGATCCGGCGGTGCGCGCGCGCTGCATCAAGCCGTTGAACATCGACGTAGTGGTGGAAGGAGGCGCGCGATGAACGCCGTACCCAAGCAGCTCAATCAGGACATCGTGCTGGCGGCGGACCAGCTCGCGAAACATTACGACGTGAAGCGCAGCGCGTTCCAGCACGGCACGGTGAAGGCGCTGAACGGCGTGTCGTTCGAACTGAAGCGCGGGCATACGCTCGCGGTCGTCGGCGAATCGGGCTGCGGCAAGTCAACGCTCGCCCGTCAGTTGACGATGATCGAAACGCCGACGTCGGGCCGCCTGCTGATCGAAGGCGATGATGTCGCCGGCGCGAGCAAGGCGAAGGTCGCCGAGTTAAGGCAACGCATCCAGATGGTGTTCCAGAACCCGTTCGCTTCGCTGAACCCGCGCAAGACCGTCGAGCAGACGCTCGGCGAACCGCTTGCAATCAACACCAAGCTCAGCGCCACCGAACGCGCCGAGCGCATCGCCCACATGATGCGCACGGTCGGGCTGCGTCCGGAGCATGCGTCGCGCTATCCGCACATGTTCTCCGGCGGACAGCGCCAGCGCGTGGCGATCGCGCGCGCGATGATCCTCGATCCGCAGATCGTCGTCGCGGACGAGCCGGTCTCCGCGCTCGATGTCTCCATCCAGGCGCAGATCCTCAATCTGTTCATGGACCTGCAGGAGCAGTTCGGCACGAGCTATGTGTTCATCTCGCACAATCTCTCGGTGGTCGAGCACATTGCCGACGATGTGATGGTGATGTACTTTGGCGGCATCGCCGAACTCGGCGACAAGGAGACCATCTACGCCCGGCCGCGCCATCCGTACACGCGCGCGCTGATGTCCGCCACGCCCGCGCTGTTCGAGGAAGACCGGCGCATCAAGATCAAGCTGCAGGGCGAAATGCCGTCGCCGCTCAATCCGCCTTCGGGCTGCACGTTCCATCAGCGCTGCCCGTATGCGATCGAACGCTGCCGCGCCGAGGAGCCGAAGCTGCGCGTGGTGGACGGACGGCAGGTGTCGTGTCATCGCGCGGAGGAGGTCGGCGAAGACGAGGGCTGATTTCCCGGTCGGCCCTGCGCGACTTCGCGTTGATTCATGCAGACGAATGGACGGGCCGACACACGAATGTTTTAAGATGTCGGTCGTGCCGGATTCACACGTCAAGCCGCGCTTCTTCCGCGCGGCGTTCGCCCATGCGACAGCCCTTGCGCTGTCGCTCGTGCTGTTTACGGCCGGACTTTGCGTCGCTTCCGACAGTTTTGCCGTCGGCGGTTCGCGCACCCCGCAGGCCGCCGGCGACGCCGGACCGGCCGCCGCGCCTTCCCGGCAAGTACCTCCGCCGCGCACCGACCGCTCGAACGGCACCACGGCAAGCGGCCCGGTCCGCGCGCAGCCGCCGCGCATGCCGTTCTACGTCGCGACCAAGGGCGCCACAACCATTTACGTGCTCGGCACGCTGCACGTCGGTTTCCCGAACGACTATCCGCCCGAGCAACCGTTTCGCGCACGCATACTCGCCGCGCTCGAAGCGTCGCCTACGCTCGCGCTCGAGATTTCCCCCGACGACCTCCTGCTGTCCCAGGAAGACGTGAACCGCTACGGCATGTGCCGCAGCGAGTGCCTGCTCGACTATCTGCCCGATCCGATGTGGCAGCAGGTCGAGACGCGCATGCGCTCGCATCCGGAGGCGCTGAAGCAGTTGCGGCACACGCGGCCGTGGCTGGCGTCGATGCTGATCGAAACCTACGACACGCTCAAGGCCGGTTTCGAAAGCGAGTACGGCACCGAGGCGCAGTTGCAGAACGTCTATCTGCGGGCGCGCGGAAAGATTGTCGGGCTGGAGTCGTTGAACGAACAGATTTCCACCTTCACGCGGCTGACGTCGGCGCAGCAGCGCGAGATGCTCGGACAGGATCTCGTGCAGACGCCGGCCGAGAACATCGCGGATGTAAAGGAACTGCACCGGCTGTGGCGCATCGGCGATGCGGACGCGCTCAAGGCCTGGGACGATGCGAAGTCGAGCAAGCTGGCCAGGAACCGGTCGCTGGCCGCCCAGGTCGACAATCGCGTGGTGTATGAACGCAACCGGCGCTTCGTGCAGCGCATGGTGCAGATGGCGGCGCCGGATAAACCCGTGTTCGTGGCCATCGGGGCATTGCATCTGGGCGGGCCGCGCGGCGTGCTGGAGCTGCTCAGGAAGCGAGGCTTCGTGGTCGAGCCGGCATAAGGCCGATCCACATCGATTGACGATGCTTCCCCGCGTGACGACACTTCTTCACATGCGCGGTGAAAGAAAGACTCTACACTGCGTCTTTGCTTCCTATCCGCTGCGCCGACCGCGCACACCTGTCTCCACCCGTGCGCACGCCATTGCTGATCCGCTGCTTCATCGCGATGTCATGGGCTATCGCGCTCATCCTCTCATTCATCCTCTCATTCATCTTCTCGTTGGCGCCGGCCCGAGCCCGTTCCGGCGATGCCGCGCCGATCTTCGCAAGCGCGGGTCCTCCGCCCGTCGGCGTGCAGGTCAAGATCGAGACCTTCACTGAGCAGGACGCCGGAGCGATCACGCGCGCCGGCTTCCGTTTCATTCGCCTTGGCTTATGGACGGACCACATGGACGATACCGCCTACATGCAGCGTGTCGCGTCGGCTTTCGACCTCGCGACGCGCGCCAGGCTGCCCGTCCTGCTGACCCTTCGCTCGACCCGTCCGCTGCTGGCGTCGGGCGAGACGGGCGGCCGGCTTCTGAACCTCGCCGGCAAGCGTTTCGGCATGCAGGTGCGCGCCGTGGCGCGCACCTATGCGCCCGAACTGATCGGCATCGAGTTGTGGAACGAGCCGGATCTGGACCGCTACTGGCCCACGGGAAACGTCCGCGAGACCTTTGCGCCGTTCATGCACGGCGTCTGCGACGAACTCCGGCGCGCGCCGCTTCCCGTTCCAGTGGCGGGCTTCGGCTTTGCGCACGCGCCGCGCCGCGACAATACGGCCGGAGCGCTGCTGGACGCCGTGCTCGCTGCGTCGCCGGGCTGCATCGATACCGTGTCGTATCACGCATACGGAATGACCTCCGCCCAGATCAACGCCACCGCCCGACGTCTGCGCGACCGCTACGGGCTGCCTGCCGCCATCACCGAATGGGGCGCGCCGTCCCGGGGCGCAGTCACGAGCAGCCCGGCAGGGCAGGCAAGCCGCGTCGATGCGTTCGTTGCCGCGCTCGACACACTGAGCGCCTCCCTCGTCTCCCTTTACGAGTGGAAGGACACCGCGCGGGCGGGCAATGAGCGGGAACGCAGTTTCGGTCTCGTCGACGCCGACGGCGCGCCCAAGCCCGCGCTCGCACCGGTGCTCGACTATGTCGGCAAGGCGTCCGGCGGCCGCTGATGCCCGGCATGCAGGGACCGGGCGGCATCGGCCCGGGCAGCGAGCAGGGTCATGCAGAAGAGCGACACGCTCGACAGATGCCGCACGTAGCTGCCGAGATCGGGCTCGAACAGCATTGAAACGGCGATATGCCCCATGACCAGACACGCGAGCACGTCCATGACGGGGTTCGCGTCGGCGATGTGCCGGAAGGGCCGCGCGGATCGCCAGGCGACGATGACGAACACCTGCATGGCGAGGCCGCGCGGATCGGGCGAAAACAGCAGCGGCAGATGCAGCCTCACCACGGCATGGAGATAGTCGATACAGAACGCCGCGAAGGAATCCGGCGGCATCAGATTGTGAAAGCTCGTGCGCGCGCCGAAGGGCGACTGGACCATGAGATAGTCGACCGCCATGTCGCGCGGCAGCAGGAGCGCGATGTACACGCCCGACGGCAACAGCAGCAGGGCGAGCACGAGCAGGCCCGCCAGCACGATCCGTCCGCGCCGGCCGGCACGCCGGAACAGCAGCACGGCCGCGGCAGCCGCGCCGATCAGCAGGAAATAGCGGCGCACCAGCAGCGCGTAGACGACATAGGCGCCCACGCCGACCGCCACCGTGAACGCCACGCGCCATCGCGCGAGCGACCACACGATCAGCAGTGAGATCGCCACCACCAGCGTATCTTTCGATGCAACGAACAAGTTGAAGAAGACACAGGGCGCGCCGAGCAGAAGCGCCACCCCCAGCGCCCCGGCATGTCTGGCGCGGGCCAGCATGCACTGGATGAACCCGATGCCGATCGCGACCACGAGGACATCGAGCAGCGTCGGACCGAAGAGCGCAAAGAACTGGCCCACCGCATCGAAGGACGAACCCTCGTAGGTGCTCGCGCCGTCCATCTGCGCCTGGATCTTGTCGGCGTCCCGAAACAGAAAGTCGGGCAGCAGCGACCTGCCCGCCACGAACAGCAGAAGGTACGCGCACGAAGCCAGTCCCGCCAGCCAGGCCGTCACGCCGCGGCTGAGACGGGGACCCGTGAGCATGATCCGCTCAAGCATCGGCGCGCGCTCCCGCCGGTTGGCCGCGCTGGGCCCATCCGAGCGCGATCAGCGCCGTGGTGCTGGCGAGCAGATGAGCCAGCGCGATCCGGACGGTACCCGGACCCGCGCCGTCACCGGCAATGAGCCAGAAAGAAAGGGGCAGCGAAGCGAGCGCCGCGCAGCACAGGGCAACGACGATCCGACGCCCCCTGCTACGCGCGATGCAGGCGGCCCAGAGCACATCGCCCGTGGAGCGCAGCAGGAACGAAACCAGCAGAACGGCGAGGGTCAGGCAGGCAAACCCCGTGGCGCGCTCCTTCGCCATCCAGAAGATGAGCGGAGCGGCACAGCCGATGCCCAGCGCCACCGCCACGCTCACGGCGGCGTTACTGCGCAGGGACGCACGCAGCGTGACGCGCCAGGTCTCTTGCAAGCCACCCGCCGCCCGCGCCAGACGCGGCCCCGCGATCACCCCGACGCTCGCGAACGCGATCGTCTGTACCGCATTCGCGACCGACCACAGGAAGACGTAGCGCCCGACTTCCCCGGCCGGGAGCAAGGCCGACGCGATAAGGCGTTCCGCGTACTGCAAACCGGCGAGCAGCACGCCGCCGACATGGAACGGCACGCCTGCGCGCCAGATCGGGCGCAGCGCCGCTGCCGGACGCGCCGCGCCATGCTGCATGCGGCCGTCCGATGCCAGCCGTGAAAGCAGCGCCCAGCCCCACAGGATGACCGCGAGATTCGTCACCGTCCACAGCACGAAGACGGCCCGCACGTCGTCAAGCGCGCCCGTCAGCAGACCGGCTATGGCGAAGACGGACCAGCCGCCGGTACGCACGAACAACATCGAGGAGCCGGCGCGCGCGCGGTGCACCGAAAACACATAGGCGTTGACCTCCATCGCATAGTGTTCGCTGGCCGCGACCAACAGCAGCAGACCCAGCGTTCGCGGGTCGGATGCGGCGCCCGGGAGCCAGCCGCACAGCGAAGCCGTCATGGCGCCGCACAGGGCGCTCGCATGGAGCATCCCATAGACGCGCCGCAGCGCACGCGCCGTGGCGATCGCGGCACGCGGATCCGCTTCGCTCAAGCGCCGGTTCAGTTCGGCGCCGAAACCAAGTCCGCACAATTTCGACGCGATGACCGAAGCGGCGACGGCCAAGCCGTAGTCGGCGACCGCGCCCAGGCCCAAGGTGCGTGCGAGGACGATCGTCAGTCCGAACTTGGCCGCAAGGGACAGCGCACGCGACAGGAGGCGCCAGACCATCGTCGCGGTTCCTCAGGCTTCGACCGGACGCTGCGCGTCGCGGCGCGGATGGCCGAGCATCGTCTTCGTGCCCGCGGCGTGGCGCAGTATCTCGATGAGCGCGGCCCGCTGCCCGGCGATACGCGTCAGCGCGCGCTCCGTCGCGTCCCAGAACGCCGGCAGCGCGTGCGGCGCGAACAGGCGCTGCACGACCGACGAGGCGTCGAAATCCGCGGCATTCGCCACCCAGCGCGGGATGGCGAGGTCGCCGTACGCGCCGAAGCCCTTGCGCTCGTAGCTGAGATGGAACGCGGGCACGCCATGCAACAGGGACTCGAGTGCGCCGTGCAGGCGCACCGACACGACCACATCCGGCGTGTCGTGCTCCAGCAGATGGCGCAGACCCGGCAGCGTTTCGCCGATGCCCAGCCGCCGGTAGTAGGCGGCGTCGTCGTTGCCGCGCCCCGTGCTCTGCACCGCGAAACTGAGCCGGCACTCGTTGCGCAGCAAGGCGATCAGTTCGCGCGTCGACTGCGCGTAGCGTTCGCGTTGCGGGCGGCTCCAGCTCGGCGCGTCGCGCAGCACCAGGGCGACGTGCCGCACGCCGTGCGGACGTGCTGCGGCCTGCGCCAGCGCGGCGTCGCGCGACCGGGCGAATTCGAGCACGGCCAGATCCGGCATGCGCATGACGTTCGCGTTGCCGGCAAGAAAGGCCTCGGAGCGGTCGTCGCGCACGCACACCGTAGCGCACCCCGCCAGTGCTTCGCGCAGCCGGCCGGCGGCCCGATCCGACAGGGCGGACGAACAGCTCATCGCCGGCCCGATGCTTTGCGGCAGATACACCGTTGGCTTGCGCGCGGCGCGTGCGGCGTCCGCCTGCACGAGATGCCCGAGCGCCAGCTTGGCCGCCTCGACGCCATTGCGCGCACGCAAGTAGCCGCCGCCGACCCCGACGATCAGATCGCACTGCGACAGACGCTCGCGCAATCGCGCCGCCGCGGGCGTGACGACGCGGCAGGCGGTGCCCGCCGCGGCGGCGACCCGCGCAAGACCGCTCGACGCGATGACCGGCGCGGGCAGCACGTCGTCGTATTCCGGGAACGACGACGGGTCGGCGGCAACGACAGCCAGTCGAATGCGTGCGCCGAAGGCCTCGCGCAACAGGGCGGCGGACAGATCGACCAGCAACCCGTCACCGGAATTGCGACGGCTATAGGCGTGCAACAGCACGATGTTTTCGATCGTTTTCATGGTTCAGGCGTGGATGCAATGCCGATAGACGGCGAGGGTTTCGTCCACCATCCGCTCGGAGGTGAAATGGGCGGCAGCGCTCGCGCAGTTGGATCTGAGCCGCGCGAGCCGTTGCGCATCGGTCGCGAGCGCGATCACCGCTTCGGCGAAGGGCGTCGGGTCGTCGTGATTCGGCACGACGACGCCGGTGTCGCGTGCGGCGACCAGCGCGTCCGCGCCCGCGACGCGCGTGGACACGATCGGCACGCCGGCGGCGACCGATTCGACATAGACGTAGGGGAAGCCCTCGTAGCGACTCGGCAGCGCGCAGAGATCGAATGCGCCGAAGTAGCGCCGGGCGTTGGGCACGGCGCCGACGACGTGCAGATTGGCCGGCAGCGCGTCGAGCGCCACGCCGGCCGCGGCGCAGAAGTCGCCGCTGCCGATGCAGACGAACTGCACGCGCCGGCCGAGCCGCTCCTCGACCTGACGTGCGATCGACACGAAGCGATCGATACCCTTCTGGAACGCGAAGCGCCCCACCAGGCCGACGACGAAGGCGTCATCGCGCAGGCCCAGGCGGCGCCGCGCCGCTTCACGGCTCACGCGCTCGAACTCGGGCACGCCGTTATGAATGGTCGCGATACGCGGGCGGCCGATGTGCAGGTCCTCGTGCAGGTGACGCGCTTCGTCATCCGAAACAGCGATGATGCGATCGGTCAGCCTGCGCCCGAAACCGCCCTCGACAGCGCCGATCGCCCGCCGCGCGACGGCGCCGAGCGTGGGATTCAGCGTGAAGACCGCGTGCGGCGTGTAGACGTGACGCCAGGGCCCGCGGCATGCGCGCGCAAGCACGCCGGCCTTGGAGCTGTGCGAGTGCACGAGGTCCGGTCGCAGCGCGGCGAGCGTCCTGTAGAGCCGCGCGAAGGACACGAGATCGCGTGCGCCGATGGCGCGCTGCATGGGCAGGCGCGTGACCGTCGAGCATGAGGCAAGGCAGTCGGCGGTCAGCCAGTGAGAATCGAAGCGATCCCCATCGGGGCGCGCGATCAGATGCACCTCGACGCCGCGCTTCGCGAGACCGGGAAGCAGATCGGCGAGATGGGTGGCGATGCCGCCGGCCGCGGCTTCCACCACGATGGCGACGCGCAGGCGGCGCTGTGCTGCGACGTCGGCCGCGCGCGCCTGCCGCCCGCGGGCAGGCCTCATGCTGCCCTTGATGGAAATGGGCGGCTTCATGTGCGTTTCATCCGGCTGCGCAGCAACGAAAGGGCGGTTCGCCATTGCGCCCTGGGGGGCTCGCCGTAGCCATAACTGCGGTAGCCCGTTCTGCCCAGCGACGCGCGGACGGAGCGCATCGACAGCCCGTTGAGGATCAGGCCTGCGGGCTTCGTGCCGCCATGTCCGAGGCGCTTGACCGTCTCGTTCAGTTCGCCGAGCCGGGTCTCGCCGGCTCTCGCCACCAGCAACACCGCGCTGGCCTGCGACGTGAACGACGCCGCGTCCTCCACCGCGAGAACCGGCGGCGTGTCGACGAGTACGAAGTCGTACGCGCCGCGCAGGGCGTCGATCAGCTCGCCGGCGCGCGCGGACAGCAGCAATTCGGCGGGGCGGTCGGACGGTGAGCCCGCCGCGACGAAATCCAGACGAGGCGCTTCGATCCGGTGAATGACGCGCTCCGGGCTCACGCTTCCCGCAATCAGGTCCGACCAGCCGGGGCCACGCGTCACGCCCAGACAGACATTGAGGGAGGGTCTGCGCAGATCGCCATCGATGAGCAGCACACGCAGGCCCGTCGCGGCCAGCACCGCGGCGAGATTGAGCGCGATGAACGACTTGCCGGCATTCGGTGCCGCGCCCGTGATTACGACCACCTTGCCCGGCGTATCCGGCCCGGTCATGCGCAACGCGGTGCGCAGGCTGCGCAGGCTTTCGATGGCTCGATCGTGCGGCGCCTCGACGGCGAGCAGCGCGGCACGCGTGGCTTCCGGGCTCGCGAGCGCAGTTCGAAGCAAACGCTGCGCGGCTGAAAAGGGCACCGTCGCCAGCACCGGCAAGCCTGTGCCGCGCTCGATTTCATCGGCCGAGTGGACCGCGCCGGCCAGGAACTCCCGCACGAATGCATAGGCAAGGCCGGCGAGCAGGCCGCCCAGCAGCGAAGCGGCCGCCACGAGCGGCCGTTTCGGCCACGCGGGATCTTGCGCGACGATCGGCGCGTCGATCATCCGGACGCTGCCGACCCTGCCGGCCTTGACGAGTTGCAACTGCTGCGCGTTGGCGAGCGTCGAGGTATAGAGGTCGGTGCTGACCTTCACGTCCAGCGTGAGCCGGGCGGCCGTCTGTTCGATATCGGGCAGGCGGGCCAGCGCGGAGTCGAAGGCGGCGATCTGCGCACGCAGCAGCGCGATCTGCCGGTCCGCCGCAACCACGCCCGGGTGCTGCGGCGTGTAGCGGGTCGCGAGTTCCGCGCGCTTCTGCTGCAGGGTGATCAACTGGGCACGCGCTTCCGCCTGCTGCTGCATTCCGGTCGCGATCTGCGTCGGCACATCGATGACGCCGCGCTCGTCGCGCATGCGGGTGTAGCGCGCCTGCGCGTCATCAAGCTGCCGTTTCAGCTCAGGCAGTTGCGCCATCAGGAAGCCGAGCGATTGAGCCGCATCGGCATATTTGCGCTCCACGTTCTGGCGGACGTACTGCTCGCCAATCTCGCGCAGCGTGCGGCTGGTGCGCTCTGCGTCGCGTCCCAGCAAGGTCGCGACGATCACGCCCGACTGCCTGACCTTTTCCTGGACGTCGAGGCGTTGCTGGAGCTTGACGACGGTGTCGTCGAAGCCGTGCCGGATCACGGAAAAGGCGGTGCCCGGACGCGCGTCGAGGCTCGCCACGGTGATGATCAGCGGCCCGGACGGCGTGTTCACGCGGCTCTCGGCGCCGACGCGCCCGTGCAGCGGGACGTCGAGCAAGGCGCCGGCGAGCGTGTATCGGCCTCCGGCCTCCACCTTTAGCATGAAGGGCTCGTCCTGCCATGGCGCCGGCACGTCGAAGCGGCTCACGTCGGCGCGCTCGCGGCCCCATGCGTAGCCGCCAAAGCCGAACACGCCGGGAGCGAGCGGACCATCCTGAAAGCGCGAAACGAAATCGCCGATCAACGGGAAACGCACCGGCGCCGCCTCGATGTGCAGATACTGCCTCTCGACGGCGCGCGAGACCACGAGGCGCGACGTGATGATCTGAGCCTCCGCCGCGGCGGAGGACTTGACGTCGAAAAACGTCGACATCTGGCTGGGAAGATTGCCGGCCAAGCCTGCGGCGGCGCCGTCCTCGACCTGGATCAGGATGTCCGCCTGATACTTCGGCGGCCACAGAAAACTCCAGCCGATGCCGGCCAGCCCGACCACGGACACGATCAGGACGATGCGCCGCGCGTTCGTGAGAAGCGTGTCGAGGAGCGTAATGACATCGAGTTCGGCGCTGGCGGCCAGGCCGTGTCGATCGGGGTAGGGCATGAATGGATCTATCTGGAAAGTGGAGCGCGGCGCACCGGGGCAGCGGCCGGTCGGACGGTGCGATTGCGCTGGTCGGGTTCAGGGCGTGGCATGCGAGGCAGGGCGCAGACGGCCGAGCCATTCGCGCAGGCCGGATTCGATGTGCGTGAGCGCAGCTTCGAAGGCCGCGCGGCCCTGCCGGTATGGATCGCCGACATCGCGCTGGGCGGCGTGCATCAGCCGGTAGACACGGCCGCGCGCGAAGGGGTGGCGCGCGAGCAGCGTCTCGCGCTGGCCGAGCGCCATGACGAGGATGAGATCGTGACGACGCAGCAATACGGAACTCGCCGGGCGCGCCACGTGACCCGACAGGTCGATGCCGCGCGCCCGCATCAGTTCGACAGCCTGCGGGTCCGCCGGCTGGCCGGTCAGCGCATGCGTGCCGGCGGATCCCACCTCGATCCCCGGCATCGCCTGAGCGAGCAGCGCCGCCGCCAACGGGCTACGGCAGATGTTTCCCTCACAGACCATCAGCACGGAGCGGATCATTTCGCGATCACTCCCGCCGTGAGTCCCGAGCTGATCAGCGGCATCAGCAAGGTCAGCACGCGGTTGAACCGCACGAGGCCGTTGCCGTCGACATAGACGACGTCGTTCAGCTGCAGCTCGAAGTCCTTCGCGACGAGCATCGACACCGGCGAACGGCTGTCGAGATGGAAGACTTGCGGCGTGCCGTCGAGTGAACGGATCACGAACATCTGCGCCGTGTCGGCCGTGTTCGCATTGATGCTGCCCGCCTGAGCGAGCGCGTCCGCGAGCGACAGGCGGCCGTCGCGGCGCGGCCGCGCGGAACCCGGCTTGTTGACTTCGCCCAGCACATAGACCGCGTTTTCATCGCGCGATGCGACCCGCAACATGTCGCCGGCCCTCAGGTAGAGCCGTGACGGGCTGAGATCCTGCGCAAGCAGCTGCGGCACGTCGATGCGCTGCGAGACGCCCTCGCGCACCAGGACAACATCGCTTTGATCCGCGTTCTCGCTGAAGCCGCCCGCGCGGGCGACGGCGTCGTAGAAACTGAGCGGCACGTCGGTCAACGACAGGGCGCCCGGGCTGCGCACTTCACCGTCGACATAGACCTGGCGCGAGCGGTACGACGCCATGCGTACGGTGACCTGCGGCTTGATCAGATAGGCCGCGAGCGCGGCGCGCAGGCGCTGCTGGATCTGCTCCGTGCGCAGGCCCGCGACCTTGAGCGTGCCCGCGTACGGAAACTGGAGCGTGCCGTCCTGGTCCACGACGAAGCCTGCCGCCGGATCGCTCGCCTTCGCCGATCCCTGGCCCTGCGCCGGTCCGAGCGCCGCGGCGAACTCCGGGTGGTCCCAGACGACGATCTGCAGCACGTCGCCTGCGCCGACCGTATAGGTCTCCGGCGCAGCGAACAGACGCTTTGCCTGCTGGTCCTGCCGTCCCTTGCGCTCGGCGGCGAAGCGCTGGACGAGACTCAGGTCGAGTTCCGTGACCGGCAGCGCGGGCGCGGCTGCCGAAGGCTCCGTGTAGCGGCTGTCCTCCTGACCCGCCGCCACGTTCGGGCCGACCGGCATGTGAAAGCCCGGCGCCGACGCGCAGGCGCCCAGCAGCCCCGTCAGCGCGAGCGCGGCGACGATGTGGGACGGTATCGAGTGCTTCATGTCGGGTTCCTGCACTTCAGTACGCGTTGCGATGCACGAGGCCGCGCACGACGGTCGCCGCGACGATGCGCAAGTCGAACGCGAACGACCAGTTGCTGAGATAGAAGAGATCGTGTTCGACGCGCTGCCGCATCATCTCCACGGAGCTCGTCTCGCCGCGCAGGCCGTTGACCTGGGCCCAGCCGGTGATGCCGGGCTTGATGCGATAGCGGTGGATGTAGTCGTCGACGATGTTCTGATACAGCGCGTCGTGCTCGATCGCATGCGGCCGGGGGCCGACCACGGACATGTCGCCGCGCAGCACATTGAAGAACTGCGGCAACTCGTCGAGGCTGGTGCGGCGCAGGAAGGCGCCGACGCCCGTGATGCGCCGATCGTTCCGGGTGGCTTGCACCACCACGCCGTCTTCGCGCTGATGCGCGCGCATCGTGCGGAACTTGTAGATCTGGAAGGGTTGGCCGTTCGCACCGTGACGCCGCTGCTGGAACAGCACCGGGCCGCGCGACGACACCTTGATGGCCAGCGCGATCGCAATCAGCAGCGGCGCGCACGCCACGATCGCGCAGGTGGCGAAGACCAGGTCGAACAGCGTCTTGGCGGCGACCGCATCGCCGGTGAGGGGCGCCGCGACAAGGTTGATGGCGAGCGTGGTATCGAGATCGGCGCTCTCGCTGCGAAAGCGCGCGACGCCGCGGACGTCCGGAATGAACCGGATGTTGACGAAATCGTTACGGAATGTCTCGAGAAAGCGCTGCAGCGTCGCTTCGTCGGTGAGCGGCAGCACGAGCCACACTTCGTTGATGCGATGCGCGCGCACGTGCGCGGCGAATGTCTCGATGTCGCGCAAGCGCAGCGCGCCCGGGTAACGCGCATCCGATTCAGGATCCAGGTCGAATACGGCGCCGATCCCGCAACCCGCGTCGGGCATCGCCATCACGCGCCGCACGAATGCCGCGCAGCGCTCGCCGCGACCGACCACCGCCACTGAAAAGCGTCGCGCGCCCGCCATGCGTTCGCCAAGGCGGCAGAGGATCACGCTGCCCGCCGTCAGGCCGCTCAGGCAGACGAACCAGTCCATCGAAGGCGCGTAGCCGCGATGCATCCGGTTGACCACCCCGACCGCGAGCGCTTCGCACACGATCCAGCCCAGCGCCGGCAGCAGGACGTGCCGCGCCAATGCCCGCCGGGCCGGACGCTTGAGACGGAGACCGGACGACAGACTCAATGCGAATACGATCGCGAAGGCCGTGACGGCGCTGTCGTAACCCGCGTTGGCCGCGTGACCGAAGCGGCTTTCGGCGACCAGCGAGCAGACCATGACGAGCAGCGTCTCGAGCAAACGAAACAGCAAATCGGGGGCCGCCGGGAAATTCAGAAAATGGCTGTAAGTCGGCAAACGCATGACAGGATCGATGACGAAAGATCAGTTCCCCGAAAGTCGCGATGTGCGAAAGGCGGAAAAAGCCACGCCTCGGTTCATTCAGGAAACACGCGATCGGCATCGCACGCAGTACGCCAACGAGTTACTTGCGGAGCAACTCTGCATCCTCACTTGTCGAGCGAGCGCCGAACCAAACGTGCGCAGTCTCCTTGATCGACGCGGGATGCAACCATAGGCGCGCTCTGAATCTGGGCGGTGTCCGATTCCTGCAAATGACAGTCGTCAGAGGGTTCTGACTCCCGCGCCCAATATCGCGATCACACGCGCGCATTCGAATGCCTGAGCGCAATGCTCACGGGTTGCAATGCTGATAACGAGCATCAAAAAATCCGGACGGACCTGCGTCGAAGTTCTGATGCCGCGAGGGAAGGGGACGAGACGAACCGCCGCGGCTATCGACGCCGGCGCGCGGTTGACAAGCGGAAACAAGCGGAAGAAAGGAAGGGGACTGCGAGGAGGGAAGTTTCACGAGAGCACGCGGAAGCTGCGTGCTCTCACGCCGATGCTCAGATGAACATCAGCCAGTTCAGCAGGAAGATGTTGGCGATCAACAGCGTCAGCGCGGTCGGCACCTGCACCTTGATGACCGCGTTCTTGTCGGGCAGTTCGAGCAGCGCTGAAGGCACGATGTTGAAGTTCGCGGCCATCGGCGTCATCAGCGTGCCGCAGTAGCCCGAGAACATGCCGATGGCGGCCATCGTCGCGGGATTGCCGTGGAACACGCCGACCAGGATCGGCACGCCGACGCCGCCCGTCATCACCGGGAACGCCGCGAAGCCGTTGCCCATGACCATCGTGAACAACGCCATGCCGATCACGTACACCGCCACCGCGACGAAGCGGTAGTCCATGTTGACGTAGGCGGTCGTCACGTGCGCGACGGCCTTGCCCACGCCCGCATCCGAGAACACCAGCCCGAGCATGCCGAGCATCTGCGGCAGCACGGCGGCCCACGACAGCGCGTCGATCAGGCGGCGCGTTTCGCGCATCGACTGGCCGACGGTATCGCGCGTCATCACGCAGGCAATCGCCAGCGCGATCACGCAGCCGACGCCGAAGCCGATCAGCGTCACGTTCTTCAGTTCGATCAGCGGCGTGCCGCCGAACACCAGATACTTCGCGCCGAGCGTGAGGACGACGGTCACGACCGGAATGGTCAGCGCCGGAATGAAGAGCTTGTTGCCGAGACGCACGGCGCTCTGGCGACGGGTTTCTTCTGAGAGCATCTTCGGCTTCGCGCCGGTGACGCCGCCGAACCCGGCGATCAGCGCCATCGCGACTACCAGCACGCCGACGACCGGCACCGGAATCCAGTCGCCGATCAGGAAGATCAGCGCGTAGATCAGCCAGAAGCCGCCCGCGGTGAGCCTGCGCGGATGCGACTTGTCCGTGAGGATCATGCCCGCGACGACCACGAGCACGATGCCGACGAGATAGAACAGATAGTTGATCGTGAGCGTCATGCCTTCTCTCCGGCGACGTTGCGCGTCAGGGCGCCAAGTTCGCGCGCGAGTCTGCGGTCGAGCAGCCACAGGCGGAAGCCATGGATCAGGAAGGCGCAGATCGCCGTGGGAATGCCCCACACGGCGACATGCATCGGTTCGACCACGATGCCCGCCTCCTTCAGGAAGGTGGTCATCAGCACGATCGCGCCGAACGCCACGAAGATGTCCTCGCCGAAGAACAGGCCGACGTTGTCAGTCGCCGCCGAGTAGGCGCGCAGCTTGTGGCGCACCGTATCGGACAGCTTGCCGTAGCGGGCTTCGGTGGCGCCTTCGGCCATCGGCGCGAGCAGCGGGCGCACCATCTGCGGATGACCGCCGAGCCCGGTCAGGCCCACCGCCGCCGTGATCTCGCGCACGAACAGATAGACGATCAGCAGGCGCCCGGCCGTCGCCGCCTTGATGCTGGAAATCCACATCTGCGCGCGTTCGCGCAGGCCGTGACGCTCCAGCAGTCCGATCACCGCGAGCGGCAACAAGATGATGAGCGGAATGTTGCGGGTCTTGAGAAAGCCGCTGCCGATCGCGGTCAGGATTTTCTCGACCGGGAAGTGCGCCGCCAGCCCGGTGATGATCGCGGCGGCGGCGACGATCAGCATCGGATTGAAGCGCAGGACAAAGCCCACGATGATGACGGCCACGCCAATGAGCGGCCATAGGTTGACTGCGGTGTTGACTGCGGTTGCCATGAGTTCTCCAAACGGATCAAGCGTCACGCCTCGAACCGGGCGCGTGGTTTTATTGCTTGTGGTTTGCTGCTTGCGACTGCGCGGCTCTGCCGGCCGCTTGCTGACGCGCCCCGGTTGCGCGGGATGCGCTTTGACTCAGTGAGAAGGCGTCATTCGGCGTGCGCCGCGCGAACCTCGATGCCCGCATCGGCGAGCGCGCCGCGGATCCGGCGCGCGAACGCCAGCGCGTGCGCGCCGTCGCCGTGCAGGCAGATGGTCTGCGCGTTGAGCGGCACCCATTCGCCCGACACGGCCTGCACGCGCTGTTCGCGGACCATCGCGAGCGTGCGGTCGAGCACGAGGTTTTCATCGTCGAGCAGCGCGCCCGGTTCCTTGCGCGGCACGAGCGAGCCGTCCGCGCGGTAGCCGCGGTCCGCGAACACTTCCTCGATCGCGATGAGTCCGGCGCGCCGCGCGGCCTCCACCAGCCCGCTGTTGGCGAGTCCGAACACGAGCAGCGACGGGTCGAAGTCGCGCACCGCGGAGACGATCGCATCGGCGATGTCCGTGCTTCTCGCCGCCTGGTTGTAGAGCGCGCCGTGCGGCTTCACGTGCGCGATGCGCCCGCCCTCCGCCTGCGCGATCGCCGACAGCGCGCCCAGCTGATACAGCACGCCCGCGTAGATCTCTTCGGGCGGCAGGTCCATTTCCTTGCGGCCGAAGTTCTCCGGGTCGTTGAAGCTTGGATGCGCGCCGATGGCCACGCCTTTCTCGACGGCCCAGCGCACGCAGTCGCGCATCGCGGTGGCGCCGCCGGCGTGCCAGCCACACGCGATGTTGGCGGAGCTGACGAGGTCGAGCAGCGCTTCGTCGGTGCCGCAGCCTTCGCCGAGATCGGCATTGAGATCGATTTCCATGATGTTTCGTACAAGTCCTTACGTTGAATGTTGCGCGCGACGCGCGGCGTCCGGCGCGGCCCTCATGCGCCTGCGCGCGCGATGCGTTCCTCGTGCATGGCGATGGCCGTTTCCACCTGGCTCACATACTGGCGTTCTTCCGCGAGCGCATGGCGCGCCTCTTCCACCGATGTCTCGATGAAGCGCACGCCGCCGTTCAGCCGCACCTGCGCGAGCTTCCACACGTCCGCGCGGATGACCGCGCCGATCTTCGGATAGCCGCCCGTGGTCTGGGCATCGCCCATCAGGATGATGGGCTGGCCGTTCGGCGGCACCTGGATCGTGCCGGGCAACACCGCGTGCGACAGCAGTTCCACCTTGCGGGTCCGTTCGAGCGCCGTGCCCGCGAGGCGGAAGCCCATGCGGTTGCTGTTCGGCGTGATGGTCCACTCCTCGTTCCAGAAGGCCTGCTGGGCGGCATCGCCGAAGCTGTCGTATTCCGGACCGCGCAGCACGCGCACCGGGACCGCCCACGCCAGGCCCGGCGCGTGACGGCCGCGCCGCACCGGTTCGTCGACCAGCACGAACTTGCACCACGCCGGCGCCTTCACGCCGAACGCGGGCTCTTCCGGTGAGAACGCAATGCCCTTGTGCGGCTGCGGCACGCCGACGGGCAAACGGTCGCCGTCGCGCAGCGCGCGGCCGCCGAGACCGCCGAAGCAGGCGCCGAGATCGGTGGAACGCGAACCGAGCATCGGCAGCACGTCGATGCCGCCCGCGATGCACACATAACAACGCATGCCGCGCTTGGCCGCGCGCAGCGTCAGTTCCTGGCCCGCGCGCACCGGCAGGCTCCACCAGGAATAGACCGGCTTGTCGTCGAGCGTGGCGCCGAAATCGGTTCCAGCGATGGCAATGCGTGTCGCATGCTTGAAGCGCAGCACGGTCGGCCCGAAGGTGACCTCGATGCCCGCCGCATCCGGCCGGTTGCCGACGATGCGGTTGCCCACTTCGAGCGACAGCGCATCGAGCGCGCCGCCCGAGCTCACGCCCAGATGGCGATAGCCGGGGCGGCCAAGATCCTGTACCGAGCTGAGCACGCCCGCGCGAATCACGTCGATCATGCGCGGACCTCCAGCGCCGTGAAGCGCACGCGGTCGCCGGGCTGCATCAGCGTCGGCGGGTTTCTGGCCGGATCGAACAGCTTGAGTTCGGTGCGGCCAAGCAGTTGCCAGCCGCCCGGCGACACCGCCGGATAAATGCCCGTCTGCGCCCCGCCGATCCCCACCGATCCCGCCGGCACTTCGAGGCGCGGCTCGGCGCGGCGCGGCATGTGCAGCGCGGGGTCGAGCCCGCCCAGGTAGGCGAAGCCCGGCTGGAAGCCCAGGAAGAACACGATGTATTCGGCTTGCGTGTGCCGCTTCACGACTTCATCGACGGACAGGCCCACATGCCGCGCCAGTTCGACGAGATCCGGGCCGTCCGCGCCGCCGTAGCGCACCGGAATCTCGATCTCAGCCGCCTCGGTTTCAGTGGCCTGGACGGCGTCCCAGCCGCTCTGCAGCTGCGCCGCGAGCGTTTCGTAGTCCACTTTCAATGGGTCGAACACGAGGGTCAGGTTGTTCATGCCCGGCACGACTTCGACGACGTGCGGCATCAGGCGGGCGTGTTCCGCCAGCGCCCAGACGCGGCGTTGGCAGTCGAGCGTGGCGGGCGGCGCGGTGTCGAGCACCAGCGCGGAATCGCCGAGCGGATGAATACTGGGTTGGGTCATGCCTTGAGTTCGCTGTTTCGCGACAAGAAAAAGTGCCGGTCGGGCGCTCATCGCATCGTCGCAGAATGGTACATTGTCAATAAATTATCAAGAAATTATCAATACAGGTTTTCGCCGAGGCGCGCGGTACGCTGGTAAAAACGCCCTGCGCTACACTCCAACGCACACTAATAACGGGCGAATGCCATGCCGCGCCATCCCACCAAGATCGTCTCCTCCGAACATCTCGTGTCCGAAACCAGCGCGGAACTGTCGGAGTTCGAGTACGGGCTCATCATGGCGGGAAACGCGTTCAATCGCTGGATGGTGCGCTGCATGTCGGCAGCGGGAGCCAAGGACATGACCGCAGTGGAGGTGTCGCTGCTGCACCACGTGAGCCATCGCGACCGCAAGAAGAAGCTCGCCGACATCTGCTTCGTGCTGAATATCGAGGACACGCACGTCGCCACGTATGCGCTCAAGAAGCTGGTCGGGCGCGGCTATGTGCAGAGCGAGAAAACCGGCAAGGAAGTGTTCTTCTCCGCGACGCCGGCAGGGCGCGAATTGTGCGGGCGGTATCGCGAGGTGCGCGAGGCTTGCCTGATCGAGACGCTGCGCGAGAGCGGCCTCACCAATGAGCAGATCGGCGAAGCGGCGCAGCTGATGCGCAATGCTTCCGGTCTGTATGACACCGCCGCACGCGCGGCGGCATCGCTATAAATCAAGGTAGCGCCCGGCTCAGGCTTCCGTGACGATCGCGTCGAGCGGCAGGTCGTGGATTTCGCGCGGCAGCGCGCCGCAGCGGCATGCCTCGAACGCGACGCCCAGCGTGACCGGCCGCCGCGCACCCGGCCACGCGGCCAGCGTGCGGTCGTAATAGCCGCCGCCATATCCCAGCCGATAACCATCCGCGTCGAAACCGACACACGGAATCAGCAGCAGATCCGGCACCACGACGCGTTCTTCGGCAGGCACCGGAATCCGGTAGCGGCCTTCCTTCATGGGCATATCGGCGCGCCATGCGTGAAAGACCATCGGCGCGCGCGGCTCGACGACGACTGGCAGCGCCGCTTCACGTGACGCGTCTTCGGCGAGCCAGCGCGTGATGACATCGCGCGCGTCGAACTCGCCCGCCACCGGCCAGTAGAAGCCGACGCACTGCGCCGCGTGGCGTTCGAGGGCCTCGCGCAGGCGCGCGGCGAGGGCGGCGTGCAGGTCGGCGTAACCCGGCTGTTCAGCCAGCGCTTCGCGACGTTCGAGCAGGGTCGCGCGCAGTGCACTCTTGGGTTCACTCTTAAGCAATTTCTCAGGCGCGTGTTCCGATGTCGCGCAAACGTTGCGTGATATGCTTTCTTCCGACCTCAGGACTCGCTTCAAGACCATTCGCGCTCCAGAAATAAAGATGTCAAAACGCCTCAACCGAGTATATCCCGCGGTCTGCGCCGCCCTTGCCGCGCTTTCCCTCGTTGCCTGCGGCACGGCCTCCGCTGTCCCTCCCGACGCCGATTTCACCCCCGGTTCCGACGACCGCATCTTCCTGCAGCTGCGCGACGCCGCCCGCGCAAACGACGCCGGCAAAGCTGCTGCGCTCGCCGCGCAGATTCCGTCCTATCCGGCGCCGAGCTATCTCGAATACTTCACGCTCAAGCCGCAATTGTTCGATTCGCAGGGCCACGCGCGCATCGACGCGCCGGACGCGCCCGTGCTGTCGTTCCTGCAGCGCTATGACGGCCAGGCCATTGCAGACCGCATGCGCAACGACTACCTGGTGGTGCTCGGCAGCCGTCACGACTGGAAGAACTTCGAGCAGCAATACGCGCGCTTCGTGCTCAACGACGACACGCAGGTCAAGTGCTACGCGCTGGAGGCGCGCCTGTCGCGCGGTGAAAACGTCGCGGATGCCGCGCGCGCGTTGCTTGTCGATCCGAAATGGTACGGCGACGGCTGTGTCGACCTGATCGGCGCGCTGGCCGAGTCGGGCCAGTTCACGAGCGATGACATCTGGCAGCAGATCCGTCTCGCCTACGAGCAGAACTACACCAACACCGGCGGCAACATCGTCGAGACGCTGGGTCAGGAAAAGCCCAAGGACTCGCTGCTCGACGACGCCGTCAGCAAGCCGCCCATTTATCTCGCGCGTGGCGTGATGCCCAACACCCCGGCGCATCAGCTCACGTTGCTCGCCATCACGCGCATGGCCCGCAACGATCCGGCCATGGCCGCGGCCACGTTCAGTTCCGTCGCGCCGAGCCTGACGCCGACCGAGCGCGCCATCGGCTGGGGCACGATCGGCTATCAGGCGGCGGTCAAGCGCATGCCGTCGGCAGCGGACTGGTACCGGCTCTCGGCCAATGCGCAGTTGTCGAACCCGGCGTATGAGTGGCGTACTCGCAGCGCCTTGCTCGCCGGCGACTGGAACATGGTGCGCTGGTCCATCGAGCAGATGCCGCCCGGCTTGCGCAGCCAGCCGTCGTGGGTTTACTGGCATGCACGCGCCGTCAAGCAGGCCGGCGACACGGCCACGGCGAATCAGGAATTCCAGAGCATCGCGGACCAGTTCAACTTCTATGGCCAGCTCGCGCTGGAAGAACTGGGACAGAAGATCACCGTGCCGCCGCGCACCACCGTGACGGACGAGGAAATCGCGCAGATGCAGTCGGTGCCGGGCTTCGCGCTGGCGCAACGGTTCTATGCGCTGAACATGCGGCTCGAAGGCAATCGCGAATGGAACTGGCCGCTGCGCACGATGACGGACCGCCAGTTGCTCGCCGCCGCGCAGTATGCGAAGCGCATCGAACTGCTCGACCGCACCGTCAACACCGCCGACAAGACCAAGGCCGAGCACGACTTCTCGCTGCGCTTCCTGTCGCCGTACCGGGATATCGTCGAGCGTGACGCGCAGAACACCGGCCTGGACGTCGAGTGGGCGTACGGGCTGATCCGCCAGGAATCGCGCTTCATCATCAACGCGCGTTCGGAAGTGGGCGCGGGCGGCCTGATGCAGCTGATGCCGGGCACGGCGCAGCTCGTCGCGAAGAAGATCGGCATGGGTCCGGTCTCGCGCGCGCAGATGAACGAGATCAACACCAACATCCTGCTCGGCACGAATTACCTGTCGATGATCTACAATCAATTCGACAACTCGCCTGTGCTCGCCACCGCCGGCTACAACGCCGGGCCGGGCAGGCCGCGGCAGTGGCGGCAGGACTTGCGGGCGCCCGTGGAGGGCGCGGTTTTTGCTGAAACCATCCCGTTCACCGAGACTCGCGATTACGTGAAGAACGTGCTTTCGAACACCGTCTACTATGCCGCGCTGTTCGAAGGCCGTCCGCAGTCCTTGAAGGCGCGTCTGGGCTACATCGCTCCCTGACGGCGTCCCCAAGCGAAACTCACGCCCGCGTGTCCTGGAAAGGATTCGCGGGCGTTGTCTTTCCTGCTTCAGATTTTCAAGACGGTTTTCAAGACACGTCCGTCCAGCCACGACCCAAGAGGCGAGCCATGCGACACCAACACATAGCGTTGATCGGCGGATCGGGATTCATCGGCAGCCATCTCGTCAATGCACTCGTCGATCTCGGCAAGAACGTGCGCGTGGCCACGCGCCGTCGCGCCAGTGCCGCACATCTGACGCTGCTGCCCATCGACGTGATCGAAACCGATGTCCACGATCCCGTGCAGCTGGCCGCCTTCATCGACCAGTGCGATGCGGTGATCAATCTCGTCGGCGTGCTGCAGGGCCGGCGCGGCGATCCGTATGGGCCGGAGTTCGCGAAGGCGCATGTCGAGTTGCCGCGCAAGATCGCGGCGGCGTGCGCGGCGAAGGGCGTGAGGCGGCTGCTGCACATGAGCGCGCTCGGCGCCGATGTCGACGGCCCGAGCATGTATCTGCGCTCGAAGGGCGAGGGCGAAAAGATCGTGCGCGAGTCCGGACTCGACTGGACCGTGTTCCGCAGTTCGGTCGTATTCGGCCCTGAAGACAATCTGCTCAATCAGTTCGCGTTCCTCGAACGCATGTTTCCGGTGATTCCGCTCGCATGCGCCGACGCGCAGTTCCAGCCGGTCTTCGTTGGCGACGTGGCGAAGGCCATGGTCAACGTGCTCGATCTCGACGCCTCCGGCCATCAGGTCTATGAACTCGCGGGTCCCGGCGTCTATACGCTGGCGGAACTGGTGCGCTTCGCGGGCGCGACCATCGGCAAGCATGCGCGCATCATCAAGCTGCCGGAGAGCCTTGGCCGTCTGCAGGCGATGACCATGGAAATGGCGCCCGGCGAGCCGCTCATTTCGCGCGACAATCTCGACTCGATGAAAACGCCGAACATCGCGAGCGGGCCGCTTGCGCCTGAACTCGGCATCGACGAACCGGCGAGCATCGAGGCCATCGCGCCGCTGTACCTGACCGGCAATGCATCGCGCTCGCGCTTCGACGCCTTCCGCGCCACCGCGCACCGCTGAACCCCTTACTCTGATCGCATGAAACTCGTTATCGGTGACAAGCTCAATTCTTCCTGGTCGATGCGTCCGTGGGTGCTGCTCACGCATTTCGGCGTCCCGTTCGAGGAGACGCTGATCCGCCTGAACCAGCCCGACACGAAGGCGCAGATTCTGGCGCTTTCGCCGAATGGCCAGGTGCCATGCCTCATCACCGATACGGGCGCTGCCGTGTGGGAATCGCTGGCGATTGCCGAGACGATTGCCGAACTGCACCCGCAGCACGCGATGTGGCCGCGCGATGCCGCCGCCCGGGCACGCGCGCGAAGCATCAGCGCCGAGATGCACGCGGGTTTCGCGGACCTGCGCCAGAACATGCCGATGGACCTCTCGGTCCACGCGCCGGGCACGGGCGCGACGCCGGGTGCGCTCGCGAACATCGCGCGCATCGAAGCCATCTGGGCCGAGTGCCTCGCGGCGTCGGGCGGGCCGTTCCTGTTCGGCGAGTTCGGCATTGCGGACGCGATGTACGCGCCCGTCGTCATGCGCTTCAACTCCTATGCGCCCAAGCTGAGCCAGATCTCGCTGGACTACGCGCGGCGCGTCACGGCGTTGCCGGCAGTGGCCGCGTGGATCGACGGCGCGCGCGAGGCGGCGCGATGAACATCTATGCGGTCGGCGGCGCGATCCGCGATGAACTGCTCGGCGTGCCGGTGGTGGATCGCGATTACGTCGTGGTGGGCGCGACGCCCGAACAGATGGTCGCGCAGGGGTATCGGCCGGTCGGGCGGGATTTTCCGGTGTTCCTGCATCCCGAGACGCACGAGGAATACGCGCTCGCGCGGACCGAACGCAAGACGGCCGCAGGCTATCACGGCTTCCAGTTCTACTATTCGCCGGACGTGACGCTCGAGGAAGATCTCGCGCGGCGCGATCTCACGATCAACACCATGGCCCGCGAAGTCACGCCGGCGGGCGAGCTGACGGGTCCCGTCATCGATCCCTTCGACGGCCGGGCCGATCTCGCGAGCAAGCTGTTCCGGCACGTGGGCGAGGCGTTCATCGAGGATCCGGTGCGGATTCTGCGCATCGGGCGTTTCGCCGCGCGCTTTGCCGATTTCAACATCGCGCCCGAGACCGCCGCGCTGATGCAAAAGATGGTCGCGGCCGGCGAAGTCGATGCGCTCGTGCCCGAGCGCGTGTGGCAGGAAGTGTCGCGCGGGCTGATGGAGAAAAAGCCGTCACGCATGTTCGAGGTGCTGCGCGGCTGCGGCGCGCTGGCGCGCATCCTGCCCGAGGTCGATGCGCTCTGGGGCGTGCCGCAGCGCGCCGACTATCACCCGGAAGTGGACACCGGCGTGCACGTGATGATGGTGCTCGACTACGCCGCGTCGCAAGGCTTCGCGCTGCCGGTGCGTTTCGCGGCGCTGACGCACGATCTCGGCAAGGCGACCACGCCGGAAGACATCCTGCCGCGCCATCTCGGTCACGAGGGACGCAGCGTGGATCTGCTGCGTCCCTTGTGCGAACGCCTGCGCGTGCCCAACGAATGCCGCGACCTGGCGGTGCTGGTCGCGCGTGAGCACGGCAACATCCATCGCGTGATGGAGATGGGCGCGGCCGCGCTGGTGCGGCTGTTCGAACGCGCCGATGCGCTGCGCAAGCCGGCGCGTTTCGCCGAGGCCTTGCAGGCGTGCGTGGCCGACGCGCGCGGCCGGCTGGGACTCGACCGGCAACCGTATCCGCAGGCGGAGCGGCTGCGCGAGGCGCTCGTCGCGGCGCGTTCCGTCGATGCCGGCGCCGTCGCGCAACAGCACGCGGCCCAGCCGTCGAAGATCAAGGATGCGGTACACGACGCACGGGTCGCCGCCGTGAAGGACGCGCTGGGCGTCTGATCGTCCGACCTCAGAGTGCGCGCGCGATCAGTGAGAGCAAAAGGGAAAGCAGCAGCGTCGACATGAAGGGAAACGAGTATTCCCGGCCGAACAGCCGCAGCGTGAAATCACCCGGCAGCCGCCCGATGCCGAACTTCCTGAGCCAGGGCATCGAGCCGGAGAGGATCGCGAGCGCGATGAAGGTGGTCAGCAGCCAGCGGATCATGATGGATAAAAATCACAGGGTGTGAGTTCGGTCGCCGGTGGCGAAGGCGTCGAGCGTGCCGGAGATGCCGCGCGAAAACGCGATCACCTTGAACAGCTCGCCCATCTCGGCCTCGGAGAGCAGTTTCTGCACGGCATTGGCGGCCGGCAGGAAACGCCGCACATCGGACGGATCCAGTTCGCCGAGCACGTCGGTGACGCCCGCGTTCAACAGGAAGCGGGCCTGCGAGGTGAAGCCGAGCAGATCCGCGCCGGTCTCGACCCCGGCTTCCGCGATGCCCGTGAATTCCACGTGCGCGGTGATGTCCTGCAAGCCCGGATAGAGAAACGGATCCGGATGCGCGCGATGCCGGTAGTGACACATCAGCGTGCCGCCCGCGCGCTGCGCGTGATAGAACTCGCGGCGCGGAAATCCATAGTCGATGAAAAACGCCGCGCCGCGCACGAGCATCGTGCAGACGGTCTTCGTGAAGCCCAGCGCCGCTTCGTGCGTTTCCGTCACGTATTCGGCGAAGGGTTCGTCGTTGGCGTCGTCGATGGCGGCATCGATCAGTTCGACTTGCGCGTCGGGCGTGATCGGCCGGTCGTCGAAGGCCAGGCGGTCGTCCAGCA
This sequence comes from Caballeronia sp. LZ043, assembly GCF_031451075.1. Lineage (NCBI taxonomy): Bacteria > Pseudomonadati > Pseudomonadota > Betaproteobacteria > Burkholderiales > Burkholderiaceae > Caballeronia > Caballeronia sp. LZ043. Next base: position 2,678,286 of record NZ_JARUXT010000001.1, on the reverse strand, counting down.
GCACCACGCCGCGCTCGTGCCACGCGCCGAGCTTGCGCGCGACGAGGCGCACGGGCATCGCGTCCAGCACCTCGTTGCCGATTACCACACCTTCGAAGCTGTCCGGCAGCGAATCGAGCCATTGCACCTTCGCGGCGAGCGCGGGCGCGTCCCGTTCGATGGTTTCACGCTGGCGCGCGCGCAGTTCGCCGGAAAGATCGACGATCGCGTAGCTGTCGAAGGGCACGTCGAGTTGGGCGAGGGCGCTCATCAGGCCGGCGGCGAGCTTGCCGGTGCCGGCGCCGAACTCCATCAGCTGCCGCGTGCCGCTCTGCTGCAACGCCTGCGCCACGGGACGGGCGAGCGTCGTCGCGAACAGCGGGGACAACTCGGGCGCGGTGACGAAGTCGCTGCCGTCTTCCCCGCGGCGGCCGAATTTCATGGCGCCGCCGCTGTAATAGCCCAGGCCGGGAGCGTACAAGACCAGATCCATATAGCGGTCGAACGGCAGCCAGCCGCCCGCAGCGGCGATGCGTTCGCGGATCAGCCCGGTCAGCGCTTCGGATTGCGCGAGCGCGTCGGCGCCCGGAGCAGGTAAACTATCGGATTGTCGAGCATTCGAGTTCATCCCCGCATTGTAAATGAGCGCCTCCACGCCGTTTTCTTCCGCTAACGCGCCGTCTTCCGGCGCCGCCCAACGTTCCCGCGCCGTGCTCGTGACCGGCGCGGCGAAACGGGTAGGACGCGGCATCGCACTGGAGTTCGCGCGGCAGGGCTGGGACGTGGCGGTGCATTACGGCGGCTCGGAGCACGAAGCGCGCGAAACCGTGGCGCTCATCGAGGCGCTCGGGCGGCGCGCGGTGGCGCTGAAAGCGGATCTCGGCGTCGAAGCCGAAGTCGCGCGGCTGGTGCCGGCGTGCGTCGAGGCGTTAGGCGGCCTGCAGTGCGTGGTGAACTGCGCATCGCGTTTCGACGAGGACACCGCCGGCGATTTCCACTACGCGAAGCTGCTGGAGATGACCGCGATCAACGTCGCCGCGCCACTGCTGCTCGCGCGCATGCTGCACGAGATCCTGCCGGACGCCGCGTCTGATCGCGACGAACTGCGCGGCGTGGTCATCAACGTGCTCGACCAGAAGCTTTACAACATGAACCCGGATTACCTGTCGTACACGCTGACGAAGGCCGCGCTCGACAACGCCACGGTGGCGCTGGCCCAGGCGCTCGGGCCGAAGCTGCGCGTGGTGGGCCTGGCACCGGGTTTGACGATGATCTCCGCCGGGCAGACGCCTGCGACGTTCGCGGCGGCGCATCGCGTGACGCCGCTGAATCGCGCGTCGACGGTGGAGGATGTCGCGCAGGCCGCGTGCTATCTCGCGAATGCGCACGGCGTGACCGGCACGACGCTGGTCGTCGATGGCGGCCAGCACCTCGTGCCGAGCCCGCGCGACGTGATGTACATGATCGGCGCGCAGAATCACTGACGCGCCCAACTTTTGGATGAGACCATGCTTGCCGCACTTTCGCACCCCCGGCTGACCGATTGCCGGCGGCTTTTTCTGCGCAACTACGAAGTGCGCATCAACATCGGTGTGCATGACTTCGAGAAGCGCGGTGAGCAACGCGTCGTGATCAATGTCGAGCTGTACGTGCCGCTCGCGCTGTCGACGCCCGTCGCGGACAAGCTGGCCGAAGTCGTCGATTACGACTTCATGCGCTCGACCATCGCGGAACGCGTGAAGCGCGGCCATATCCATCTGCAGGAAACGCTGTGCGACGACGTCGCCGCCGCCTTGCTGGCGCATCCGGACGTGCGCGCGGTGGCCGTATCGACGGAAAAGCCCGACGTCTATCCCGATTGCGACGCGGTCGGCGTCGAAGTCTTCCGCATCAAGGAGGAACAGGCATGAACGCGCGCGACACGCTCGACACCCCGGACGAGGTCAAACCGGTCCGCGAGGCGCTGACGAAGCGCCAGCAAAAGGAAGCGTACGAGAACAACAAGCTGTACAAGCGCATCGTGCGGCAGGTTGGCGAGGCGATCGGCGACTTCAACATGATCGAGGAAGGCGACAAGGTCATGGTCTGCCTGTCCGGCGGCAAGGACAGTTACGCGATGCTCGACGTCCTGATGCGCCTGCGCGAGCGCGCGCCGATCAACTTCGACCTCGTCGCCGTCAATCTCGACCAGAAGCAGCCCGGCTTTCCGGAACACGTGCTGCCCGAATACCTGGCGAAGCTGGACATTCCGTTCCACATCGAGAATCAGGATACGTACAGTATCGTCAAGCGCCTGGTGCCCGAGGGCAAGACCACGTGCTCGCTGTGCTCGCGGCTGCGGCGCGGCATCCTGTACCGCGTGGCGGGCGAACTCGGCGCGACCAAGATCGCGCTCGGCCATCATCGCGACGACATTCTGCAGACGCTGCTGCTCAACATGTTCTACGGCGGCAAGCTGAAGGGCATGCCGCCCAAGCTGCAATCGGACGACGGCAAGAACATCGTGATCCGTCCGCTTGCTTACGTGAAGGAAACCGATCTGGAGGAATACGCGGAGTTGCGCGAATTTCCGATCATTCCGTGCAACCTGTGCGGAAGCCAGCCGAACCTGAAGCGCGCCGAGATGAAAGCGCTGATCCGTGAATGGGACAAGCGTTTCCCGGGGCGGGTCGAGAACATGTTCAACGCGCTGTCGAATGTCGTGCCGTCGCATCTGATGGACGGCGCGCTGTTTCCGTTCGCCGGATTGCGCGCGACGGGCGAAGCGGATCCGCAGGGCGATATCGCGTTCGACGAAGAACCGTGCGCAAGCGAACCGTCAACGCCGGCGGGCACCATTTCAATTGTGCAGTTCGACGACCTGTAACCGTTGTCGGAGCAGGATGCGGCGTGGCTTTCGCCGCATTGCATCAAGGAGCCGGATGCTATATTGGCGGCTCGTCACACCCAGCAAGGCTTCCCGGCATGAACATCGTGATTCTGGCTGCCGGCATGGGCAAGCGCATGCGCTCCGCCCTGCCGAAGGTACTTCATTCACTGGCGGGCAAGCCGCTGCTCTCCCATGTCATCGACACGGCGCGCACGCTTTCGCCGACGCGCCTCGTGGTCGTCGTCGGACATGGCGCGGACCAGGTTCGTGAGGCTGTCGGCGCGCCGGACGTGCAGTTCGCGCTGCAGGAACGGCAGCTCGGCACCGGACACGCCGTGCAGCAAGCGCTTCCGCTGCTCGATCCCTCGGTGGCCACGCTCGTGCTCTACGGCGATGTGCCGCTCACGCGCGCCAGCACGCTCGAACGCCTGATCGATGCGGCAGACGAGAACCGATATGGCGTGTTGACCGTGGACGTCGGCGATCCGACCGGCTATGGACGCATCGTGCGCAATGTGGCCGGCTCGGTCCGCAAGATCGTCGAGCAGAAGGATGCGTCCGAAGAAGAACGCCGTATCGCGGAAATCAACACGGGCATCGTCGTGACGCCGACGCGCGCGCTCGAAGGCTGGCTCGCATCGCTCAGGAACGACAACGCGCAAGGCGAGTTCTATCTGACCGATGTCGTCGAACGCGCGATCGAATCTGGCGTGGAAGTCGTCACCGCCCAGCCCGACGCCGAATGGGAAACGCTCGGCGTGAACAGCAAGGTCCAGCTGGCCGAACTCGAACGGATTCATCAGCGCAACGTCGCGCACGCGCTGCTCGATGCGGGCGTGACGCTGCTCGACCCGGCGCGCATCGACGTGCGCGGCACGCTCGAATGCGGCGCGGATGTGTCCATCGACGTGAATTGCGTGTTCGAAGGGCGCGTGACGCTCGGCGACAACGTGACGATCGGCCCGAACTGCGTGCTCCGCGATGCCGATATCGGCGCCGGGACGCGGGTGGATGCTTTTACGCATATCGAAGGCGCGACGGCCGGCGCGAACGTGGTACTCGGGCCGTATGCACGGCTGCGTCCGGGCGCACAGCTGGCGGATGAAGCGCACGTCGGCAACTTCGTCGAAGTGAAGAACGCGGTGCTCGGGCGCGGCTCGAAGGCGAACCACCTGACCTATATCGGCGATGCCGACATCGGCGCGCGCGTGAACATCGGCGCGGGCACGATCACCTGCAACTACGACGGCGCGAACAAGCATCGCACTGTGATCGGCGACGACGTGTTCGTCGGCTCCGATACCCAGTTGGTCGCGCCGGTGCGCGTGGGCAACGGCGTGACGATCGCGGCGGGCACGACGGTGTGGAAGGACATCGGCGAGAACGAACTCGTGCTCAACGAGAAAACGCAAGTGAGCAAGACGGGCTACGTGCGTCCGGTCAAGAACAAGAACAAGTCGTAAGGCTGTTGGTTTGACGCAGTCAGACGCGCGCGGCCCGGTGGGCCGCGCTTTCAGATACTGGTTTCAAAGGATGAACGCCCATGTGCGGAATTGTCGGCGCGGTAGCGCAACGTAACATCGTCCCGGTGCTGGTCGAAGGGCTGCGCCGCCTCGAATATCGCGGCTACGACTCGTGCGGCGTGGCCGTGCTGAGCCATGGCGAACCGCGCCGCGCCCGCAGCGTCGCGCGCGTGTCCGACCTCGATGCCCAGGTGCGCGACTCGAATCTCGCCGGCATGACCGGCATCGCGCACACGCGCTGGGCCACGCATGGCGCGCCCATCACGGACAACGCCCATCCGATCTTTTCGCGCGATACGGTCGCGCTGGTGCACAACGGCATCATCGAGAACTACGAGACGCTGCGCGAGATGCTCAAGGGCAAGGGCTACGAGTTCGTCTCGCAGACCGACACCGAAGTCATCGCGCATCTGATCCACAGCATGTATCACGGCGACCTGTTCCAGACCGTGCGCGAGGCGGTGAAGATGCTGCACGGCGCGTATGCGATCGCCGTGATTCACAAGGATCAGCCGCATACGGTCGTGGGCGCGCGCCAGGGCTCGCCGCTCGTGGTCGGCGTGGGGCAGGGCGAGAACTTTCTTGCTTCCGATGCGCTGGCGCTCGCGGGCAGCACGGACCGCTTCGCGTTCCTCGAAGAGGGCGATGTGGTCGAGATCGGACTGGATGGCGTGAAGATCGTCGATCGCGAAGGCCTGCCGGCGGCGCGTGAAGTCCGCACGGTGACGGCGTATGGCGGCGCGGTGGAACTCGGGCCGTACCGGCATTTCATGCAGAAGGAAATCTTCGAGCAGCCGCGCGCGATCACCGACACGATTCCGCAAGCCGATCACTTCGATCCGGCGCTGTTCGGCGAAGGCGCGCAAGAAGTGTTCGCGGGCATCGACAGCATTCTCATTCTTGCGTGCGGCACGAGCAGTTACGCGGGCCTGACGGCGAAGTACTGGCTCGAATCGATCGCCAGGATTCCGACGCAGGTCGAGATTGCCAGTGAGTATCGCTATCGCGAGTCGGTGCCGAATCCGAAGGCGCTGGTCGTGGTGATTTCGCAGTCGGGCGAAACCGCCGATACGCTCGCGGCGCTCAAGCATGCGCAGTCGCTCGGTCACAAGCACACGCTCGCCGTGTGCAACGTGGCGACGAGCGCGATGGTGCGCCAGACCGAGCTTGCGTTCCTGACGCATGCGGGCACGGAGATCGGCGTGGCATCGACGAAGGCGTTCACGACGCAGCTCGTCGCGCTGTTCGTGCTGGCGGTGACGCTGGCGAAGATGCGCGGTCGTGTCGATGCGAAGCAGGAAGCGGCGTATTTTGCGCAGCTGCGCCATTTGCCGGCGGCGCTGAACAGCGTGTTGGCGCTGGAGCCGCAGATCATCGCGTGGTCGGAGGACTTTGCGCGCAAGGAGAATGCGTTGTTCCTCGGGCGCGGACTGCATTATCCGATTGCGCTCGAAGGTGCGTTGAAGCTCAAGGAGATTTCGTATATCCACGCCGAGGCGTATCCGGCGGGTGAGCTCAAGCATGGACCGCTCGCGCTGGTGACCGAAGCGATGCCGGTGGTGACCGTGGCGCCGAATGATGCGCTGCTGGAGAAGCTCAAGTCGAACATGCAGGAAGTGCGGGCGCGTGGGGGAGAGCTGTATGTATTCGCGGATGCGGATACGCGGATTGTCAGTCAGGACGGGATTCATGTGATCCGCATGCCGGAGCATTATGGGGCGCTGTCGCCGATTCTTCACGTCGTGCCGCTGCAACTGCTGGCCTATCACACGGCTTGTGCTCGAGGGACGGATGTCGACAAGCCCAGGAATCTGGCGAAGTCGGTTACGGTGGAGTGAGGGGGGCGGTTTGGATGGGTGGGGTAGCGACTTCGAAGGAGGTCCGCGCGGGCCGCGGACCCACTCTTGTTGGCAATAGGGGTTCCACGCCCGGAACCCTTGTCACCAAAGGCGTCGCACGCTTGAACCAAATACCTGTAACAACGCAAAAGAGTCCGCGCACAGTTGTCGCGACAGTGCGTAATTTTTCGTCGGCGAAGTGAAAGACTGGGACATCCCCTGCGAAGGCCTTGGTTCGACGGCTGAGCGACCGCGTATCGATGTGTACGTTATTGCGGGATTGAGACGAATCACGACCTGATTCCCAACTTTTCGCGGCCAGCACACCTGACCCGCAAACTACCTCGCACCAAACATCCCTGCCAATTAACTTTCGGTGCTCCCCGCGCCGACCGTCAGTGCTATTTCGGTGAGCTGCTCCAAGAGCACCTTCATGTGGTCATCCGGCCATGTTTCCAAATAACCCCGCACTAGCTCGACGACTTACGACCATGCTTCCCCTCGCGTCTGGTCACAAAAACGACTGTCTGACTCCACTTTCGCCCCTGTCTCGAGAACCTCGCTCACACATTGCAGGCCGGCTCCAGCCCGCCGCATGCACGCCACCATCGCCGGTGAGAGCGCCGGTTCGCGTGCGACGAATTCGATGTCGCCAAACGCAACACAGAGGAGAGTCGTAGCCAGGGAGGCCGCGGAAATCGGCGGCTGGTTGTCAGACGCGTGTGTGACAACTACGGGAGAGGAAGAAGTGTTCATCGCAGGTGTAGCGCCTGCGATTATCTGTCGCCATCTGATTCGCAACATAAAGGTGAATCAGATAGTCACTGTAGCGATTCGCCGCGCTTACTCGCCAGCGTCAGTGAGCTTACTCAGAGCAGGCAAGAGCTCTTCGGGGTCCGGCCGCGTCGTGTAGTCAGGATTCACCTCCGCGTAGACGATGATGCCGTCTTGCCCGATGACGTAACGGGCTGGCATCGGCAGCGTCCAGCTTGGGTTGCCGTTGACGATTCCCAAATCATTCTTGAACACGTTCTTGTAGAGGTCGATAAGGTAGTCTGGCAGTGCAAAGCGCAGTCCGAACGCCGCAGCAACCTCATTGCCTGGGTCGGAGAGAATCGGAAACTCGAGCTTGTTTTCGCGCGCTGAGCGACGGCTGTTTGGTGCCGTCTGCGGGGAAATTGCGACCAGGTTGGCGCCGAGTTCACGGAAGTGCGGAAGCGCTTCCTGCAATGCTTGCAGTTCCATATTGCAGTAAGGGCACCATACGCCACGATAGAAGCTAATGACCAGCGGCCCCTGCGTCAGCATTTCGAGCGAGGACACCTCGTTTCCTTCCGCGTCTCGCAACCGGAAGGTTGGCGCGACGTCGCCGACTTTTTTCGCATTCTTCGCGATGCCTGCAGCGACTAGCTCGTTCGTCGCGCGGCGCATAGGCTCGTGAATCCATTCCGGCGCGTTATAGGGCGGGCCGCCGGCTTCGAAGTTTTTCTTGAACGCGGCTAGTTTGGCTTGCAGACTCATCTGATTTCTCCTGAAGGCAATACCTCGTATCGAGGCGCAGGAGAAAGATAGGCCCCAAAGATTTGGAATGGTAGAAGCGCGAATACAATAACGGCTATTCCATCGAGGAATGACATGGATAGATTTCGCGCAATGGAGACCTTCATTCGGGTTGTGGACACCGGCTCATTTTCATCGGCTGCCCGCCAACTGGGCGTGGGTCAGCCGGCCGTCTCGAAAGTGGTGGCGCAACTCGAAGACTGGCTAAAAGTAAGTCTGCTAAGTCGCTCGACTCACGGGCTCACTCCTACTGAGGCTGGCCAGCGCTATTACGAGCGCGCGCGCGCGGCGTTAGCCGAAGCGGACGAAGCCGAACTTACCGCGCGTGGCGCGGGGGTGGGCCTCTCGGGCGTGCTTCGTGTGTCAGCAACGACTACTTTCTCGAGAATCCACGTTGTTCCACATCTGCCGACATTTCTCGAGCAGCATCCAGACCTCTCAATCGACCTCGTGATGGACGACAGAGTCATTGACCTCGTCGCCGAAGGTATCGATGTTTCGCTTCGGATCATGACGTCGTTGCCCGACTCGTCTGTGGTTGCTCGCAAGCTTGCAAGCGGCCACCTCCTTGTGCTGGGCACGCCGGCCTACTTTGAGCGCGCGGGGGTACCGCGCGCGCCTGCTGACCTTGAGAAGCATGAGGCAATCATCTATAGCCAATTACCGACGACCTGGACCTTAACGCGTGACGCCGCGGAAGAATCCGTGAGTATGCGAGGACGAACGAGGCTGAGCGCAGCCGAAGGTATACGGGAGGCTGTTCTTTCGAACCTCGGGCTAACTGTCGCATCCAATTGGATGTTCACCCCAGAGCTGGCCAGAGGCGCAGTTATCTCGGTGCTAACCGAGTGGAGCCTGCCAGCCCTTGATGCGTACGCCGTGTTTCCAACCGGCAGGATGGCCACGGCAAAAGCTCGGGCTTTTGCCAGCTTCGTTGAAACGCTGCTGAACCGACCGTTTCCATACCACGAACAAGATACGGAGCGGGCGTAACGACAGCGTGCCTGGATACGGAGCGCGCGTAACGACAGCGAGCCTAGACAAAGGTCAGCAGCGACTCGATGGATTCAAGTCCTCGATCTATGTCAGCGTGCCCGCTACTCACAGCAACCTTCTTCGCCTAATCGACGCCGACCCTCTGGATGTCATCGGGTTTCCAGATCTTGTCGAAGAAAGGTTGCGTCGGGCCGTACAACCGGACGATAACGAAGAAGCCCTTCTTGGGAACCGTGCGGATAAAGTTCTTTGCATCCGCAGGCCGGCTCGGCCCGAAATAGATGTCAACCGAGCCATCAGCGTTCTTCGCCGGTTGGTCCATTGTGTTGATTGACGGGAATGGCTGGCCGTTCTGCAAACCCGAGCCGCTCCAGGCATCGTACGCTGTTACCGACCAGAAAATGGCGGCAGGAATGTCTGGCGGCAAATGCAATTTGTAGCTGTGTTCGCCCATCAGCAATTTGCCTTCGGCGTCCCGGAACGTCACGGGATATTTTGCCCCGACGTTGACCATGTTGACGGCCATGCCTGGGCTTGTCGAGTACGCGAATGTGAAGAAACCGGTGCGCTGGTCGATGTAAGTGAATGTCGGCGACGTAAACTCGGCATTGCCGGGGAAGACATTCAGATACTGTCGGTCCGGATAGTATTTCGGAGCAGCGCCATTCGCTGGGGGCGCAACAGCAACTACGCGCGCCATCTTGGCGGCAGTCTTGGCCGCTTCGTCCAGAAGCTTCCTTGACCTGGCATCAGGGTTAAAGGGCTGGCCCTTGACGATGCCAAGGCTGGCGACCATGCCGCGCATCTCGCTGTCAGAAGGGTCAGGATACTCGCTGTCGATGAACCGCTTGAGCATGTCAAATGCGGTGCCGTCAGTCGGATAGAGCATGTTCACGGGAACACCCGACGCGTCAGGAAATTGCATCGGCTTGGCGGTAGCTTCCTGGCCTAGCGGATAAATCTTCGTCTGCTCCAGAACTTTGACCGGACCCTCCAGGTCCTTCGGGTCTTTGAAGAAGCCTCGCCAGAACACGAAGACTCCATTCGTTCGCGGCCGGTAGACAAAGTAGCCGTCCGGTATATCGCCTTTATATGTGGGAGGCACGAGCAGATACTTGCCTCCTTTGCCTTTATCCGGTCCAGGAAGACCCACATCACCGCACCAAGTATGTGCCTCGATTTGCGGACCGCAGATAGGCCGTTGGAAGAAGTCGTCGAGAATGCCTTGCAAACCGGGTGGCACCTCGATGACGAGCGGGCCGTCCTTCGCGAGGTCGAGATATCCCAGCGCGTAGATGACGTCCGAGTTCGGCGTCGTGATAAGGGTCTTCGCGTCGAGCCGCTTTTTGAAGATAGGCAGCACGTTGTAACCAGCACCAAACTTCTGCTCTGAGCCTTCTTTCATCGCGTAGACGTTGAGAGCCGGCAAGGCCCATAGATAGACCTGGACTGCGCGCTGGAACAGCCATTCGTCCTGCAACGGCTGAACCGATTTGGGCGCGGGATACCCGCCGGGAAACGGAAGGTTGGCAAGCTCACTATAGTGCGTGGATTGCGCGCTCGAAACACCGCTCGCGAGGAGCGATGCAACGCAAGCAGCAATACGAAGTCGAGTGTTCATTCGCAGTCTCTCCTAAGTTCACTGTGCAGGTTGGACCGCAGGCGGGTTCCACGTCCCATCCAAGGTCGCTGTTTCCGGCCAGTACGCCCGCACATACAATGAGAAGTCTTCATTCGCGGGAGAAGGTAGCCAGTTCGCTCGCTTGTCGCCCTCCGGTGGCGTGCTTTGGATGTAGACGGTCAGCGTCCCGTCCGGATTGAGCTTGAGGTCCTTGTTCTTTGTCCCGACCGAATAGCGCTTGATGTCGTTCGGCGCGAAGAAGTGATGAGCGTTGTAAAGCGTCAGCGACCAGAAGCCTTTGACGGGCGGCGTCGAGCCCTTCGCAAACGTGACGGTGTAGGCGTGTGAGCCATTCAGCCGTTGCCCCCCAGCATCGTTATCCAGGTAGAAATACTTGGTCTCGTTACTCTTGTTCACGAGAATGTTCGACCTGGCAACCGCCGTACGCGTGAAGTAGTCGGTGCCGAACGCAGCGCCATTGCTGATGGTGTTCCAGTGATTAGCAAGCGGCTTACCGAAGCTGTTGAAGTTGAGCAGCGGTGAAATGATTTCCGTCTCTGCCTTCTTGCTCTCGTCAATAATCGCGGCCTTGATTGCAGGGTCCTGTTGCGCGGCCATCAGGAGGCCCTTCGCCTGCGAGTAAAGCGAGGCTTCTCCAGGCATGGGTGGCGCTGCCTTCAGGACCAACGGAAGTTCATCCCAGAATTTCTCCGGATCGACAAAGCGAATCTCGCCTTCACCACTGCCGGCGTTTTGATTGATGGTAGGCAACTTCGACCAATCGGTGGCTTTTGGCTTGCCGGTATACTCGCTTGCGGGATAGACGCCAATGCCGTTGATGACTTGTTGAATTGCCTGGCGGTCTTCTTGCGTGTCGTCCATGAACACGCGCGGAATCACGAGGCCCGTCGACGTGGGCGAGCGGAACACTTTGCTGATGCCCTTCGGCACCGAGCCTTTCCAGTTCGGACCAACGAGTAGATAAAAGCCCGGCTTCGTCCCATACATCTTGCCAAGATTGGCGAAGCTGTCGGTTCGTGTATCGACAACCTGGAACACCCAGAAACGGCTTCCGAAGTTGGGCACCTGCACAACAACAGGCGATGCGTCGAGGTCCAAGGTCGCCGACCCATACACGACGTCCTGATTAGGACAGGCGACAAAGCGCTCCGCTGGCTCCATGTAGTCGTGTAGCATCGAGAGTTGATTGGGCGGCCCGAGCGGCACAATTCCTTCGTTCAAGCCAGGCTCCTTGACTTGTCGCGCAGCCAGCAAGCGGTTGTAAACGTTGGTCATGGGCCACGCCCAAACGTAAAGTGTGCGCGCGATAGACCGGGCATATGCCTCCGACATCACATAACCGGGCACAGGGCCCGGTGTAGTCGCCGCAGCCGATTGCGATGGTTGGGCAGGGCCCGTCTGAGCAACGGCGATATGCGTAGCGGCGGTGGCGAATGTGGCGAAAGCAATCTTCTTGAGTGCGCGATTCATGTCATTTTCCAAAGGTCATGTTCAGGCCAGCGAAAATCTGCCATTTCGGGACGTTGCCCGAGTGCGCTACGGAATACTGCGGTTCGACGAATAAGTTATAGATGGTTGTGCCGCCCTTCCAGGCTTTGCCTCCGCCGAGGCCTACCGGAATGTAGTAGCTGCCGTGTTGGAGGTCGAACGTCCACGTCCCGGTTGAGCGGAGGTACCAGCCTTCTGGGAAGTTCCAGATGATGAACGGCTGCGTGGTCAAGGATTGCACGGTCGGCCGGTCACTTTGGCCGGCGAACGAGTGTTGCCATTGAACCAAGGCACCCAGAAGTCGTTGCTTGTTTGCGTTCACCACGACTGCAGCGAGACCGGCCTGCCATTTGCCTGTGCCGAGTGTTCGGTCCGTTGCGGTGGGCAGCGTCACAAGTGGTCCGACGCCGATTTGTGTCTCTCCTCCGTGAAGGAGAAAGATATCGAACAAATTGATGTCGCCCAAGCCCGTGTTGTATCCGCCAGATGGGTCAGGTCTTGTACTCACAGGTACAGTCAATCGGAAAATCTCGGGCACCGGAATAAGACTGTTAGGACCGACGGGGATAGTCGGACGCAGCAAAAAATCGTTCGTGTGACCGCTTACGCCGAAGAGACTTGGTGTGTAAAAGTTCTGGATGTTGAACGACGCGGCAAGATTCAGCGGGTTGTTGCTCTTGTTGGCGTCCTCGGCCGCGCTTTGTGCGAGAGCAGCGAATGGAAGGTTCATTGTCAGCAAGGCGACGGCGACACGCTTGAGCATCATGCTTTTCCATCTCCGGTCATTGGTCATTGTGGTCTGAGTCGCTAGCAGGCAGTTCAATATCGGGTGAGACAACTGAGACAAAACGGTTCCGTCCGCCCACTTCCGCTTCAGCGTCTATGACGAAGCGCACGTTGGTGGTTTCACTCTGCGCCTCCGCTATCGCTTCTTCAGTCAGCCCCTGCGCGACATCATCTGGCAACCAAAGGGTTTCGCCCAGAACTCTGTTACTGAGGAGGACAAGCCGTTCATGTTTCGTCATTTCGCCTCCCCCGCCTTCGTCAAACTCTGCCGGGTGATGATTGGAAAGAATTCGTTCGCAACTTAGTTGTGGCCGCATGTTGAAAGACTCGTCTTCGTTCAGCCTCCGCAACAAGACGGCGCTTTACCGTTGAGCGCCCCGGTGCCGCATAACCATCACTGCTTCGAACTCGTGCGGCCTGTTGTGCTTGAAGCGCTGGAAGAAGTCCTCGCCCGGCAAGCCGTTAACCAGCGCCATCAAACAGCCGTAATCGGGGCGCGCGCAATCGCAAAGGGAATCGGCCGCATCGTGCAGCAAGCGATATCGCTCTGTAAGTGAATCGCCTGGTTTGAAGAGTGAGTGCAAGCGTTGATAGGTGACGAGCCGTCGGTGTTCGGCGGCTCGCTGCAGAACACCAGCAATTTCCTGAACCTTTTATCGCCAGCGTCTCGCGCGCTCACGCCGACGAGCGCCAGCGTGAACACCCCCCACCACCGCACCTTTGAATAAGCCACGTGTTGCCCTCGGAAGTTGACTGCTTTTTATGTTCACTGGTCCGGTTTATCGCGGTGGACTAACCACGATGTATTGCACAGTCGCCCCTGCGTATTGCGGCTGATACCAGTTCGGTCCGCAATGCTGATAAGTGATGCCATTGACGACGACGGCCGAGCAGCTCGTAGGCAGCGTCGCTACGGCAGTACCAACGACAAGTGCCGTGGTGACACCAACCGCTACGCCAACAGCGACGGGGTCCGCGTACCAGCCCCCCCAATAATGGGACGGCGGCGGGGGCGGAGGTCCTGGCGGATGCGGTCCTGGCCCCGGCGGCGGCGGTCCAGGCGGGTGTGGCCCCGGCGGCGGTCCCGGAGGATGAGGGTTCGGCTGCGGGCTCGGGCCAGGCTGGGGGCTTGGCCCCGGAGGATGCGGGGCCGGTCCTGGCGGCGGCGCTCCATGAAGTTGCCCACTCGGCGGCGCCCCGTGAGGTGCATGCCCACCTTCGAAATTGCCGTGCGGCATGGGGTGAACGCTGGTACGTGCCATCCCACGGAATGCGAGAGCAGTCGTTGACGACAACGGCAGAACCACGATCAGGGAGAGTGCCGTCAGACGGAAGGTACGTTTCATTGCGCCTCCTGCAGAGGCGAGCCGGTGGCTGGCTTCAATTCAATCTGATGGGAACCGGCGAGCGGTCGCCACATGAAGGTGCCGGGGCCAAAGGAAACGTGGGTATTCCATTGATAGGTGACCTCGTGACGAGGGCGAGACGCTTGACTCACATCTGTGATGACCATGCGGCAAGGTAACGGGCGGCTGCCTTTCTCAATCCACAGCTCCCAGTCGATGCCGGACTGTCGATATGCATAGTGCGTGCACCAATGACCCTCAACGCGCTCAAGCCCTAAATTCTGGGCTGAGGTCAATGCAAGGTCGTCCACCTTGCCATTGCCCCAGTAAAAAAGGTCGGCAAGCGGTGTTTCGATGTTGTAGGTCGTGGCAAGCTCCTGGACGAGGCCATCAATCGTAGGTGGAGCTGGATTTCGAGAAAAATACTTGTCGCCCGTGTTGAAGATGACGAAGTCTCGTCCGTCATAGACGATGCCTCTGTCTCTACGACTTCCAGATATGTCGGCGCGCAGTCGATTCGGTCTTCTGACTTTGATGACTGTGTGATGCAGATAGCTTGCGTTCTGGCCATTGTCGAGCACGAGGTCGGTGGATGAATCAGCACGGACCTCGAATTGCGACAGGGACCGTAGGTAGTCCCCCATCTGTGAGAGAGCACCAACTGCCTGTTGGTCGTAAGGTGCTACGTTGGTCGTCGTGTCTTCTTGCGTCGCAGGCGTTGCGGATGCTGCTTGCGGCGCGCTTGCGGCAACCGCGGGCGTGTCGCTGACTGACGGCGAGGAGCCAGCTGGGGACGCGCAGCCGGCGAAGACGATTACAACAACGAGTGACGAAAAGCCGACGAAGCCTTTGAAGTCCATCAGGGAATCCTCAAAACCTTGCGTATAGAGAACGGCTGCAGCTCAGAAGATGAGTGTCGCCGTTGCCATGAAGCTTCTTGTGCTCTTCAACCGGTTGGTGCTGGTGATAGTGGGTACCCACCGAAGACTCGCCGAGAACGGCGCCTTTCCACCCAGCTTTGTGTCGTAGGTAACGATGGGGCCGAGCGCAAAGTCATGTCCCACGAAGCCGTTTAGACGGTCAGCAGTCGGACCAGAATCATTCCCAAGTTGTTGAACCGTGCCCATGACGAGCCCGAGGCCGACTCCATTGGAAAACTTCTTCAGGCCCATCACGTCCAGCGTAAAAAGCGGAGCGTTTTGGTAGTCGGTGTCGTGATTGCGCGTGTAAAACTGAACCGCTGCAACTGCATCAAACTCAAGGCCGTATTCAGGGAAACTTTTGGTGTAAGCGAGTTGCGGGATAAAGGTCCAGTTGTTCAATCCAGGGTTTGCCAGCGCGTTCGAATCATATTTGCCCGTTGGCGCCCAGAAGTTGAAACTCAGTGAGATATGGTCCGTTTCAGAGAGATTGTAGCCCGCCTCAATCGGCGTGAAATACATGTCGTAGAGGTTCGACGCCCGGTCGCTGGTCGAACTGGCGAATCGTCCGGCTGCAAAGCTGCCCGTAACTTTCGTCCATATGTACGGGAGCGTGATGCCGGATGCAAAATTCCATCCCCCTGATCCGCCCCACCCATGAACGAGCGATGCAAGCGTCAGCGCGACTTCGCCGTCAATGCCTAAGGAGGCCTTGCCGGCGATAGGTACCTGCCGACTGCCACTGATTGACCCGTCGATGTAGAGCTGCTGCAGGCTGACAATCGTTATGTTTTCGGGAGGAACGAGGCCGATGCCTGACAAGACGCTCGTGCCAGCGACCGGTCGACCAAGCGCACCTTCGGTCGCCGTTGCCGGCGAAGACCACTGCCCGGCTAAGATGAAAAGGAAAGAAAAAATCGTGGCTCGAACGCGTCGAGATAGTAGCTTGCGCGTTTTGGCCGGACGTCGTCGAGCGAGCTTCCTGACCAGCGTGAACATTTGGCGCCCTGTATGAGGTGTTGGATGACGAGATGTTCATCCAAGTCAATCTACGTACAAGAGTCAGACCTACATGATTCAACTACTGCAGCTGGTCAATCTTTCCTATAAAGCGTTCAGCAAATAGGCTGAATAAAGGCTTTTCATCCAGAAACATTAGCAAACGTTTGTATCAGGCGCAATCTCGCCGTCTCTGTTTCGTAGCATCGTTGCAGGCATTTCGATTTCTTATTTGCGCGCCAATGCGCTTGCTTCCATCTGCTAACCCTGAGTTAGCCGGAATCAATTTCTTGCGCAACCGATGTCCAGCAACCACGCAGAAACAAACGTGCGAAAGGAGCCCTATGGCTATGCTCGACTCGATAGCCGCCGAACTAATGCGTGCGTTTTTCCTATCTGGGCTAAAGGATGGGAGCGACAAGGAGGGCGCTCGAGTTTGTGTGGACTGTTCGAAGAGCGAAAAAGACCAGTTGATTCAACTACTCGGAGAAGCTAACAAAAGTCGTTCCGAGCCTGTGGGGCAAAGCCAGGTGAACACCAATCGCAGCTTCCTCACAGTCACCTATGAGACTCAAGCTGTCTCAGTCGTCCTCTCGACTGCGGCTCATCCAGCGACCCCAGCCCGTCACTCCACTCCAGTGAAATGATGAGCATGCGTAATTCATATCTAGCGGCTGCCCATCGTGTCGCCGCTCACCATCTGGTAAGCATGATGGCCGTTGGCGTTGCTCGTGAAATCCAGACCTTCGTCAATCAGGCCGTACAGCGTAACGCTGCTCTGCGCATGGACCACACCGCACATCATCATCAAAGCGGGCAGTGTGGCGGCCACCATCGTTTTCTTCATCCTTCTGCACCCCGAGCAAGAGATTGGTTTCGTGGGCGGCGTGTGGCACGCGGAAATCGCGTACGAACCAGTCTGCCAGGCGCGGTGGCAGATCAAGGAACCTTCAACATCAATGTTCCGAATTCCGGGAAGACTGATCTTCGTAAAACGGTGATGCGTGGCGAATTGGATTCGATGCAGCGGAAAGAAACCGGTGCGTGACGCGAAAGATAAAAAACTCTTCATGGTTTTCGGGCAATTCGCACAGTGGCGAATCCGTAGTCTCTCCATACCGACAGCAGGCAATCCGCTTGTCTGGACGGGTAACCCCTCCCTGGAGAGATTCATGAAAAAGCTCGTGCAAGTCATCGCCGCCGCCATGGCATCCGCTGTCATTCCCGCATTCGCCCAGGCCGTGACGCCGCAAGCGCAAGACACCATGGTTGCAGCAACGCAACCGGCAGGATCGGCCCCGGATGGCGGCCAGGCGGACATCAATCCGGGCATCACGCGACGCGTTGCCGCCGCCAACGCGAACATTGGCGTGGCAAAGGCAGCATTCTTCCCTGATGTCACGCTAGAACTCGACGGCGGTTATCAGAGCGATACCTTCTCGCCGTGGCTCGCCGCACCCGACGAGATCTGGTCCATCGGACCGCAGCTCATGTTCACGCTGTTCGACGGCGGCAGACGACGTGCGGCGGTGGCCGTTGCACGCGCGAAGCTCGCGGAGAACGGCGCCAATTATCGCGAAACGGTGCTTGCCGCATTCCAGCAAGTCGAAGACGAACTGGCTTTGCTGCACCACCTCGGGGACGCGTCCAGAAACGAGGACGAGGCCCTCGCTTCGGCGCAATCGACGTTGGCGCTCGCGATGTCGCGTTACCGGGATGGGGCAGTGAGTCATCTGAATGTTGTGACGGCGCAGACCACCGAACTCCATGCGCAAATCTCGTCGCTGGACCTGCGCACCCGACGGCTGACAGCCTCCGTAGGCCTGATTCAGGCCCTTGGCGGCGGCTGGTCCTGAGCCATGAACCGTGCGGCCGTTCCTTTATGCGCTTCAGGTTTGCGGAGGCGTCGTTACTTCACTCCATTCCTTCGGCTCCGCAGATCTTCTCCGCCGCCACATCCCAGACCGAATCCGGCGGGATGTCACGGAAATCATCGGCCGACCCCGGCTCGCTCACCACCGGCTCGCCGTCGGCGCCGTACCCCGTGTAGTCGCTCGTCGCGATCCGCCTGCCCGCGCAATCGATCGACCATCGTTCCATCCCTTTCACCTGCACGCGGCCATTCAATTCCTTATAAGGCGGCTTGCCTTCGAAGCGCACCCACGCCCGGCTGACCGGCCCGCCGACGAAGCTCGATGCATCGGCGAACAGATCGAACGACGGATTCGACGCGATCAGCCTCCAGTCCGACGCCGCCGCCTGGCTTCCAGCCAGCGCGATGAACGCCGCAGCCATCGCGCGCCTGATGCCCGCTTTCAGGTTCCGTTTCACGTGAGTGTGCTCAAATCGGATGATTGCGTGACTTTATCCCAGGACGCCCGTTGCCCGACCAACCCGATTCCTTCCCCATGCGCCTCGCCACGGTGTCCGAGCGTGGCCGCGCGTTGTTCATCGATTCGCTGTGGTGGACGCTCATTGCGCTGTTCGTCCCCCTCGGACCCTCGCTCGACACGATGCCGCTGTCACCCGATGCACTCGCCGCCGACATGTTTCTCTGGCTGATGCTCGCGCAATGCGTTCCGATACTGATTACCGGCGTGCTGTGGACCGTCTGGGGAACCTCGCCGGGAAAGCACGTGCTGAAACTGCGGATCGTCGATGCGGACAGCGGCGAGCCGATGACGCCGCGCCAGTCCATCCTGCGCACCGTCGGCTATCTGCTGACCTTTGCCATGTTCGGTGCGGGCTTTTTTTGGATCTGGTTCAATCCACGCAAACAGGCTTTGCATGACCGCATCGCCAACACGGTCGTCGTGACGGGGAGACCGGCGTGATGCGTCAGACGCGCGTCGACAACCCCATTCACCGACGGGCGATCCATCCAGTCGACACAGCAAACGTGTACTGTTCTACTCGGGCGACGAAACCGGACGCATAGCTTGACGTTTCGCGGCCGATACCCGCCTCATGCAATTCCCCGGCGGTTCATCGCCGGCGCTCAATCCGTGAAGTCCGGCTGAACGCCGGTTGTCTCCTCTGATCCATTCGCATGCTCGTCGGACCTGTGCCGCCGTCGCGCATCGGCACAACGTCGTGTTCCACCTTCTTCCAACCAGCGAGGTTCATCATGCCGTTCGTCACGACCAAGGATAACGTCGAGATCTTCTACAAGGACTGGGGCCCGAAGGACGCTCAACCCATCGTCTTCCATCACGGCTGGCCCCTGTCTTCGGACGACTGGGATGCGCAGCTGCTGTTCTTCGTGCAAAAGGGCTATCGAGTGATCGCGCACGACCGGCGCGGGCACGGACGTTCGTCGCAAGTTTCCGAAGGTCACGACATGGACCACTACGCCGCCGATGCCTTCGCGGTCGTCGAAGCGCTCGACCTGAAGAACGCAGTGCATATCGGGCACTCGACCGGCGGCGGCGAAGTGGCGCGCTATGTCGCGAAGCATGGCGAACCGGCGGGACGCGTCGCGAAGGCAGTGCTCGTCAGCGCCGTGCCGCCGCTGATGCTGAAGACCGAAGCCAATCCGGAAGGCCTGCCCCTCGACGTATTCGACGGCTTCCGCAAGGCGCTCGCCGACAACCGCGCGCAATTCTTCCTCGATGTGCCGGCCGGCCCGTTCTACGGTTTCAACCGCCCGAATGCGACGGTTCATCAAGGTGTCATCCAGAACTGGTGGCGCCAGGGCATGACGGGCAGCGCCAAGGCCCACTACGAGGGCATCAAGGCCTTCTCGGAGACGGACCAGACGGAAGACCTCAAGTCGATCAGCGTGCCCACGTTGGTGCTGCACGGCGAAGACGACCAGATCGTGCCCTACGCCGATGCGGCGCTCAAGTCCATCAAGCTGCTGAAAAACGGCACGCTGAAGACGTATCCCGGTTATCCGCACGGCATGCTGACCGTGAACGCCGACGTCCTCAACGCCGATCTGCTCGCCTTCGTGCAGTCCTGACCTGACTGACCTGACCTCGCCGCACTGACGGAACGTGCGAGCCGCCGATGCCGCGGCTCGCACGCCCGCATTCTGTTTTCTTCCCTTCGCGCCGGCATTGTTCAGCCGCGCCGGTATCTCTGTTCAAGCTTCGATGCTTTTTCCCGCGCCGTACCGCGCCTAAAGTGTCCGACTTCAATCTGGCATTGGTGTCCTCATGCAAATCGAACCACCCGCTGTTTCAAACTCTTCCGAAGGAGGCTCGACGACGCTGCGTCAATGGCTCGCCGTGCTGGCCGTGGCGGTCAGCGCGTTCGCCTTCGTCACCGGCGAATTCCTGCCGGTGGGCCTGCTGCCGCAGATCGCACAGGATCTCGGCGTGTCGCCCGGCGTCGCGGGCCTGATGATCACGACACCCGGCGTAATGGCCGCGATCTTCGCGCCGACGCTCATCGTCAGCGCCGGCCGCATGGACCGCCGCTACGTGTTCCTGCTGCTCACCGCGGTGCTGCTGCTGTCCAACATCGTGTGCGCGATGGCCACGAACTTCGCGCTGATGCTCGCCGGGCGCGCGCTGCTTGGCGCCGCGCTGGGCGGCTTCTGGACACTCGCGACGGCGGCCGCGCCACGACTCGTGCAAGGCCGGGACGCAGCCAGGGCCACGGCCATCATCCTGACCGGCGTGACCTGCGCGACGGTCATCGGCGTGCCGCTCGGAACCTTCATCGCGTCGTTTGCCTCGTGGCGCATGTCGTTCGCAGCCACCGCCGGCCTGGTCGCGGTGGCGCTGCTCGCGCAGGCGCTGCTGGTGCCTGCGCTGCCGTCGGCATCGGCGCTGCGCGTCGCCGACTTCAGGACGCTGCTCTCACGCCCGCATACGCGTCTGAGCATGCTGATGGTCGCGCTCGTATTCGGCGCGCACTTCTCGACCTATACCTACATCGCACCGCTGCTCGAACAGGACTTCTCGCTCAGCGCGATCACGCTGCTGCTGTTCGGCTTCGGGCTGATCGGCTTCTTCTCGAATGCGCTAATGTCGATGGCGGTCTCGAATCACCTCAAGAAGTCGGTCGCCGTGATGGTCCTGCTGCTGCTCGGCGCCATGTCGTCGATGCTGCTGCTCGAACACTCGCTCATCGGCGAGACGGCGGGGATGCTTTTGTGGGGCGTCGCCTTCGGCGCGCTGCCGTTGTGTTTCAGCGTCTGGATCCAGCGCGGCACCGCGGACCTGCCCGAAGCCGGCTCGGCGATGTTCGTGAGCATCATTCAGGTGGCTATCGCCGCGGGCTCGGCGGTGGGCGGCGCGCTCGTCGATCGCGCCGGCGTGCAGGCCGACTTCACGCTGGGACTCGGGCTTGCCGTGCTGGGCCTCGTCATCCTGCAACGGCTCGCCTCGCTCGAGCGGCCCGCAAAAGCGGCGTCGTTCAAACAGACCTGCGACGCATCCGTCGACTGATCGACGGCATCGATGGCTTTATCGGGCATCTGGCGCCGCCGGTCGCCGGATGCCGCATCTGTGGACAAACTTGTTGAAACGTCATGGCACTGACTGTTTGCGGATTCTGAACAACTCGGCGTAAACGCGGGCGAGCCGAAAGTTGTTCCGGGTTCACGCCGCAACCGGCCGCGATATACCGAACTTGTTTACTTGCTAAGTCACTGACGCGAAACGGCCGGCGAGAGTTGTCCACTGAAATGCGCGGGGCTTGTTAACTACTACCACGTATACATACACGTTCTTCTGTTTACTTAGAGAAGCAGAGGGCGCTGCTCAAAACAGGCGCGGCCTTCACGCCGCACCATGCACCTGTCTCAGGCGTTCACGGCTGTTGCTCAGATGCATGCGCATCGCGGCGCGCGCATCCTCGGCGTCTTGTCGCACGATCGCCTGGTAGATCGCCTTGTGCTCGGCAAGCACATGACGCAAATGTTCGATCTGATCCAGTTCCGCAATCTCCGCCTTTCCCAGACGCGTGCGCGGACTCACGCCGCGTCCCATCTGGCTCAGCACGTCGTGGAAGTAGCGGTTGCCGCTCGCCCGTGCAATCTGCAAGTGAAACTCGACGTCGTGCTGAAGGACATCGGTGCTGCCGCTCGCCAGTTGCGCCTCGAATTGCCCGAGCGCGGCTGAAATCTGCTTCAGATGAGTTTCGGTGCGCCGGCCTGCGGCGAGCGCTGCCGCCGCGCCTTCCAGATCGATGCGGAATTCGATGATCGCCATGATGTCGAGCAGGCTCGACAGGTCCGCGTCCTTCAGGCGCATCGCCTCGCGTTCCTCAGGTGCTCGGATGAAGGTGCCGATGCCATGGCGCGTCTCGACGACATTCGCCGCCTGCAAGCGCGACACCGCTTCCCGAACGACCGAGCGGCTCACCGACAGCTGTTTCATCAGCGCGACTTCAGTGGGAATCTTGTCGCCAGGGCGCAGGACGCCGCGCTCGATATCCTCGAACAGGGTGGAGACGACTTTATCGGTGAGGCTGGGCATGGCGATTCGCGGTTGGAAACAGGGAGTGGATGCGTGGTCGGACATCCGCAAGCGGCTGGCGGCAAGACGACGCTCATCGACGACGAGCCGCACGGGAGCAGGCATCCAGAGATGTCCGACAACGCATCATCCCGCGTGACAGCAGGTTGGTCAAACCAGCGGTGGCAGACAGCCTTGAGCTTGAATGTTATTAGACATCGTACAATTGAAAGATCACATGGTTACGCCATTAAGCCTTATGGACATAGGTGGTTAGGGTTTACATGCCTGTCACAGGGGCAAGTTTAAACGGTACTCTGTGTTAAGACGTCTGATGACATTGCCATTCAGACGTACCGGTTTCCTATCGTGTCGCTGCCGTCACAGGAGGCATCAATGTCGTCATCCTCGCCCTACCAGGCCCTGCCCAACGCCTTCCGGACTTCCGTGCGCGAGCGCAAGCGGCTGATCGGCTGCTGGATGTCGCTGGCCAGTCCCATTGCCACGGAACTCATCGGCGTGGTGGGCTTCGACTGGATGCTGCTCGACGCCGAACACACCCCCAACGACCCGCTCACGCTGATCCCGCAGCTCATGGCGCTGAAGGACAGCATCAGTGCGCCCGTGGTGCGGCCGCAGGCCAACGATGCCATCGCCATCAAGAAGCTGCTGGACATCGGCGTGGTCAATTTCCTGATCCCCTTCGTCGACAGCGCCGCCGACGCGCAGCGCGCCGTGGCCGCAACGCGTTATCCTCCGCAAGGGGTGCGCGGCGTATCGGTCGGGCATCGGGGCAACCGCTACGGCACGGTGCCGGACTACTTCGAGCAGGCGAACGACAACATGTGCGTCGCGGTGCAGATCGAGAGCCGCACGGCGGTGGCGGCAATCGACGAGATCGCCGCGGTCGAGGGCGTGGATGCGCTGTTCGTCGGCCCGTCGGATCTCGCGGCGTCCTACGGTCATCTCGGCAACCCGAATCATCCCGACGTGCAGGCGGCCATCGCACACGTATTCGAACGCGCGCGCGCCGCGGGCAAGCCGAGCGGCATCCTGACGCCCGTCCGCGAAGAGGCCGAGCGCTACCTCGCGATGGGCAGCACGCTCGTCGCCGTGTGCGCCGATCTGGGTCTGCTCAGGAACGCCGCGCAGGGCGTGCGCAAACACTTCATTCCCGAATGAGCTGAGTTAGCCGAGTGAGCAGCAGGTTCGGCGAACCGGCATCGAAGCATCGACATCAAGGAGCGATACATGCAAAAGGCAGGCTTTATCGGACTGGGCATCATGGGCAATCCCATGGCGGCCAACCTTCTCAAGAACGGCGTGGCGCTCGCGGCCTACACGCGCAGCGGCGTGCCCGCCGACCTGACCCAGGCGGGCGCCAGCGCGTGCGATTCGCCCGCCGCAGTGGCCGCGCAGGCCGATGTCATCTTCATCATGGTGCCGGATACGCCTGACGTCGAAAAAGTGCTGTTCGGCGAGAACGGCGTCGCAGGGAAACTGAAGGCCGGGCAGATCGTCGTCGACATGAGCTCGATCTCGCCCATCGCCACGCGCGAATTCGCGGCGAAGGTGCGCGAGAAGGGCGCCGATTATCTCGATGCGCCCGTCTCCGGCGGCGAAGTCGGCGCCAAGGCGGCGTCGCTGACGATCATGGTCGGCGGCGCGCAGGGCACGTTCGACAAGGTCAAGCCGCTGTTCGACATGATGGGCAAGAACGTCTCGCTGATCGGCGAGGTCGGTGCCGGGCAGGTCTGCAAGGTCGCGAACCAGGTGATCGTCGCGGCGACCATCGAGGCGGTGGGCGAGGCGCTGCTGCTGGCGTCGAAGGCCGGCGTCGATGCCGAGAAGGTTCGCACCGCGCTGATGGGCGGCTTCGCGTCGTCGCGCATTCTCGAAGTCCACGGCGAACGCATGACCAAGCGCACGTTCAATCCGGGCTTCCGGATCGAACTGCATCAGAAGGATTTGAACCTGGCGCTTTCCACTGCGCAGTCGCTCGGCGTCGCGCTGCCGAACACGTCGACGTGCCTGCAGCTGTTCAACGCGTGCGCGGCGCATGGCGGCAAGGCATGGGATCACTCGGGCATGGTGCGCGCGCTGGAAATCATGGCAAATCATGAGATCGGGCAGGGCGAGAAGTAAGCGTCGTCTCTTCCTTCGCATCATCGACACTGCCGGCCTTGGGCCGGCAGTGTCGTTTCTGACGGCTCCCTCGATGCGGTCATGAGGTCATCGGACGTCTTAGCTTGTGCAATCAAATCCACCGATAATGAGCGCGCAAGAAGGCTTAAAACCCTTATAAACAGTAGTTTGTGGGGTAGCGGGTAAACGCGCGCTAGCGTCGCGAGGGCATCGATCCTAAAATGTCATCAGACAACGTACCACGCGGTGCGATCAGGAGACATTCCGTTGAACACCGACTTCGCCAGTCCCGACGCGGCCCTCGAATCGGCCAGTTCCAAGGTCAAGCGCCACGTCTTGCCCCTGTTCCTCATCATGTTCATCGCGAACTACATCGACCGCGTGAACGTCGGCTTCGTCAGTTCGCACCTGCAGACCGACCTGGGCATCGGCGCGGCCGCCTACGGCCTCGGCAGCGGCCTGTTCTTCATCGGCTATGCGCTGTTCGAGGTGCCGTCCAACGTCCTGATGCAGAAGTACGGCGCGCGCGCGTGGCTCACCCGCATCATGGGCACGTGGGGAATCGTCGCGGGCGCGATGGCCTTCGTCTGGAACGACACCTCGTTCCACGTGCTGCGCTTCCTGCTGGGCATCGCGGAAGCCGGCTTCTTCCCGGGCGTCGTGTACTACTTCACGCAGTGGCTGCCGCAGAAGGAACGCGGCAAGGCCATCGCCATCTTCCAGGGCGGCTCGGCATTCGCTTCGATCCTGTCGGGACCGGTGACGGGCGGACTGCTGTCGATTCGCGGTCTCGGCCTGCACGGCTGGCAGTGGATGTTCCTGATCGAAGGCGCGTTCTCCATCTTCCTGTGCGGCGTGAGCTGGATGCTGCTGAAATCGCGCATCAGCGACGCGCACTGGCTCAGCGCCGACGAGCAGCGCGCGCTGCAACGGACCCTCACCGCCGAGCAGGCCGCGCGTGAGGCCGTGACCGGCGCGCACGTGCCCGCCATCAAGCTGCTGAAGGATCCGCAGATCCTGCTGTTCTGCATCCTCTACTTCGCGATCCAGCTGACGATCTACGCCGCGACCTTCTGGCTGCCGACGATCATCCGCAAGATGGGCGGCCTGAGCGACTTCCAGGTGGGACTGTTCAACGCGATTCCGTGGCTCATCGCGATGATCGCGATGTACTGCTTCGCGCTGCTGTCCGCGCGCTGGCGCTTCCAGCAGGCGTGGCTCGCGACGGCGCTCGTGATCGCGGCCTGCGGCCTGTTCGCGTCGACGACCGGCAACGCGGTGCTGTCGTTCGTCGCCATCTGTTTCTCGGCGATCGGCTTCAAGGCCGCTTCGTCGCTGTTCTGGCCGATCCCGCAGGGCTACCTCGATGCGCGCGTTGCGGCGGGCGTGATCGCGCTGATCAATTCGGTCGGCAATCTCGGCGGTTTCTTCGCGCCGGCGACCTTCGGTTATCTCCAGCAACACACGGGCTCGGTATCGGGCGGTCTGTATGCGCTCGGCGTCGCGTCGCTGATCGCGGCCGCGGCGGCCTTCTTCACCCGCAACCGCCGCGCGGATCATCCGCCCGGCGCACATGCAACGCAGCGCGCCGCGCACTGAATCTACCCGCCGAACGCGCAACCCTTCTTTTCTCAGGATCACGATCATGTCCACTCAAGCAGTCAAGCCCAACGCCACACCGACCGTCACCGAATTGCGCGTCATCCCGGTCGCGGGCCGCGACAGCATGCTCATGAATCTCTCGGGCGCGCACGGCCCGTTCTTCACGCGCAATCTTGTGATCCTGAAGGACAGCGCGGGCAATACGGGCGTCGGCGAAGTGCCGGGCGGCGAGAACATCCGCAAGACCATCGACGATGCGCGCGCGCACGTGGTCGGGCAGTCGATCGGCAACATGCAGGCGGTGCTGAACGCGGTGCGCACGGCGTTCGCGGATCGCGACGCGGGCGGACGCGGCCTGCAAACCTTCGACCTGCGCACGACGATTCACGCAGTCACCGCGCTCGAGGCCGCGCTGCTCGACCTGCTCGGCAAGCATCTCGGCGTGCCGGTGGCCGCGCTGCTCGGCGAGGGCCAGCAACGCGACGAAGTGGAAATGCTCGGCTATCTGTTCTATATCGGCGATCGCAACAAGACGGATCTGCCGTATGCATCGGGCGCGGATGGTCAGGACGACTGGGAGCGCTTGCGTACCGAAGTGGCGTTGACGCCGGAGGCGGTCGTGCGTCTTGCCGAAGCGGCCCAGGCACGCTACGGCTTCAACGATTTCAAGCTGAAGGGCGGCGTGCTGGCCGGCGATGCGGAAATCGAAGCGGTGACGGCGCTGGCCGAACGCTTCCCGGAAGCACGCGTGACGCTCGATCCCAACGGCGCGTGGTCACTGGCGGAAGCCATCCGGTTGTGCCGCGACCAGCATGACGTGCTTGCCTATGCCGAAGACCCGTGCGGTGCGGAAAATGGCTACTCAGGCCGCGAGGTCATGGCGGAGTTCCGCCGCGCGACCGGCCTGCCGACGGCCACCAACATGATCGCCACCGACTGGCGCCAGATGGGCCACGCGATCCAGCTTCAATCCGTGGACATTCCGCTGGCCGATCCGCACTTCTGGACGATGCAGGGTTCGGTGCGCGTCGCGCAGATGTGCAACGACTGGGGCCTGACGTGGGGTTCGCATTCGAACAATCACTTCGACGTGTCGCTCGCGATGTTCACGCACGTCGCCGCAGCGGCGCCGGGCAAGATCACGGCCATCGACACGCACTGGATCTGGCAGGACGGCCAGCGCCTGACGCGCGATCCGCTGCAGATCGTCGGCGGCAAGGTGAAGGTGCCGCAGGCGCCGGGGCTGGGCGTCGAACTGGACATGGACGAAGTCGAGAAGGCCCACGCGCTGTACCGGGAGCACGGCCTCGGCGCACGCGACGACGGCGTCGCGATGCAGTATCTGATCCCGAACTGGACCTTCGACAACAAGAAGCCGTCGCTCGTGCGCTGAGCCTATTTGTTCAGGCGTTCGATCAGCGCCATGGCGGCCGCCGGGTTGTGCACCTTGTGGCCGCTGATGACGTAGAGAAACACGTCGCGCGCGGCGGCCTTGGGCGGCGGCTTGCCGAAGGTCTGCAAGTCGTCCGGGGCCGCACCCGCCGCCCACGACTGCGCACGCGCGGTCCAGCGGTCGAGCGCTGCTTTCGCGTAGCCTTTCGCCTGCTTCTCCGTGGTGCCCATGATGCGTGCATAGACGAAAGGCGCCGTGACGTCCGCGATCTGCGGATACTTCGAATCGCCGGCCACCACTACAGCAACGCGATACTTGCGCGCCAGCGCGACGAAGGCCGGATCGCAGAAGCTCTCGTGCCGGACTTCGACCGCATGTCGGATCGTGCGTCCGTCCAGCTTCGCGGGCAGCAGTTCGAGAAAGCGCTCGAAATCTTCAGGGTCGAATTGCTTGGTCGCCGCGAATTGCCAGTTGATCGGGCCCAGCTTGTCGCCCAGTTCGAGCACGCCGCTGCCGAAGAATCGCTCGATGGTGTCGCCGGCTTCGGCCAGAACGCGTCGATTGGTCGCGTAGCGGGGCGCTTTCAGCGAAAAGACGAAATCGTCGGGTGTCTCGTCACGCCACTTGATGAAACTCGCGGGCTTTTGCGAGCCATAGAACGTGCCGTTCACCTCGATGCTGGTCAGCGCACGGCTTGCATATTCGAGTTCGCGTTTCTGCACGAGATCGGCGGGATAAAACGTGCCGCGCCATGGCTCGAATGTCCATCCGCCGATGCCGACGCGTATGCGCCCGCCTTTAGATTTCGAGGTCTGCTTGCGTGTCGCCATCGATATGTTCCGCTCCGCTTACCTGCGTCCGACCAGATAGCTGACGCCCTCGGGCCCGTATGTCTCCGAATGCTCAGTGTGTGCCGCGAGATGGAAGATGTCGCCGGCGCGATAGGTGTGGGCGTCGTCGCCGATGCGGATCGTGACCTCGCCCGACAGAATCAGGGCGCGTGCCTCGAATGGATGCGTGTGCAGAGCCAGTGCGCGGTCCGGATCGCGCGTGACCGTGACGACTTCGTCATAGCCGGCGCTCGAGAGTTGCGCGAGAAATTCTTCGCGGTGCATGTGGGCGACCCTTGGAAGAGTAAGGGACACGCCCGGCCGCTCAGGCCGGGCGAGTGTTCATGCACCTGATGCTAACGCAGTTGCCGGACGTTCGTGCCGGCTCAGTTTCCAAAGAAGATATTGCACTGCGGTCCGCGTGTGCAGGGCTTCGATGCAGAGCTGTCCATCGTGCCCATCGTCGTCGCGCCGGCTGCGCCACGTGTCATCGGCGCGCCGCCATACGACATGTCGTCGGACTGACCTTGCATGGCGCTCTGCTGAGGCGCATTCGGATCGCTCCAGGTATCGGCGGTGGCCTGACCCGGCACTTGAGCCGTACGGTAATAGGACTGCTGGGCAGACGCCAGGCCCGCAGTGGCGAATAACGAGACGGCCAGCGCCGCCATGGCAATACGTGATTTCATGTCGACTCCTTGAGGAAAAGGCGCGCTCGCTTGTCGCCGGCCTGTCGCCTGTCGGCGGGATGCAGGCTGGCTGCTCGGCGCTGTTCACTGTTGCGGTTCGATGCTCCGCACAGAACGTGCCACGTGTCCTGATCTGCCATGCTTCGCCCGTGCTGCTGAAGGCCCCGGCGCCGGTTCTGGTCGGGCTGCGCGTGGCGCCGCGATGATGTCTGGCGCGGTTCGAATGCGATCCACCTCGCGCGCGGCATGTCGCGGGTGCGATGCAGACGGAGCGCCGATGCTCGCCGGTCAAGGCGGCGTGCTTCGTCGTTGCACAATTTGTTATAGGCCGCGCAACGGCGAATGAACAGGACAATTGATCATGCCGCAGGAAGGGAGTCGGGGGCCTGTCGCTGACGTGGCGCGCATGTCATCCGCGCGCGAGGGCTCTAGAATGCGAGGCGTCACCCCTTCTCACGAACGCAAGGATTTCTCGATCATGACCGTCACCATCTATCACAACCCGAAGTGCGGCACGTCGCGCAACACGCTGGCGTTGATCCGCAACGCGGGCATCGAACCGACCGTGATCGAGTATCTGACCCATCCGCCCGCGCGCGAGACGCTGGTCGCGTTGATCGCGCGTGCGGGCTTGTCGGTGCGCGAGGCGCTGCGCGAAAAAGGCACGCCGTACGCGGAGCTCGGTCTCGACGATGCCAGTCTCACCGACGACCAGCTCATCGACGCGATGCTCGCTCATCCGATCCTCATCAACCGTCCTTTCGTCGATGCCCCCAAAGGCGCGCGGCTCTGCCGTCCGTCCGAGCTCGTGCTCGATATCCTGCCCGAGCCGCAGAAGGGGCCGTTCACGAAAGAGGACGGCGAAGTCGTCATCGATGCGTCCGGCAAGCGCGTGCGCTAGGTCACGCTGAAACCC
Organism: Caballeronia sp. LZ043; assembly: GCF_031451075.1. Lineage (NCBI taxonomy): Bacteria > Pseudomonadati > Pseudomonadota > Betaproteobacteria > Burkholderiales > Burkholderiaceae > Caballeronia > Caballeronia sp. LZ043. Next base: position 2,648,355 of record NZ_JARUXT010000001.1, on the reverse strand, counting down.
ATCGCGTCACCTGACCAGCGGTTGACCGTTACCTGACGTTACCTTTCTGGCAGACCCGTAGCACTTGTATCGCGAAGCGCTTCTTAGACTGCTCCTGACTCACCCGGCACGAGGTGCAAGGAGAACGCGATATGAAAAAGAAACTTCTGGGTACGGCAATCGGACTGGCGGGGCTTGCGGCGCTCGCGATGTCGGCGGCGGCGAATGCGCATGTGGATGTAGCGGTTGGCGTCGGCGTGCCCGTGTACGCGCAGCCCGCCGAACCGGTGGGCTACTACGGTTATGGTCCCGGCTATCGGGAGCACGAGCGCTGGCGCGAACGCGAATGGCGTCGTCACGAATGGCGCGAACGTCACTGGCGTCATGAGATGCGCCGTGAAGATCGCTGGCACGAACGTCACGGCTGGTAAGCGGCAAGGCCTGCGACGGGTAGGGAAAGACCTGCCGCGCGCGGCTCAGATTTCCCCGACGTCGTCGTAGTTTCTGCGTTCGTGTTCCGGCTTGTTCATCCAGCGCCGCAACAGACGCTTCTCGACGACGCGTCCCAACACCATCAGCAGGATCATCAGCAGCATCGCGAGAAACGCGACGCTCCACACGCCGAGTCCGCACACGATGCCGACCGCCGCGGTCACCCAGATCGATGCCGCCGTCGTGAGGCCGCGCACGCGGTTCTCGCGCGGATTCTGCAGGATCACGCCGGCGCCGAGAAAGCCGACGCCCGTCACGATGCCCTGCACCGCGCGGGAGACGTCGGCGTCGTCGGAGAGCGTCATGGAAAAGCCCTGTGCGCACATGGTCGCGAGGCACGCGCCGAGCGACACGAGCCCGAGCGTCTTCATGCCGGTCGGCTTGCCGTGCAGATCGCGGTCGATGCCGATGATGCAGCCGATCAACATCGCGGTCAGCATGCGCATCAGCGCGTCGGCGAGGATGGGATAAGGAAGCATGGAGCGTTCGATGGAGGCACGGGGTTCCGGTCATCTTCGCATCAAAGCTGACGCGGCGGTAAGGCAGGAGCGTTCATGCCCAATTTTGGCGCGCTAAGGTTCGAGGCTCCGCCACCCGACGCAACCCAACAGACGTTCAGGAGAAGAAGTGACGCAACTGCCCAAGTTCACGATGGTCGATGCCGCGCCGACGCCGGTCGGTCCTTTCTCGCATGCCGCGGAGGCGGATGGCTGGGTGTTCCTGACCGGCCAGATGCCGACCGACCCCGACGACGACGCCGCGCCGCTGCCCGAAGGCGTCGCGGCCCAGACGCGGCGCGTGATGGACAACCTGATTCTCGTGCTCGGCGGCCTTGGCCTGACGCTCGACAACGTCGTGAGCGTGCGCATCTTCCTGACCGAGTTCAAGCGCGACTACGACGCGATGAACGCCGTGTACCGCGCCTACTTCCTGCCGAAGCCGCTGCCGGCGCGTACTTGCATCGGCGTGACGGGGCTTGCGCGGGACGCGCTCGTGGAGATCGATTTCGTCGCGAAGCGGCCCTAAGCGCGGCTGGGTTTGCGCTTCGACGCATCGACCCAGCGGAAGGTGAGATTGATGCGCTCGCCGCGCGCGCCCGGTTCCTTCGGCACGCGATGCACCCATTCGAGCTGGGTGCGTCCGCGCATCACCAGCAGGCTGCCGTGCGACAGCACGAGCGCATGCGTGGCATGGGTGCGCGCGTGACGGAATTCGAAGGTGCGTGTCGCGCCCAGGCTCACCGACGCGATCACCGGTTCAGGACCGAGTTCGCGTTCCTTGTCGGCGTGCCAGCCCATGCTGTCCAGCCCGTCGCGATAACGGTTCAGCAGCACGCTGTTGAAGCGCGCGCCGCAGGCCTCTTCGGCGCGCTCGCGCAATTGCGTGACAGCCGGCGTCCATGGCTGCGGCACGTTGCGGATGCCCGAGTACACATACACCGCATCGGGCTCGCCTTGCCACGCGGTCAGGCGCGGCAGCGGCACGCGCCCGCCGGGCGTGGTCATCGTGTCCTGTTGCCAGCGGACTTCGTCGAGCAGGGCGCCCATCAGGTCGGAGGCGGCGTCGGCCTCGATCCAGTCCGGATGCCACGCGATATCGGGCTTGGGGATGTCGTCGAAGAGATCGAACATGACAGGATGCGCAAGGACGGCGGCTCGTGAAGCAATCACGATAGCAGAGCCCGCGCACGCCGGATTGCTCCGCCATTCTGTGGCGCGAAAGCGCTGTGCTACAGTCCCCGCACTATCTCAATATAGTTGCGCGAGCGCTGAAGCGTGTGCCTCGCGCGACGACGAATCACGGGAATTCGCATGAACACCATCGCCGAAGCGGACGGCGGCGCGATGCAAGGCCGCCGCATCCTGCTCGTCGACGACAGCCTCGACGCGGCGCTCGCGCTCTCGATGCTGCTCGAAGCACTCGGACACGAAGTGCGCACCGAGCACGACGGCCCGCGCGCGCTTGCCGCCATCGACGACTTCACGCCGGATGTGGTCGTGCTCGATATCGGCTTGCCTGGCATGAGCGGACTCGAGGTGGCGCGGGAGATGAGGAAGCGCGATGTGACCAAGCACGTGCTGATGCTCGCCTTGACGGGCTGGGGTGGCGAGGCCGACCGTCAGGAAGCGCTGGCCGCCGGCTTCGATCATCATCTGACCAAGCCTGTCGGCATTGCGGAGATCGAAGCCGCGCTCGCCGGCAAGCGGAAGTAACCTCGGATCGAGGCGCCGCGCTCAGTCCACGCGCAGCCGCGCCATGTAGGGCAGGTGATCGGAGAGCCACGCGGTATCCTGCGTCGGCACGAGCCATTCGACTGGTTTGAGTCCGCGCACGAACATCTTGTCGAGCGCGAGCGCCGGCGAGAACGCCGGAAACGTACGGCCCGATTCCCCCAGCATGTTCGCCACTTCCTGCATGCCCAGTTCGGCGAACAGCGGCGTGGAGTCGTTGCGCCAGTCATTGAAGTCGCCCGCCAGCACGAGCGGTCCTTCGGGCGCTTCCTTCGCGATCCAGTGCGCGATCCAGTTCATCTGCCGCAAGCGCGCCTGTCTTGTCAGCGCGAGATGCGCGCACAGCAGCGTGATGGCGCGGCCGGCGAAGGTCGCGCGCGCGACCAGCAAACCGCGCCGTTCGAAGCGATGCGCGGAGATATCCCAGCGCCCCGACAGATCGAGCGGATGCGGCGACAGGATCGCATTGCCGTGCCGCCACGACGGCTTGAACACGTTCGGCCCCAGAGCGATCTGCAACTCGAGCGCGGTGGCGATTTCGGTGGCCTGGCAATGCCAGACATCGTCGAGCGGCGCGTTCAGCGGATTGCCGAAGCCGGTGGCGAGCATCGGCTGCGGCATGCGCCGCGCCATCGCTTCCTGAAGAAAATAGACGTCTGCGTTGGTGGTCTGCACCCACCGCTGCATCGCGTTCCACGCGCGCAAGCCGAGCGGCGAGCGGCCCTTGTGGAGGTTCCAGCTGACCGCCGTGAAATCCGGAGTGGCCGGATCAGCGGACGGGCCGGGCGGAAGATGTTCTGGGTTTCGCATGCGTTCTGTATCTCGTGCGGCGCGCCGGAAGCCATGTCGCCGCGGTTGTCATTGCGCCGCCGTGGAAGCGGGGAGCGTCGCGCGCACCCGGTAGGCGAGCGACGGATTGCTGTCGATGATCTGCCATTGTCCCCATTCGCCCGGCTTGAGCACGAGCCCCGGATGCGCGCCGCTCACCTGACGCGGCACCGGCGGCAGCTTGCAGCCGGATGGCGAGGCGCGCGTGCTGTCGTCCTGCAGGGTTTCCTGGGCGTCGATGGCGAGCGTGATGTCATCGGCGCTGGCGTGGGTCGGGGAGACGGTGAGCGTGCGTTGCAGATCGATCTCGCCCGCGGGTTGATCCGCGCAGCCCACGCGGTTCTGCACCTTGTTGTGATGCGTTTCCGTGCGGGCCTGTCCGACGTTCGTCGTGCCGGAGAAGCTGTCGATCTGCTGCCCGTCGCGCACGACCTGCAGTTCCCACTGCACCGGCTGCGGCGCCGTGCTCTGCGCGCAGGCGCTGAAGGCGGCGAGGCCGGCTCCTGTCGCAAGCGCGAGTTGTACAAAGGCGGTTCGTATCGTTGTAGGCATTGAAAGCGGCTCCTGCGCGCGGACTGTTCGGATGGCGGCGCGCCCGGCGGGCGGCCGCTGGATCGGCGTTCCTCGGCAACTTCCTCTGACACGGCGGCACGGCGCCGGTTCAGCGCGCCGCTGAAACACGCACGTGGGGCTGACCTGTACATCGCTCAACCCCGGCACCTGAAAGAGCATGTTTCGAACCCGCCCGCCGCGCGATCCCGACGATGATACTAGCCCACGCAAAACGCGGCTCTGTCGGTGAAGCCCTGTGCTTTGGATTGGCAGCACACGCGCGAGACTGCTCGCTTGCGCGGCCTTTTGGCGTCGCTACACTGGACTCACCGACCAGAACAAAGACGGGGTGCGACATGACGACGGCCGTGGTGAAACAGGAACTCGCGGTGGCATCGTTCAGCAAGGTCTACAGTCTCGACGACGTGGAGACCGCGCTCAACGAGTTGTCCGAGGGCGCAAGCGAAGCCTTGCGCGCCACCTACGAAAAAATGCTCAAGGTAGGCAATCTGCGCTTCTGCGTGAAGCCGAACCGCATGCCGTCCATCGACGACCTCGCGGCCAGCCTGCCGAATTTCGAGGAGCCGCTCGACGACATCCGCAAGCAGATCGCGCTGTGTCTCGAAACCGATGACCGGCTCGAACTCATGCCCATGCTGCTGCTCGGCGAACCGGGCATCGGCAAGACGCATTTCGCGAAACAACTGGCGCGGCTGCTCGGCACGACGTCTCACTATGTAGCGATGAGTTCGCTGACGGCCGGCTGGATCCTGTCGGGGGCCTCGTCGCAATGGCGCAATGCGAAGCCCGGCAAGGTTTTCGATGCCCTCGTGAACGGCAGCTATGCAAACCCCGTGCTGACCGTCGATGAAATCGACAAGGCCACCGGCGACGCGCAATACGATCCGCTCGGCGCGCTGTACGCGCTGCTGGAGCACGACACGGCGCAGAGCTTCATCGACGAATTCGCCGAAGTGCCGGTGAACGCGGGCAACGTGGTGTGGATCGCCACCGCGAACGACGCGCGCGCGATTCCCGAGCCGCTGCTGAACCGCATGAACGTGTACGAGATTCCGCCGCCCGACCGGGACGGTGCGCGTCGCATCGCTCAGGCGATCTACGCCGAGATCCGCGAGGCACACGCATGGGGCGCGCGCTTCCCGGAAACCCTCGGGGATGCGCCGCTCGACGCGCTCACGCGGGCGTCGCCGCGCGGCATGCGGCGGGCGATGCTGAATGCATTCGGCAATGCACGTATCGATGGCCGGCATCACGTCGAGGCGCGCGACATCCAGCTCGACCGTCATTCGCACAAGAAAGCCATGGGTTTCTGAAAAGTCGAAAATGGCGAAATTGCCAAAAACGCTCCAAAAACTTGGCAATTTCGACATTTGGCGGCCAGATTCTTGCCTTTTTCCGAATTGCACCGGAAAACGATCCTAGTCGTGTGGGTTTGTTGTGTATTGCGCAATAGTCCCGAACGTAGAATAGCCAGGACGGAATGTGCGACGGACAAGACATGGATCGGATCGAGTGTGTGGTCATCGGCGCGGGCGCAGTGGGACTGGCCATCGCCCGCGCGCTGGCCTTGCGCGGGCGTGAGGTCATCGTGCTGGAGGCGGGGGAGGGGATCGGCATCGGCACGAGTTCGCGCAACAGCGAAGTCATCCATGCAGGCATCTATTACCCGCGCGGCTCGCTGAAGGCCGAACTCTGCGTGCGCGGCCGCGACATGCTGTATGAGTTCTGCCGCGCGCATGGCGTGCCGCACCGGCAATGCGGCAAGCTGCTGGTGGCCACGGCGCGTAACCAGGTGCCGCAACTCGCGGCGCTGGAGCACAAGGGCACCGAAAACCGCGTGAAGGGTCTGGTGCGCATCAGCGCCGCCCAGGCGAAGGAAATGGAGCCGCAGCTGGAGTGCGTCGAGGCGGTCTTCTCGCCGCTCACCGGCATCGTCGACAGTCATCAATACATGCTCGCGCTGCAAGGCGAGGCCGAGCAGCACGGCGCGAACGTCGTGTTCCATACGCCGGTCACCAGCATCGATGCGCGCGAGGGCTGCTTCATCGTCGAGACGGGCGGCGCGTCGCCGGCGCGTTTCCGGGCGTCTTATCTGATCAACAGCGCCGGCCTGCACGCGAACGAAATCGCAAGTTCGATCCGCGGCCTGGATGACCGTCACGTGCCGCCACTTTACTTCGCGAAGGGCAACTACTTCAGCGTGAGCGCCCGCACGCCCTTCGAGCGGCTCATCTACCCGATGCCCAACGAAGCTGGCCTGGGCGTTCATCTGACGATCGATCTCGGCGGCCAGGCGAAATTCGGCCCGGACGTCGAATGGGTGCCGACGCTCAACTACGACGTCGATCCGCGCCGCGCCGACTCGTTCTATGCCGCCATCCGCGCGTACTGGCCGGGCTTGCCCGACGATGCGCTGCAACCCGCCTACGCCGGCATCCGGCCGAAGCTCTCGGGACCGGGCCAGGCGGCCGCCGATTTCATGATCCAGGGCAAGTCCGCGCATGGCGTGCCGGGGCTCGTGAACCTGTACGGCATCGAGTCGCCGGGACTGACGGCATCGCTTGCGATCGGCGAGCGCGTGGCCGACATGACGCGCTAGATTACGGACGCCTTTCCGTCGATTCTTATCTCCGGCATTTGAGGTCCTCGACCCGCTTCCAGGTTGTTATGCTCGGTTGTCGCCGTCGCCAAGAACGGCGCAACCCCCAATACACCATGGAGTGAGTCACCATGAAGACATCACGTCGCACGTTCATTCTGACCAGCGTGGGCGTCGCCTCGACGCTCGCGCTCGGCGCCCGCACCGCGTTCGCCGCGGATGCGGCGAAGGTTACGGAGAGCGATCCCACCGCACAGGCGCTCGGCTACAAGGAAGACGCCAGCAAGGTGGACAAGGCCAAGTACGCGAAATATGCCGCCGGGCAGGACTGCGGCAACTGCCAGTTCTATCAGGGCAAGCCGACCGACGCCTACGCGCCGTGCCCGATGTTCAGCAACAAGCAGGTTGCGTCGAAGGGCTGGTGCAGCGCCTATGTGAAGAAGGCGTAATACGCCTCGCGACATCCCGTGCTGCGAACCGAAGCGCGCCCGGCCGCAAGTCCGGGCGCGCTTTTTCGTGTGCGCGATTCGCTTGATCGCGGATTAAGGCGTCTTTACACTCGCGAGGAAAAATCAGCCGCGCGTGCGAATCGGTGCAACAAAACGCGGACGGCACGAGACCAGCGGGGCCATGTTTCGAAGCCGCAACCGCAGCCGCAGCCCGACGCATGACGCCCGCATCCATGGCAATCATCGCAACCATCGACCTCAGGGGAACGCATGCCCGCCAGACCACTGAACGCGCGCGCCGTGACGGCGGCTGTCATCGGCAACGCACTGGAGTGGTACGACTTCACGGTCTTCGGCTTCATGACGGTCGTCATCGCGCGGCTGTTCTTCCCGAGCGCGAGCGACTATTCCTCGATTCTCCTGACCACCGCGACGTTCGGCGTCGCGTTCGTCATGCGGCCGGTGGGCGGCATCGTGCTGGGCCTCTATGCGGATCGCGCCGGCCGCAAGGCGGCGCTGACGCTGGTCATCGGCCTGATGACGCTGGGCATCTTCCTGCTGGCCATCGCGCCGCCGTACTCGGCAATCGGCATCGGCGCGCCGCTCGTCATCGTGTTCGCGCGGCTGCTGCAAGGGTTCTCGGCGGGCGGCGAGTTCGGCAGCTCGACCGCGTTGCTGATCGAGGCAGCGCCTTTCTCGAAGCGCGGTCTCTATGGCAGTTTCCAGATGGCGAGCCAGGCAGCGTCGCTGCTGCTCGGTGCGCTCGTCGGCGCGGCGATCACGCGCGGGCTGTCTCCGCAGGCGCTCGATGCCTGGGGCTGGCGGGTGCCGTTCATCTTCGGGCTGATCATCGGTCCGATCGGCCTGTACATTCGCCGCAGCATGTCCGACACCGAAGCCTTCCTGCACGCGCGCAAGACCGCGCGGCGCGCGACGCTCGGCGAGGTCTTCGGCAGCCATGGCCGCGAAGTGCTGTGCGGGCTCGGCGCCGTGGTCGCGCTGACGGTGACGGTGTATGTGCTGATCGCCTATCTGCCGACCTTCGCCGTCAAGCAACTGAAGCTGCCGCTCGGCCAGTCGTTCACGGCGCTGATCGTCGGCAATCTGCTGCTGACGGTGTTGTCGCCGATCGCGGGCGCGTGGTCGGACCGCATCGGGCGCAAGGGTTTGTCGCTGTGGTCGCTCGGCATCACGTTCGTCGTGATCTATCCGCTGTTCGCGTGGCTCGCGGCCGAGCCCAGCGTGCTGCGGCTCGTGATCGTTCAGGCGCTGCTGTCGATCGCGCTCTCGGGCTACTATGGACCGTTCGGCGCGCTCATCGCCGAGCTGTTTCCCGCGCACATCCGCTCGACCGGACTCTCGCTCGCGTACAACATCGCGGTGATGATCTTCGGCGGCTTCGGACAGTTCATCGTGACCTGGCTGATCCGCGTCACGGACTCTCAACTCGCGCCCACCTTCTATGTGATGGGCGGACTCGCGCTCTCGTTGATCGCGGTGGCGTGCATTCCCGCGACGCGCCACGCGGATGTCGACGAAGCGCGCGATCTCAATCGCTAGGCGGTATCGAATGAAAGTGATCGAAAGCGGCAAGTTCAAGGCGGAGCGCGCGTGGGGCGCGCTCGACATCTGCGTGATGAACGGCACCTCGTGCCGGCTGCACTGGACCGACACGCCCTACAAGTGGCACGTCAACGACGGCGAGGAAGTGTTCGCCGTGATGCAGGGCGAAGTGCGCATGCATGTGCGCGGTCCCGAGGGCGAACGCGTGCTCACGTTGCGCGCCGGAGATATCTTCCACGCGCAGGCCGGCGACGAACACTGCGCCGAACCGGTCGGCGAGGCGCGCATTCTGGTGATCGAAAAAGAGGGAAGCGTCTGAAAAAGCGCTGGCCGTTCGGACAGGTGGCGCGCTGAGGCGGCCGCCGGTGATACTGTGCCCGTCGATGTGCGATTCACGTGCGAGGGCAGGACATGGTCAGGACGGTTGAGTTGATCGAGCGCGAGTACGAAGCGGCGCGTGCGGCTGATCGGCTGGGCGAATGGGGAACCCTGCCGCTGCTCGAATCGGAAGAACTCGTCGTGATGTCGGTGCAGGCGCTGGCGCGCATCGCATGGCGCGTGGAAGAAGCGGAGCGGGAGCTGGACAAGCGCTTGATCGAGGAGTCGTTTGCGTGGTTCGAGTCGCTTGGCTATACGGAGGAGATATTGCTCTCTCCGGAAGATTTGCAGGGCGATGGTTCGACCACGAGGTCACGCGCTACGGTGGAATCTGACGCGCCGCGAAGCGCAGGCCAGGCGAAAGGACTGAAGACCGCGTTCGCCGGCTTTCTCGGAACGCTGTTCGCCAGACGCTCCGGGCAGGCCGGATGATGGCGCGCAGCATTCAGTTCTCGAAGCCAAGCTGGCATCACTACCATGCCTGGCGCGTGTCGGACGCGAAGATCTTCGAAAAAGTGACCGGGCTGATCAACGAGTGCTGCCGCAGCCCGTTCGCAGGACAGGGCAAGCCGGAACCGTTGCGCTACAGGAAGGCGTGGGTGCGTCGCATCGACGGGAAGCATCGCTTCGTCTATCACGTCACGGACGCGCAGCTTCTGATTTACAGCTGTCGCGGGCGCTGTGAAGACGAAGACAGTTAGCGTCCGCAACCGCGCCGGACCTTATCGTTCGAGCCCCGCCTTCACCAGCAATTCCGCCAGCATGTCGGTCATGTCGCCTTCGTGGGCCTCCGCGCGCTCCTTCAACTGCTTGACGAGCTTCTCGTCCAGCTTGCAGGCGAACGGCACGAGACCCTTGGCCTGATCGAGCTTGCGCTGTTCGCGGCGATCCAGCTTTGCTTCGTCAGCGGCACCGATGCGGTTCTTTCCGCCCTGTTTGAGGTCGTTGGCAAGCTTGAATGCCTTGGTTTGTTCCAGCTGGAATTTGTTCACGCGATGCTCCGGGGCGGTTTGTTGCCAAAGTCTCGTATTGTACGGAACACGCAGTGGCAACCCGCGAAAAGCGTCGTGACCGTTAACGGTCCGCGTCGGCCAGTGCGTCGATGCGCGCCCGCATGCGGCGCCAGTGTGAGCCTTCCCAGAACACGCGGCGGCATACGTCGCAGGTGACAAAGCGCGTATGCCGCTCCCGCACGCCATCGGGCACACGGCCGTCGATCTCGCCCGGGCCGGCCGGACGCAACGGCGCATTGCACATCAGGCACAGCCGGAACGGCCGCGCGTGCGGCGCCAGGGCCAGCCTGTCCGCCAGCTCGTGCCATTGATCGTCGGCCTGTAACGCGCGCACATAGCAGCCGTACAGCACCGTGCGACGCTTGAGCAATTCGCGGTCGCGCGTCAGCACGATGCGGCTCTCCGCCTGTGCAAGCCGCTCGATTTCCTCGTCGGGGAAGTTGTTGTCGTAGCGCGTATCGAAACCGGCGAGCCGCAGCAATTGCGCGAGACCACCGAGATGCGCATCGGCGATGAAGCGCAGATCGGCGGCACGCAGCGGCGGGCGCAACAGCAGTCCGCCACTGGCCATGTCCGTTGCCGCGCGCCTCGCCGGATGGATCTCGAAGAGATCGTCCGGTTCGATCTGCGCGTCGAAGCCCACCGGCCCGCCGTTCCTCAGGATCGCTCCCACTTCCGTGTGTGGCACGCCAAGCGCCTCGATCACATGCTTGGCCGAGGACGTCGGCGCGAACTGGCACGCGAACGTGCGCCCGCGCTGCGGCCGCGCGAGGAAGTCGTTCAATTCGCCGTGAAAGTGAAAGCGCGCCTCGACCATGCGGGCAGTATCGCATCGGGCGCTCCGGCGCGCTGCCGGTCGATGTGCTTAACTGAGGCTCGAACCGAAACGGGCCACGAAGGAGTCATGGAACATGGATATCGGATTTATCGGACTGGGCGAGATGGGCGGCGCGATGGCGAGCAACGCGCTGAAGGCCGGGCACACGGTGCGCGTGTGGAACCGTTCGCGCGACAAGACCCGTGCGCTCGCGGACCAGGGTGCATCGGTGGTGGATACGCCTGAACAGGCCTTCGCCGGCGACGCCGCGTTCTCCATGCTGGCCGACGATCACGCGCTGCGTTCCGTGCTCGTCGACGGCGCCTTGTTGCGGCGCGCGCCGAAGGGGCTCGTGCACGTGAACATGGCCACCATTTCAGCGGCGCTCGCCGTCGAACTGACGGAGCTGCACGCGCAGCACGGCATTGCGTACGTTGCCGCGCCCGTGCTCGGGCGGCCCGACGTCGCGGCGGCAGGCAAGCTCAACATCCTTGCGGCGGGCGCGGCTGACGCGATCGATCGCGTGCAGCCGGTGCTCGACGTGCTCGGCCAGAAGACCTGGCGCGTCGGCGATGAACCGCAGCAAGCCAACGTGCTCAAGCTCGCGGCGAATTTCATGCTGGCCTCGGCGATCGAGTCGTTCGGCGAAGCGGCCGCGCTGGTGACCGGCCACGGCGTGGCGTCCCGGACCCTGCTCGATGTCATCACGAATTCACTGTTTCCGGGACCGGTGTACGCGGGCTACGGCAAGATGATCGCCGAGCAGCGCTATGAGCCGGCGCTCTTCAAGGCACGGCTCGGCTTGAAGGATGTACGCCTGGCCATCGCCGCCGGCGAGGCTGTCAATGTGCCGCTGCCCGTGGCAAGCGTCGTGCGCGACAACCTCGTCGATGCCCTTGCGCACGGCGACGGCGAGAAGGATTTCGCCGTGCTCGGTCAGGTGGCGGCGCGTCGGGCGGGACGCTGAAGGCTGGCTTTTTCACTCGGACAGCGCGTCTTCGGGATTTGCTTGCGCCGCTTCTCGCGGACGGCATAATGCGGATCCCTTTCCCTCTTCCGCTGCGCCGCAATGAACCTGCATGTCTGGTGGCTGTTCGTCGCCACTGTATTCGTCGTCTCCGCGATTCCCGGCCCCAACATGCTGCTCGTGATGACGCATGGCGCGCGTCACGGCCTCAGACGCTCGACCGCGACGATGGCCGGCTGTCTCGCCGCGCTGATCGCCATGCTGTCGGTATCGGCGGCGGGGCTGGGGGTGTTCCTCGAAGCCTGGCCACGTCTCTTCGATACCTTGCGCATGCTCGGCGCGGCTTATCTCGTCTGGCTCGGGGTGAAAAGCTGGCGCGCGAAAACCGGCGTGGTCGAGATCCGCGACGAAACTGACAGCGCCGGGCAGACCGTCCATTCGCCGCGTCGGTTCGGGCTCTTTCGCAATGGCTTCTTCATAGCCGGCAGCAATCCGAAGGCGATCCTTTTCGCGGCGGCGCTGCTGCCGCAGTTCATCGATGCAAGCCATCCCGTTCTGCCGCAATTCGCGGTGCTTGTTTCGACTTTCGCGGTCATCGAGGTGAGCTGGTACGCGGTCTATGCGGGCTTGGGTGCGCGCATTGGCGACCGGCTCAGGAGCGCGAGCGTCGCGCAGGCCTTCAACCGTCTGACGGGCGGGGTGTTCGTCGGCTTCGGCGCGATGATGGCGCTGGTGCGCCACTGAGTGTTGCTGGACCAATCGTCTGCTCGAACGGGTGCACGATTTGCTCCAACAGGCATGCTTCATTCGGCTTCGAACAGACATTCGCTTTCGCCGGGCGGATAGTGGCGCTCGTCCACCGGTAGGCGGCGAACCCAACAAGAACAGATAAAAAGGAGACGCCTGATGCATTCCACTGTCCGACGCGTAACGCTGCTCGCGCTTGCCGGCGCCGCGCTTGCGCTGGCTTCGACCGCCCGGGCGGACGACTCGCCCAGTCCCTGTAGCGCGCTGAAGCGCATCGTGGCCGCCGCGCCCAATTTCGCGTCGCTGTCGGCGCTCGATGGCCGTCCCATCGCATTGCCCTACGGCGACGACGCGCAGTGCGCCGCGTCGCAGTCGAACTATCGCTGCACCTGGACGCCGCATGGCGGCGCGAGCGCCGATGCATTGCAGGGCGTTGCGGCGGACATTGCGGCCTGTCTTCCGGACGCGACGCACGATCAGAATTCGCCCGCCCGCCAGCATTTCTACCTCGGCGCACGCGGTGCGCGCACCAGCATTACGGCGGCGCAAGCCGGGTCGAACCGGCTGAAACTCGAAATTTCCGGAACACGCTGAGGCCATCGTGAGCAAGCGCATCCTCATAGCCGATGACGACGACGATGCGCTCGCTGGCCTCGCGAACCTGCTGACCGCGATGGGTCACGAAGTGGCGCTGGCGGGAAACGGGGCGCAGGCGGTGGAAGTGGCCGCGCAGTTCGCGCCGGATGTGGTGATCCTGGATCTGGGCATGCCGATGGTCGACGGTCTGGCGGCGGCGCGCGAGCTGCGGCTTTTGCCGCACGGCCACGCGATCATGCTGGTGGCGCTGACCGGCTGGGGGCAACCGCAGCATCGCGAGATGACGCTCGACGCCGGTTTCGACGTGCATCTCGTCAAGCCGATTGCTGCGGATCAGCTGCAATTCATCCTGTCGATGACACAGCCGTGAAGGCAGGACTGTGGAACCGGCGCAACAGCGTATGTTGCGTTGCATCATAAGCGCCGGTATAGTCGCTCCTGTCTCCTCCATGTCTCCACTGATATGGATTCAGCCCGCCAACTCGGCGGGCTTTTTTTATCTGCGGCCTTTGATGCTGCTACGCACCAGACAACTAAAAGGCCCGTCCACATTGAAGTGGACCGGCCTTGTCTCATCCCGCAGCGGCAATCAGCGCGCGAGACCCGCTTCTTCGTCAGCGCCGATAGCCAGGTTCATGCACTGGATCGCCGCGCCCGACGCGCCCTTGCCCAGATTATCGAGCCGCGCCACGGTGACGAAGCGCTCATCGTTGCCGAACACGAAGATATCGACGCGATTCGTGTCGTTGCAGGCCTGCACGTCGAAGAAACCGGCGTCGAGGTTGCTGTCGGCGTCGAACGGCATCACGCGGACGAACGGCTCGTTGTTGTAGTACTCGGCGAGCACGTCGCGCACGTCCTGCGGCCTGGCGGGACGCGTGAGCTGGTCGGGCGAAAAGTACGTCGTGACGGCCAAGCCCTTGAGGAACGGACCGACGATCGGCGTGAAGACCGGCGCGCGCTTCAGTCCCGTGCGCACCGACATCTCCGGCAAATGCTTGTGCGTCAGGCCGAGCGCGTAGGCGCGCGGACTCATCAGCAGTTCATTGCCGCCCGCTTCATACTCCGCGATCATTTTCTTGCCGCCGCCGCTGTAGCCGGTGATGGAGTAGGCGTGGGCATCGAAATCGGCGGAGACGAGTCCGCTCGCGACCAGCGGCTGCACCGACAGCACGAATGCTGAAGCATGGCAGCCCGGCACGGCGATCCGTTTCGCCGTGCGCAGGCGTTCGCGCTGCGCGCGCGCCAGTTCCGGCAGGCCGTAGGCCCAGTCGTCCTGGGTACGGAACGCGGTGCTCGCGTCGATCATCACGGTGCGCGTGTTGCCGGAATCGACGAGTGAAACCGATTCGCGCGACGCGACATCAGGCAGACACAGGAACGTCACATCGGAGGCATTGATGAGGCGGCGGCGCTCCTCGACGTCCTTGCGCTTCGCATCCTCGATGCGCAACACCTCGATGTCACGGCGTTGCGACAGATATTCGAAAATCTTCAGGCCGGTGGTGCCTTCCTGTCCGTCGACAAATACTTTCGTGGTCATCTCGATCTCGCTGGTTCGTGCGGCCGCTCGCCGCAAAACCGCTATTTTAAGGCGATTCCGAGGCTGCCTCATGTCCGCCGCTTCCGCCGCTTCCGCCGCTTTCCGAGGCGGACGCATTGCCGGTCCAGCGAGCGGTCACGGCCGCGATGCGCGCGCCGAATGCCTTCGCGGTTTCGAGGTCGCCGGGCGGCGGCGCTTCATCAGGCGACGCGTCCGCGGGCGATTGCGTCAGCAAGCCCGTGAAGCCGCCGATGAAGTTCAGGTCGTTGCGGGTGGCCGCCTTCGTGTTCGACGGCATCATGCCGGTGCCGGCCCAGATCATGCCGTGCTGCATCGCCAGGGTGACGAAGTAGGAGATGGTCAGGAACTTGTCGCCGTTCATGTGCGCGGAATTGGTGAAGCCCGCCGCGATCTTGTCCTTCCACTTCTGCGCGAACCAGGGTTTGGAGCTGGCGTCGGCGAATTTCTTGAAGTCGGCGGACGGTCCGCCCATGTACGTGGGCGCGCCGAAGACGATGGCATCGGCGGCGTCGAGGTCGTTCCACGCGGCGTCGTCGAGATCCGCGACGGCGATCAGCTTGACGCTCGCGCCCGCTTCGGTCGCGCCGGCGAGCACGGCTTCGGCAACCTTTTTCGTGTGGCCGTAGCCGCTGTGATAGACGATGGCAATAGTCGGCATGATGGCCTTGTGTCTGTCCACGTCGGCCAGCCGGCGGTCAGCATGCATGGGAGGGCGCCAGCGCGCCTTGCCGGAATGTGACGCCGCCGGACGGTGGAGATCGGTGGGGAAGGGTTCCGGCCAGTCTAGCAAAGTCGGCCGAAGGCTTACCGGGGCGACCGCACGGTTCGCGAACGCTATGGTCAGCGGCCGTAACTGAAAGTCAGCTGCGCAGTGGCAATGGCCATCGTGCGGATCTCATGCTCGAACATCAGCGCCGGGGTGCCCTGGCGCAGCCGCAGGTCGTCGCTGTCGAGCGCGTACACCGTCACCACGTAGCGGTGCGCCTTGCCGGGCGGCGGGCACGGGCCGCCGTAGCCGTCGGTGTCCCAGTCGTTGCGGGCTTCGATCGCGCCCATCTTGCGCAGCACGCCCGATGCGCTCGCGTTGTTCGGCAGGCGCTCGGTGCCGCCGGGAATGCCCGCGACCGCCCAGTGCCACCAGCCGCGCCCGGGCGCGTCCGGATCGAAGATGGTCACCGCGAAGCTGCGCGTGTTCGCCGGCGCGCCGCGCCAGGAAATCTGCGGCGAGCGGTTGCCGCCCGTGCAGCCGGCCTGGTCGAACAGAAGATCGCGCCCGATCGGCTTGCCCGGCGCGAGATCCGTGCTGGTCACGGTAAAGCCGGCGTCGGCCGCCGCTGCGCGTGAAAAAGGCAGCGCCGCAGCAGCGCCGAGGATGAAAAGGACAGATGCGACCAGGCCACTCGATTCCCCGCTTCGACCAGTAAGGCGCATGGGCCGGACTCCTTTCAAAATCGTTGCGGTTAATCTGCGATTCGCTGACCGAAACGACGTTTTTTGTCTCATGGATGCGCTTCTTGACAGGTTGCAGTTTAACATTGCAACAAAGGTTTAAAGCCTTTATCGCTTGAGACTTAGCCAGTGGCCTGGGTTTGTTTGCTTTTGGGCGGAAAGCGAGCGGGATGGCGAGGCCGGTCTTTTCCGAACATTTTGAATGAAAAAATGAATAATTCGATGCAAATTCGCGCGGCACGCAAACCATCCATTTACGGGAGATTTGAATGAGCCAGCGAATAACCGTCATCATTGCAGACGATCATCCAGTGATTTTGTTTGGCGCCACGCAGGCGCTCAGCAAGTTTCCCGAAATCGATGTTGTGGGCCAGGCGCGCCAGTCGACCGAACTCATCCAGCTCCTGCAGAAGACGCCCTGCGACGTCCTCGTGACCGATCTCGCCATGCCCGGCGGCTCGTACGGCGACGGCATGCCGCTGCTCGGCTATATCGGGCGGCAGTTTCCGCGCGTGAAGCTCGTGGTGCTGACCATGCTCGAGAATCCGGCGCTGCTCAAGCGTCTGCGCGAGGTGGGCGTCATGTCCATCATCAACAAGGCCGACGACATGAACCACATCGGCTGGGCCATCCAGCACGTGATGCGAGCCCAGGAATATCTCGGTCCGTCCGTCAAGGCAGCGCTCGACAGCATGGGCCTCGCCACGAACGGACAGCAGCGCGGCGTGATTCTGTCGAAACGCGAACTGGAGGTCGTGCGCCTGTTTGTCTCGGGCATGACCATTACGGAAATCGCCGCGCAGTTACGGCGCAGTATCAAGACCATCAGCACGCAAAAGAATACGGCCATGCGAAAACTCGGCATCGAACGCGATTCCGAATTGTTTCAATATGCACAGAGCAACGGATTAATGAATCTCTCGGCCTATTCCGGCGACGGCAGTATCGACGATACTCCGATTTCAAGCTCGCACACGCTGTAAGCGCGGTATCGCGAAATAAATAAAAAAGCCGCTGAGTCAGTCAGCGGCTTTTTTTCGGCGTTTTTCTGCCAGCAGCTTTTGCCTGGCTTTTGCTTTTATGCAGCCTTCAAATAGAAACGCTTATTGCGGAGCAGCGGTCGCGCCGCCGTGAGCAGCCGACCATTCGGCGGGCGAATGCAGGAATTTCTCGACTTCGTCCAGCGTCTTGGTTTCGAAGTAACCCTGCTCCTTGGCGACACGCAGGACGTCCCACCACGTGGCGAGCGCGTGCAGGTCGACGTCGATGTCCTTCAAGACCGACACGCTTTCCTTGAAGATGTTGTAGTGGAACAGCACGAAGCAGTGATTCACGGTCGCGCCGGCGGTGCGCAGCGCGTTGATGAAGTTGATCTTGCTGCGGCTGTCGGTCGTCAGGTCTTCGACCAGCAGCACACGCTGGCCTTCCGTCAGCAAACCTTCGATCTGCGCATTGCGTCCGAAGCCCTTCGGCTTCTTGCGGACGTATTGCATCGGCACCATCAGGCGGTCGGCGATCCACGCGGCGAACGGAATGCCGGCCGTTTCGCCGCCCGCGACCGCGTCGATCTGCTCGTAGCCGACGTCGCGCAGGATGGTCGACTCGGCCATTTCCATCAGGCCGCGGCGCACGCGCGGGTAGGAGATCAGCTTGCGGCAATCGATATACACCGGGCTCGCCCAGCCGGACGTGAAGATGTACGGTTTTTCCGCGTTGAAGTGCACCGCCTGGACTTCGAGGAGCATCTTGGCGGTGGTGTCGGAGATCGTCTGGCGATCGAAGCCTGTCATGGGCGAATCCTTGGACTTGATATGACGCTTGCTGAGCGTGGAGGCGGCCGTGAGGGCCTTCGGCGCGGGTTCGGCGCGGGTTCGGTGCGGGTTCGGTGCAACAGGACCGCTCGACGACGGGCTGTTGACGTGTGCCGCGCGCACCGGCGGGACGAAGCGCTGTGACGCCCGAGTCCCGAACCTTGCGGAGCCAGCCCGAGATTTTACCCGAGGCGGCGTGCCGGGGCGAGGACCCTGGCCGAACGGACGGCCTCCCGGATGACTCCGCCAGAAGGCGCGCCTGGCCGCTCAAATCCGACGAAACGGACACGGCAGGCGCCGGAACACCCGCTGAAAGGTTGCATCGCGTCATTTCAAAAGCGGGGTGTACACTGAACGTCCAAAAAATTCCGAAGGCTCCGTCTGCTCGTCCCATCCGGCCAGCAGCATGTTGCGCCTATCCGGCGCGTCGGGCCTGTGAACCTGGTCCATCGATTCACATTCCCGCATTCACGGTAGCGGTCGACGGCAGTGTGAACCCTGTTCAAATAATTTCCAACGTCTCAGGTCAATCATGGACGAACAACTGAAGCAAAGCGCCCTCGCGTATCACCAGAATCCGCGTCCGGGCAAGATCTCGGTCACGCCGACCAAACCCCTGTCCAACCAGCTCGATCTCTCGCTCGCGTATTCGCCGGGCGTCGCGGCCGCGTGCATGGCCATCTACGACGAACCGCTCGACGCGCAGAAGTACACCTCGCGCGCCAATCTCGTCGGCGTCGTGACGAATGGCACGGCGGTGCTCGGTCTCGGCAATATCGGCCCGCTCGCGGCCAAGCCGGTGATGGAAGGCAAAGGTTGTCTGTTCAAGAAGTTCGCGGGCATCGACGTATTCGACATCGAGCTGGCGGAGACCGATCCGGACAAGCTCGTCGACGCCATCGCGATGCTCGAGCCGACGCTCGGCGGCATCAACCTCGAGGACATCAAGGCGCCGGAATGCTTCTATATCGAGAAGAAGCTGCGCGAGCGCATGAAGATTCCCGTCTTCCATGACGATCAGCACGGCACGGCGATCATTGCGTCGGCGGCGATTCTCAACGGCCTGAAAGTGGTCGGCAAGAAGCTGGACGAAGTGAAGCTCGTGTGCTCGGGCGCGGGTGCGGCGGCCATTGCGTGCCTGGACTTGCTGGTGCACCTCGGCCTGAAGAAGTCGAACACGCTGGTGATCGACTCGAAGGGCGTGATCTATGAAGGCCGCGGCAATCTGGACGCATCGAAGGAGCGGTATCAGGCGAGCACCGACGCGCGCACGCTCGGCGATGCCATGCACGGCTGCGACGTCTTCCTCGGCTGTTCGAGCGCCGGCGTGCTGAAGCCGGAGATGGTCGTGACGATGGCGGACAAGCCGCTGATCCTCGCGCTAGCCAATCCGGAACCGGAAATCCGTCCGGAAGAGGCGAAGAAAGTGCGTCCGGACTGTATCGTCGCGACGGGCCGTTCGGACTATCCGAACCAGGTCAACAACGTGCTGTGCTTCCCGTTCATCTTCCGCGGCGCGCTGGATGTCGGCGCGACCACCATCACGGAAGAGATGAAGCTCGCGTGCGTGCATGCGATCGCCGAACTCGCGGAAGAAACCGATCAGGGCGATGAAGTCGCGAAGGCCTATGAAGGTCACTCGCTCGAATTCGGTCCGGAGTATCTGATTCCGAAGCCGTTCGATCCGCGCCTGATCATCAAGATCGCGCCGGCTGTCGCGCAGGCCGCGATGGACTCGGGCGTCGCGACGCGTCCGATCAAGGACATGGACGCCTATCGCGAGACGCTCGGCGCGACCGTGTATCGCACGGGCATGGTGATGCGTCCGGTGTTCGTGGCGGCGAAGGCCGCGCCGGCTCGCATCGTGTTCGCGGAAGGCGAGGACGAGCGCGTGCTGCGCGCCGCGCAGTTCGTCTTGCTGGAGAAGATTGCGAAGCCGATCATCGTCGGCCGGCCGGCGGTGGTGGAAATGCGTCTGCAGAAGATGGGCTCGAAGCTGAAGCCGGGCATCGATTTCGAGATCGTGAATCCGGAGGACGATCCGCGCTATCAGAAGAGCTGGCAGGCGTATCACGAGATCGCCGCGCGCGATGGCGTGACGCCTGAAGGCGCGAAGGCCGCGCTGCGCAAGTTCAACACGCTGATCGGCGCGATCCTGATCCATACGGGCGACGCGGACGGCATGATCTGCGGCCTGATCGATACGTATCAGGACCATCTGAAGTTCGTGGATCAGGTGCTGGGCAAGGCGGAAGGCGCGAACAACTTCGCGGCGATGAACCTGCTGATGCTGCAAGGACGCAATCTCTTCATCAGCGACACCTACGTCAACGAATCGCCGACCGCCGAGCAGCTCGCCGACATGACGATTCTCGCCGCGCGCGAAATCGAGCGCTTTGGTGTGCAGCCGAAGGTGGCGTTGCTGTCGAACTCGAACTTCGGCAGCGTGCCGAGCGCGTCGAGCAAGCGCATGGCCGAGGCGCGCAAGCTGATTGCCGAGCGCGCGCCGACGCTGGAAGTAGACGGTGAAATGCACGGCGATGCCGCGTTGTCCGAGGCGGTGCGCAAGGCGTCGTTCCCGGGCACGACGTTGACGGGCGAAGCCAACCTGCTGATCATGCCGAACGTCGAAGCGGCGAACATCACCTACAACCTGCTCAAGATGGTGAGCGGTGAGGGTGTGACGGTGGGACCGTTCCTGCTGGGCGCCGCCAAGCCGGTGCATATCCTGACACCGGCCGCGACCGTGCGGCGGATCATCAACATGACCGCGGTGGCGAGCGCGAATGCGAGCGTCGCGAAGGCGAAGTAAGGCGGTTGGGTTTTGGTGAGGTGAGGTGAAAAACGGCGATCCGGGTGACCGGATCGCCGTTTTGTTTGGTGGGAAGGAACGCGCGAGGAGTCACGCGTCGCCCTTCCATTCGTGACCCGGCATGATGCGGGTCATGAACTCGTCGAAGAGCGGAACGGTAAAGGCCGTATCGCCGTGAGTGGGGCTTCAGATCATTCCCTTCACGATCAGGTTGCTCCGAGTGGGCGCAAGCGATGTGCTGTCACGGCCCAGCACCGAGGCAATTTCCCCCGATCGATGCGGTCCTGGCCCCAGCTCGGCCATGGCTCTCAGGTACTTCTTCTCGGCCGGTGTGAGACGGTCGAAACGGACTTGGAAGAAGCTTTCGTCCAGATCCGCCACTGCGGTGGCCGAGGCGTTCTCGACGTCGTCCTTGGTAATCGGGCTCTTCTGCGCCACATCCCACGCATGTTTTCCCCACTCCTGCAGGAAGTACGGAAAGCCGTGCGTGAACGCGATGATCTGCTGCACCGCGTCTTCGGTAATCTCCGCGCCCTCGTCGTGAATCGGTTTCTCGATGGCGTCCCGTGCGTCGATATCACCCAGCGGTCCGATGGAAGGAAAATCGAAGAGACGCTCGGCATAGGTCTTTGCCTCGCCCATGCGGCCGCGTAGCTGAGGAAGTCCGGCACCGATGACCGTGACGGGAAGCTGCGACTGCGCGCATCGATGCAGCGCGGAAATCAGCGCAGCCAATTGCTGTTCCTCGACGTACTGCAACTCGTCGATGAAGATCGCGACGAGGGAATCTGCTGCTTTCCCGGCGATTCCAACTTGTTCCAGGAGGGCCGTGAGATCGCCTTCCAGATCGCCATTGTCGGCGGGACCTGGCTCGATATCGTAGTCGAGGCCGACTTCGATATCGCCGTAAGTCACTTTAAGCTTGCTGGCAAAACCCGCGAGAGCGCGCAAGCCGCGCACGGCGTAGTCTTTCGCCGCCTCGATCTGGCTGAGTTTGAGCAGAGCCAGCCGAAGCTTGGGCGCGAGCAGGGCGGGTAGAGAGCGTCCCTCGGGAGCCTCGATTCTTATCGCCAGAAGGCCGCCTTCGCCAATGGCGTCCCTCATCATCTGGTCCAGCAAGACGGTTTTGCCAACCCCGCGCAGACCCGCCAGCATGATGCTTTTCGCGGCGCGTCCCTTCTTGAGACGCTCTAAATTCGATATGACTTGCCAAGCAGCACGGGAGTCAGGTCAGAGAAGGAAGGTCAGCCGACCTTCCATCCCCTCACGCCACCTGCCGCGTCTCACCGCCTTCCCCACTGCGCCACCGCGCCAGCAACTTCTCCCACTTCACCTTCGCGGCCTTCACGTTGTTTTCCTTGATGTGGCCGTAACCGCGCATCGCGTCGGGCAGGCTCGCCAGTTCGATCGCCAGCGGCAACTTCTCGACCGTGAGCCCGTCGATGATTTCCCGCACCAGCGCCTCGTACTCCCCGATCAACGCTCGCTCCATCTTCCGCTCTTCGGTACGACCAAACGGATCAAGCCCCGTGCCGCGCAGGAACTTGAGCCGGGCGAGCACGCGCATCGCGGACATCATCCACGGGCCGTATTGTTTCTTGACCAGATGCCCGTGCGCGTCCTTCTTCGACGTGCTCGGCGGCGCGAGATGCATCTTGATCTTCCAGTCGCCTTCGAAGCTGCTCTTCACTTTCTCGATGAACGCCGGGTCCGCATACAGCCGCGCGACTTCGTATTCGTCCTTGTAGGCCATCAGCTTGTGCAGGTTCTTCGCGACGGCTTCCGTCAGCGCATACTGCCCGTCGCCCATGCCCAGGCTCGCTTCGGCCGTGCGCACTTCCGCGACGATCCGCCCATAACGCGATGCATACGCGCTGTTCTGGTACTTCACGAGATAGTCGAGACGCTTTTCGATCAGGCTGTCCAGCGCCTTCGGCGTGTGCAGCGCGACCACCTTGCCCGCTGCGCTGTCCATACCGCGCTGTCCCTGCGTGAGCCGCTGCACAGCGTCGATATCGTGCGCCGCGCGGCGTCCCCATTCGAACGCGGCGAGATTCTTCTCGACCTGCACGGCGTTCAGCTCGATTGCGCGCATCAGCGATTCATGCCGCAACGGCACCCAGCCCTTTTGCCACGCGTAGCCGAGCACGAACGGATTGGTGTAGATCGCGTCGCCCATCAGCGCGACGGCAAAACGGTTCGCATCGACGAGCGCCACATGCTGGCCCGCCGCCGCGCGAATATCCGCTTCCGCGCTCGCGCCCGGAAAACTCCAGTTCGGGTTCTTGATGAAGTCGGCGGTCGGCGTCTGCGCGCTGTTCACGACGACGCGCGTATGGTCAGGCTGCATCCGCGAGCCGCATTCGTTGCTCGCCGTCACGATCGCGTCGCAGCCGATCACCAGATCCGCCTCGCCCATCGCGATGCGGGTTGCATGAATGTCGGCCGGACGGTTGGCGATCTGCACATGGCTCATCACCGCGCCACCCTTCTGCGCGAGACCGGTGACGTCGAGCACCGTGACGCCCTTTTGCTCCAGATGCGCCGCCATGCCGAGCAGCGCGCCGATCGTCACGACGCCCGTGCCGCCCACGCCCGTCACCAGCACGCCGTATGGCCGCGCGATCTCGGGCAGTTCGGGTGTCGGCACCGGGGGCATCGCATCGGCACCGACGCTCGTCGCCTTCGGCTTCTTCAACTGCCCGCCCTCGATGGTGACGAAGCTCGGACAGAAGCCGTTCACACACGAATAGTCCTTGTTGCAGGTCGACTGGTTGATCTGCCGCTTCGTGCCGAATTCGGTTTCCAGCGGTTCGACCGAGAGGCAGTTCGACTTCACGGAACAATCGCCGCAGCCTTCGCACACCGCCTCGTTGATGACGACGCGCTTCGCCGGATCGGGGAACGCGCCGCGCTTCCTGCGGCGGCGCTTCTCGGTCGCACAGGTCTGGTCGTAGATCAGGATCGATGTGCCTTGCACTTCGCGCAACTGGCGCTGGATGTCGTCGAGCACGTCGCGGTGATGCACGTCGATGCCCGGTGCGAGACCGGTCGTCGCGGTGTATTTCTCCGGCTGATCCGTGACGATGACGATCTTCGCCGCGCCTTCCGCCGCCAATTGATGCGTGATCTGCGGCACGGTCAGGACGCCGTCGACGGGCTGGCCGCCCGTCATTGCGACCGCATCGTTGTAGAGGATCTTGTAGGTGATGTTCACCTTCGCCGCGATCGCCGCGCGAATCGCGAGCAGGCCCGAATGGAAGTAGGTGCCGTCGCCGAGATTGGTGAACACGTGCTTGTCGTTCGAGAACGGCGCCTGTCCGACCCACGCGACGCCTTCGCCGCCCATCTGGCTGAAGGTGCTCGTATTGCGGTCCATCCAGACCGTCATGTAGTGGCAGCCGATGCCGGCCATCGCGCGCGAGCCTTCCGGCACGTTCGTCGAAGTGTTGTGCGGACAGCCGGAGCAGAACCACGGCTTGCGCTCAGCTTCTACGCGCGGCCGTGCCAGCGCCTTTTCCTTCGCGTCGATCACCGCGAGCCGCGTCGCGATGCGGGCGCGCACGTCGGCGGGCAGATCGAATTTCTCGAGACGCGTGGAGATGGCCTTCGCAATGATCGCCGGCGACAGTTCGTAGTGCGCGGGCAGCAGCCAGTTGCCCATCGGCACGGACCATTCGCCGCCCGCGCCGTCTTTTTCGTCGAACTTGCCGTAGACACGCGGGCGCTGGGCGTCCGGCCAGTTGTAGAGCTCTTCCTTGATCGCGTATTCGAGAATCTGGCGCTTTTCCTCGACGACCAGAATTTCCTCGAGACCGCGCGCGAATTCATGCGCGCCTTGCGCTTCGAGCGGCCAGACGCAGCCGACCTTGTACAGCCGGATGCCGATCTGCGCGCAGGTGGCGTCATCGAGACCGAGATCGGTGAGGGCCTGGCGCACGTCGAGATAGGCCTTGCCGCCGGTCATGATGCCGAAGCGCGCATGCGGCGAATCGATCTCCACCCGGTCCAGCTTGTTTGCCCGCACATAGGCCAGCGCGGCGTACCACTTGTAGTCGAGCAGACGCGCTTCCTGCACGAGCGGCGGGTCCGGCCAGCGGATATTGAGACCGCCTTCGGGCATCGCGAAATCGGTGGGAAGCACGATTTGCGTGCGATGCGGATCGATATCGACGGAAGCAGACGATTCCACCACGTCGGTCACGCATTTCATTGCGACCCAGAGGCCGGAGTAGCGGCTCATGGCCCAGCCGTGCAGGCCGAAGTCGAGATATTCCTGCACGTTCGACGGAAACAGCACCGGCAGGCCGCACGCCTTGAAGATGTGCTCGGACTGATGCGCCAGGGTCGACGACTTCGCGGCGTGGTCATCGCCGGCGAGCACCAGAACGCCGCCGTGCCGCGCCGATCCCGCGGAATTGCCGTGCTTGAAGACATCGCCTGAACGATCGACGCCGGGGCCCTTGCCGTACCACATCGAGAACACGCCGTCGTACTTGGCGCTCGGGTAAAGATTGACCTGCTGCGAGCCCCATACGGCGGTGGCGGCGAGGTCTTCGTTCACGCCCGGCTGGAATACGACCTGATGGCCGGCGAGATGCTTTTTCGCCTTCCAGAGGGACTGGTCGAGACCGCCAAGGGGAGAACCGCGATAGCCGGAAATGAATCCGGCCGTGTTGAGGCCGGCGGCCTTGTCGCGTTCCTGTTGGAGCATGGGCAGGCGCACCAGCGCCTGGATGCCGCTCATGTACGCGCGGCCGCGTTCGAGCGTGTATTTGTCGTCTAGCGTGACGGATTTCAGCGCGGCTTCTAGCGAAGCTCTTTGTTCTGCGTCTAGCGGGGCGTTCATTATGTGTCTTCCTCCACCCGAGGTTTGGGATCACCAAAGCATGTTTCGGGCCGTCCGCGTCTTGTGAACGCTCGGCCGCGACTTCCAGTGTGCCGATGCGACGGTTTTTCCGGCACTGGGGCAAACCCGTTTGAAATTACTCAACTAGCAGCGCTTTGCGTCAAATCCTTGACGATTTGGCGGCAAACGGGAAGGTTTTGTTACAGCATGTAAAACCGACCTTGCTTTGGAACCCTGCTGTTCAATCATGTCTAAAATGGCGCTTCCGGTATTTTCGCGCCGTTCCTTGTGCGCGCATTTTCACCCGGAAGCAAGCAGTACATATGCGGTTAGAAGGAGATAACGATGAAACAACGCCACATTCAGAATTTCTTGATGGTCTCGACCGCCTTTTTCGCGATCAGCGCGCCGGTCGGCGCGCGGGCGCAAAGTGCGTCGCCATTCGGGGCGTCGTCGGTTGCACAGGTCGCGCAGGCGCGCGTTCAGTCCGTTCAGGCAGGCGCTGAGAAGCGCCGCGCATCGGAAAGCAGCGACGACGAGACGGCGGGCTGATCCGCTCGCGGGATTCGTCCGCCGGGACGGATCGCTGAAAATGACGAAGGGGCATGAACCACTCAGGTTCATGCCCCTTTTACTTGACGTTGCCAGTGGCTCGATTGCGCGGCAGCTTAGCCGCCTGTCGTGTCCTTCAGCACGCCGCGGCGCATCTGATCCAGTTCGATGGATTCGAACAGCGCCTTGAAGTTGCCCTCGCCGAAGCCTTGGTTGCCCTTGCGCTGGATGATCTCGAAGAAGATCGGTCCGATCTGGTTCTCGGTGAAGATCTGCAGCAGGATTTCGTCCTTGGTTCCGTCGATCAGGATCTTGCGTTTCTTCAACTCGGAAACCGACTCCACATGCCCCGGCACGCGCCGGTCGACCAGCTCGTAATACGTGTCGATGGTGTCGAGCAGCGCAATGCGCGCGCTGCGCAGGCCGTCGACGGTCGTGTAGATGTCATCGGTGCCGAGCGCGATGTGCTGAATGCCTTCTCCGCGATAGGCGTCCAGATATTCCTGAATCTGTCCGGCGTTCTCCGAGCCTTCCTCGTTGATCGGAATGCGGATCTTGCCGCACGGCGAGGTCATCGCCTTGGACTTCACCGCCGTCACCTTGCCCTCGATGTCGAAGTAACGCACCTCGCGGAAGTTGAACAGCCGCTCGTAGAACTCGGCCCATTCGACCATGCGGCCGCGATGGACGTTGTGCGTCAGGTGATCGATATAGGTCAGGCCATGGCCGGCCGGATTCTGCTCGGCGCCGGGAATCGGCTCGAAATCGACGTCATAGATGCTGATGTTGCCGATGCTGCCCGGCTGCGCGCCGTTCTTGCCGCGCCAGCGGTCCACGAAATAGATCAGCGAATCGCCGATGCCCTTGATGGCCGGGATGTTCAACTCCATCGGACCGGTCTTGTTGTCGAAACCCCAGGCGCCGAGTTCGAGCGCGCGCTGGTAGGCCTTGGCGGCATCGGCGACGCGGAAGGCGATCGCGCAGATGGACGGGCCGTGCAGGCGGGCGAAGCGTTGCGCGAACGAGTCGGGCTCGGCGTTCACGATGAAGTTGATGTCGCCCTGGCGATACAGCGTGACGTCCTTGTGGCGGTGCTTCGCGATGGCCGTGAAGCCCATCTGCTCGAACAGCTTGCCGAGCGCGACCGGGTCCGGCGCGGTGTACTCGATGAATTCGAAGCCGTCGGTGCCGACGGGATTCTCCCAGGTCGTTGCGATCATGCGGTGTCTCCGGAAATTCGTTCTGCGCGAATGCGCGACGTGGAGACAGTTTAGTCATGGCGATGCGGCAAAAACTTGCGAAACAAATCGCCAATTCATAGACTTGCGCTAGTTCATGCCGGGAAAACACAGACAGGAGCCAGAAAATGGCCGAAGCAGAATCGGACTCCGAACTCGACACGATAGACCGGCGCATTCTGGCGATCCTCCAGGAAAACGGCCGGCTGTCCAATCAGGAGATTGCGGAGCGCGTCAATCTTTCGCCGAGCCCGTGCTTGCGGCGCATCCGGCGGCTGGAGGAAAGCGGCGTGATTCGCGGCTATGTGGCGCTGCTCGATGCGAAGAAGCTTGGCCTCGGCCTGCTGGCCTACATCAACGTGCGGCTCGAGAAGCGCGGCGGCACGCAGGCCGCGGCGGGTATCCCGAAGACGCCGACGCACGGCGACCTGTTCCGCGAAGCAGTGCGCTCCTGGCCGGAAGTCGTTGCCTGCGACGCGATGACGGGCGAGATGGACTTTCTGCTGCGGGTGCAGGTGCGCGACATGGAGGACTTTTCCCGCTTCGTGCAGGAGCAGTTGCTGCACCATCCGTCGGTCATCGATGTCAGGTCGAGCTTTTCGCTCGAGCGAATCAAGGAAACGACCGCATTGCCACTGCGTTGACCCGTGCCGAAAAGCACAAGGGCGGCCGGAGCCGCCCTTGCGTGCGATAAGCGATGCGGTCTGGAATCAGGCCGCGTCCGCCGTCGGCATGAACGCCTGGAACATCTGCGACGCACGATGCGCCTGGCGCTTGATGGCGTAGTCGAATACGGCGGCTTGCTCCTGCAGCATCTCGGTCATGATGCTGTTCTGGTCGGCCGGCGCGAGCGACAGATAGGCGTCCGCTTCACCATACGCATATTCGATCTTCATGCCCGACTTGCGGGCGATGTGCATCATCGTCGAATTGCGCGACAGGCAGTGCATGTAAAGCACCGAAACGTGCGTGTTGCGGCTGCGCATGGCGGCACGCTCGAACAGCTTCGAACCGACACCGCGCCCACGCGCGCTTTCCAGCACCGACACCCCGAATTCCGCGGTGCGCTTGTCGCCTTCGGCAGGCAGATAGGCCAGATGGCCGACGCCGATCAGTTCCAGCGCATCGCCGAACACGCCGAATACCTTGTCGTTCGAAAAATTGATATTGCGCACGTAGTTCTCGATCACGTGATCGGGGACCACCTGACCGAAGCGCAGGAGACGGTCATCTTCTTCTAGGGCGAGGAAGTGGCTGAGCAGGCGCTCACGATCGGCGGAAGAAAGCTCGCGGACGAGAACCGGCGGACGCGCGTCAGTCAGCGGCGGATCGTTCGGCACGATCTGCTCGGCGGTGCGGTTGAGGGTCAGTTCCACGGCGTTTCTCCTTCATTCGTCATGCAGCATGCTGCAAAGCAAGACAAATTTTAACGGATTCCGCGGAAGCGAGTACGGGAAAACCCCTAAATCGGACTAGGTGAGCCGTTCTAAACGGATGCTAAAATTCGATTTAGTCTTTAAAAATCAATGATTTACATGACGTTGGCGGAACACCACGATGCTTGCTGTCGAAATGCTGCTTCGCAGCAATCAAACGTTTGGCTGACCGCCCAGGCCATGCTCGATCATGTCCACGACCTGATCGGCGAACTCGCGGTAGCCGAGCTTGCCGCCTGGTTTAAGCCAGGTGAAGGTCCAGTTGATCATGCCGAAGACCATCATCGTGAGCGCGGTCTGGTTGTCTCGCGATGCGCGCTTCGGATACGCCCGCGCCAGCTGGCGCGCGAACGCGGCAACGATATCGCGCTGACGATCCAGGACGATCTGGCGCTGTGCTTCTTCCAGATATTTCACGTCGTTGAGGAGCGCGACGTGGCGGCTATGCGAGGTCTCGTATTCGGCGAGGAACGCCCGCACCAGATCGGCGAAGGCTTCGCGCTCGCCGAGACCGCGCCGCTGGCTCGCGCCTTCCACTTCCGCGATGATCAGCATCAGCCGCTTGGTGTAGCGGTCGAGCAGATCGAACAGGATGGCTTCCTTGCTCTCGTAATAGTGGTAGAGACGGGCCTTGGACGTGCCGCTTGCCGCGGCCAGATCGGCCATCGACGTGCTGGGGTAACTCGTCTGGGCGAATTTCGCGGCGGCGAGTTCGAGAATCTGTTCGCGTTGGGATTCGTGATCGGCTGCTTTGGTACGGGCCATGTGTCGTGATGGTGCGTTCTTATGGATTCGATGCCGCTTTTATGCCGCTTCGATGCAGATTGCAGATGCGCTTTAGCGGCGCAATTCGGCCTGGGCGATGTCGGACGGCGTGCCCCGAATCTTCAGCCGCCCTGCGACGACGAGTTCGCGCAGGCGCCAGAACGCGACGGAATCGGAGAGCAGGAAGTCGAAACGCTGGCCCATCGCTGCACCCGCGATCCGCCGTGACGGTTGCCATTCGGGGCTGGCGAGATCGAGCAGCGCTTCGTCGACGTCCAGCCAGGTGCCCGATACCAGCATGTTGTCGCGCAGCCGGCGCGTTTCGGCGCTGGCATATTTCGCTTCCTGCCATTCGAGCGCAAGGCGGCTGATGCGCAGCACGGAAATCGGCGCGGCGGTCGGCAGCTTCGCGAGCAACTGCTTCGGCGAAAACATGCCGACAGCGGTCGCGCGGTCCGGGCGTCCAACAAATCCGGAAGAGCCGGAAGAGCCGTCTTCCGCGCCGGTCTGCAGATCGTCGTGCGACAGCTTCGCCTCGTTGAGGCGCTGGGGCACGTTGCGCAAATAGAAAGCGGTGCGCCGCAGCGTCAGTTGATCGGCGGCGCTCTGGCCATGCCATACGACGACCTGCGCATCGCCGCGAGTGAGGCGATCGAGCACGCCGAGCTGTTCCTCGAGCTGCTCCTCGAAATCCATCGCGCTGTTCAGGACCTGGCGCCAGAACGCGGCGCGCGTGAGCGCGGAATCGTCCACGTCGCGGATGGGGCCGACCGCCAGATCGTCGCGCAGCGTCACGACGCGGTCTGCGCGTTCCGCGCGGAGCAGGGCTTCGGTGAGGGACTGCGCCGCGCTGTCGCCATTGACGACGTGAATCGTGTTCATGGGTGTCGGAATGCCGGAAAACTGAGGGAACGCTCGAAGAGAGCGATCCTAGTTTACGCGAATCGACTCCCGTCCGGCGGCCGCATGTCCGCCCCGATGCGCGACAGACCGCTCATGCCTGCACTCAACCCGGATCAGCGTTCGTCGAAACTCACGACCACGCGCTCGCTCAGCGGATGACACTGACAGGTCAACACGAAACCGTCATCGATCTCGTGCTGTTCGAGCGTGTAGTTCTTGTCCATTTTCACTTCGCCTTCCAGCACTTTCGCGCGGCACGTGCAGCACACGCCGCCCTTGCACGCGTACGGCAGCGCCAGTCCCGCCTTCAGGCCGACGTCCAGCACGCTCACGCCTTCGTACGGCAGGCGCAGCTTGCGTTTCTTGCCGTCGATGATCAGTTCCAGGTCCGCCGCCGGCGTGTTCTCCGTGATCTCGACCGGCGGCACGCCCGCCTGCGGCAGCGGCGTGCCGAACCGTTCGACGTGAATCTGCTTCGGCGGCACACCGGCGTCGTTCAACGCGGCTTCGGCCGCGTCCATCATCGGGCCGGGGCCGCAGATGAAGGCCTCGTCGATGTCCTGAGGCGAGAGCAAGGTCTCCAGGAAGGCTTGGCACTTCGCCTGATCCAGCACGCCGTTGAACAGCTCCACGTCCTGCAGGTCGTCCGACAGCACGTGATACAGCGCGAACCGCTCCATGTAGCGATTCTTCAGGTCTTCGAGTTCCTCGGCGAACATGATGGCGTCGACGCTGCGGTTGCCGTAGACGAGCGTGAAGCGGCTGGTCGGCTCCGTATCGAGCGTCGTCTTGATGATCGCCAGCACCGGCGTGATGCCCGAGCCGCCCGAGAACGCCACGTACTGTTTGGCGTGATCGGCGTTCAGGTGCGTGAAGAAGCGCCCGTCGGGCGTCATCACGTCGATCTCATGGCCGGGCTTGAGCGTCTCGAACGCGAAGTTCGAGAAACGTCCGCCGCGTACCCGCTTGATGCCGATGCGCAGTTCGCCGTCGCGGTCATAGTCGGTCACGCCGACGCAGATCGAGTAGGAGCGGCGCGTCTCCTCGCCGTCGATATGCGTCTTCAGCGTCACGAACTGCCCTTGCGTGAAGCGGAACGCGTCGCGCAAGGCCGGCGGGACGTCGAACGAAACGGTGAACGCATCGGCGGTTTCGGGGCGCACGTCGCGGATGCGCAGCGGGTGGAATTGCGGAGTCGCCATCGTTATCGGCTCGCTTTCAATGAAATCAGATTGAATCAGGGCCGCGGTTCAGTACGGCTTGAAGTAGTCGAACGGTTCGCGGCAATCCACACAGCGATACAGCGCCTTGCAGGCCGTCGAGCCGAATTGCGACAGCTGCTCCGTGTGCGTGGAGCCGCAGCGCGGACAGGCGACCGTCTCCTTCGTGCGCGGCATGGCGCGCGGCACGAAACGGATCGGCTTCTCCATGACGGCGCAGCTCCCCGATGGCGGCGCGATGCCATAGCGCCGCAGCTTGTCGCGTGCTTCCTCGGTGATCCAGTCGGTCGTCCAGGCCGGCGCCAGCACCGTCTCGATGCGATGCGCGCCCAGCCCGGCATTGCCGATCGCCAGCGCGATGTCTTCCGCGATCTGCCCCATCGCGGGACAGCCGGAGTAGGTCGGCGTGATCACCACTTCGAGCACGCCGTCGCCGCCTTGACGCACGTCGCGCAGGATGCCCAGTTCGCGGATCGACACCACCGGGATCTCCGGATCGGGCACCGCTTCCAGCACCGACCACGCATGCTGGATCGTCGCGTTCATGTCGGCGCGGGCGGGGACGCTGGCGGCGTTCATTACCAGCTTGCTCCGGGATGCTGCCGCGCCAGGCTCTGCATTTCCGCCAGCAGATAACCCATGTGTTCCGAGTGCGTGCCTTGCTTGCCGGTGGAGACATGACGCACTTCCGCGGGCGCTACGAGCGTTGCTTCTTCCAGCGCCGAGGCAAGCTGCGCGCGCCACGACGCTTCGAAAGCGCTGGCCAGCGGCGCGATGCCCG
The DNA here is from genome assembly GCF_031451075.1 of Caballeronia sp. LZ043. Classification (NCBI taxonomy): domain Bacteria; kingdom Pseudomonadati; phylum Pseudomonadota; class Betaproteobacteria; order Burkholderiales; family Burkholderiaceae; genus Caballeronia; species Caballeronia sp. LZ043. Next base: position 2,615,742 of record NZ_JARUXT010000001.1, on the reverse strand, counting down.
CATCGGCCACGGCCTGTTCGATGGCATCGGTGGCGAAGAACTCGCGCGTGTACGGCATCAGGTAGTCGAGCGCCGCCTGCGTGCGCCGATGCGATTCGTCGGTGCCGTCGCCCAGGCGCACGAGCCAGTCGCGCGCGTGGTGCAGGTGATAGCGCGTTTCCTTCAGCGACTTCGCCGCGATCGCCGCGAGCTGGGTATCGCCCGAGGTTTGCAACGCCGTCCAGACCTCGGCCATCAGCGCCGAGTACAGGAAGTTGCGCACGATCGTCACTGCGTAGTCGCGTTCGGCGCGCGCGGTGCCGGCGAGCGGGCCGAAGTGCGGCAGCTCCGCCAGCGTGTAATTGGCGAACTCGCGTTCCGTGCGGAAGTAGGCGTAGTCGTCTTCGGTCTTGCGGGCGCCGTTGAGCGCGGCGTCGAGCGTCGCCGCGTGCGAATAGAGCAGACGCGCCTGGCCGATCAGATCGAGGCTGATGTTCGCCAGCGCGATGTCTTCCTCCAGCGCCGGGCCGTGACTGCACCATTCGGCGTTGCGCTGGCCGAGGATCAGCGCGTTGTCGGCGAGGCGCAGCACGTAGGCGAGATGTTCCTGAGTCATGTCCCGCGCCCTTACATGTGGTTGATTTCTTCGGGCAGCACGAAGAATGTCGGATGACGGTAGATCTTGTCGCCCGCCGGCTCGAACAGTTCGCCCTTGTCCGCCGGATCCGACGCCGTGATCGCCGCCGACGGCACCACCCAGATGCTCACGCCTTCCTGGCGGCGCGTGTACACATCGCGCGCCATGCGCAGCGCCGCGCCCGCGTCCGGCGCGTGCAGGCTGCCGCAATGTTTGTGATCCAGTCCCTGCTTGCTGCGCACGAACACTTCCCAGATCGGCCATTCCTTGTTCATCGTTCCATCTCCTGTTTCTCGTCGTCCGGCTCAGGCCGCTTGCTTTTGAGTTCGCGCCCGCTGCTTCTCGGCGTGGGCCAGCGCGGCTTCGCGCACCCACGCGCCCTCGTTGTGCGCCTTCACGCGCGTGGCGAGCCGTTCCTTGTTGCACGGACCGTCGCCGTTGACGACGCGCCAGAACTCGTCCCAGTCGATCGCGCCGTAGTCGTGCGCACCGCGCGCCTCGTCCCATCTCAAGTCCGGGTCGGGCAGCGTGACGCCCAGGATGCGCGCCTGCTCGACGGTGGCATCGACGAACTTCTGGCGCAGATCATCGTTCGAGATGCGCTTGATGCCCCACGCGAACGACTGCCCGCTGTGGATCGAATCCTTGTCGCTCGGGCCGAACATCATCAGCACCGGCCACCACCAGCGGTTGACCGCCTGCTGCACCAGATCCTTCTGCGCCTGCGTGCCTTTCATCATGGCGAGCAGCGCGTCGAAGCCCTGGCGCTGATGGAACGACTCCTCCTTGCAGATGCGGATCATCGCGCGGGCGTAGGGCCCGTACGTGCAGCGGCAGAGCGGGATCTGATTCATGATCGCGGCGCCGTCGACCAGCCAGCCGATCACGCCGACATCGGCCCAGGTGGGCGTCGGGTAATTGAAGATGCTCGAATACTTGGCGCGTCCGGCGTGCAGCGCGTCGACCAGCTGATCGCGCGAGACGCCCAGCGTTTCAGCGGCGCTGTAGAGATAGAGGCCGTGGCCGGCCTCGTCCTGGACCTTGGCCAGCAGGATCGCCTTGCGTTTCAGGCTCGGCGCGCGGCTGATCCAGTTGCCCTCGGGCTGCATCCCGATGATCTCCGAATGCGCATGCTGGGAAATCTGCCGCACCAGCGTCTTGCGATACGCCTCGGGCATCCAGTCCTGCGCCTCGATCTTGCCGTCGGCCTGCATCACGGCGTCGAAGCGGGTCTGGTCCGCCCTTTGATCGGACGAGGCGGGCGGCTTGCCGGACGAGGCATCCGGCGCGGGACTGGGGATATCGAGGGATTGGGTGTACATGGCGGCACTCGCGCTCAAGGAAATCGCAGTGGGGAGATTATAAACCGACCGGACGGTCGGTGAATGATTTTTCCGAACGGGCTGGGGTAAATCCGCATGCGTGGGGAGGGATGAGGCGGATGCGCCGGTGCGGACGCAAAGGGGGGACGGCGGAAGGAGAGAAAAGCGGAGACGAATGAGCGGCGGCGATTGCCGCCGCTCGGAAAGCAGAAGAAGAGGCTGCCGACTCAGCGCGCCTGTTGCGCGGCGAAGTCTTCGGCGTCGACGTCATAGCCCGACGGTTCCCAGCGCACCGCGAACAGCGCGACGAGTCCGGCGAGCGGCGCCACCGCGATGATCCAGAACACCTTCGTGCCGAGCGCCGCGGACAGCACGGGGAACAGGAACAGCGAGACGGTCGAACTGGCGCGCATCAGGGTCTGATTGAACCCGACGCCGACGCCGCGCAGCGAAGTCGGATAGCTCAGCGACGCGAAAGTCATGCTGTGCGAGCCCGGTCCGACGCCTTGTCCAAGCAGGAACGCGGCCAGGAAGCCGATGGCGAGCACGACTTCGGCGCCGCTCGAAGGCTTGCCGACGATCGCGAGCCCGACGAGCGCGGCCAGCTGAAACGCGTAGCCGACCACCGACAGCTTCCAGGCGCCGTATTTCGGCACGGTGCGCACCGAGAACAGGCCGCCGGCGAACGCGAAGCAGAGATTGAGCGCGAGCGAGGCAAGAATGGTCGTGAGCATCGACTGGGCGAGGAAGCTCGAGATGATCACCGGCAGGCCGAACGCGACGGCGTTGTACGCGAACGAGGAAGCGATCGCGATGACGGTCGCGAGCACGGTGCGGCGTAGATAGACGCCGCGCAGCAGCGCGCCGTAGTTGCTCCACGTCGCGCGGCGCGCCTTGGGCGGGGCGACGGGCGTGTCGGCGACGCGGGCATCGATGCCGTACGAACGCTTGAGGATGGCCGCCGCGCCCTTGAGATCGCCCTGGTTCGCCGCCCAGACCGGCGATTCGCTCATGTAGCGGCTGCGGATCACGATGATCGCGATCGCCGGCACCGCGCCGAAGCCGAGGATCAGGCGCCAGAGCCAGCCGGCGTTGTGTGCAGGCAGGACGGCATACAGGCCGAGCACGAGCAGATACGAGATGCTGATCGCCGCGTCCCCGACCGGGCACCACATCGCGACGCGGGCGGCCTTGTTGCCGCGGCCCTGCAGCCGCGAGAACTCGGCGAGGAAGGCCATGGCGACCGGCAAATCGATGCCCACGCCCAGCCCCATCACGAAGCGCGCGCCGCCGAGCGTCCAGGCATTGGGCGCGAGCGCGCAGGCGATGGCCGCGACGACGAAGAAGAACATGTCGGCCATGAAGACCCGATAGCGGCCGATCTTGTCAGTGAGATAGCCGCCGAGGAACGCGCCGATGATCGCGCCGAAGGTGATCGCGGACGCGACGAAGCCGGCGCCGGTCGGGGTCAGCGAGAATTCCCGCGCGATGTCCTTCATGCCGAAGGCGAGCGCGCCCAGATCGTACGCATCGAGAAAGATGCCGCCGAGCGCGATCGCGACGACCACGCGTGCATCGCTGCCGACGGCGGCGCCGTGGTTGACGAGGCGGGAGACATCGGCGGCGCTTTCGATGACGGGGCGCGGATCGGCGGCGCGGGCTGAGGCGCTGGTCGAGGCGGGCTCGGGCGCGAGGGATACGGACATGGTCGGTCTGATTTTGAAAAAGATTGTTGATGCAACGAATCGCGGGATCGTACTGGGCCGGGCGGGAGCGCCCAAATTCTTTTTTGTTATTTAATGACTTACGAGCGGCAAGCGGGGCGGCCGGGGGGCAGCGCGAAGCGTCCCGATGCCCGGGTGCGACAATGTCGCTCCTATTCGTTCTTGACCATCCAGCATGTCTTCAGCCGACAACATCGAATCGAGCGGCGTCGCGGTCGCGGTCGCGGTCGTGGGCGGCGGCCCGGCCGGGCTCATGGCTGCCGAGGCGCTCGCGGCGGGCGGCGCGCGTGTCGATGTGTACGACGCCATGCCTTCCGTCGGCCGCAAGTTCCTGATGGCGGGCAAGGGCGGCATGAACCTCACGCATTCCGAACCCGCCGAGGCGTTTCTCTCGCGCTACGGCGCCCGTCGGCCGGATATCGCGCCATTGCTCGCGCGTTTCGACGCCGCCGCGCTGAGGACGTGGGTGCACGGACTGGGTGTCGAGACTTTCGTCGGCAGTTCCGGGCGCGTTTTCCCCACCGACATGAAAGCCGCGCCGATGCTGCGCGCCTGGCTGCATCGGCTGCGCGGCGCGGGTGTGACGTTCCATATGCGTCATCGCTGGCTCGGCTGGGCGGAAGACGGCGTGTCGGCGTCGCGGTTTGCCACGCCCACCGGCGAGAAACAGGTTCGTCACGATGCGCTGATCCTCGCGCTCGGCGGCGCGAGCTGGCCGCAACTGGGTTCGGACGGCGGCGCTTTGCCGCTGCTCGCGGCGCGCGGGGTGGAGGTGCGGCCGTTTCTGCCGTCGAACTGCGGGTTCGATGTCGGCTGGAGCGAGCACTTCAGCAGCCGTTTCGCGGGCGAGCCGCTCAAGTCGGTCGCGTTCGGTCTGCCGGGCACGGATGGTGAAACCGCGTGGCGCGTCGGCGAGTGCCTGGTCACGGCGCAGGGCATCGAGGGCAGTCTGATCTACGCGCTGTCGGCGCCGATCCGCGAGCGGATTGCCGCCAGCGCAGGCGAGGGCGCGACGGTGCTGCTGGATCTCGTGCCGCAGCTTTCCGCCGAACGGGTGCGGGACGAAGTGCTGCATCCGCGCGGCGCGCGGTCGATGTCGAGCCATTTGCACAGCCGGCTGCACCTGACCGGAGTCAAAGCGGGGCTGCTGCGCGAGTGCCTGACCAAAGACGAATTCGCCGATCACGACATCCTCGCCGAGCGCATCAAGGCGCTGCCGCTGCACCTGCTGCGCCCGCGGCCGATCGCCGAAGTGATCAGCAGCGCGGGCGGCGTGGCGTTCGAGTCGCTCGACGCGCGCTCGATGCTCACCGCGTTGCCCGGCGTGTTCTGCGCGGGCGAGATGCTCGATTGGGAAGCGCCGACGGGCGGCTATCTGCTGACGGCGTGTTTCGCGAGCGGTCTCGTCGCCGGCGAGGGCGCGCTCGCTTGGCTGGCCGGGCGCGGCTGAGCGCCGAAGCCGCCAGGAGATGAGACTAGGCGGCCACAAGACGCCAGAGCGACGTCACTTCCGCGGCACGCGCGGCGTGCAGCGGATCCGTCTTGTCGGCGGCGCGCGGATGATGCGGCTTCACGTCGATGCGTCCGTCCACCTTCAGGCCGGCGGCATCGATCCATCCCTGCAACTGCGCGCGCGTGCGCAGTCCGAGATGCTCGGCGAAGTCGGACAGGATCAGCCAGCCTTCGCCGCCAGGTGTGAGATGCGCGGCGAGGCCGTCGAGGAAACCACGCAGCATGCGGCTGTCGGGATCGTAGATCGCGTGCTCGATCGCGGCGCTCGGGCGCGCGGGCAGCCAGGGCGGATTGCAGACGATCAGCGGCGCGCGGCCGGCGGGAAATAAATTGGCTTCCGTGACTTCGACCTGACGGCCAAGTCCGAGCCGCGAAACGTTCTCCCGGGCGCAGGCGAGGGCGCGGGCATCGAGTTCCGTCGCCACCACGCGCTCGACGCCGCGTCGGGCGAGCAGCGCGGCCAGCACACCCGTGCCAGTGCCGATATCGAAGGCCAGTTCCCGCGACGGCAACGGCTGGTTCGCGACCAGCTCGACGTACTCGCCACGCACCGGCGAGAACACGCCGTACCACGGATGGATGCGCGCGCCGAGCGCCGCGATCTCGACGCCCTTCTTGCGCCACTCGTGCGCCCCGACCAGCCCGAGCACTTCCCGCAAGGACACCACCGACCCCTCGCCGGATGCCGGACCGTACGCTTCCTCGCAGGCCTCGCGCACGTCGGGCGCGCGGCGCAACGGAATGGCGTAGTGCTCGTCGAGCGGCAGCACGAGCATCGCCAGGGTGCGGGCGCGTTGCGACTGGGCGAGGCGGTGCAGATTGAAGGTATCGACCGGCGAGGTTTCCGGCGCGGCTTTCCTGGCCTTGCGCGGCTTGTTGTCGATGCGGCGCGCCATCGCCTGCAGAAGCTGCCGGGCGTTCTGGAAGTCGCCGCGCCAGATGATTGCCGTGCCTTCGCAGGCGAGCCGGTAGGCGTTATCGGCGGTCATCTGGTCATGTCCGATGACCACGCGTTTTGGCGGCGAGTTGCCGCTTTCCGATCGCCAGTGGGCCGAGCGGCTTTCGCCGTCCTCTTCCCAGTCGAGTCGCTGAGGAACAGTGGTTTTTGATTGCATATCGATGAGCCTGCGAGCCGTCCGGAGCGGACGGCGAAAAATGAACTGGCTGCATTGTGAGGCCAAACCGGACGTTCCGTTCCCGCAGGCGAAGGTTTCGCACGAATCGCGCCGTGGCGGATCCGGCGCTTCAGGCACAATCGATCCTTTTCCGCACGCCTTCGCCGAATGAAACGCCCTGTTCTCACCGCGATCTGCGCGGCTGCGCTGCTCGCGCAATCCCTCTTCGTTCCGCACGCCTTCGCCGCCGACACCGCCGAGCCGTCCGCCGGCGAGCACTGGGTCAGCGCGTGGGGCACGGCGCTGCAGGCCATTCCGCAACTGGCGAACTTGCCGCCGCTGTACCGCGCGCCGGAGGTTGGCGGACGGACCGTTCGGCAGGTCGTCTATCCCCAGGCCGACGGCAAGCGGGTGCGCCTGCGTATCAGCAATACCTTCGGGACGGAGCCGCTGGTGGTCGACGCGATGAGTGTCGCGCGATCGGCGGGCGGCAGCGGCGCGGCGCTTCGTCCGGGCAGCGCGCGGCCGGTGCTGTTCGGCGGGCAAAAGAGCGTGACCGTGGCGCCGGGCGCCCAGATCACGAGCGATCCGGTTGATTTCGCCGTCGATGCGCAGCAGCCGCTAGCCGTGAGCATGTTTGTGGGGAAGGACCAGAAACTGGTCGCGTGGCATCGGATCGCGAGCCAGGTGAATTACGTTTCGACGCCTGGCAACCATGCCGACGACAGTTCCGCCGGCGCGTTCCGCACGCGGTTCACGCAGTACGCGTGGCTGACGAATGTGGCGGTGGAGAACGCGTCGGCGCACGCGGTGGTGGCGATCGGCGATTCGATCACCGACGGCATGCGCTCGTCGCTCAATGCCAATCGCCGCTGGACCGATGCGCTCGCGAGGCAGATCGCGCGGAAGGATGGCTCGCAGACGGCGGTCGTGAACGCGGGCATCAGCGGGAATCGGCTGCTGAGCAACTCGCCCTGCTACGGGGAAGCCGTGGTGAGCCGTTTCGAGCGTGATGCCTTGCGTCAGCCGGGCGTGCGCGCGGTGATCCTGCTGATCGGCATCAATGACATCAATTTCATGGCGATGCCAGCGCATGCCGGCCTGGATTGCGACGCGCCCCATACGGAAGTCAACGCCGATGCGCTGGTCCGCGGCTACCAGCGGCTGATTGCGCAGGCGCACCAGCGCGGCGTCAAGATTTATGGCGCGACGCTGACGCCGGCCTCGCTGCCGCCTGAGCGGGAGGCGATCCGCACGGCAGTCAACCAGTCGATCCGGGCGAGCCGCGCGTTCGATGGCGTGATCGACTTCGATCAGGCGCTGCGCGACCCGGTGCACCCGACGGCGTTGCAGAAGCGGTACGACAGCGGCGATCACATTCATCCGAGCGACGCGGGATATGCCGCGATGGCCGCTGCGGTCCCGCCTGAATTCGTCATGAGCACTGCCAAACCGGCGCAGAAATGAAGCGTTTGCAAAAAAGTTGCTTCATCACCTTGTCATCCGCGTTTGCTTGGCCTACTATTCAGCCCCTCGTCGCAAGACGTTGGGCCGCTGCGAAACGGGCGGCCTCCAAGTCGGCAAATTTTGAAGCGAAAGCCAAAAAATAGTGTTGACAAGGAGAAAAAGATTCCTCATAATCTCGTTTCTCTGCTGCTGATGCAGCGACGCAAGACGGAAGTGCAGTGGTTCTGTTCTGCGATGTGCTCTTTAAAAACTAACAGCCGATAAGTGTGGGCGCTTGATGCGGGTGCGGCCGGTTCCTTGAATCGGTAATAGCAAAAGTATCAAGAGTCTCACACGAAGTATCAGAGGAAGGTTTATCTGTCTTAGGACGGATTAATCATCGTCAGTACGTTGAGTGAGCGACCGGTTTC
>NZ_JARUXT010000001.1:2550570-2602487 GCF_031451075.1 Caballeronia sp. LZ043 | reverse complement strand
TTGGTTGTGCCGTCCCCGACGACACAACAACAAGTCATGCCTGATGACCATAGCGAGTCGGTACCACCCCTTCCCATCCCGAACAGGACCGTGAAACGACTCCACGCCGATGATAGTGCGGATCACCCGTGTGAAAGTAGGTAATCGTCAGGCTCCTCATGCTCAAAACAAAAACCCCACCCCACAAAGGTGGGGTTTTTGCGTTTCGTCATACCTATAAGTAAGAGCGTCGTGCTCGGGTCGTAAGAAACGCTTGACAAGGGCGTGTTGTTACCCCATAATCGATAGTTCTCTGCGGAGGGGTGCCCGAGTGGCTAAAGGGGGCAGACTGTAAATCTGTTGGCTTACGCCTACGTTGGTTCGAATCCAACCTCCTCCACCAGAATTCAAGCGGTAAGGGAATCCAACCCTCGCGGGTGTAGCTCAATGGTAGAGCAGAAGCCTTCCAAGCTTATGACGAGGGTTCGATTCCCTTCACCCGCTCCAGTGTCGGTTAGCAGTGCCCATGTGGCTCAGTGGTAGAGCACTCCCTTGGTAAGGGAGAGGTCGGCAGTTCGATCCTGCCCATGGGCACCAGCAGTATTTGTCCAGTAAGTTGCGCGCGGCGCAAGGTGCGAAAATCCTGTTAGGAGTCGAAAATGGCCAAAGGTAAATTCGAGCGGACCAAGCCGCACGTGAACGTCGGTACGATCGGTCACGTTGACCACGGCAAGACCACGCTGACGGCAGCGATCACCACGGTGCTGACCAAGAAGTTCGGCGGCGAAGCGAAGGCATACGACCAGATCGACGCGGCACCGGAAGAAAAGGCGCGCGGCATCACGATCAACACCGCGCACGTCGAGTACGAAACGGCTAACCGCCACTACGCACACGTCGACTGCCCGGGCCACGCCGACTACGTGAAGAACATGATCACGGGCGCCGCGCAGATGGACGGCGCAATTCTGGTGTGCTCGGCCGCTGACGGCCCGATGCCGCAAACGCGCGAGCACATCCTGCTGGCCCGTCAGGTCGGCGTGCCGTACATCATCGTGTTCCTGAACAAGTGCGACATGGTCGACGACGCCGAGCTGCTCGAGCTGGTCGAAATGGAAGTGCGCGAGCTTCTCTCGAAGTACGACTTCCCGGGCGACGACACGCCGATCGTGAAGGGTTCGGCCAAGCTGGCGCTGGAAGGCGACACGGGCGAGCTGGGCGAAGTGGCGATCATGAGCCTGGCCGACGCGCTGGACACGTACATCCCGACGCCGGAACGCGCGGTTGACGGTTCGTTCCTGATGCCGGTGGAAGACGTGTTCTCGATCTCGGGTCGCGGCACGGTGGTGACGGGCCGTATCGAGCGTGGCGTGGTGAAGGTTGGCGAGGAAATCGAAATCGTCGGTATCAAGACGACGGTGAAGACGACCTGCACGGGCGTGGAAATGTTCCGCAAACTGCTCGACCAGGGTCAGGCAGGCGACAACGTCGGTATCCTGCTGCGTGGCACGAAGCGTGAAGACGTGGAGCGTGGCCAGGTTCTGGCCAAGCCGGGTTCGATCACGCCGCACACGCACTTCACGGCTGAAGTGTACGTGCTGAGCAAGGACGAAGGCGGCCGCCACACGCCGTTCTTCAACAACTACCGTCCGCAGTTCTACTTCCGTACGACGGACGTGACGGGCTCGATCGAGCTGCCGAAGGACAAGGAAATGGTGATGCCGGGCGACAACGTGTCGATCACGGTCAAGCTGATCGCCCCGATCGCCATGGAAGAAGGTCTGCGTTTCGCTATCCGTGAAGGCGGTCGTACCGTCGGCGCCGGTGTCGTGGCGAAGATTATCGAGTAAGAGCCAGAAATCTTCTCGGTAGTTTGTGGTTTCGGAGTCGTCGGCTTTCGGCGACTCCAAATGGTTTAGGGGTATAGCTCAACTGGCAGAGCGTCGGTCTCCAAAACCGAAGGTTGGGGGTTCGATTCCCTCTGCCCCTGCCAAATTCTTGCGCCTCGTGGCGCTGTGTTTAAGGTGTTATGGCGAATCCTTCCGTCGAAACTGTAAATACTTCCGGCGACAAGTTGATGTTGGTGGCTGGCGTATTGTTGGTCTTGGCCGGGTTCGTGGGTTTCTTCTGGCTTTCTGGCCAAGAATGGTACTTCCGCGGAGCGGCCCTTGTTGTCGGCGTCATCGCGGGTGTCGCGGTCGGTCTTTTCTCTGCGCCGGGGAAAGGGTTCATCGCCTTTGCCAAGGACTCGTACAAGGAAGTCCGCAAGGTCGTGTGGCCTACTCGCAAAGAGGCTACGCAAACAACCTTGGTGGTCTTCGCGTTTGTACTGATCATGGCCATATTCCTTTGGCTTAGCGACAAGTCAATCGAATGGGTGATTTTCTCGGCGATTCTGGGATGGAAATGATATGAGCGATACTCCGACATCCCCGAGCGGAAAGCGTTGGTACGTGGTGCACGCCTACTCCGGCATGGAGAAGAGCGTGCAACGTGCGCTTCAGGAGCGCATCGATCGGGCAGGTATGCAGGACCAGTTTGGCCAGATTCTGGTGCCGACTGAGGAAGTGGTAGAAGTCAAGGGTGGCCACAAGTCGGTCACCGAGCGTCGTTTCTTCCCGGGCTACGTCCTGGTCGAGATGGAAATGACGGACGAAACGTGGCATCTCGTCAAGAATACGGCGAAGGTCACAGGGTTCGTCGGCGGAGCGCGGAATCGGCCCAGCCCGATTTCGCCGCGTGAAGTCGAAAAGATCATGTCGCAGATGCAGGAAGGTGTCGAGAAGCCGCGGCCGAAGACGCTCTTCGAAGTAGGCGAAATGGTTCGGGTGAAGGAAGGTCCTTTCACCGACTTCAACGGCAACGTCGAGGAAGTCAACTACGAAAAGTCCAAGGTGCGTGTCTCAGTGACCATTTTTGGACGATCGACGCCAGTCGAACTCGAGTTCGGCCAGGTCGAGAAGACTTGAATCTGATTCTCGCGCGTGACCTCACGGTCATCGCGCGATTCGCGCTTACAGCCCGCGTCATGGCTGTTGAGGAGCGTCAGTAGGCATCAAGCCGAACGCGCGCTATCACTCACCGAACGCTCGCGCGTTCAGCAGAGGTTTTCAACATGGCAAAGAAAATCATCGGCTTTATCAAGCTGCAGATTCCTGCAGGTAAAGCCAACCCGTCGCCGCCGGTCGGTCCGGCACTGGGCCAGCGTGGCCTGAACATCATGGAGTTCTGCAAGGCGTTCAACGCGCAGACTCAAGGTATGGAGCCGGGTCTGCCGGTGCCGGTCGTCATCACGGCATTCGCGGACAAGAGCTTCACCTTCATCATGAAGACGCCGCCGGCTACTGTTCTGATCAAGAAGGCAGCGGCAGTGCAGAAGGGCTCGGCGAAGCCGCACACCGACAAGGTCGGCAACATCACCCGCGCTCAAGCGGAAGAAATCGCAAAGACGAAGATGCCGGATCTTACGGCAGCTGATCTGGACGCAGCCGTGCGCACGATCGCCGGCAGCGCGCGTTCGATGGGCATCACTGTGGAGGGCGTGTAAATGGCTAAGCTTTCTAAGCGCCTTCAGGCATTCGCAAGCAAGGTTGATCGTCAGAAGCTGTACGCGATCGACGACGCACTGGCTCTCGTGAAGGAATGCGCGAGCGCCAAGTTCGACGAGTCGATCGACGTCGCCGTGCAGCTCGGCATCGACGCGAAGAAGTCGGACCAGGTGGTTCGCGGTTCGGTCGTTCTGCCGGCCGGTACGGGCAAGTCGGTCCGCGTCGCGGTGTTCGCGCAGGGCGAAAAGGCCGAGCAGGCTCGCGCTGCTGGCGCTGACATCGTCGGCATGGAAGACCTGGCCGAGCAAGTCAAGGCCGGTAACCTGAATTTCGACATCGTGATCGCTTCGCCGGACACGATGCGTGTCGTCGGTACGCTGGGTCAGATCCTCGGCCCGCGCGGCCTGATGCCGAACCCGAAGGTCGGTACGGTCACGCCGGACGTGGCGCAAGCCGTCAAGAACGCAAAGGCTGGTCAAGTCCAGTTCCGCGTCGACAAGGCCGGTATCATCCATGGCACGATTGGTCGCGCGTCGTTCGAATCCGCGTCGCTGCGTCAGAACCTGGCTGCGCTGATCGAAGCGCTGCAAAAGGCGAAGCCGGCAACGAGCAAGGGTGTCTACCTGCGCAAGATCGCTGTGTCGAGCACGATGGGTGTCGGCGTTCGCGTGGATCAAGGCACGCTGGCGCAACAGTAAGAATGTCGAGCGCGATCGGACGATCGCGCTGATAAAGGGCTTTGGGCGGTCGCAGGATTGCAGTTCCGAATCGTGTGACCGGTTGTCAAAGACCGTTGGCGGTGATGCAGCAGGCAGGCATCGCCTTAATTCGAGCCAACGCAGATGGCGAACCCGAAACAGTTTTGCAGTGGTTGAAGTCGGTTGTCGATCGTCTAACAGGATGGTCACCGATCGATCGAGATACTCCTAACAGTCGGACGCCGTTTTGAACGTGGTGCACCAGGGTTTGTGGCCCGAATGCATCGAATCTGGAGGTTTAACCGTGCCACTGAACAAAGAAGATAAGCAGGCAGTTGTCGCTGAAGTCGCCGCGGAAGTCGCGAAGGCTCAGACGATGGTGCTCGCTGAGTATCGTGGGATCACGGTTGGCGATCTGACCAAGCTGCGCGCGAAAGCGCGTGAGCAACAGGTGTATCTCCGCGTGTTGAAGAACACGTTGGCGCGTCGCGCCGTCGAAGGTACCCCGTTCGCTCCGCTGGCTGAGCAGATGACCGGTCCTCTGATCTACGGCATCTCGGAAGATGCCATTGCCGCTGCCAAGGTCGTCAATGACTTCGGCAAGAGCAATGACAAGTTGATCATCAAGGCTGGTTCCTACGAAGGCAAGGTGATGGACAAGGCAGGCGTGCAAGCGCTGGCCAGCATCCCGAGCCGCGAAGAACTGCTCTCCAAGCTGCTGTTCGTCATGCAGGCACCTGTTTCCGGCTTTGCGCGCGCTCTCGCCGCGCTGGCTGAAAAGAAGCAGAGCGAAGCTGCGTAACGATCACGCTTGGGCGCTAGTCGCTTAAGTTAGGCAAAGCTAGATCGCTAGCTCGATCCGAATTCAATCTAGGAGTATTTCACATGGCAATCGCAAAAGAAGACATCCTCGAAGCCGTTGGCTCGATGTCCGTTCTGGAACTGAACGAGCTGGTCAAGGCGTTCGAAGAGAAGTTTGGCGTGTCGGCAGCTGCTGTTGCAGTCGCTGGCCCCGCAGGTGCTGGCGGCGGCGCTGCTGCTGCTGAAGAGCAAACCGAGTTCACCGTGAACCTGGTCGAAGTGGGCGCGAACAAGGTTTCCGTCATCAAGGCTGTTCGCGAACTGACGGGTCTCGGCCTGAAGGAAGCGAAGGACCTGGTCGACGGCGCACCGAAGCCTGTCAAGGAAGCAGTTCCGAAGGCAGCCGCTGAAGAAGCGAAGAAGAAGCTGGAAGAAGCTGGCGCGAAGGCTGAAATCAAGTAAGTTTCAGCGCGCTATGCGAAGGCTGGCGGTTTTTCACCGCCGGCCTTTTTGTGCTTTGTGGGGACGCAGTTTTCGTGCTTGCCAACAGGTACGAAAGTCCTCATAGAGGCCAAAGATGACGGTCGGATCGGCAGACTTTTCCGGCAGTTTTCTTTGTCTTCTGAAGCGACTGCAGAAGGCAAGTTTGGTCGGGTAGCGGGAAACACAGGCATCCGCTGCCGTCAGCCAGCGGTTGGTAGCGGCCAACCACCAAGCTTCTAGATTCGCGCGTCCTCCCCGGACAGCTGCGCGGGTCTCAGTCGGTGAACACCGGGCGGTGACGCCGAGGTATCCCGCCTCGGCAACGCCCGCCGTGATTCGGAGATCGTATGCAATATTCCTTCACCGAGAAGAAGCGTATTCGCAAGAGTTTCGCGAAGCGCCCCATCGTTCACCAAGTTCCCTTCTTGCTGGCAACCCAGCTTGAATCATTCCAGACGTTTCTGCAAGCGGATACGTCCTCGTCGCAGCGCAAGGCAGAAGGCTTGCAGGCTGCGTTCAGCTCTGTTTTCCCGATCGTTTCGCACAACGGTTTCGCGCGGCTCGAATTCGTCAGCTACATGCTGTCGCCGCCCGCATTCAACATCAAGGAATGCCAGCAGCGCGGCCTGACGTACTGCTCGGCCCTGCGCGCGAAAGTGCGCCTGGTTCTGCTCGACAAGGAATCCCCGAGCAAGCCGGTCGTCAAGGAAGTGAAGGAGCAGGAAGTCTACATGGGCGAAATTCCGCTCATGACGCCGACCGGCTCGTTCGTCATCAACGGTACCGAGCGCGTGATCGTGTCGCAGCTCCACCGTTCGCCTGGCGTGTTCTTCGAGCACGACAAGGGCAAGACGCACAGCTCCGGCAAGCTGCTGTTCTCGGCACGCATCATCCCTTACCGTGGTTCGTGGCTCGACTTCGAATTCGATCCGAAGGACGTGCTGTACTTCCGCGTCGACCGTCGCCGCAAGATGCCGGTCACGATCCTGCTGAAGGCCATCGGCCTGTCGCCGGAACAGATCCTCGCGAACTTCTTCGTGTTCGACAACTTCCAGTTGATGAGCGAAGGCGCGCAAATGGAATTCGTTCCCGAGCGCCTGCGCGGTGAAGTCGCGCGCTTCGACATCCAGGATCGCGAAGGCAGCGTCATCGTCACGAAGGACAAGCGGATCAACGCGAAGCACATTCGCGACCTCGAAAACGCCAAGACGAAGTTCATCTCGGTGCCCGAGGACTATCTGCTCGGCCGCGTGCTGGCGAAGAACGTGATCGATCCGGAAACGGGCGAAGTGATCGCGAACGCCAACGAGGAAATCACCGAGACGGTGCTCGAGAAGCTGCGCGAAGCGAAGGTCAAGGACATCCAGACGCTCTACACGAACGACCTGGACCAAGGCCCGTACATCTCGTCGACGCTGCGTATCGACGAAACCGCCGACCGCATGGCCGCGCGCATCGCGATCTACCGCATGATGCGTCCGGGCGAGCCGCCGACCGAAGAAGCGGTCGAGGCGCTGTTCAACCGTCTGTTCTACAGCGAAGACGCGTACGACCTGTCGAAGGTCGGCCGCATGAAGTTCAACCGCCGCGTGGGCCGCGATGAAATCATCGGCCCGATGACGCTGCAGGACGACGACATCCTCGCGACCATCAAGATTCTCGTCGAGCTGCGCAACGGCAAGGGCGAAGTGGACGATATCGACCACTTGGGCAATCGTCGCGTGCGTTGCGTCGGCGAACTCGCGGAGAACCAGTTCCGCGCGGGTCTCGTGCGTGTCGAGCGCGCCGTGAAGGAACGTCTCGGCCAGGCAGAAAGCGAAAACCTGATGCCGCACGACCTGATCAACTCGAAGCCGATTTCGTCGGCGATTCGCGAGTTCTTCGGTTCGTCGCAGCTGTCGCAGTTCATGGACCAGACCAACCCGCTCTCGGAAATCACGCACAAGCGCCGTGTTTCCGCACTGGGCCCGGGCGGTCTGACGCGTGAGCGCGCAGGCTTCGAAGTCCGCGACGTGCACCCCACGCACTATGGCCGCGTGTGCCCGATCGAAACGCCGGAAGGTCCGAACATCGGCCTGATCAACTCGCTCGCGCTGTACGCGCACCTGAACGAATACGGCTTCCTCGAAACGCCGTATCGCAAGGTCACGGACAGCAAGGTGACGGATCAGATCGACTATCTGTCGGCGATCGAAGAAGGTCGTTACGTGATCGCCCAGGCGAACGCCGCGGTGGCCGAAGACGGCACGCTGACCGACGAACTCGTGTCGTCGCGTGAAGCCGGCGAAACGCTGATGGTCACGCCGGACCGCATCCAGTACATGGACGTGGCGCCGTCGCAGATCGTGTCGGTGGCGGCATCGCTGATTCCGTTCCTCGAGCACGATGACGCGAACCGCGCGTTGATGGGTTCGAACATGCAGCGTCAGGCCGTGCCTTGCCTGCGTCCGGAAAAGCCGGTCGTCGGTACGGGCATCGAGCGCACGGTGGCGGTCGACTCGGGTACGACGGTCCAGGCACTGCGTGGCGGCGTGGTGGATTACGTCGACGCGGGCCGTATCGTGATCCGCGTGAACGACGATGAAGCCGTCGCCGGCGACGTCGGCGTGGACATCTACAACCTGATCAAGTACACGCGTTCGAACCAGAACACGAACATCAACCAGCGTCCGATCGCGAAGGTCGGCGACAAGGTGGCGCGCGGCGACGTGCTGGCCGACGGCGCCTCGACCGATCTGGGCGAGCTCGCGCTCGGCCAGAACATGCTGGTCGCGTTCATGCCGTGGAACGGCTACAACTTCGAAGACTCGATCCTGATCTCGGAAAAGGTCGTCGCGGATGACCGTTACACGTCGATCCACATCGAAGAACTGAACGTCGTTGCACGCGACACGAAGCTCGGACCGGAAGAAATCACGCGCGACATCTCGAACCTGGCCGAAGTGCAGCTTGGCCGTCTCGACGAGTCGGGCATCGTGTACATCGGCGCGGAAGTCGAAGCAGGCGACGTGCTGGTCGGCAAGGTCACGCCGAAGGGCGAGACCCAACTGACGCCGGAAGAAAAGCTGCTGCGCGCGATCTTCGGCGAGAAGGCCTCGGACGTGAAGGACACGTCGCTGCGCGTGCCGTCGGGCATGAGCGGCACGGTGATCGACGTGCAGGTGTTCACGCGCGAAGGCATCACGCGTGACAAGCGCGCGCAACAGATCATCGACGATGAACTGAAGCGCTATCGCCTCGATTTGAACGACCAGCTGCGCATCGTGGAAGGCGACGCGTTCTCGCGTCTCGCCCGCATGCTGAACGGCAAGGTCGCGAACGGTGGTCCGAAGAAGCTCGCGAAGGGCACGAAGATCGACCTCGCGTACCTCGAAGATCTCGACCACTACCACTGGTTCGACATCCGCCTCGCGGACGAAGACGCAGCGGCACAGCTGGAAGCGATCAAGGACTCGATCGAGCAGAAGCGTCACCAGTTCGACCTCGCGTTCGAAGAGAAGCGCAAGAAGCTCACGCAAGGCGACGAACTGCCGCCGGGCGTGCTGAAGATGGTCAAGGTCTATCTCGCCGTGAAGCGTCGCCTGCAGCCGGGCGACAAGATGGCGGGCCGTCACGGCAACAAGGGTGTCGTGTCGAAGATCGTGCCGATCGAAGACATGCCGTACATGGCCGATGGCCGTCCGGCAGACGTGGTGCTGAATCCGCTCGGCGTGCCGTCGCGGATGAACGTGGGTCAGATTCTCGAAGTGCATCTGGGCTGGGCCGCGAAGGGTCTGGGCTGGCGTATCGGCGAGATGATGCAGCGTCAGGCGAAGATCGAAGAGATGCGTCAGTTCCTGACGAAGATCTACAACGAGTCGGGCCGCAAGGAAGAGCTGGAAAGCTTCTCCGACGACGAGATCCTCGAACTGGCGAAGAACCTGCGCGAAGGCGTGCCGTTCGCGACGCCGGTGTTCGACGGCGCCACGGAAGACGAAATGTCGCGCGCGCTGGATCTGGCTTACCCGGACGACATCGCCACGAACCTCGGCATGACGCCCTCGAAGAACCAGGTCACGCTGTACGACGGCCGCACGGGCGAAGCATTCGAGCGCACGGTCACGGTCGGTTACATGCACTACCTGAAGCTGCACCACTTGGTCGACGACAAGATGCACGCGCGTTCGACCGGTCCGTACTCGCTCGTCACGCAGCAGCCGCTGGGTGGTAAGGCGCAGTTCGGTGGCCAGCGCTTCGGTGAAATGGAAGTGTGGGCACTCGAGGCGTATGGCGCGTCGTACGTGCTGCAGGAAATGCTGACGGTCAAGTCGGACGACGTGACGGGCCGGACGAAGGTTTATGAGAACCTCGTCAAGGGCGATCACGTGATCGACGCGGGCATGCCGGAATCCTTCAACGTGTTGGTGAAGGAAATCCGCTCGCTCGGCATCGACATCGATCTCGACCGCAACTAATCGGACTACGGAGAGAAAGCAATGAAAGCTCTGCTCGATCTATTCAAGCAAGTCCAACAAGAAGAAGTTTTTGATGCGATCAAGATCGGCCTCGCGTCGCCCGACAAGATCCGCTCGTGGTCGTTCGGCGAAGTCAAGAAGCCGGAGACCATCAACTACCGCACCTTCAAGCCGGAACGGGATGGTCTGTTCTGCGCGAAGATCTTTGGTCCGATCAAGGACTACGAGTGCCTGTGCGGCAAGTACAAGCGCCTCAAGCATCGCGGCGTGATCTGCGAGAAGTGCGGCGTCGAAGTGACGCTGGCGAAGGTGCGTCGCGAACGGATGGGCCACATCGAACTGGCCTCGCCGGTCGCGCACATCTGGTTCCTGAAATCGCTGCCGTCGCGTCTGGGCATGGTGCTCGACATGACGCTGCGCGACATCGAACGCGTGCTGTACTTCGAAGCGTATGTGGTGATCGATCCGGGCATGACGCCGCTGAAAGCGCGGCAGATCATGACGGAAGAGGATTACTACAACAAGGTCGAGGAATACGGCGACGAATTCCGTGCCGAAATGGGCGCGGAAGGCGTGCGTGAGCTGCTGCGCGCGATCAACATCGACGAACAGGTCGAGATGCTGCGCACGGAACTGAAGAACACCGGTTCCGAAGCGAAGATCAAGAAGTACGCGAAGCGCCTCAAGGTGCTCGAGGCTTTCCAGCGTTCGGGCATCAAGCCGGACTGGATGGTCCTCGAAGTGCTGCCGGTGCTGCCGCCGGAACTGCGTCCGCTCGTGCCGCTGGACGGCGGCCGTTTCGCGACGTCGGACCTGAACGACCTGTATCGCCGCGTGATCAACCGTAACAACCGGTTGAAGCGTCTGCTCGAGCTGAAGGCGCCTGAAATCATCGTCCGCAACGAAAAGCGGATGCTGCAGGAAGCGGTCGACTCGCTGCTCGACAACGGCCGTCGCGGCAAGGCGATGACCGGCGCGAACAAGCGTCCGCTGAAGTCGCTCGCCGACATGATCAAGGGTAAGGGCGGTCGTTTCCGTCAGAACCTGTTGGGCAAGCGCGTCGACTACTCGGGCCGTTCGGTGATCGTGGTCGGCCCGACGCTCAAGCTGCATCAGTGCGGTCTGCCGAAGCTGATGGCGCTCGAACTGTTCAAGCCGTTCATCTTCAACAAGCTGGAAGTGATGGGCGTCGCGACGACCATCAAGGCTGCGAAGAAGGAAGTCGAGAACCAGACGCCGGTGGTGTGGGACATCCTCGAAGAGGTGATCCGCGAGCATCCGGTCATGCTGAACCGCGCGCCGACGCTGCACCGTCTGGGCATCCAGGCGTTCGAGCCGGTGCTGATCGAAGGCAAGGCCATCCAGTTGCATCCGCTCGTCTGCGCGGCGTTCAACGCCGACTTCGACGGTGACCAGATGGCCGTGCACGTGCCGCTGTCGCTGGAAGCGCAGATGGAAGCGCGCACGCTGATGCTGGCGTCGAACAACGTCCTGTTCCCGGCCAACGGCGATCCGTCGATCGTGCCGTCGCAGGATATCGTGCTCGGCCTGTACTACGCGTCGCGTGAAGCGATCAACGGCAAGGGCGAAGGCCTGACGTTCACGGACGTGTCGGAAGCCATCCGCGCGTACGAGAACAAGGAAGTCGAACTGGCTTCGCGCGTCAACGTGCGTATCACCGAAATGGTGGCAAACGAAGACACGAGCGAAGGCGCACCGAAGTTCGTGCCGAAGATCTCGCTGTACGCGACCACGGTCGGCCGTTCGATCCTGTCGGAAATCCTGCCGCCGGGCCTGCCGTTCACGGTGCTGAACAAGCCGCTGAAGAAGAAGCAGATTTCGCAGCTGATCAACACGGCATTCCGCAAGTGCGGTCTGCGCGAAACGGTGATCTTCGCCGACCAGCTGATGCAGATGGGCTTCCGGCTGGCCACGCGTGCCGGTATCTCGATCTGCGTGGACGACATGCTCGTGCCGCCGCAGAAAGAGACCATCGTCGGCGACGCCGCGAAGAAGGTGAAGGAATACGACCGTCAGTACATGTCGGGTCTCGTCACCGCGCAGGAACGCTACAACAACGTGGTCGACATCTGGTCGAACACGTCGGAAGCGGTCGGCAAGGCGATGATGGAGCAGCTCTCGACGGAACCGGTGGTCGATCGCGACGGCAAGGACACGCGTCAGGAATCGTTCAACTCGATCTACATGATGGCCGACTCGGGCGCGCGCGGTTCGGCGACGCAGATTCGTCAGCTGGCCGGTATGCGCGGCCTGATGGCGAAGCCGGACGGCTCCATTATCGAGACGCCGATTACCGCGAACTTCCGCGAAGGCTTGAACGTGTTGCAGTACTTCATCTCGACCCACGGTGCACGTAAGGGTCTGGCTGATACGGCACTGAAGACGGCGAATTCGGGTTACCTGACGCGTCGTCTGGTCGACGTGACGCAGGATCTGGTCGTGGTCGAAGACGATTGCGGCACCTCGAACGGCGTGGCCATGAAGGCGCTGGTCGAAGGCGGTGAAGTGGTTGAAGCGCTGCGTGACCGGATTCTCGGCCGCGTCGCGGTGGCGGACGTCGTCAATCCGGAAACGCAAGAGACGCTGTATGCATCGGGCGATCTGCTCGACGAAGACGCAGTGGAAGAAATCGAGCGCCTGGGTATCGACGAAGTGCGCGTGCGCACGCCGCTGACCTGCGAAACGCGTTATGGCCTGTGCGCCGCGTGCTACGGCCGCGACCTCGGCCGCGGTTCGCGCGTGAACGTCGGCGAGGCTGTCGGCGTGATCGCGGCACAGTCGATCGGCGAGCCGGGCACGCAGCTGACCATGCGTACGTTCCACATCGGTGGCGCGGCATCGCGTGCGGCGGTTGCTTCAACGGTGGAAGCGAAGTCGAACGGTACGGTGCGCTTCACGGCCACCATGCGTTACGTCACCAACGCGAAGGGCGAGCAGGTCGTCATTTCGCGTTCGGGCGAGGCGATCATCGCGGACGACCTCGGTCGCGAGCGTGAGCGTCACAAGATCCCGTACGGCGCAACGTTGCTGCAACTCGACGGCGCAACCATCAAGGCCGGTGCGCAACTGGCTCAATGGGACCCGCTGACGCGTCCGATCATCACCGAGTGGGGCGGTACGGTGAAGTTCGAGAACGTCGAGGAAGGCGTGACCGTGGCGAAGCAGATCGACGACGTGACCGGTCTTTCGACCCTGGTCGTGATCGACGTGAAGCGTCGCGGTTCGCAGGCTTCGAAGAGCGTGCGTCCGCAGGTGAAGCTGCTCGACGCGAACGGCGAGGAAGTGAAGATCCCGAACACCGAGCATTCGGTGCAGATCGGCTTCCAGGTCGGCGCACTGATCACCGTGAAGGATGGTCAGCAAGTGCAGGTTGGTGAAGTGCTGGCGCGTATCCCGGTTGAAGCGCAGAAGACGCGTGACATTACCGGTGGTCTGCCGCGCGTGGCCGAACTGTTCGAAGCGCGCTCGCCGAAGGACGCCGGCATTCTGGCGGAAGTCACGGGCACGACGTCGTTCGGCAAGGACACGAAGGGCAAGCAGCGTCTCGTCATCACGGACCTCGAGGGCAATCAGCACGAGTTCCTGATCGCGAAGGAAAAGCAGGTGCTGGTGCACGATGGTCAGGTCGTCAACAAGGGCGAAATGATCGTCGACGGTCCTGCCGATCCGCACGACATCCTGCGTCTGCAGGGTATCGAGGCGCTGTCGCGCTACATCGTGGACGAAGTGCAGGACGTGTACCGTCTGCAGGGCGTGAAGATCAACGACAAGCACATTGAAGTGATCGTGCGTCAGATGCTGCGTCGTGTGCAGATCGTCGACAACGGCGATACGCGCTTCATCCCGGGCGAGCAGGTCGAGCGTTCGGACATGCTGGACGAAAACGACAGCATGATCGCCGACGACAAGCGCCCGGCCACGTACGACAACGTGCTGCTCGGTATCACGAAGGCTTCTCTGTCGACCGATTCGTTCATCTCGGCGGCGTCGTTCCAGGAAACGACCCGCGTGCTGACCGAAGCGGCGATCATGGGCAAGCGTGATGACCTGCGCGGCCTGAAGGAAAACGTGATCGTCGGCCGTCTGATTCCGGCGGGTACGGGTCTCGCGTTCCACAAGGCGCGCCGTGCGAAGGAGTCGTCGGATCGCGAGCGTTTCGACCAGATCGCAGCCGAAGAGTCGTTCGACTTCGGCACGCCGGAAACCCCGGCGGCGGAACAGCAGCCGCATACCAACGAGTAAGCTGCTGGCTCGTTTGCTTCATGAAACCGCCCGGTTTGTGCCGGGCGGTTTTTTTTCGTCCTGCGATTCCTGCTGCCCTCGTCCATTCGGCCAGCGATGCCCGAACGGCGTCGATGCGCGGTCCTGCATTGGTAGAATTCGTTATCTCTGTCTCGCCGTGCGCGCTTTCCCCATGTCCCGGTCGCTCGAAATACTCAACGAAATCTTCGGCTATCCCGCTTTTCGCGGCCAACAGGCGGAGATCGTCGAGCATGTCGCGAACGGCGGCGACTCACTCGTGCTGATGCCCACGGGCGGCGGCAAATCATTGTGCTATCAGATTCCGTCGCTGGTGCGCCGCGAGGCGGGCTTCGGCGCGGGCATCGTCGTGTCGCCGCTGATCGCGCTGATGCAGGATCAGGTGGCCGCGCTGACCGAACTCGGTGTGCGCGCCGCGTATCTCAATTCCACCTTGTCGGGCGCCGAAGCCGCGGCCACCGAACGCGCACTGCGCAACGGCGAGATCGACCTCTTGTACGTGGCGCCGGAACGGCTGATGACGTCGCGCTTTCTCGACCTGCTCGACAGCGCGCCGGTCGGCCTGTTCGCCATTGATGAAGCGCACTGCGTGTCGCAGTGGGGGCATGATTTCCGGCCCGAGTACATCCAGCTGTCCGTGCTGCACGAGCGCTTCCCGAACGTGCCGCGCATCGCGCTCACGGCAACGGCGGACGCCATCACGCGCGACGAGATCGTGCATCGTCTGGCTCTGGATGAAGCGCGCATCTTTGTTTCGAGCTTCGACCGGCCGAATATCCGCTACCGGATCGTCGAGAAGGACAATGCCCGCTCGCAACTGCTGGATTTCATCCGCGCCGAGCACACGAACAAGGACGGCACCACGGATGCTGGTGTCGTGTATTGCCTGTCGCGCCGCAAGGTGGAAGAAACCGCGGAATGGCTGAAGGGGCAGGGCCTTCATGCGTTGCCGTATCACGCGGGCATGGAGTTCGAGAAGCGTCAGCGTCATCAGGAGATGTTCCAGCGCGAAGAAGGCGTCGTCATGTGCGCGACGATCGCCTTCGGCATGGGTATCGACAAACCGGACGTGCGCTTCGTGGCGCATCTGGATCTGCCGAAGAGCGTCGAAGGCTACTATCAGGAGACCGGACGCGCCGGTCGCGACGGCATGCCCGCGAATGCGTGGATGGCGTACGGTCTCGGCGACGTCGTGCAGCAGCGCAAGATGATCGACGAATCAGAGGCTGACGACGCTCACAAACGCGTGCAGACCGGCAAGCTCGACGCGTTGCTCGGCCTCTGTGAGGTCGCATCCTGCCGGCGCGTGCGGTTGCTGGCGTATTTCGGCGAGCACAGCACGCCGTGCGGCAATTGCGATACCTGTCTCGAACCGCCCGCGTCCTTCGACGCCACGCGCGAGGCGCAGATGGCGCTGTCGTGTGTCTATCGCGCGCAGAAGGCGAGCGGTTTTCACTTCGGCGCGGGGCATCTGATCGACATTCTGCGGGGCGTGCGCAGCGAGAAGGTGCTGCAGCGCGGGCACGAGAAGCTGTCTACTTTCGGTGTCGGCGAGGCGCTTGCCGATGCCGAATGGCGTGCGGTGTTCCGGCAACTGGTGGCGTTCGGCTATCTGGCCGTCGACCACGACGGTTTCGGCGCGCTCGTCCTGACCGATGCCAGCAAGCCGGTGCTCAAGGGTGAGGAGAGCGTCACGCTGCGCAAGTACGTGAAGCCTGCGCGCAGCCGTCAAGGCTCCGCGCGGACCGGCGAACGCGCCGATCCCACGGCCGGCATGTCGCCGCGCGAGAAGACGCGCTGGGAGCGCCTGCGGGCCTGGCGGGCCGAGACGGCCAAGAGCGACGGCGTGCCGGCCTATGTCATTTTTCATGACGCCACGCTGGCGGAAATCGCTCGCAGCGACCCCGATACGATCGACGATCTTCGGCATATTCCCGGCATCGGCGTTCGCAAGCTGGAGCGCTTCGGCGACGAACTGCTCGATGTGGTCGGCTCTGCCTGAGTTCCCTTCTCTGAAAGCCCCCTGATTTCGGTGCAACGTATTGACCCGATTGGGATTTTCGGAATATCATGCTTGGTTCTCGTTTTTGGAATTTCTCGACTGCGCTTGCTGAACGTGCGTTGGGAGTGAAAACCATCGGCGGGAGCACAAAATGCGCAATTTGTTCGCTTTGCCCGACCCGAATTGCGCTGATTCTGTTCATTTTTAGGATTAAACAATGCCAACCATCAATCAACTGGTTCGCAAAGGCCGCACGTCGGAAACGACGAAGAGCAAGTCGCCGGCCCTGCAGGACTGCCCGCAACGTCGTGGCGTGTGCACCCGCGTGTACACCACCACGCCGAAGAAGCCGAACTCGGCACTTCGTAAAGTTGCCAAGGTTCGTCTGACGAACGGTTTCGAAGTTATCTCGTACATCGGCGGTGAAGGCCACAACCTGCAAGAGCACTCGGTCGTGCTGATTCGCGGCGGCCGTGTGAAGGACTTGCCGGGTGTGCGTTACCACATGGTTCGCGGCTCGCTGGATACCCAGGGCGTCAAGGATCGTAAGCAAGCTCGCTCGAAGTACGGCGCGAAGCGTGCCAAGGCCGGCAAGTAAGCTGCTGGTCTGCTGCAGGACAATCAGGTCGCCGCAAGGCGGTTAAGGCGGTGGTGCCGGAAATGCCGGTGCTGTCGAGTAAGTGGTCACCCGGCCAAGCTGGTTTAGTCGAAGAGATGGATCGGGTTTGTTGGTGGCCGCGGAGCGGGGAACTGCTCCAACTGAAAAAGTAAAGGAAGAATCATGCCGCGTCGTCGCGAAGTCCCCAAGCGGGAAGTGTTGCCGGATCCGAAGTTCGGCAACGTAGATGTAGCCAAGTTCATGAACGTGCTGATGCTCTCCGGCAAGAAGTCGGTTGCCGAGCGTATCGTGTACGGCGCTTTTGAACAGATCCAGACCAAGGGTGGCAAGGACCCGCTGGAAGTGTTCACGGTTGCGCTCAACAACGTGAAGCCGGTGGTCGAAGTGAAGAGCCGTCGCGTTGGTGGTGCCAACTATCAGGTTCCGGTCGAAGTGCGTCCCTCGCGTCGTATGGCATTGGCGATGCGTTGGTTGCGTGAAGCCGCGAAGAAGCGCAGCGAAAAGTCGATGGCCCTGCGTCTTGCAGGCGAACTCTCGGAAGCGGCCGAAGGCCGTGGCGGCGCAATGAAGAAGCGCGACGAAGTTCACCGCATGGCAGAGGCCAACAAGGCATTCTCGCACTTCCGTTTCTAAGCTCCCGCTCCAGGGCATAACGGAAAATCAGGGCGGGTGCGCTATTCCAGGCGCCTCGCCCGTTTGTCTTAGGACGCGGTCGGCAATTGGCCGTCGCGTCGACCCGAAAAAGGATCCAAAGTGGCTCGCAAGACACCTATCGAGCGCTACCGCAATATCGGTATTAGCGCTCACATCGACGCCGGCAAAACGACGACGACCGAGCGCATCCTGTTCTACACGGGCGTGAACCACAAGATTGGTGAAGTTCACGACGGCGCCGCAACGATGGACTGGATGGAGCAGGAGCAGGAACGCGGCATCACGATCACGTCCGCTGCCACCACCGCCTTCTGGAAGGGCATGGGCGGCAACTATCCCGAGCACCGTATCAACATCATCGACACCCCGGGTCACGTCGACTTCACGATCGAAGTGGAACGCTCGATGCGCGTCCTCGACGGCGCGTGCATGGTCTACTGCGCAGTGGGCGGCGTGCAGCCGCAGTCGGAAACCGTGTGGCGCCAGGCGAACAAGTACAAGGTTCCCCGTCTCGCGTTCGTCAACAAGATGGACCGTACCGGCGCGAACTTCTTCAAGGTCTATGACCAGCTGAAGACCCGCCTGAAGGCGAACCCGGTTCCCGTCGTCGTGCCGATCGGCGCGGAAGACACGTTCACGGGCGTGGTCGACCTGATCAAGATGAAGGCGATCATTTGGGACGAAGCGTCCCAAGG
Organism: Caballeronia sp. LZ043; assembly: GCF_031451075.1. NCBI lineage: Bacteria > Pseudomonadati > Pseudomonadota > Betaproteobacteria > Burkholderiales > Burkholderiaceae > Caballeronia > Caballeronia sp. LZ043. Next base: position 2,584,273 of record NZ_JARUXT010000001.1, on the reverse strand, counting down.
CACGAAGTTCGACTACGTCGACATCCCGGCTGAACTCGTCGACACGTGCAACGAGTGGCGCGAGAAGATGATCGAGTCGGCTGCCGAAGCCACCGAAGAACTGATGGAAAAGTATCTCGGCGGCGAAGAGCTGAGCGAGGCGGAAATCGTCAAGGCAATCCGCGACCGGACCATCGCGTGCGAAATCCAGCCGATGCTGTGCGGCACCGCGTTCAAGAACAAGGGCGTGCAGCGCATGCTGGACGCCGTGATCGACTTCCTGCCGTCGCCGGTGGACATTCCCCCGGTCACGGGCGAACTCGAAAGCGGCGAGAAGGCAGAGCGCCGTGCAGCCGACGACGAGAAGTTCTCGGCACTCGCGTTCAAGATCATGACGGACCCGTTCGTCGGTCAGCTGATCTTCTTCCGCGTGTATTCGGGCATCGTGAACTCGGGTGACACCGTGCTGAACGCGACCAAGGACAAGAAGGAACGCCTTGGCCGTATTCTGCAGATGCACGCGAACCAGCGCGAAGAAATCAAGGAAGTGCGCGCGGGCGACATCGCGGCGGCCGTCGGCCTGAAGGAAGCGACCACGGGCGACACGCTGTGCGATCCGCAGCACCCCATCGTGCTCGAACGCATGATTTTCCCGGAGCCGGTGATCTCCCAGGCCGTCGAGCCGAAGACGAAGCCCGACCAGGAAAAAATGGGTCTGGCGCTGAACCGCCTGGCACAGGAAGATCCGTCGTTCCGCGTTCAGACGGACGAGGAATCGGGCCAGACCATCATTTCGGGCATGGGCGAGCTCCACCTCGAAATTCTGGTCGACCGCATGCGTCGTGAGTTCGGCGTGGAAGCGACCGTCGGCAAGCCGCAGGTGGCTTACCGCGAAACGATCCGCAGCAAGGCCGAAGACGTCGACGGCAAGTTCGTCAAGCAGTCGGGTGGTCGCGGCCAGTACGGTCACGCGGTCATCACGCTCGAGCCGAACGAGCAGGGCAAGGGCTACGAGTTCCTGGACGAGATCAAGGGCGGCGTGATTCCGCGCGAATACATCCCGGCCGTGGACAAGGGTATCCAGGAAACGCTGAAGTCGGGCGTGCTGGCTGGCTTCCCGGTCGTGGACGTGAAGGTGCACCTGACGTTCGGTTCGTACCACGACGTGGACTCGAACGAAAACGCGTTCCGCATGGCCGGCTCGATGGCCTTCAAGGAAGCGATGCGCAAGGCAAGCCCGGTCATCCTCGAACCGATGATGGCCGTCGAAGTCGAAACGCCGGAAGACTACATGGGCAACGTGATGGGCGACCTGTCGGGCCGTCGCGGTATCGTCCAGGGTATGGAAGACATGATTGGCGGCGGCAAGATCGTTCGCGCCGAAGTGCCGCTGTCGGAAATGTTCGGCTACTCCACTTCGCTGCGTTCGCTGACGCAAGGCCGTGCAACGTACACGATGGAGTTCAAGCACTATGCTGAAGCTCCGCGTAACGTCGCCGAAGCGATCATCAACGCCAAGGGTAAGTAATACCCGCAAGTCATTCGGCGCAAGCCACAAGCTTTAACCGACAAACAATCTCTGAAAGAAGGTAATCATGGCAAAAGGTAAATTCGAGCGGACCAAGCCGCACGTGAACGTCGGTACGATCGGTCACGTTGACCACGGCAAGACCACGCTGACGGCAGCGATCACCACGGTGCTGACCAAGAAGTTCGGCGGCGAAGCGAAGGCATACGACCAGATCGACGCGGCACCGGAAGAAAAGGCGCGCGGCATCACGATCAACACCGCGCACGTCGAGTACGAAACGGCTAACCGCCACTACGCACACGTCGACTGCCCGGGCCACGCCGACTACGTGAAGAACATGATCACGGGCGCCGCGCAGATGGACGGCGCAATTCTGGTGTGCTCGGCCGCTGACGGCCCGATGCCGCAAACGCGCGAGCACATCCTGCTGGCCCGTCAGGTCGGCGTGCCGTACATCATCGTGTTCCTGAACAAGTGCGACATGGTCGACGACGCCGAGCTGCTCGAGCTGGTCGAAATGGAAGTGCGCGAGCTTCTCTCGAAGTACGACTTCCCGGGCGACGACACGCCGATCGTGAAGGGTTCGGCCAAGCTGGCGCTGGAAGGCGACACGGGCGAGCTGGGCGAAGTGGCGATCATGAGCCTGGCCGACGCGCTGGACACGTACATCCCGACGCCGGAACGCGCGGTTGACGGTTCGTTCCTGATGCCGGTGGAAGACGTGTTCTCGATCTCGGGTCGCGGCACGGTGGTGACGGGCCGTATCGAGCGTGGCGTGGTGAAGGTTGGCGAGGAAATCGAAATCGTCGGTATCAAGACGACGGTGAAGACGACCTGCACGGGCGTGGAAATGTTCCGCAAACTGCTCGACCAGGGTCAGGCAGGCGACAACGTCGGTATCCTGCTGCGTGGCACGAAGCGTGAAGACGTGGAGCGTGGCCAGGTTCTGGCCAAGCCGGGTTCGATCACGCCGCACACGCACTTCACGGCTGAAGTGTACGTGCTGAGCAAGGACGAAGGCGGCCGCCACACGCCGTTCTTCAACAACTACCGTCCGCAGTTCTACTTCCGTACGACGGACGTGACGGGCTCGATCGAGCTGCCGAAGGACAAGGAAATGGTGATGCCGGGCGACAACGTGTCGATCACGGTCAAGCTGATCGCCCCGATCGCCATGGAAGAAGGTCTGCGTTTCGCTATCCGTGAAGGCGGTCGTACCGTCGGCGCCGGTGTCGTGGCGAAGATTATCGAGTAATATGTCGGGCTTGCTTGCGAGCTTGCCTGATTTGAACTCGTAGTAAAGCAGTAACAGACCGGGACCGGATGCGCGTCCTCCACGTGTGTCCGGTTCTACGCTCTTTTGCCAATCGGCGGTGCAAGACCGCCTCGCTCTTTCCAAGGAATTGTCATGCAGAACCAAAAAATCCGCATCCGTCTGAAGGCTTTCGACTATCGTCTGATCGATCAATCGGCAGCCGAAATCGTCGATACGGCGAAGCGGACTGGCGCAATCGTCCGTGGCCCGGTCCCGCTGCCGACGCGCATTCAGCGTTTTGACATCCTGCGTTCGCCGCACGTCAACAAGACGTCGCGCGACCAGCTCGAAATCCGTACGCACCAGCGCCTGATGGACATCGTCGATCCGACGGACAAGACCGTCGACGCGCTGATGAAGCTCGACCTGCCGGCCGGCGTCGACGTCGAAATCAAGCTGCAGTAAGTCTCAAAAAACTCCGATCGCGGCAAGCAGCCGCCGTGACGGAGCTAAGTCTTTGAATTGCTTGCGGGAATCGAAAAGCCTTGTTATACTCCAAGGCTTTTCGCGCCTATCCGCACGAAAAATGCGTTTGTAAAGCCGCTCCAGTCTTCCGTGACGCAGGCGGCACTTGTAAATCAGCCCCGACCAATCGCAGTTGGGAATGGAGAAAACGATGAGCCTTGGACTCGTAGGTCGCAAGGTTGGTATGACCCGTATCTTCACGCCTGAGGGGGACTCGATCCCCGTCACCGTGCTGGACGTGTCGGACAACCGCGTGACGCAGATCAAGACCGTTGAAACGGATGGTTATACCGCCGTTCAGGTTGCATTCGGTACTCGCCGCGCATCGCGCGTGACGAAGCCGTTGGCGGGTCACCTCGCCAAAGCCGGCGTTCAAGCCGGTGAAATCCTCAAGGAATTCCCCGTCGATGCAGCCAAGGCAGGTGAACTGTCGAACGGCGCTGTCATCGCAGCGGATATCTTCGAAGTCGGCCAGAAGGTTGATGTGCAAGGCACGTCGATCGGTAAGGGCTACGCCGGCACGATCAAGCGCTACAACTTCGCATCGGGCCGTGCATCGCACGGTAACTCGCGTTCGCACAACGTTCCGGGTTCGATCGGTATGGCGCAGGATCCGGGTCGTGTGTTCCCGGGCAAGCGCATGACGGGTCACCTCGGTGACGAGACCGTCACGGTCCAGAATCTCGAAATCGCCCGCATCGACGCCGAGCGCAGCCTGCTGCTCGTCCGCGGCGCTGTTCCGGGTGCGAAGGGCGGCAAGGTCTTCGTGACCCCGGCCGTCAAGACGCGTGCTGTGAAAGGAGCGAAATAATGGAACTTAAGCTCCTGAATGCCAATGGTCAGGAAGGCGCTGGCGTGAACGCATCGGACGTCGTGTTCGGTCGCGATTACAACGAAGCCCTGATTCACCAGGTCGTCATCGCCTATCAGGCGAATGCACGCAGCGGCAACCGCGCGCAGAAGGATCGCGAGCAGGTCAAGCACACCACCAAGAAGCCGTGGCGTCAGAAGGGTACGGGCCGCGCTCGTGCCGGTATGTCGTCGAGCCCGTTGTGGCGCGGCGGTGGCCGTATCTTCCCGAATTCGCCGGAAGAGAATTTCTCGCACAAGGTCAACAAGAAGATGCATCGCGCAGGTCTGCGCTCGATCTTCTCGCAGTTGGCTCGCGAAGGCCGTATCTCGGTGGTTGAAGAGCTGACGCTCGAAGCCCCGAAGACCAAGCTGCTGGCCGAAAAATTCAAGGCCATGGGTCTCGATTCCGTGTTGGTCATCACCGATACGGTCGACGAGAACCTGTACCTCGCGTCGCGCAACCTGGCCCATGTGGCCGTTGTCGAGCCGCGTTACGCCGACCCGCTCTCGCTGATCTACTTCAAGAAGATCCTGATCACGAAGGCTGCGGTCGCTCAGATCGAGGAGTTGCTGTCATGAGCGAAGTTCGCAAAAACGATCATCGTTTGATGCAAGTTCTGCTCGCGCCGGTGATCTCCGAAAAGGCGACGCTGGTTGCCGACAAGAACGAACAAGTCGTGTTCGAAGTCGCACCGGACGCCACGAAGCAGGAAGTCAAGGCTGCTGTCGAGCTGCTGTTCAAGGTCGAAGTCAATTCCGTCAACGTGCTCGTCACGAAGGGCAAGGCAAAGCGCTTTGGCCGCTTCAACGGCAAGCGCAAGGACGTGAAGAAGGCGTACGTCTGCCTGAAGCCCGGCCAGGAAATCAACTTTGAAGCGGAGGCCAAGTAATCATGGCAATCGTGAAAGTTAAGCCGACCTCGCCGGGTCGCCGCGCGATGGTCAAGATCGTCAACAAGGATCTGCACAAGGGCAAGCCGCACGCAGCGCTGCTCGACACGCAATCCAAGTCGGCGGGCCGTAACAACAACGGCCGTATCACCACGCGTCACCAGGGCGGTGGTCACAAGCAGCATTACCGTATCGTCGATTTCCGTCGCAACAAGGACGGCATCGCAGCGAAGGTCGAGCGTCTCGAGTACGACCCGAACCGTAGCGCGAACATCGCGCTGGTTCTGTACGCAGACGGCGAGCGCCGTTACATCATCGCGCCGAAGGGCGTGACGGTCGGCACGCAGCTGATGTCCGGTTCGGAAGCGCCGATCCGCGCGGGTAACACCCTGCCGATCCGCAACATCCCGGTCGGTACGACGATCCACTGCATCGAGATGCTGCCGGGCAAGGGCGCGCAGATGGCGCGTTCGGCTGGTACGTCGGCCATGCTGCTGGCTCGTGAAGGCGTGTACGCACAAGTGCGTCTGCGCTCGGGCGAAATCCGCCGCGTGCACGTCGAGTGCCGCGCGACGATCGGTGAAGTGGGCAACGAAGAGCACAGCCTCCGCCAGATCGGCAAGGCAGGCGCGAACCGCTGGCGCGGTATCCGTCCGACGGTGCGCGGCGTTGCAATGAACCCGGTCGATCACCCGCACGGCGGTGGTGAAGGCAAGACGGCTGCAGGTCGCGATCCGGTGAGCCCGTGGGGTACGCCGACGAAGGGCTATCGCACCCGTAGCAACAAGCGCACGACGACGATGATCGTCCAGCGCCGTCACAAGCGTTAAGGAGTAGGCAATGACACGTTCTGCTAAAAAAGGTCCGTTCTGCGACGCTCATTTGCTGAAGAAGGTTGAGTCGGCTGCATCGACGCGTGACAAGAAGCCGATCAAGACCTGGTCGCGTCGTTCGACGATTCTGCCGGACTTCATCGGTCTGACGATCGCTGTTCACAACGGCCGTCAACACGTTCCGGTGTATGTCACGGAAAACATGGTCGGCCACAAGCTTGGCGAGTTCGCACTGACCCGTACGTTCAAGGGTCACGCAGCCGACAAGAAGGCCAAGAAATAAGGGGCTATCAAGATGGAAGTGAAGGCAATTCATCGCGGTGCCCGCATCTCGGCGCAGAAAACGCGCCTTGTGGCTGACCAGATCCGTGGTCTGCCGGTCGACAAGGCGCTGAACGTTCTGACGTTCTCGCCGAAGAAGGCGGCGGGTATCGTCAAGAAGGTCGTGCTGTCTGCGATCGCGAATGCGGAACACAACGAAGGCGCCGATATCGACGAGCTCAAGATCACGAGCATCTACGTCGACAAGGCTGCTTCGCTGAAGCGTTTCACCGCACGCGCTAAGGGTCGCGGTAACCGCATCGAGAAGCAATCCTGTCACATCACTGTGACGGTCGGGAATTAAGGAGCCATACGATGGGACAGAAAATTCATCCGACTGGCTTCCGTTTGGCCGTCAGCCGCAATTGGGCTTCGCGCTGGTACGCGAACAACAACAATTTCGCGGCGATGTTGCAGGAAGACATCGGTGTTCGTGAATATCTGAAAAAGAAGCTGAAGAACGCTTCGGTCGGCCGCGTCGTCATCGAGCGTCCGGCGAAGAACGCGCGCATCACGATTTACAGCTCGCGTCCGGGCGTCGTCATCGGCAAGAAGGGTGAAGACATCGAACTGCTGAAGTCCGAGCTGCAAAAGCGCATGGGCGTTCCGGTTCACGTCAACATCGAAGAAATCCGCAAGCCGGAAACGGATGCTCAGCTCATCGCTGATTCGATCACGCAACAGCTCGAGCGCCGGATCATGTTCCGCCGCGCGATGAAGCGCGCGATGCAGAACGCGATGCGTCTCGGTGCCCAGGGCATCAAGATCATGAGCGCGGGTCGTCTGAACGGTATCGAAATCGCTCGTACCGAGTGGTATCGCGAAGGTCGCGTGCCCCTCCATACGCTGCGTGCGGATATCGACTACGCAACGTCGGAAGCGAAGACCACGTACGGCATCATCGGCGTGAAGGTGTGGGTCTACAAGGGCGACACCCTGGGCCGCAACGAAGCGCCGGTCGTGGAAGAAGTGGCGGAAGAAAAGCGTCCGCGCCGCAACGCACGTCCGGGTGGCGATCGCCGTCCGCGCCGTGACGGTGAAGGTGCTCCGGCTGGCGCGCGTCGCGGTGCACCCCGTCGCGCTGGCGGTGACGCGAAGACTGGAGAATAACGATGCTGCAACCGAAACGCAGAAAGTATCGCAAAGAGCAGAAGGGTCGTAACACCGGCAAGGCGACGCGCGGCAACGCGGTGTCGTTTGGTGAATTCGGCCTGAAGGCTATCGGTCGCGGCCGTTTGACCGCCCGTCAGATCGAAGCCGCGCGTCGTGCGATGACGCGTCACATCAAGCGTGGTGGCCGGATCTGGATCCGTATTTTCCCGGACAAGCCGATTTCGCAAAAGCCGGCCGAAGTGCGTATGGGTAACGGTAAGGGTAACCCGGAGTACTACGTCGCTGAAATTCAACCGGGCAAGATGCTGTACGAAATGGACGGTGTCACCGAAGAACTGGCGCGCGAAGCGTTCCGTCTGGCTGCAGCCAAGCTGCCGCTGAAGACGTACTTCGTCGTGCGTCAGCTCGGCGCCTAAGGAGTAAATGATGAAGGCATCTGAACTTCACCAGAAAGACCAGGCCGCGCTCAACAAAGAGCTGTCGGACCTGCTGAAGGCGCAATTCGGCCTGCGCATGCAACTCGCGACCCAGCAGCTCACCAACACGAGCCAGCTGAAGAAGGTCCGTCGCGACATCGCGCGTGTGCGCACCGTCATGACTGAGAAGGCGAACCAGAAATGAACGAAAGCGTAAAAACCTCGCTCAAGCGGACTCTGGTCGGCAAGGTCGTCAGCAACAAGATGGACAAGACGGTCACCGTGCTGGTCGAGCACCGCGTGAAGCATCCGATCTACGGCAAGTACGTCGTGCGCTCCAAGAAGTACCACGCGCATGATGACGCGAACACGTACAACGAAGGCGATCTCGTCGAAATCCAGGAAACCCGTCCGATTTCGAAGACGAAGGCCTGGGTTGTGTCGAAGCTGGTTGAAGCCGCTCGCGTGATCTGAAGCCGATTCTCGGCGATGCTGTAAGTAGTTGTATCGCAGTAAGTTTCGCTTGCAAGACCGAGATTGTTTGTTATAATCTCGGTCTTCCCTCTTTGTGGGAGCCCCGTCGCGGGCGAAATTGGTGGGGGAAGCCGGCTTGGGCGCCAGCCTGAGTCGACAGATTCACCGGATTGCGATGGCGGGTTTCGTCTGCCGTTGCTGCCTGTTCTAACCCAAGCAGCCATTTGGCTGACGGGACCAAGACTGACCGGCTGCGCCATGGTGGTGCAATCGGATTAAGTTGGGAAAGATAAACCATGATCCAGACCGAAACTCGGCTTGAAGTGGCCGACAACACGGGTGCGCGTGAAGTCATGTGCATCAAGGTGCTCGGCGGCTCGAAGCGTCGTTACGCAAGCATTGGCGACATCATCAAGGTGACCGTCAAGGAAGCGACGCCGCGCGGACGCGTGAAAAAGGGCGAAATCTACAACGCCGTGGTCGTTCGTACGGCCAAAGGCGTGCGTCGCCAGGATGGCTCGCTCATCAAGTTCGACGGCAATGCCGCCGTTCTGCTGAACACGAAGCTCGAGCCGATCGGCACGCGTATTTTCGGGCCGGTTACGCGTGAACTGCGTAGCGAACGATTCATGAAGATCGTTTCGCTCGCGCCGGAAGTGCTGTAAGGAGCCGCGATGAACAAGATTCGCAAGGGTGACGAAGTCATCGTCACGGCCGGCAAAGACAAGGGCAAGCGCGGTACCGTGCTCGTCGTTGCGGAAGACCGTGTCACCGTCGAGGGCATCAACCTCGTCAAGAAGCACGTGAAGCCGAACCCGATGAAGGGAACGACAGGCGGCGTGGAAGCCAAGTCGATGCCGCTGCATATTTCGAACGTCGCTTTGATCGACGCGAATGGCAAGGCGTCACGCGTAGGCATCAAGGTCGAAGACGGCAAGAAGGTTCGCTTCTTGAAGTCGACCGGCGCCACGCTCAACGCCTGACGCGGAGTTAAAAAATGGCTCGTCTGCAAGAGATTTACAAAGAAAAGGTTGTGCCGCAACTGGTGGAAAAGTTCGGCTACAAGTCCATCATGGAAGTGCCGCGCATCACCAAGATCACCCTGAACATGGGCCTTGGCGAAGCCGTCGCTGACAAGAAGATCATCGAAAACGCCGTGGGCGACCTGACGAAGATCGCCGGCCAGAAGCCGGTCATCACGAAGGCGCGCAAGGCAATCGCAGGCTTCAAGATTCGTCAGGGCTACCCGATCGGCGCGATGGTCACGCTGCGCGGCCAAGCGATGTACGAATTCCTCGACCGTTTCGTGACCGTTGCGCTCCCCCGTGTGCGCGACTTCCGTGGCGTGTCGGGCCGTGCATTCGACGGTCGTGGCAACTACAACATCGGTGTGAAAGAGCAGATCATTTTCCCCGAAATCGACTACGACAAGATCGACGCGCTGCGTGGGCTGAACATCAGCATCACGACTACCGCGAAGACTGACGATGAAGCAAAGGCGCTGCTCGCCGGCTTCAAGTTCCCGTTCAGAAACTGAGGTTACCGTGGCTAAACTGGCACTGATCGAACGTGAAAAGAAGCGCGCGCGCCTGGCAGCCAAGTACGCTCCGAAGCGTGCTGAGCTGAAGGCTGTGATCGACGACGCAAGCAAGTCGGACGAAGAGCGCTACCTCGCGCGTCTGGCGCTGCAACAACTGCCGCGTAACTCGAACCCCACTCGCAAGCGTAACCGCTGCGCGATCACGGGTCGTCCGCGTGGCACGTTCCGCAAGTTCGGACTCGCACGCGGCAAGATTCGTGAAATCGCTTTCCGCGGCGAAATCCCTGGCCTCACCAAGGCGAGCTGGTAATAGGAGAAACATAAATGAGCATGAGTGATCCTATCGCCGATATGCTGACTCGCATCCGCAATGCGCAGATGGTCGAGAAGGTTTCGGTGACTATGCCCTCGTCGAAAGTCAAGGTTGCGATTGCGCAGGTTTTGAAGGACGAAGGTTATATCGACGATTTCGCGGTGAAGGCTGAAGGCGCGAAGATCGAGTTGAATATCGCGTTGAAGTACTACGCCGGCCGTCCGGTCATCGAACGCCTCGAGCGCGTTTCGAAGCCTGGCCTGCGCGTGTACCGCGGTCGCAACGACATTCCGCAGGTCATGAATGGCCTCGGCGTTGCAATCGTGTCGACGCCGAAGGGTGTGATGACCGACCGCAAGGCGCGCCAGAACGGCGTCGGCGGCGAAGTCATCTGCTACGTCGCTTAACGCCTAAGGAGAAGAAACATGTCTCGAGTAGGTAAGAGCCCGATCGCGCTGCCGCAAGGCACCGAAGTGGCCGTCAAGGGCGACGTCATCACCGTCAAGGGCCCGCTCGGTACGATCTCGCAGCCGGCCAACAAGCTGGTGAGCCTGACGAACGAGAACGGCACGCTGCAACTCGCTCCGACGGATGAAAGCCGCGAAGCAAACGCGATGTCCGGCACGATGCGCGCCCTGGTGGCGAACATGGTGCAAGGCGTCACCAAGGGTTTCGAGCGCAAGCTGACGCTGGTTGGCGTTGGTTATCGTGCGCAAGCGCAAGGCGACAAGCTGAACCTGTCGCTGGGTTTCTCGCACCCCGTGGTGCACCAGATGCCGGAAGGCATCAAGGCTGAAACCCCGTCGCAGACCGAAATCGTGATCAAGGGGATCGACAAGCAGAAAGTCGGACAGACCGCGGCGGAAGTGCGCGGCTATCGTCCGCCGGAGCCTTACAAGGGCAAGGGCGTGCGCTATTCCGACGAGGTCGTGATCCTCAAAGAAACGAAGAAGAAGTAAGGGTGCGCAATCATGGATAAGACTCAATCTCGCCTGCGCCGCGCTCGTCAGACGCGTATCAAGATCGCTGAGCTGCAGGTTCCGCGTCTGGCCGTGCATCGCACGAATACGCATATCTACGCGCAAGTGTTCTCGGCATGCGGCACGAAGGTCGTGGCAAGCGCCTCGACGCTGGAAGCTGAAGTGCGTGCCGAACTGGCCGACAAGTCGGGCAAGGGCGGCAACGTCAACGCCGCGACCCTGATCGGCAAGCGTATCGCCGAAAAGGCCAAGGCAGCCGGCATCGAATCCGTCGCCTTTGACCGCTCGGGTTTCCGCTACCACGGCCGCGTGAAGGCGCTGGCTGATGCGGCGCGTGAAGCCGGGCTCAAGTTCTAAGGGAAGAATTCGTCATGGCAAAGATGCAAGCGAAAGTTCAGGCTGACGAACGCGACGACGGCCTGCGCGAAAAGATGATTTCGGTCAACCGCGTGACCAAGGTCGTGAAGGGTGGCCGGATTCTCGGCTTCGCCGCACTGACCGTGGTTGGCGACGGTGATGGCCGCGTCGGCATGGGCAAGGGCAAGGCAAAGGAAGTTCCGGTTGCCGTTCAGAAGGCAATGGAACAAGCCCGCCGCAACATGTTCAAGGTGCCCCTGAAGAACGGCACGCTGCAACACGAAGTGCACGGCAAGCACGGCGCCTCGGCAGTCCTCCTCGCTCCGGCGAAGGATGGTACTGGCGTGATCGCCGGCGGCCCGATGCGCGCCGTGTTCGACGTGATGGGCGTGCAAAACGTCGTGGCCAAGAGCCACGGTTCGACGAACCCGTACAACCTCGTTCGTGCCACGCTGGACGGTCTGCGCAAGCAGTCGACGCCGGCTGATATCGCGGCGAAGCGTGGTAAGTCCGTCGAAGACATTCTGGGCTAAGGTGGTCACCATGTCTGAAAAAACTGTCAAGGTTCAGCTCGTGAAGAGCCTGATCGGGACCCGCGAAACGCACCGTGCTACGGTGCGTGGTCTCGGCCTGCGTCGCCTGAACTCGGTTTCCGAGTTGCAGGACACGCCGGCAGTGCGCGGGATGATCAACAAGGTTTCGTACCTCGTTAAGGTCATCGCCTGAGCGCGACCTACGGATCCAAGGAGTTGAACATGGAATTGAATAACCTGAAGCCGGCAGAAGGCGCGAAGCACGCAAAGCGTCGCGTCGGTCGCGGCATCGGTTCGGGCCTGGGCAAGACTGCAGGTCGCGGCCACAAGGGTCAGAAATCGCGTTCGGGCGGCTTTCACAAGGTCGGCTTCGAAGGCGGTCAGATGCCTCTGCAGCGCCGTCTGCCGAAGCGCGGCTTCACGTCGCTGACGAAGGAATTCGTTGGTGAAGTGCGCCTGGCCGATCTCGAAAAGCTGCCGGTTGACGAAATCGATCTTCTGGCGCTGAAGCAAGCAGGTCTGGTCGGCGAGCTCATCAAGAGCGCGAAGATCATCAAGACCGGCGAGATCACCCGCAAGGTTACGGTGAAGGGTCTGACGGCAACGAAGGGCGCCCGCGCTGCAATCGAAGCCGCTGGCGGCTCGTTCGCCGAGTAACGCGCTTTCGCCGTTACTAGCACTAGCATCGGAGAAGGTTCTTGGCTAACAGCCCGAGTCTCGCAAAAACCGGTCGAAGCGCGGCGAAATTTGGCGATTTGCGCCGGCGGGCAGTGTTCCTGCTGCTGGCGTTGATCGTCTACCGCATTGGTGCGCATATTCCGGTTCCCGGCATCGATCCGGACCAACTGGCGAAGCTGTTCCAAAGCCAGTCAGGCGGCATCCTTGGCATGTTCAACATGTTTTCGGGTGGCGCGCTTTCACGGTTCACGATCTTTGCGTTGGGCATCATGCCCTACATCTCGTCGTCGATCATCATGCAGTTGCTGTCGATCGTGTCGCCGCAGATGGAGGCGCTGAAGAAGGAAGGGCAGGCGGGGCAACGGAAGATCACGCAATACACGCGGATCTTCACCGTGGTGCTCGCGACCTTCCAGGCGTTCGGTATCGCGGTTGCGCTGGAAAATCAGCCCGGCCTGGTACTCGACCCCGGCATGGTGTTCAGGTTGACGACGGTCGTTACGCTGGTGACGGGCACGATGTTCCTGATGTGGCTCGGTGAGCAGATCACGGAACGCGGTCTTGGCAACGGCATTTCGATCATCATCTTCGGCGGTATCGCGGCGGGTTTCCCGAACGCAATCGGTGGTTTGTTCGAGCTGGTTCGCACCGGTTCGATGAGCATCATCTCGGCGATCATCATCGTCGTGCTGATCGCGGCGGTCACGTATCTGGTCGTGTTCATTGAACGCGGTCAGCGCAAGATCCTCGTGAACTATGCGAAGCGCCAGGTCGGTAACAAGATTTACGGCGGACAGTCGTCTCATCTGCCGCTGAAGTTGAACATGTCGGGTGTGATTCCGCCGATCTTCGCGTCGTCGATCATCCTCTTCCCGGCAACCATCCTGAACTGGTTCAGTTCGGGTTCGCGCACCAACTGGTTCGCGAACACGCTGCACAACGTGGCCGAGGCCCTGAAGCCTGGTCAGCCTGTGTACGTGCTGCTGTATGCGTTGGCGATCGTCTTCTTCTGCTTCTTCTACACCGCACTGGTGTTCAACAGCCGGGAGACCGCCGACAACTTGAAGAAGAGCGGTGCTTTCGTTCCGGGTATCCGTCCGGGCGATCAGACTGCACGATATATCGACCGCATCCTCACGCGTCTGACGCTGGCGGGGGCGATCTACATCGTATTCGTGTGCCTGCTGCCTGAGTTTCTGGTGTTGCGCTGGAACGTGCCGTTTTATTTTGGTGGAACGTCGCTGCTGATCATTGTCGTCGTCACGATGGACTTCATGGCTCAGGTGCAGTCGTACGTTATGTCGCAACAATATGAATCGCTGCTCAAGAAGGCCAACTTCAAGGGTGGCAACGTCCCGATGCGTTGATTAGGACCATGGCCAAAGACGATGTTATCCAGATGCAGGGTGAGGTCATCGAAAACCTTCCCAACGCTACTTTCCGGGTGAAATTGGAAAATGGCCATGTCGTCCTGGGTCATATTTCCGGAAAGATGCGGATGCACTACATCCGCATCCTGCCGGGCGACAAGGTTACGGTTGAATTGACGCCTTACGATCTGTCTCGTGCGCGGATCGTGTTCCGGGCGAAGTGATTTGAAAAAAGGGTAATATCATGAAAGTGATGGCATCGGTTAAGCGCATTTGCCGCAATTGCAAGATCATCAAGCGCAAGGGCGTTGTGCGCGTGATTTGCAGCTCTGATCCGCGCCACAAACAGCGTCAAGGCTGAACGCCGCGCTTTTGCTTGCGCTTTTTGTTTGAGGAAAAACAATGGCTCGTATCGCAGGGGTTAACATCCCGAATCACCAGCATACCGAGATCGGCCTGACGGCAATCTTCGGCATCGGTCGCACGCGTTCGCGCGGCATCTGCACCGCCGCTGGTGTTGAATTTTCGAAGAAGGTCAAGGACCTCACTGACGCAGACCTCGAAAAGCTGCGTGACGAAGTGGGCAAGTTCATCGTCGAAGGCGACCTCCGCCGTGAAGTGACGATGAACATCAAGCGCCTGATGGACTTGGGTTGCTACCGCGGCATGCGCCATCGCAAGGGTCTGCCCCTGCGTGGCCAGCGTACGCGCACGAATGCCCGTACCCGCAAGGGTCCGCGTCGTGCAGCGCAATCGCTGAAGAAGTAAGCGGAACTGACAGTTACAGGAAAACGTAATGGCTAAGGCTTCGAACAACTCCGCGGCGCAACGCGTTCGCAAGAAGGTCAAGAAGAACGTCGCCGAGGGCGTGGTTCACGTTCACGCGTCGTTCAACAACACCATTATCACGATCACCGACCGTCAAGGTAATGCGCTTGCATGGGCAACCTCCGGTGGTCAGGGCTTCAAGGGCTCGCGCAAGTCGACCCCGTTTGCAGCCCAGGTCGCAGCCGAATCGGCAGGCCGTGTGGCAATGGAATACGGCGTGAAGAACCTCGAAGTGCGGATCAAGGGCCCCGGTCCTGGCCGTGAATCGGCGGTGCGCGCGTTGCATGGTCTTGGCATCAAGATCACCGCGATCTCCGACGTGACGCCGGTCCCGCACAACGGTTGCCGTCCGCCGAAGCGCCGTCGTATCTAAGTCGACGACGCGACCGCATGTTTCCTGTCGATGCGCGAGTATCGGCGGGTTTCGTGCGTTATGAAGTTTGACTAAGCCCACCGTTCGACCCAAAGGGTTCGGACTAGCGCAGATGGACGTTGCAGTGACATCTGCGTGATCAAATTTTAAGGATGCAAAGTGGCACGCTATACCGGTCCCAAAGCCAAGCTCTCCCGCCGTGAAGGCACCGATCTGTTCCTGAAGAGCGCACGCCGTTCGCTCGCCGACAAGTGCAAGCTCGACAGCAAGCCCGGCCAGCACGGCCGCACCTCGGGCGCACGTACGTCCGACTACGGCACCCAGTTGCGCGAAAAGCAGAAAGTGAAGCGTATCTACGGCGTGCTGGAACGTCAGTTCCGCCGCTACTTCGCTGAAGCCGACCGCCGCAAGGGCCCGACGGGCGAAAACCTGCTGCAGTTGCTCGAGTCGCGTCTCGACAACGTGGTGTATCGCATGGGCTTCGGCTCGACGCGCGCAGAAGCACGTCAGCTGGTCAGCCACAAGTCGATCATGGTGAACGGCCAGGTCGCGAACATCCCGTCGCTGCAAGTGAAGTCGGGCGACGTCGTGTCCGTGCGCGAACAGTCGCGCAAGCAGGCTCGCATCGTCGAAGCCCTGTCGCTGGCAGAGCAAGGCGGCATGGCGAGCTGGGTCTCGGTCGATGCAAAGAAGTTCGAAGGCACGTTCAAGTCGATGCCCGAGCGTAGCGACATCGCCGGTGACATCAACGAAAGCCTGATCGTCGAATTGTATTCGCGTTAATCGCGGCGGTAACGGATGGACAGCCGGGGAGCCTGATTGCTCGTGGCAAGAGGTGGCCTCGGCTGTTTATTTTCAGGTTGTCACCGGTCAGCCTTATCGGTGTAACGAGCCGAGGGTATTGAAAAGGAAAACCTATGCAAACCAGTTTGTTGAAGCCCAAGATCATTGCAGTTGAATCGCTTGGTGAGAACCACGCGAAAGTGGTTATGGAGCCGTTCGAACGCGGCTATGGCCACACCTTGGGTAATGCGCTTCGGCGTGTGCTGCTGTCGTCGATGATCGGCTACGCGCCGACCGAAGTGACGATCGCAGGCGTCGTGCACGAATACTCGACGCTCGACGGTGTGCAAGAGGATGTGGTCAACCTGCTGTTGAACCTGAAGGGTGTGGTCTTCAAGCTGCATAACCGCGACGAAGTCACGGTGACGCTGCGCAAGGAAGGCGAAGGCGTTGTTACGGCCGGGGACATCGAGCTCGCGCACGACTGCGAGGTCATCAATCCCGGGCACGTGATCGCTCACCTGTCGAAGGGCGGCAAGCTCGACGTTCAGATCAAGATCGAGAAAGGTCGCGGCTATGTGCCGGGCAACGTGCGCCGCTACGGCGAAGAGTCGGCCAAGATCATCGGCCGTATCGTGCTGGATGCTTCGTTCTCGCCGGTTCGCCGCGTGAGCTACGCAGTGGAAAGCGCGCGTGTCGAGCAGCGTACCGACCTCGACAAGCTCGTCATGAACATCGAAACCAATGGCGTGATCTCGCCGGAAGAAGCGATCCGCCAGTCGGCGCGCATTCTGGTCGATCAGCTGTCGGTGTTCGCGGCGCTGGAAGGCACGGAAGCGGCTGCGGAAGCGCCGTCGCGTGCACCGCAGATCGATCCGATCCTGCTGCGTCCGGTGGACGACCTCGAACTCACGGTCCGCTCGGCGAACTGCCTGAAGGCCGAGAACATCTACTACATCGGCGACCTGATCCAGCGCACGGAAAACGAGCTGCTGAAGACGCCGAACCTGGGCCGCAAGTCGCTGAACGAAATCAAGGAAGTTCTGGCTTCGCGTGGTCTGACGCTCGGCATGAAGCTCGAAAACTGGCCGCCGGCTGGTCTCGACAAGTAAGTACGAAGTCTCAAGCGTTACTGGCAAGGACGCGGATTTTCCTTTAAAATCCGCGTCTTGCTTTTTTGTCCGACCGGCCCGTGCACCCCATTCGATCTATCGGGGCGCAATAGAAGAGCTGGCTCTAAACTCGTTAAGGAACTCAAATGCGTCATAAGCATGGTCTGCGGAAACTGAACCGCACGAGCAGCCATCGTCTGGCAATGCTCCGCAATATGTCGAACTCGCTCATCGAGCACGAAGTCATCAAGACGACGCTCCCGAAGGCCAAGGAACTGCGCAAGGTCGTCGAGCCCCTCATCACGCTGGGCAAGAAGCCGTCGCTCGCGAACCGTCGCCTGGCGTTCAACCGCCTGCGCGATCGCGATTCGGTCACGAAGCTGTTCGACGTCCTCGGTCCGCGCTACGCAAACCGTCCGGGCGGCTACCTCAGCATCCTGAAGTTCGGTTTCCGCGTCGGCGACAACGCACCGATGGCACTGATCCAGCTGATGGATCGTCCGGAAGTCGAAGAAGCGGACGACGTGCAAGAAGCGGAGTAAGTTTCGCTGCAGCACGTAGTCACACGAAAAGGCCAGGCTCGCAGCTTGGCCTTTTTGCTTTTCGGCTGCTTCCCCCTGGCTGGTTCGTCCCGGCTGCGGCTTTTCGGCGCGCCGGACGTTCGAGGTGAGCCTTTCCTCCCGATGCTACGATACGCAAGATGCCGCGCCGCCGTCCTGGAGTTGCCGAGTGAACGTTCCCGTCGTCTTGATGCTGTCGACGCTGCCCGATGCCGCCGCCGCGGACACGCTGGCGCAAGCAGTACTTGGGGCGCGTCTCGCAGCGTGCGTAACGAATCTCGGCGTCGTGGTCTCGCACTATCACTGGAAGAATGCGCTGGAAACCGCGCACGAGGTTCAGTTGCTGTTCAAGACGAGCGTCGCGCGGGCAGATGAACTGCAGCGCTTCGTGAGCGCCCATCATCCTTATGAAACACCCGAAATCCTGGTCTGGCAGGTCGATGCATCGCCGGATTATGGCCGATGGGTCAACGCAGAAACGCAGCGCCCTATTCATGTTTGAGTTTCCTCGTTTCGTCGCGCGCCGGATCCTCGCCGCGTTCATGCTTCTCACCGCGTTCGTGCTGCTGTCGGCAGGTGCTCACGCCGCTGACGACTTCCTCGATCCCTCCGTCGCCTTCAAGTTCAGCGCTTCCGAGAAGCCCGGTGAGGTCGACGTGCGCTACAAGATCGCGGACGGCTACTACATGTACCGCGAGCGGTTCGCGTTCGCCGTGAAGAGCGGCGACGCGACGATCGGCACTGCGCAACTCCCGCCTGGAAAAGTCCACTTCGACCAGACGTTCAACAAGGACGTCGAGACGTATCGCGGCGAGCTGTCGATCCGCATTCCCGTCACGCAGGCGAAAGGGCCATTCGAGCTCGCGGTGACCTCGCAGGGATGCGCGGACCAGGGCATCTGCTATCCGCCGATGGAGAAAACGTATCGCGTGAAAGGCGAAGCGCTCCAGCCGGCCGCAACCGCCAACGCACCGTCCACGGACACCCACACCTCCTGGTTCGAACGCGCGACGAGCGCCGACTATGCGCAGTCGATGCTGGAGGGCGGTGGCTTTTTCATGGTCGTTGGCTTGTACTTCCTGGCGGGCATGGTGCTGAGCCTCCTGCCGTGCTCGTATCCGATGATCCCGATTCTCTCGGCCATCATTGTCGGCGAGGGCGCGCGCGTGACGCGGGGACGCGGCTTCGCGCTGTCGGTGTCGTATGTGATCGGCATGGCGCTCGTCTATACCGTGCTCGGCATCGCGGCCGCGCTGGTCGGTCAGAGTCTGGGTGCGTGGCTGCAGAATCCGTGGGTGCTCGGCGCGTTCGGTGTGCTGCTCGCAGCATTTGCATTGGCGCTCATCTCCGGAATGGACATCGCGCTGCCCGAACGCTGGCAGAGCGGCGTGAACCAGGCGTCGCAGAAGCGCAGCGGCGGCAAGTTCGCAGCCGTGGCCGTGATGGGCGCGCTGTCCGCGCTGGTCGTCGGCGCGTGCATGACGGCGCCGCTGTTCGCCGTGCTCGCCTTCATCGCGCATACGGGCAACGCGCTGCTCGGCGGCGCGGCGCTGTTCGCGATGGGCATCGGGCTCGGCGTGCCCTTGCTCGTCATCGGGCTCGGCGCGGGTTCGATCCTGCCGCGCGCCGGCGTCTGGATGGACGGCGTGAAGGTGTTCTTCGGCGTCGTGCTGCTGGCGGCTGCGCTGTGGATCGTCTGGCCGGTGCTCGGCGGTGCCGTGCAGATGTTGCTGGCCGCGCTGTGGCTGTTGATCGCCGCGGCGGCGCTTGGACTGTTCTCACCGGGCGGCAATGTCCCGTCCGGCATCTGGAAGCGGCTTGGACGCGGCCTGGGCGCAGCGTTGGCGATCTGGGCAGCGACGTTGATCGTCGGCCTCGCCGCCGGTTCGACCGATCCGCTGCGCCCGCTCGCCATACTGGCCGCGCGCGGCGACGCTTCCGCCGCCACGAGCGCGCAAACGCCGGGACCGATCTTCGCGCCCGTGCGTTCGTCGGCGCAACTGGATACGGCAGTGAAAGCGGCGGCGCGGCCTGCCATGCTCGATTTCTATGCCGACTGGTGCGTGTCCTGCAAGGAAATGGAGAAGCTGACCTTCTCCGATGCCCGCGTGCAGGCGCGCCTCGCACAACTCAACCTGCTGCGGGCCGACGTGACCGCCAACAACGCCGACGATCAGACCTTGCTCAAGCGCTTCGGCTTGTTCGGGCCGCCGGGCATCATCTTCTTCGACGCACAAGGCAACGAAGTCGCGCGTGTAGTGGGCTACGAATCGGCGGACACGTTCCTGAAGAGCCTCGACAAGCTCGGTCCGGCGAACGGATAAAAAAGAAGGGCGATGCCATCAAGCATCGCCCTTCTTTCATCGCGTCAGCACGGCGTTACTTCGACGCCCGCAGAATCCTCGCAGCATCGAGCGCGAAGTAGGTCAGCACGCCATCGGCGCCGGCGCGCTTGAACGCGAGCAGCGCTTCCATCATGACCTTGTCGTGATCGATCCAGCCGTTCTGCGCGGCGGCCTTGATCATCGCGTACTCGCCGCTCACCTGATACGCATACGTCGGGAAGCGGAACTCGTCTTTCACGCGACGCACGATATCCAGATACGGCATGCCCGGCTTGACCATCACCATGTCCGCGCCTTCCTCGATGTCCATGCGCACTTCGCGCATGGCTTCGTCGGTGTTGGCCGGATCCATCTGATACGTCATCTTGTTGCTCTTGCCGAGATTCGCGGCGGAGCCCACCGCGTCGCGGAACGGACCATAGAACGCCGACGCGTACTTCGCGGCGTAGGCCATGATGCGCGTGTGAATGTGGCCATCGCTTTCGAGCATCTCGCGAATCGCGCCGATGCGGCCGTCCATCATGTCCGACGGCGCCACGATGTCCACGCCTGCCTCAGCCTGCGTGCGCGCCTGCTCGACGAGAATCTCGCTGGTCTCGTCGTTCTTCACATAGCCTTCTTCGTCGAGCACGCCGTCCTGGCCGTGGCTCGTGTACGGGTCCAGCGCGACGTCGGTGAGCACGCCGAGCATCGGGAAGTTCTTCTTCAGTTCACGGACGGCGCGCGGGATCAGGCCTTGGGGATTGGTGGCCTCGCGGCCGTCGGGCGTCTTGAGCGATGGCTCGATCGCCGGAAACAGCGACAGCACCGGCACGCCCAGTTCGACGCATTGCTCCGCGACCTTCATCAGCAGATCGACGGATGTGCGTTCGACGCCGGGCATCGACGGCACGGCCTGACGCTCGTTCGCGCCTTCGACGATGAATACGGGATAGATGAGGTCGTTCGTGGTGAGGATGTTCTCGCGCATCATGCGGCGCGAGAAGTCATCGCGGCGCATGCGGCGCGGGCGATGATGGGGATAGAAGCTCATGTCTTGACTCGAGTGAGTGATCTGCAGAGGATGCCAAAAAGCGGCTTCGAAAACGTGTAAATCCTTGTCAAACAAGCACTTGGGCACGTCTGAAACCGTCGCCGGTCAATGGTATATCATACCGATCGAGCGAGGCGCTTGTCGCTGGACTCCCCGCTTCTCCTCCCTGAGCGGGCGCCTGTCGAGATTCGATCAGGCTGTTAACCCGCCGTCATGCGGCGGGTTTTTTTATGTTCGGGCGGCGCCCGTTCCATCATTCAGGGGTGCTGTCCTGCGCGTTCTCACCCGCTTCATCGGGCATCAGCCAGCTTTCGATCAGTTCATGCGCTTCATCGAGGCCGGTGCGCTTGAGCGCGGAGAAAAGCTGGACGCTCAACTCGCCGCGATAGCCCGCGTCCCGATACTCCGCAAACGCCTTCTTGGTGGCGCGCAGCGTATTGGTCATCTCCTGTCGCGTCAATTTGTCGCATTTCGTGAGCAGGGCGTGGATCGGCTTTCCAGTGGGTGCAAACCAGTCGATCATGATGCGGTCCAGCTCGGTCAGCGGACGGCGCGAGTCCATCATCAGGATCATGCCGCGCAGCTGCGCGCGGCTTTGCAGATAGGTGGAAAGCAGGCGTTGCCAGTGTTCCTTCGCGGCGCCGGGCACTTCGGCATAGCCGTAGCCGGGGAGATCGACCAGATAGGCGACCGGCTCGGCCTGCGGCCCGATGGCGAAGTAGTTGATATGCTGCGTGCGCCCTGGGGTCTTGCTCGCGAAGGCGAGCCGCTTCTGGTTGCACAGGATGTTGATGGCCGTCGATTTACCGGCGTTCGAGCGTCCGCCGAACGCGATTTCAGGCTGCGGCGTGGGCGGCAGATCGCGCAGATGATTGACGGTGGTAAAGAAGCGGGATTGGTGAAGCAGGAATGACATGGGCGGGTTCCATCGAAGAAGCTGCGAAAACCAAAGCCTTGAGAACCCGGCAAATACTGGGCATGCCCCGACTGGCGTCTTTGCGTGCAGCGGGTTATTGTACAATACGACGGATTTTTGAAGATCAGCACGGGCACGCAAGACCCAAGCCGCAAGCGGCACCCACAGCTTTCATGGGATCGGAGCGAGACACACTGGAGGCGTTCTGGCGCCTCATCGTTCGGCGAGTTCGGGACTCTTGCGGCGACCATTGATCGCCGTCGTTTTTTGCAGAACCTCACATTCTCACAAGACGAAAAACAGGGTACGCGAATGAACCGACTGTACAGGTCTCTGGTGGTGATTCGGGCAGCGGCGGCTTTCGGTGCAGGTTTGAGTGGTCTGGCGGTATCGATGTCAGTGAACGCGGCGGAGCCCGCGCAGCCGGCCAAGCCGGATGTCACGAGGGGGCAGGCCATCGCCACGCAGGTGTGCGCGGCATGTCACGGAGCTGACGGCAACAGCGCCGGCGCGGCGTTCCCGAAGCTCGCGGGGCAGCACGCCGAGTACATCGTCAAGCAGTTGAAGGATTACAAGACGCAGCCGGGCGCGAAGGCGCCGGCGCGTAACAACCCGATCATGGCAGGCATTGCAGGCGCGCTGTCGGATCAGGACATGTTGAACGTCGCAGCCTACTTCTCGCAACAGAAGGCCAAGCCCAATTACGCTCGCGACAAGAACGACGTCGCGCTGGGTCAGAAGATCTATCGCGGCGGCATTGCGGACAAGGGCGTACCGGCCTGCGCCGCGTGTCATGGCGCCACGGGCATGGGCATTCCGGTGCAGTATCCGCGGCTGTCGTGGCAGTGGGGCGATTACACGGTCGCGCAGTTGAACGCGTTCGCATCGGGACAACGCAACAACAGCGAGCCCATGCATCAGATCTCCTCGCGCCTGAATGAAGCGGAGATGAAGGCGGTGGCGGACTACATCGCCGGATTGCATTGATCGCGAGACGCGATCGCCACTGAACGCGCAGCAGTCAGCGTCCAGCGGTTCCCAGCGCGCAACACGGGAATCGCCCATACTACGAAGCCGGTCCCGGACACGTCCGAGAAGACCGGCGCGAAAACAAGAAAAAGGGTGGGACGTCGGTCTGACAGACCGTCAGCGTCTCCACCCTTTTTTGCTGTCCAGCCGGAGTTTGAATGAGCGTCACCACATCGGGAATGCAGTCGAAGTCGAGTCGCCGCGCCGTCAGGCATTTCGTCGAACTCGTGAGTTCGATGCGCTTCGCCATCGCCTTGCTGGTCATCCTGGCCATTGCGAGCATCATCGGCACGGTGCTCACGCAGGACGACCCGTATCCCAACTACGTCAATCAGTTCGGCCCGTTCTGGGCGGACATCTTCCGCGGCCTCAGCATCTATACCGTGTACAGCGCATGGTGGTTCATGCTGATCCTGATCTTCCTCGTGATCTCGGTGTCGCTGTGCGTGATCCGCAACGGCCCGAAGATGATCGCGGACATCAAGAGCTGGAAGGACCGCGTGCACGAAGGCGGCCTGCGCGCGTTCCATCACAAGGGCGAATTCACGGTGCGGGCGGATCGCGTGCACACGGCGGCCACGCTCGAACGCCTCGCGGCGAAGATGGGCTACCGCACCGTCACGCGCCAGACCGACACGGGCGCCACGCTCATCGCCGGCAAGCGCGGCGCGATGACGAAGATCGGCTACATTTCAGCGCACCTCGCGATCGTGGTGATCTGTCTCGGCGGCCTGCTCGACAGCAACCTGCCCATCCGCCTGCAAATGTGGATGTTCAACAAGTCGCCGATCAACAGCAACGCAGTCATCAACGACATTCCCCCCGAACATCGCCTGTCCACGTCGAACCCGACCTTCCGCGGCTACGCGTGGGTGCCGGAAGGGCAGTATGTCGGCACGGCCATCCTGAACCAGCCGGAAGGCTCGGTCATCCAGGACCTGCCGTTCTCCATCCAGCTGAACAAGTTCATCGTCGATTACTACTCGACCGGCATGCCGAAGCTGTTCGCGAGCGACATCGTCGTGATCGATCACAAGACGGGCAAGCGCATCCCGGCGCGCGTCGAGGTGAACAAGCCCTTCACCTACGACGGCATCTCGATCTACCAGTCGAGCTTCCAGGACGGCGGCTCGAAGCTCGACATGACCGCGTGGCCGATGACCGGCAGCAGCGCGAAGACCGAGCCGTTCACGGGCACGATCGGCGGCACGGCGCCCATCGGCACGCAGTTCAAGGGCGCGCAGGGTGAAACGGTCGAGTTCACGGATTTCCGCGCCATCAACGTCGAGAACATGACGGACGGCAACGGCGCTCCGGACGCGCGCGGTGTCGGCAAGAAGGAAACGCTGCGCGATGCCTTCGACGAACGCCTGGGCTCCGGCGCAAAGACGTCCCGGCCGACCGACCTGCGCAACATCGGTCCGTCGGTGCAGTACAAGGTGCGCGGCACGGATGGCCAGGCGCGCGAGTACAGCAACTACATGCTGCCGGTCGATGTCAGCGGCCAGCAGATGTTTCTTGCCGGCATGCGCCTGAGCCCGAACGACCCGTTCCGCTACCTGCGCATTCCCGCCGACGAGCAGGGCACCGTCAAGCAATGGATGGACTTGCGCGCGGCGCTCGCGAATCCGGCGACGCGCACCGAGGCGGCGCACCGCTTCGCGCAGCGTTCGGTGCCGCAGGAAAATGTCGAGTTGCAGAAGCATCTCGAGGAAAGCGCGATTCGCGTGCTGAACCTGTTCGCGGGTGCGGATGAATCCGGCAAGGCTGCTCCGAATCCGCAGATGGTTGGCGGTTTCCAGAGCATCGCGGGCTTCATCGACAAATCGGTGCCGAAGGCTGAACAAGAGAAAGCCGCGGGCCTGCTGATGCGCATGCTCGAAGGCGCGATGTGGGACGTCTGGCAGATCTCCCGCGAGCAGAACGGTGAACCGGCCGCCAAGGTAGACGAGAAGAACAGCGCATTCATACAGTCGTCGATCAATGCGCTTTCCGACAGCTTTCTGTACGGTTCTCCGGTCTTCCTGCAACTGGACACCTTCAAGCAGGTGCAAGCTTCGGTATTCCAGTTGACGCGCGCGCCGGGTAAAAATCTGGTGTATCTTGGCAGCCTTCTGCTGGTAGTCGGCATTTTCTCGATGTTTTACGTGCGCGAACGGCGCCTGTGGTTCTGGCTCAAAGACTCAGGCCAGGGCGGCGCTAGCGTGCTGATGGCGATGTCCACGGCGCGCCGCACGTTCGATTTCGAGAAGGAATTCGTGCGCACCCGCGCGCGCATTGCCGCAGCGCTCGACGCCCAACCCGCCGCGCCGGCTGACGCGGCCCCGCCATCGGATGCGTCCGGGCATTCGCAATCCGAGACATCGAGCTCGGAAGTTTCAACACGGTAAGATCATGGACCTCACACAGTCTTCCTCCCACGCTCCTCTCAAGACCGATCGTCCGGCTTCGGGTCTCCCCGACGTCGCCGCTTTCGACGATCGCCCGTTTCTCCGCAGGCTCACCGTCATCGACTGGCTGTTTGCGCTCGCCATGGTCGCGGGCGCGGGTTTCGCGCTGAACCGCTATCACGCGCACATGGACGTGTATGACATGGCGGTGCTGGTGGCCGCCGTGCCGACCTTCGTTACGCTCGGCTGGCGCTGGAAACCGGTGCGACTGCTGATCGCGATGATCGCCGTGCTGGCGCTGTTCTCGATCCAGCTCTACCAGCACGATCTCGCGCGCGCCGACACCAACTTCTTCCTCAAGTATTTCCTGTCGAGCCAGTCGGCGATCCTGTGGATGAGCGCACTGTTCGTGCTGGCGACGCTGTTCTACTGGATCGGCCTCGTGACGCGCTCGCAGACGGGCGGCGCGATCGGTTCGCGCATGACCTGGTTCGCGGTGCTGATGGGCTTCACCGGGCTGATGGTGCGCTGGTACGAGTCGTACCTGATTGGCACGGATGTCGGTCATATTCCCATCTCGAACCTGTACGAAGTGTTCGTGCTGTTCTGCTTGATCACGGCGCTGTTCTATCTCTACTACGAGCAGCATTATTCGACGCGGCAAATGGGCGCATTCGTGCTGCTCGTGATCAGCGCGGCGGTGGGCTTCCTGATGTGGTATTCGATCGCCCGCGACGCGCAGCAGATCCAGCCGCTCGTGCCCGCGCTGCAAAGCTGGTGGATGAAGATCCACGTGCCGGCGAACTTCATCGGCTACGGCAGCTTCGCGCTGTCGGCGATGGTCTCGGTGGCCTATCTCGCCAAGCAGCGCGGCTTCCTGGCGGACCGCCTGCCGCCGCTCGAAGTGCTCGACGACGTGATGTACAAGTCGATCGCCGTCGGCTTCGCGTTCTTCACCATCGCGACGATTCTCGGCGCGCTGTGGGCCGCGGAAGCCTGGGGCGGCTACTGGAGCTGGGATCCGAAGGAAACCTGGGCGCTGATCGTCTGGCTGAACTACGCGGCCTGGCTGCACATGCGCCTGATGAAGGGCCTGCGCGGCGCCGCCGCCGCATGGTGGGCGCTGACGGGTCTGGTCGTCACGACGTTCGCGTTCCTCGGCGTGAACATGTTCCTGTCCGGCCTGCACAGCTACGGCAAGCTCTGATCCGTCGGGCCGTGAAGCGAGAAGAAAACCGCCATGCATTTCGCTGGCGGTTTTTTTATGCGACGCTGGAATACGGGCATCCAAACTGCTGTTTCACCGTATATGAATGCATGGGCTGCGATGTCTGCGCGGCCGTTCAGGAGCAATCGGGATGTGGATCAAACGAAACCGCAGTCTTTATGGCGACGACATCGCGCGGCATGAAATCACGCCGCAAGCGGTGTTCGAGAACCGGCGGCGCGCGCTGCGCTCGATCGGCGCATTCGCCGCGACGGGCCTCGCCGGCATGAGTGGCGTGAGCAGCACCGCGCACGCGACGCTCACATCGCCCGATGCGCGCGGCCAGAAGCTCGCCGCGACGACCATTCCGAAGTTCGTCGCGCTCGACAAGGCCACCCCGTTCAAGGACATCACGAGCTACAACAACTTCTACGAGTTCGGCACCGACAAGGGCGATCCCGCCGAACATGCGGGCACGCTGCGTCCGCGGCCGTGGAAGGTGTCGGTGGAGGGGGCGATCAAGAACCCGAAGGTGTACGACATCGATGACCTGCTCAAGCTCGCGCCGCTCGAAGAGCGCGTGTACCGGCTGCGCTGCGTCGAAGGCTGGTCGATGGTGATTCCGTGGATCGGCGTGTCGCTCTCGGAACTCATCAAGCGCGCCGAGCCGACGGGCAACGCGAAGTACGTGCAGTTCATCACGCTGGCGGATCCGTCGCAGATGCCGGGCCTCTCGACGCCGATCCTCGAATGGCCCTACTCCGAGGGCCTGCGCATGGACGAGGCGATGAACCCGCTCACCCTGCTGACCGTCGGCCTGTATGGACAGGTCTTGCCGAACCAGAACGGCGCGCCGGTGCGCGTGGTCGTGCCGTGGAAGTACGGCTTCAAGAGTGCGAAGTCGCTGGTGAAAATCCGCTTCGTCGAGAAGCAGCCGCCCACGAGCTGGAATCTTTACGCATCGAGCGAATATGGCTTCTACTCGAACGTGAATCCGAACGTCGATCATCCGCGCTGGAGCCAGGCCACCGAGCGGCGCATCGGCGAAGACGGGTTCTTCACGCCCAAGCGCAAGACGCTCATGTTCAACGGCTACGGCGATCAGGTCGCCTCGCTGTACACGGGCATGGACCTGAAGAAGAACTTCTGAACGATGTCGTCGGCTTCCCAGATCAAGAGCACGCGCGCCGCGGCCGGTCCGAGATGGATCGTGCCGGTCAAGGTCGTGGTGTTCGTCGCGATGCTGTTTCCGCTGGCGCGCCTGATCCTGCTCGGCGTGACCGGCGGACTGGGCGCGAATCCGATCGAATTCATCACGCGTTCGACCGGACTCTGGACGCTCGTGTATCTGTGCATCACGCTGGCGGTCACGCCGCTGCGGCGGCTCACCGGCGTCGCGGCGCTGCTGCGTTTCCGGCGCATGATCGGGCTGTACGCGTTCTTCTTTGCCGTGCTGCACTTCACGACGTACATCTGGTTCGACAAATGGTTCGATGTCGCCGAGATGCTGAAGGACATCGGCAAGCGGCCGTTCATCACGGTGGGATTCGCAGCGTTCGTGCTGTTGATCCCGCTCGCGGTGACGTCGCCGAAAGCGATGGTGCGCAAGCTCGGGCGGCGCTGGCAGGCACTGCACCGGATCATCTATCTGGTCGCCACGCTCGCCATCCTGCATTTCTGGTGGATGAAGGCGGGCAAGCACGACCTCGAATTGCCGAAGATCTATGGCGCGATCGTGATCGTGCTGCTCGGCTGGCGCGTGATCGCGTCGCTCGGGACGCGTTACCGGCGCGCATGAAAAAAGCGATGCCGAGGCATCGCATTTTTCATCGGGTCTTGGAGCTCATCAGTCCGGCAGAATCGATTCCCCGGCGAACAACTGCTTCACCTCTTCACGCTCGCGCACGAGACGCGCGCGCTCGCCATCGACCATGATTTCGGCGGCGCGCGGACGCGTGTTGTAGTTCGAGCTCATCACGAAGCCATACGCACCCGCCGAGCAG
The DNA here is from genome assembly GCF_031451075.1 of Caballeronia sp. LZ043. Classification (NCBI taxonomy): domain Bacteria; kingdom Pseudomonadati; phylum Pseudomonadota; class Betaproteobacteria; order Burkholderiales; family Burkholderiaceae; genus Caballeronia; species Caballeronia sp. LZ043. The sequence continues at coordinate 2,555,734 of NZ_JARUXT010000001.1, read as the reverse complement.
ATCGCGAGCAGGTCGCCCGGCACGAGCGCCAGTTCGCGGTCGCGCCCGAGCCAGTCGCCGCTTTCGCAGACCGGACCGACGACGTCGTAGGTCTGCGCGGCGGCGTCGCGCTTCACGACCGGCACGATGCGGTGAAACGCCTCGTACATGGCGGGGCGCGCGAGATCGTTCATGGCGGCGTCGACGATGGCGAAGTTCTTTTCCTCGCCCGGCTTCAGATATTCGACCCGCGTGAGCAGCACGCCGGCATTGCCGACGAGCGAGCGCCCCGGTTCGAAATACACTTCGCGGGCGCCATGACCGCGCTTCCCGATGTGATCGAGCAGCGTCGTCACGAAGTCGCCGATGGCCGGCGGGGTTTCGTCGTCGTAGGTGATGCCGAGGCCGCCGCCGACGTCGATGTGGCGGATGCGCATGCCGTCGGCTTCGATCTGCCCGACGAGTTCGAGCAGCTTGTCGAGCGCGTCGAGATACGGGCTGATCTCGGTGATCTGCGAGCCGATATGGCAGTCGATGCCGACGACATCGAGATGATCCATCGCTTGCGCCTGCGCGTAGGTGGCGCGGGCGTCGCTGAAGGCCACGCCGAACTTGTTCGACTTGAGACCGGTGGAGATGTACGGATGCGTCTTGGCATCGACATCCGGATTCACGCGCAGCGACACCGGCGCCTTCTTGCCGAGCGACTTCGCCACTTCGTTCAGCGCATGCAGTTCGGGAATCGATTCGACGTTGAAGCACTTCACGCCGGCTTCCAGCCCTTCGCGCATCTCCGCCGCCGATTTGCCGACGCCCGAAAACACGGTGTGCTCCGCGCGGCCGCCTGCCGCGATCACGCGCGCGAGCTCGCCCGACGACACGATGTCGAAGCCCGCGCCCATGCGCGCGAACACGTTCAACACGGCGAGATTGCTGTTGGCCTTCACGGCGACGTGGACCGTTGCGTTGCGTCCCGCGCAGGCATCGGCGTAGGCGCGATAGGCTTGCGTCAGGGCGTCGCGCGAATAGACATACAGCGGCGTGCCGAACTGTTCCGCGAGCGACGCGGCTGAGACGCCTTCGGCGTGCAACACGCCGTCGACGTAATGGAATGCGGAATCACTCATGCGTGGAATCGAAAATGCGCCCGAAGCCGAATGGCGCGTGTTTCAGGCGGGTGTTCAGTAAGCGGACGATGCGGCTTTCGGCGCCGAGGCAGCGTTGCTGCCGCCGGACTTGAGATCCGTTTCGGGCGAGAGCGAGAGCGGCTCGCCCGACGTGTCCGGCACGGTGCCGCGACGCGCTGCGCTTTCACTGTCCGGAGTCGTGTCCGAAGGCGGGGTATTCTGGAGATCGCCGGGACGTTGCGGCAGCGGCGGCACGGTTGGCAGATACAGCGGACCGCGTTGACCACACCCGCCGAGCGCCAATGTGGCAGCGGCGCTCATGCTCAAAGCCGCTACAATCGCGCTCATCCTGAATACGACTCGCATGACCGTCCCTATACGATTAATCGCCGGAGTTTAGCATGACAGACCAGGAATACCTGACCTTGGCGGAGGCCGCGCTGAGCGCCATCGAGCGCGCGGTGGACGAGGCCGACGCCGACATCGAATTCGAACGCAGCGGCAATGTGCTGACGCTCGAATTCGAGAACCGCACGAAGGTCATCGTCAATTTGCAGCCGCCGAAACACGAGATCTGGCTCGCTGCGAAAGCGGGCGGCTTTCACTACAAATACGTCGATGGCGCGTGGCGCGACACCCGCGACAACAGTGAATTCTTCGAGACCCTGAGCAAGTATTCGACCGAGCAAGCCGGCGAACCCGTCCGCTTCAAGGCGTAAAAAAAAGCGAGCGGGTCGTGCGATCCGCTCGCTTCATCGATTGAAAGGGCGCGCCTGCTGCCTCTATTGCCCCTTGAACAGATTCATGATGTCCTGCTTCTCCTGCTCGCCCACTTCGGGCGCGGGCGCAGTCACGCCGGACACGCCGTCCTGCGGCGGCGCCTGGCTCACGCCAACCGTCGCGATAAAGCCGTGGCCCGGCGTCATGTCGTCGAAGTACAGTTCGCCGCCGAGCGACGTGACATCGGGCGGCATCATCGGCTTGTACTCGGGCACGCCCTTCAACGCACGGCCCATGTAGTCCATCCAGACCGGCAGCGCGAGGCCGCCGCCGGTTTCCTTGTCGCCGAGGCTGCGCGGGTTGTCATAGCCGATCCACGCGATCGCCACCAGCGAGCGTTGATAGCCGGCGAACCAGGCGTCGCGCGAATCGTTGGTCGTGCCGGTCTTGCCGGCAAGATCGGTGCGCTTCAGCTGATTCGTCTTCGCGCCGGTGCCGCGCTGCGCGACGCTCTGCAACAGGCTGTTCATCACGTACGCATTGCGCGGCGTGATGGCGAGCGGCGCGCTCTGCTGCGCGATGAGCGGCTGCGGGTGCGAGACCACGCGGCCGTATGGGTCCGTGATGTCCGCGATCAGATACGGATTCACGCGATAGCCGCCGTTCGCGAAGACCGCGTAGCCGGCGGCCATCTGCAAGGGCGTGACGAGCCCGGCGCCGAGCGCCATCGGCAGATAGGCGGGATTGCGGTCGGCGTCGAAGCCGAAGCGCGTGATGTAGTTCTGCGCGTACTTCGTGCCGATGTGATTGAGGATGCGGATCGACACCATGTTCTTCGAGCGCTGCAATGCCGAGCGCATGGTCATCGGGCCGTCGAAGCCGCCGCCGTAGTTTTTCGGCTCCCACGCCTGGCCGCCGGTTTCGGCGGCGCTGAAGAAGAGCGGACCGTCGTTGATGATGGTCGCGGGCGACAGGCCCTTTTCGAGCGAGGCCGAATAGATGAACGGCTTGAAGCTCGAACCCGGCTGACGCCAGGCCTGCGTCACGTGGTTGAACTTGTTCTTGTTGAAGTCGAAGCCGCCGACCAGCGCGCGGATCGCGCCGTCCTGCGGCACCATCGAGATCAGTGCGCCTTCCACCTGCGGCAGTTGCGTGATGGTCCAGTCGCCGTCGTCGTTCTTCATGAGGCGCACGATCGCGCCCGGACGGATGCGCGCGTTCGGCTGCGCGCGCGTGCTGAGCGCGAACTGCACGAAGCGCAGGTCGGCGCCGCTGATGGTCACCGTGTTGCCGTCGAGGAAGCTCGCCTTCACTTCCTTCGGACTTGCCGACGTCACCACCGCCGCGACAATTTCACCGTTGTCCGGATGCTCGGCGAGGGCGTCGTCGATGGCCTGTTCGCGATCGTCCGGATTGGCCGGCAGGTCGATATAGCCTTCCGGCCCGCGATAGCCGTGCCGATGCTCATAGTCCATCAGGCCGCGGCGCACCGCGCGATAGGCGGCGTCCTGGTCGGCGGAGTCGATCGTGGTCACGACATTCAGGCCGCGCGTATAGGCTTCCTCGCGGTATTGCGCGTACATCATCTGGCGCACCATTTCCGCGACGTATTCGGCATGCACGCTGAATTCACGGCCTTGCCCCTTGACCACGAGCGGCTGGGCGATGGCCTGCTCGTACTGGTCGCGCGTGATGAAGCCCAGCTCCAGCATGCGCTGCAGGATGTATTCCTGACGCACCTTGGCGCGCTTCGGATTGACGACCGGGTTGTAGGCCGACGGCGCCTTCGGCAGACCCGCGAGCATCGCGGCCTCGGCGAGCGAGACGTCCTTCAGGTCCTTGCCGAAGTACACCCGCGCCGCGCTGGCGAAACCATAGGCGCGCTGCCCGAGATAGATCTGATTCATATAGACCTCGAGAATCTGATCCTTCGTCAGCGCGCGCTCGATCTTGTACGCGAGCAGCATCTCGTAGATCTTGCGGGTGTAGGTCTTTTCGCTCGACAGGAAGAAATTGCGCGCGACCTGCATGGTGATGGTGCTCGCGCCCTGCGAGGCATGGCCGTTGGTCAGCGCGACCGTGCCCGCGCGCAGGATGCCGGTGAGATCGACGCCGCCGTGATCGTAGAAGCGCGCGTCCTCGATGGCGAGCACGGCTTTCTTCATGTAGTCGGGCACATCCTGGATGCGCACGACGCGGCGCCGCTCCTCGCCGAATTCGCCGATCAGCACGTGATCCGCCGTATAGATCCGCAGCGGCACCTTGGGCTTGTAGTCCGTCAGGGCTTCGAGCGAGGGCAGGTTCGGCAGCGCGACGACGAGCGCGTAACCGAGCACCAGACCCGCGCAGACGACGAGCGCGAACATGCTGACGCCGAAGCCCAGCAGCAGCCGCGCCCACCATGGGCGCCTGGCTTTCTTGTGCCCCTCGGGCGGCGTGGATGAAGGGTTGTTCGGGGAAGAGGATTGCATGGCACCACCAGAAACAGTGACGCGATTATAGCCGCCCGCATTCGGGACTTTTCTGGACGCTTACAGCGCCGCCGGCCGTGACGCTCGCCCGCTGCTGTTTCGACAATACGCGCGATCACGCGCGGAAGCACCTTCTTATCGTGCACGCTGGCCGTTCGGCTGAATGTTCGCCGTCGTCCCTGCTCGCGACAATTCTTCCACCTCAGGCGCTCGAACGGTTCGGGCGCGCAAGTGAATGGAAGGAGCAGGACATGGGCAAGGAAAGTGCGCTGCGCGGCACGATGTTGACGGTGACGCGGCGCTATGCGGCGGGTATCGACGTAGGCGAGGACGGCGTGCGTCTCGTGGTCATGAGCAAACGGTTGCGGGCGAATGCGGCGGTGTGCGTGGAGCAGTTGGCGTTCGTGCCGCTGCCCTCGGGCGCGGTGATCGACGGGGATTTCATCGACCGCGCGGCAATCGTCTCGGCCTTGCGCGAGGCCTTCACGTGCTTGCCGAGCGGCGGCGCGTGGCGGGCGCTGCGTTGCGCGATGGGTTTGCCCGCGTCGGCCACGGTCACCACGCAGGTGCCGCTGGCGCGTCTGATGGAAGCGCGTGAACCCTTGCCCGCGGGCGCCGGCAGCGACCCGCACGGCGTGCTGGAGCCGGCTGTGCTCGCGGAGGCCGAACGTGCGACAGGCGTCGAGCGCGCGGCACTTGCCGTGGACTGGTCGGTGCAGACCGGCGAGGACGGCCAGGCGCAGGTGTCGATCGCGGCAACGGCGCGGCGGCACGTCGAAGCGCGTGTCGAAGCGGCGGCGGAGGCGGGCGTCGCGCTGTCGGCCATCGACGGCGAAGCGGCTGCCGCCTTGCGCGCCATGCGTCACG
>NZ_JARUXT010000001.1:2499434-2550560 GCF_031451075.1 Caballeronia sp. LZ043 | reverse complement strand
ACGTGGGCTCGGTGGAGCTCGATGAAGACGCGCGCTATATGGTCTGCTGGCTGGAGAACTCAGGATTGCATGGCTGGCTCGTCGGCGCGCGGGGTGTCGAGAACGAGGCGCGCTATCCTGCGCTCGAATATCGCAGCATGGCCGAGGCGCTGCAGGATCTGGCGGGTGACGGCGCGCCGCTCGACTGCGTTTATGCGGGCGGCCGGATCGAACTGTTGGGTCATGCGGGTCTGGCGCTGCCCGTTTTGGGCAAGAGCCTGGGCTGTCCCGCGCTGCCGTTCGAGGCGGCGCCGTATTGCAACGGCGCGTCGGCGATCGTCGCGGCGCACCGGCATTCGCCACGCTTCGCGGCGGCGTTCGGACTGGCGTTACGCGAGGTGATGCAATGAGCGCCGCCATGCTGGACGGATTCAATCTGCTGCCGTATCGGGCGCGGCGGCGGCGCGAGGTGAGGCGCCGGCGGCTCGCGCTGCTGGCGGCTGCGAGCATCGCGGGATGCGCCGCAGTGGGCGTGGTCGCGGGACGCGATGCCTTCGAGCGTGCGCGGCTGACCGAGCGCCGCGCGGCGCTGGAGGCCTCGCTGCTGGCATCGAGCGCACCGGTCGACGAACATGCGCGGTTGGTGCGTGCCGCCGAGGAACGGCGGCGCGCCCGTGAAAGCGCCCAGCCGCTTGCTGCGCCGCGCGAACGCTTTCTCGCGCTGCTGGAAGCGCTTGCCGACGTGCCGGCGCAAACCGGCGTGGCGCTGCAACGCGTCTCGCAGCGGACGGACGAGGTCGAACTCGCGGCGCGGGCGCCTGATTCGCAGGCTGCGGCGCACTGGCTCAAGCGGCTGGAACAGGTGCGCGGGGTGGAGGCGGTGGAGGTCGTCGAGATGAAGCGGCGCAGCGCTGTGGCTACGCGAGGGGTTCGTGGCGCGCCGCCGTCTGAGGGAGCAGGGCACTACGAGTTCGTCGCGCTCGTGCGTTACGAGTCGGACCGCTCCGGCCATGAGGACGCTTCGCGTCGTGCCCGGCCGGTACTCACGGCGGGCCGCCCGGGCGCGCAAGGGAGGCGCCCATGAACGCGATGCCGATGAATCTCTTGTTGCACCGGGATAAACGCCGGAACATGCGCGTGGCTGCGCTGCTGCGGCCGCTCGATGCCTGGTCGCGTACCCGGCTTGCGGCAAGCGCGCTTGCGCTGACTCTGCTCGTGGGTGTGGCGGGCACGACTGCGTGGCGAATGTCGGATCCGGGCGGACTCGAACTCGCACGCGCCGAATTGACGGCGGCACAAACCCGCGAGCACGAAGTCAGGCGCATCAGGGCGGAGTTGCCTGGCCTGAAGGCGCGCGCGCTTTCTGCCCGCCTGCAGCCGGAGCAGTGGAGCACGGCGGATGCGCTGCGTGCCGTCGTGGAACTGGCGGCACAGAGCGGGCTCCGCGACGTGTCGATCGAGCCGGCCGCGCGCGCGGGCGCCGGTCCGGAAGCGCCGTCGCAAGTTGAGTCCGGGCGGCCGCTCAAGCTTCGCGCGGAAGGTTCTTTCGACGAGATTCACCGTTTCCTGGAGGCATTGGCCGGTTTGCCGCGGCTCGTGGTGCCGGAAGGCGCGCAGATCAGGCAGCCCGCCGGCGTGCGTTCATCGGGCGGGCTCGCGGATGCGCTCGCGGTCGAGGCGTCGCTCCGGGTGTTCGAGAATCAGCCGGGTATTCCGCTGACCGTCGCTGCGCCGCGCGCCAGTTCGTTCGTCATCGATCCTTTTGGCGGCGGGGATGCGCTCGCCCAGGGTGGCGATATCCTGCTGGTGGGCACGCTGGTCGGCACCCGGCGCGCGATGGCGCTTCTGCAAAGCGGCAGCGAAGTCAGCGGCTACGCGCCGGGGCAGAAGATCGGCGCTGAACGGCTTGCGTGGGTCGTGCCGCGTGTCGTGGAGCTCATGCCCGACCGCGGTCCGTCGCGGAAACTGACGATGGCGGAGGATCGCAAGTGAGCCCGCGCGCGCAGTTCTTTCGCGGCGTCGCCAGGCCGGTCCTGTCCGTAGCGGCCGTCGCGTGTCTGTTCGCTCAGGCATCGCTTGCCGTGGGAAGCGATGACGCGCCCGTCGCACCGCTGCCGCCGCTACCGGCCGCGTTCGACGAATTGACCACGGAGCAGGCGACGACCGACGCGAATCTTCCGTCCGAACCACCCGCTCCGGATGTGCCCGCCGCCAAGCCCGTCGCCGAACCTCCGGCTGCGCCCGACGCGCCGCTGGAAGGACCGCCGGTGCCGTTGCGGCCCGTCGAGCGGCTGAGCGACGCCGATCCGGTTCCCGGCGGCGACGGCAAGACCATCACGCTCGACCTGAAGAACGCGGAACTGCGCGCCACGCTGCACACGTTCGCGCAGTTCACCGGCCTGAATATCGTCGCGAGCGAGAAGGTGCGCGGTCAGGTTTCGCTGAATCTTGCCGGCGTGCCGTGGCGGCGCGCGTTTGACACGCTGCTCGAAGTGAACGGTCTCGCGATGGAACAACACGGCAACGTGATCTGGGTCGCGCCGCTGGCCGAACTCGCGGCGCGCGAGAAACTGCGCTACGAAGCGCACGCCCGCGCCGCCGACCTGGAACCGCTCTCTAGCCGTACATTCGTACTGCGCTATGCCCGCGCCGAGGACATGCGCAAGATGCTGAGCGGCTCCGGCAGCCAGCGCGTGCTGTCGAAACGCGGCTCCGCCATGGCCGACGCGCGCACCAACCTGCTGTTCGTCACCGATCTCGACGCGCGCGTGCGGCAGATCGCGGATCTTCTCGCGCTGATCGACCGGTCGACGCCGCAAGTGATGATCGAGGCGAAGATCGTCGAAGGCGAGGCCGGGCTGTCGCGCAATCTCGGCGTCAAGTTGAACATTGCGGCGCAAAACGATCCGGCGAGCGGTTTCGCGGGCGGCAAGGACGGTGTGGTATACGATTTGTCGGCGGGACCGCTCAACGGCTTCGACGCCGCCACGGCCGGGCTCACCCTGTTCGTCGCGCACGCAACGCGGTTGCTCAATCTGGAACTGAGCGCGCTCGAGGCGGAAGGGCGCGGGCAGATCGTGTCGCGGCCGCGCGTGGTCACGGCGGACCGGGTCAAGTCGATCGTCGAGCAGGGCATGGAAGTGCCGTACCAGGCGAAAGTGGGCAACGGCATGTCGGGCGTGCAGTTCCGGCGCGCCACGCTCAAACTGGAGGTCGAGCCGCAGATCACGCCGCACGGGCACGTCATTCTCGATCTCGACATCACGAAAGACAGCCTGGGCGAGCAGACCGCGAACGGGCCGGCGATCCATACGAAGCACGTCCAGACGCGCGTCGAAGTGGAGAATGGCGGGACGGTGGCGATCGGCGGCATTTATTCCGACGACGAGCGCGACGACACGACCGGCGTGCCGGGATTGTCGAAACTGCCGCTGCTCGGCTGGCTGTTTCGCCATGAGGCCCGGCGCCGCTCGAAAAGCGAGCTGGTCATCCTGATCACGCCGCATGTCATCGCAAGCGGCGGATGAGCGGATGAGCGCCGATGAGCACACGACACATGCCGGACCCGCGCCGGACCCGCGCCACGGCTGGCGCGACTCGACAAAGCGGGCGGTTTGCCCTTAAGCTGCCGCACGAACAAATTGCATCGGACTGGAAGGAAAACGAGTTGCAGGAAGGGCACGCGAACGCGAACATCTTTTTCGTCGGACTCATGGGAGCGGGTAAAACCACCGTGGGCCGTGCGGTTGCGCGCCGTCTGCAGCGCTCGTTCATCGACTCGGATCACGAGATCGAAGCACGTACCGGCGCGCGCATTCCGGTCATCTGGGAGCTGGAAGGTGAGACCGGCTTCCGGCAGCGCGAGGCGAACGTCATCGACGACCTGTCGCAGCGCAGCGGCATCGTCCTCGCCACGGGCGGCGGCGCGGTGCTGCGGCCCGAGAATCGCGAACATCTGAGGAATCGCGGCATCGTCATCTATCTGCGCGCCAATCCGCACGATCTCTGGCAGCGCACCCGGCGCGACAAGAACCGTCCGCTGCTCCAGACCGAAGACCCGCGCGGCAAGCTCGAAGCGCTGTTTCAGTCACGTGATCCGCTCTATCATGAAACCGCTCATTTCGTTGTCGAGACCGGGCGGCCGACCGTCAACGCGCTCGTCAACATGGTCCTGATGCAACTGGAGGTGGCCGGCGTCGTCAAACCGGCTCAGTCATAATGTCCGCCATGAATGCCCCAACCATTACCGTCAGCGTCGACCTGGGCGAGCGCGCCTATCCCATCCACATCGGTGCGGGCCTGATCGGCCGCACGGAGTTGTTCGCGCCGCACATCAAGGGTGCGTCGGTGGCCATCGTCACCAACTCCACCGTGGATCCCTTGTACGGCGAGCAGTTGCGCGCGGCCCTCGCGCCGCTTGGCAAGAAGGTGACCACCGTCGTGCTGCCCGACGGCGAGGCGTACAAGAACTGGGAAACGCTCAACCTGATCTTCGACGCGCTGCTGACCGGGCGCGCCGACCGCAAGACCACGCTGATCGCGCTCGGCGGCGGCGTCGTGGGCGACATGACCGGCTTCGCCGCCGCCAGCTACATGCGCGGCGTGCCGTTCATCCAGGTGCCGACCACGCTGCTTTCGCAAGTGGATTCGTCCGTGGGCGGCAAGACCGGCATCAATCATCCGCTCGGCAAGAACATGATCGGCGCGTTCTACCAGCCGCAGGCCGTGATCGCCGACATCGGCGCGCTGCGCTCGCTGCCGGAACGCGAGATGGCGGCGGGCATCGCGGAAGTCATCAAGACCGCGGCGATCGCGGACGCCGCATTCTTCGACTGGATCGAAGCGAACGTCGGCGCGCTCAACCGTCGCGACCTCGACGCGCTCGTGCACGCCGTGAAGCGTTCGTGCGAGATCAAGGCATCGGTCGTCGCGTCGGACGAACGCGAAGGCGGCCAACGCGCCATTCTCAACTTCGGCCACACGTTCGGCCACGCCATCGAAGCCGGCCTGGGCTACGGTGAATGGCTGCACGGCGAGGCCGTCGGCTGCGGCATGGTGATGGCGGCGGATCTTTCGGTGCGGCTCGGCCGGCTCGACGAAGCCGCACGCCAGCGTCTGGTGCGCGTGATCGAGGCGGCGAAACTGCCCGTCAAGGCGCCGAAGCTCGGCCCCGACCGCTACGTCGACCTGATGAAGGTCGACAAGAAAGCCGAAGCCGGCGAGATCAAGTTCATCTTGCTGACCCGCTTCGGCGCAACTGAGATCACCAGCGCGCCTGACGGGACCGTGCGCGAAACCCTCGCGGCCAGCGTCTGATCCACGCGAGCGGCGGCGAGAATCAAGACGATGCGGAGCAGCCGGTGAGCGAACAAGAATTGAATCTTCCGGCGAGCGCGCCCTCGTCGCTGGCACTCGAAGCGCATCTCGCGCCGTACGCCGCGCATTCGTCGCAGTCGCGCGGACGGCGCTTTGCCGAGACGCCGCCCGCCGCGCGCACCGAGTTCCAGCGCGACCGCGACCGCATCGTGCATTCCACCGCGTTCCGCCGGCTCGAATACAAGACGCAGGTGTTCGTCAATCACGAAGGCGACCTGTTCCGCACGCGTCTCACACACAGTCTCGAAGTGGCGCAGATCGCGCGGTCGGTCGCACGCAATCTGCGGCTCAATGAAGATCTCGTCGAAGCCATCTCGCTGGCGCACGATCTCGGTCATACGCCGTTCGGCCATGCCGGACAGGACGCGCTGAACGAATGCATGCGCGATCACGGCGGCTTCGAACACAATCTGCAGAGCCTCGCCGTTGTCGACCAGCTGGAAGAACACTATGGCGCGTTCAACGGACTGAACCTCTGCTTCGAAACGCGCGAAGGCATTCTCAAGCACTGTTCGCGTGACAACGCCCGCAGGCTCGGCGAGCTCGGCGAGCGTTTCCTGACCGGCAAGCAGCCGTCGCTGGAAGCGCAGATCGCCAATGTCGCCGATGAAATCGCCTACAACAATCATGATGTCGACGACGGCCTGCGCTCCGGCCTCATCACGCTCGAACAGCTGTCCGAGGTGAGCCTCTGGCATACGCATTTCGACGCCGCGCGCAGCGAGTATCCGGACATCGAAGGGCGGAGGCTGATTCACGAAACCATTCGCCGGATCATCAATACGCTGATCGTCGATCTGATCGATTCCACGAGCCGCAATCTGCAACGCGTGATGCCGCAGGCGCTCGATGACGTGCGCGCGGCGCCGACGCTCGTCGCGCACAGCGACGAGGTCGCCGCGCAGGCCGCGCAGCTCAAGCGCTTTCTGTTCAAGAACCTGTACCGGCACTATCGCGTGATGCGGATGGCGAACAAGGCGCGGCGCGTCGTGGCCGGCCTCTTCGAAGCCTTCACCGAAGATCCGCGCCTGCTGCCGCCTTCCTATCAGGCGCGCGAGCCGGTGGCCGAGGAATCGGCGAACGACGCGCCTGCCGTCGGCCGCGACAGCGCCCAGGCGCGGCTCATCTCGCATTACATCGCCGGCATGACCGACCGCTATGCCTTGAAAGAGTATCAACGCCTGTTTGTCATCGACAACAATTAATATCGCGCGTTTCAGAGCGCGAACCCTGTCACAAAGGAGACTCATCGATGAGCTGCAAGCCCTTGTTCCGCACGATCTCCGCCGCGGCCGTTCTGGCCTTCGGCGCCAGCACCGCGGCGCACGCCGCCACAGAAATCCAGTTCTGGCACGCGATGGAAGCCGCGCTCGGCGAGCGCGTGAACGACATCGCCAACGATTTCAACAAATCGCAGAGCGATTACAAGATCGTCCCCGTGTTCAAGGGCACCTACGACCAGGCGCTGGCGGCAGGCATCGCGGCGTATCGCAGCGGCAACGCGCCGGCCATCCTGCAGGTCTATGAAGTCGGCACGGCCACGATGATGCAGGCGAAGAAAGCTGTCGTCCCGGTGTACGACGTCTTCAAGCAGGCCGGCGTGCCGCTGGACGAGAAAGCCTTCGTGCCCACCATCTCCGGCTACTACAGCGATGCGAAGACCGGCCATCTGCTCTCGATGCCCTTCAACAGCTCGACGCCCGTGCTGTACTACAACAAGGACGCGTTCAAGAAGGCCGGTCTCGATCCGAACCAGCCGCCCAAGACCTGGGCCGATGTCGAAGCCGACGCGAAGAAGCTGAAGGCGGCCGGCTACTCGTGCGGCTATTCGTCCGGCTGGCAGAGCTGGATCCAGCTCGAGAACTACAGCGCGTGGCATGCGGCGCCGTTCGCGACGAAGAACAACGGCTTCGACGGTCTTGACGCGAAGCTCGAATTCAACAAGCCCTTGCAGGTGGCGCACATCCAGTTCCTGCAGAACATGGCGAAGGAAGGCACCTTCACGTATGTCGGCCGCAAGGACGAGCCGGTGTCGAAGTTCTATAGCGGCGACTGCGGCATCATCACGAATTCGTCGGGCTCGCGCGCGACCATCGCGAAGTTCGCCAAGTTCGATTACGGCGTCGGCATGATGCCCTACGACGCGAACGTGAAGGGCGCGCCGCAGAACGCGATCATCGGCGGCGCGAGCCTGTGGGTGCTGTCGGGCAAGGACCCGGCCGTGTACAAGGGCGTCGCGAAGTTCCTCGCGTATCTGTCGTCGCCGGAAGTCGCCGCGAAGTGGCACCAGGACACGGGCTATCTGCCGGTCACGCAGGCCGCATATGAACTCACGCAGAAGCAGGGCTTCTACGCGAAGAACCCGGGCGCGGACATCGCCATCAAGCAGATGTTGAACAAGCCGCCGCTGCCGTACACCAAGGGCTTGCGTCTGGGCAACATGCCGCAGATTCGCACGATCGTCGATGAAGAGCTGGAACAGGTCTGGGCGGAGAAGAAGACGCCGCAACAGGCGCTCGACGCAGCAGTCTCTCGCGGCGACGAACTGCTGACCCGCTTCGAGAAGGCCGGGGCCGGCAACTAGGCACGTGCAAGCATGTGCGCCCGCGCGCGGCGCGGGCGCCTTCGTTCAGGACACATCGCATGGAAAAACGGTCTCGTTTCGATACGAGCGTGTTGCCGTATCTGCTCGTCGCCCCTCAGCTCGCCATCACCGCGCTGTTCTTCCTGTGGCCGGCGGGCGAAGCGCTCTGGCAGGCCACGCAGAGCCAGGATGCGTTCGGCACGTCGAGCGAATTCGTCGGGCTGGCGAACTTCAGGCAGCTGTTCGCGGACCCGCTGTATCTGTCCTCGTTCAACACGACGATGATCTTCTGCGCGCTCGTCACGGTGTCGGGCCTCGTGATTTCGCTGCTGCTCGCGGCGTGCGCGGATCGCGTGACGCGCGGCGCGAAGGCGTACCAGACGCTGCTGATCTGGCCGTATGCGGTCGCGCCCGCCATCGCCGCCGTGCTCTGGTCGTTCCTGTTCAATCCGAGCATCGGGCTCGTCACGTATGCGCTGGCGAAGCAGGGTATCCAGTGGAATCATGCGCTCAACGGCACGCAGGCCATGTTCCTCGTCGTGCTCGCCTCGGTCTGGAAGCAGGTGAGCTATAACTTCCTGTTCTTCTATGCCGGCCTGCAGGCGATTCCGCAATCGCTGATCGAAGCGGCCGCCATCGACGGCGCCGGTCCCGTGCGACGCTTCTTCGGCATCGCGCTGCCGCTGCTGTCGCCGACAAGCTTTTTCCTGCTGGTCGTGAACCTCGTCTATGCGTTCTTCGATACCTTCCCGGTCATTGACGCGGCCACCGGCGGCGGACCCGCGCAATCCACCAAGACGCTGATCTACAAAATCTTCGCGGAAGGCTTCCAGGGACTCGACATCGGCAGTTCGGGCGCGCAGTCGGTCGTGCTGATGGTGATCGTCATCGTGCTGACCGTGGTGCAGTTCCGTTTCGTCGAACGCAGGGTGCAATACTCATGATCGAGAACCGTCGCGGCTTCGATATCTTCTGTCACGCGGTGCTGCTGGCAGGCGTCGCGCTGATCGTGTTTCCGGTGTATGTCGCGTTCTGCGCCGCCACGATGAACTCGAAGGAAGTGTTCAGCGTGCCGCTCTCGCTCGTGCCGAGCTCGCATCTGTTCGAGAACATCGCGCACGTCTGGACCTACGGCAGCGGCAACGCGGCGGCGCCCTTCGGGCTCATGCTGCTGAACAGTCTTGTGATGGCGCTCGTGATTTCCATCGGCAAGATCGCGGTGTCGATCATCTCGGCCTATGCCATCGTGTTCTTCCGTTTTCCGTTGAAGAACCTCGCGTTCTGGCTCATCTTCATCACGCTGATGCTGCCCGTCGAAGTGCGCATCTTCCCGACCGTGCAGGTCGTGTCGTCGATGCATCTGTCGAACACGTATGCGGGCCTCACGCTGCCGCTGATCGCGTCGGCGACCGCGACCTTCCTGTTCCGGCAGTTCTTCATGACGCTGCCCGACGAACTGATGGAGGCCGCGCGCATTGACGGCGCCGGGCCGCTGCGCTTCTTCTGGGACGTCGTGCTGCCGCTGTCGAAAACGAACATCGCGGCGCTCTTCGTCATCACGTTCATCTACGGCTGGAACCAGTATCTCTGGCCGATTCTCATCACCAACGAGGTATCGCTGCAGACGGCGGTGGTCGGCATCAAGAGCATGATCGCGTCGGGCGACACCGCGACCGAGTGGCATCTCGTCATGACAGCGACGCTGCTCGCGATGCTGCCGCCGCTCGCCGTCGTGCTGACGATGCAGCGCTGGTTCGTGCGCGGCCTCGTCGACGCGGAAAAATAACCGGAGACTCTGGATAGATGGCTGCGCTGAATCTCAAGGGCGTGAAGAAGACCTACGACGGCTCGCAGTACGTGCTGCACGGCATCGACGTGGCAGTCGCCGATGGCGAGTTCGTCGTGATGGTGGGCCCGTCGGGCTGCGGCAAGTCCACGCTGCTGCGCATGGTGGCGGGACTGGAGAGCGTCTCCGAAGGCGCAATCGAAATCGGCGGCAAGGTCGTGAACAAGCTGGAGCCGAAGGATCGCGACATCGCGATGGTGTTCCAGAACTACGCGCTCTATCCGCACATGAGCGTGGCGCAGAACATGGCGTATGCGCTGAAGATCGGCGGCGCGGACCGCAAGACGATCGACGCGCGCGTGGCCAATGCAGCGCGCATCCTCGAACTCGAGCATCTGCTCGCCCGCAAGCCACGCGAACTGTCGGGCGGACAGCGGCAGCGCGTCGCGATGGGCCGCGCGATCGTGCGTGAACCGGCGGTGTTCCTGTTCGACGAACCCCTGTCCAACCTCGACGCCAAGCTGCGCGTGCAGATGCGTCTCGAGATCCAGCGCCTGCACGCGCGTCTCGCGACCACGAGCCTCTATGTCACGCACGATCAGATCGAAGCGATGACGCTCGCGCAACGCGTCATCGTGATGAACAAGGGCCATGCCGAGCAAATCGGCGCGCCGACCGAAGTCTACGAGCGGCCGGCGACGGTGTTCGTCGCGAGCTTCATCGGCTCGCCTGCGATGAACCTGCTCGAAGGGCGCCTTGCGGACGATGGCGCGACGTTTCATGTGGCCGGCGACGGGCCTGCACTGCCCGTGTCGGGAGCGAACGGCGTCACGCGCGAGATGCACGGGCGCGAGTGGACGCTCGGCATTCGTCCCGAGCACATGACGCCGGGCGTCGAAGGCGTGCCGAGTGCAACGCTGGAGGTCGATTCGGCGGAACTGCTCGGCGCCGACAACCTGGCCCACGGCAAGTGGGGCAAGCACGATGTGGCGGCGCGGCTGCCGCATGAGCATCGGCCGCGGCGCGGCGAGCAACTGGCGCTGTCGCTGCCGGCGCGCCATCTGCATTTCTTCGATGCAGCAAGCGGAAGGCGCGCCAACTGAAGGAGCCGCGATGAGAACCTGGCCTTATCCCGCCATCGTCGCGCATCGCGGCGGCGGCAAGCTTGCGCCGGAGAACACGCTGGAAGCCATCGACGTCGGCGCGCGTTACGGACACCGGATGATCGAATTCGACGCGAAGCTTTCGGCCGACGACCTCGTCTTCCTGCTGCATGACGACGATGTCGACCGCACGTCGAATGGCCATGGCGCGGCGCAGGCGCTGAGCCTGGCGCAATTGCAGGCGCTCGATGCAGGCGCGTGGTTTGGCGCGAGGTTCGCGCACGCGCGCATGCCGACGCTCGCCCAGGTTCACGAGCGCTGTATGCGTCATGGAATGGCGGCAAACATCGAGATCAAGCCGAGCACGGGACGCGAAGTCCGGACCGGCGAGATCGTGGCGCGCCAGGCGGCGAGCCTGTGGGCGGACGCCGATCCGGCGCCGCTGTTGTCGTCGTTCTCTTATGCGGCGCTCGAAGCCGCACGCGATGCCGCGCCCGACCTGCCGCGCGGCATGCTATACGAGCGCGTGCCGGCGGACTGGCACGCGCAGACGGCGGCGCTTGCATGTGTGTCGCTGCATGCGAACCATCGCGCGCTCGATGAAGCGCTGGTGGCGCAAATCAAGGATGCCGGGCTGCGCATCCTCGCCTATACCGTCAACGATCCAGCGCGTGCACGCTTGCTCGCGCAATGGGGCGTCGATGCGATCTGTACGGATCGCATCGACATCATTGGCGCGGACTTTCTGGAGGCGGCGTCGGACTAGAAGGTCAACGCACGCGGGCGAGCAGAATCCCGGCGACGAGCGCAAGGCCGCCGACCAGCGCGATCGTCTGCCAGGGCTTTTCGTGGATGAATGCGTCGGCATCTTCGAGCGCGGCACCCGCGCGCTGACGCAGCACGGCGTGGGTATCGTTGAGGCGTGCACGGGCGCTGTCGAGCCGATCGCTGATCTGCGCGCGCAACGCGGCGGCATCGGCCGAAGTGCCCTCAGACAGCGCGCTTTCCAGTTCGCTCAGCAATGAGCGCAGTTCCGAGCCGATATCCTCGGCTGCTTCACGGCCATGCCGCGCCATGCGTCGAGCCCGGCGGCTGGTCGTGGTCCATGAATCTCCGATGGCGTCACGCGTGTTGGGCAGTGCGTTCATAGATCGCTCCGTCGATGGATGAGTCGTGGATAGCCCGCCCTTGAATCAGCGGGAAAAACCATGACTGAGCAAGTTCGGTGCCGGTGTTTCATAAACCGCTGACGGGACGCGTGGCCGCGCCCGACGAGACATGGTACATGCTCGCGACACGTAACATGTGCAAGCGATGCAATGCATCGAAGGTCACATTTACAAGCATTGCGCAAATGAAAACGCCGGCATGTGAAAACATGCCGGCGTTATCTTTGTTAATGCGCTTTCGCTTCGATCTTTTCAATCTCGCATACGCAGCAACACGCTTTTTAGAAGCGATAACCTACGCGCAAATACGTCACGATCGGATTGAGCGTGATTTTTGCCTGCGATTGCACATTGAGCGTACCCACCGGCGTTTGCGCGGCAGTGTTGAGCTTGGCGGTTGCCTTCAGCGGAATGAACGAAACCGAAAATCCGGCGAACCAGTGCTCCGTGAAGTTGTAGGTTGCGCCGACGTTAAAGACAGGCGCCCAAGAACTATCCGTGTCGACGCTGGTCGGACCATGCAGGACCGAGCCTTCGAACTGGTCATTGGTGATCTTGGCGTCGGTGAACCAGGTGCGCGTCACGCCAATGCCGACGAACGGACGGAACTTCGCTTGAGGAGCATTGAAGAAGTATTTGAAGAGCAGCGTCGGGCTCCACTGCTTCGCGCTGCCAAGCTTGCCGTAGCGCGAAAGCGTGCCGGTGCCTTCGAGGTCGAACGTGGGCGGGATGCCCATCTCGAGTTCAGCGGCGATGTGATCGGTTGCGAAGTAACCGAACGTGAAGCCGGCGGTATCAGCGCTTGAAATGCCGGCGCCCGTGCCGGGAACATCGATATTGACGGGAGATCCGCCTACACTTGTTTCTTTGAGCGGACCGCTGCTGTCTTGCGGGGCAAAATGAAACCAGCCTCCAGTGACATAGAAGGATCCGGCTGATTGCGCATGCGCCGCTGTGGACACACACGCCAATGCCGCGATCCCCGTGATGACCTGTTTTATTTTCAATTTGTGCTCCTCCGAAAAAGCACGCTCATTATGAACACAACATTTCAAAGTAACCATAGCGGTGCCGTAGAGCATTTTCCCTAGGGCACAGAGCGGCTTCGGAGCCTCGTTGCACGGCATTTGCATGGCTTTTGCACATGATGCCGGAATGGCTCCCAAGGACCCCTGCCGGGGTAACACAAACGCGACCAACGGAATATCCAGAATGGCACGGCTTGCACGACTCTACGTTCCCGAACAGCCGCAGCATGTCATCCTGCGTGGTCTCGACCAGCAGCCCGCCTTCGTTGATGACCAGGACTATGAGCTCTTCATCGACTGCCTGAGAACGGCTTCGCGTGATCATCACCTCTCCATTCACGCCTATGCATTGATGCCGCAGGCGGTGCATCTGCTGGTCACGCCGCGCGACGAATCCAGCTTGCCCAAGGCGATGCAGGCAGTCGGACGTCGTTACGTAGCGCACTTCAATCGACGTTACATGCGACGCGGCACACTCTGGGAAGGCCGCTACCGGGCGACCGTCATCGAGGGCGAGCGCTACTTCCTGCTCGCCACGCGCGTTGTCGAAATGGCGCCGGTGCGTGCGCAACTCGTCGCGGCGCCGCAGGACTACAAGTGGTCGAGCTTCCGTCATCACATCGGCCTTACGCTCGATGGACTGATCACCGACCATCCGTTGTTCTGGTCGCTCGGCAACACGCCTTTCGAACGTCAGCACGCCTACAAGGAACTGTGCGAGCAACCGCTCGACGAACGCGAAACCACGCGTCTCCTGCAAGCGACACTCAAAGGCTGGGTGCTCGGCAGCGATTCCTATCGGGAATGGGCCGCGCGGGCAGCCAATCGCCGGGTGTCGCCGCTGCCGCGCGGCCGGCCGCGCAAGGTTCGCGAGACTCCACAGGCCCAATAACGACCCGTCAATACAAAGCTGAAGGAAAAAACGAAACGGCGTCTCGGATTTCATCGGAACGCCGTTTTTCTTGGCGGTTTTTGAATGTGGCCCCAAATAAATGGGGCAACTTTGCACCATATCGATAATAGGTGCCAGACCATCACATTTTGTTTGCCATCTTTTTGATTCGTCGCGTATATTTCGATTTCCGGCGATTGCCGCGGTGCAGCGTGCCGCGCACGACCGTGCAGTGCGACCTGATTCGTTGAAACAAAACGGTCGCACAGCAACAAGAAAATGGTTCAACGGCCGCGTCAGTCGGCCCCTCACAGTAGAGACGGTGTCCCCATGAACGATCATCAGCAACCGGCAGTCGGTTCGCTTCCCGCCGCGCAGGGCATGTACGACCCTGCCAACGAGCATGACGCCTGCGGCGTCGGCTTCGTCGCCCACATCAAAGGGAAAAAGAGCCACGAGATCATTCAGCAGGGTCTCAAGATTCTCGAGAATCTGGACCACCGCGGCGCAGTGGGCGCCGATCCGCTGATGGGCGACGGCGCCGGCATCCTGATCCAGGTGCCGGACGGTTTCTATCGCGAGGAAATGGCCAAGCAGGGCGTGACGTTGCCGCCGGCGGGCGAATATGGCGTCGGCATGATCTTCCTGCCGAAGGAACACGCCTCGCGTCTCGCGTGCGAACAGGAACTCGAACGTACCGTGAAGGCAGAAGGCCAGGTGGTGCTCGGCTGGCGCGACGTCCCCGTCGACTCCACCATGCCCATCTCGCCCGCCGTCAAGGCCACCGAGCCGCTGATCCGCCAGATCTTCATCGGGCGCGGCAAGGACATCGTCGTGACGGACGCGCTCGAGCGCAAGCTGTACATCATCCGCAAGACCGCCAGCCACCGCATCCAGGCGCTCAAGCTCAAGCACGGCAAGGAATACTTCGTGCCGTCGGTGTCGTCGCGTACCGTGGTCTACAAGGGGCTGCTGCTCGCGGGCCAGGTCGGCGTGTATTACCGCGACCTGCAGGACGAGCGCGTCGTCTCGGCGCTGGCGCTCGTGCACCAGCGCTTCTCCACCAACACATTCCCGGCGTGGGAGCTCGCGCACCCGTATCGCATGATCGCGCACAACGGTGAAATCAACACCGTGAAGGGCAACGTCAACTGGCTGAACGCGCGCACCGGCGCGATCGCCTCGCACGTGCTCGGCGACGACCTGCCGAAGCTCTGGCCGCTGATCTACCCGGGCCAGTCGGACACGGCTTCGTTCGACAACTGTCTCGAACTGCTCGTGATGGCCGGCTACCCGCTCGTCCACGCGATGATGATGATGATCCCGGAAGCGTGGGAGCAGCACACGCTGATGGACGACAACCGCCGCGCGTTCTACGAATATCACGCCGCGATGATGGAGCCGTGGGACGGTCCCGCCGCGATCGCGTTCACCGACGGCCGTCAGATCGGCGCAACGCTGGACCGTAACGGCCTGCGTCCGGCGCGCTATCTCGTCACCGACGACGACCTCGTGATCCTCGCGTCGGAGTCGGGCGTGCTGCCTATTCCCGAGTCGAAGATCGTCCAGAAGTGGCGCCTGCAGCCGGGCAAGATGTTCCTGATCGACATGGAGCAGGGCCGCATCATCCAGGACAAGGAACTCAAGGACAACCTCGCGAACGCCAAGCCGTACAAGAGCTGGATCGAAGCCGTGCGCATCAAGCTCGACGAGATCGAGCCGAAGGCGGAAGACGTCGAGACGCAGCGCCGCGAAGCTGCCGTGCTGCTGGACCGCCAGCAGGCGTTCGGCTACACGCAGGAAGACCTCAAGTTCCTGATGGCGCCGATGGCGCAATCGGGCGAGGAAGCCATCGGCTCGATGGGCAACGACTCGCCGCTGGCAGTCATGTCCAACAAGAACAAGACGCTGTACAACTACTTCAAGCAGTTGTTCGCGCAAGTGACGAACCCGCCGATCGACCCGATCCGCGAGAACATGGTGATGTCGCTCGTTTCGTTCATCGGCCCGAAGCCGAACCTGCTCGACACGACCAACATCAACCCGACGATGCGCCTCGAAGTGTCGCAGCCCGTGCTCGACTTCAAGGACATCGCGAAGATCCGCGCCATCGACCAGTACACCGGCGGCAAATTCAGCTCGTACGAACTGAACATCTGCTATCCGGTTGCATGGGGCAAGGAAGGCATCGAGGCGCGCATCGCGTCGCTGTGCGCGGAAGCCGTGGACGCCGTCAAGTCGGGCTACAACATCCTGATCGTGTCGGATCGCCGCGCGGATCGTGACAATGTCGCGATCCCGGCGCTGCTCGCCACCTCGGCCATTCACTCGCATCTCGTTGCGCACGGTCTGCGCACGAGCACGGGTCTGGTCGTCGAAACCGGCTCGGCGCGCGAGACGCATCACTTCGCGCTGCTCGCGGGCTACGGCGCGGAAGCCGTGCACCCGTACCTCGCGCTGGAGACGCTCGCCAACATGGCCGAAGGCCTGAAGGGCGATCTCTCGGCCGAGAAGGTCATCTACAACTTCACGAAGGCGGTCGGCAAGGGCCTGCTCAAGGTCATGTCGAAGATGGGCATCTCGACGTACATGTCCTACACCGGCGCGCAGATCTTCGAAGGCGTGGGCCTGTCGGCGGATCTGGTCGAGAAGTACTTCAAGGGCACGGCGTCGAAGGTCGGCGGCATCGGCATCTTCGAAGTGGCCGAGGAAGCGATTCGCCTGCATCGCGATGCGTTCGGCGACAACCCGGTCCTCGCCAACATGCTCGACGCGGGCGGTGAGTACGCGTACCGCGTGCGCGGCGAAGAGCACATGTGGACGCCTGACGCCATCGCCAAGCTGCAGCACTCGGCGCGCAGCAACTCGTACCAGACGTACAAGGAATACGCGCACATCATCAACGACCAGACGAAGCGTCACATGACGTTCCGCGGTCTGTTCGAGTTCAAGGTCGACCCGGCCAAGGCGATTCCGCTCGAAGAAGTCGAATCGGCCAAGGACATCGTCAAGCGTTTCGCGACCGGCGCCATGTCGCTCGGCTCGATCAGCACGGAAGCGCACGCCACGCTGGCGGTCGCGATGAACCGTATCGGCGGCAAGTCGAACACCGGCGAAGGCGGCGAGGACGAAACGCGCTATCGCAACGAACTGCGCGGCATTCCGATCAAGAACGGCGACACGCTGCAATCGATCATCGGCAAGGAGGTCGTCACCGACATCCCGTTGAAGGAAGGCGATTCGCTGCGCTCGAAGATCAAGCAGGTGGCATCAGGCCGCTTTGGCGTGACGGCGGAGTATCTCGCGTCGGCGGACCAGATCCAGATCAAGATGGCGCAGGGCGCGAAGCCCGGCGAAGGCGGTCAGCTGCCGGGTCACAAGGTGTCGGATTACATCGGCAAGCTGCGTTACTCGGTGCCGGGCGTCGGGCTCATTTCGCCGCCGCCGCACCACGACATCTATTCGATCGAAGACCTGGCGCAGCTGATCCACGATCTGAAGAACGTGAACTCCGGTTCGAGCATTTCCGTCAAGCTGGTGTCCGAAGTGGGCGTCGGCACGGTGGCGGCCGGTGTCGCGAAGGCGAAGGCGGATCACGTCGTGATCGCGGGCCATGACGGCGGCACGGGCGCTTCGCCGCTGTCGTCGCTCAAGCATGCGGGCACGCCGTGGGAACTCGGTCTCGCCGAAACCCAGCAGACCCTGGTGCTGAACCGTCTGCGCGGCCGTATCCGCGTGCAGGCCGACGGCCAGATGAAGACCGGCCGCGACGTCGTGATCGGCGCGCTGCTCGGGGCGGACGAGTTTGGCTTCGCAACGGCGCCGCTCGTCGTCGAAGGCTGCATCATGATGCGCAAGTGCCATCTGAACACGTGCCCGGTCGGCGTCGCGACGCAGGACCCGGTGCTGCGCGCGAAGTTCTCCGGCCAGCCGGAACACGTCGTCAACTTCTTCTTCTTCGTGGCCGAGGAAGTGCGCGAAATCATGGCGCAGTTCGGCATCCGCAAGTTCGACGACCTGATCGGCCGCGCCGAGCTGCTCGACACGAAGAAGGGCGTCGAGCACTGGAAGGCGAAGGGTCTCGATTTCTCGCGCGTGTTCTATCAGGTGCCGGTGGAAGCCGATGTCGCGCGCAAGCATGTGGACGTGCAGGACCACGGTCTGGACAAGGCGCTCGATCACATCCTGATCGAGAAGTCGAAGGCCGCCATCGAGAAGGGCGAGCATGTGTCGTTCATCCAGCCGGTGCGCAACGTGAACCGTACGGTCGGCGCCATGCTGTCCGGCACGATCGCGAAGAAGCATGGCCACGACGGCCTGCCCGACGACTCCATCCACATCCAGCTGAAGGGCACGGCGGGTCAGAGCTTCGGCGCGTTCCTCGCGAAGGGCGTGACGCTGGATCTGGTCGGCGACGGCAACGACTACGTCGGCAAGGGCCTTTCGGGCGGGCGCATCATCATTCGCCCGACCAACGACTTCCGCGGCAAGTCCGAGGAAAACATCATCTGCGGCAACACGGTGATGTACGGCGCGATCGAAGGCGAAGCGTATTTCCGCGGCGTCGCGGGCGAGCGCTTCTGCGTGCGCAACTCGGGCGCGACGGCGGTCGTCGAGGGCACCGGCGACCACGGCTGCGAATACATGACCGGCGGCACGGTGGTCGTGCTCGGCGAGACCGGCCGCAACTTCGCGGCGGGCATGTCGGGCGGCATCGCCTTCGTGTACGACCCGGATGGCAGCTTCGCGGGCAAGTGCAACAAGTCGATGGTCGCGCTCGATCCGGTGCTGCAGCAGGCCGAACAGGAGCGCACGGTGGATCGCGCGCTGTGGCACGCCGGCAAGACCGACGAAGCGCTGCTCAAGGGGCTGATCGAGCGTCACTTCCAGTTCACCGGCTCGCCGCGCGCGAAGGCCTTGCTCGAAAACTGGGACGCGTCGCGCCGCCAGTTCGTCAAGGTCTTCCCGACGGAGTACAAGCGCGCGCTGGCTGAAATTGGCGCGAAGAAGTCGAAGGACGCCATCGCGGCTTGACGCCTCGTTCACACAGAAACAAGCGCGCTCTGCCGCAAAGACGTCGGAGCGCGTGATCCTCACCAAATACAGAGAAAGAAATGGGCAAGGCAACCGGTTTTCTCGAGTTCGAGCGCCAGCACGAGGCGTACGAAGCACCGCTGACCCGCGTCAAGCACTACAAGGAATTTGTTGCAGCGCTGACCGATGAAGACGCGAAGGTTCAGGGCGCGCGCTGCATGGACTGCGGCATTCCGTTCTGTAACAACGGCTGTCCGGTCAACAACATCATTCCGGACTTCAACGATCTGGTGTTCCAGCAGGACTGGAAGAGCGCGATCAACGTGCTGCATTCCACCAACAACTTCCCGGAGTTCACGGGCCGCATCTGCCCGGCGCCGTGCGAATCGGCGTGTACGCTGGGCATCAACGACGATCCGGTCGGCATCAAATCGATCGAGCACGCGATCATCGACAAGGCCTTCGCCGAAGGCTGGGTCGTGCCGCAGCCGCCGAAGCACAAGACGGGCAAGAAGGTTGCCGTGGTCGGTTCCGGTCCCGCGGGACTCGCTGCCGCGCAGCAGCTGGGACGCGCGGGACATGACGTCGTCGTGTTCGAGAAGAACGACCGCATCGGCGGCCTGCTGCGCTACGGCATTCCCGACTTCAAGCTGGAGAAGTGGCTGATCGACCGCCGCATGCGCCAGATGGAAGCGGAAGGCGTGTCGTTCCGCACCAATGTGTTCATCGGCAAGGAAGCGATGCCGGAATACATCGCCAACACGGCGAAGGAAACCATCACGCCGGACGAGCTGAAGGAACAGTTCGACGCCGTGGTGATCGCGGGCGGGTCGGAAACGCCGCGTGATCTGCCGGTGCCGGGCCGCGAGCTCCAGGGCATCTACTACGCGATGGAATTCCTGCCGCAGCAGAACAAGGTCAATGCCGGTGACAAGGTCCCGGACCAGCTGCTGGCCAAGGGCAAGCATGTGGTCGTGATCGGCGGCGGCGATACGGGTTCGGATTGTGTCGGCACGTCGAACCGGCATGGCGCGAAGGGCGTGACGCAGTTCGAACTGCTGGCGCAGCCGCCTGAAGAAGAGAACAAGCCGCTCGTGTGGCCGTACTGGCCGATCAAGCTGCGCACCTCTTCGTCGCATGAAGAGGGCTGCGAGCGTGACTGGTCGGTGGCGACGAAGCGCTTCGAGGGCAAGAACGGCAAGGTCGAGAAGCTGATTGCGGTGCGCGTCGAGTGGAAGGGCGGCAAGATGCAGGAAGTGCCGGGTTCGGAGTTCGAGATGAAGGCCGATCTCGTGCTGCTCGCGATGGGCTTTACGCAGCCGGTGTCGCCGGTGCTGGAAGCGTTCGGCGTCGAGAAGGATGCGCGCGGCAACGTGCGTGCTTCGACCGAAGGCGACAAAGCGTATTACACGTCGGTGGACAAGGTGTTCACGGCGGGCGATATGCGGCGCGGCCAGTCGCTGGTGGTGTGGGCGATTCGCGAGGGACGCCAGTGCGCGCGGTCGGTCGATGCGTTCCTGATGGGGAGCAGTGAGCTGCCGCGTTAAAGGGTCGTCTTGTCAGGCTTGAGAAAGGCGGATGGTCGAAAGGCTGTCCGCCTTTTTGGTTTTCAGGAGCGCAGGCGCTGTTGACTACTGCGCCAGATAGCAAAGAAAAAACCGCACCAGCAATCCCTCACCGATGCGGTCCTCGCGACCCACCCGAAACCGAAAACCGCCTCAAGCTTCCGCCATCGTCCTCTCGATCTCGATCTTGTAGTCATGGAACATCGCGACTGACTCACGATGTGCAACGCTCAGAATCGCCGCCTTCGGCAGCTTCTCCAGCACCGTGTTGTAGATATGCAGTTCGTTCTCCGCGTCGAGCGCGCTGGTCGCTTCATCGAGGAACAGGAAATCCGGCTTGTGCAGCAGCACGCGCGCCGCGGCCAGACGTTGCTGCTCGCCCGGCGACAGACTCCGCGCCCAATGCGCACTTTCCTCCAGCCGATCCACATACGACCCGAGATTGCAGAGACGCAGCGCCTCGCGGGTTTCTTCGTCGCTGAACGTGCCGCCCGGCGACGGGTACGCGAGCGCCGCCCGCAGCGTGCCGATCGGCAGATAGCTCACTTGCGGGATGAACATCATCTTCGCGTCGACGGGAGCGTCGATGGTGCCGTCGCCGAACGGCCACAGTCCCGCGAGCGCCCGCATCAGGGTGCTCTTGCCCGAGCCCGACGGTCCGACCACCAGCCAGCGCGAGCCCGGCTCCACCGACACGTTCGCCACCCGCGACAGCGGCGTGCCGTTCGGCAGCGCGAGCGTGAGATCCTTGGTCGTGAGCGACGGCGTGCTCGTGTAGTGCAGGTTAATGCCGCCGCGCGCGGTCGCCGGCGAGTTTTCCTCGCGGATGTGGGTGGAGCGCATCACGCGCTTGAATTCACGCAGACGATTCACCGTGGCGCGCCATTCGACCAAGGTCGAATAACTGTTGATGAACCAGGAAAACGAATCGCTGACCGTGCCGAACGCCGATGAAATCTGCATCAGCACGCCAAACGAGAACGCGCCCGCGAAGTAGCGCGGCGCCGCGACCATGATCGGAAAGATGATGGCGATCTGGCCATAGAAGCTCAGCACGAAGGTCATGCGCTTCGTGTACTTCATGATCAGCCACCAGTTGTCGCGAATGCGCTGGAAAATGGACTTGGCGGTCGCCGTTTCGGTCGTAATGCCGTCGTAGAAGGCAATCTGTTCGGCGTTCTCGCGCACGCGGATCAGCCCGAAGCGGAAGTCCGCTTCCACCTTCTGCTGCTGGTAGTT
This sequence comes from Caballeronia sp. LZ043, assembly GCF_031451075.1. Lineage (NCBI taxonomy): Bacteria > Pseudomonadati > Pseudomonadota > Betaproteobacteria > Burkholderiales > Burkholderiaceae > Caballeronia > Caballeronia sp. LZ043. The sequence goes on along the minus strand of NZ_JARUXT010000001.1, from coordinate 2,528,805 downwards.
GATCGATACCAGCGGATGCCCGACCTTCTGGATGATCAGCGAGCCCAGGATCGCGTACAGCGCGGCGGCCCAGACCATGTAGCCCGGAATCGTGATCGGCGTGCCGCCGAGCGAGAAGGTCAGCGCGCCCGCGATGGTCCACAGGATCGTGATGAACGTGACCAGCGTGACGAGCGTCGAGAGCAGATCGAGCGAGAGCGAAAGCGTCGTGGTCGCGAAGGATTGCAGGTCGTCGCTGATACGCTGGTCAGGGTTGTCGGCGAGCCGGTCGCGTTCAATGCGATAGAAGGCCTTGTCGCCGAACCATTGTTCGAGATACTTGTTCGTCAGCCATTGGCGCCAGCGGAACGCCAGCATCTGCCGCAGATACCGTCCATAGACCGCGAGCAGGATGTAGGCGAATGCCAGGCCGGTGAAGATCAGCAGCAGGTGCGGGAAATCCTTGACGTTCTTGTTCTGCAGCGCGTTGTAGAAGTCCGCGTTCCAGCTGTTGAGCCGGACGTTGATCCACACGACCGTCATGTTGATCGCGATGATCGCCACGAGCAGGCCCCACGCGAAGCCGCGTTCCTCGGAAACCCAGTAGGGCTTGATGAGGCTCCACGCCGAGACTTCGTCGGCCTTTTGCTGAGTATTTTCGGTACGGGTGTCGATCATGAGCTTCCTGCCGATGCGCCCTTCGGGCGGCGGATTGTTGCGTGGTCGCGCGACGGGCGTGCTGCGCGGTGCGGCCGGCTGCGGCCTGCGGTGGTGTTCAGGGCAGCCAGTTTCGGGCCTGCAAATTGTTCCGAACTTGCCTTAACGCTCACTTAATTTCGCGCGCTCGCCGGCTGAACCGTGTTCGCGGCATTGTGCCAGAGTGCCGCCGCACAGGAAAAAAGCAGGGCGCAATCCCGGTTTGCAGCGCCTTTGCCTTTCATGTTCTAATGACCTTCGACGAAACAGGGGTGCTTTGCATGCATCGACGGCCGGAACCGGCCCTCACGCAGCGAGGCTGAGAGAGACCCTTTGCACCCGATCCGGGTAATACCGGCGAGGGAAGTTTCCGGAGAACGCGCGCCACCCGCGCCATTCCTCCAGTTTCTTCCGCACCTTGTTCTTTCCGTCCGGCGCGCATCCGCAGCCGGGCCGGTCTCTCCGCCCATGTCGTCCTTGTGATGTGCCGCAGCGCCTGCACGGACGGATCGGGCCAATTCTGCCTTCCTCCTTTCTGACGCAGCGTGAGGCATGAGCCTCGTGCGCACGCTTTATGTGCCCGCGCCGGCCGATAGGAGACATCGAATTGAACAGCATCCATCAGACCGCCGACCCCCAGGCGGATTTCGCCGTGATCGGCGGCGGGCTCGTCGGCCGGCTCGTGGCCTGGCAGCTGGCAGGCGCGGGGCATCGAGTGAGTCTTTTCGAGCGCGGCGACGCGCTCGGCTCGCAGTCAGCCGCCTGGGTTGCCGCCGCGATGCTGGCGCCGCTCGCCGAAGCCGCCAGCGCGGAACCGCTTGTGGTCGGGCTCGGCGCGGCATCGCTCGAACGCTGGCCGGGGCTCATCGCGCAATTGCCCGAGCCGGTCTTTTTCCAGCGCAACGGCACGCTTGTCGTCTGGCATGGCGCGGATCGCGCCGAGGCGCCCTTGCTCGAACGCCGGCTGCGCGCCAATTCTCCGGCCGGCCTGCTCGATGGCGGCTTCGTCAAGCTCGCCGGCACCCAGGTCGCGCAGGCGGAACCGGCGCTCGGCACGCGTTTCGCGCAAGGCTGGCTGCTGCCGAACGAAGGACAGCTCGACAACCGCCAGGCGCTCGCCGCATTGGCCGCGGGACTCGCCGCGCGCGGCGTGCGCACGCACTGGAACACGACGGTCGAGGCCATGCCCGACGCGCGCTGGATCATCGATTGCCGCGGCCTCGGCGGCAAGCCCGCCTGGCCCGCGCTGCGCGGAATTCGCGGCGAGGTGGCGCGAGTGCACGCGCCGGGCATCGGGCTGTCGCGGCCGGTGCGGCTGCTGCATCCGCGCTATCCGCTCTATATCGCGCCGAAGCAGGACGATCTCTACGTGATCGGCGCGACGGAAATCGAAGGCGAGGACATGTCGCCGGTGAGCGTGCGGTCCGCGCTCGAACTGCTGAGCGCCGCGTTCGCCGTGCATCCGGGTTTCGGCGAGGCGCGCATTCTCGAGCTCAACGCCCACTGCCGGCCGACCTTGCCGGATCACCGGCCCGCCATCGTCTGGGACGGGGCACGGACGGTGCGCGTGAACGGGCTGTATCGGCATGGCTTCATGATTGCGCCCGAAGTCGCGGACGCCGCGTGCCGGCTGGCGGAAGCGCTCATCGCCGGCAATGTGGCCAGCCACGCGAGCTTCGATGAACATCGCCGCGCCGCCCGCTGGCCGGAACTGCTGCATGGCGCGGCCGACACCGTTGCGACACCGGCGCCGGCGCTGTCGCACTAGACAAGAGACAAAGCCATGAACATCCACATCAATCAGCGCGCCTTCGAGCTGCCCGACGCCGCCACCGTCAACGAGGCGCTCGCCGCCTTCGGCGCGACACCGCCGTTCGCCGTCGCGCTCAACGGCCAGTTCGTCGCGCGCGGCGAGCACGCCATCCGTACGCTTTCCGCCGGCGACCGGCTCGACGTCGTGTCGCCCGTCGCGGGCGGCTAGGTCGCATGACGCATTCCGAAGAATCGAAGGATCCCATCATGACCACACAGACCGCCGACGTGCTCACGCTCTACGGCCAGTCGTTCCCGAGCCGGCTCTTGCTCGGCACGTCGCGTTATCCGTCGCTGCAATCGCTGTCGGACGCCATCGACGCCGCGCGTCCCGGCATGGTGACGGTTGCGCTGCGGCGCCAGTCCGAGACTGGCGAGGCCGGCTTCTTCGACGTGCTCAAGCGTCACGGCGTCGCGCTGCTGCCGAACACGGCGGGCTGCCAGAGCGTCGACGAGGTGCTGACCACGGCCTGCATGGCCCGCGAAGTGTTCGAGACGCCCTGGATCAAGCTCGAACTGATCGGCGACGACTACACCTTGCAGCCCGATCCGATCGGTCTGGTCGAGGCGGCGTCGAAGCTGATCCGCGATGGCTTCAAGGTGCTGCCCTATTGCACGGAAGACCTCGTGATCGGCCGGCGCCTGCTCGACGTGGGCTGCGAAGCGCTGATGCCATGGGGCGCGCCGATCGGCACCGGTCGCGGCGTGACCAATCCGTACGGGCTGCGCACGCTGCGCGAGCGTTTGCCGGACGTGCCGCTGATCGTCGATGCCGGGCTCGGCGTGCCGTCGCACGCCAGTCAGGTGATGGAATGGGGCTTCGACGGCGTGCTGCTCAACACGGCGGTGTCGCAGGCGACCTTTCCGCCGCAGATGGCGCGGGCGTTCGCGCTGGGCGTCGAGGCGGGACGCACCGCGTTTCTCGCCGGACCGATGGCCGAGCGCGACAGCGCGCAGGCGAGCACGCCGGTGGTCGGCATGCCGTTCTGGCATCAGGAAGGAGGCGCGGCATGAGCTTGCTGAATCGTGAAGTGTTCTGGCCGCCGGCGGACGAGCTGATCGAGGTCGCGGAACGGATCCGCGCCCGGCTGGGCGACTGGCCCGTTGCGGAAACGCGCTGGCGCATTTGCCTGACCGCGCCCGAAACGCCGCAGGCGAACGACCTGATCGTGTTCTCCGAGGCGCACGACGCCGACGCCGGGCGCCTGACGGAGCAGGGCGCGGCCGTGCTCGAAGCCCATGAGGAGCGCGTGGTGCTGCATCGGGGCGACGAGCGTTTCGCACTGGAAGGCGCACGCAGCGACGACTGGCTCGCGGCGCTCGCCGCGTTCCTTGATTGCAACTTCGAGCCGCACGACGCGCTGGTGCTCGCGCTTGCGTGGCGTGCCGGCGACGAGGCGCGCGACGACGCATGGCCCGTCGATTTCGCGACCTTCCCGCGCGTCGCGGACTTGCCGCCCGCACCGGAAGGCGGCTTCGCGCCGTGTCCGGACCGGCTCGGGCTGTATCCGGTGCTGCCGGATGCCACCTGGGTGGAACGGGTCCTCGATCTCGGCGTGCGCACGGCGCAGCTGCGCCGCAAGTCGACCGCCTCCGACACGCCCGCCGTTTTGCGCGAGCAAATTTCGCTTTCGGTCGAAGCGGGGCGCAGGCACGGCGCGCAGCTGTTCATCAACGATCACTGGCGCGAGGCGATCGCGGCGGGCGCCTATGGCGTGCATCTCGGCCAGGAAGACGTGCAGACGGCGGATCTGAACGCGATCGCGCGGGCCGGCGTGCGGCTCGGCCTGTCCACGCACGGCTATTACGAGATGCTGCGCGCGCTGCATTTCCGGCCGAGCTACCTGGCTCTCGGCGCCGTGTTCCCGACCACGACCAAGGTCATGCCGACCAAACCGCAGGGCCTGGCGCGGCTCGCGCGCTACGTGCAGTTGCTGTCGGGCCGCGTGCCGCTGGTGGCGATCGGCGGAATCGATGCCCAGGCGATGCCCGGCGTGCTCGCGACGGGCGTCGGCAGCGGCGCGGTAGTGCGTGCCGTCACCGAGGCGCCGGACACCGCCGTAGCGGTTTCGACATTGCAACAAATGTTTGCTGGTCAACCGTGAAAACTCTCAAAAAGGCGGAGGCACGGCCCTAGGCAAAGCACCGATTGCGCGCAGGCCCTATAATTCGGCCTCTTGCGTCAACGGAATCTCTTACCCAGTGCCTGCTTCTTCCGAGACTCTGCTGGAGCTGCGCGACGTCGATTTCGGCTACGGCGACCGGCTCGTTCTATCCAACCTGAACATGCGTTTCACGCGTGGGCAGGTGGTCGCCGTCATGGGCGGCTCCGGCTGCGGCAAGACCACTACCTTGCGTCTGATCGGCGGCCTCGTGAAGGCGAGCCGCGGCCAGGTGATGTTCGGCGGCCAGGACGTCGGCGCGCAGACGCGCGAAGGCCTGTACGCACTGCGCCGCAAGATGGGCATGCTGTTCCAGTTCGGCGCGCTGTTCACGGACCAGACCGTGTTCGAAAACGTCGCGTTTGCACTGCGCGAACACACCGATCTTCCGGAAGATCTGATCCGCGACCTCGTGCTGATGAAGCTGAACGCGGTCGGCCTGCGCGGCGCGCGCGACCTCGCGCCGTCGGAGATTTCCGGCGGCATGGCGCGGCGCGTGGCGCTGGCGCGCGCCATTGCCCTGGATCCGCAACTGATGATGTACGACGAGCCCTTCGCCGGCCTCGATCCCATCTCGCTCGGCATCACGGCGCAGCTCATCCGCACGCTCAACGACGCCCTCGGCGCCACATCCATTCTGGTCACGCACGACGTGCCCGAATCCTTCGCCATCGCCGACTACGTGTATTTCATCGCGAACGGCGGCATTCACGCCGAAGGCACGCCGGCGCAACTGCGGGCCTCGGAAGACCCGACCGTGCGCCAGTTCATCGACGGCACGCCGGACGGCCCGTTCAAGTTCCACTACGCGAGCACTCCGCTTGCTGAGGATTTCGGCATCGGAGGGCGCGCATGATCAGCGCAATCGGACGCTGGGTGCTGGACGGCTTCGGCACCGCGGGCTACGCCACGCGCATGTTCGCGCGGCTCGTGCTCGAATTCTTCCCGCTGCTGCGCCGTCCGCGGCTCGTCACGAAACAGATTCACTTCGTCGGCAACTATTCGCTCGTCATCATCGCGGTGTCGGGCCTGTTCGTCGGTTTCGTGCTCGGCTTGCAGGGCTATTACACGCTGAGCCGCTACGGTTCCGAACAGGCGCTCGGCCTGCTGGTCGCGCTGTCGCTGGTGCGCGAACTCGGCCCGGTCGTCACCGCGCTGCTGTTCGCCGGGCGCGCGGGCACGTCGCTGACGGCGGAAATCGGCTTGATGAAGGCCGGCGAACAACTCACGGCCATGGAAATGATGGCCGTCGACCCGCTGAGGGTCGTCGTGGCGCCGCGCCTGTGGGCGGGCATCATCGCCATGCCGGTGCTGGCGGCCATCTTCAGCGCGGTGGGCATTCTCGGCGGCTATGTGGTCGGGGTGATGCTGATCGGCGTGGATCCGGGCGCGTTCTGGTCGCAGATGCAAAGCGGCGTGGATGTCTGGCGCGACGTCGGCAACGGCGTCCTCAAGAGCGTGGTGTTCGGTTTCGCGGTGACGTTCATCGCGCTGTTCCAGGGCTACGAAGCGAGGCCGACGCCGGAAGGCGTGTCGCGCGCGACGACGAAAACCGTCGTGTACGCGTCGCTGGCCGTGCTCGGGCTCGATTTCCTGCTGACCGCGCTGATGTTCAGCTAGAACCCGGTGCCAGGTGCCGGATCCGGCGCGGGCGTTGTGAAGGCCACAGACCGTCACGCGCCATCTGCGAAAAGATTCTCTTTGGGAAGACGATGAAAAAGACTGCTCTCGACTTTTGGGTCGGCCTGTTCGTGGTGCTCGGTTTCGTGGCGCTGCTGTTTCTCGCGCTGAAGGCGGGCAACATGAGTTCCCTGTCGTTCCAGCAAACCTATGCGGTGAAGCTCAAGTTCGACAACATCGGCGGACTGAAGCCGCGCGCGCCGGTCAAGAGCGCGGGCGTGACCGTGGGACGGGTCGGCAGCATCGGCTTCGACCAGAACACGTACCAGGCCGTGGTCACCATCGACATCGACAAGCAGTACCAGTTTCCGAAGGACTCGTCGGCGAAGATCCTGACCTCGGGCCTGCTCGGCGAGCAGTACATCGGCCTCGATCCCGGCGGCGACGACCAGATGCTCAAGAACGGCGACACCATCACGATGACGCAGTCCGCCGTGGTGCTCGAAAACCTGATCGGCCAGTTCCTCTATAACAAGGCGGCGGATTCCGGCGCATCGAAGGCGCCGGCTGCACCGGCTCCCGCTGCACCGGCCTTCCCGGGCGCGGCGAGCGCAATGGGGGCTTCTGGGGCTTCGGCTGCGTCGCCTGCATCGGGCGCGGCTCAATAAGGAGAAGAACATGCAGGCCATGGGGATGCGGTGCGCGGCGATGATCGTGTGCGCAGCGGCACTCGGCGGGTGTGCCACCGTGACGACGCCCAGCAAGGGCGATCCGTTTGAGAGCTACAACCGCACGATGTTCACGATCAACGACACGGTGGACCGCTACGCGCTGAAGCCGGTGGCGAAGGGCTACGTGTGGGCGGTGCCGGAGCCGGTGCGCAACAGCGTGACCAACTTCTTCTCGAACATCGGCGACGTGTACATCGCCGCGAACAATCTCATGCAGTTGAAGATCGCGGACGGCGTGTCGGACATCATGCGCGTCGCGATCAACACGGTGTTCGGCGTCGGCGGCCTGTTCGACGTCGCAACGCTCGCGAAGCTGCCGAAGCACGTGGGCGATTTCGGCCTGACCATGGGCCATTACGGCGTGCCGCCGGGGCCGTATGTCGTGCTGCCGCTGCTCGGCCCGAGCACCGTGCGCGATTCCGCCGGCCTGGTGGTCGACTATTTCGGCAATCCGCTGACCTACGTCAGCCCGGATTCGGTGAGCTGGGCGCTGTACGGCGTGAACCTCATCAACACGCGGGCGAATTTGCTGGACGTCTCCGACCTGCTGGCCGACGCCGCCCTCGACAAATACACGTTCGTGCGCAACACGTACCTGCAGCGCCGCCAGTTCCTGATCACCGGGGGCGGCAGCAGCATGTCCGACTATGAAACGCCGCCGCCGAATTATTCCGACAGCGAAGGCGCGGCCGCTGCGACCGGGGCATCGGAAACGGCAGCACCCGCCGAGCCCGCGTCGGCAGCATCATCGGCAGCCGAGGGCGCCGCGCCGGCATCAGGCACGGCGGCTGCACCTGCTCCGGCGAGCGACGTCAACGGCACCGTGCCCGGCAACCAGTACGTACCGCCGCGCGCGCCGCCCGGGTTCCCTTCGTTCCGCCTGCGTTGAGCGGTGGTTAGCTAACGCGCGGTAACATAGCTGACGTCATTTCTTACGATTTGGAGCGTGTCTCGCCTGAACTCGATTCAGGCAGCACGCTCAAACTGAAGCCTCTATCTCTGCAGGGTTTGCGATGAAAAAACTATTGCTTCTTCCCCTTTTCGCCATGTTGGTGGCTTTCTGCGGTTCGGCGTCGGCGCAGTCGGTGGATGCGAATTCGCCGGAACAGCTGATCAAGACCGTGACCACGCAAGTACTCGATCAACTCAAGTCCGACAAGCAGATCCAGTCGGGCAACATCAACGAGATCACCAAGCTCGTCAACGAAAAGATCCTGCCTTATACGGATTTCACGCGCACCACGCGTCTCGTGATGGGCCGCAACTGGAACACGGCCACGCCCGAACAGCAGAAGCAGATCGTCGAGCAGTTCAAGATGCTGCTGATCCGCACCTACGCGGGCGCGCTGGCGCAAGTGCGTAACCAGACCATCCAGTACAAGCCGTTCCGCGCGTCGCCGGAAGATAACGATGTCGTGGTCCGCTCGGTCGTGATGAACAACGGTTCGCCGGTCGAACTGGATTACCGCCTGTACAAGACCCCGCAAGGCTGGCGCGTGTACGACATCAACGTGCTCGGCGCGTGGCTGATCCAGGCGTATCAGCAGCAGTTCAACGAGCAGATCCAGCAGCATGGCGTGAGCGGCCTCCTGCAGTTCCTCACGCAGCGCAATCAGCAGCTCGCGAGCGGCAAGGCATCGTGAGTACGCCGGCCACGGGCGGCCGTTTTCAGACGGCCGCGTCGCTGACGCATGAGAGCGCGAAGGCCGCGCTCGAAGCCGGCCTGTCGCGCATCGCGGCGGGCGCGAGCGAGGTGGATTGCGCACCGCTCACGCAGTTCGATTCCTCCGCGCTCGCCGTGCTGCTCGCATGGCAGCGCGCCGCGTCGGCGCGTGGCGCCGCGCTCGGCGTCTTCAATCTTCCCTCCGGGCTCGAGAGTCTTGCGCGAGCCTATGGCGTCGATACGCTTCTCTCCTTCCGACATTGATCCAGCACTGAACTCGCAGCGGCCCAGGTGGCCGCTGCGTTCACGCCAGCAGGATCGCCGCAAGGTCGGCCCAGGCCGCTTTGCCCTATAATCAAACGTTTTTTCGGGCGTTGCCCCGGCCCTCTTTATGCGAGCCGGTTCGAGCGGGCCCGAAAGCGCCATCCCCGCACAATCGAGGCGCGGCCGAACGTGGCCCGCGCACAGTCCATGTCAGCGATAGAAATCCGAAACGTCAGGAAGCGCTACAAGGAGCTCCAGGCGCTCAAAGGCGTGAGCCTCACGGTCGAAGAGGGTGAATTCTTCGGTCTGCTCGGCCCGAACGGCGCGGGCAAAACCACCTTGATCAGCATCCTGGCCGGCCTCGCCCGTGCCGATAGCGGCACGATCTCCGTGCGCGGACACGACGTCGTCAGCGACTTTCGCGCGGCGCGCCGCGCGCTGGGCGTGGTGCCGCAGGAACTCGTGTTCGATCCTTTCTTCACCGTCCGTGAGTCGCTGCGGATCCAGTCGGGCTACTTCGGCCTGCGCCGCAACGACGACTGGATCGATGAAGTGATGGCCAATCTCGATCTCACCGAGAAAGCCGACGTCAACACCCGCGCGCTGTCGGGCGGCATGAAGCGCCGCGTGCTGGTGGCGCAGGCGCTGGTGCACCGGCCGCCGGTGATCGTGCTCGACGAGCCCACCGCCGGCGTCGATGTCGAATTGCGCCAGACGCTCTGGAAGTTCATCTCGCGCCTGAACCGCGAAGGTCACACCATCGTGCTGACCACGCATTACCTGGAAGAAGCCGAATCCCTGTGCGACCGCCTCGCGATGCTGCGGCGCGGCGAAGTCGTCGCGCTGGAACGCACGAGCACGCTGTTGCAGCGCTTCGCCGGCATGCAGCTTTACCTGCGTCTGGCGAATGGCCCGTTGCCCACCGAACTGCGTGCGCTCGAAGTAGATCCGCAGGCCGTGTCCGGCGCCCAGCATCTGCTGCGGCTCACGAGCTACGACGACGTCGAGCCGATCCTCGCCAAATGCCGCGCGGCCGGCTGCACCTTCGACGAAATCGAAGTGCGCAAGGCGGATCTCGAAGACGTGTTCATGCAGGTGATGAACGGGCCCGAAGTGGTCGAGGGACTTTCATGAGCGGTTTCCAGACGTTGTTCTACAAGGAGCTGCTGCGCTTCTGGAAGGTGTCGTTCCAGACCGTGCTGGCGCCGGTGGTGACGGCGCTCCTGTACCTGACCATCTTCGGTCATGCATTGTCGGGGCACGTGCAGGTGTATCCGGGCGTGGGCTACACGAGCTTTCTCGTGCCCGGCCTCGTGATGATGAGCGTGTTGCAGAACGCGTTCGCCAACAGCTCGTCGTCGCTGATCCAGTCGAAGATCACCGGCAATCTGGTGTTCGTGCTGCTGCCGCCCATCGCGCACTGGGAGATGTTCTTCGCCTATGTGCTGGCGTCGGTGGCGCGTGGGCTGTGCGTCGGGCTAGGCGTGTTCATCGTGACGATATGGTTCATCCCGATGTCTTTTTCCGCGCCGTTCTACATCATTGCGTTCGCGGTGCTCGGCTCGGGCATCCTCGGTACGCTGGGTCTGATCGCGGGCATCTGGGCCGACAAGTTCGACCATCTGTCCGCATTTCAGAACTTCCTGATCATGCCGCTCACGTTTCTTTCCGGCGTGTTCTACTCGACACATTCGCTGCCGCCGCTGTGGCGCGCGGTGTCGCATCTGAACCCGTTCTTCTACATGATCGACGGCTTTCGCTACGGCTTCTTCGGCGTCTCGGACGTGAATCCGCTGGTGAGCCTGTGCATCGTCGGCGCATTCCTGGCCGCGCTGGCGTTGATCGCCGTGCGCATGCTCGCGAGCGGCTTCAAGCTGCGTCATTAAATTCAAGGAGACTTCCATGCAACCGACTCCGGAGCAGGTGAAAGGCTATATCGCAGCCGGTCTCGCCTGCCAGCATCTCGAAGTGGAGGGCGACGGCCAGCACTTCTTCGCGACCATCGTGAGCGACGCGTTCGCCGGCAAGCGGCCGATCGCACGCCATCAGCTCGTCTATGCCGCGCTCGGCGAGCGCATGCGCGAGGAAATTCACGCGCTCAGCATGAAGACGCTCACGCCCGAGGAGTGGCAAGCGGCCTGAACCCGGCCGGCCATGCCGGCATCGCCGGGAGAATCACGCAGACATAGGCAGTAGACAGTGCGAATCATCAAAGACAACCGCGGCGTCGAAAGCGGCTCCGCAGCAGGAAGCTCGGTCGAAGGACACGTCATCATGGATAAACTGGTCATTACGGGAGGCACCCCGCTTTCCGGCGAAATCACCGTCTCGGGCGCCAAGAACGCGGCGCTGCCGATTCTTTGCGCAAGCCTGCTCACCGCGGACGACGTTCATCTGTCGAACGTGCCGAACCTGCAGGACGTGCGCACCACGCTCAAGCTGCTGAAACAGATGGGCGTGCAGTCGGAAGTGTCGGCGGACGGCCGCGTGACGCTCAATGCATCGAAGGTCGACAACCTCGTCGCGCCGTACGAGCTCGTGAAGACGATGCGCGCGTCGATCCTCGTGCTCGGGCCGCTGGTCGCGCGCTTCGGCGAGGCGAAGGTGTCGCTGCCGGGCGGCTGCGCGATCGGCGCGCGTCCGGTCGATCAGCACATCAAGGGCCTGCAGGCGATGGGCGCCGAGATCAACATCGAGCACGGCTTCATCGAAGCGCGCGCGAAGCGTCTGAAGGGCGCGCGCATCATCACCGACATGATCACCGTGACCGGCACCGAGAACCTGCTGATGGCAGCGGTCCTCGCCGACGGCGAGACGGTGATCGAGAACGCCGCGCGCGAACCGGAAGTGACGGACCTCGCGCAACTGCTCGTGAAAATGGGCGCGAAGATCGACGGCATCGGCACGGACCGGCTCGTGATCCAGGGCGTCGAGAAATTGCACGGCGCGCGGCATGCGGTCGTGCCGGACCGTATCGAAGCGGGCACGTTCCTGTGCGCGGTCGCGGCGGCGGGCGGCGACGTCACGCTGCGTCACGTCAGGCCGCATCTGCTCGATGCCGTGACGGCCAAGCTGCGCGAGGCGGGCGTGAGCATCGAGGAAGGCGACGACTGGATGCGCGTGCGCATGGCGCAGCGCGCCGAAGCGGTGAACATCCGCACCTCCGAATACCCGGCGTTCCCGACCGACATGCAGGCGCAGTTCATGGCGCTCAACACCATTGCCAACGGCACCTCGCAAGTGGTCGAGACGATCTTCGAGAACCGCTTCATGCACGTGCAGGAGCTGAACCGTCTGGGCGCGAGCATCACCATCGACGGCAATACGGCGCTGGTCGCCGGCGTCGAGAAGCTGTCCGGCGCGAAGGTCATGGCAACGGACCTGCGGGCCTCGGCCTGCCTCGTGATCGCGGCGATGTGCGCAGACGGCGAAACCTTGATCGACCGCATCTACCACCTCGACCGCGGCTACGACCGCATGGAAGCGAAGCTGACAGCGGTCGGCGCCAACGTGCGCCGTATCGCGGGCAGCGGAGGCGAACAATGAGTTCGTTGCCGCAGACGTCGTCGTCGCTGGCGGCGAGCGCGCCGCTGACGCTCGCCTTGTCGAAAGGGCGTATCTTCGAGGAAACGCTGCCGCTGCTCGCGGCAGCCGGCGTGCAGGTGGCAGAGGATCCGGAAAGCTCGCGCAAGCTCATTCTGCCGACCACCAATCCGAATCTCCGCGTCATCATCGTGCGCGCAACCGATGTCCCCACCTACGTCGAATACGGCGCGGCGGAATTCGGCGTGGCGGGAAAGGACGTGCTGATCGAACATGGCGGCGGTGGCCTGTATCAGCCGGTGGATCTGGATATCGCGCGGTGCCGGATGTCGGTCGCGGTCAAGGCCGGTTTCGACTACGCGAGCGCGGTGCGCCAGGGCGCGCGCCTGCGGGTCGCGACCAAGTACACCGAGACGGCGCGGCAGCATTTCGCGTCGAAGGGCGTGCACGTGGACCTGATCAAGCTGTACGGCTCCATGGAACTGGCGCCGCTGGTCGGGCTCGCGGATGCGATCGTCGACCTGGTCAGCTCGGGCGGCACGCTCAAGGCGAACAATCTGGTCGAGGTGGAGGAGATCATGCAGATTTCGTCGCGCCTCGTCGTGAATCAGGCGGCGCTGAAGCTCAAGCGGGCGGCGCTGAAGCCGTACCTCGACGCGTTCGAGCGCGCCACCGGCGGGTCAGGCAATTAGGCGGGCCGCACGCGCGGCGCGCCATCAGCAAAACGGAAAACCGGCATGTCCATCAAGATTCGCAAACTCGATTCCAGCACCGACGGCTTCCAGCAGGCGCTGCGCGCGGTGCTCGCCTTCGAGGCCAGTGAAGACGAAGCGATCGAGCGCTCGGTCGCGCAGATCCTCGCCGATGTGAAGGCGCGCGGCGACGCAGCCGTGCTCGACTACACCAACAAGTTCGACCGCCTGAAGGCGGACAGCGTGGCTGCGCTCGAACTGCCGTTCGCCGAGATGGAAGCCGCGCTCGAAGGACTCGAACCGAAGCGTCGCGCGGCGCTCGAAGCGGCGGCGGCGCGCGTGCGCGGCTATCACGAGAAGCAGCGCATCGAGTGCGGCAGCCATAGCTGGCAATACACGGAAGCCGACGGCACCGTGCTCGGCCAGAAGGTCACGCCGCTCGACCGCGCGGGCATCTACGTGCCGGGCGGCAAGGCGGCGTATCCGTCGTCGGTGCTGATGAACGCGATTCCGGCGCGCGTCGCAGGCGTGAAGGAAATCGTCATGGTCGTGCCGACGCCCGACGGCGTGAAGAATCCGCTGGTGCTCGCGGCGGCGCTGCTGGGCGGCGTGGACCGCGTGTTCACGATCGGCGGCGCGCAGGCCGTGGCCGCGCTCGCCTACGGCACGAAGACCGTGCCGGCCGTCGACAAGATCTGCGGCCCGGGCAATGCCTACGTGGCGTCGGCGAAGCGGCGCGTGTTCGGCACGGTCGGCATCGACATGATCGCGGGACCGTCCGAAATTCTCGTGATCTGCGACGCCACCACGGACCCGCGCTGGGTCGCGATGGACCTGTTCTCGCAAGCCGAGCACGACGAACTCGCGCAATCCATCCTGCTGTGCCCGGACGAGGCCTTCATCCGGCGCGTCGAGGAAGCGATCATCGAACTGCTGCCGGCGATGCCGCGCCGCGACGTCATCCTGCGTTCGCTGGAAGACCGTGGCGCGCTCATCAAGGTGAAGGACATGGCCGAAGCGTGCGCGATCGCCAACGACATCGCGCCGGAACACCTGGAAATCTCCGCGCTCGATCCGCATCAATGGGCCGCGCAGATCCACAACGCGGGCGCGATGTTCCTCGGCCGCTACACGAGTGAGAGCCTGGGCGACTATTGCGCCGGACCGAATCACGTGTTGCCCACCTCGCGCACGGCGCGCTTCTCGTCGCCGCTCGGCGTGTACGACTTCATGAAGCGTTCGAGCGTGATCGAAGTGAGCGCGGACGGTGCGCAGACGCTCGGCGAGATCGCGGCGGAACTGGCTTACGGCGAAGGCTTGCAGGCGCATGCGCGCAGCGCGGAATACCGGATGAAGAACGTCGGCTGAACGAGGCCGGCCCACTGAACGAGGCAACCTGAGAGTTGCCGTCTGACCGGCGAGAGAGACGCTGGAACAACATGACCACAGCACAAGACATCATTCGTCCCGACGTCCTCGCGATGGCGAGCTATCCGGTGCCCGACGCCACGGGCCTCATCAAGCTCGACGCGATGGAGAATCCCTGGACGCTGCCGGAGAGTCTCGCGAAGGCGCTGGGCGAGCATCTCGCCGGCGTCGCGCTGAACCGCTATCCGGCGCCGCGTCCCGCCGAACTGCTCGCGAAGATCAAGCGCACGATGCAGGTGCCCGATGCCTGCGACGTGCTGCTCGGCAACGGTTCGGACGAACTCATCAGCATGATGTCGGTGGCGTGCTCGAAGCCGGGCGCGAAGATCGTCGCGCCGGTGCCGGGCTTCGTCATGTACGAGATGTCGGCGAAGTTCGCGCATCTCGACTTCATCGGCGTGCCGCTGAAGGCGGACTTCACGCTGGACATCGATGCGCTGATCGCCGCCATCGAAACGCACACGCCCGCGCTCGTGTATCTCGCGTACCCGAACAATCCGACCGGCACGCTCTACGACGACGCCGACATCGAGCGCGTCATCGCCGCGGCGAGCCGGAGTCTCGTCGTGATCGACGAGGCGTATCAGCCGTTCGCGGAAAAGAGCTGGATGCCGCGCGCGGCGGAGTTCGACAACGTGGCCGTGATGCGCACCGTATCGAAGCTGGGGCTCGCGGGCATCCGGCTGGGCTACATGGCGGCGCGTCCCGGCTGGATCATGCAGTTCGACAAGGTGCGCCCGCCATACAATATCAACGTGCTGACGCAGGCGACCGCCGCCTTCCTGCTCGATCACCTCGACGTGCTCGACGCCCAGGCCGCCGAGTTGCGCCGCCAGCGCACGCAGCTCGCGGCGGAAGTCGCGGCCTTGCCCGGCATGACGGTTTTTCCGAGCGCCGGCAACTTCCTGCTGGTGCGCGTGCCGGATGCCGCGGTGGCTTTCGAAACCCTTTTGACTTCGCGGGTTTTGATCAAAAACGTGGGTAAAATGCACCCATTGCTGGCAAATTGCGTGCGTTTGACGGTCGGAACGGCTGAAGAAAACGCGCACATGGTCGCGGCGCTGAAAAAGCTCGCACCGCTCGCCCCAAACTAACCCCCACATTCGATCAGTCTCAAGGAATCACCATGCGCATTGCGGAAGTCGTTCGCAACACCAGCGAAACGCAGATCCGTGTGAAGCTCGATCTGGACGGCACCGGCAAGCAGAAGCTCGCCACCGGCGTCCCGTTCCTCGATCACATGCTCGACCAGATTGCCCGTCACGGGCTCATCGATCTCGACATCGAAGCGCATGGCGACCTCCATATCGACGACCATCACACGGTGGAAGACACCGGCATCACGCTCGGGCAGGCGGTGGCGAAGGCCATCGGCGACCGCAAGGGCATTCGCCGCTACGGTCATTCGTACGTGCCGCTGGACGAGGCGCTGTCGCGCGTCGTCATCGACTTCTCCGGCCGGCCGGGTCTCGAGTTCCATGTGCCGTTCACGCGCGCGCGCATCGGCACCTTCGACGTCGATCTCAGCATTGAATTCTTCCGCGGCTTCGTGAATCACGCGGGCGTCACGCTGCATATCGACAACCTGCGCGGCCTCAACACGCACCATCAGGTCGAGACCGTCTTCAAGGCCTTCGGCCGCGCGCTGCGCATGGCCGTGGAACTGGACGAACGCGCGGCGGGGCAGATTCCGTCGACCAAGGGCAGTCTCTAAGCGATCACGCTGTCCGGGAGCGCGCGTGCCGCGACCACGATGGATCTGTTCAAGTCGTTCATCTCGTTGCTCGCGCTGATCAATCCGATCGGCGCGATCCCGTTTTTTCTCAGCCTGACCTCGCAGCAATCCGATATCGAGCGGCGCAATACCATCCGCGTCGCGTCCATTTCGGTGTTCTGCGTGATCGGGGTGACGGCGCTGCTCGGTCAGCAGATCATCGCGTTCTTCGGCATCTCGGTGGGCTCGTTCGAAGTGGGCGGCGGCATCATCATGCTGCTCATGGCGATCAGCATGTTGAACGCGCAGGTCGGCAACGCGCGCTCCACGCCGGAAGAACGCATGGAAGCCGAGGAACGCAACAGCATCGCGGTCGTGCCGCTCGCCATTCCGCTTCTCACCGGCCCCGGCTCGATCAGCACGGTGATCGTCTATGCTGCCAATGCGCAGCACTGGTACGACCGCTTCGGACTGGTCCTGCTGGGCGCGATCATCGCGGGGCTGTGCTTCGGCGCGCTGAATCTCGCGGAGCCCATTGCGCGCTGGGTCGGACGCACCGGAATCAATATCGGGACGCGTCTCATGGGTTTGATGTTGTCCGCGCTGGCGGTGGAGTTCATCGTCAACGGTCTGAAGGCTCTGATGCCATCTTTGAAATGAAAACTTCGATTGCGATTGTTGATTACGGAATGGGCAACCTGCGCTCGGTCTACCAGGCGCTGAAGAAGGCGGCTCCCGAAGCGGAGGTGGCGATCGTCGCCCAGCCGGAAGGCATTCGCACGGCGGATCGCGTGGTGCTGCCGGGGCAGGGCGCGATGCGCGACTGCATGGCGCATCTGGGCGAATCCGGTTTGCAGGACGCGGTGCTGCAGGCGGCGCGCGAAAAGCCGATGCTCGGCGTGTGCGTCGGCGAGCAGATGCTGTTCGACTGGAGCGAGGAAGGCGACACGAAAGGCCTCGGCCTGCTGCCGGGCAAGGTCGTGCGCTTCCAGCTGGACGGCCAGCTGCAGGACGACGGCTCGCGCTTCAAGGTGCCGCAGATGGGCTGGAACCGCGTGCGCCAGACGCAGCGGCATCCGCTGTGGGACGGCGTCGCGGACGGCGCGTTCTTCTATTTCGTGCACAGCTACCACGTGGTGCCGGCGAATCCGGCGCATACGTCGGGCGAAACGGTCTACGGCGCCGCGTTCACGTCGGCAGTGGCGCGCGACAACCTCTTCGCCACCCAGTTTCACCCCGAGAAGAGCGCGGAGGCGGGCTTGCGCGTGTATCGGAACTTCGTTCACTGGAACCCGTAAAACCGTGCATACGCTTGCGTTTGCGCGTATTGCTACGGGCGCATGACCGCTGCAAGACTTGTACTACACTAGCGAGACGGCGCGCGGGGCAGGCCTCCGCAAGGGCACCGGCCCGGCGCCGTTTTGATCAACTCCACCCAGAAGATACGCGATACCTATGCTGCTCATTCCGGCCATCGATCTCAAGGACGGTCAGTGCGTGCGCCTCAAGCAGGGCGATATGGACCAGGCGACCATTTTTTCAGAAGATCCAGCGGCCATGGCCCGACATTGGGTCGATCGCGGCGCACGGCGGCTTCATCTCGTCGATCTGAACGGCGCATTCGCAGGCAAGCCGCGCAACGGCGACGCGATCCGCGCCATCGTCGATGAAGTCGGCGGCCAGATCCCCGTGCAGCTGGGCGGCGGCATCCGCGATCTCGAGACCATCGAGCGCTATCTGGACGACGGCCTCGCCTATGTGATCATCGGCACGGCGGCGGTGAAGAATCCGGGTTTCCTGCGCGATGCCTGCAGCGCGTTCGGCGGACATATCATCGTCGGGCTCGACGCCAAGGACGGCAAGGTCGCCACCGACGGCTGGAGCAAGCTGACCGGTCACGAAGTCGTCGATCTCGCGCGCAAGTTCGAGGACTACGGCTGCGAGTCGATCATCTACACCGACATCGGCCGTGACGGCATGCTTCAGGGCATCAACATCGACGCCACCGTGCGGCTCGCGCAGTCCGTCAAGATTCCGGTGATCGCGAGCGGCGGCCTGTCGAACCTGGCGGACATCGAATCGCTCTGCGAGGTCGAGTCGGAAGGCATCGAAGGCGTGATCTGCGGCCGCGCGATCTACTCCGGCGACCTCGACTTCCAGTCGGCCCAGACGCGCGCCGACGCGCTGCGCGAGGCCGACGGCGCCTGAAGCCGTTGCAGCGCGGACATGTTGAGAAGCGCATCGGGCGGCGCGAGCCGCCCTCACTTCGTACCGAACCAGTAGTGGCAGAACATGGCTCTCGCTAAACGCATCATTCCCTGTCTCGACGTGACCGCGGGCCGCGTCGTGAAGGGCGTCAACTTCGTCGAGCTGCGCGACGCCGGCGATCCCGTCGAAATCGCGCGCCGCTATGACGACCAGGGCGCCGACGAACTCACCTTCCTCGACATCACCGCCACCTCGGACCAGCGCGACCTGATCCTGCCGATCATCGAGGCCGTCGCGTCCCAGGTGTTCATTCCGCTGACCGTCGGCGGCGGCGTGCGCGCCGTGGAAGACGTGCGGCGCCTGCTCAATGCCGGCGCGGACAAGATCAGCATGAACTCGTCGGCGGTCGCGAACCCGCAGCTCGTGCGCGACGCCTCGGACAAGCACGGCTCGCAATGCATCGTGGTCGCCATCGACGCCAAGCGTGTGTCGGCGGACGGCGAACCGTCGCGCTGGGAAGTCTTCACGCACGGCGGCCGCAAGGCGACCGGCATCGACGCGATCGAATGGGCGCGCAAGATGGCCGAGTTCGGCGCGGGCGAAATTCTCCTGACCAGCATGGACCGCGACGGCACCAAGTCCGGCTTCGATCTCGCCCTGACGCGCGCCGTCTCGGACGCGGTGCCGGTGCCGGTGATCGCGTCGGGCGGCGTGGGTTCGCTCCAGCATCTCGCGGACGGCGTCGTGCAAGGTCATGCGGACGCCGTGCTGGCCGCCAGCATCTTCCACTACGGCGAGCACACGGTCGGCGAAGCGAAGCGCTTCATGGCCGGGCAGGGCATCGCGGTGAGGACCTGAAGCATGACTGATAACGCCAGCTGGCTCGACCACGTCAAATGGGACGCGAACGGCCTCGTGCCGGTGATCGCGCAGGAAGCCTCGACCAACGACGTGCTGATGTTCGCGTGGATGAACCGCGAGGCGCTCGCGAAGACCATCGAACTCAAGCGCGCGGTGTATTTCTCGCGCTCGCGCCAGCGCCTGTGGTTCAAGGGCGAGGAATCCGGACACGTGCAGCATGTCCACGACGTGCGGCTCGATTGCGACGAAGACGTCGTGCTGCTCAAGGTCGAGCAGGTGTCGGGCATTGCGTGCCACACCGGCCGCCATTCCTGTTTTTTCCAGAAATTCGAAGGCACGGCGGACAGCGGCGAGTGGGTTGCCGTCGAGCCCGTGCTGAAAGACCCCGAACGCATCTACAAATGACGCAAGCCACCACGCTGGACACGTTGTTGCGCCTTGCCGCCGTCATCGACGGCCGCAAGGGCGGCGATCCGGAACAATCCTACGTTTCGCGACTCTTTCACAAAGGTGACGACGCGGTCCTGAAGAAGATCGGCGAGGAAGCGACGGAGGTCGTGCTCGCCGCGAAGGACGCGCGACATGGCGGCGCGCCGAAGGCGCTCGTCAGCGAAGTCGCCGATTTGTGGTTTCATTGTCTCGTGATGCTGTCGCACTTCGACTTGAGCCCTGCCGACGTGATCGCGGAACTGGAGCGGCGCGAAGGTTTGTCGGGAATCGAGGAGAAGGCGCTGCGCAAGTCGCGCGAGCGCGAGCAGAACGGCGGCTGACGAGCTTTTCGCCTAGATGCGAAGGAGGGCAAGCATGAACCGGCCTTATGAACCGTATCCGCCGCCTGTCGTGCAGGATTCGAGCGATCCGCGCAACATGCGCACCTTCACCCATGTGCTGTACGCGCTGTACGCCGTCTACTGGCTGACGGGCGGGCTGACCGGCCTGATCGCCATCATTCTCAACTACATCAAGCGCGGCGACGCCGCCGGCACGCCGTACGAAGATCACTTCACCTGGCAGATCCGCACGTTCTGGTGGGCGCTGCTCGGCCATGTGATCGGACTCGTGACGATCTGGATCGGCGTCGGCTTCCTGATTCTTGCCGCGGTCAGCATCTGGACGCTTTACCGCGTCGTCAAGGGCTGGCTGTTTCTCTACGAAAACAAGACGATCGAACCGCGTGCGTGGTTCTGATCCACGGAACATTCATGAGCCAAGACAACTGCATCTTCTGCAAGATTGCTTCGGGCCAGTTGCCGAGCACGAAAGTCTACGAAGACGATGAATTCGTTGCCTTCAACGACATCAATCCGGCGGCGCCGGTGCACGTGCTGGTGATTCCGCGGAAACATATCGAGACACTTTCGCACTGCACGGAAAGCGATAGTCCGCTGCTTGGTAGAATGGTGAGCCTCGTCGGACGGCTGGCGAAGGAACTGGGCGTGGCCTACACGGGCGGCGAAACCGGTTTTCGCACGGTCATCAATACCGGGCCGGGGGGCGGTCAGGAGGTGTATCACATTCATGCGCATCTGCTGGCGGGCGACCGTCCGTGGCGCCGGATGGGATAAAACTGAAAGGTTTGTTGGCTTTCTCCTTTCCAATGAAATATTGGGCGAGCAAAATCGATAATTGATGCAGAGGCGACCTGTCTCGGCACGGGCTGAAAGGCCGACCTTCCGTCGCGGAATCCCAATCGGGGCGGAATCACGGAGAGTTTTCATTCATGGGTTCGTTGAGCATTTGGCATTGGTTGATCGTTCTGTTGATCGTGGCGCTGGTCTTCGGCACGAAGAAGCTGCGTAACATCGGCGGCGATCTGGGCGGCGCGGTGAAGGGCTTCAAGGAAGGCATGCGCGAGAATGAAACGGCTGCCACTCCGGCCGACCAGCGCGAACTGCCGCGTAACGGCGCGGTGGACGTCGAAGCGAAGGACAAGTCCCGTTCGGGCGACTACCGTTAATCCGTCCGCCGACCGCAACTCTTCACAGCTCGTTCAATGCTCGATCTCGGTCTGACAAAAATGGCGGTCATCGGCGTCGTGGCGCTGGTGGTCCTCGGGCCGGAGCGCCTGCCCGGCGTGGCCCGCACGGCGGGCGCGCTGTTCGGGCGCGCGCAACGCTACATCAACGACGTCAAGTCGGAAGTCGTGCGCGAGATGGAGCTCGACGAACTCAAGAAGATGCGCACCGAGTTCGAGACGGCGGCGTCCAACGTCGAAACGTCGATCCACGAGAATCTGAAGCGCCACGAAACCGAACTCAACGACGCGTGGAATCAGGGCACGTCGGTCGCGCCGAGCATCGCGGGCGGTGCCGATGAAGCGGTGGACATGGCGTCGGCTGGATCGGACAAGCCCTGGGCGCAGTCGTCGTCCACTTCGGGCACGGCGAAGCGCAAGAACTGGCGCGTCAAGCAGGGCGCAATCCCCAACTGGTACAAGCGCACCACCGTGCATCGCACGCGCGTGCAATCGGGCGCGGCGCGCGTTGCCCGCCATACCCCGGCCACCCTGCGCCGGCCGACGAAGTTCTTCTGAGAGCCGCACTTCCTTCACCGATGACTCCAACCGAGGGCGGCGTGAGCGACCCGCAAGAAACAAAGCAAGAGCCCGTCGAAGAGACGTTCATTTCCCATCTCGTCGAACTGCGTGACCGCATCATTCGCGCGGGCGCGTCGGTCATCGTCGTGTTCATCGGGCTGGTGTACTGGGCGCCGGACATTTTCCGGCTGCTGGCGCGCCCGCTGATGCAGAACCTGCCGCGCGACGGCAAGATGATCGTCACCGACGTCACCGGCTCGTTCTTCGTGCCGATGAAGGTGACCATGCTCGTCGCCTTCGTCATTGCGCTGCCGTTCGTGCTGTACCAGATCTGGGCGTTCGTCGCGCCGGGTCTATACCAGCACGAGAAGAAGCTGGTCGCGCCGCTCGTGTTCAGCAGCTATTCGCTGTTTCTGTGCGGCATGGCGTTCGCCTATTTCGTCGTGTTCCCGACCATCTTCCGCGTGATGGCCCATTACAATGCGCCGCTCGGCGCGGAAATGACGACGGATATCGACAACTATCTGAGCTTCGTGCTGACCATGTTCCTTGCGTTCGGCGTGACCTTCGAGGTGCCGATCGTCGTGGTGCTGCTCGCGCGCATGGGCGTCGTGTCCATTCAGAAGCTCAAGCAGATCCGCCCTTACGTGATCGTCGGCGCCTTCGTCATTTCGGCGGTGGTCACACCGCCCGACGTGTTCTCGCAACTGATCCTCGCCATTCCGCTGGTGATTCTCTATGAGGCCGGCATCATCGCGGCGCGGATGGTGATCGGCAAGGATGGCGTCAAGAAGGACGAAGCGGCAACGGAATAGCCGAACGGGTGCGGCCGATTGTCGCGCCCCACGCGCTCATGCAAATAAAAAGGCAGCTTCGAGTCATCGAAGCTGCCTTTTTCGCCATTCAGACGCGGCGCCGCTTACTCGTCGTTCTGATCGCCCTGATCGTCTTCCGGCATCTGCGGCGCGCGCGGCGGCGCGGGGCGCTTGCCGATCATCACGTTGACGTCGAGCTCCTTGTTCTTGCGCATCAGGTGAACCTTCACCGAGGTGCCCGGCTTGATCTGTGCAACGACGTTGAGCAGGCGCGTGGTGTCGGTGATCGTGTCGTCGTTGATGGACACGAGGATGTCGCCCGGCTTGATGCCGGCCTTGTCGGCCGGGCCGCCTTGCAGCACGCCCGCAACGATCGCACCGGCCTTCTGGTCCAGCCCGAACGATTCGGCGATCTCCGGCGTCACATCCTGCGGCTCCACGCCGATCCAGCCGCGCGTCACGCTGCCCGTCGTGATGATGCTTTCGAGCACGCTGCGCGCAGTGGACACCGGAATCGCGAAGCCGATACCGAGCGAGCCGCCGCTGCGCGAGTAGATGGCAGTATTGATGCCGAGCAGGTTGCCGTTGACGTCGACGAGCGCGCCGCCGGAATTGCCCGGGTTGATGGCCGCGTCGGTCTGGATGAAGTTCTCGAACGTGTTGATGCCGAGGTGATTGCGGCCGAGCGCGCTGACGATGCCCATCGTGACCGTCTGCCCGACGCCGAACGGATTGCCGATCGCCAGCACGACATCGCCGACGCGCGTCTGGTCCATGCGGCCGAGCGTGATGGACGGCAGGTTGGTCATGTTGATCTTCAGCACCGCCAGATCGGTTTCCGGATCGACGCCGATCACCTTTGCGCTGGACGTGCGGCCATCGGCGAGCGCAACCTCGATTTGATCTGCGCCGTCGACGACATGCTGGTTCGTTAGAATGTAACCTTCCGAGCTGACGATGACACCTGAGCCGAGATTCGACGCCGGCGGCTCGTCGCTCTTGCGCTTGTTCTTGTCACCGAAGAAATAGCGGAACAGCGGGTCTTTCGCGCGCGGGTCGGGCGGCAGGTTGCCGTCCTTGCTGGAGAACACGTTCACGACGGCCGGCATCGCCTTTTGCGCGCCTTCCGAATAGGACGATTGAACGGGGCGTGAGCCGATGCTCGGCGCCACTTCCTGCAACGCGACGATCGGCTCGGCAAGCTGCTTGCCGAACTGGCCCTGGCGCTGAAGCCACTGCGGTTTCAAGGTCGCAATGATGAACATCAGGGCCAAAAGCACGGTGACCGCTTGGGCAAAAAATAGCCAGAAGCGTCTAAGCATTTGAAGGGATAGAGGATTTCATGGATCGGATCGAACTCGAATTGTATCTGAACAATCTGCTGGAAATCGGCCGCTTCAAGGACTATTGCCCGAACGGTCTGCAGGTTGAAGGCACGCGCCGCGTGCAGAAGATCGCGACCGGCGTGACGGCCTCGCTGGCGTTCCTCGAGGCCGCGCTGGAATGGGGCGCCGACACCGTGCTCGTGCATCACGGCTACTTCTGGCGCAACGAGGCGCCGCAGATCACGGGGCGCAAGCATCGCAGACTGCGCACGCTGATCGCCAACGACGTCAACCTGTTCGCCTACCACCTGCCGCTCGATTCGCATCCGGAGTTCGGCAACAATGCGCAGATTGGTGCGCGGCTCGGGTTGATCGCGGACAACCGTTTCGCCGACCAGGACCTGGGCTGGATCGCGACGCTCGGGATGCCGCTCTCGCTCGAGCACTTCAGCGCGATGGTCGAGAATGCGCTCGGCCGCAAGCCGCTCGTATTCGGCGATGCGGACCGCGAACTGCGCCGCGTGGCATGGTGCACCGGCGGCGCGCAAGGCTATTTCGACGAAGCCATCGCGGCCGGCGCCGACGTGTATCTGAGCGGCGAAGTCTCCGAGCAGACCATGCACACGGCGGCGGAATCGGGCGTCGCGTATATCGGCGCGGGTCATCACGCCACCGAACGTTATGGCGTGCAGGCGCTGGGCGCACATCTCTCGGAGCAGTTCGATATCGAGCATCTTTTTATCGACATCGATAACCCGGTTTAATGCGCCATTAAGTCGCAGCATCGATTATTTCTGCTTGCAACCGCCTTAACAGCGTTAAAAGAATGCTTCACGAGATTGCGCGAAAAACGTGGGGAAAACCCTGAAGCATCAATTACTTCGAGTGATTTTTGCTAGTCAGCCCTTGTAAATGCCAAGTCCATTCGCGCACACTAACGGCGGAACACTGATGTGACGGTATAAATCCAACTCAGAAGTGGGGCGTGTGATGCGAGACAAGGATGAGAAACGCGTCGACGGCGGCCGCCGTACCTGGCTGATTGCGACGACCGTAGCAGGTGGTGTCGGAGGTGTGGCAACGCTCGTGCCCTTCGTGGGCTCGTTCGCTCCATCGGAGAAGGCCAAGGCGGCGGGCGCGCCCGTCGAGGTCGACATCAGCGGACTCAAGCCGGGCGAAATGATGACGGTTGCCTGGCGCGGCAAACCGGTGTGGATCCTCAACCGCACCGACGAGATGCTCGCGGACATCAAGAAGGCCGACAACGAAGTGGCCGACCCGAAGTCCAAGATGGAATTCTCGATG
Source organism: Caballeronia sp. LZ043 (assembly GCF_031451075.1). Classification (NCBI taxonomy): domain Bacteria; kingdom Pseudomonadati; phylum Pseudomonadota; class Betaproteobacteria; order Burkholderiales; family Burkholderiaceae; genus Caballeronia; species Caballeronia sp. LZ043. The sequence continues at coordinate 2,503,451 of NZ_JARUXT010000001.1, read as the reverse complement.
CCGTTGCCGGAGTACTGCAACAACGAGTATCGGTCCCGTGCCGATCGCAAGAACATTCTCGTGGCGGTCGCCGTGTGCACCCATCTGGGCTGCACGCCGACGCCGCGCTTCCAGGAAGGTGCCCAACCCAATCTCCCCGATAACTGGCCGGGCGGTTTCCTCTGCCCGTGTCACGGCTCCACGTATGACCTGGCGGGCCGCGTCTTCAAAAACAAGCCTGCGCCGCAGAACCTGGACATTCCCCCGTTCATGTTCACTTCCGCGACGCAACTCGTGATCGGCAAGGACGAAAAGGGAGAGGCGTAAATGGCGACCGCAGACAAGGAAGTGGAGACTACGGGCCTGATCGGCTGGATCGATCGCCGGTTTCCGCTGACCTCCACGTGGAAGAAGCACGTTTCCGAATACTACGCACCGAAGAACTTCAACTTCTGGTACTTCTTCGGCTCGCTTGCCATGCTGGTGCTGGTGAACCAGATCGTCACCGGCATCTTCCTGACGATGAACTACAAGCCCGATGCGACGCTCGCGTTCGCATCGGTCGAGTACATCATGCGCGAGGTGCCATGGGGCTGGCTCATCCGCTACATGCACTCGACGGGCGCCTCGATGTTCTTCGTCGTCGTCTACCTGCACATGTTCCGCGGGCTGATATACGGCTCGTACCGCAAGCCGCGCGAACTCGTGTGGATTTTCGGCTGCGCCATCTTCCTGTGTCTCATGGCCGAGGCGTTCTTCGGCTATCTGCTGCCGTGGGGGCAGATGTCGTTCTGGGGCGCGCAGGTGATCGTGAACCTGTTCTCGGCGATTCCGTTCATCGGGCCGGACCTGTCGCTGTGGATTCGCGGCGATTACGTCGTCTCCGATGTCACGCTGAACCGCTTCTTCGCGTTCCACGTCATTGCAATTCCGCTGGTGCTGCTGGGTCTGGTGGTCGCGCATCTGGTCGCGCTGCATGAAGTGGGCTCGAACAATCCGGACGGCATCGAGATCAAGGCGAAGAAGGACGCGAACGGCATCCCGGTCGACGGCATTCCGTTCCACCCGTACTACTCCGTGCACGACTTCATGGGCGTGAGCGTATTTCTGCTGATTTTTGCGGCGATCATCTTCTTCGCGCCGGAAATGGGCGGGTATTTCCTCGAAGCGAACAACTTCGTGCCGGCCAATCCGTTGCAGACGCCGCCGGAAATCGCGCCGGTCTGGTATTTCACGGCTTTCTACGCGATGCTGCGCGCGACCACGGATCCGTTCAAGATCGTGCTGATGATCGTGATCGCGGTGCTTGGTTTGCTCGCGTTGCTGAAGGCGCGCGGCAAGTGGCGGCTGGGCCTGCCGGTGCTGGCGGTGCTCGTGCTGATCTTCATGGCGCTGACCGAATCGAAATTCTGGGGCGTGGTGGTGATGGGCGCGGCGGTGGTGTCGCTGTTCTTCCTGCCGTGGCTTGACCGCAGCCCGGTCAAGTCGATCCGTTACCGGCCGCTGTTCCACAAGGTGTTCTACGGGATCTTCGTGTTCGCCTTCCTGCTGCTGGGCTTTTTGGGAACGCGACCGCCATCGCCCGCCGCGACGCTGATCGCGCAGATCTGCGCGCTGATCTACTTCGCGTTTTTCCTCGGCATGCCGTTCTGGACGCCGCGCGGCAAATTCAAGACGCCGCCGGAGCGAGTGCACTACAAACCTCACTGAGCTCACGTCCGGAGACGAATACGATGAAAAAATGGCTCTCTACAATATCGATGATCGGTGCGGTGCTGTTTGCGTTCGGAACGGCGACGACGGTGCATGCCCAGGAAGGCGCGGTCCTGGATCGCGCGCCGGACAGTTCCGACAATCTTGCGTCCCTGCAGCATGGCGCCCAGATTTTTGTAAACTACTGCCTGAACTGCCATAGCGCGACGCTGATGCGGTACAACCGGCTGACCGACATCGGCCTCAGTGAGAAGCAAATTCAGGAAAATCTGCTCTTCACGACGGACAAGGTCGGCAATACCATGTCCATAGCGATGCGTCCGGATGACGCGAAGGCGTGGCTCGGCGCGGCGCCGCCGGATTTGTCGGTGGAGGCGCGGGCGCGCGGCAAGGACTGGTTGTACACGTATCTGCGGAGCTTCTACCGTGATCCGACCCGGCCCACCGGCTGGAACAATCTCGTGTATGAGAACGTCGGCATGCCCCATGTGTTGTGGACGTTGCAGGGCATCCGGGACGCCAAGTTCGAGATTGACGTCGACGAGCACACTGGCGAAAAGGTAAGAAGATTCGTGGGTTACACTCAGGTTACACCAGGCGCCATGTCGTCCGTGGATTATGATTCTGCTGTAGCCGATCTCGTTTCGTACATGTCGTGGATGTCGGAACCTGCGCAGCAGACGCGCAAGCGGCTCGGCGTCTGGGTTCTGCTGTTCCTGGCGCTCTTGAGTTTCCTCGCGTGGCGCCTGAACGCGGCATACTGGAAAGATATCAAATAGCGCGCCTTCAACGGCGTGGGTCGGCGCGACGGCGTTTTCTCAGGAAAATGCCGCGGCCGGCCCTTCGAGTTTACTGAAGGAACTTTAAAAACATGATGGTTCTGTATTCCGGCACTACTTGCCCGTTCTCCCAGCGCTGCCGGCTGGTGTTGTTCGAAAAGGGCATGGATTTCGAGATTCGCGACGTTGACCTGTTCAACAAGCCGGAAGACATCGCGGTGATGAATCCGTATGGCCAGGTGCCGATTCTCGTCGAGCGGGACCTGATCCTGTACGAGTCGAATATCATCAATGAATACATCGACGAGCGTTTTCCGCATCCGCAGCTGATGCCCGCGGATCCTGTGCAGCGCGCACGGGCGCGGCTGTTCCTGCTCAATTTCGAGAAAGAGTTGTTCGTGCACGTCGGGACGCTCGAGAACGAGAAGGGCAAGGCGGCCGAGAAGAATCACGAGAAGGCGCGCAGTGCCATCCGCGACCGTCTCACGCAGCTCGCACCGATCTTCCTGAAGAACAAGTACATGCTGGGCGAAGAATTCTCGATGCTCGACGTGGCAATCGCACCGCTGTTGTGGCGTCTGGATCACTACGGCATCGAGCTGTCGAAGAATGCAGCGCCGTTGATGAAGTATGCCGAGCGGATCTTCAGCCGACCGGCTTATATTGAAGCGCTGACGCCTTCCGAAAAGGTGATGCGTCGCTAGTCTGAGAGCGTTGGGACGCGGCGGCGCGCACTTGTGCGGCGCGGCGCTCCCGGCGGAGGAAAGTTGATGCAAGAGATTTCCACCAAGCCTTATCTGCTGCGCGCGCTGTACGAATGGTGCACGGATAACGGGTTCACGCCACACATCGCGGTGCGGGTCGACGCGGCTACGCGCGTGCCGCGGCAGTTCGTCCGCAACGACGAGATCGTGTTGAACATCAGCTTCGAGGCGACGAGCCAGTTGCAGATGGGCAATGAATGGATCGAGTTCAGCGCGCGGTTCTCTGGCAAGTCGCACAAGATCGAAGTGCAGGTGGCGAATGTGCTCGCCATTTATGCACGAGAGAATGGGCAGGGCATGGCCTTCCCGGTCGAGCCGGCGGCGCATCCTGGCGCGGAACCGGTCGGTGCGCCGCTTGCGCCGCGTCCCACCGAGCGCGCTCCTCGCCAGGTTGGGGAATCGCCGGGCGAGGCAGCCGATGCCGCGCGCGAAGAGCCGCAGTCCGGGCTCGAAGAAGACGCTTCGAAATCGGCTGTGAGGTCCCACCTCAAAGTCGTCAAATGAAGTAGAATCTCGTCCTTCGCCGGCTTAGCTCATCAGGTAGAGCGCTTGACTTGTAATCATGAGGTGGCGGGTTCGAGTCCTGCAGCCGGCACCAAGCTTGAGGTCGACGGGCCGTGTGAAGTCCACACGGCCCGTTTGCATCAAGTGAGGCGGATCGACGCAAAGCAGTTTTGGTCGATAAGGAAGTTCGAATTTCTTGTTGACAGACTTCAAAACGTTGTTCATAATCTCGTTTCTCTGCTGCTGATGCAGCGACGCAAGACGGAAGTGCAGTGGTT
>NZ_JARUXT010000001.1:2443728-2494042 GCF_031451075.1 Caballeronia sp. LZ043 | reverse complement strand
GTGCGGATCACCCGTGTGAAAGTAGGTAATCGTCAGGCTCCTCATGCTACAAACAAAAACCCCACCCCACAAAGGTGGGGTTTTTGCGTTTCAGGGCGCCACAGCGCGCGCAGCTCCGTGGCTTCGACCATAACGCGCCGATCGGAAACAAATCAAAACCCCCGCGCGCTAGAATTTCTCTTTTGTATCCGCCAAGGCAAATGCCTACCGAGTTCCCATGCTACGTCTAAGCGAAATCAAGCTCCCGCTCGATCATCCCGAGTCTGCGATTGAAGCTGCGGTCGTCGCTCGTCTCGACGAGATCGGCGTATCGGCCAAAGAACTCGTGCATTTCCACGTGTATCGCCGGGCGCACGACGCGCGCAAGCGTGCAGACATCAAGCTCACGTACATCATCGATGTCGAATTGCAGGACGAAGCGCCCGTCCTGAAGCGTCTCGAAATGCGGCCGCTTCCGCACTGCGGTGCTACGCCAGACATGGCCTATCACTTCGTCGCGAAAGCACCGGCGGAATCGACGCAACTTAGGCCCGTCGTGATCGGCATGGGTCCTTGTGGATTGTTTGCCGGCTTGATCCTGGCCCAAATGGGTTTTCGTCCAATCATCCTCGAGCGTGGCAAAGCCGTTCGCGAGCGCACCAAGGACACATGGGGTCTGTGGCGGCGTAACGAACTCAATCCCGAGTCGAATGTGCAATTCGGCGAAGGCGGCGCCGGCACGTTCTCCGACGGCAAGCTCTACAGCCAGATCAAGGATCCGAAACACTACGGCCGCAAGGTGCTCGACGAATTCGTCAAAGCCGGCGCGCCCGAAGACATCCTGTATTTGAGCCGGCCGCACATCGGCACGTTCAGGCTCGTCAGCATGGTCGAAAAGATGCGCGCGGAGATTCATCAACTGGGCGGAGAAGTCCGATTCCAGCAGCGCGTCGAGGATATCGAGATCGAAGGCGGCAAGGTACGCGGTCTGCGTCTCTCGTCCGGCGAGACGCTGCGATGCGATCACGTCGTGCTCGCGATCGGCCACAGCGCCCGCGATACCTTCCAGATGCTGCATGACCGCGGCGTCTACATGGAAGCGAAGCCGTTTTCACTCGGGTTCCGTATCGAGCATCCGCAAGGTGTGATCGATCGCAGCCGCTTCGGCAAGTTCGCCGGACACGAGAAACTGGGCGCCGCCGACTACAAGGTCGTCCACCACGCCAGCAACGGCCGCGCGGTCTACAGCTTCTGCATGTGCCCGGGCGGAACGGTGGTCGCGGCGACGTCGGAGCCGGGGCGCGTCGTAACGAACGGCATGAGCCAGTACTCGCGCGCCGAACGCAACGCCAATGCGGGCATCGTCGTCGGCATTACGCCGGATGACTATCCGGGCGGGCCGCTCGCCGGCATCGACTTCCAGCGCAAGTGGGAAGAGCGCGCCTTCGAACTGGGCGGTCACGATTACTGCGCGCCAGGCCAGCTGGTGGGCGACTTCATCGCCGGGCGGCCCTCGACGTCGCTCGGTTCGGTGACGCCGTCATACAAGCCCGGCGTCAAGCCGACCGACCTGAGCACCGCGCTTCCCGACTACGTGATCGAAGCGATCCGCGAAGCCCTGCCCGAACTCGACAAGAAGATCAAAGGTTTCGCCATGCACGATGCCGTGCTGACGGGCGTTGAGACGCGCACGTCGTCGCCGTTGCGGCTGCGTCGGAAGGATGATTATCAGAGCGTCAACGTCGAAGGACTGTATCCGGCGGGCGAGGGCGCCGGTTATGCGGGCGGCATCTATTCCGCGGCGATCGATGGCATCGAGGTCGCGGAAGCGCTCGCCCTGAAGATGATGGCTGAGCACGCCGCGACCGCTTGAGGCAATCAAGTCACCACACCCACCTGCCAGGGCACGAACTCGCTTTGCCCATAGCCGTGCAGTTCACTCTTCGACGCCACGCCTGACGCGCAGTCGAGCATCATCTGGAAAATCTGTTCGCCGAGTTGATCGATGGTCGCGCTGCCGTCGATCACGCCGCCGCAGTTGATGTCCATGTCCTCCTCCTGCCGCTCCCACAGCGCGGTATTGGTCGCGAGCTTGAGCGAGGGCGAGGGCGCGCAGCCGTAGGCGGAGCCGCGCCCGGTCGTGAAGCAGATCAGATTCGCGCCGGACGCGACCTGACCGGTGGCCGACATCGGATCGTAGCCGGGCGAATCCATGAACACGAAGCCCTTCGCGTCGATGCGCTGCGCATACTCGTAGACCTCGACGAGATTCGTCGTGCCGCCCTTCGCGACCGCGCCCAGCGATTTTTCGAGAATGGTCGTCAATCCGCCGACCTTGTTGCCGGCCGAAGGATTGTTGTCCATCGCGGCGCCGTTACGGGCACAGTAATCCTCCCACCATTTGATGCGCGCGAGCAGCTTTTCGCCGACCTCACGCGTGACGGCCCGTCGCGTCAACAGGTGCTCGGCGCCATACACTTCCGGCGTTTCCGAGAGAATCGCGGTGCCGCCGTGCGCGACGAGCTTGTCCACTGCCGCGCCCAGCGCCGGATTCGCCGAAATGCCCGAATAGCCGTCCGATCCGCCGCACTGCAGGCCAACGATCAGCTGCGCCGCCGGAACCGGCTCGCGCGTGACACGATTTGCCTCCGCCAGCATGTCCTTCACCATCGCGATGCCGCGCTCGATCGTCTTCCGCGTGCCGCCGCTGTCCTGAATGGTGAAGCTGCGCAGTTTCTCGCCGTCCTTGAGCCCGCTCGATTCGAGCACGCCCGAAATCTGGTTCGTCTCACAGCCCAGGCCGACGAACAACACCGAGTAGAAATTCGGATGCACCGCGTAACCCGCGAGCGTGCGGCGCAGGATGCCGAGCCCGTCGCCTTTCATGTCGATGCCGCATCCCAGCCCGTGCGTCAGCGCAATCACGCCGTCCACGTTCGGATAATCCGCCAGCGCTTCCGGATGAACGTCGCGCCGGAAATGATCCGCGATGGCCCGCGCGACCGTCGCCGAACAATTCACGCTCGTCAGCACGCCGACGAAATTGCGCGTCGCCACCCGGCCGTCGTCGCGGCGGATGCCCATGAACGTGGCAGGCGCGTCGACGAAGGGCGTCGGATGGAGATCGACGCCGAATTCGTGTTCGCGCGTGAAATCGGCCATCGAGAGATTCTGGGTGTGGACATGCTGACCGCGCGCAATCGCCTCGCGCGCCACGCCGATGATCTGGTTGTAGCGCTTGACCGGCTCGCCGGCGGCGATGTCGCGGGTGGCGATCTTGTGTCCCGGCGGAATCAGCCCGGCGACGACGAGATCTTCAGATGCGATGCGCGCGCCTGAAACCAGCTGACGCGTCGCGATCACGACGTCGTCTTTCGGATGCAGCCGGATGACGGCATGGTCGTTGAGTGGGGTGGACATGGTTTATGTTCTCAGACCGTGGAGGGGGCGTGGCTGTCGCGCCGCGCCTGTTCTTCTTCGGCGCGATTGAGCGGTTCGATCTTGCCGACAATCACAAGATAGCTGAATGCGCCCAGGAAGCAGAAGCCGCCCGCGACGCACAGCGGAATCACGAACGAGCCCTTGGTGATGGCGAGCATCACGCCGGTGAAGGTCGTGATGACGATGCCCGCCAGATTCGACGCGAAATTCTGGATGCCGCCGATGGACGCGACGTGATCCGGCGTCGGTGCGACGTCGCTCGGCAACGACCAGATGCTGGCCGCGGCGAACGCGAGGCTGGCGTAGGCGATGCCGAAGAACGCGAGCATCAGGTAGATGTTCTCGACGAACGCGCAGAGCGTGATGACCGAGGACAGCAGCATGCCGCCGACCATGCAGGTCTTGCGCGCGGCGGTGAGGCTCCAGCCGCGCTTGAACAGCGCGTCGGAGACCCAGCCGCCGAACCAGCCGCCCGGAATCGACATCAGCGCGGGAATGGTGCCGAGCGTGCCGAGCGACTTGAGCGAGAAGCCGTGTGCCTGGACGAGATAGCTCGGAAACCAGGTGATGAAGAAGTAGATCACGAAGTTCAGGCAGAAGAAGCCCAGCATCATGCCCCACAGCGTGCGGTACTTGAACAGCGACGCCCACGACACCTTGTTGCGCGGCGCGACCGGCACCGGCGCGACATCGGTTTCACCGGTCAGGTCGCCGCGCGACTTGTTCCGGTAGATCACGAACCAGCCGAGAATCCACGCGAAACCGATCACGCCGGTAATGACAAACGACGCTTCCCAGCCGAACGTGCTGATGATCAGCGCGACGACCGGAATCGACAGCGCGGAGCCGACGCGCGAGCCGCTGTCGAAGATGCTGGTGGCGAACGCGCGCTGTTCCTTCCTGAACCATTGCGACACGAGTTTCGCGCACGACGGATACGCGCCCGCCTCGCCGATGCCGAGCATCAGGCGGCAGCCGAACATGCCGGCGACGCTCGTCGCGACGGCCGTCAATGCCGTGAAGACCGACCACCACCCGACCGCCAGCGGCAGCGCGATGCGCGCGCCGACGCGATCGACGAACCAGCCGAAGGGCATCTGCATCAGCGCGTAGCTCCAGAAGAAGCCGCTCAGGATGAAGCCCATTTCGGCGGGACCGATGTTGAGCGCCTTCTCGATCTGCGGCGCCGCGACGGCGAGGTTGGCGCGATCGATGTAATTGATCGCGATGGCCAGAAAGGCGAGAAAAATCACTACCCAACGCATTTTGCGCATTGCTTGTCTCCTCCGTGATGGGGCGGCACTTTTAATGTCTGATGACGTCGCCGCAATGCCGGCGCGGCGCGTCGTGATTCGAAAAGGGTCGTTCCGCTCTTCAGGCGGATTCGAGGGCGTCGCGCAGACGCTTCTGCGCGAGATCGAGCTTGAGTTCGCGCGCCAGATCGATCACCGGCTGAAAGCGGCGTTGCTTCTTTTCGCCGTGGTTCCGCGCGATGTCGGCGAGCCGGTGTACCAGGAACGGGTTCTCGAAACGGTCGCGCACGCTCGCCACATAGTCCGTGGCGACGTCGCGTTGTCCGAGCGCCGCGAAAACCGGCAGCACTTCATCGCGCCAGGTCGCTTCGAGCGGATCGCGGAAGGCGGCGTCGCGCATGGCGTCGAGGACGGTCATGTCGGCTGCGGCGTCGCGCGTGCGCCAGATTTGCGCGAGCATCGTGTGGCCGAGATTCAGCAGGAAGAGCTTGAGGCGCTCGTAGTGGGCGAGGTCGCCGGTGATCACGATGTCCTCGTGCTCGCACGGCAGCACCATGCCCGCCCGGCGCTCGATCGCCCACAGCGCGTACGGCTCGGCGATCGCGCCCACCGGCGGGATCGGCTCCGACACGATGCGGTCGACCAGCGAATTCACCCACACGCAGTCGTTCGTCAGATAGTCGATGTAGGCCGCACTCAAGTCCCAGCCGCGCGCCACGCCGATCACCAGATCGCGCAGCGTGTCGCCATTGCGGGACACCAGTTCGCAGGGCAGCAGCGTGATCGGCGCGGCTCCGGCGGCGAAGCGCGCGTGCAGCAGCACCGCGAGCTTCGCCGCGAAACCGCGCGGCGCGCGCGGGCTGTCGAGCAGGTCGCGCGTGTCCTCGTCGAAGAGGGCGTAGCCGGCATCCGCCGTGTTCGAGACGATGACCTTCACCTCTCGCTCAATGCGCGTCCTGAGCAGCGGCCAGTCCTCGTCCGCATGCAGCGCTTCGCCGATGGCATCGCACTCGATGGTTGCGTCGATGGTCTCGTCCCGCCGGCGGCCGCGAATCCGCACCGGATAGCGGCCCGTTTTTTTCAGCGCCTCGATGCGGGCACGGCTGTCCGCGCTGGAGGTCGTCTGCACGACCGTGATCTTGCCGAGCGCTTTTGCCGGATCGCGCCGCGCCGCTTCGGCGACGAAGAAATCCACGTGCGCCTGCAAGAATCGGCTCGTGCCGAACTGGAGAATGGGGTGGCTCATGAATATGCGGGGCCGTTCTGACCGTCGGCGCGAGCGCTCGTCGGTCGTTTATCGAGGTGGGAACGGTTCCAGATCGCCGGAAAAAAAAGTGGCCAACCTGGCCTTACCGGATTGCATACTAGTGGCTCGAAATGGAATTGGTCAAGCCACTTGAAGGCGGCCGGTTCGAGGGTGAGCGCGGTTTTGCGGTGCTCGTCCCCTTCGGCTGATTACAATCCACGTTTTCCCCGACTCGAAAGCAGGAGCCCAGCACGTGAGCGTGAAACCTCCCGAGACGCGCCGCCTTTATCTCCAGATCGCCGACAAGTTGCGCGGGTTGATCGAGCAGCAGGATTTCGCGCCGAATGGCCGCCTGCCATCCGAGCGCGAGCTCGCGCAGCGGCTCGGCGTATCGCGGCCATCGGTGCGCGAGGCGCTGGTCGCGCTCGAACTGGAAGGGCGTGTCGAGATCCGCATGGGATCGGGGGTGTATATCGTCGCCGCGCCGGTCGCCAAGCCTCCGGCCACCGAGACGGAGCTCGGCGAAAGCCCGATCGAGATCATGAACGCGCGCAGCGTGATCGAAGGCGCGATTGCCGCGAGCGTGGCGCCGTTCGTCAAGCCGAAGGCGTTGAAGTCGCTGCGCGCGCTGTACGAATCGATGGCGCGCGAAGTCGCGAACGGCCAGGTGCCGATGGCCGCCGATCGCGCGTTCCACATTGCGATCGCGCAGATGGCCGGCAACGACGTGCTGGTGCGCACGGTCGGCAGTCTGTACGACGAACGACATAGTCCGTTGTCATCGACCTTGCGTGGGCACTTCGAAGGGGAGGAAACGTGGCTCGCCGCACTGGGCGAGCATCGGGAGATTCTGGAAGCGCTTGAAGCGCGCGACGCCGTCCAGGCGCAGGCCGCGATGCAGCGGCACATGCGTCAGTCGGCGGCGCGGCTGATGACGAGACGCAAGGGCTGAAGCCGGTACGGGTCCGCGACGCGCACCGGATTCAGCGAGCCGTGATGCCCGGCTCGCCGTTCAACCCGGATAGGCTTCATCGACTTTCAGACCAGCCAGCTTGAAGATGACGCGCAGCGTCTGCGGCGCGATTTCGCGGCGCGAGGCCAGCGTCGTCAGGACAAAGTCCATGACCTTCGCGTACTTCAGCATGGTCAGGCAGCTTTCGATATCAGTGGAGCCGTCGCGCATCGATTCGGCCAGGCGCAACATCTCCACGGAAATCTCTCGGGCCATCTCCAGTTCGAGTTGCTGCTTCTCGCTCCACGCGGGCATCGCCGTCAATGCTGCGAGCATGTCCTGGAACTGCTTCTCTGCTTTCTTGTCGGGGATCGCGTCCATCGCCGTCCTCTCATGTTCGTGGCGCCGGCGAGTCGCATCGCCGCGCTGTGCGTTTAGGTGTTACGTAACAAAGCCGGGTGCGGTGACATCGCGGCGCGTGTCGAAGCGTGGCCTGCCAGCTTGCTGCTCCTGCGTGCCGCACCGGTACGCGATGCGGCGCCGCGCTGTGTGTCGTCTCTTCCAATGGCCTCATTGTCGGACGGTGCACAATCTGTTCCATGCGTTCTGCCGCTACGCATTAGCCAATCAGCCAATCAGCCGATGGCTGGAACACAGAGCGTCTTTGCGCTTTTGGGTAAACTTCCCCTTTTCAGGCGTGAGTACCAGCGGTTAGCGCACATTCAGCGCAAACACGCTCCGCCTTATTTTTTTCGACAGACCTTCACGATGACCAGGAAGTCCCCCGCGCCGGGTTCGGAGAGCCCCGATCCCTCCGCCAAACACGAGATCCGTCTCGGACAGTCGATCGAACTGCTGAAGGAACTCCATATCCTCACGCGCGACGGCAAGATGAATCAGGACAGCCGCCGCAAACTGAAGCAGGTCTACCACCTCTATCAGTTCATCGAACCGCTGCTCGCCGACGTGCATGCGCGCCAGGGAGCGGTATCGCTCGTGGATCACGGCGCGGGCAAGTCTTATCTCGGGTTCATTCTCTACGATCTGTTCTTCAAGACTCTGCGCGATCGGTCACACATCTTTGGAATCGAGACGCGTGAAGAACTGGTGAAAAAGTCAGAGGAATTGGCGGCCCGACTCGGGTTTACCGGGATGTCGTTCCTGAATCTGTCGGTGGCCGAATCAATGCATTCCGACCGCTTGCCGGCTTCGGTTGATGTCGTCACCGCGCTGCACGCATGCAATACCGCCACCGACGACGCCATCCAGTTCGCTCTGCAGAAGAAGGCGAAGTACATCGTGGTCGTGCCGTGCTGTCAGGCGGAAGTAGCCTCGGTGCTGCGCAAGAACAAGGGGCACTCGCTCGCGAAGAACGTGCTGACGGAAATGTGGCGGCATCCGCTGCACACGCGCGAATTCGGGAGTCAGATCACCAACGTGCTGCGCTGCCTGCAACTCGAATCGCACGGTTATCAGGTGAGCGTGACGGAACTCGTCGGCTGGGAGCACTCGATGAAGAACGAGTTGATCGTCGCGCAGTTCAAGGACTTGCCGCGCGGGCGGCCGGCGCAACGGCTGTCGGAAGTGCTCGAGACGCTCGGACTGGATGAGTTGCGCGAGCGTTTTTTCACGCCCGCGCATTGATCAGCTTTTATCGTTCATCCACGCATTGAGGCCGTCGGGGCCGAGGCGGCGCAGGGTGTCGATGTTGCGTTCGTAGATATCCGAGGCATCGGGAAAGGCCGCCACCGCGCGGTCGATGCTGGCCTCGCGCAGCAAGTGAAAGATCGGATAGGGCGCGCGGTTCGTGTAGTTGTCGATGTCGTCCGGCTCGCTGCCTTCGAACTGATAGTGCGGATGGAAACTCGCGATCTGCACTTCGCCCGCGAGTCCCATGTCGCCGAGCAGACGGTCGGCAAAGAACAGGGCGTCGTTGTACTCGGCGAAATCAGCGAAAGCGTGGGGCGTGATGAACAACGTCGTGTCGACGACATCCGGATCCGTCTCCTTCAGCAAACGAAGCTCTTCGGCCAGTTCCACGACGAGGTCGTCCACCGCGCGCGCCTCGCTCACCACGTAGCGGATCTGTTGCTTGACATGCACGCTCTTCGCGAACGGACAGAGATTCAGTCCGATCACTGCGCGCGTGAGCCAGTGCTGCGTTGCTGCGATGACGTCTTCGGAGGAACTGCCTGGCTTCATGCGTTTTCCTGTCCGGGTTGAGCCTTGCAGGCCGCGTTGATCAACATGCGCGCGATGCGCGGCGCCGCGACCAGCGGACCGGAGCCCGGGCCGTAAGTCTGACTGCTCGCATAGACGCCCTCGACCAGCAGCGCGAGGGAATCGGCGAGTTCATGCGGCTGGGCAGCCCCCGCCGCCGCCGAGATTTCGATAAGCCGATTCATCAGATATTTTTTATTGCGCTCGACCGGCTCGCGCGCCGCGTACTCCGGATCGCCGAATTCGCATGCGACGTTCAGGAACGGACAGCCGCGATAGTCGGGTGCGGACGCGCGCTTCACCAGATCGTCGAACGCCTGGATCAGCTGCTTGACCGGCTCGCCCGGATGCTTTTCGACGCTCGCTTCGAAGCGTCCCCGAAAGCGCTCGTCCATGCGGTCGAGATACGCCACCACCAGCTCGTCCTTCGATGCGAAGCGCCGGTACAGGCTCATCTTGTTGACGCCGGCGCGCTCCACGACCGCATCGACGCCGATGGCGCGAATACCGTCGCGATAAAACAGCTCCTGCGCGGCATCCAGCAACTGTTCCTGCGCCGTCGCGCCGTCCGTGCGGACACTGCGGCGGGCAGGGCCTTTGGGTTGTTCCGCGGATGTTCGTGTCAAAGTCGCTTCCTCGTCATGCGAACTGCATGCTTGACATGTTACAGATCGGTCACTAAGCTCGCAACTCTGATGTGACAGACCGGTAACGAGTGATGTCGTCCGGGGCAAAAATCAACGGAACCACGGATTGGAGCGGCGATGAATTGGGTAGCGAGGCGGCTGAACGGCCGGATGCATTACGGATGGATCGCGGTAGGCGTGGTGTTTTTCGTGCTGCTCGCCGCGGCGGGCACGCGGGCGACGCCGAGCGTCATGATGCTGCCGCTCGAAAAGCAGTTTGGCTGGTCGCGCGGCACGATTTCGCTGGCGATCTCGATCAATCTGGCGCTGTACGGCCTCGCCGGGCCGTTCGCCGCGGCGGCGATGCAGCGCTTCGGCGTGCGCCGCACAGTATTGACCGCGCTGACCACGCTGGCGGCGGGCGTCGCGCTCTCGTCGATGATGACCGCGCCCTGGCAAATGGTGCTGGTCTGGGGCGTGATGGTGGGCAGCGCGACGGGCGTCGCCGCGCTGACGCTCTCGGCGACCATCGTCAACCGCTGGTTCACCACGCATCGCGGTCTGGCGATGGGCATTCTCACCGCCAGCTCGGCCACCGGCCAGCTCGTGTTCCTGCCGTTCCTCGCGTCGATTTCCGAGCACTACGGCTGGCGTCCTGTCGTGTTCGTCGTCGCGGGCGCGGCGGTGATCGTGCTGCCGTTCGTCGCGTGGCTCCTGCCTGAACGGCCGGCGGATTTGTCGCTGCGTCCGGTCGGCGAGAAGGCCGATCTGCCGCCCGCCGCCATTTCCGCCCCGAAGAACCCGATCAAGGTCGCGTTCAGCACGCTCGGCATGGCCAGCAAGACGCGTGATTTCTGGCTGCTGTTCTTCAGCTTCTTCGTCTGCGGTGCGAGCACGAACGGCTATGTCGGCACGCATCTGATCGCCATGTGCTCGGACTACGGCATGACGCCGGTGCAGGGCGCCAGCCTGCTCGCGGCAATGGGCATCTTCGACCTGTTCGGCACGACGCTGTCCGGTTGGCTCTCCGATCGCTTCAATGCCCGCGTGCTGCTGTTCTGGTACTACGGGCTGCGCGGGCTGTCGCTGATCTACTTGCCGTATGCGTTCGGCATCGACTTCTTCGGCCTGCCGCTGTTCGCCGTGTTCTACGGTCTCGACTGGATCGCCACCGTGCCGCCGACCGTGCGCCTCGCCACCGATGTCTACGGCAAGGAAAGCGCGCCGATCGTGTTCGGCTGGGTCGTGGCGGGACATCAGCTGGGCGCGGCGTTCGCGGCGCTCGGCGGCGGGATGCTGCGTTCGAGTCTCGGCAGCTATACGGTCGCCACGATGATTTCGGGCGGGCTGTGCCTCGTCGCGGCGGTGATCGTGCTGCGCATCAATCGCGCGGGACGTGCGATGGGCGTGGCGGCGACTTGAAGTGGTGAAATGAAGCGGCTGCGCTTGACTTGATATCCTTGACGGCCTGCCTGTTTATCCAACCGTCAAGGACTCGAACCATGAACGCAAAACCCGCTCCGACCGATATCGACATCCACGAACTGATCGCCGGCCGCTGGAGTCCGCGCGCCTATTCCACGGAGCCGGTCGGTCGTGCGCAGCTGCATCAGGTGTTCGAAGCGGCGCGCTGGGCGCCTTCGTCAAGCAATCAGCAGCCGTGGCGTCTGATCGCGTTCGACCGTCAGCGCGACGAAGCCGCCTTTCAGCGCGCATTCGACACGCTCATGCCCGGCAACCAGAAGTGGAACGGCAACGTGCCGGTGCTGGTCTGCGTGACGGCCGCGACGCTCACGGCGAAGGGCGAGCCCAACCGCACGGCCGCCTACGACACGGGCGCGGCCGCGATGGCGCTGGTCCTGCAGGCGCACGCGCTCGGCCTGGCGGCGCATCAGATGGGCGGCTTCGACCGCGACGCGTTCCGCCAGGCGTTCTCGATTCCCGAGGATGTGCAGATCATCGCGATGGTGGCGATCGGTCATCACGGCGATGCCAGCCAGCTCGACGAGGCGTTGCAGGAGCGTGAAGCCGCACCGCGCGTGCGCAAGGCGCTCGGCGAGACGGTGTACGAAGGCGCGTGGAGCCGCGCGTTCGAATAAATCCCGCCGTGCCTTACCGCTCGTCCGCTGCCGACAGCGGACGAGCCACCTCTTCCAGCGACTTGCGCTCCGCCGCGACGCCCCAGATGCCGGCGACGACCGCAGCCGCGATCATCAGCACCGAGCCGATCAGATAGCCCGCGAACACGGCGCCGCGCTCGTGCGTGTCGATCAGATGCCCGAACAGCGCCGGCCCGATGATGCCGCCCAGCGCCGTGCCGAACGCATAGAACACGGCAATGGCGAGCGCCCGTATTTCCAGCGGGAAGGTTTCGCTGACTGTCAGGTACGCCGAACTCGCCGCCGCCGAGGCAAAGAAGAAGATCACCATCCACGCGATGGTCTGCGTCGTCACGTTCAGCATGCCGTGCATGAACATCCAGCCGCTGATGGTCAGCAGCACGCCGGACGTCGCATACGTGAACGCGATCATGCGGCGGCGGCCGAGCACGTCGAAGAGCTTGCCGAGCAGCACCGGCCCCAGGAAATTGCCGGCGGCGAACGGCAGCACGTACCAGCCGATGTGATCGCCGGGCACGTGATAGAAATCCGTCAGCACCAGCGCGTAGGTGAAGAATATGGCGTTGTAGAAGAACGCCTGGGCGGTCATCAGCGTGAGACCCACGAGCGAGCGGCTGCGATGCGCCTTGAAGAGCGTATGTACGACCTCGCTGAGCGGCGTGCCCTCGCGCGCGCGCAGGCGCAGCGGCTTGACGGGCGTGTCGGGAATCGTCACGCCATGCTGCCGGAAATGGGCCTCGATTTCCTCGACCACCTGCTTCGCTTCGTCCGCGCGATTGTGCGTGATGAGCCAGCGCGGGCTCTCCGGCACCCACATCCGCATGAAGAGGATCGTGAGCCCGAGCACCGCGCCGATCAGGAAGCACGCGCGCCAGCCCCAGTCGGGCGGCAGCAGGCCGGGGTCGAGCAGGACCAGCGATCCCGCCGCGCCGATGCCCGCGCCGATCCAGAACGTGCCGTTGATCGCCAGATCGGTCCAGCCGCGCAACCGGGCGGGCGTGAACTCCTGGATCGTCGAATTGATCGCGGTGTACTCGCCGCCGATGCCGGCGCCCGTGAGGAAGCGAAACAGCACGAAACTCGCGAGATCCCATGAGAACGCGGTGGCGGCGGTCGCGGCCGCGTAGAGGAACAGCGTGATGAAGAACAGCTTGCGGCGGCCGAGCCGGTCCGTCAGCCAGCCGAAACCCAGCGCGCCGAGCACCGCGCCCGCGATGTACGCACTGCCCGCAATGCCGACGTCGGCGTTCGAAAATTGCAGCGCCGGGCTGGTCTTCAGCGCGCTGGCGACGGCGCCCGCGAGCGTTACCTCGAGTCCGTCCAGCAGCCAGGTGATGCCGAGCGCGAGCACGATCAGCGTGTGGAAGCGTCCCCAGGGCAGGCGGTCGAGGCGCCCGGGCAGATCGGTTTCGATGATGCCTGGCTGCGTGGCGTGCTCCGTCGGTCGATCGTTCAAACGGTTCTCCTCGTCATTGTTTTGCTCATGTCGCCTGTCGTACGCCGCGAAAGCGCGGAAAAACGCAGGCGGCTTTCGAACGAGCAAGTTACATTCCGCTTTGTCGAATGAAGTCAACGGTTTAAAAATCTCCGGCCGCGGTTGATGCCTACCGGGGAACGTGTTAAAAACGCCGTCCATGTCCAACGCGGCGTCCTGGCGGACGTGGCTCAGCATCATGAATTTTTGCGCGATCGATTTCGGCACGTCGAATTCCGCCGTCGCCCTTCCGGACGGCCCCGCCATTCGGCTGGCGCCCGTCGAAGGAGAGGCGACGACGTTGCCCACCGCCGTCTTCTTCAACACCGACGAAAATAACCAGGCCTACGGACGCGCCGCGCTGGAGGCATACATCGACGGTTTCGACGGCCGCCTGATGCGCTCGATGAAGAGCATTCTCGGCTCGGCGCTCGCCGACAGCACGACGGATCTCGGCGACGGATCGGCCATCAAGTACACCGACGTCATCACGCTGTTCCTGCAGCACCTGAAGCAGAAGGCCCAGGCGATCGCCGGCGAGCCGCTGTCGCGCGCGGTGCTCGGCCGCCCGGTGTTCTTCGTCGACGACGATCCGCGCGCCGACAACCTGGCGCAGAAGCAGCTCGAGGCGTGCGCGCATGCCGTCGGCTTGCGCGAGATCCACTTCCAGTACGAACCAATTGCCGCCGCCTTCGATTACGAAGCCGGCCTGACGCAGGAAGGGCTCGTGCTGGTCGCGGATATCGGCGGCGGTACGTCGGACTTTTCGCTGGTGCGCGTTGGTCCGGAGCGCGCTCGCGAACTCGACCGCAAGAGCGACGTGCTCGCGCATCACGGCGTGCATGTCGCCGGCACGGATTTCGACCGCCGCGTCGAACTCGCGACCGTGCTGCGCGAGCTCGGTTATCAATCGCTCGATCCGCAAGGACGGGAAGTGCCGAGCCGCATCTATTTCGATCTCTCCACGTGGCATCTGATCAACACCGTCTACACGCCCAAGCGTGTCAGCGAGCTGCAGCTGATGCGCCATCTCTACCCGGAGGTGCGTCATCATGACCGCCTGATGCGCGTTGTTGATCGCCGGCTGGGGCACGCGCTCACCGCGCATGCGGAGGAGGCGAAGATCGAAGTCGCCGCGGGCGGGGCGACGGAAATCGACATGGAAGAGGTGGAGGAAGCGTTGCGCGTCGCCTTCGACGAAACGCGCTTGATCGAGGCGGGCGCGGAGGAAACGCGGCGCATCGTGGACGCCGCGCGCGAGACCATCCGGCGTGCGGGCGTCGCGGATACGGACGTCGGCGCCGTGTATTTCACAGGCGGGACGACCGGGCTGCGGTTCCTGTCGCAGGCTTTGGCGGCGGCGTTTCCTGCTGCGCAGCCGGTGTTCGGCGATCGCCTCGCCAGCGTGGCGAAGGGCCTCGGCATCTACGCACAGCGCGTTTTCGCGTGATTCCGCCTGAACGCGCGCCGCAAATAAAAAACCCCGCGCAGGCGGGGTTTTTTTACGAATCAGGCGGAACTTAGGCCGGCTTGATGTTCGCGGCTTGCTTGCCCTTCGGGCCAGTCTTCACTTCGTAGGTAACCTTCTGGTTTTCCTGAAGCGTCTTGAAGCCTTCGACACGGACTTCCGAGAAGTGCGCGAACAGATCTTCGCCGCCGCCATCCGGAGTGATGAAGCCAAAGCCCTTTGCGTCATTGAACCACTTGACGGTACCGGTTTCCATGTTACTTGTTCCAAAAAAATGATGAATAAGGCCGAAGCCCAGGGGTGCAAAAGATCAAGGAAGGGGCAATGGGGCCAACCGGAGTACCGTGATGGCGAACTCGAAAGAACCAATTCACTCGCCACTTGAAATCCTGCAAGAAGCTTTATACGGCGAAACCATTTCGCGGTCAATTAATATCCGACAACTCCAAGGGATTTTTTAACGCCATACGGATTTCAGCCGCGATGAGCGAAATCTTGTGCCGCATTGCACGAAAAAGAGGCAAAAAAAGGTGAAACTGCTCGCCCTCCGCACTGCATTCGAAAGGTGCAACCGTTAAACTACGCGACCATTTTCAAAGGGTTGCACCGGACATGCCGGGTTGGCGGGAATGATTCTGGCAACTGGTGCGGCCGCGGCCTGGCGCCGATCGAAAACCGGCCAAGCCGCAAGCAGCATGAGCGGCGCGAGACAACGGAGAAAAGAAGTGAAAAGTTCGATACAGAGAAACATCGGCCCGATGGCCCTGATGCTGACCGGTCTGGGATCCATCATCGGGTCGGGATGGCTCTTCGGGGCATGGAAGGCCGCCAAGATCGCTGGACCTGCCGCGATCGCCGCCTGGGTGATCGGCGCGATCGTCATCCTGGCGATCGCGTTGACGTATGCCGAACTGGGCGCCATGTTTCCCGAGTCCGGCGGCATGGTGCGCTACGCCCGCTATTCGCATGGCGCGCTCGTGGGTTTCGTCAGCGCGTGGGCGAACTGGATCGCGATCGTTTCGGTGATTCCGATCGAAGCCGAAGCCTCCATCCAGTACATGAGCACCTGGCCCTACGAATGGGCGCATGCACTGTTCGTCAACGAGTCGCTGACGCCGACCGGCATTGGCCTCTCGGCGTTGCTCGTGATCATCTACTTCATGCTGAACTACTGGGGCGTGAAGGTGTTCGCCCGTGCGAACTCGCTGATCACGGTCTTCAAGTTCCTCATCCCGGGCGCGACCATCGCGGGGCTGATCTTCGCCGGATTCCACCCGGAGAACTTCGGCACGTCGTCGACTTTCGCGCCTTATGGCTGGCCCGCGGTGCTGACCGCCGTCGCGACCAGCGGCATCGTGTTCAGCTTCAACGGTTTCCAGAGCCCGGTGAACCTCGCCGGCGAGGCACGCAACCCGGCGCGCAGCGTGCCGTTCGCGGTGATCGGCTCGATCGTGCTCGCGCTCGTGATCTACGTGCTGCTGCAGATCGCGTATATCGGCGCGGTGAATCCCGCTGATGTCGCGAAGGGCTGGGCGCATTTCAACTTCGCGTCGCCGTTTGCGGAACTGGCGCTGGCGCTCAACCTGAACTGGCTTGCCATCCTCCTGTATGTGGACGCCTTCGTCAGCCCGAGCGGCACCGGCACGACCTACATGGCGACGACCACCCGCATGATCTACGCGATGGAGCGCAACGGCACGATGCCGAAGATCTTCGGCAACGTGCATCCGTTTTACGGCGTGCCGCGTCCGGCGATGTGGTTCAACCTGTTCGTCGCGTTCATCTTCATGTTCTTCTTCCGTGGCTGGAGCTCGCTGGCCGCGGTGATTTCGGTGGCGACGGTGATCTCGTATCTGACGGGCCCGGTGAGCCTGATGGCGCTGCGCCGCGCGGCTCCGGACCTCGAGCGTCCGCTCAAGCTGCCGATGATGGGCGTGGTCGCGCCGTTCGCGTTCGTGTGCGCGTCGCTGGTGCTGTTCTGGGCGAAGTGGCCGCTCACCGGCGAAATCATTCTGCTGATGGTCGTCGCGCTGCCGGTGTACTTCTACTTCCAGGCCAAGGCGGGCTTCGCCGGCTGGGGACGCGATCTCAAGGCTGCGTGGTGGCTGGTGGCGTATCTGCCGTGCATGGCGGTGATGTCGCTGATCGGCAGCAGGGATTTTGGGGGTAGTGGATTGCTGCCGTACGGCTGGGATATGGCCGCAGTCGCTGTGCTGGCGCTGGTGTTCTACTACTGGGGCGTGCACACCGGATATCGCACCGCGTATCTCGACGAGCGCGAAAGCCGCGACGACGTCCTTCACGAAGTCGGCGCCTGAGCTTTCCGGCGCCTTGTAGCGAGACAGAAAACCGCCTGAGTGGCTGCTCAGGCGGTTTTTTTCATCATGCGTCCGAGAAGACGTAGTTCGTCATCGCCAGTGCGCGCTGGAAGGTTCCGAGCGACTGAATGCCGAGCGTGTAGTCATCCGCGGCGGCACCGAGCGCGCTGAACACCGGCAGCAGATGTTCGTCCGTCGGGTGCATCAGCGCCGCATGGGGCGCGCGCGCACGATAGTCGAGCAGCGCGTCGATGTCGCGTGCCGCCATGCGGTCCTCGAACCAGTCGGTGAATTCGGTGACGCGCGGATCGGCATCTTCGGGACGCGCGCTGAAATCGGCCATGCGCAGGTTGTGCGTGATCTGGCCGGAACCGACGATCATCACGCCCTCATCGCGCAGATCCCGCAGCGCCCGGCCCATGCCGAAATGATGCGCGGCGTCCAGGTGCGGCTGTATCGACAGCTGTGCGACCGGTACGTCAGCGTCCGGGAACATCAGCAGCAGGGGCACCCATGCGCCGTGATCCAGACCATGTTCGGTCGTCGCGGCGGGAATGCCCTGCGCGCCGAGCAAGGCGGCGGCGCGCTTCGCCAGATCGGGTGCGCCGGGCGCCGGGTAGCGCAGGTCGTACAGCGCACGCGGAAATCCGTAGAAGTCGTGGATGGTTTCCGGCCGCTCGGCGATGCTCGCAACCGGCTGCGCGGTGCCCCAGTGCGCCGACAGCATCAGGATCGCGCGCGGGCGCGGCAACGTCGCGCTCAGCGAGGCGAATTCGGCGGAAGGCATCGACGGGTCGATCGGCAGCGTCGGCGCGCCGTGGGAAATGAAGACGGTGGGTGTCGGGCTCATGACGGCAAGGTTCCTGTGGACTATGTCGTCAATGTAGGGCCGCTCGGGGCGTTAATAAACCTTCTGCAAGGCAACGGATTATGTCGCCACTGTTGCTAATAACGCACTAGTCGAGCGTTGCGCGCAATCCCTGCCACGCCGACGCAACCGGCTGCCCGAAGCCAAACAGATCGATGACGCGCGCCACGGTGTGGTCCACCATTTCGTCGATCGTCGCGGGCTTCTGATAGAACGCCGGCAACGGCGGAAAGATCACGCCGCCCATTTCCGTGACCGACGTCATGTTGCGCAGGTGCGCGAGGTTGAACGGCGTTTCCCGCACAAGCAGTACGAGTCGGCGCCGTTCCTTGAGGACGACATCGGCGGCGCGGGTAATCAGATTGTCAGAGAGACCGTGCGCGATGCTGCCGAGTGTGCGCATCGAGCAGGGCGCGACCACCATGCCGTCGGTGGCGAAGGAGCCGGAAGCGATGCTCGCGCCGACATCGCGCACGCTGTGTACGACATCCGCCCGCGCGTGGACGGCGGCGCGGTCGAGATCGAGTTCGTGCTGAATATTGAGCCAGCCGGCGCTGGAGACGAGCAGATGCGTCTCGACGCCGCCCAGGCGGCGCAGCATGTCGAGCAAACGCACGCCGTAGATGGCGCCTGTCGCCCCGGTGATTGCGACGATCAGGCGTCGCTGCGGGGCGGGCAGGCTGGTTGGCATCGGCGGGCGGGTGAGACTCAGGCGGCAGCGAAGAGCTGCTGCAGTTCGCCCGACTGATACATCTCCATCATGATGTCCGAGCCGCCGATGAACTCGCCGTTCACGTACAACTGCGGGATGGTCGGCCAGTTGGAGAACTGCTTGATGCCCTGACGGACGGCGTCGTCTTCGAGCACGTTGACGGTGGTGATCTTGTCGACGCCGCAGGCCTTCAGGACCTGGATGGCGCGGCCTGAGAAGCCGCACATCGGGAATTGCGCCGTGCCCTTCATGAAAAGCACGACGGGATTCGATTCGACGATCTGCTTGATATGTTCTTGCGTATCCATGGCGTTCCTGCGCGTGAAAGTCGGGGGACTGATGGTTGAAATGATAGCGGATTTCGCTTTTGAGAGCTGACGACGTCCGGCGCTTCAGGCCGTGAAAACGCCGCCCGTGCAGCGCTCGATGCCGGCGAGATCGCGCAGCGAATGCACGTCACTGAAGCCGCGCGCCTGCAGGAGACGCCGCACGGCGTCAGCCTGATCGTAGCCATGCTCAAGCCACAGCGTGCCGTTCACCGCGAGCAAGAACGGCGCTTTTTCGACAATCTCGCGAATCGCCGACAAACCGTCGGATTCGTCGGTCAGCGCGCCGCGCGGTTCAAAGCGCAGGTCGCCTTGTTCGAGATGCGGATCGCTGCTCGCGATATAGGGCGGATTGCTGACGATCGCCTCGAACAGCAGCGACGGTTCGAGGTTCGCCGTCCAGTCGCTTGCGACGAAGGTAACCGGACCGCCCGCGCGCGCGGCGTCGAGCAAACGCACGGCATTTGAGCGCGCGACGTCGAGCGCGGCCGGCGAGCGATCCACGGCCCACACCTTCGCATCGGGCCGCGCGTGTGCCAGCGACACCGCGATCGCGCCGCTGCCCGTGCCCAGATCGAGCACGCGCGGGTTCGGCGTGCCGGCAATGATGCCGAGCACGGTTTCCACCAGCAATTCGGTTTCCGGACGCGGAATCAGCACGTCGGGCGTGACCTCGAAGTCGAGGCCGAAGAATTCGCGCCTGCCGACCAGCTGCGCGATGGGCTCGCCATTCAGACGGCGCGCGACGAGCGCCTCGAAGCGCGCGACGGACGCGTCATCGAGCGGTTCCTGATCGCGCGTGATGAGTTCCGTGCGGCGCCAGCCGAGCACGTGCATCAGCAGCACGCGCGCGTCGAGCGGCGGCAGTCCGGACGCACGCAGCACGTCGGCCGCCGTGCTCACTCCGCTTCCCCGAGCGCCGCCAGCAATTCCGCCTGATGCTCGGAGACGAGCGCGCCGATCAGCTCGTCGATATCGCCGTCCATGATGTATTCGAGCTTGTAGAGCGTCAGGTTGATCCGGTGATCCGTCATGCGTCCTTGCGGGAAGTTGTAGGTGCGGATGCGTTCCGAGCGGTCGCCCGAGCCGATCAAGCTCTTGCGCGTCGCCGCTTCCTTGGCGTGCTGCTCGTGATACTGCTTGTCCTTGATGCGCGCGGCCAGCACCTTCAGCGCGCGGTCCTTGTTCTTGTGCTGCGAGCGGTCGTCCTGGCATTCGACGACGATGCCGGTCGGCAAGTGCGTGACGCGCACGGCCGAATCGGTCTTGTTGATGTGCTGCCCGCCCGCGCCCGACGCGCGGAACGTATCGATGCGCAGATCGGCCGGATTGATCACGACTTCGCTGATTTCATCGGCTTCCGGCATCACGGCGACGGTACACGCCGAAGTGTGGATGCGGCCTTGCGTTTCGGTCGCCGGCACGCGCTGCACGCGATGCCCGCCCGATTCGAACTTGAGCCGCGAATACGCGCCCTGTCCGGCGATGCGCACGATCACTTCCTTGTAGCCGCCGAGATCAGACACGCTCTCCGACATCGTCTCGGCGCTCCAGCGGTTGCGCTCGGCGTAACGCAGATACATGCGCAACAGGTCGCCCGCGAACAGCGCCGATTCATCGCCACCCGCGCCCGCACGGATTTCGATGAAGATGTTGCGCTCGTCGTTGGGGTCCTTCGGCAGCAGCATGGTCTGCAGATCGCCTTCGATGGTTGCCATGCGCTCGCGCGCCTCGCCGATCTCCTCCTCGGCGAAATCGCGCATCGACGGATCGGCGAGCAGTTCCTGCGCCGTGGCTTCATCGGTGAGCGCCTGCCGCCAGAGCGCGTATTGATCGACGATCGGGCTGATTTCCGCGTGCTCGCGCGTGAGCTTGCGATATTGGTCCATGTCGGACGTGACGTCCTCACGGCTCAACAGTTCATTGAGATCGACCTGCCGTCTGGCGAGCTGGTCGAGCTTGCTTTGCATGCTCGTTTTCATCGTGCGGAGTTGGCGCGGCGGGCGCCGGGAATGACTGCGATCAGGAAGCCGGCGCTGGCGGCGCGCGGCCTTGGAGAATAGCAAAGATGGAGCCGCTAACGGTCCGACGAATCGGCCTTGTCGCCGTGGCGGTAGAAGCCGCTCATCAGGTCGATGAGCTGGCTGCGTTCCTCGCTGCTCGCGCGATTGAGCGCGTGCGTGGGACCGTGGATCAGCTTGTTGGTGAGCGCCTGAGACAGCGCTTCGAGCACGGCCGCGGGGTCGTCGCCGCGCGACAGCATCTTGCGGGCGCGTTCCACTTCGGCGCGGCGCAATGCGTCGGCCTGCGTGTGCATGTGGCGGATGACCGGCACGATGCTGCGCGCATCCAGCCATTGCATGAAATTCTGCACCCGCGTTTCGATGATCGATTCCGCCTGCGCCACCGCCGCCTGACGCGATGCATTGCCTTCGCGCACGATGGCGCCGAGGTCGTCGACGGTGTAGAGGAATACGTCGTGCAGGTTGCCGATTTCCGGTTCGATGTCGCGCGGCACGGCCAGGTCGACCATGAAAATGGGCCGGTGGCGGCGCGCGCGCACGGCGCGCTCGACCGCGCCCAGTCCGATGATGGGCAGCGTCGACGCCGTGCACGACACGATGATGTCGAACTCGTGCATGCGCGCGGGCAGGTCGGACAGCGGAATGGCGCGGCCGTTGAAGCGGCCGGCGAGCTTCTCGCCGCGTTCGGCGGTGCGGTTCGCGACCACCAGTTCACGCGGATTCTGCGCGGCGAAATGGGTGGCGCACAGCTCGATCATCTCGCCCGCGCCGATGAACAGCACGCGCTGGCCGGAGATGTTCTCGAAGATGCGCTGCGCGAGGCGCACGGCGGCGGCGGCCATGGACACCGACTGCGCGCCGATTTCCGTGGTCGTGCGCACTTCCTTCGCGACCGCGAAGGTGCGCTGGAACAGCTGGTTCAGATAGGTGCCGAGCGCGCCGGCTTCCGAGGCCGTGCGCACCGCATCCTTCATCTGTCCGACGATCTGGGTTTCGCCGAGCACCATCGAGTCGAGGCCCGAGGCGACGCGGAAGGCATGGCGCACGGCTTCCGATTGCGGCAGCGCGTACACGTGCGGCGCGAGTTCGGGAACCGGGATGGCGTGATACTTCGACAGCCATTCGATGGCGGCTTCGCGGGCGGCGGAGTCGTCGGTGGCGCAGTAGAGTTCGGTGCGATTGCAGGTCGACAGGATGGCCGCTTCGGGCGAAACCTTCGCGAGCGGACCGAGCCAGATGTCTTTCAGCGCGCCCAGGGCGGGCTTGAGCTGTTCGAGCGGAAACGCCACGCGTTCGCGCAAGGCGACTGGCGCAGTGTGATGATTGATTCCGATCGTGAGGAGCTGCATTGTTTTAACGATGCTCTTGGCCTAAGCCGATGGCCTTTCAATAGCCCAATATTATAGCGTTTCGCGTGAATCTTCATTTATAGGGGCTATTTGACGCGCACGCGGTCCAAACCGGCTGAAAGCCTTGCGGGTATTGGCTGGCGCGGTCTGAGAGGCATGTGCGGCCCGACGCGGCTGATCGACGCACGAACGGTCTTTTCCCGCTTTTTGCCCGTCAGTCCGTAGTCTTGCCTTCGCCAAATCCGGCCCCTAAACTCAGCCTTCCACTTTCGAAGACCCCGGATCGCGCATGTTCGACTCTCCCCCTGTCTCACGCGGCCGCCCGGCGCTTGCCATGGAGCACGGCCGCTGATGGGCTGGCTCGGACTGATCTTCCTGGGTGCGGTGATCGGCGCCGCGAGCTGGTGGCTGCATCCGCTGCGGCGCGCGGGACGCGTCGGCCGCGGACCGGCGGGACGGATCTGGACGGCGGTTGCGGCTGGCATACTGGCGAGCATCGTGGCGCGCATGCTCGGCAACATCGTCGATCTTTATCACGACGGCGACACGCTCGAATGGCTCGCGTGCGCGGTCTTCGCGTTGCTCGTCGTGACGTTCACCGTCGGACTGGCGGCGCGCCGCTGATTTCTTTCCCGGCGGACAGCGGGCGATCCTCGCTGCCCGTCGCGCCCTCTGAAGTGCCAAAGGGCTTTCAAGCACGTTTCGAAGCAGGTGACCCCATGAACGATCGCATTGCAGATTCCGCCATTCCCGAGCCGTCCACGTTTGCGCGCCGCATCGATGCGCTGCGCCGCCAGATGGCGCTCGACCATCTCGCCGCCGTGCTCATTCCGTCCGCCGATCCGCATCTCTCCGAATATCTGCCGGAACGCTGGCAGGGACGGCAGTGGCTTTCCGGCTTTACGGGTTCGGTCGGCACGCTGGTCGTGACCGCGGATTTCGCGGGCGTCTGGGTCGACAGCCGCTACTGGACGCAGGCCGAAGCCCAACTGGCCGGAACCGGCATCGTGCTGATGAAGATGATGGCCGGTCAGCAGAGCGCGCCGCATGTCGAATGGCTCGCGGAGCACGTGCCGGAGGGCGAGACCGTGGCGGTGGACGGAACCGTGCTCGGCGTCGCGGCGGCGCGCGCGCTGGCCGATGCGCTCGACGCACGCGGCATCGTGCTGCGCACGGATCTCGATCTGCTCGAGGCCGTCTGGCCCGCGCGTCCGGGCCTGCCCGATGCACCCGTCTACGAACACGCGGCGCCGCATGCGAGCGTCGCGCGCGCCGACAAGCTGGCGCAATTGCGCGAGTCGATGCGCGCGAAAGGCGCTCAGTGGCATTTCGTGTCCACGCTCGACGATCTCGCATGGATCTTCAACCTGCGCGGCGGCGATGTGAGCTACAACCCGGTGTTCGTCGCGCATGCGCTGATCGGCGCCGATGACGCGACGCTCTTCGTCGCCGACGGCAAAGTGCCGGAAGCGTTGCAGCAATCGCTCGCGCGCGACCACGTGCGCGTCGCGCCGTATGCGGACGCGCCCGGCGCGCTGGGCGCGTTGCCCGCGGGCGCGACGCTGCTGATCGATCCGCGCCGCATCACGCATGGCTTGCTGGAGAAGGCGCCGTCGACGGTCACGATTGTCGAGGCGGTGAATCCGTCGACCTTCGCGAAGTCGCGCAAGACCGCGGCCGAAGCCGAGCACGTCCGCGCGACGATGGAGCAGGACGGCGCCGCACTCGCCGAATTCTTCGCATGGTTCGAGGGCGCGCTGGGCCGCGAGCGCATCACGGAACTCACCATCGACGAAAAGCTGACGGCGGCGCGCGCGCGCCGGCCGGGCTTCGTCACGCTGTCGTTCGGCACGATCGCGGGCTTCAATGCCAACGGCGCCATGCCGCATTACCGCGCAACCGAGGCCTCGCACGCGGTGATCGAGGGCAACGGGCTGTTGCTGATCGATTCGGGCGGCCAGTACCTGAGCGGCACGACCGATATCACGCGGGTCGTGCCGGTCGGCGAGATCACGGCGGAACACAAGCGCGACTTCACGGTCGTGCTGAAGGGCACGATGGCGCTTTCGCGCGCACGCTTTCCGCGCGGCATCCGCTCGCCGATGCTCGATTCGATCGCGCGCGCGCCGATCTGGGAAGCGGGCGCGGACTACGGCCATGGGACAGGCCACGGCGTCGGCTACTTCCTGAACGTGCACGAAGGTCCGCAGGTCATTTCCCACTACGCGCCCGCCGAACCGTGGACGGCGATGGAAGAGGGCATGATCACGTCGATCGAGCCGGGGCTTTACCGGCCGGGCAAGTGGGGCATCCGCATCGAGAATCTCGCGATGAACCGCGCCGCCGGGAAGACCGAGTTCGGCGATTTCCTCGAGTTCGAGACGCTGACCCTGTGTCCGATCGATACGCGCTGTATCGACCTGTCCTTGCTGCGCGAGGATGAACGCGCGTGGCTCAATGCCTATCACGAGACGGTGCGCAGGCGCGTGTCGCCGCATGTGTCGGGCGCGGCGCTGGCGTGGCTCGAGGCCCGCACTCAAGCCATATGACCAAAGGGAGCGTCGGACCATGGCCATCCAGGCAGTCGTGTTCGATTTCGGCGGCGTGCTGATCGACTGGAATCGGGATTATCTGTACCAGCAGCTGATCCCCGACGAAAGCGAGCGCCGCTGGTTTCTCGACAACGTCTGCAAGATGGAATGGGTCGTGCAGCAGGACGGCGGCCAGACCATTGAAGCGGGCACGGCCGAGCTGATCGCGCTTCATCCCGGACATGAAGCGTTGATTCGCGCCTTTTACGCGCGTTGGCCCGAGATGGTGGCGGGCGTGCTGGACGAGGGCGTCGCGCTGATGGAGCGGCTGGAGCGCGCGGACGTGCCGCTGTTCGGGCTCACCAACTGGTCGGCGGAAACCTTTCCTTATGCGTGGGAGCGTTTCGACGTGCTGCGCCGGTTTCGCGAAGTGGTCGTGTCGGGGCGCGTCGGGCTGGTGAAGCCCGATCCGCGCATCTTCGCGCTGATGTTCGACGAAATCGAAAAGCATCTGCCGGGCGTGCAGCCGTCCGAACTCGTCTTCATCGACGACAACCTCCACAACGCGCAGGCCGCGACCGCGCTTGGCTGGCATGGCATTCACCATACGGACGCATCAAGCACGGAAGCGCAATTGCGGGCGTTGAAGCTGGCGTTCTGATTGAACGAAGCGAAGCGCGCTACTGCCCCAAGAGGTTCTTCAGCGCGTTGCCGATTCCCCGCACGGTATCACCCGTGCCCTTCGCGACGCCTTCCACGCTCACGCCGAGCGCCTTCGCGAAACCCGCCGTCAGCTTCTTCGAGAGGCTTTCGCTCAGCGAGAACTTCGGATCGCGCAGATCGCCGTCGAGCACGAAATCGAGCTTGATCTGCTCCTTGCGGTCTTTCAGCGCGGCGATGGCGGCCTTGGTCGGGATCGAGAGAAAGGTGTCGAGCGGATTGCCCGAGTCGCTGATCTGCAGATGATTCAACACCAGCGAGCCGGGTGCGTGAATGCGGTTGTCCTTCACGGTGGCGTCCACGGTCATGTCGATGGTGCCGCCCGTCACCGCCGCGCGCGCGCCCGCCTTCTTCAAGAGATACGGATCGAGCGTCTGGACATCGACGGAACGCAGTGTCGCGCGCGTCTGCGAATCCTTGCTCGCAATGACCATCCAGCCGCCCCACGACACCGTGCCGGTATGCTGCGGACCCTTGATCGAGCCGGACATGGACAGGTCGGTGCGCTCGTTGAGCGCAGGCAGGTGAAGACGATCGATGGTCGCGCGCGCATCGCCGATCAGCACGCGATACGGCGGGTTCTGCACGGAGCTGTCGAAGAACTCCATCGAGCCGCGCTCGAACGAGACCCGGTCGATCACTTTTTCCTCTTGCGCGTGCTCGTCGGCCTGACTGTTGTCCGACTTTGCGTCGGCGGCGCGGGCGGTTTCCTTCAGACCGGGCAGGATGCGCACGCGGCCATTGGCGGAACGGACGATCGACAGATAGTAGTTGTCGACGCTCACACTGCGCAGGTGGATGGGGCGCGTGATGAGCGAGCGCATGTCGACGTCGAGCACGATGCGTTCGGCGCGCATCGCGTCGCCGGTGGGCCAGTCTTTCGGGCCGCGCAGGCGCACGCGTGACAGCGTCACGTGGCCGAAATCCACGTCGATCTCCTCGACCGACCCGTTTGGACCGAGCGTCTCGAGAATCCGCTCTTTCATCTGATGCACGACGAACAGCCATCCGCCGATCGCCACGACGACGAGCGCCACGATGATCCCGACTGCCCAAAGCGCTCCCCGCCGCGCGCCCGATCCCGCCATCTGCGTGTGTCTCCCGGAAGTCCTGCTGAAAAGTCGCCGCGCTGTGTAGTCTTGTCTGACAAAAAAGACTGGCGACCGCGTCCCCCACAGTCGCCACTTTCGCGCCGGATGTCGGTGCGCGCGCCCGCACAAGCGCGCGGGCGGCGCTGCGGGCTTAGCGCGTGATCGGCTTGTAGCGCAGGCGCTTCGGCTTGGCGGCTTCCTCGCCGAGACGCTTGCGCTTGTCGGCCTCGTATTCCTGATAGTTGCCGTCGAAGAACTCGACGTGCGAGTCGCCTTCGAACGCCAGGATATGCGTCGCGATGCGGTCGAGGAACCAGCGATCGTGCGAGATCACCATCACGGAGCCGGCGAATTCGAGCAGCGCGTCTTCGAGCGCGCGCAGCGTTTCGACGTCGAGATCGTTCGACGGTTCGTCGAGCAGCAGCACGTTGCCGCCGGCGATCAGCGTCTTCGCCAGATGCAGGCGTCCGCGTTCGCCGCCCGACAGGTTGCCGACGATCTTCTGCTGGTCGCTGCCCTTGAAGTTGAAGCGGCCGATATACGCGCGCGACGGCGTTTCGTACTTGCCGACGGTCAGGACATCCGCGCCGCCCGAGATTTCCTCGAACACGGTCTTGTCGCCGCCGAGCGCGTCGCGGCTCTGGTCGACGTAGGCGAGCCTGACGGTCGGACCCTTGACGATTTCGCCCGAATCCGGCTGCTCCTTGCCGGTCAGCATGCGGAACAGCGTGGACTTGCCGGCGCCGTTCGGCCCGATGATGCCGACGATCGCGCCCGCCGGAATCTTCATGCTCAGGTCGTCGATCAGCAGGCGGTCGCCATAGGACTTGCTGACGTTCTTGAACTCGATGACTTCATTGCCGAGACGGTCGCCGACCGGAATGAAGATTTCCTGCGTTTCGTTGCGCTTCTGGTATTCCTGGCTATTGAGTTCCTCGAAGCGGGCGATACGCGCCTTCGACTTCGCCTGACGGCCTTTCGGGTTCTGGCGCACCCATTCGAGTTCTTTCTTGATGGCCTTCTGACGCGCGGATTCGCTGGATTCTTCCTGCTTCAGGCGGTCTTCCTTCTGGTCGAGCCAGCTCGAATAGTTGCCCTTCCACGGGATGCCGTGGCCGCGGTCGAGTTCGAGAATCCACTCGGCGGCGTTGTCGAGGAAGTAGCGGTCGTGGGTCACCGCGACGACGGTGCCGGGATAGCGCGTCAGGAACTGCTCGAGCCATTCGACGGATTCGGCGTCGAGGTGGTTGGTCGGTTCGTCGAGCAGCAGCATGTCGGGCTTTTGCAGCAGCAGCTTGCAGAGCGCGACGCGGCGCTTCTCGCCGCCCGACAGATGTTCGATCTTCGCGTCCCAGGCCGGCAGGCGCAGTGCGTCGGCGGCGACTTCGAGCTGCTGCTCGGGGCTGCCGCCGTCGCTGGTCGAGAGGATGGCTTCGTACTTCGCCTGTTCGGCGGCGAGCTGGTCGAAGTCGGCGTCGGGTTCGGCGTAGGCGGCGTAGATTTCATCGAGCTTCTTCTGCGCCTGGAAGACGTCGCCGAGACCTTCCTCGACCGCTTCGCGCACGGTCTGCTGCGGATCCAGTTGCGGCTCCTGCGGCAGATAGCCGATGTTGAGGTTGGGCATCGGCGTGGCTTCGCCTTCGATGTCGCGATCGACGCCCGCCATGATCCGGATCAGCGTGGACTTGCCGGAACCGTTCAGGCCGAGCAGGCCGATCTTCGCGCCCGGAAAGAACGACAGGGAAATGTCTTTCAGGATCTGACGCTTCGGCGGCACGATCTTGCCGACGCGGTTCATGGTGAAGACGTATTGGGCCATGTGGATGTCTTGGGTGGTCGTCTGGTGAGAAGTGCGGCTGCCGCGCGCGTGCGGTGCGGCAGCCGATGCTGTCCGGCGGCGCGGGAAGGTGGCGCCGCCCGCGCGCGGTGCGCGGCGGGCTGAAGCGTCATTGTACTTCGCGAGGCGATCCGCTATTGCCAGCGCGCGACGCCGCCGTGACGCGAGCAGGTGCCGCTGTGATGCCGGCTGAAACTGTAGGAACCGTCGCGGCACTGGGCGGTGGCGCCGGCGGGCACGTTGCCGGAACGGGAGCGCGCGGGCGCGTGAACGGTGTCGCCGTCGCGGTTGGTGTAGTGGCCGTGGCTGTCGAGATCGGATTCGTCGGGTTGCTGCGGGTAGGGGAGATTCTGGTAGGCGAAGGCGGCCGGCGTCCAGATGAGGCTGGCGGCGATGAGCCAGGCGGCGTAGATGCGGGCGGGGAAGTGTCTCTTCTTCATTGTTTTTCTCTGCTTGTTGTTGTGGGTGGCGCAGATGCGTGGCGCAGGCTGGGGCTGCCTCGTTCGTTTCTTCGTTTTTTCGCTGTCGTGCTTCGTCGCGGTCGAAAAAAAAACGGAGTCCCTTTTATCGGGGACTCCGCTTCGTGAGGCAAGGTGGTTTGACGCTTTTTGACGATTTACACGTTGAACAGGAAATTCATGACATCCCCGTCATGCACGACATATTCCTTGCCTTCCGCGCGCATCTTGCCGGCTTCCTTGGCGCCTTGCTCGCCCTTGAAGGCGACGTAGTCATCGAAGGAAATGGTCTGGGCACGGATGAAGCCGCGTTCGAAATCCGTATGGATCGCGCCCGCCGCCTGCGGCGCCGTGTCGCCGATATGGATGGTCCACGCGCGCACTTCCTTCACGCCTGCCGTGAAGTACGTCTGCAAGCCGAGCAGCTTGAAGCCGGCGCGGATCACGCGGTTCAGGCCCGGCTCGGTCATGCCCATGTCGGCGAGGAAGTCGGTCTTGTCGGCGTCGTCGAGATCGGCGATTTCCGCCTCGATCGCCGCGCACACCGCGACCACCGGCGCATGCTCGGCCTCGGCGTGCTTGCGCACTGCGTCGAGATACGGGTTGTTCTCGAAGCCGTCGTCCTTCACGTTGGCGACGTACATGGTCGGCTTCGACGTGATCAGGCAGAACGGCTTGATGAGCAGCAACTCTTCGTCGCTCAGCGAGAGGCCGCGCACGGGCTTCGCCTGGTCGAGTTGCGCGCGCACCTTTTCGAGCACGGCGACGAGCTTGATCGCTTCCTTGTCGTTGCCCGACTTGGCGGCCTTCGAATAGCGCGACTGCGCCTTCTCCACGGTCGACAGGTCCGCGAGCGCGAGTTCCGTGTTGATGACTTCGATGTCCGCGATCGGATCGATCTTGCCCGCGACGTGGATCACGTTCTCATCGTCGAAGCAGCGCACGACGTGCGTGATGGCGTCGGTTTCGCGGATGTTGGCGAGAAACTGGTTGCCGAGGCCTTCGCCCTTCGACGCCCCTGCGACCAGTCCGGCGATATCGACGAACTCGACCACGGCCGGCAGGATGCGCTCGGGCTTGACGATGTCGGCGAGCGCCTGGAGACGCGCATCCGGCACTTCGACCACGCCGACGTTCGGCTCGATGGTGCAGAACGGATAGTTCTCGGCGGCAATGCCCGCCTTGGTCAACGCATTGAAGAGGGTGGACTTGCCGACGTTGGGCAAGCCGACGATGCCGCATTGGAGGCTCATGGGATCCTTCGAACTGGTGAGACGGCGCGAGTCGCGCGTTTTCGTCAAAAATGGTGCGCGATGGACGGGCGATGACGCCCGCTCCGACCGGCGGCCGCGTGCCGCGGCCAGGCAAGCCGCTATTGTACCGTTGCGTACCGTTGCGCCGGACCTCGAAGGTCGGCGGGCCTGAGCCTGCGCTCGCATCTGCAAGCCCCCAAACCCCTCCGACCCCCACAGCTATAATGCCCGGATGACTTCGCACCCACTGAAATTCCACGCGATCGTCGTCGGCGGCGGGCTCGTCGGCAAGACGGCCGCGCTGGCACTCGCGCAATCCGGGCTGCGCACCGCGCTCGTCGCGTCGCGCGCCGCCGGCCTGCCGCCGGGCGCCGCGTTCGATTCGCGCATCTACGCGCTGTCGTCCAGCTCGCAGGCGCTGCTCGAACGGCTGCGCGTCTGGCAGGCGCTCGACCGCTCGCGCCTGGGGCCGGTGTTCGACATGCGCGTGTTCGGCGATGCCCACGCCGAATTGCACTTCTCCGCCTTCCAAGCATCGGTGCCGCAGCTGGCGTGGATCGTCGAATCGTTGCTGATCGAGCAGTCGCTCGACGCCGCCTTGCGCTTCCAGCCGAGCCTGTCCTGGTTTGAATCGCGCGCGCAAGGCATGACCGTCGAGGCCGACGCGGCCCACATCGCGCTCGCAAGCGGCGAGTCCCTCGAAGCGGATCTGATCGTCGGCGCCGATGGCGCGCATTCCTGGGTCCGTGCGCAAATGGGCGCGAAGATGACCCGTCGCGATTATCGCCAGACCGGCGTCGTCGCCAATTTCAAGGCCGAGCGGCCGCACGGCGAGACCGCCTACCAGTGGTTCCGCGATTCCGAAATCATCGCGCTGCTGCCTCTGCCGGGCGATCACGTGTCGCTCGTCTGGTCGGCGCGCACCGAGCACGCCGACGACCTGCTCGCACTCGATCCCGCGCAACTCGCCGCCCAGGTCGAAACCGCGACGCAAAACCAGCTCGGCACGCTCGACTGCGTGACGCCGGCGCAAGGTTTTCCGCTCGGGCTGCAGACCGTCGACCGGCTGATCGCGCCGCGCGTGGCGCTCGTCGGCGATGCGGCGCACCTGATTCACCCGCTCGCCGGCCAGGGCATGAACCTCGGGTTGCGCGACGTCGCCGCGCTCGCGGATGTCATCGCCAACAAGGAGTCGTTCCGCGATCTCGGCGCCCCGACCCTGTTGCGCCGCTACGAACGCGCGCGCCGCGAAGACATCCAGAAGCTCATGTTCGCCACGGACGGCCTGCAGCGGCTCTTCGCCGTGCCCGGCACGTTCGCGCGCGCGGTGCGCAATACCGGCATGGCGTTCGTCGGCGCGCAGCCGCTGGTCAAGCGCTGGCTGGTGTCGGCGGCGCTCGGTTGAAACAAGACATTGATTGATATTCCGACGCGCGGCATTCGCGCGACGCTGGCCGACTCACAGGAAACCGCATGGAAACCATTCTTCGTTCTGCGCTCGCGACGGCTGCGGCGCTTGCCGTCACGCTCGGCGTGACCGGTCCGGCCCACGCCGACGCCACCACCGACAAACTCAAGTCGACGCTCGAGTCGCGCATGGGCGACGCCAGCATCAAGAGCATCGACAAGACCGCGATTCCCGGTCTCTACGAAGTGAATCTCGGCTCGCAGATCATCTACAGCGACGCCACCGGCAACTACGTGCTGATCGGCGATCTCGTCGACACCCGCAGCAGCAAGAACCTGACCGAGGCGCGGCTCTCGGAAACCAACAAGATCGACTTCGCGAAGCTGCCGTTCGAGAACGCGGTGAAGGTGGTGAAGGGCAACGGCAGCCGCAAGATCGCCGTGTTCTCGGATCCGAACTGTCCGTACTGCAAGCAGCTCGAAACCACCCTCAAGTCCATCGACAACGTCACGGTCTACACCTTCCTGTACCCGGTGCTGTCGCCGGATTCCACGGCCAAGTCGAAGTCGATCTGGTGCGCGAAGGATCGCGGCAATTCATGGGAAAGCTGGATGCTGGATCACAAGGCGCCGGCCACGGCCGCGAACTGCGACACCACCGCAATCGACAAGAACCTGAAGCTCGGCCGCACGATGAACGTGACCGGTACGCCGACCGTCTTCCTCGCCGATGGCCGTCGTCTGCCGGGCGCCGTGCCCGCCGACCGTCTGGAGAAGGAACTGTCGGCCGCGCAGTGAGCGCGATGCGGCACGAGCACGGAGGCGCCTGGCGCCTCCTTTGTTTTACGGGCTCCGGTTCGCCGGCCGGGGCCGCGGGCATAGCGGGCGCGAGCGGCGCAAGCGGCGCGCCCGGCACAAGAACAAGGACCACGCGATGACACCTTCCCAGCAACCGGTGCATTACAGCATCGTTCCGAAAAAACCCGCCGCGCATCTTTTCGAAGTCACGCTGACCGTCGCCGACACCGATCCGGCCGGCCAGCGCTTCATGCTGCCGGTGTGGATTCCGGGCAGCTACATGATCCGCGAGTTCGCGCGCAACATCGTGACCTTGCAGGCCTTCAACGCGGCGGGCCGCAAGGTCGCGA
Source organism: Caballeronia sp. LZ043 (assembly GCF_031451075.1). Classification (NCBI taxonomy): domain Bacteria; kingdom Pseudomonadati; phylum Pseudomonadota; class Betaproteobacteria; order Burkholderiales; family Burkholderiaceae; genus Caballeronia; species Caballeronia sp. LZ043. Next base: position 2,461,221 of record NZ_JARUXT010000001.1, on the reverse strand, counting down.
TCGACAAGATCGACAAGCACGCGTGGCAGGCGGCGCCCGTCGAAGGCCCGCTCACGCTGCGCTATGAGGTCTACGCGTGGGATCTGTCGGTGCGCGCCGCGCATCTCGACGACAGCATCGGCTTCTTCAACGCGACGAGCGTGTTCCTCGCGGTGGAAGGGCAGTCGGGCGCGCCGTGCGTGGTCGACATCCAGCCGCCCGAGGGCGGGGCGTATCGCAACTGGCGCGTCGCCACGGCGCTGCGCGAAGCGCGCGGCACGAAGCGCTACGGCTTCGGGACCTACGAGGCCGACAACTACGACGAACTCGCCGACCATCCCGTCACGCTCGGCGAATTCGCGCTCGGCAGTTTCACCGCGCATGGCGTGAAGCACGACATCGTGATCTCGGGGCGCGTCGTCAATCTCGACATGAACCGGCTCCAGGCCGATCTCAAGCGCGTCTGCGAAGCGCAGATCGCGCTGTTCGAGCCGCGCACGAAGCGCGCGCCGATGGACCGCTACGTGTTCATGACGCTGGCCGTCGGCGATGGGTATGGCGGGCTCGAGCATCGCGCATCGACAGCGTTGATCTGCAATCGCACGGATCTGCCGGTGCAGGGCCGGCCGGACCTGAGCGACGGCTATCGCACCTATCTCGGCCTGTGCAGCCACGAATACTTCCATACGTGGAACGTGAAGCGCATCAAGCCCGCGACCTTCGCACCGTACGATCTGTCGCAGGAGAATTACACGACGCTGCTGTGGCTCTTCGAAGGCTTCACGTCGTACTACGACGACCTGATGCTCGTGCGCAGCGGCCTCATCACCGCCGGCGACTACTTCAGCCTGCTCGGCAAGACGATCGGCGGCGTGCTGCGCGGCGCGGGACGTTTCAAGCAGTCGGTCGCGCAAAGCTCGTTCGACGCGTGGGTGAAGTACTACCGCGCCGATGAAAACGCGCCGAACGCGATCGTCAGCTATTACCAGAAAGGTTCGCTGGTCGCGCTGGCGTTTGATCTGTCGATCCGCGCGCAGACCGACAACCGCAAGTCGCTCGACGATGTCATGCGCCTGCTGTGGCAGCGCTACGGACGCGACTTCTATCACGGCAAGGCGCGCGGCATTCGCGAGGAAGACGTCGAGGCGCTGTTCGCCGAAGCCACCGGCGCGGACCTGCGCGCGCTGTTCCGTGACGGCGTGCGCGGCACCCGCGACCTGCCGCTGGATGCCTTGCTGGAGCCGTTCGGCATCGCGCTCGCGCCGGATCTGCCCGGCAATGGCGCGGCGCGCAAGCCCACGCTCGGCGTGCGCGTGCGCGGCGGCGCGGAGTGCGCGCTCGCGGTCGTCCACGAGGGCGGCGCGGCGCAGAAGGCCGGATTGTCGGCGGGCGACGTGCTGGTTGCGATCGACGGTCTGCGCGTCACCGGCTCCAATCTCGACAGCCTGCTGTCGCGCTATCTGCCGGGCGCGAAGGTGGAGATCCATGCGTTTCGCCGCGATGAATTGCGCCGCACGGAACTCAAGCTCGACGGGCCCGAGGTCGTGCGTTACCTGCTGACGGCCATCGACGGACGCGGCCCGTCGAAGCAATGGCGCGAGCGCTGGCTGAAAGGCTGAGGCGTCCGAAGCCGGCGGGCGGATTGTTCTACCCCTGCAACAATCCGTCACGGGCGAATGGCTTTTAATCGATCGTCGAAAGGGGAGAATGCTTCCTAAGCCGGACGCAGACAGCGCCCGAATCCCGAAAGCTCTGCATGGGACACCGTGAGCGATCAAGCGCGCGCAGTGCCCCGACAAGGAACAGGAAGCCATCATGACGACGATTCTGCAAATCAATTCCGCCGCTCGTTCGCAAGGCGCCCAATCGACGCTGCTCGCCGACGAACTCACGGTAAAACTGCAACAAAGCAACCCGGGCGCGAAGGTTGTCGTGCGCGACCTGCTCGGCGCGTCGCTGCCGCATCTCGACGACGCCACGCTCGGCGCCTTCTTCACGCCGGCCGACCAGCGCAGCGCGGAACAGGCGGCCATCAACGCCAAGAGCGAAGCGCTGATCAACGAACTGCTGGCAGCGGACATCGTCGTGATCGCGGCGCCGCTGTACAACTTCGGCATCTCGTCGCAACTGAAGACCTATTTCGACTGGATCGCCCGTTCGGGCATGACGTTCCGCTACGGCGCGAACGGTCCGGAAGGCCTGGTCACGGGCAAGAAGGTGTTCGTGGTGTCGGCGCGTGGCGGCAAGTACGCGGGCACGCCGAACGATTCGCAAACGCCTTACCTGAAGACTTTCCTCGGCTTCCTCGGCCTGACCGACGTGAACTTCATCTACGCCGAAGGCCTGAACATGGGTCCGGAAGTGGCGGGCGCGGCGCTGGCGTCGGCACGCGAGGCGATCGCGGCGCTGTAAGCGTCTCGCTCCGGCAGCAAGGCATCAAGGCATCAAGTAAAACGCCCCGCTGATATTTGTCAGCGGGGCGTTTTGCGTCTCATGGCTTGCACGGAAGCGTCAGGCCAGCAGTTCAGGCTCGGCGGGCAGCCGCCAGTCGATCGCCGGACGGCCATGCTTCGTCAGGTATTCATTGGCGAGCACGAAATGCCCGCAGCCGAAAAAGCCGCGATACGCCGACAACGGCGACGGATGCGCCGACTCCAGCACGCAATGCGCCTTGCCCGTACCTTCGATCAAGCCGCGCTTCGCCTGCGCGTGCGCGCCCCACAACATGAACACGAGTCCGTCATGGCGCAGCGCCATTTCGTGGATCAGCGTGTCGGTGCATTGCTCCCAGCCGCGTTTCGCGTGACTGCCGGCGCGGTCGCGTTCCACCGTCAGCGACGTGTTGAGCAGCAGCACGCCTTGCTTCGCCCATGAATCCAGGCAGCCGTGGGCGGGCGCGGGGAAGCCCAGGCTCGCGTGGATTTCCTTGAAGATGTTGCGCAGCGACGGCGGCGGACGCACCGGCGCGGGTACCGAGAACGCCAGCCCGTGGGCCTGCGGCGCGCCCTTGTCCTCGCCGTGATACGGATCCTGGCCGAGAATCACGACCTTCACGTCGGCGGGGCGCGTGAGACGGAGCGCGCGGAAGACATCGGCGGGATAGACGGTCTTGCCGGCGGCGCGCTCGGCATCGACGAACGCGCACAGCGCTGCATAGTGCTTGCTGTCGATGAACGGTTGCAGATGGCGGCGCCAGTCGGCGGGCAGCGCTTCGAACTGGCTTTCCAGCGTCGTGCCGGGCGACGCCGGCGCGTTGCCGGCATCCTCGAAGAGAGAAGACTGTTGGCTCATGCTGGGCAATCAGGCGTCGGGATGCTTCTCGTGCTTTTCATCGCGATGCTTTTCATCCGGCTGCTTGCGCAACAGATAGCCACGCTGCGCCTTGCTGAGATCTTCCGGCGTCAGTTCCGGAAATGCGCCGCGCAGTTCGGCGGCGAGCAAGGACAGCGCGCTTTCCTCGCCGGATTTCAGTTCCAGTTCCAGTTCGCTGATTTTCGCGCGACGCGTCTCGCCGTCGACATCGGCGGTGATGTCGCCCAGGTCCAGCGCCACTTCGATCTGCGAACCCTCGCGTTCGAGGTCCCACACGATGCGCCGGAAATCGGTCTTGAACAGCGCGATCAGTTCGGGCGCGGCGCGCTCCAGCGTCTCGCGCGCGGCTTCGTCGTCGCAGGCGTCGAGCAGCGCGTCGATCTGCAGCGCGTCGCGCTCGACCGGCAGCTCCCACTCCTGACGGTTGCTCAGGCCCGCGACGCTCTTGCCCAGCGTCTTGTAGGTCTGCAGCCATTGTTCCGGCGTGCGGCGCAGGCGCAAAGCGGACTTGGCTTTCGCCAGCGCGCAGGCGGACGTGTCGAAGTAGACGTTGGTCAGTTGGATCGGCCGCCCCGGGCCGGTGTGTTCGTCGAAGAAGCGTGCGACGTCATCATGCTGCGACGGCGCAAGCGCGAGTTTCAGTTCCCGTTCGATGCCCAAGGTCCGGTCCCGTCGATGAGTTCAAAAAAACATGCGCGCGAGTTCCGCGCCAGGATCGTCGGCGCGCATGAACGCTTCGCCGACCAGGAAGGTATGCACGTGCATCGCGCGCAGGCGGTCGACATCGACACGCGACAGAATGCCCGACTCCGTCACGACGATGCGATCCTCCGGCACCATCTCCAGCATGCCGATGGTCGTCTCGATGCTCGTTTCGAAGGTGCGCAGGTTGCGGTTGTTGATGCCGATGAGCGGTGTCTTCAGCGTGAGCGCGTCGCGCAGTTCGTCGGCGTCGTGCACTTCGACCAGCACGGCGAGACCGAGCGAGTGCGCGTAGGCCTCGAGGTCCTGCATGTGCGAGAGTTCGAGCGCGGCGGCGATCAGCAGGATGCAGTCGGCGCCCATCGCGCGCGCTTCCATGACCTGATACGGGTCGACGATGAAGTCCTTGCGCAGCACCGGCAGGCTGCACGCGGCGCGCGCTTCCTGCAGGTAGGCGACGCTGCCCTTGAAGAACTGCACGTCGGTGAGCACGGAGAGGCACGCGGCGCCGCCTTGCTCGTAGGAACGCGCGATCTCCGCGGGCACGAAATGCTCGCGCAGCACGCCTTTCGACGGACTCGCCTTCTTCACTTCGGCGATGACCGCGGCCTGATTGGCCGCATGCTTCGCGCGCAATGCGCCGACGAAGTCGCGCAGATCACGCGACGTGGCTTCGAGCCGCAGCTCTTCGAGCGGCGCGCTGAGTTCCGCCGCGCGCACTTCCTCGCGCTTGACCGCGATGATGCGGTCCAGGATGTCACTCATGTTGGCTTCCTTTACTGCTTCGCAAACTGCTGCGTGAACTTGACGAGCGTGTCGATCTTCTCGCGCGCCGCGCCGCTCTCGATGGCCTCGCGCGCGGCGGCCATGCCGGCTTCGATCGACTCGACGACATCGGCCGCATAGAGCGCCGTGCCGGCATTCAGCGTGACGATCTCGCGCGCGACGCCGGCCTTGTTGTTGAGCGCGCCGAGCAGCATGGCTTTCGATTCCTGCGCGTCCTGCACCTTCAGCGAACGGTTCGACACCATCTGCAGGCCGAAGTCCTCGGGATGGATCTCGTACTCGGTCACTTCGCCGTTCTTCAGCTCGCCGACGCGCGTGGCGGCACCGAGCGAGACTTCGTCCATGCCGTCCTTGCCGTACACGACGAGCACGTGCTTCGCGCCCAGGCGCTGCATCACGCGCACCTGGATGCCGACGAGGTCTTCATGGAACACGCCCTGGAGCTGGTTCGGCGCGCCGGCCGGATTGGTCAGCGGACCGAGAATGTTGAAGATGGTGCGCACGCCGAGTTCGCGCCGCACCGGCGCGATGTTCTTCATCGCCGGATGATGATTGGGCGCGAACATGAAGCCCATGCCAGTCTCGGCAATCGATGCCGCCACCTGTTCCGGCGACAGGTCGATATTCACGCCCAGCGCCTCGAGCACGTCGGCGCTGCCGGACTTGCTGGACACGCCGCGATTGCCGTGCTTCGCGACCTTCGCGCCGGCGGCCGCGGCCACGAACATCGACGCGGTGGAAATGTTGAACGTGTGCGAACCGTCGCCGCCGGTGCCGACGATGTCGACAAAATTCGAGTTGTCCTCGACCTCGACGTGATTCGCGAATTCGCGCATCACGGTGGCGGCCGCGGCAATCTCGCCGATGGTTTCCTTCTTCACGCGCAAGCCGGTGATGATGGCGGCGGACATGACGGGCGACATCTCGCCGCGCATGATCTGGCGCATCAGATGCAGCATTTCGTCGTGAAAGATCTCGCGGTGCTCGATCGTGCGCTGCAGCGCTTCCTGTGCAGTAATGGTCATGTTGTCGAGCCTGTTCAAGCGCGTTGTCCGGATACGGCCGTGTGCTTTACGAAATTTTCGAGCAGCGCGTGGCCATGTTCCGACAGGATCGATTCCGGATGGAATTGCACACCTTCCACTTCGAGTTCACGGTGGCGCACGCCCATGATCTCGCCGTCCGGCGTCCACGCGGACACTTCCAGACAGTCGGGCAGGGATTCGCGTTCAATCGCCAGCGAGTGATAGCGCGTCACGTTGAAGTGTTTGGGCAGGTCGGCGAACACGCCTTTACAGTCCGTCTCGATCTGGCTCACCTTGCCGTGCATGATGGTCTGCGCGCGCACGACGCGTCCGCCGAATGCCTCGCCGATCGCCTGATGACCGAGGCAGACGCCGAGAATGGGCAGCTTGCCGGAGAATTCGCGCAGCACGTCGAGCGTGATGCCCGCGTGTTGCGGATTGCTCGGTCCCGGCGAGAGGCAGATGCGCTCGGGCGCGAGCTTCGCGATTTCATCGAGCGTGATCTCGTCGTTGCGGAACGTGCGCACGTCTTCGCCGAGTTCGCCGAAGTACTGGACCAGGTTGTAGGTGAAGGAATCGTAGTTGTCGATCATCAGCAGCATGGTCTTGTCTCCTCAGAAGTCGCTGTCGAGGCCGTCTTGCACTTGCTCGGCGGCGCGGAGCACGGCGCGCGCCTTGTTCTCCGTTTCTTGCCATTCGGATTCGGGCACCGAATCGGCGACGACGCCCGCTGCCGCCTGCACATACAGGTTGCCCTTGTGGATGACGCCGGTGCGGATCGCGATGGCCAGATCCATTTCGCCGCTGAACGACAGATAACCGACCGCGCCGCCATACAGCCCGCGCTTGATGGGTTCGAGTTCGTCGATCAGTTGCATCGCGCGGACCTTCGGGGCGCCGGACAGCGTGCCGGCGGGGAAGGTGGCGCGCAGCACGTCGAAGTTGTTCATGCCGTGCTTGAGCTTGCCTTCGACCGAACTCACGATGTGCTGCACGTGCGAGTACTTTTCGATGACCAGCTTGTCCGTCACCGTGACCGAGCCCGTCTGCGCGATCCGGCCGACGTCGTTGCGGGCGAGGTCGATCAGCATCACGTGCTCGGCGACTTCCTTCGGATCGTTCAGCAGTTCGGTCGCGAGTTCGGCGTCGCGCTCGGGCGTGTTGCCGCGCGGACGCGTGCCGGCGAGCGGGCGGATGGTGACGATGTGATCGTCGGCCCGCTTTTCCTGGCGCACCAGGATTTCCGGCGACGCGCCCACCACGTGCACTTCGCCGCCGAAGTTGTAGTAGTACATGTACGGCGACGGATTCAGCGAGCGCAACGCGCGATACAGCGACAGCGGATTGTCCCGGAACGGCTTGGTCAGACGCTGGCCGACCTGCACCTGCATCAGTTCGCCCGCCGCGATGTACTCCTTCGCGCGCCGCACGGCGTTCAGGTAATCGTCCTTCTTGAACTCGCGGAAGGTTTCGGTGCGCACGCTCGCCGACGTCACCGGCGGCTGCACCGTCGCACGCAGACGCGCACGCAGTTCGCGCAGGCGCTGCTTCGCGCGCGCGTAGGCTTCGGGGCGGGTCGGGTCCGCGTAGACGATGAGGTAGAGCTTGCCCGCGAGATTGTCGATGACCGCGACTTCCTCGGTCAGCAGCAACTGGATGTCGGGGAGATTGAGATCGTCGGGGGGCGCGGTGTCGGCGAGCTTCTTCTCGATGTAGCGTACCGCGTCATAACCGAAATAGCCGGCCAGGCCGCCGCAGAAGCGCGGCAGGCCCGGACGGGTCGCCACCTTGAAACGCTTCTGATAGGTCTCGATGAACGCCAGCGGATCGCCTTCATCCGTCTCGACGACGTTGCCATCCGTGAGCACTTGCGACTTGCCGTTCTGTACGGTCAGGATGGTGCGCGCCGGCAGGCCGATGAACGAGTAACGTCCGAAGCGCTCGCCGCCCACGACGGATTCGAGCAGGAACGAGTTCGCGCCATTGCGCTCGGGCTGGGCGAGTTTGAGATAAAGAGAGAGCGGGGTTTCGAGGTCGGCGAGGGCTTCGGCGATCAGCGGAATGCGGTTATAGCCTTCGTTCGCCAGGGATTGGAATTCGAGTTCGGTCATGTTGCGATCCTTTGCGTGCCGGGCGGGGTTCGGGAGGCGCGGCATCGGGGAAAAGCGGGCGCTGCGGGCGGTCGGTTCCCGTGATCATCGCATACGGCGACCTTGCCGCTTCGACGAGGCGAAGCGGCTCCGGGCGAATCATTCACGCGGGACGCGCGAACGAGGTTCGGCTCGATGCGCGGTGTGCGCAAGATGCACGTAATACGGTTCGACAGAAACGGCGCGGAAATGCGCAGCGAAACAAAAAACGGATGCTGAAGCGGATGCGGCAGGGAGCGACATGGCTTCAGCGGACCTCGGGCGAGGTTAGCGCGACCAGCGACGCCAGGGCCAGGCTCCCCGGTCGATGCTGCTCAGACTCCGTTTTCTGTTGAGAAACATGATTGATGGACTTATTCAGTCAGGGTGGTATCCGGCGGCGCCAAGGTGGCGGCTATCGCCAGTGCTGCCGTGCGCAGCGAGGAGACTATACCATCGGACTTCACCGATTGCACAGGCTTCCCATGATTGTAACCGTACGGAACCGTCAAGGTTGCGAGGCCTGCCGCACGGCCCGCGAGGGCATCGTTCTCGGAGTCGCCGACGGCTACGGTTTCGCGCGTCAGCACGTCGAGACGTTCGCACGCGGTGATCATCGGCAGGGGATCGGGCTTCTTCGCGGGCAGCGAGTCGCCGCCGAGAATCACTCTGAAATAATCCGCGATGCCGAAGTGCGCGAGCAGTTCCACCGCGAAGCGATGCGGCTTGTTGGTCACGCAGGCAAGCGCAATGCCGAGCTCGCGCATGGCATCGAGCCCTTCCCGCACTTCGGGGAACAGCGTCGAATGCTTGCCGTTGACCTTCGCGTATTCGCTCTGATAGATGGCGAGGGCGTCGTCGAACTGGGCAACCGCCTGCGAGTGCGGCAGCCGCGCCGCGAGCACACTGCGAATCAGGTTCTCCGAACCCTTGCCGACGTAGTCCGTGACTTCGGCACGCGTGACCGGCTGATCCACCGCGATGCGCGCGAGCATCGCGTTCAGCGCGGCGACGAAGTCGTCCGCGGTGTCGACCATGGTGCCGTCGAGATCGATGATGGCGGCGCGGATGGGCCGGTTCACGAAGGGCGCCTGCGCCGCTGCTGTCTCGCTCATGCCTGTGCTCCCGCCTTGGCGAGTTCGGCGCGCATGGCGTCGATGACCTGCTTGTAGTCGTGCTTGCCGAAGATGGCCGAGCCCGCGACGAACGTATCCGCGCCGGCCGCGGCAATTTCCGCGATGTTGTCGATCTTCACGCCACCGTCGATTTCCAGATGGATCGTGCGGCCTGTGCGTTCGCGATAGGCGTCGATGCGCTTGCGTGCTTCACGCAGCTTGACGAGTGCCTCGGGAATGAACGACTGGCCGCCGAAGCCCGGGTTGACCGACATGATGAGCACGAGGTCGAGCTTGTCCATCACGTAGTCGAGATAGTTGAGCGGCGTGGCCGGATTGAACACGAGGCCGGCCTTGCAGCCGTGATCGCGGATCAGCGAGAGCGTCCGGTCGATGTGAACCGACCCTTCCGGATGGAAGCTGATGACGTTGGCGCCGGCCTTGGCGAAATCGGGCACGATGCGGTCGACCGGCTCGACCATCAGATGCACGTCGATGGGCACGTCCACGTGCGGGCGGATGGCCTCGCACACCATCGGGCCGATGGTCAGGTTCGGGACGAAGTGGTTATCCATGACGTCGAAGTGAATCCAGTCGGCGCCGGCGGCGACGACGTTGCGGACTTCCTCGCCGAGGCGGGAGAAATCCGCCGACAGGATGCTGGGAGCGATATGGAATGGCGCCATGGACGTAGAGAGAGGTAGCGACTTGGAAGCGTGATTTTAACTCGCGTTGATCAAACGAGTCCTTCGTCCAAACGGCTTAGGACGAATGCGCGGAATGCACGGATGTGGCGTCGCGGCGCCGCGCGTGTTGCGGGCACGCCGCGCATCAAGCAGAATGCCAGACCAATGGCGGCGCGGCTGCGCGCCGTTTCCCGGATCTGGCCGCGGCGCTGCGGCCGGTCGCTTGGTCGATGTCTTCATCGACCTGTCACTGGAATTACGATGGCTCAGTACGAATTCAGCGTATCCGTGGAAACGCGGTATCTGCCGGAGCAGTCGGACCCTGATAGCCGGCAGTACGCTTTTGCCTACACGCTGACGATTCGCAATACCGGCGAGGTCGCGGCGCAGTTGATCTCGCGTCACTGGATCATCACCGACAGCAACGATCACGTGCAGGAAGTGAAGGGGCTCGGTGTGGTCGGACACCAGCCCTTGCTGCCGCCGGGCGAGCAGTTCGAATACACGAGCTGGGCGGTGATCGCCACGCCGGTCGGCACGATGCGCGGTGAGTATTTCTGCGTGGCGGAAGACGGTGAGCGCTTCGAGGCGCCGGTGGCGGAATTCGCGCTGCACATGCCGCGCACGCTTCATTGAGCACTGCCCGCGACGTCGCATTGCGGCATGTTCAACGCCGTTTTGCGGGATCGTTGCTGCGGTTCTGCTGTTTTTTCTTGCCTGACGCCGTCCATAGGACGATGAAGATCAGCAAGCCAAGCGCCACGAGCGACTCGAGCGCGAAAATAAGCATTGGGTATTCGTCGAACAGATCAGACATGGTGGTTCCCATCAAGAACGAGCATTGTAGGGGTTTCTCGCGGACAGCCGCGCAGTCAGCCACACGGGCTGCGGCCTGGGCCGCGTCGATCGCAACCGCCGTCCTGCTTGCCTCGTGCGGCGGCGGCAGTTATGTGAAGCCCGGTCCCACCACGGCGACGGGCACGCCCATCGTTCCGGGCCAGCGCGCCGCGTCGCGTCTCACGCCGGTGAGCTGGCAGCAGGTGCCAGGCTGGCAGGACGATTCACTGATCGGCGCCACGGCGGCACTGCGTCAGAACTGCAGCCGGCTTGCGCGTCAGGCTGGCTGGCAGAAGGCTTGCGCGGCGGCGCAGCAGCTCGACGACCTCGACATGTCGGCGGCGCGCAGTTTCTTCGAGGCCTATTTCACGCCCTTCCAGCTCGCCAATAACGACGGCACGCTCGACGGCCTCGTGACTGGCTATTACGAGCCCTTGCTGCGCGGCTCGCGCACGCGTCACGGGCCGTATCAGTACGCGCTGTATCGCTGGCCGTATCGCTACAAGGCGGGCTCGGCGCTGCCGCCGCGCGCGCAGCTCGAACGTTCGGGCGTGTTGACCGGCAACGAACTGGTATGGGTCGACGATCCGATCGAAGCGTTCTTCCTGCAAGTGCAGGGTTCGGGGCGTGTGACGATGGAAGACGGCAGCGTGATGCGCGTCGGCTTCGGCGGCACCAACAATCAGCCGTACCGGTCGATCGGCAGGGAGTTGCTCGATCGAGGCGAACTGACGCCCGCGCAGGCCACCATGCAGGGCATCAAGGCGTGGGCCAAAGCCAATCCGGCGCGGGTCGATGCCCTCCTCGACGTGAATCCGCGCTTCGTCTTCTTCCGCGAAATGCCTTCGAACGAGGCAATGGCCGCAAGCCTCGGCGACGGTCCGATCGGCGCGCTGGGTGTGCCGTTGACGCCGGAACGTTCGATCGCGGTGGATCCTTCGGCGATTCCGCTCGGCACGCCGGTGTTCCTGCAGACGACGCGTCCGCTCAGCAATCAGCCGATGAACCGTCTCGTATTCGCGCAGGACACAGGCTCGGCGATCAAGGGCGGCGTGCGCGCTGACTACTTCTGGGGTCTGGGCGACGACGCCGGCGATCTCGCGGGACGCATGAAGCAGGGCGGCCGCATGTGGCTGCTGATGCCGAACTCCTGATCGCGGCCTGGCGTAGCGGTTGATGAAAAGCTCGCGGCCTTTGGGTTCGCGAGCTTTTTTTCGTGCGTTTAAGACAGGTTCCTGCGATCGACCACGCGCCGCGCCTTGCCGACCGACCGTTCGATGCCGTTCACGCCGAGCACGTTGATCACGGCGCTGACGCCGATCATCGCCTTGATGTCGTAGGCGAGCGCGGCTTTTGCCGTGTCGAGCGCGCCCAGGTCCGGCGCCGATTCGGGACAGGGTTCGACGTTCAGGGTCAGCACGTCGAGCGGCCCTTCCTTGGTCAGCACGATCTGGTAGTGGGGCGCGAGCACGGGACGCTTCAGCAGCAATTCCTCGATCTGCGTGGGGAAGACGTTGACGCCACGCACGATCATCATGTCGTCCGAGCGGCCGGTGATCTTTTCCATGCGGCGCATCGTGCGCGCCGTGCCGGGCAGCAGCCGCGTCAGGTCGCGCGTGCGATAGCGGATGATCGGCAGCGCTTCCTTCGTGAGCGACGTGAAGACGAGTTCGCCGAATTCGCCGTCAGGCAGCACTTCGCCCGTATCGGGATCGATGATCTCGGGGTAGAAGTGGTCCTCCCAGATGGTCGGGCCATCTTTCGTCTCGGCGCACTCCGACGCCACGCCCGGTCCCATCACTTCGGAAAGACCGTAGATATCCACGGCATCGATGCCCATGCGCGTCTCGATGGCGCGGCGCATGTCGTTCGTCCACGGCTCCGCGCCGAAGATGCCGATGCGCAGCGAGCAGTTCGCCGGCTCGATGCCCTGGCGTTCGAGTTCGTCCGCGATCGACAGCATGTAGCTCGGCGTGACCATGATGATGTCGGGACGGAAGTCCTGGATCAGCTGGACCTGTTTTTCGGTCTGGCCGCCGCCGAACGGTATGACGGTGAGACCCGCGCGTTCCGCGCCGTAGTGCGCGCCGAGACCGCCGGTGAAGAGCCCGTAGCCGTAGCTCACGTGGACCTTGTCGCCGCGCCGCGCGCCGGCCGCGCGAATGGAACGCGCGACGAGATTCGCCCAGTTGTCGAGATCCTGCGCCGTGTAGCCGACCACGGTCGGCTTGCCTGTCGTGCCCGAGGAAGCGTGAATGCGCGACACGCGTTCCTGCGGCACCGCAAACATGCCGAAGGGATAGTTGTCGCGCAGGTCTTTCTTCGTGGTGAACGGGAAGCGCGCGAGATCAGCCAGCGACGTGACTTCGTCGGGATGCACTCCGGCTTCATCGAACTTGCGCCGGTACACCGGCGAATTCTCGTAGGCGTGCCTGAGCGTCCATCTGAGGCGCTCGAGCTGCAGCGCGACGAGTTCGTCGCGGCTCGCCTTCTCGATCGGCTCGAGCGGCAGCGGTGCGTTCATTGCTGTCTCCTTGAAGCTGACTGTGCGGCGCGGCTTGATATCCCCGTCCGCTTTCATGAATGAGTTCGGTCAGACGGGTATGACGGTGCCCTTGATCTGCGCGGACTTGCCGCGGAACAACGCCACCGGCTCGCCCTCGCGGTTCGTCACGCGGATGTCGTAGATGCCGGTGCGCCCGCTCAGCGTCTGCTCGACGGCTTCGGCAGTGAGACGATCGCCGCCTCGGACGGGACGCAGGAACTCGATCGAACAACCTGCCGCGACGGTGCTGAGGTTGTACGAGTTGCACGCGAAGGCGAACGCGGAATCCGCCAGCGTGAACATCAGGCCGCCGTGGCAGATGGCGTGGCCGTTGAGGAAGTCGGCCCGCACATCCATTTGCAGACGCGCATAGCCCGGCCGCACTTCGATCAATTCGATGCCGAGCGCGCGCGAGCAGGCGTCGGCTTCGTACATGGCGGCGGCCGTGGCTTCGGCGAGTTCTTGAGGTGTCACAGGGTTCTCCGTGTTTGCGGATGCGTGCGCTTACAGCCCTTCGAAGCGCGGCGAGCGCTTCTCCTTGAATGCGGCGACGCCTTCGATGTAGTCGTGCGATGCGCCGAGCGTGCGTTGCAGATCGCGTTCGAGGTCGAGTTGCTGGTCGAATGTCCGGGTGGCGCTGGCCCGCATGGCTTGCTTGATCGCGGTCACGGCGCGGGCAGGCTGCTGGGCGAGCTGAGCGGCGAGGCCGGCGGCCGCCTGCTGCAACTCGCCGTCTTCCACCACGCGCCAGACGATTCCCCACGCTTCCGCCTTCTCCGCGCCGAGCTTTTCGCCGGTGAGCGCGAGGCCGAGCGCACGGGCTTCGCCGACGCGGCGCGGCAGGAGCCAGGTGCCGCCCGAATCGGGCACGAGCCCGATCTTCACGAACGCCTGGATGAAGCTCGCCGAACGGGCCGCGATCACGAGGTCGCAAGCCATGGCGAGATTGGCGCCCGCACCGGCCGCCGTGCCGTTCACCGCGGCGATGATCGGCAGCGGCGATGCCTGGAGGCGACGCACCAACGGGTTGAAGTGAGCCTCGATCAGGTCGCCGAGATCGGACATGGCGCCTGGCGTGAAGTCGAGGTCGGCCAGGTCCTGACCCGCGCAAAATCCCCGGCCCGCGCCGGTGATGACGAGCGCGCGCGCAGGGCTTGCTTCGATTTCGGTGAGCGCCTGATTCAGCTCGCGATGCATCTCGCGCGTGAAGCTGTTCAGCTTGTCGGGACGATTGAGCGTCACGGTTGCGACGCGCGTTTCGCCATCGACATGGAACAACACGGATTTTTCGGACATGAATTCTCCTCTGTCGCCGATGCTTGCCGCAGCGGCGCGTGGCGGGTTCGTTTCGTTACCGTTCCAATACTAGCCGCGCGCCGCGCCGCTTTCCATTCGGCCGAATGGCATAGGCCGCTTGCACCCGGCAGCGGGTGCAGTCGGCATTGCACGTTTTGTGTCGCGCGGCTTAGGCCGTCTGGACGACTTCCGCTGGCGCGGCCTCCGGCGCAACATGGACCCGGCTTTGCACCACGCGGAAGCGGTTCGCCACGAAAGCGGCGTCCGAGAGCGCGGCGTTGGCTGCCGGGTTCGCACCCGTGCCGTGAAAGTCGGAAAACGCGGCGGTCTGGTTGACGAACACTCCGCCGGTCAGGTTGATCGAGAGCGCCACGCCGCCCTGGATGGCCGCTTCGTGAGCAGCGTCGATCACCTTGTCGTCGGTGCTGTAAACCGAGAGCGTTAGCGCGCCGTGTTCGTGCGCGATGGCGCCGGCCAGTTCGAGCGACTGCGCGGTCGAATCGGTGGCGACGACAAACGAGATCGGACCGAACCATTCACGGGTGAACCTGGCGTTGTCCGTCCGGGCGTCGAGCGTGAGCATCAGCGGTGTGTGCACGCGCGCTTGCGGGAAGTTCGGGTGCGTGAGCGACTGGCTGTCGAGCAGCACGTCGCCGAGTTTGCGTGCCTCGGCAATACGCTCCACGACACCCTCGTTCTGGATCGCGCCCGTGAGTTCGACGGCGCGGGCCGGGTCGGAAGTCAGCTTTTCGACGGCGCCTGCGAGCGTGCGGGCGACGTCGTCGAAGCTCAGTTGGCCTTCGGCGGTGCGAATGCCGTCACGCGGCACGTAGATGTTCTGGGGCGCCGTGCACATCTGGCCCGAGTAGAGCGCAAGCGAGAACGCGATATTGCGGGCGGCGGCCTTCATGTCGTCAACCGAGTCGATGACGATCTGGTTCACGCCCGCCTTCTCGGTATAAACCTGGGCCTGATGCGCATGGCGTTCGAGCCAGGTGCCGTTCTGCGTGCTGCCGGTGAAGTCGATGAGCTTGATTTCGGGGCGCACGGCGAGTTCCTGGACCAGCGCACCGTCGTTCGGTTCGGTGGCGAGCAGGGTCACGACGTTCGGATCAAAGCCCGCTTCGCGCAGCACGTCGCGAGCGATGCGCACGGTGATCGCCAGCGGCAGGATCGCACCCGGATGCGGTTTGACAATGACGGTGTTGCCGGTTGCGAGATCGGCGAACATGCCTGGATAGCCGTTCCAGGTCGGGAACGTGCAGCAGCCGAGCACGAGACCGGTGCCGCGCGGAACGATAGCGAAGCGCTTTTGCATCGCCAGCGGCGGGTTCTTGCCTTGAGGCTTTTCCCAGTGTGCTTCGGCCGGAATGCGGCGCAATTGGTCCCAGGCATAGACCACGGCTTCGAGCGCGCGATCCTGGGCGTGCGGGCCGCCTGCCTGGAAGGCCATCATGAATGCCTGGCCGGTGGTATGCATGACGCTGTAGCCGATCTCGAAGCTCGCGCGATTCACGCGCGCGAGAATTTCGAGACTCACGCCAACCCATGCACGCGGTCCGGCGGCGCGCCAGGCGGCCTGCGCCTTCGAGGCTGCCTGGATGAGGGTGTCGGGAAAGGACTGCGGATAGCGGACATCGAGATCAATGCCGAACGGCGATCGCTCGCTACCGACGGTTTCACCCGTCGAAGGCTGATCCAGTTCGAACGTCTTTCCGAGATACGCTTTGAACGCGGCTTCGCCATCGGCATTGGCCGTTTCCCCGTACACTTTGGGGCTCGGCATTTCGGCAAACGGGCTCCAGTAGCCGCGCGTTTCAATGGCGGCGAGCGCCCGATCGAGCGTCGCTTCGTGCTTCGTGAATAGCGGATGTGTCATGGTCGCTTGAGGAGAACGGAGGAAGGCGCCGGGTTAAATAATTAACCGACCGGTTGGTTGGTAATGTTAGCATCATCGGGTTGGGGTGACGAACTGTTTTCATTAGGGCTTACCTGAGGATCGCAAGGAGGAGCGAATGGCATACGAAAATCTGCTGGTCGAGACGCGCGATCGCGTCGGACTTATTACGCTGCACCGTCCGAAGGCGCTGAACGCGTTGAACGACGCGCTGATGAACGAGTTGGGAAGTGCGTTGAAGGCATTCGACGCCGACGAGAACATTGGCGCGATCGTTCTGACCGGCAGCGACAAGGCGTTCGCTGCGGGCGCGGATATCGGCATGATGGCCAGTTATTCGTATATGGACGTCTACAAGGGCGACTACATCACGCGCAACTGGGAGGCCATCCGCTCCGTTCGCAAGCCGGTGATTGCGGCGGTGGCGGGATTCGCGCTGGGAGGCGGTTGCGAACTCGCGATGATGTGCGACATCGTCATCGCCGCGGACACCGCGAAGTTCGGTCAGCCGGAAATCAAGCTCGGCGTGATTCCGGGGGCGGGCGGGACGCAGCGTCTGCCGCGTGCCGTGTCGAAGGCCAAGGCGATGGACATGTGCCTCACCGCGCGCATGATGGACGCAGCCGAAGCTGAGCGTGCAGGTCTGGTGTCGCGCGTCGTCGGTGCTGATCGACTTCTCGACGAGGCCATCGAGGCCGCGACGATCATTGCCGGCTTCTCTCTGCCTGCCGTGATGATGGCCAAGGAGGCTGTCAATCGCGCCTATGAGACGACACTCTCCGAAGGCGTGCATTTCGAGCGGCGCCTGTTCCATTCGCTGTTCGCGACTGAAGACCAGAAAGAGGGCATGGCGGCGTTCGTCGAGAAGCGGAAGCCTGTGTTCAAGCATCGGTGATGGTGCATCGAAAAGTGCTTGCGCTTCTCGATCCGGGTCACTAGAATTCCGTTCCTTCGCGATTCGATGAACGCGAAGGGAGCGGGAAAGACGGGTTGGACGTCGCGCTATGGGGCAGGTGGTTGAATGCACCGCGCGGTCAGCGAGAAAGGAAGTTCGAATTTCTTGTTGACAGACTTCAAAACGTTGTTCATAATCTCGTTTCTCTGCTGCTGATGCAGCGACGCAAGACGGAAGTGCAGTGGTTCTGTTCTGCGATGTGCTCTTTAAAAACTAACAGCCGATAAGT
>NZ_JARUXT010000001.1:2341624-2442830 GCF_031451075.1 Caballeronia sp. LZ043 | reverse complement strand
GGCAGCTTCGATCCCGCCGCCTTCGATCTCGTGCTAACGAATCAGCGGCTCTCAGAGGTCAAGTTCTGATCGTCAAGACGGCCTCAGATTGACGCTTACGCAGTGACTCACGCTAATCCAAGTTCAACGCGCCAAAAATCGCTCAGCCAAACGTACCCAATACGATGAGCCGATCGATAGCAGGTCATCGTTGAAGTCGTAGCTGGCGTTATGCAACATGCATGGTCCGGCGCCGTGTCCGTGATCGCGATGTCCACCGTCGCCGTTGCCGAGAAACGCATAACAGCCCGGCTTCGCAAGCAGCATGAACGAAAAATCTTCCGCGCCCATCGTCGGTTCGACGGAACTGTCCACCTTGTCTTCCCCGACAACCTCTGCCATGACCGCGGCTGCGAACCGTGCTTCCTCGGGTGCGTTGATCGTAGGGGGATAGTTGCGCAAGAAGTGCACGTCAGCTTCGCAGTCGTAAGCGGACGCAGTCGCTTCGACGATCTTCCTCATGCGCGCCTCGATCAAATCGAGCGTCTCGACCGTAAAAGTCCGCACAGTCCCACCCAGCCAGGCCTGATCCGGGACGACATTGACGGCATCGCCGGCATGAATCTGCGTGATCGAGAGCACCGCGGTATCCATGGGCTTCTTGTTGCGCGTGATGATGCCCTGAAGCCCGTTCGCGATCTGCACTGCCGTGAAAACCGGATCGCGTCCGTTATGAGGCATTGCCGCGTGCGAACCCGTTCCGCGGATCGTCACGCGAAACTCGTTGCTCGACGCCATGATCGGCCCTGCAGTCACACCGAAGTGGCCAGCCGGCATGCCGGGCCAGTTGTGAATGCCAAACACGGCATCGACGGGAAAGCGCTCGAAGAGTCCATCCTCGATCATCGCTTTCGCGCCCGCGCCGCCTTCCTCCGCCGGCTGAAATATGAAGACGACAGTGCCATCGAATTGACCGTGTTGCGACAAATGCTTCGCGGCCCCGAGCAACATGGCCGTATGGCCATCGTGACCGCAGGCGTGCATGCGCCCATCGTAAGTCGACCGGTGACCAAAGGTGTTCAGTTCCTGGATGGGCAAGGCGTCCATGTCGGCACGCAGGCCAATCGAAGCATGACCGTCGCCGCGTTTCAACACGCCGACCACACCCGTCTTGCCCACCCCGCGATGAACTTCAATGCCCCATCGTTCGAGGCTTTCGGCTACCAGCCGAGCCGTGCCGACCTCCTCATAACGCAGTTCGGGATGAGCATGAATGGTTCGTCGAAGGGTCTGGATTTCGTCGTGTGATGCTTCGATTTCAGGGATCAGGTTCATTTGAACTACTCTTGGATTTGAATTCGGAATGCGCGTATTGACTACGTATGGTGTTCTCCCATTCTACGCCGCCACTATTTGCCGGATCGGGCGGACGGTCGCATAGCGGGCGTAATAGAATTCCGTTATCTGCCGCCGTTTTTCATGTTTTTTCGGACTTTCCAATGAACGCCCCAGCCGAGTTCGCCCGCGCCGTTTGCCCGCATGATTGTCCCGACACGTGCGCCTTGCGCGTGACCGTCAAGGACGGCAAGGCGATCAAAGTCAGCGGCGATCCCGACCATCCGCCCACCCAAGGCGTGCTCTGCACAAAGGTAACGCGCTACGCCGAACGCACGCATCACAAGGATCGCCTGCTCACGCCATTGCGGCGTATTGGCCGAAAGGGCGAAGGACGATTCGAGGCGATCGGCTGGGATGAAGCGCTCAAGCTCGCAGCCGAACGGCTTAAGCCAATCGCGAAACGCGCCCCCGAAGCCATCCTGCCGTATAGCTATGCCGGCACCATGGGACTCGTTCAGGGCGAAAGCATCGCGGCGCGCTTCTTCAACGTACTCGGCGCGTCGCGGCTCGAGCGCACGATCTGCGCCGCCGCGGGCGCTGCCGGCCTCCGCTATACCTACGGCGCCAGTCTCGGCATGCACACCGAGTTCTATGCCGAGAGCGAAATCATTCTGATCTGGGGCGCCAATCCGATCGCATCGAGCCTGCATTTCTGGACCCTTGCCCAGGAAGCCAAGCGCCGCGGCGCCAAGCTGATTGCCATCGATCCCTATCGATCGCTGACGGCCGAGAAGTGTCATCAGCACATCGCGCTGCGGCCCGGCACTGACGCAGCGCTCGCGCTCGGCATGATCGACGTGCTGATTCGCGAGCATCTCATCGATCCCGACTACATCCGCGCGCATACGCTCGGTTTCGACGCGCTCGCCGCGCGAGCAGCGCAGTTTCCGCCTTCGCGCGTCGCGCAAATCTGCGGCATCGAAGAGGGCGTCGTGGTCGAACTGGCGCGCGCCTTCGGCTCGACGAAGAAAGCGTCGATCCGTCTCAACTACGGGATGCAGCGGGTGCGCGGCGGCGGTAACGCGGTGCGCGCGATTGCCTGTCTGCCGTCGCTCACGGGCGCATGGCGTGAACGTTCGGGCGGGCTGCTGCTGTCGTCATCGGGTTGGGCGCCCATCGATGGCGCCGCGCTCGAGCGTCCCGATCTCCTGCCCGGCTGGCCCACTAAGCTTCCCCGCGCGATCAGCATGAATGCGATCGGCGATGCGCTGCTGCATCCGGGCGACGAGACCTTCGGCCCGAAGGTCGAGGCGCTGATCGTGTACAACTCCAATCCGGTCGCGGTTGCGCCGGACTCGGCGAAGGTCGCCGCGGGTTTCGCGCGTGAGGACTTGTTCACGATCGTGCTCGAGCATTTCCAGACCGATACCGCCGACTACGCCGACCTGATTTTCCCGGCGACGACGCAGCTCGAACATCTCGACGTCCATAAGTCATACGGCCATACGCACATCATGGCGAACATGCCGGCAATCGAGCCCGTTGGCGGATCGCGGCCGAATACCGACATCTTTCGTGGCATCGCCCGCGCGATGGGCCTGGACGAGCCGGCGTTATACGAGACCGACGAGGCGATTGCTTCGAAGGCGTTTCACTGGAACGATTCGACGCTCGAAGGCGAAGGCTGGGACAGCCTGAAGGAAGCGGGCTGGCTGAAGCTCCGACTGGACGACGCGCCGCTGGCGAATGGCGGGTTTCGCACGCCCTCCGGCAAGTGCGAGTTCTACAGCGAACGCCTGAAACAGGAAGGACTCGACCCGCTGCCGGACTATCTGCCGCCCTATGAATCGGCCGACGGCTCGCCGGAACTGCACGCGCGCTATCCGCTCTCGATGATCTCGCCGCCCGCGCGCAACTTCCTGAACAGCAGTTTCGTGAATATCGAGAGTCTGCGCGCTGCGGAGCGCGAGCCTCATCTTGACCTCCATCCCGCCGACGCTGCGGCTCGCGGTATTGCAGACGGTGCCCTGGTGCGCATCTTCAACGACCGCGGTTCGATGCAGGCCCGTGCGCGCGTGACGGAGCGGGCGCGCGAGGGCGTCGTCGTCGGTCTGTCGATCTGGTGGAAGAAGCTGTCGCCGGACGGCCGCAACGCGAACGAAGTGACCAGCCAGGCGCTGACGGACCTCGGCCGATCGGCAACCTTCTACGATTGCCTGGTGGAAGTGGAACCCATGCATTGATGAGTTCGTTCACGAGGGACGAAACAAGTGTGCAGCATGGCGTCTAACCCAGTTGTCGGACGTAATCCAAGCAGCTAGGATTTCATTTCCGCACGACCATTCTAAAAGCTGATAAAGGAGACGCCGTGGAGAAACCGTGGCTGAAGTCGTATCCGGCCGGCGTGCCAGCGGAAATCGATGTATCGGCGTATCGGTCGGTTTCCGAGTTGCTCGAGGACAGCTTCCGCGCCAATCGCGACCGTCGCGCGTTCGTGTGCATGGGGCAGGCCATCACCTACGGCGAGCTCGACACGATGTCGCGCAACCTCGCCGCGTTTTTCCAGCAGAAGGGCCTGGCGCGCGGTGCGCGCGTCGCGCTGATGATGCCGAACGTCCTGCAATACCCGGTGGCGATCGCGGCCGTGTTGCGCGCGGGATATATCGTCGTCAACGTGAATCCGTTGTACACGCCGCGCGAACTGGAGCATCAGCTCAAGGACAGCGGCGCGGAAGCGATCGTCATTCTGGAAAACTTCGCGGGCACCTTGCAGGCCGTGGTCCGGAACACTGCGATCAAACACGTGATCGTCGCTGCGATGGGCGACCTGATGGGCGTGAAGGGCCTGCTCGTCAATTTCGTCGTGCGCCGCGTGAAAAAGCTGGTGCCCGAATGGAGTTTGCCCGGAAGCATCCGCTTCAATGACGCACTGGCCGAAGGCGGCCGCGCGACGCTTCGAGCGGTGACGCAGGGCCCCGACGACGTCGCGTTCCTGCAATATACCGGCGGCACCACGGGCGTCGCGAAAGGCGCGACGCTCACGCACGGCAACGTGGTGGCGAACACGCTGCAATCCCAGGCGTGGTTCGATCCGGCGCGCAAGCGTCGGCCGGACATCGACCAGTTCGTGTGCGTGGTTGCGTTGCCGCTGTATCACATCTTCGCGTTGACGGTCTGCGGCTTCCTGACGATCCGCTGCGGCGGCGTCGGCATGCTGATTCCGAATCCGCGCGACATCGCGGGCACCATCAAGGAACTGAAGGGCGTGCGGATCAACACGTTCCCGGCTGTCAACACGCTCTACAACGCGCTGTTGAATCATCCCGATTTCGGCAAGCTGGATTTCTCGAAGCTCATCGCCGCGAACGGCGGCGGCATGGCCGTGCAGGAAGCGGTGGCCAAGCGCTGGTTCGCGAGCACGGGCGTGCCGATTGTCGAAGGGTACGGGTTGTCGGAAACGTCGCCGTGCGTCACCTGCAATCCGTCGACGGCCACCGAATACACCGGCACGATCGGCCTGCCGCTGCCTTCGACGGAAGTCGCCATCCGCGACGACGACAATCGCGACGTGCCGCTCGGTCAGCCCGGCGAGATCTGCATTCGCGGGCCGCAGGTGATGGCGGGCTACTGGAATCGTCCGGATGAAACCGCCAAGGTGATGACGCCCGACGGCTTTTTCCGTTCCGGCGATGTCGGCGTGCTGGACGAGCGGGGCTATGTGAAGATCGTCGATCGCAAGAAGGACATGATCCTGGTGTCCGGCTTCAACGTTTATCCGAACGAGATCGAGGACGTCGTCGCGATGCTGCCCGGCGTGTTCGAAGTGGCGGCGGTCGGCGTCAAGGATCAGAATTCCGGCGAGGCGGTAAAGCTGTTCATCGTGCGCCGGGACCCGAGCCTGACCGAAGCGGACGTGATCGCCTATTGCAAGGAGCGGCTCACGGGCTACAAGCGTCCGCGCATGATCGAATTTCGCACCGAACTGCCGAAGAGCAATGTCGGCAAGATCCTGCGGCGCGAACTACGCGACGGACGACTCTGAAAAATCGGCCAGTCGAGAAAAAGCCTTCGTGTCGTGAGACATGAAGGCTTTTTTGTTGGCTGCGAGCGACAGCCGCCGCAGACAATGCCGGACCGGAACGCAGACGAAAAAAAGGCGCCCGAAGGCGCCTTTCAGAGCATGCTGCTTTGTTCTTATTAGAACTTGTGGCGGATGCCGACGATAGCAGCGACCTGGTTCGTCGTCGACGACGGCGACAGGCCGTTGATGCTGGCAACTGCGCTGCGGCCAGTCGAATCCGTGCCGCTTGCGTGCTGGTACACACCGTCGAGGTACACGTCGGTACGCTTCGACAGGAAGTAGTCCGCGCCGAGCATTGCCTGATGGTACTTGGCATCGCCCAGGCCGTAGCCCTTCGTGTAGTCGTAAGCGACGCCGAGCAGCAGAGCCGGGGTCAGCTGATACTTGAAGTTGATTTCGGCGTTGTGGAACTTGCCCGAACCGCCCGTGTAACCTGCCGGGTTCAGGCCCGTGCCGGCTTCCGAAGCGACATCCTTGAACTGCGTGTTGCTATACGTTGCGCCAACGGTCGCTGCGCCGAACGTGTAAGCACCGCCTGCCGAGATGACTTGCTGCGTCTTCGCCGAAGCAAAGCCCGAGTACACGCGGCTGGCAGCCATGTTCGAGGCCGTAGCGCTCGACGACGGCGTGTTGCCGAAGAACGAGTAGTTCGGATCCTTGACGTTCAGGTAGCCGGCGCCCAATTGCAGCGGGCCTTGTGCGTAGCCTGCGCCAACCGACCAGATCTGGTTGCGGTTGAACTGGCCAGCGTTGCCGCCCAGGCTGTACAGACCGCCGAACGTGAAGCCAGCGTAGTTCGCGCTCGTGTACTTGACCGCGTTGTTCACGCGATTCGAGTTGTTCAGGTTGTCGAGGTCGCCCGGGTGTGCGCCGAAGTACGAGGCCCACTGGCTACCGACTTCGAATGCGCCCGTGTAGTCAACCACGGAGTCGTACTGGCGACCCAGCGTGACCGTACCGAATTGCGTCGAACCCAGGCCGACATATGCCTGACGGCCGAATTCAGCACCACCTTGGCCCAGACGGCCGTTGAACACGTTGAAGCCGTTTTCCAACACAAAGATGGCCTTCAGACCGCCACCCAGATCTTCCGTACCACGCAGGCCCCAACGGCTGCCTTGCAGGTTGCCGCTGTTCATCTGGTACTGCTTTTGGCCGTTGGCGTTATTCGTGTACACGAAGCCTGCGTCGATGATGCCGTACAGCGTCACGCTGCTCTGCGCATGGGCAGCACCAGCGAAAAGGCCCAAAGCTGCGAGAGCGAGAAGCGACTTTTTCATTGAATAGATCTCCAGGGAGTGATTGCGACTTTTTGGCAAGGTCACTGTTCTTGGCGCCAGTGTGTTGACGGTCCCTGCCGGGCTTCTTAACGAAGTTGACACGTAATGTAACAAAGAGACTTTTACGGACAAAGGAAAAGGGGCCCGTCCTTGAGACTCATGTGACGTTTACGCAACAGGCCCTAAAATGTTGGTTTTGCAGGATTTTTGCGACCCGTGTTTGCCCTAATTCCAAATTGTGGCTGATTCGAGCGGTCGGTTCCGTGCTTTTTGGCCACGCCGGCGCAGTGGCAACAGCCAGATTCCTGTCATGTCGCTGCCATTTTCGAGGGCCGTTGCGGAGCTCAGACGCAGCGGAGCGAGCCATCGGACGCATTCGAGGTACGCTAGAATCCGCGTTTTGCCGCCGCGATACGCTGGAGTGAAGAACGCGGATTGCTGGATCGGGTGGTTCCAGCCACCGTCGGCGGATAACGAAGAGAGGTGAGAACATGACGCTCGATGAAGTCATCAGCGAGTTCGATCGGGGGCTGCGCTCCATGACCGGTGTGAGCCGCATGTCGCGGCCGCTTCCCGAGGCGGCGCCGGGCACGAGTGCCGAAGACGATCTCTTCCCTGAGGAACTGCAACTCACCGACAAGGAGCGCGCGCACTCGGCCGGCCTGATGCGCGTGAATCATGTCGGCGAAGTCTGCGCACAGGCGCTTTATCAGGCGCAGAAGCTCGCGACAACTTCGCCTGAACTGAAATCCAGTTTCGAGCACGCGGCACGCGAGGAAGAAGATCACCTGGCGTGGACGTCGCAACGGCTCAAGGATCTCGAGTCGCGTCCGAGCCTCCTCAATCCGTTCTGGTATGCCGGTGCGCTGGCACTCGGTTTTGTCGCGGGACGGTTCGGCGATCGCGCGAGCCTCGGCTTCATGGCCGAGACCGAACGTCAGGTCGAGCAGCATCTCGACGGCCACATGAAGACGTTGCCGGCCAATGACCGCGCGTCGCGTGCCATTGTCGAGCAGATGCGACTCGACGAAAGTGCGCACGCCGCCGCGGCAACCAGCGCCGGCGGCAGCGAGATGCCCTTTCCCGTGCGCGCGCTGATGCGCGCGGCATCGAAAGTCATGACCACTACCGCCTACTATATATAGTATGACCACGGTCCCGGTCGCCCATGGATGGCCAATCGGGCCGCTTCTCGGCGAAATTCCACTTTTGGCCTGAGAAACGCCCGCAAGAACCGTTACATTTCCCTCATTTCACGCGCTGATTTCACGTATCACCTTCAGATCCGTCACTAGCTCTCTAATTCATAACGCTTTTCTGTTTTCCCGTCACTTCAAGCTCGTGCGCTAAGTCCTTGTTCTAGCGGAAAAAAACGTCTCGAAAAAAAGTTACGCGTCTTGACCGAGGAAATGCCTTCCTCTAAAGTGGGAGACAGTGTGAGAAAGTGGTCTTTTGTGTGATTCACAGGCCATTTTTGAGCAAAACAGCGGCGGGAGGGGCGCCATCGTGGCGCCGGAGCCGGCCAGAAGGTCCGGACGCACGCCAAGGCGCGCACCCGGACGGGCACAAGGCAGAAGGCACAGGGGAGAGGGGCGAGTGTTCCAAGGGGCGTCGGCGCTGACGCTCGATGCGAAAGGGCGGATGTCGATTCCGTCCCGCTATCGGGAAGCGCTGCAAGGGCAGGCAGAAAGCCGGGTGACGCTCACAAAGAGCCCGGATGGATGCCTGTTGCTGTTTCCACGCCCCGAATGGGAAGTCTTTCGCGCAAAGGTCGCCGCGCTTCCGATGGAAGCGATGTGGTGGCGGCGCATCTTTCTCGGTAATGCAATGGACGTCGAACTGGACGGCAGCGGGCGCGTGCTGGTTTCGCCCGAGTTGCGCTCGGCTGCGTCGCTTGAAAAAGACGTGACGCTGCTTGGCATGGGCGCGCACTTCGAATTATGGGATGCCGAAACCTACGCCGCGAAGGAAGCCGCGGCCATGGCGCAGGGCATGCCCGACGCGCTGAAGAACTTCACCTTCTGACGCGGCGCTGAAGAACATGGCACCTGCGATGGGAAATGAACTGCAGCATCGCACGGTGCTGCTGAAGGAAGCGGTAGACGGGCTGATCACGCGGACCGACGGCATCTACATGGATGGCACGTTCGGGCGCGGCGGACACAGCGGAGCAATCTTGCAGCGGCTGGGCGAAGCGGGGCGGCTGATCGCTTTCGATAAAGACCCGCAGGCCATCGCCGCGGCGGAAAAGATTCAGGATTCGCGCTTTGCGATCGTTCACGACAGCTTCGCGGTCATGCGTGAAGCGGCCAGCGAGCGCGGCGTGCAGAAAGTGTCGGGTGTGCTGCTGGACCTGGGCGTGTCGTCGCCGCAAGTGGACGATCCGGAGCGCGGCTTCAGCTTCCGCGCACAAGGTCCGCTCGACATGAGGATGGATCCGACTCGAGGGGAGTCGGCGGCTGAGTGGCTCGCGCGAGCCACGGTGCAGGAACTGACGGAGGTGATAAGAGATTATGGGGAAGAACGGTTTGCTTTTCAGATTGCAAAGGCGCTTGTTGCTCGCCGGGCAGAGTCCGACCGTCTTGGGCCTCTCGACACCACGCGCGAGCTTGCCGAAATCGTGGGTCACGTCGTCAAAACCCGTGAAAAGGGCAAGGACCCGGCAACTCGCACCTTTCAAGCTATACGGATTCACGTCAATCAAGAGCTTGCGGAGCTGCAGGTAGTTCTCGAATCGGCACTGGCATTGTTGGAGCAAGGGGGGCGGCTGGTCGTGATCAGCTTTCATTCGCTCGAAGACCGGATCGTCAAGCGGTTCATGCAGGCGCACGCAAGCGCGCCCGCCGTGGACCGGCGCTTGCCGATCCGTGCGGTCGATCTTCCCAGCCCGCCGTTGCGGGTGGTGGGCCGCGTGTTTCCGAGCGAGGCTGAAGTGGCCGACAACCCCCGGGCACGGTCCGCGGTGATGCGTATCGCGGAGCGGATCGCGCCATGAACCGTCTCAACATCCTGCTGCTGATCGTCGTGCTCGGGTGCGCGCTGTCGGTCGTCAGCGCCACCAACAAGCAGCGGCAGGTGTTCATCGAACTGCAGCGGGCGCAATCGCAGGAGCGTCAGCTGCAGCAGGATTATTCGCAACTGCAGTATCAGCAGAGCGCGCTGTCGAAGACTTCGCGCATCGAGCAATTGGCCAACACGTCCCTCAAGATGCAGCCCGTGACGACCGGACGTACCCAATATCTCACCTATGACGCGGCCGCCAACAAGGCCGCCGACGCCCCCATGCCGCCGCCGCTGCCGGCGTCGGCGCCGCCTGCCCGCGGAGCCAAGCGATGAAAAAAGCCGCGAAGCAGAGAGACATCGCTCATACGCCGAATCCGCTCCTCGCCGTGCGCCTGCCGATGTGGCGTTCGAAGTTCGTCGTGTTCCTGCTGTTCATGGCGTTCGTCGCGCTGGCCGGGCGCGCGTTCTGGATCCAGGGCCCGGGCAACGCCTTCTTCAAGAAGCAGGGCGAGAGCCGCTATCAGCGCACGCTCGAAATGCCGGCCACGCGCGGGCAGATTCGCGACCGCAACGGTCTCGTGCTCGCCACGAGCCTGCCGGTGAAGGCCATCTGGGCGATTCCCGAAGCCGTGCCGAACGATCTCGGCGCGGACAAGCTCGCGGAGCTGTCGAAGCTGCTCGACATGTCGCAGAAAGAGTTGCGCACGAAGCTCTCGATGGACAAGACCTTCGTCTACGTGAAGCGCCAGGTGCCGCTCGAAGTCGCGCAGAAAGTCGCGGCGCTCGACATCCCCGGGATTTATTCGCGCGGCGAATACAAGCGCTTCTATCCGGAAGGCGAAATCACGGCACACCTGATCGGCTTTACTAATATTGAAGACAAGGGACAGGAAGGGGTCGAACTCGGCGACCAGGGCGTGCTCGCCGGCACGCCGGGCATGCGCCGCGTGATCAAGGACCGCATGGGGCACATCGTCGAGGACGTCGACGAGCAGGTGGTGCCGCACAACGGCAAGGATGTCGAACTGTCGATCGACAGCAAGATCCAGTACATCGCGTACACGAACCTGAAGGCGGCCGTCGAGAAGTCGAAGGCGAAGGCGGGCGCGGCGATCGTGATCGACGTGAAGACGGGCGAGGTGCTCGCGCTCGTCAACTATCCCACCTACAACCCGAACGACCGCTCGCACATGACCGGCGAGCAGTTGCGCAACCGCATTCTCACGGACACCTTCGAGCCGGGCTCGATCATGAAGCCGTTCACCGTTTCGCTCGCACTGGATCTGCACCGGGTGACGCCGAACACGCTCGTCGAAACCGGCGGCGGCTCCTTCGTGCTGGACGGCGCGCGCATCACGGACGACGCCGGTTTCGGCACGCTCACGGTGGGCGGCGTGATCCAGAAGTCGAGCAACATCGGCGCGACCAAGATCGCGATGCAGCTGCGTCCCGAAGAAATGTGGAACATGTACACGAGCATCGGGCTCGGTCAGGCGCCGAAGGTCGGCTTCCCCGGCGCGGTGACCGGACGCCTGCGGCCGTGGAAGAGCTGGCGCCGCATCGAGCAGGCGACCATGTCCTACGGCTACGGCCTGTCCGCCTCGCTGTTCCAGCTGGCGCGCGCCTATACGGCCATCGCCAACGACGGCACCATTCTGCCGGTCTCCATCTTCCGCACGCCGGCCGACCAGCCGCCGCTCGGCCAGCGTGTCTTCGCGCCGGCCACCGCGCGTGAAGTGCGCGCGATGCTGGAAACCGTGGTGTCGAAGGGCGGCACGTCGCCGGATGCGGCGGTGCCGGGCTATCGCGTCGGCGGCAAGTCGGGCACGGCCTACAAGCACGGCGGCCACGGCTACGATCATTCGAAGTACCGCGCGTCGTTCGTCGGCATGGCGCCGATGCCCAATCCGCGCATCGTCGTGGCCGTGTCGGTCGACGAGCCGACGGCCGGCAGCCACTTCGGCGGCCAGGTGTCGGGTCCGGTGTTTTCGGGCGTGGTCGGCGACACGCTGCGCGCGCTCAACGTGCCGCCTGACATGCCGGTCAAGCAGATGGTCGTGAACGACGAGTCGAATCCGGCGAATGCCGTGAATGCTTCCGAGGGCGCCCAGCCGTCGAATCCGAACACCGCGAAAAAGGTCGCGGTGTCGAGCAATGCGAAGACGCATCCGGGAGTCGTGCGATGAGCGCGCAAGCCCGTCAGACGCGCATGCAGAAGGACATGTCGCACGCCGTCGACTGGCTGCGCGCGCATGCTCGCCCGGACGCGCACCTGCATGCGGACACGCGTTCGCTGAAGAGCGGCGACGTGTTCCTGGCGTATGCCGTCGATGGCGCCGACAACCGTCCGTACCTCGATGCAGCGCTCGCCGCGGGCGCCGCCTGCGCGCTCTATCAGCCCGAGCATTTCGCGGGCAAGCCGGACGCAGCGAAGACGCTCGCCGTGAAGGCGCTCAACGAGCTCGCCGGTCCCATTGCTGCTGCGTGGTACGGCGAGCCCACGGCGTCGATGCTGACCGTCGGCGTGACCGGCACGAATGGCAAGACCTCGTGCAGCCAGTGGATCGCCACCGCGCTGACGGCGCTCGGCCGCCCGTGCGCGATCATCGGCACGCTCGGCATCGGCATGCCGGGCAAGCTCACGCATACCGGTTTCACCACGCCTGACGCGCCGCAATTGCAACGCAATCTCGCGCAGCTGAAGGCGCAGGGTGTTGAAGGCATCGCGATGGAAGTGTCCTCGCACGCGCTGCATCAGGGGCGCGTGAACGGCGTGGATTTCGACATCGGCATCTTCACGAATCTCACGCAGGATCATCTCGACTATCACGGCACGTTCACGGCCTATGAAGCCGCGAAGGCGCGCCTGTTCGCGTGGCCGACGCTCAAGACGGCCATCGTCAACCGCGACGACGCGGCGGGCCAGCGCCTGATCGAATCCCTGCGCGGCAAGGTCCGCACGATTGCCTATGGCGTCGAGATGCCCGTCAGCGCCACGCCCGGCGCCGACGCGCTGCTGCTCGCCACGCAGGTGCGCGCCACCGCGACGGGCACGGCGTTCCACCTGTCGTCGGACTGGGGCGAGGCCGATGTCGAAGTCGGCACGCTCGGCGACTTCAATGTGAGCAACCTGCTCGCGGTGCTCGGCGTGCTGCTGGAAGTGGGGGTGCCCTTCGATGCCGCGATCACGCGCATCGCGAAGCTCGAATCGGTGAACGGACGCATGGAACGGCTGGGCGGCCGCCTGCAGAACGACGAGCCGCTCGTCGTGATCGATTACGCGCACACGCCGGACGCACTGGACAAGACCCTGGCCGCGCTGCGCCCGATGGCGGCGGCGCGCGGCGGCGAACTGATCTGCATGTTCGGCTGCGGCGGCGACCGCGACGCGACCAAGCGTCCGTTGATGGGCGCCATCGCCGAGCGTCTTGCCGATCAGGTCGTCATCACGAGCGACAACCCGCGCAGCGAAGACCCGATGTCGATCATCGAGCAGATCGCCGCCGGCATGAAGGACGCGGCGCGGACGCGCCGCATCGAGGATCGCGCGAGCGCCATCCTGCAGGCCATCCGCGCAGCCGCGCGCGAGGACGTCGTCGTGCTCGCCGGCAAGGGGCATGAGGCCACGCAGGAAATCATGGGCAAGAAGCGCGCGTTCTCGGACCAGGATCACGCGCGCCTCGCCTTGGCATCGCGCGCCACGCAACCGCGCGGAGGTGGCGAATGACGATGTTCACCTTGCGCGACGCCGCCGCGCTGATCCCGGGCGCCACGCTCCACGGCGAGAACGACATTGCGATCGAACGCATCGTCACCGACAGTCGCGGCGTGCAGCCCGGCGACCTGTTCATCGCGGTGAAGGGCGATCGTTTCGATGCGCATGATTTCCTCGATCAGGTGGCGAAAAGCGGCGCGGCCGCCGCGCTCGTGTCACGCGAATCAAGCAACGGCAGTGCCTGGCCGCTTCCTGCCATCAAGGTAAAGGACACGCGCGCGGGCCTCGGTGCGTTGGCACACGGCTGGCGCATGCGCTTCACGATGCCGCTCGTCGCCGTCACGGGCAGCAACGGCAAGACCACGGTCAAGGAAATGATCGCCTCGATCTTCGCTGCGGCCGTCGGCGAAGAGACGCGTCTCGCGACCGCGGGCAACTTCAACAACGACATCGGCCTGCCGCTCACGCTGTTCCGCCTGAACGCGTCGCACAAGCTGGCCGTGGTCGAGCTCGGGATGAATCATCCGGGCGAAACCGAACTGCTGGGCAAGATCGCGGCGCCCACTGTCGCCGTGGTCAACAACGCGCAGCGCGAGCATCAGGAATTCATGGCGACGGTCGAAGCCGTTGCGCTCGAACATGCGTCCGTGATCCATGCGCTCGGCGAGACCGGCACGGCCGTGTTCCCGGCGGACGATCACTACGCCAGCATCTGGCGCGTCGCGGCGACGGGCAATCCGATCATGGATTTCGCGCTCACCGACGACACCTCGAAAGCCGCCGTCACCGGCACGCTCGACGGCACGACGGTCCATCTGCACACGCCGCAGGGCGCGTGCGATGTCGCGCTGGCCGTGCTCGGCGAGCACAACGCGCGCAACGCGCTGGCCGCCGCGGCGGCGGCGCTGGCCGCAGGCGTTGCGCTGGATGCCGTGAAGCGCGGCCTCGAAGCCTTCCAGCCGGTAAAGGGCCGCCTGCAAGTGAAGCGCGCGCAGCTCGGCGCGCTGGCCGGCGCCACGGTGATCGACGACACCTACAACTCGAATCCGGATTCGATGCGCGCCGCCATCGACGTGCTGGCCTCGCAGGCCGCGCCGCGCGTGCTCGTGATGGGCGACATGGGTGAAGTCGGCGAGGAAGGCCCGGCGTTTCATCGCGAAGTCGGCGCGTATGCGGCGGAGCGCGGCATCGATGCGCTGTTCGCGCTGGGCGCAGCCAGCCGCGATGCGGTGAACGCATTCAACGCGCAGGCATCGAAGCAGACCGGCGCGCATTTCGATGACGCGGCCAGCCTGATCGACGCGCTCGAACACGCCGGCTACGGCGAGCACGCCACGTATCTCGCGAAAGGCTCGCGCTTCATGAAGATGGAGCGCGTGGTGGACGCCTTGACGAGTCCACATCAACCCGCAGCGGGCCAAGCGCCCGCCGCACATTGATTCACTGAAGGACCAGCATGCTACTCGCACTCGCGCAATGGCTCCAGAATGACGCCAGCTTCATGCGCGTGTTCAACTACCTCACGTTTCGCGCCGTGGGCGCCACGGCGACGGCCATGTTGATCGGCCTCGTCTGCGGCCCCTGGGTGATCCGCAAGCTGACCGCGCTGAAGGTCGGCCAGGCCGTGCGCAAGGACGGTCCGCAGTCGCACCTCGTCAAGTCCGGCACGCCGACCATGGGCGGCGTGCTGATCCTCATCGGCATCGCGGTGTCCACGCTGCTGTGGGCCGACCTCACGAACCGCTTCGTGTGGATCGTGATGCTCGTCACCTTCGGCTATGGCGTGATCGGCTGGGTGGATGACTACCGCAAGGTCGTGCACAAGGACCCGCGCGGCATGTCGTCGCGCGAGAAGTATTTCTGGCAATCGGTGATCGGCCTGTTCGCCGCCGTGTATCTCGCGTTCAGCGTGTCCGAAGCGAGCAACACGCGCGTATTCGATCTCTTCATGGCGTGGGTGCGCAGCGGTCTTTCCATGGGCCTGCCCGCGCGCGCCGACCTGATGCTGCCGTTCGTGAAGGCCATCAGCTATCCGCTCGGCGTGTGGGGCTTCATCGCGCTGACGTATTTCGTGATCGTCGGTTCGAGCAATGCCGTGAATCTCACCGACGGCCTCGACGGCCTCGTCATCATGCCCGTCGTGCTCGTGGGTGCGTCGCTGGGCGCGTTCGCATACGTGATGGGCAGCTCGGTGTACTCGAAGTATCTGCTGTTCCCGCACATTCCCGGCGCGGGCGAACTGCTGATCTTCTGCTCGGCGATGGGCGGCGCGGGCCTCGCCTTCCTCTGGTACAACACGCACCCCGCGCAGGTCTTCATGGGCGATGTCGGCGCGCTCGCGCTCGGCGGCGCGCTCGGCACGGTGGCGGTGATCGTGCGTCAGGAGATCGTGCTGTTCATCATGGGCGGCATCTTCGTGGCGGAAACGCTGTCGGTGATGCTGCAGGTGTTCTGGTTCAAGTTCACGAAGCGCCGTTACGGCGAAGGCCGCCGTTTCTTCAAGATGGCGCCGCTGCATCACCACTACGAGCTGTCCGGCTGGACCGAAACGCAGGTGGTGGTGCGCTTCTGGATCATCACGTTGATGTTGTGCCTGTTTGGCCTCTCGACGCTGAAGCTGCGTTGAGCGTTTGCTGAGCGTTTGCAGCACCCAAAGCTGTTCAGGTCTTTTTGTAGTTCTCCGGGAAAGGTAAAGCGATGTTTGGCGAGAAGTTCGTGGGTCGGCAAAGTCCGATGGTGCTCGTGCTGGGACTGGGTGAATCCGGTCTGGCGATGGCGCGCTGGTGCGCCAGGCACGGCTGCCGCCTGCGTATCGCCGACACGCGCGAGACGCCGCCCAATCTCTCCGAATTGGCCGTCCACAGGATCGATGCGGACTTCGTCGGCGGCGCCTTCACGCCCGAATTGCTGGACGGCGGCATCGAGCTGGTCGCGATCAGCCCGGGGCTGTCGCCGCTCGCGGAAGACCTCGCGCCGCTGATCGCCGCTGCCAACGAGCGCGGCATTCCGGTGTGGGGCGAACTTGAACTGTTCGCGCAGGCGCTTGCCGGGCTCGGCGCGAATGGCTATGCGCCGAAGGTGCTGGCGATCACCGGCACCAACGGCAAGACCACGACCACCGCGCTCACCGGCCTCTTGTGCCAGCGCGCGGGCAAGACGGTGGCGGTGGCGGGCAACATCAGCCCGGCCATGCTCGACAAGCTGACCGAAGCCATCGACCAGACCGCGCTGCCTGACGTGTGGGTGCTCGAACTGTCGAGCTTCCAGCTGGAAACCGCGCACACATTCGCGCCGGACGCCGCCGCGGTGCTCAACATCACGCAGGATCACCTCGACTGGCACGGCGGCCTCGATGCCTACGCCGCCGCGAAGGGCCGCATCTTCGGGCCGCGCACGGTGCGCGTGCTGAACCGCGACGACTCGCGCACCATGGCGCTCGCGAAGAACATCGCGCAGGACCGCGTGGTGAGCTTCGGTCTGAACGAGCCGTCGTTCGTCGGCGACTACGGGCTGCTGCGTGACAACGGCATGCTGTGGCTGGTGGCAGGCATCGATCAGGACGCCTCGGGCGAGCCCGCGCCGTCGCGTCGCCGCAAGCAGGAAGCCGCCGAGCCGAACCTCGTGTCGAAGCGTCTGATGCCCGCCGACGCGCTGCGCATCCGCGGCCTGCACAACGCGGCGAACGCGCTGGCCGCGCTGGCGCTCGCGCGCGCGATCGACCTGCCGCTCGCGGCGCTGCTGCACGGGCTGCGTGAATATCGCGGCGAGCCGCATCGCGTGGAAGTGATCGCGCAGATCGACGGCGTCGATTACGTCGACGACAGCAAGGGCACCAATGTCGGCGCCACGGTCGCGGCGCTCGACGGCCTCGCGCAACGCGTCGTGCTGATCGCCGGCGGCGACGGCAAGGGCCAGGACTTCTCGCCGCTCGAAGCGCCGGTCGGCCGCTGGGCGCGCGCGGTGATGCTGATCGGCCGCGACGCGCCGCGCCTGCGCGAGACGCTCGCCGCCACCGGCGTCGCGCTGGAAGACCACGCCACGCTCGAAGCGGCGACGAACGCCGCCGCGCGCATCGCGGAAGCCGGCGACGCCGTGCTGCTCTCGCCCGCGTGCGCGAGCCTCGACATGTTCAAGAACTACGCACATCGCGCCGACGTGTTTCGCGGCGCGGTCGAAGAAATCGCCGCCGCGCGGGGAGTGATGCTATGAGCTGGACGGAACGCTTCGGATCGAAACTGACGGGCCAGCGCAACGTGGTCTCGCACGACTCGCTCGCGGGCCGCACGGACTCCGGCATGCGTTCGCGCCGCGAAAGCGCGGGCGGCATTTCGAGCGCGGTGAACGGCGTGCGTCCCGCGCGCTCGCGCATGCTCGACTATGACTATTCGCTGTTGTGGGTGACGATCGCGCTGCTCGGCCTGGGCGTGGTGATGGTGTATTCGGCGTCCATCGCGATGCCGGATTCGCCGAAGTATTCGAGCTACCGCGACTGGCACTTCCTCGTGCGCCACCTGATCTCGATTGCGACAGCGCTCGTCGGCGCGGTGATCGCCTTCAAGATTCCGATCAAGGTCTGGGAAAAGTACGCGCCGAAGTTCTTCCTCATCTCGCTGGTGCTGCTGATCATCGTGCTGATCCCGCACATCGGCAAGGGCGTGAACGGCGCGCGCCGCTGGATTCCGCTCGGCATCACGAACATGCAGCCGTCGGAAATCATGAAGCTCGCGGTGACCATCTACGCCGCGAACTACACCGTGCGCAAGCAGGAGTTCATGCACAGCTTCGGCAAGGGCTTCCTGCCGATGGCCGTCGCGGTCGGTTTCGTCGGCGCGCTGCTGCTGCTCGAACCGGACATGGGCGCGTTCATGGTGATCGCGGCCATCGCGATGGGCGTGCTGTTCCTCGGCGGCGTGAACGGCAAGCTGTTCGGCGGCCTGGTGGCAACGGCCGTCGGCACTTTCGCGCTGCTGGTGTGGGCGTCGCCGTGGCGTCGCGAACGGATCTTCGCCTACCTCGATCCGTGGGACGACCGTTACGCGCAAGGCAAGGCCTATCAGCTGACGCACTCGCTGATCGCGTTCGGACGCGGCGAGTGGTTCGGCGTCGGACTCGGCGGCAGTGTCGAGAAGCTCAACTACCTGCCGGAAGCGCATACCGACTTCATCCTGGCTGTGATCGGCGAGGAGCTTGGTTTCGTCGGCGTGATCTGCGTGATCCTGCTGTTCTACTGGATCGTGCGCCGTGCGTTCGAGATCGGTCGCCAGGCGCTTGCGCTCGACCGCACCTTCGCCGGCCTGATGGCGAAGGGCGTGGGCATCTGGTTTGGCGCGCAGACCTTCATCAACATGGGCGTGAACCTCGGCCTGCTGCCGACCAAGGGTCTCACGCTGCCGCTCGTCAGCTACGGCGGCTCGGGCATTCTGCTGAACTGCGTCGCGCTGGCGGTGCTGCTGCGCGTCGACTATGAAAACCGGGTGCTGATGCGCGGAGGAAAAGTATGAGCGCGCGACGCGACCGCACCTTGATGGTGATGGCGGGCGGCACCGGGGGCCATGTGTTCCCGGGGCTCGCGGTCGCGCACTGGATGCAGTCGCGCGGCTGGCGCGTGGTATGGCTCGGCAACGCGTCCGGCATGGAGGCGACGCTCGTGCCGAAGCACGGCATTCCGATGGAATACGTGCGCTTCGGCGGCGTGCGCGGCAAGGGTCTCAAGACCAAGCTGATGCTGCCGGTGAACCTGCTGCGCGCCTGCACGCAGAGTCTCGCTGCGCTGCGCCGCGTGAAGCCGGATGTGGTGCTCGGCATGGGCGGCTACATCACGTTTCCGGCGGGCATCATGACGAAGCTCGCGGGCTGCCCGCTCGTGCTGCACGAACAGAATTCGATCGCCGGACTCGCGAACAAGCTGCTCGCGCATCTCGCGAAGCGCGTGCTGGTGGCGTTCCCCAATGCTCTGCCGAATGCGGAATGGACGGGTAATCCGATCCGTGCGGAACTAACCAGCGCTTTGCCACCCAAAGAACGCTACGCCGCGCGTTCGGGACGCCTGAATGTGCTCGTCGTCGGCGGCAGTCTTGGTGCTGCGGCGCTGAACGAAACCGTGCCGAAGGCGCTCGCGCTGCTCGCATCGGACCAGCGTCCGCGCATCGTGCATCAGGCGGGCGCGAAGCATATTGCGGCGCTCGAAGCACATTACGCGGCGGTGGGCCTCGTGCAGGACGAAGACCTGCAACTCGTGCCGTTCATCGAAGACATGGCCAGCGCCTATGCGGCGGCGGATCTCGTGATCTGCCGCTCGGGCGCCATGACCGTTTCCGAAATTGCGGCCGTGGGCGTGGCTGCGTTGTTCGTGCCGTTCCCGTTCGCCGTCGACGATCACCAGACGACCAACGGCGCGTTCCTCGCGAAGAACGGCGCGGCCGAGCTGATACAACAACATGATTTGTCGGCGCAAAAGCTCGCCGACTGGTTGCGCGTACAGACCCGCGAAACGCTGGCCGGAATGGCCGTGCGATCACGCGAGCTGGCGAAGCCGGACGCGACCGAGAAGGTCGCGAG
Organism: Caballeronia sp. LZ043; assembly: GCF_031451075.1. Taxonomy (NCBI): domain Bacteria; kingdom Pseudomonadati; phylum Pseudomonadota; class Betaproteobacteria; order Burkholderiales; family Burkholderiaceae; genus Caballeronia; species Caballeronia sp. LZ043. The sequence continues at coordinate 2,422,876 of NZ_JARUXT010000001.1, read as the reverse complement.
TATTTGCGCCGACGTGGCGGGCGCGCGTTTCGACGCGCAAGCTCGGGAGGCACACTGAATGAAACATATCGTCAAGCATATTCACTTCGTCGGGATCGGCGGCGCGGGCATGAGCGGCATCGCCGAAGTGCTGCTCAATCTCGGCTACCACGTCAGCGGCTCGGATCTCTCGAACGGCCCGGTGACCGAACGCCTGCGCGCACTCGGCGCGCGTGTCGAGATCGGCCATCACGAGCACAACATCGAAGGCGCGAACGCGGTCGTCGTGTCGACGGCCGTGCGTTCCGACAATCCCGAAGTGCTGGCCGCGCGCCATCGCCGCGTGCCCATCGTGCCGCGCGCCGTGATGCTCGCGGAGCTGATGCGCCTGAAGCAGGGCATCGCGATTGCCGGCACGCACGGCAAGACCACGACCACCTCGCTCGTCGCGAGCGTGCTGGCGGCGGGCGGGCTCGATCCGACCTTCGTGATCGGCGGGCGTCTCAACAGCGCGGGCGCGAACGCGCGGCTCGGCACCGGCGACTTCATCGTGGCCGAAGCGGACGAGTCGGATGCGTCGTTCCTGAATTTGTTCCCGGTGATCGAAGTCATCACGAACATCGACGCCGATCACATGGACACCTACGGCCACGACTTCGCGCGGCTCAAGCAGGCGTTCATCGAGTTCACGCACCGTCTGCCGTTCTACGGCATCGCGGTGTTGTGCGTCGACGATCCGAACGTGCGCGAGATCCTGCCGTTCGTATCGAAGCCGATCATCCGCTATGGCCTCGGCGCGGAAGCCGAAGTGCGCGCGGTGAACGTCGAGGCGCGCAATGGCCGCATGCATTTCACGACGCTGCGCACCGACGCGCCGTCGCTCGACATCGTGCTGAACCTGCCGGGTACGCACAACGTGCAGAACGCGCTCGCGGCCATTGCGATTGCGACTGAACTCGAAGTGCCGGATGCCGATATCCAGCGTGCGCTCGCCGAATTCAACGGCGTGGGCCGGCGCTTCCAGCGCTACGGCGAAGTGAACGCGAACGCAGGCGAAGGCGCGTACACGCTGATCGACGACTACGGTCATCACCCGGTGGAAATGGCCGCGACCATTGCGGCGGCGCGCGGCGCGTTTCCGGGGCGCCGTCTGGTGCTGGCGTTCCAGCCGCATCGCTTCACGCGCACGCGCGACTGCTTCGAAGACTTCGTGAAGGTGCTGTCGACGGTCGATGCCCTCGTGCTCACCGAGGTGTACTCCGCGGGCGAAGCGCCGATCGTCGCCGCCGACGGCCGGGCGCTCGCGCGGGCCATTCGGGTGGCGGGCAAGGTCGAGCCGGTGTTCGTCGACACGGTGGACGAGATGCCGGATGCGATCACGACGCTCGCGCGCAACGGCGATGTGGTGATCACGATGGGCGCGGGTTCCATCGGCGGGGTGTGCGGCAAGCTCGCCAATGCCACAAGCACGACGAGCGGTCAGAACTGACATGACAGACGTAACGAGCAATCAAGTGAATCGAATCGATCCGAAACTCTTCGGCAAAGTCGCGGTGCTGCTGGGCGGTCATTCCGCCGAGCGCGAGGTGTCGCTCAACTCCGGGCGGCTCGTGCTCGAAGGTCTGCGCGCCGCCGGCGTGGATGCGCATCCGTTCGACCCGGCCGAGCGTCCGCTGGCGGAACTGAAGAGCGAAGGCTTCGAGCGCGCGTTCATCGCGCTGCACGGCGGTTACGGCGAGAACGGACAGTTGCAGGGCGCGCTGGATTTCTACGGCATCCGTTATACGGGCAGCGGCGTGCTGGGTTCCGCGCTCGGCATGGACAAGCTGCGCACCAAGCTCGTGTGGCAGCAGACCGGCATCCCGACGCCGCCGTTCGAAACCGTCTTCCGCGACGAAGACTATGAAGCGCGCGCGCAGGACATCATCGCGAAGCTCGGCTTGCCGCTCTTCGTGAAGCCGGCGAGCGAAGGGTCGAGCGTCGCGGTCATCAAGGTGAAGAGCGCCGAAACGCTCGGCGCGGCGCTGGCGGAAGCCGCGCGTTTCGACAAGATCGTGATCGTCGAGCAGAGCATCGAGGGCGGCGGCGAATACACCTGCTGCATCGCGGGCGACCTGGATTTGCCGGTCATCAAGATCGTGCCGGCCGGCGAGTTCTACGACTATCACGCGAAGTACGTCGCCGACGACACGCAGTACCTGATTCCGTGCGGCCTGACGGAAGCCGAGGAAACGCGCATGAAGCAGTTGACGAAGCGCGCGTTCGACATCCTCGGCTGCACCGACTGGGGCCGCGCCGACTTCATGCTCGACGCCGACGGCAATCCGTATTTCCTGGAAGTGAACACGGCGCCCGGCATGACGGATCACTCGCTGCCGCCGAAAGCCGCGCGTGCGGTCGGCATCAGCTACAGCGATCTCGTCGTGCAGGTGCTGTCCCTGACCTTGAAGCAATAAAGCAGCAAAGCAATAAAGCGATCACTCACCGGACCTGTAGCAGCGAAACTATGTGGAACAACGTTCGCCAACTCAACCTCGCCGCCAATGCGCTGCACGTCGTACTCGTGCTGCTGCTGCTGGGCGCCGCGGGTTACTGGGCGATCCAGCGTCCCGAGTTCCGGCTGCGCGAAATCCAGATCGACGGCGACACGACCCACATCAGTTCGCCGGTGATCCGTGCGAGCGTGGTCGGGCGCGTGAAGGGCAATTTCTTCACGGTGGACCTGGATTCGGCGCGGACCGCGTTCGAACAGGTGCCGTGGGTGCGGCATGCGAGCGTGCGCCGGGTCTGGCCGAACGCGCTTGCAGTGACGCTCGAGGAATACAAGCCGCTCGGCACGTGGGGCACGGATCAGCTGGTGAGCACGGACGGCGAGTTGTTCACCGCGAACCAGGGCGAGCTGGACGACGACCTGCCCGCGTTCGACGGACCGGAAGGCACCGCGAAGGAAGTGGTCGCGCGCTATCACGACTTCGAGAAGTGGTTCGCGCCGCTGGATGCGAAGCCGGACGAAGTGACGCTGTCGCCGCGTTTCGCGTGGACGGTGAAGCTCTCGAACGGCATGCAGGTCGAACTCGGGCGTGAGCGCAATCAGGACACGCTGCTCGAGCGCAGCAAGCGCTTCGTCGCGTCGTGGCCGGCGGTCACGGGGCGCTGGGGCAAGGAGATCGAATATGCGGATTTGCGTTACCCGAACGGCTTCGCGATACGAGCAGCGAACATGCGCTTCATCAATGACACCGACAAGGCCAAGAAGTAAGCAGACATCACGGGCATGAGCACGCTATGAGCAAAGACTACAAAGACCTGCTGGTTTCCCTCGACATCGGAACGTCGAAGGTGGTCGCGATCGTCGCCGAACTGAAGGGCGAAGGCCACTATGAGGTGATCGGACTCGGTCAGGCCGACTCGAAGGGGTTGAAGAAGGGCGTCGTGGTCAATATCGAGGCCACGGTGCAGTCCATCCAGCGCGCGCTGGAGGAAGCCGAGCTGATGGCCGACTGCAAGATCACGAACGTCTTCACCGGCATCGCGGGCAGCCATATCCGCAGCTTCAATTCGAGCGGCATGGTGGCGATCAAGGACAAGGAAGTCACGCAGGCGGACGTCGCGCGCGTGATCGAAACGGCCAAGGCGATCAACATCCCGACCGACCAGCAGGTGCTGCACATCCTGACGCAGGAATTCATCATCGACGGCCAGGAAGACGTGCGCGAGCCGATCGGCATGAGCGGCATCCGGCTGGAAGTGAAGGTGCACATCGTCACGGGCGCGGTGAGCGCGGCGCAGAACATCGTCAAGTGCGTGCGCCGCTGCGGCCTCGAAGTGAACGACCTCGTGCTGCAGCCGCTGGCGTCGTCGCTGGCGGTGCTGACCGAGGACGAGAAGGAACTGGGCGTGGTGCTCGTCGATATCGGCGGCGGCACGACTGACATCGCCATCTTCAGCGAAGGCGCGATCCGCCACACAGCCGTGATCCCCATCGCCGGCGACCAGATCACGAGCGACGTCGCCATGGCGCTGCGCACGCCGACGCCCGACGCGGAAGACATCAAGGTGAGCTACGGCATCGCGAAGCAGGCGCTCGCCGATCCGGACGAAATGATCGAAGTGCCGGGACTCGGCGAACGCGGCCCGCGCACGCTGTCGCGCCAGGCGCTGGCGGCGGTGGTCGAGCCGCGCGTCGAGGAGCTGTTCTCGCTGGTGCAGCAGGTGGTGCGCGAGTCGGGCTACGAAGAGCTGCTGTCGAGCGGCGTCGTGCTGACCGGCGGCGCCGCGATGATGCCCGGCATGGTCGAACTCGGCGAAGACATCTTCCTGAAGCCGGTGCGCATCGGCGTGCCGGAATACGCGGGCGGTCTCGCGGACGTGGTGCGCAATCCGCGCTACTCCACCGCGATGGGCCTGCTCGCCGAAGGACGCTCGCAACGCATGCGCGGCCGCAAGGTCGCGGTGCAGAACGGATCGATGGGACAAGTTTTTACGAGGATGAAGGACTGGTTCCTCGGGAATTTCTGACGAATACGCAGCAAACGAATTACGCGCTGGTACCGGCGGCTGGCGCGCGATGTGAGGTTGCCCGATCTCTCATCGAATAACGCCGATCTTCATTCTTGACGGAGGCAACATGGATTTCGAAATGCTGGAAACGGAAACCAACGGCACGATCATCAAGGTCGTGGGTGTTGGTGGTGCGGGCGGTAATGCAGTTCAGCACATGATCAACCGCGGTGTGCAGGGCGTCGACTTCATCGTGATGAACACCGACGCGCAAGCGCTGGCCCGTTCGCGCGCGCCGACGGTGCTGCAACTGGGCATGACCGGTCTCGGCGCAGGCGCCAAGCCTGAGAAGGGCAAGGAAGCGGCGGAAGATGCACGCGAGCGTGTCGCCGATGCACTGCGCGGCGCGCACATGGTGTTCATCACGGCAGGCATGGGCGGCGGCACGGGCACGGGCGCGGCGCCGGTGGTCGCGCAGATCGCCAAGGAAATGGGCATTCTGACCGTTGGCGTCGTGAGCAAGCCGTTCGAGTTCGAAGGCGGCCGCCGCATGCGTGTTGCAGAAGCTGGTTCGCAGCAACTGGAGGATCACGTCGACTCGCTGATCGTCGTGCTGAACGACAAGCTGTTCGAGGTGATGGGCGATGACGCCGAGATGGACAAGTGCTTCCAGTGCGCGGATGACGTGCTGAACAACGCTGTCGCGGGTATCGCTGAAATAATCAATGTCGATGGCCTGGTCAACGTCGACTTCGAAGACGTGAAGACCGTGATGGGCGAGCAGGGTAAGGCGATGATGGGCACGGCGACGGTTGCCGGCGTCGATCGCGCGCGTCTGGCTGCCGAGCAGGCTGTTGCCAGCCCGCTGCTGGAAGGTGTGGATCTGTCGGGTGCGCGCGGCGTGCTGGTGAATATCACGTCGAGCCGTTCGCTGCGTCTGTCGGAAACGCGTGAAGTGATGAACACCATCAAGTCCTACGCGGCTGACGATGCCACCGTGATCTTCGGTGCAGTGTATGACGACGCAATGGGCGACGCCCTGCGCGTGACGGTGGTGGCGACGGGTCTGGGCCGCGCGGCGAAGAAGCAGCAGCAAGCGCCGATGACCCTGCTCCGTACCGGCACCGACAACCAGCCGATCGCACACGGTCCCCAAACGGCGCACAATTCGTACGGTTCGCAGCACGGCCAGTCGACCACGGATTATGGTCAGCTCGACACCCCGGCGGTGTGGCGTTCGACGCGCGAGACGGCGGCATCGCATGTGCAGGCTTTGCAGGAAAAGGGTGTCGATACGTATGACATTCCGGCGTTCCTGCGCAAGCAGGCCGACTGAGCGTCGCGCACGTGATTTGCTGCTGAACGAAGTCTGACGAAGCAGCTCACCGCGTTGCCGCGCCGGACGTCTTGCGCGGTTCATGCAGGCATCACGTGGGGCGACTGTCCAAGGCCGCGTCCTGATTCACAGACGGACGCCGGGCCGTGGCCAGCCGACCCCCACGCTTTCGCTCCCCGAGGCTGGGGAATCCGGATGGAAGCCGCATGACCGTCACGCCGTCGGGCAGGATTCGCGGGACGATGCGATCGCGAGCAGGTTCACGAGCACTGACAAGGGAAGGACCGAGCATGATCAAAGTGGGTGACACGCTGCCGGATGTGCGTCTCTTCGAGTTCATCGAGGAGGCGACGGAAGGCTGCGCCGTGGGACCGAACGGGTTCCAGGCGCGCGAGCGGTGCGCAGGCAAACGCGTGGTGATCTTCGGATTGCCGGGCGCGTTCACGCCGACGTGCTCCGCCAGGCACGTGCCCGGCTATGTCGAGGCGGCGGCGGAGCTGTCCGCTGCCGGCATCGACGAGGTCTGGTGCGTTTCCGTCAACGACGCGTTCGTCATGAGCGCGTGGGGACGCGATCTTCAAACCGCGGGCAAGGTGAAGATGATCGCGGACGGCAGTGCGCGTTTCGCCCAGGCACTCGGACTGGATCAGGATTTGACCGAGCGTGGCATGGGAATCCGTTCCCAGCGTTACGCGATGGTGGTCGACGACGGCGTGGTCAAGACGCTGCACGTCGAAGCGCCCGGCAAGTTCGAAGTCAGCGACGCTCGAAGCATCCTCGCGACGTTGCGCTGATTCCAGCGGCGCCGCGTTGCCGTAGCGCAACGCTGATGGCGCCCTCGTAATCCGCCGCAACTTGGGGCCGATGACCGGAAATGCCTCCATTCCGGGCATCGGCCCGTTCTACTTTCAAAAATGCCGTGCGCGAGTAACACAGGGAAACAGTTGATACGTCCCGAAGCACGACGGCGCCTGGCGAATAGAGTATAATTCGGCCTATTGGAATAAAGTGAGTGATTGATTCTCTTTATAGGGAATGTAAATCGGAAAAGAACATCATGTTGAAGCAGCGAACAATCAAGACCGTCGTCAAGACCGTGGGAATCGGGCTCCATTCCGGCCGCAAGGTCGAGCTGACCCTGAAGCCCGCGCCGGCTGGCACGGGCATCGTGTTTTCGCGTATCGATTTGCCCCAGGCAGTCGATATCCCCGCGTCCGCGATGTCGATCGGCGATACCCGGCTCGCGTCCGTGTTGCAGAAGGACGGGGCGCGCGTGTCCACCATCGAGCACTTGATGTCGGCGTGCGCGGGCCTCGGCATCGACAATCTGTACGTCGATGTCACCGCCGAGGAAATCCCGATCATGGACGGCAGCGCGGCTTCCTTCGTGTTCCTGATCCAGTCGGCGGGTATCGAAGAGCAGAATTCGCCGAAGAAATTCATCAAGGTCACGAAGCCCGTCGAGGTCCGCGACGGTGACAAGTTCGCCCGTCTCGAGCCGTACTTCGGCTTCAAGCTGAGCTTCACTATCGACTTCCGTCATCCGGCCGTCGACAAGACCGGTCAGGCGCTGGAAGTGGATTTCGCGACCACGTCGTATGTCCGCGAGATCGCCCGGGCCCGCACGTTCGGCTTTGCGCATGAAGTCGAGATGATGCGCGAGCTGGGTCTGGCGCGCGGCGGCAGCATGGACAACGCGATCGTGCTGGACGAATACCGCATCCTGAACAACGACGGCTTGCGTTACGACGACGAGTTCGTCAAGCACAAGATGCTCGACGCGATCGGCGACCTCTACGTGGTGGGACATCCGCTGCTGGCTTCGTACAACGCGTATAAGGGCGGCCACGCGATGAACAACATGCTGCTGCGCGAGTTGCTCGCACACGAGGACGCCTACGAGATCGTCACGTTCGAGGACAGCAAGCAGGCGCCGCGCGGTTTCGGCTTCGACACGCAAACGGCATTTGCCTGATCAAAGCGGCAGCAGCCGGCGGCAACATGAGATGAGCGACGCGCAAGCGCCGCTCATTTTTTTTGCGTGAGGCGATGACGTGACGCCATTCGCGCCAGCGCTTCCTGAAGTGGCGACGGTTCGAGCGCCTCGGCCAGGTCCTGCAGCGCAGACGCGCCCGCTTGCGACATGCGCGCCTGCTTCGGCTGCGCGGGCTCTTTCATCGGCTGCGGACGCACGCGAATGCGCAACGCATTCACGGCCCAGCCGCGCGCCTGGAGGTCCGAGAGCAGACGGGGTTCGAGATGCCGCAGGCGCGCGGCGAGCGCATTGTGCGCGGCGAACAGCGCCAGCACGCCGTCCTTGATGAAGCCCGGCTCCACGTTCGAAGCAAGATAATCCGGCAGCAGCGCGCCCAGATCGCGCTGCAGGGCGGCAACCTGCTCGACGCCCGCGCGCAACGCCTGGAACGCATCGGTGCGGCCGAGCACGTCGGCGACAGCCTGCGGGCGTCGCGGATCGACCTTCCGGGTGCCTTGCCTTGAATTTGTAGAAAAGCGGCTCATTTTGATGGGTGCGGACCCTGACAGGACCGTTCAAAGACACGTTCGATTGTACGTGAGGCAGACGGCAGCGCTGGACGAGGCCCGCAGGAAAACGCATGGCGCGGCAAGCTTTCGGCGGGTTGACTGTCGCATTGCGCCGACGCGCGCTCAGGCAAGCCGACGCAAGCTCTGCCATAGTCGCGTGCTAAAATTCCCGATTCGAATTTCACCCTATGGACTTAAGTCGCCGAGGTTCTCCGAGCCCGGACGCAGCTTGGTGCTGTCGCCCGTCCGAAGCCGCGACGCAGACACTGATCCGATGACGACCGGTTTCCTTCAAAAGATTTTTGGCAGCCGCAATCAGCGGCTGGTCAAGCAGTACCAAAAGACCGTTGCGGCGATCAATGCGCTCGAGCCGACCGTCGAGAAGTATTCGGACGATCAACTGCGCGCCAAGACCGACGAATTCCGTCAACGTGTCGCGGGCGGAGAGTCGCTGGACGTGATCTTGCCCGAGGCGTTCGCGGTGTGCCGCGAAGCCAGCCGGCGCGTGCTGAAGATGCGTCACTTCGACGTCCAGCTGATCGGCGGCATGGTCCTGCACTACGGCAAGATCGCGGAAATGCGCACCGGCGAAGGCAAGACGCTCGTCGCCACGCTCGCGGCGTATCTGAATGCGCTGTCGGGCCGCGGTGTGCACGTCGTCACGGTGAACGACTACCTCGCGCAGCGTGATGCCGAATGGATGGCGCGCCTCTACAACTTCCTCGGCCTGTCCTGCGGCGTGAATCTCTCGCAGATGGCGCACGAGCAGAAGCAGGAAGCCTACGCCGCGGACATCACGTATGGCACCAACAACGAATTCGGCTTCGACTACCTCCGCGACAACATGGTCTACGAGCCGAACGCGCGGGTGCAGCGTCCGCTCAACTTCGCGATCGTCGACGAAGTGGACTCCATCCTGATCGACGAAGCGCGTACGCCGCTCATCATCTCCGGCCAGGCGGAAGACCATACGGACCTGTACGTCCGCATGAACGCGCTGCCGCCGCTGCTCGAACAGCAGATCGGCGAGGAAAAGGCCGACGGCACCGGCGTCGAGAAGCCGGGCGACTACACGCTGGACGAAAAGGCGCGTCAGGTGTTCCTGACCGAATCCGGCCACGAGAAGGCCGAACGCCTGCTGGCCGAGTGGGGCCTGATCGGCGAGGGCGAAAGCCTCTACGCGCCGCAGAACATCACGCTGATGCACCACGTGTACGCCGCACTGCGCGCGCACACGCTGTTCCATCGCGACCAGCACTACGTGGTGCAGAACGGCGAAGTCGTGATCGTCGACGAATTCACCGGCCGCATGATGACCGGCCGCCGCTGGTCGGACGGCCTGCATCAGGCTGTGGAAGCGAAAGAGCACGTGCAGATCCAGGCCGAGAACCAGACGCTCGCCTCCATCACGCTGCAGAACTACTTCCGCATGTACGCGAAGCTGTCCGGCATGACCGGCACGGCGGACACGGAAGCCTACGAATTCAACGAGATCTACGGTCTCGAAACGGTCGTGATCCCGACCAACCGGCCGCCGAAGCGCGTCGACAAGCAGGATCAGATCTACAAGACCTCAAAAGAGCGCTACGACGCGGTGATCCGCGACATCCAGGACTGTGTCGAGCGCGGTCAGCCTACGCTGGTCGGCACGACGTCGATCGAAGCGTCCGAACTGCTGTCGGACCTGCTCGGCAAGGCCGGCGTGCGTCACGAAGTCCTCAACGCGAAGCAGCACGCACGTGAAGCGGCCATCGTCGCGGAAGCGGGGCGTCCGGGCGTCGTCACCATCGCGACGAACATGGCCGGCCGCGGCACCGACATCGTGCTGGGCGGCAACGTCGAGAAGCAGGCGTCGTTCATCGAGGCGGATCTTTCGATTCCCGAAGACGAGAAAGCCGCGCGCATCCAGAAGCTGCACGACGAATGGCAGACGCTGCACGACAACGTGAAGGCCGCGGGCGGCCTTCACATCATCGGCACCGAGCGTCACGAGTCGCGCCGTATCGACAACCAGCTGCGCGGCCGTGCCGGCCGTCAGGGCGATCCGGGTTCGTCGCGCTTCTATCTGTCGCTGGACGATCCGCTGCTGCGCATCTTCGCGGGCGACCGCGTGCGCGCCATCATGGATCGTCTGAAGATGCCGGAAGGCGAGCCGATCGAAGCGGGCATGGTCACGCGTTCCATCGAGGGCGCGCAGCGCAAGGTCGAAGCGCGCAACTTCGACATCCGCAAGCAGCTGCTCGAATACGACGACGTCTCCAACGACCAGCGCAAGGTGATCTACCAGCAGCGCAACGAACTGCTCGAAGCCAACGACGTGCAGGAAACCATCGCGGCGATGCGCCAGAGCGTGATCGGCGACGTGGTGCGCACGTTCGTGCCGGCGGGCAGCATCGAGGAGCAGTGGGAAGCGCCCGAGCTGGAAGAGGTGCTGCGCAACGAGTGGTCGCTGGATCTCGCGGTGCAGGAGATGATCAACGAGTCGAATTCGATCGACGCCGAGGAAATCTCCGAAGCCGTGCTCGCCGCCGCCGACGAAGCGTATGAAGCGAAGGTGACGCTGGTGGGCCGCGAATCGTTCAGCGCGTTCGAGCGTTCGATCATGCTGCAGACGCTCGACAGCCGCTGGCGCGAGCATCTGGCCGCGCTCGATCACCTGCGTCAGGGCATCCATCTGCGCGGCTATGCGCAGAAGAATCCGAAGCAGGAATACAAGCGCGAGGCGTTTGAACTCTTCGCCGCGATGCTCGATTCCGTGAAGCAGGAAGTGACGCGGGTCGTGATGAACGTGCAGATCCAGTCGCCGGAACAACTGGAAGAAGCGGCCGAGCAGTACGAAGAGAAGGGCAGCCATCTGGAGAACGTGTCGTTCCAGCACGCGGACTTCAACGCGCCCGCCGCCGAACCCACCCCGGCCGCCAGCGCCGCGAACGCCGCCGCGCAGATGGTCAGCCAGGCCATGGCGGGCGCGGGCAGCGAGGACGTCAGCGTCGTGACGCGCGGTGTCGACGACGTGCCGAAGGTCGGCCGCAACGATCCCTGCCCGTGCGGCAGCGGGAAGAAGTACAAAAACTGTCACGGCAAGCTGGCTTAATCGCTGCTGACACAGAACAAGCGACGCAGCGATGCGTCGTTTGTTTTTGCAGATTCCCTTTTTCACGGCGCCGGTCCGGCTCAGCCGGTCCGCGTCAGTCTTTCATCCCGTGCCGGTGCATCCGCCGGCACGCGCCATCCTCAGCGAGACGCGAACATGGCCGTCAACTTTCCCTCGATCGATCCCGCAGCGCTTCATCCCGTCGCCGGCGTCACGCTAGGCTGGGCCGAGGCGAATATCCGCAAGCCCAATCGCAAGGATGTGCTCGTCATCCGCGTCGATGAAGGCGCGAGCGTCGCCGGCGTGTTCACCACGAACCGCTTCTGCGCCGCGCCGGTCATCGTGTGCCGCGAGCATCTCGCGGCGGCGGGTCAGGGCAGCAAGGGCATTCGCGCGCTCGTCGTGAATACCGGCAATGCGAACGCGGGCACGGGCGAGCCGGGCATGGTGATCGCGCGCGAAACCTGCGCGGAACTGGCGCGCCTCGCCGGCCTCGACGCACAACAGATCCTGCCGTTCTCGACCGGCGTGATTCTGGAGCCGCTGCCGCTCGACCGCCTGAAGGCCGGCCTGCCTGCCGCGCTCGCGAACCAGCAGCCGGCGCACTGGTTCGACGCCGCACAGGCCATCATGACGACCGACACGCTGCCGAAGGCCACGTCGCGTCAGGTCACCATCGACGGGCACGTGGTCACGTTGTCGGGCATCAGCAAGGGCGCGGGCATGATCAAGCCGAACATGGCGACGATGCTCGGCTTCCTCGCCTTCGACGCCAACGTCGCGCAGCCGGTGCTCGACGCGCTGGTGAAGCATGTGGCGGATCGCTCGTTCAACTGCATCACGATCGACGGCGATACCTCGACGAACGATTCGTTCATCCTGATCGCGTCGGGCAAGTCGAGCCTGCCCGCCATCACGTCCACCGATTCCCCGGCCTACGCCGCGCTGCGCGATGCCGTGACCGAAGTGGCGCAGGAACTGGCGCAACTCATCGTGCGCGACGGCGAAGGCGCGACCAAGTTCATGACCGTGACCGTCGAAGGCGGCCGCGATGCAGCGGAATGCCGTCAGATTGCCTACGCGATCGGTCATTCGCCGCTCGTGAAGACGGCGTTCTACGCATCGGATCCGAACCTCGGCCGCATTCTCGCGGCGATCGGCTATGCCGGCGTGACGGACCTCGATGTCGGCAAGGTCGATCTCTATCTCGACGACGTGCTGGTCGCGAAAGCGGGCGGGCGCAATCCGGATTACAAGGAAGAAGACGGCCAGCGCGTGATGAAGAAGAGCGAAATCGCGATTCGCGTGCTGCTTGGTCGCGGCAACGCGCAGGCCACCATCTGGACGTGCGATCTCTCGCACGATTACGTGAGCATCAACGCCGACTATCGCTCCTGATCGGGCGGCGCGCAACGATACCGACAATGGACAAGCTCGAACAATTTCTCACGCGCGCCGAAGCAGTGCTCGCGCGCATCGAAGGCATGTTGCCGCCCGCGGCGCCGGACATCGACTGGGAAGCCGCGGTCGCGTTCCGCTGGCGCAAGCGTCAGGGCCGCGGCTTCCTGCAGCCGGTGCCGGCCATTTCGCTCATCTCGCTCGACGACCTGCAGAACATCGATCGCCAGAAAGGGCTGATCCAGCAGAACACGCTGCAATTCGTGAAGAAGCTGCCTGCGAACAATGTGTTGCTGACGGGCGCACGGGGTACGGGCAAGTCGTCGCTGATCAAGGCGTGCCTCAATGCCTACGCGAAGGACGGCCTGCGTCTGATCGAAGTGGACAAGGACGATCTGCACGATCTCGGCGATATCGTCGATCTGATTTCGGCGCGGCCCGAGCGCTTCATCGTGTTCTGCGACGACCTCTCGTTCGAGGAAGGCGAGTCGGGCTACAAGGCGCTGAAGGTGGCGCTCGACGGCTCGGTAGCCGCGCAGTCCGACAACGTGCTGATCTACGCAACCTCGAACCGCCGCCATCTGCTGCCCGAGTACATGAGCGACAACGAGACCTACAAGCACACGTCCGACGGCGAGATTCATCCGGGCGAAGTCGTCGAAGAGAAGATCTCGCTGTCCGAGCGCTTCGGCCTGTGGGTCAGCTTCTACCCGTTCAAGCAGGATGATTACCTGGCGATCGTCGGCCACTGGCTGAAGCATTTCGGCTGCGCTGACGCGGAGATCGAAGGCGCGCGCGGCGATGCGCTGGTGTGGGCGCTCGAACGCGGCTCGCGCTCGGGACGCGTGGCGTGGCAGTTCGCGCGCGACTGGTCGGGACGCAAGCAGTGAGCGGCGCACAGAGCGATCTCGCGCCCGACGGCCGCAAGGTGACGGAAGTGGCCGTCGGCGTGATGGTGCAGCACGACGGCCGCTATTTGCTCGCGCAACGCCCCGCCGGCAAGCCGTATGAGGGTTACTGGGAGTTTCCGGGCGGCAAGCTGGAGGCGGGCGAGAGCATCGAGGCGGCGCTCGGGCGCGAACTGCACGAGGAACTGGGCATCGATGTCACCGCGTGCCAGCTGTGGCGCACGCTCGAGCACGATTACCCGCATGCCTACGTGCGCTTGTTCTTCTGCAAGGTGACGGAGTGGAAGGGCACGCCGCTCGGCCGCGAGGGACAGGCGATTGCGTGGCAGACGCTGCCTGTCGAAGTGGCGCCGCTGCTTCCGGCGGCCATTCCCATTCTGGAATGGCTCGAAGAAGAAGAGCGGGAATAAGACTTTTCGAGGCTCTGATCGAGCTTTAGTTCAGGCCGCCGTGCTGGTCGTCGTCCGGCGGCGTTTCCTGCGCATTCCCCGCGATCTTGTATTTCTCGGCCGCCCACGCGCCGAGATCGATCTGCTTGCAGCGCTCCGAGCAGAACGGGCGAAAGCGGTTTTCAGGGACCCAGCGGACATCCTTGCTGCAGGTCGGGCATTTGACGACAGTGGTCATGACGGGTGCGATTCGAGCCGGTTACAGACGGTATTTGACCATATGAGGCCAGACCGCTCCGGATTCAAAGGCTGCAAAGCGTCAGATGAAAGGGCACGTCGACGTCCACTGCGCGCGGCTTGAGGTCGCCGTCCTGCACCGTGAAGCGCACCCACAGCATGTACTTGTTCGCGCTCGCTTCGGGAATGACGCGCGTATCGGGCGAGACGCGCACCTGCATCAGCTGATAAGTGCGCCCGGACAACATCTGCTGATAGCTGCCCTGCATCGCCATCACTTTCGACGCCTGACCGGATTCACGGGCGAGGCGCAGCACGATGGCGGCCGCGTCGCGCAGTGCGAGCATCGGCATGACCCATTTGGCGATGTCCTGGCGACGTTCCTCCACGGGCAACTGCTGCCACGCGTAGTACGACGGAAGATCGAACTTGCAGGTGCCGCCGGGAATGATCGTACGGCTGCGAATGCTCGCGAGCCATTCGTTGTCGGCGAGGTGCTGGCCCGTCTTGCCGTGCATGTCGGTGAGGCCGGCGAGCGTCTGCTCGATTTCACCGAGCACCGCTTCCAGCGCTTCCTGTTCGATGCCCGGATTGCCGCGGAACGGTGCGAGCGTTTGCCGCTGCCGCTCGAGTTCCTTCATGAGGTCGGCTTTCAGATCCGTACGGCCCGCCACTTCGGCGATTTCGAAGAGCGTCGTGAGCGCGACGTGATGTTCGCGCGCGTCTTCCTGAGTCAGAAAGAACGTGAAGCGCTCGAACAGGTCTTCGAGCCGCAACAGCGTCCGGATGCGCTCGTTGAAGGGGTACTCGTAAAGGATCAAGCGCGCTCGCCTCGGCGTGGGTCGGTTGCTTCCATGAGCGGAAGTGAGCACATTCTAATGCCGCATCCTCACCCTAGCAAATCAGGGCAAAATCGGGCCTCTCGTTGCGTCTTTCGAAGCAAAAGCGGGAACTTTCGAGACGTTCGGGCAACTCAGGCGCTGCCGTTCGCGAGTGTCAGATAGCGCGCGTGAAGCGTGTTCACCTGTTCGGCGAGGTGATCGAGCGTGGCGGAATCGTCGTTGAGGACGATGTCGTCGGCGGCGGCGAGCCGGGTCTCGCGTGCTGCCTGCTTCGCCATGATCGCGAGCACCTGTTCGCGCGCAAAGCCGTTGCGGCGCATGACGCGCGCGATCTGCGTTTCGACCGGACAGTCGACCACGAGGACGCGCGACACGCGCTCCGACCACGAGCCGGATTCCACCAGCAGAGGCACGACCACGATGTGATACGGACCCGCTGCACTATGACGTTGCCGTTCTGTCTCGGCGCGGATGAGCGGATGCACGATGGCTTCGAGGCGTGCTTTCGCGGTGTCGTCGGAGAAGACGAGCGTGCGCATTTTCGCGCGGTCCAGCGAGCCGTCCGCCGCCACGAAGTCCTGGCCGAACTCCGCGGCGATCAGCGGCATGGCGACGCCGCCCGGCGCCGTGATCTGGTGTGCGATGAGATCGGTGTCAATCAGCGGTACGCCGCGTGCGGCGAACAGATCCGCGACCGTGCTCTTGCCGCTGCCGATTCCTCCGGTAAGTCCGATGCTGAACATGCGCGCAGGTTCTCCTAAGATGCCGATGCGTTCATCCGAACATGGCGTACAGCGGGGTGCCGACGAACAGCGTGATTGCTCCGCCGGCCGCAAGAAACGGTCCGAACGGCAGGGGCTCTTCGAAGCGCATGCGCTTGCGCATCGTCGCGACGATGCCGAATGCCGCGCCCGCGATGGCTGCGATCAGGACCACCTGCGCGAGCGGCGCCCAGCCAAGCCAGGCGCCGATGGCGGCGAACAGCTTGAAGTCGCCGTAGCCCATGCCTTCCACGCCGCGCGCGAGCTTGAAGAGCCAGTACACGGACCACAGGAACAGATACCCGGCGATCGCGCCGCTTACCGCGTTCTGCAAGCTGGTGAAGCCTGTGTCGCCCAGATTGACGATGAGGCCCGCCCACAGCAGCGGCAGCGTCAGCACATCGGGCAGATAGCGCGTGTCGTAGTCGATGAGGGCCGCGACGAGCAGCGTCGCGCACAGTCCGAAGGCGGCGAGCGCGTCCCATCCCGGACCGTACGCGGACAGCGCGAGCGCGGCGAGCGCGCCGGTTGCCAGTTCCGTCAGCGGATAGCGCGGGCTCACGCGCGCGCCGCATGCCGAGCAACGTCCGCGTTGTGCGAGATAGCTCACCACGGGAATGTTCTCCCAGGCGCGCAACACATGCCCGCAGTGCGGACACGCGCTGCGCGGCACGGCGAGGTTGTAACGCGCGGGGTAGGAGTCGGTTTCGGCGGGGCTCGACGTGTTCGGACCATCCGCGGCGGCGGCGGCGACTTCCGCCCGCCAGGCGCGCTCCAGCATGACCGGGAGGCGATGCACGACCACCGTCAGAAAGCTGCCGATCACGAGACCGAACACGATGGCGAACCCGTACTGCGCGGCGACGGGCAGCATCGCGAAGGCTTCCGCGTAGCGGCTGGCGACATGCGCGGCGGACGGATCGAACGAGGGTTGCATGATGAACGATGGATGGCTTTGGCCCGCGATGCTACACCACGTTGCCGAGCTGAATGATGGGAAGATACATCGCTATGACGAGACCGCCCACGAGCGCGCCCAGCACGGCAATGACGATGGGTTCGCACAGGCTGGCAAAGCCGCCGATGCGCTCGTCGACCTGACGATCGGCCAAGGCGGCGAGGTCGAGCAGCATGGCGTCGAGCGAACCGGATTCCTCAGCGACGGCGATAGGCTGCACCACGTCCGGCGGGAAGCAACCTGGCGCGCGCATGGCGACCGCGAGCCGCTCGCCGTTGCGCAGGCGCGCGGCGATCTCGACAGTCGCGCGGTCGAAGACGCGGTTGCCGGTGGCGTGGGTGAGCGAATCGAAGGCATCGGACAGCGGCGTGCCGGCGGACAGCAAGGTGCCGAGCGCACGGCTCCAGCGCGCCACGGCCAGCGCGCGCAACAGCGAGCCGATCAGCGGCAGGCGCAAGCTCAGTCGATCCGCCGCTTCGCGCGCATCCGGCGAGCGCTTCAGCCAGCGCCACGCGGCCAGCGCGAGGCAGCCCGACGCAGCGAAGAACGGCACACCGAAGCGAGCGACGCCGTCGGAGAGCGCAAGCACGAAGCGCGTGGGCGCGGGCAGCGCGGCGCCGAAGCCGTCGAAGATCGTCTTGAAGGTGGGCACGACGCCGATCAGCAGTCCCGCCGTGATCGCCAGCGACAGCAGCAGCACCATCACCGGATAGGCCAGCGCGGTACGCAGCCGGGCGCGTTGCGACGCGGCGCGCTCGCGATCGTCGGCGAGACGCGCGAGTACCGCGGGCAGTGCGCCGGCCACTTCGCCCACCGAGACCAGCTGGCAGTAGAGCGTGCCGAACGCGTCCGGATGATGCGCGAGCGCGGCCGAAAACGGCAGGCCGCGCGTGATGCCACGGGATAGCGCGCGCACGATGCGCGGCAGTCCGCTGCGCGTCGTGCTGTTTCCGATCAGATCGAGGGCGCCGGCGAGCGGCAGTCCCGCGCGCAGCAGGCTGGTCAGCTGGCGCGTGAAAAGGGTGATCTCGGCGGCGGTGGCTTTCGGCGGCGGCGCGACGCCCGTCATATCGAGCACGGTGACGATGACGCCGTTGCGCCGCAGCGCCGCGCGGGCCGACGGCGCATCGACGGCGATGATCCGCCCGCGCTGTTCGCGGCCGTCCGCATCCAGCCCGCGCCAGGCGTAGCGCAGCTCCGATCCTTCCTGCTTGGCGGCGTGCATCATCCGAGCTCCGTTGCTTCGGCGGCCTCGGCGACGCTCGTCACGCCTTCGCGCACGCGGGCGAAGGCCGCCTCGCGCAGCGCGGGCATGCCCTGCGCCTGAGCGGCGCGCGCGATGGCATGCGTGGCGGCACGCGCGACGATCAGTTCGCGCAGTTGATCCGACACGGGCATCAGTTGATGCACACCGATCCGCCCGCGATAGCCGATGCCATGACATGCCGGGCACCCGCGCGGCTCGAAGGGATGGAAGCCGCCGTCCAGCGCCAGCGCCGAGGCTGCGCGGCACGCCGTGCAAAGCTTGCGCACCAGCCGCTGCGCCGTGACGAGCCGCAGCGCCGACGCGAGGTTATAAGGCGCGATGCCGATGTCGATGAGCCGCGCGATAGCGGCGGGCGCGTCGTTGGTGTGCAGCGTGGAGAGCACGAGATGGCCGGTCTGCGCGGCCTTCACGGCGACATCGGCGGTTTCGGCGTCGCGGATTTCGCCCACCATGATGACGTCCGGATCCTGCCGCATGAACGCCCGCAGCGCGACAGCGAAGGTCAGCCCGGCCTTTTCGCGCACGCTCACCTGATTGATGCCGGCGAGCTGGATCTCGACCGGATCCTCCACCGAACATACGTTGCGCGCCTCGGCGTTCAGCAGTTGCAGGAAGCAATAGAGCGACAGCGTCTTGCCGCTGCCGGTGGGCCCCGTCACGAGCACGAGCCCGTGCGGCGCGCGGATCGCTCCTTCGACGACGCGGCTCTGCGCTTCGTCGAGCCCGAGCGCGCCGAGCGACAGATCGGGCGGCAGCGCGTCGAGCCTCCGGAGCACCAGCTTTTCCCCGAACAGCGTAGGCAGCGAATTCACGCGATAGTCGCCGACCTGCCCGCCCGCCAGATGCAGACGCAGCCGGCCGTCCTGCGGCACGCGCCGCTCGGCGATGTCCATGCGCGCCAGCACCTTGATGCGCGTAACGAAGGCGTCGCGCAGATGCGGCGGCGGACGCCTGAGCACGTGCAGCACGCCGTCGACGCGCACACGGATGCGCCAGTCATGCTCGGCAGGTTCGACGTGAATGTCGGACGCGCCGCGCGCCGCCGCCTCGCGCAGCGTTTCGGCAAGCAGCGAGACGGCAGGCGCCTCGTTGTCCGGAGCGGGGTCGGCGAGGTGAGACGGGCGCGCGAATGCTTCGCGTGAAGGGTGGGTCATGGCGTGGGGTCGTCGCAGTCGGAATGAAACGATCATCCCGCTTGCACGCCGGTGCGCCCAGTCGTCCGAACGGCTAGCGCGCGCTGCGCCGGGCCGGCGGTGTCGGCTGGAAAATCTTCACCGTGCGGATGGCTTGATCGTCGCTGCGCATCACTTCGAACGTCACGCCCGCGATGCGCACCGAGACGTCGCCGTCCGGAATGTCCTCAAGCGTTTCGAGGATCAGGCCGTTGAGCGTCTTCGGGCCGTCGGTTGGCAGGGTCAGGTGCAGCCAGCGGTTCAGTTCGCGCAACGGCATGCTGCCCGCCACGATGCATTCGCCTTTGGCATCCCAGCCGCCGCGTGAGCCGGCGCCGCGTGGAATGGTCGTGGTGAATTCGCCGATCAGTTCCTCGATGATGTCCTCGGGCGTCACGAGTCCCTGCAGTTCGCCGTACTCGTCGACCACGATGGCAATCCGCTGGCCGCTTTCCTGAAAGTACTGCAACTGCTGGAAGACGGGCGTTCCTGTCGGGACGAAATAGGGCTCGGCAAGCAGTTCGCGCAGCGTCTCGCGCTCCAGCTCCTGGTTATGCAGCGCCGAAAGCGTCTTGCGCACGTGCAGGATGCCCATCACGCGGTCGATGTCGCCCTGATACACCAGCAGCTTGTTGTGATAGCAGGTTTCGAGCTGATGCAGGATCTGTTCGAACGGCGCATCGAAATCCAGCGCCTCGATGCGACGGCGCGGAATCATCACGTCATCGACGGAAATGTTCTCGAGATCGAACAGGTTCAGCAGGATGCTGCGGTGCTTGGTCGGCATGAAGCTGCCGGTTTCGAGCACGATGGTGCGCAATTCCTCCGGCGAGATGCGCTGGTCGCGCTTGTTCTTCGTGTTGATGTGCAGCGCCGCGAGGATCGCGTTGGCGAACAGGTTCACGAACCAGATGAGCGGCCGCGCGATGCGCATCAGCGGCGCGAGAATCAGGCTCGCGGGCAGCGCAACCTTCTCGGGATAAGTCGCGCCGACGATCTTCGGCGCAATTTCCGCGAACACGATGATGAGGAACGCGATGACGCCGGTCGTGATCGACAGCACCATGTTGTTGTGGCCGAAGGTGCGCAGCGCGATCGACGTGGTCAGCACCGGGATGATCGTGTTGATCAGGTTGTTGCCGATCAGGATCACGGACAGCAACTGGTCAGTCTTGGCGAGGAGGCCTTGGGTAGTGCGGGCCCGCAGCGAACCCTGGTTCGCGAGATACTTCAGCCGATGACGGTTGAGCGCCATCATCGATGTTTCGGAAATGGAGAAAAAACCGGACAGGAAGAGCAGCAGAAAGATGGCGCAAATTTGCGCCCATAAGGGGAGGCTGTCCACGCGATTGGTCGGTAGGGGCGGAGATGGAAGGAAATATAGCAGACGGGGTTTCCGACCTTGCCGCCAGCCCTTCTGGCTGATACAGGAGAAGCAAGCTGAAACACGGTCGCCGGAAACAAAAAACCCGCATGGCGGACCATGCGGGTTTCGGAAATTCTGGTCGGGGTGAGAGGATTCGAACCTCCGGCCTCTACGTCCCGAACGTAGCGCTCTACCAGGCTAAGCTACACCCCGAATTTTTACTGCTGACTGACTACTGCAGACCTACTCGACTCAGACTCTTGCACCGATTTAGTCTCTTTCAAGACTGCCGCGATGTCGAGTAAGAACATAATTCTAGCAGGCTCTCTTTGTAGATGGAAGGGGGGAACGAAGAAATCGCGTTCGCCGCCGCTTCTGCTTCCTTGCGCGCGCACTCCAGCGTGTGATCGAGCGCGCCGGACGTGGTGATGGCATGGAAGATCGTGTCGAAGCGGTCCGTGCCGCCTTGTTCGATTGCCTCGCGCGCGAGCGCCGCCTGTTCCGGCGTGCCGTGCTCCATCAGGTAGATGAGCGGCAGCGTGGGTTTGCCTTCGCGCAGGTCGTCGCCGGCGTTCTTGCCCATCGACTCGGGCGTGCCGGTGTAGTCCAGCCAGTCGTCCATGATCTGGAACGCCGTGCCGATGCGCCGGCCGAATTCCGCTGCCGCCGCTTCGGTGCGCGCATCCGCGCCCGACAGCACCGCGCCGAGCTGCGCCGCCGCTTCGAACAGCTTCGCCGTCTTGTAGCGGATCACCTGCATGTAGCGCGCTTCGTCGACGTCCGGATCGTGCATGTTGAGCAACTGCAGCACTTCGCCTTCGGAAATGATGTTTGTCGCCACCGACAGGATTTCCATCACGCGCATCTTGCCGACGCTCACCATCATTTCGAACGAGCGCGAGTACAGGAAATCGCCCACCAGCACGCTCGCCGCGTTGCCGAACAGCGCATTGGCCGTCTGGCGGCCGCGCCGCAGGTCGGATTCGTCGACTACGTCGTCGTGCAGGAGCGTTGCCGTGTGGATGAACTCGACCACGGCGGCGAGTTCATGGCGATGTCCGGTGGTGTCCCCCAGCGCGCCCGAAACCAGCAGCAACAGCGCCGGACGCAGCCGCTTGCCGCCCGCGCCGATGATGTACTCCGAAATCTGGTTGATGAGCATCACTTCTGATGCCAGGCGCTGCCGGATGACGCGATTGACCTGCTGCATGTCCTCGGCAATCGGGGCGAGCAGCGCGGCGGCGTTGGGGGAGGAAGTGGCGGTGGACGACATGATGGGCGGTTAAGGTAATCCGGCGGATTATAAGGCGAATCGGCCGGACGACGGGGGCACGCCGTCACGCATCCGCGGGTATGAGGGAATTTCGGACGCCGTTCGACGGCATTTGACCGGGGTTCGCATGGGGCCCGGCTCAGCGCGGCGACAGGCAAAGCGCTTTGACCTCGGGCGTAACCCCATGTATAATCGCGTGTTTTCCGCGCGTGGTGCGTGGAAAGTCTTCGTGATCTCCAGGAAGCTACAGGAAATCCGGAGAAACAAGTTTGAATTCAGAGTGAGGTTCTCAATGTACGCGGTCATAAAAACCGGCGGCAAGCAGTATAAGGTTGCTGTCGGCGAAAAATTGAAAGTAGAACAGATACCGGCAGACATTGACGCTGAAATCACGCTCGACCAGGTTCTCGCAGTAGGCGAAGGTGAATCGATTCAGTTCGGTACGCCGCTGGTCAGTGGGGCTTCCGTCAAGGCTACC
This sequence comes from Caballeronia sp. LZ043, assembly GCF_031451075.1. NCBI lineage: Bacteria > Pseudomonadati > Pseudomonadota > Betaproteobacteria > Burkholderiales > Burkholderiaceae > Caballeronia > Caballeronia sp. LZ043. The sequence continues at coordinate 2,400,374 of NZ_JARUXT010000001.1, read as the reverse complement.
GTCGTGTCCCAAGGTCGTCACAAGAAAGTGACCATCTTCAAGATGCGTCGCCGGAAGCACTACCAAAAGCACGCTGGCCATCGCCAGAACTACACCGAACTGCGCATCGACGCGATCAACGCGTAAGCGCACCGGTTAAGGAGCTAAGCAAATGGCACACAAAAAAGCAGGCGGGTCTTCCCGCAACGGCCGCGACTCCGAGTCGAAGCGTCTCGGCGTGAAGGTGTACGGCGGCCAGGCAATCAACGCAGGCGGCATCATCGTTCGCCAGCGCGGCACGCGCATGCACCCGGGTGAAAATGTCGGCATCGGCAAGGATCACACCCTGTTCGCACTGGCCGACGGTCACGTGAAGTTCGTGACCAAGGGCGCTGCCCGCAAGCATACGGTCGTCGTCGTCCCGGCAGCGTAAATTTTACGCACGGGCTTCAGGACCGAAAAAAGGATCAAGGCCGCAAGGTCGAAAATCCAGGGCCCCGCGAAGTTCGCGGGGCCTTTTTCATTTGATGCGCAGCAATTGCGCATCGGCAGGATTCATCAAGGCCAGTGACCGGCAGCGCCGGGTCGCGGCACAATAGCTCGAATTACACGGGACGGAGCAACGCATGAAGTTCATTGACGAAGCGAGGATCGAAGTCATCGCCGGCGACGGAGGAGATGGCAGCGCGTCGATGCGCCGCGAGAAGTTCGTTCCGTTCGGCGGGCCGGACGGCGGCGACGGCGGCCGCGGCGGCAGCGTCTACGCGGTCGCGGACCGCAACATCAACACGCTGATCGACTACCGGTTCGCGAAGAAACACCAGGCGCGCAACGGCGAGAACGGCCGCGGCGCCGACTGCTACGGCAAGGGCGGCGACGACATCACGCTGCGCATGCCGGTCGGCACCATCATCACGGATCAGGAAACCGGCGAGCTGATCGCCGACCTGACCGAACACAATCAGCAAGTGCTCGTCGGCCAGGGCGGCGCGGGCGGCCTCGGCAACCTGCATTTCAAGTCGAGCACGAACCGCGCGCCGCGGCAGAAGACCGAGGGCAAGCCGGGCGAGCGCCGCATGCTCAAGCTCGAACTGAAAGTGCTCGCCGACGTCGGCCTGCTCGGCATGCCGAACGCGGGCAAGTCCACGTTCATTTCGTCGGTGTCGAACGCGCGGCCGAAGATCGCCGACTATCCGTTCACGACGCTCGCGCCCAATCTCGGCGTGGTGCGCGTCGGGCCGAGCAAGAGCTTCGTGATCGCCGACATTCCGGGCCTGATCGAAGGCGCGGCGGAAGGCGCGGGGCTCGGTCACCGCTTCCTGCGCCATCTGCAGCGCACCGGCGTGCTGCTGCATCTGGTCGACATGGCGCCGTTCGATGAAAACGTCGATCCGGTGGCCGAGGCCAAGGCAATCGTCAACGAACTGCGCAAGTACGACGAGCAGCTCTATGAAAAGCCGCGCTGGCTCGTGCTGAACAAGCTCGACATGGTGCCGGAAGACGAGCGCGAAGCGCGCGTGAAGGACTTCGTCGAGCGCTTCGAGTGGGACGGTCCGGTGTTCGAGATTTCGGCGCTGACGGGCCAGGGCTGCGAAGCGCTGACCTACGCGGTGTTCGACTACATCTCGCAGCACTCGGATGCGTCGCGCGCGGCGGAAGAGGAAGATCTCGCCGCCGACGTGCGTTTCCGCGACGACCAGGCCAGCAAAGAGTAACGACGAGCATCAAAGAACGAGCTTCAAGAACACGCCTTCCGAGGGAGAAAGCGCACGATGCGTTCAGTCATCGCCGCAGCGAAGCGAATCGTAGTGAAAGTCGGGTCCAGCCTCGTCACCAACGACGGGCGCGGGCTCGATCATGCGGCCATCGGCCGCTGGGCGGCGCAGATCGCGGCGCTGCGCGAACAGGGCAAGGAAGTCGTGCTCGTGAGTTCGGGCGCGATCGCGGAAGGCATTCACCGGCTCGGCTGGAGCAAGCGGCCGCGCGAGATCGACGAATTGCAGGCGGCGGCGGCCGTCGGACAGATGGGGCTGGCGCAGGTGTACGAGAGCAGCTTCGGCGCGCACGGCATCCGCACCGCGCAGATCCTGCTGACACACGCCGACCTGGCCGACCGCGAACGCTATCTCAACGCCCGTTCGACGCTGCTCACGCTGCTGCGGCTGGGCGCGGTGCCGATCATCAACGAGAACGACACCGTCATCACCGACGAAATCAAGTTCGGCGACAACGACACGCTCGGCGCGCTGGTGGCCAATCTGATCGAAGGCGACGCGCTCGTGATTCTCACGGATCAACGCGGCCTGTTCACGGCGGATCCGCGCAAGGATGCCAGCGCGACGCTCGTCGAGCAGGCCGATGCCGGCACGCCCGAGCTCGAGCAAATGGCCGGCGGCGCCGGTTCGAGCCTCGGCCGCGGCGGCATGCTGACCAAGATCCTGGCGGCGAAGCGCGCGGCGCACAGTGGCGCGAACACGGTGATCGCGAGCGGCCGCGAGGCCGACGTGCTGACGCGGCTTGCGTCGGGCGAACTGATCGGCACGCAGCTTATCGCACGCACGGCGCGCATGGCGGCGCGCAAGCAGTGGATGGCGGATCACCTTCAGGTGCGCGGGCACGTCGTGATCGATGCGGGCGCCGTGGACAAGCTCACCGCCGACGGCAAGAGCCTGTTGCCGATCGGCGTGATCGACGTGAAGGGCGCGTTCGGCCGTGGCGAGGTGATTGCGTGCGTCGACGATCAGGGCCGCGAAGTGGCGCGCGGCATCACGAACTACAGCAGTTCGGAAGCGCGACTGATTCATCGGCGGCCGAGCGGCGAGATCGAGAGCGTGCTGGGTTACATGCTGGAGCCCGAGCTGATCCACCGCGACAACCTGGTGCTCGTCTGACGTCGGTTCATCAAGACCGCAGCCGTAAAAAAGCCCGCCAGACCGCAAGGTCCGCGGGCTTTTTGCATGCGTGGCGGCCGTGATCAGCGCGTGTTGATCGAACGCTGGGTGCGCTTGTACTGGATGTTCTCGACAATCTGCTTGGCCGTGCCGACCACCAGCTTGCTCGTGCAGAAGTAGTCTTGATAGAGCGCGGCCTGGTAGGCGTTCAGTTCGCCGTTCTCGATGCGTTTGAAGTCGAACGCGGCGCCCTGGTCCCAGCCGTCCTGATCGTCATTGATGCTGGCATAGCGGCGCCACTCATACGTGTCGCAACGGATGCCTTCATAGTTGACGTTGCGCGCCCCGGCCGGACTCGTGACGACGACCACATAGCGCACGACGCCATCATTGCCGACCGTCAGCGTGGATTTGTCGACGGCGAAGTTGAGCGGCGTGTTCTGCGACACGTTGAAGGGCAGCAGATTCGCTTCCTTCGGCAGCGGCGGCATCGTGTCGATCTTGTCTTCGGCCCAGGTGCTCTTGCGGTCGAGCAGATAGGTGAAGACGCCGTCATCCTGATTCGACGGCGTCTTGGAGCTTGAGCAGCCGGCGAGCACGGCGAGTGCGGCCGTGGATGCCGCGAGCAACGCGAGTGAAGCTGTGACTTTCAATTGGATTTCCCGGAAACATGCGCGCGGGCTTCGGGCACCCCGCCCGGCGCTAAAGGCGAAATGGAAACAACAGCCCGGCGAGTGTATCGCCGGGCTGCCGCTTCAAGTCATGCCGAGTGTCAAAGTGTGCGAAGAACCGAGAACCTGAAACAAGGGAACTCAGTCGCACGGTGAACGCTGCTGCACGATCACCGTCACTTCTTCGCTGACCGTGCATTCTGCCTGAACTGCCGCGCCGGAGGCAGTTACCGCAGGTGCTTCGATCGTTATCGTCTGGAGCACGCGCGGATAGCGCGCCCCATGATGCGCGGCTCGCTCGCCGCGTTCGCCGCGGGAGTTGGTGCGCCGCAGGAAGCGGGACAGCTCGTTGAGAGCCAGTTGATAAACGTCGCGCTTGAACTCGATGACCGCATCCAGCGGTACCCAATACTCGTTCCAGCGCCAGGCATCGAATTCCGGATGGTCCGTCGCACGCAGGCAGATGTCGCAATCGCGGCCCACCATGCGCAGCAGAAACCAGATCTGTTTCTGACCGCGATAATGTCCGCGCACCTCGCGCTTGATGAACTTGTCCGGCACCTCATAACGCAGCCAGTCACGGGTGCGACCCATGACCTTCACGTGTTCAGGAAGCAAACCGGTTTCTTCGTGTAACTCCCGATACATCGCTTGCACGGGGGTCTCGCCGTATTTGATACCCCCTTGCGGAAACTGCCAGGAATGTTCACGCAGTCGCTTACCCCAAAACACTTCGTTGCGCGCGTTCAAGAGGATGATGCCGACGTTCGGGCGAAAGCCTTCACGATCCAGCATACAACCACCTTCGAATCCTTTAAAATTGCTTTGATTATAAACAGTTAACGGGCCTGGCGCACCGGCAGGAACCCCAATCCGGGGCACGAATCCGGCGCCGCGTCTGCAACGCTGCGCCAGACGCTTTGCCAGACCACCCGGAAGGCGGCAAAATCTTCGCTTCAGACAGGCGAGTGGCCGGCGCAAGACACAGCTCCGCTCCATGCAACGCCGTCGACCGTTTCCGTTGTTCACCCTCGTTTCGCCTGCTTCGGCGCTCACCCGCAGCGCAGCACGCGCCGCTCTTGGAAAAATTGAATGAAAGCATCCCGTTTCTTCATCGGCACTCTCAAGGAAGCTCCCGCCGACGCCGAGATCGTCAGCCACAAGCTGATGATGCGCGCCGGCATGATCCGCCGCGTCGCGGGCGGTATCTACGACTACATGCCGATCGGCCTGCGTTCGATCCGCAAGGTCGAAGCCATCGTGCGTGAAGAGATGAACCGCGCGGGCGCGCTCGAATTGCTGATGCCCGCCGTGCAGCCCGCCGAACTCTGGCAGGAATCGAAGCGCTGGGAACAATACGGTCCGGAACTGCTGCGCTTCAAGGATCGTCACGAACGCGACTTCGTGATGGGCCCGACGCACGAGGAAGTCGTGACCGACATCGCGCGCCGCGATATCAAGAGCTATCGCCAGTTGCCGGTGAACTTCTATCAGATCCAGACCAAGTTCCGCGACGAGATCCGTCCGCGCTTCGGCGTGATGCGCGGCCGCGAGTTCATCATGAAGGACGCGTATTCCTTCGATAAGGACCTCGACGGCCTTGCCGAGTCGTATCGCAAGATGTACGACGCCTATGTGCGCATCTTCACGCGCATCGGCCTGGAGTTCCGCGCGGTGGCGGCGGACAACGGTTCCATCGGCGGCAGCGGTTCGCACGAGTTCCACGTGATCGCCGAAACGGGCGAGGACGACATCGCCTATAACCCGGCTTCCGAGTTCGCGGCGAACGTCGAGGCCGCGGAAGCGCTGCCGCTCATCGCGCAGCGCGCTGCGCCCACGGAAGAACTGAAGAAGACGCCGACGCCGGGCGCCGCCAAGTGCGAAGCCGTCGCGCAACTGCTGAACATTCCGCTCGAAAAGACCATCAAGTCGATCATTCTCGCGACGGAAAACGACGGCGCCGAGCCCACCATCTGGCTGCTGATGCTGCGCGGCGATCACTCGCTCAACGACATCAAGACCAACAAGCTGCCGGGCCTGAAGGAATACCGCTTCGCGACCGAAGCCGAGATCGTCGAGTGGTTCGGCACGCCGCCGGGCTACCTCGGTCCGCTCAACACGAAGAAGCCGGTGCGCGTGATCGCCGACCGCACGGTCGCGAACATGAGCGACTTTGTCGTCGGCACCAACGAAGTGGATTTCCATACCACCGGCGTGAACTGGGGCCGCGATCTGCCGGAACCCGAAGTGGCGGATATCCGCAATGTCGTCGCGGGCGATCCGTCGCCGGATGGCAAGGGCACGCTCGAAATCTGCCGCGGCATTGAAGTGGGCCACGTGTTCCAGCTCGGCACGAAGTATTCGGAAGCGATGGGCGCCACGATCCTCGATGAAAACGGCAAGCCCGCGCCGATGCAGATGGGCTGCTACGGCATCGGCGTGACGCGCGTGCTGGGCGCGGCGATCGAACAGAACTTCGACGAGCGCGGCATCATCTGGCCGGAAGCTATCGCGCCGTTCGAAGTGGTGATCTGCCCGATGGGCTATGACCGCAGCGACGCCGTCCGCGAGCAGGCCGATGCGCTTTACTCCGCGCTGCAGGAAGCCGGCATCGACGTGATTCTCGACGATCGCGGCGAGCGTCCGGGCGTGATGTTCGCCGACTGGGAACTGATCGGCGTGCCGCATCGCATCGTGATCGGCGATCGCGGGCTCAAGGAAGGCAAGCTCGAGTACCAGGGCCGTCGCGATACCGAAGCCACGCTGCTGCCGGTCGAGGAAGCGGCCGCTGTCGTGACGGGCAAGGTCCGGGCCGCGCTCGGGAAGTAATGCAATACAACTTCCTGTCGGCGACGATCCTGTTGCTGCTGATCACCGATCCGCTCGGCAACATCCCGATCTTCATCAACGCGCTGCGCGGCGTCGCGAAGGAGCGGCGTCGCGTGGTCGTGCTGCGGGAAGTGGCGATTGCGTTCGTGATCCTGCTGGTATTCATGCTGGCCGGCGACCGGTTCCTGCGCGCAATGAACCTCACGGATGTTTCATTGCGCATCGCCGGGGGCATCGTGCTGTTCCTGATCGCGCTGCGGATGATCTTTCCGCATCCGGACGGCGCCATGGGCGGCGACTCGCGCGGCGGCGAGCCGCTCATCGTGCCGCTCGCCATTCCGGCGCTGGCGGGGCCGTCGGCCCTTGCAACGGTGATGCTGCTGACCTCGCAGGCGCCCGGCAAGATGTTCGAGTGGATCGGCGCGCTGACGGTGACGATGCTCGTCTGCGCCGTCGTGCTGATCCTCGCGGAGAAGATCCAGCAATGGCTCGGCGAGCGCGTGGTGACGGCGTTCGAGCGGCTGATGGGGCTCGTGCTGGTGGCGATTTCCGTCGAGATGATGCTCACCGGCATACGCACTTTCGTGCATCAGCTGTAAAAAAAGCGGCCAAGGCCGCTTTTTCATTGGAGGCGCACAAGCCTCATGCGCCCTCGGTCAGCGCGCGGATGGTCGGCAGATTGCGCCAGTAGCCCTTGGCGTCCATGCCGCAGCCGAACACATAGCGGTCCGGCACTTCGAAGCCGCAGAAATCCGGACGCAGCGGCTTGGCCTTCGGAATGATCTTCTCGCACAGCACCGCCGAGAGAAACGTCTTCGCGCCCATCGCCATGATGCGGTCGCGGATGGCGGCCATGGTCTCGCCTTCGTCGAGGATGTCGTCGAGCACGAGCACCGTGCGATCCTTCACCGATTCCGCCGGCGCCACGCGCCACTGCATCTCGCTGCCGCCCTTGATGGCATTGCGATAGCGCGTCAGGTGGATGTAATCGAACTCGAGCGGGAAATCCAGATGCGGCAGCAGCATGCCGGTGAACACGGCCGCGCCGCCCATGACCGAGAGCACCAGCGGGAAGTCGTCTTGCGTCGCCGCCTTGATGGCCGTGGCCATCTTGCCGATCGAGGCGTTGACTTCAGCGGCCGTCACGATCTCTTCGGAATGGCTGAAAATATGCAGGGCTTCTTCGCGATTCATAGGGCAAGCGGGGGAAAGGCAGACTTCTTAGTGTGGAAAAAAACGGCGGCGTGCGCCACATGATAAACCCGCGCCCTGTGCCGCGCCTTGTGTCGCTCCTTGTGTCGCGTCGGACGAGCGCAGCGCGGGTTCAAGGAAGCGAAGCTCAGCGCATGCCCGGCATCATGCCCTTCATGCCACGCATCATCTTCTGCAGGTTGCCGCCCTTCAGCTTCTTCATCATCCCGCGCATCTGCTCGTACTGATTGAGCATGCGGTTGACTTCCTGCACGTGCACGCCCGCGCCCGCCGCGATCCGGCGCTTGCGCGCGGCCTTGATGAGCTCGGGCTTGGCGCGTTCCTGGCGCGTCATCGAATTGATGATGCCTTCCATGCGGCGCATCTGCTTCTCGGCGTTGTTCATGTCCGCGCCTTGCGCGGCCTGCTGGAACTGCGCCGGCAGCTTGTCCATCAGCGACGACAGCCCGCCCATCTTCTTCATCTGCGAAAGCTGCGCCTTGAAGTCGTTCAGGTCGAAGTCGCCGCCTTTCTTGACCTTGTCGGCGAGCTTCTGCGCGGCGGCGGTATCGACGCCGCGCTGTGCTTCCTCGACCAGCGCGAGGATGTCGCCCATGCCGAGGATCCGGTTCGCCATGCGGTCCGGATGGAAGACTTCGAGGCCGTCGAGCTTTTCCGCGACGCCGACGAACTTGATCGGCTTGCCGGTGACGTGACGCACGGAGAGCGCCGCGCCGCCACGCGAATCGCCGTCGAGCTTGGTGAGCACGACGCCGGTCAGCGGCAGCGCGTCATTGAAGGCCTTTGCGGTGTTGACGGCATCCTGACCCAGCATGGCGTCGACGACGAACAGCGTCTCGGCGGGCTTGAGCAGCCCGTGCAGTTCGCTGATCTCCTTCATCATGGCTTCGTCGATGCCGAGACGGCCGGCCGTATCGACGATCACCACATCATGAAAGTGACGCTTCGCCCAGTCGATGGCCGCGCGCGCGATATCCGCGGGCTTCTGGTCGGGTTCGGACGGGAAGAAGTCCGCGCCGACCTGCTCCGTCACCGTCTGCAACTGACGGATGGCGGCGGGACGGTACACGTCGACGGAAACGGTCAGGACCTTCTTCTTCTGCTTCTCGCGCAGCAGCTTGGCGAGCTTGCCGGTGGTGGTGGTCTTGCCGGCGCCCTGCAGGCCGGCCATCAGGATCACGGCGGGCGGCGTGACGGCGAGATTCAGTTCGGCGGCCTTGCCTTCGTAATCGCCGCCGATCACGGCCGTCAGTTCCTTCTGGACGACGCCGACGAGCGCCTGGCCCGGCGACAGGCTCGACAGCACTTCCTCGCCGAGTGCCTTCTCCTTCACCTTCGCGATGAACTCGCGCACCACCGGCAGCGCCACGTCCGCTTCGAGCAATGCGAGGCGCACCTCGCGCAGCATCTCCTGGGTGTTGGCTTCAGTGAGGCGGGCCTCGCCGCGCAGCGTCTTGACGACGCGCGCCATCCGTTGAGTGAGGTTATCGAGCATGGGGAAACGGTAGGAAAGGGGGCCCTTTTCGGCGCGGTGTCGTACGCCGGCTCAGGTTTCGCCCCGCGCTGGCGCAAGGGGCAAAACGTCGTGACTCAGGGGCCTAGTGTAAACTTCGAACATGGATATTGTACTGTATGCCCTCACTGCGCTTCTCTACGGCGGCCTTGCCGTGGCGGGCTGGCGCGCGCATCGCCACCCGGCCGTGGAGCCGGCGCTGGCGGGCATGCCGCCGGCGGGATTCGGGGCGGCGGTGCGGTCTCCGGTGCCGTCTTCCGTCCCGGCGGCAACACAGTCGAAAGCGTCCGGCATGAGCGGCGTCGGACGCTCACTATTATTAGTGGCGTTGCTGGTGCATGGCGTCTTGCTGCACACCACCATCTTTCCCCAGAACGCGATGATCTTCGGCTTCGCGTTCGCGCTCTCCGCGATGTTCTGGCTCGGCGCGGGCATTTACTGGATCGAAAGCTTTTTCTTCCCGCTCGACGGCCTGCGTCTGCTCGTGCTGCCGCTCGCGTGCATCGCGTCGCTGATGCCCTTGCTGTTCGGCGGCGTGCGCGTGTTGTCGTATTCCGCCGCGCCGATGTTCAAGGTGCATTTCCTGATCGCGAACATCGCCTACGGGCTGTTCGCCATCGCCGCGCTGCACGCCGTGCTGATGCTGATGCTCGAACGCCGCCTGCAGCGCATGCGCGGAATGGCCACGCGTCACACCGGCAATGGCTGGCTCGCCAGCTGGCTCGACACATTGCCGCCGCTTCTCACGCTCGAGAAGCTGTTGTTCCGGCTGATCGCGGCAGGCTTCGTGCTGCTCACGCTGACACTCGTCTCGGGCATCGCGTTCAATGAGCAACTGGTCGATCGCGCGCTGCGCCTCGATCACAAGACCGTGTTCGCGTTTCTCTCGTGGCTGATGTTCGGCGCGCTGCTGACCGCGCGCCGCATCTCCGGCTGGCGCGGACGCGCTGCGTTGCGCTGGGTGCTGGCGTCGTTCGCCGCGCTGCTGCTCGCTTATGTCGGCAGCCGCTTCGTGTTCGAAGTGCTGCTGCATCGCGCGGTGGTCTGAGCGGCGCGCTCTTCTTTCTGACCGTACTCATGCGAAATTTCCTCTTTCTGATCGTCCTGTTCTTCCTGAGCCAGTGGCTTTTGAAGAAGCTGCGCCGCGCGAACGAGCGCGCGCAACAAGGCGACACCGCGGCCGGCGGCGCGAGCGCAGGTGGCTTCAGCGGCGCCGGCGCGGGCCGTGCGCGCAATGGCAACGGCTCGGGCGCCTCGGCAGCCCAGCCGCCGCAACTCGCCGATCCTTTGATCCAATGCGCGCAATGCGGCGTGCACACGCCGCGCAGCGAAGCGATCGTCGTCGCGGGCGAGCGCTTCTGCTGTACCGATCACGCGCGCGCCCACGCCAACCGTCCGACTGGCCGCGACGCTCGATGAACACAGGCGGCGGCAGCACGGACCCGGCGCACATCGACGGGCAGGGCTGGCTCACGAGCGCACAGCGCCTGCCGTCGCCCAACTTCGAGGCGCGTCCGGGCAACGCGGCGCCGACGCTCATCGTCGTACACAACATCAGCCTGCCGCCCGACGACTTCACGACGAACGCCATCGCCGACTTCTTCCTCAACCGGCTCGATCACGACGCGCATCCGTACTTCGATCAGCTGCGCGGGTTGCGCGTGTCCGCTCACTTCGTCATTCGCCGCAACGGTGAGATCCAGCAATTCGTTTCCTGCGACGAACGCGCGTGGCATGCGGGCGTCTCGTCGTTTCGGGGACGCGAGCGCTGCAATGACTTTTCCATCGGCATCGAGCTGGAGGGCAGCGACCGCCTGCCCTTCGAGGACGCGCAGTACGGCGCGCTCGGCCCGCTCGTGCGCCTGCTCGTGAAGCGCTATCCCATCGACGCGCTCGCCGGGCACGCCGACATCGCGCCGGGACGCAAGACCGATCCCGGCACTCACTTCGACTGGCCGCGCCTGCGTCACGACAGCGCGTTGCCGCCCTCGTTCTTCCCGTTCCTGCCGCGCGACTGAGCCGGGTTGCTGACATCGAGCAAGATTTTTCTCGTTGCGACGCAGCACGGAGACGCGCGATACCTTTACCGCGCTTGAGGCGGAAAAAGTCAATCCCAATGAAGCAGAAAAAAGTTTTTGAGACTGCGCGGATGCCCACTATACTTGGTGCCGACAGACGTAATTTGCACTAGATCTTGTGTTGTTGAAGCGGCGCCCGCTCCTTGAGCCGGCGCCGTTGGCTTTCCGGCGTAGAAGAAGTTTGGCTGGCCCGGGGCGGTGCGCGAGGCGGTTTCTTTCGATACAGGTTTCGATGCGAAAGAGGCTGCGCGGGCATCGAGCGCCAGCAAGCAGCACCGTGAAGAAGCATGCAAGGGGGCGAGTTGCGTCGACCGACACCGCGCGCCAACGCGGGCACCGCATGGACGCCAAGAACGATGCGGGCCGCCATCGCCGCGAATCGCGTTCCAGAGCCTGCTGCATTCACAGCCCGGCTTTACCGCCAAAACACCGCGCGCCGCATGACGACTCATGACGCACGCGCGGCATAAGTGATAAATCCGCGGACCATCCGCACCATTCGAACACCAGGAGTTTTGCACATGCAAACCACCGACACCGCCACGACTTCCTTCGAAGGCGCCTCCACCCAGCCGATGGGCGGCGCGCAGCCCGTGAGCGCCCAGGCGCTCGCGCCGAACACGACGTTCGCCGACTACAAGGTCATTCGTCGCAACGGAAGCGTGGTGTCGTTCGAGCCGTCGAAGATCGCGATCGCGGTGACCAAGGCGTTCATCGCCGTGAACGGCGGCCAGGGCGCCGCCTCCGCGCGCGTGCGCGAGCTCGTCGAGCAACTGACCCAGGCGGTCGTGCGCGCGCTCGTGCGCAGCCGTCCGCACGGCGGCACGTTCCATATCGAAGACATCCAGGATCAGGTCGAACTCGCGCTGATGCGCGGCGGCGAGCACAACGTCGCGCGTGCCTACGTGCTGTATCGCGAGAAGCGCACGCAACAGCGGTCGCAGGAACGTTCGGCGAACCCCAACGCGCAGTCGCATGAAGGCGGCGTCATCAACGTGACCGACAACGGCGTCACGCGCCCGCTGGACCTCGACGCACTGAAGGCGCTGATCGCCTCCGCCTGCGCGAACCTGGGCGACGCCGTGTCGGCCGACCCGATCCTCGCGGAAACGGTGAAGAACCTGTACGACGGCGTGCCGATGTCGCAGGTCTACGACTCCGCGATCCTCGCCGCGCGCACGATGATCGAGAAGGACCCGGCCTACAGCCAGGTCACCGCCCGCATCCTGCTGCACACGATCCGCCGCGAAATTCTTCAAGAGGAAGTGACGCAGGCCGACATGGGCGAGCGTTACGCCGAATACTTCCCGCAGTTCATCAAGCGCGGCATCGAAGCCGGGCTGCTGGACGACAAGCTGCAACAGTTCGACCTGAAGCGCCTCGGCGCCGCGCTCGACCAGAACCGCGACCTGCAGTTCGGCTACCTCGGCCTGCAGACGCTGTACGACCGCTACTTCCTGCACGTCGAAGGCACGCGCATCGAACTGCCGCAGGCATTCTTCATGCGCGTCGCGATGGGCCTGTCGCTCAACGAAATCGACCGCGAAGCGCGCGCCATCGAGTTCTACAACGTGCTGTCGTCGTTCGACTTCATGTCGTCCACGCCCACGCTGTTCAACTCGGGCACGCACCGCTCGCAGCTGTCGTCGTGCTACCTGACGACGGTCGCCGACGACCTCGACGGCATCTACGAGGCGCTCAAGGAAAACGCGCTGCTCTCGAAGTTCGCGGGCGGCCTGGGCAACGACTGGACGCGCGTGCGCGCGCTCGGTTCGCACATCAAGGGCACGAACGGCAAGTCGCAGGGCGTCGTGCCGTTCCTCAAGGTGGTGAACGACACGGCCGTGGCCGTGAACCAGGGCGGCAAGCGTAAGGGCGCGGTGTGCGCGTACCTGGAGACGTGGCACCTGGACATCGAGGAATTCCTCGAGCTGCGCAAGAACACCGGCGACGACCGCCGCCGCACGCACGACATGAACACGGCGAACTGGATTCCCGACCTGTTCATGAAGCGGGTCATGGAAGGCGGCGACTGGACGCTGTTCTCGCCGTCCACCTGCCCGGACCTGCATGACCTGTTCGGCGCGGACTTCGAGAAGGCGTACACGGCTTACGAAGAGAAAGCCGCGCGCGGCGAACTCAAGCTGTTCAAGAAGATTCCGGCGGCGCAACTGTGGCGCAAGATGCTGGGCATGCTGTTCGAGACCGGCCATCCGTGGATCACGTTCAAGGATCCGTGCAATGTGCGCTCGCCGCAACAGCACGTCGGCGTCGTGCATTCGTCGAACCTGTGCACGGAAATCACGCTGAACACCAGCGACACGGAAATCGCCGTCTGCAACCTGGGCTCGGTGAACCTCGTCGCGCACATGGTCAAGCAGGCCGACGGCAGCTACGCGCTCGATCAGGCGAAACTCAAGCGCACCATCAGCGTCGCGATGCGCATGCTCGACAACGTGATCGACATCAACTACTACGCGGTGCCGAAGGCGCGTAACTCGAACCTGAAGCATCGTCCGGTCGGCATGGGCATCATGGGCTTCCAGGACTGCCTGCACCTGCTGCGCACGCCGTACGCGTCGGACGAAGCCGTGGAGTTCGCCGATCGCTCGATGGAAGCCGTCTGCTACCACGCCTACTACGCGTCGACAGAGCTGGCGGAAGAGCGCGGCCGTTACGCGACGTATCGCGGCTCGCTGTGGGATCGCGGCATCCTCCCGCAGGATTCGCTGAAGCTGCTGGCCGAAGCGCGTGGCGGCTACGTGGAAGTGGATGCGTCGGAATCGATGGACTGGCCGGAACTGCGCTCGCGCATTTCCACCCACGGCATGCGCAACTCCAACTGCGTGGCGATTGCGCCGACGGCGACCATTTCGAACATCATCGGCGTGTCGGCGTGCATCGAGCCGACCTTCCAGAACCTGTACGTGAAGTCGAACCTGTCGGGCGAATTCACGGTGGTGAACGACTACCTCGTCCGCGACCTGAAGACGCGCGGCCTGTGGGACGAAGTGATGGTGTCGGATCTGAAGTACTTCGACGGCACGCTGTCGCGCATCGACCGCGTTCCGGCTGACCTGCGCGCGATCTACGCAACGGCCTTCGAAGTCGATCCGAAATGGCTGGTCGAGGCGGCGTCGCGTCGTCAGAAGTGGATCGACCAGGCGCAGTCGCTCAACATCTACATGGCAGGCGCGTCAGGCAAGAAGCTCGACGAGGTCTACAAGCTCGCGTGGCTTCGCGGCCTCAAGACCACGTACTACCTCCGCACGATGGCGGCGACGCACGTCGAGAAGTCGACGGTCGCGCACGGCGCGCTGAACGCGGTGCCGTCGGGCGACGGCGGCAACGGCGGCCATGGTGCATCGGGTGCGAACGGCGGCTTCGGCGGCGGCGTGAATGGCGGTGCGAATGGTGCATCGGCGGCGGGCAACGGCGGCTTCAACGCGGCGGCAGCGAGCGCGCAGGCGGTCGAGACGGCCCCGGAAGCGGATGGTCCCGTGTGCATGATGCGTCCGGGCGATCCGGGCTTCGACGAGTGCGAAGCCTGCCAGTAAGCGCAGGTTGAGCCGGTCGGGCGGGCCGGCATCGGAGCAGCGTTTCGCTCCGGTGCCGGCCCGTTTGTTTTGCGGTGCGGGCTGGATTGTCGCGGGCGCGGTGGGACGGTTGCGAAGGGTGTGACGGCGAAGGGCGTGAGGGCGAAAGCGAAGCAGGCCAGGCAGGCGAACCGCAACGGCTCAAGGCACGCAGCCGAAGGAGCCAGACGACGCAAAGCTCAACGCCACGCCGACGAGCACCATGCAGGCAAACGCCGCCCGGTCGAACTCCCGAACGCTCAGCCGCGCGTACCCCGCGAGATCTCGGTACCCGCATCGTGCGCGAGGCGCGCGGTGATCGGCATCGAGAAGAACGAGAACAGGCCGACGACGAGGAACGCCGGCCAGAAATCGGACCACTGCACGGTGGCATGGCCGTTCAGATACTGCGACAACTCCAGCGTGATGCCCGCGACCGTCACGCCGAGGCCCAGCGACACCTGCTGCACGAAGCTCGCGAGGCTGGTCGCACGGCCGACGTCGCGCGTCTCGATCTCCGCGTAGGCGAGCGAGTTGAGGCTCGTGAACTGCAACGCGGGGAAGAAGCCGCCGAGCAGCACGACTGCCCAGATCAACCACGCGGGCGTGCCGGGGAAGAACGCACCGCATGCCGCAATCGCGATGCCCGACAGCGCCGCGTTATAGAACAGCGTCTGCCGGAAGCCGAAGCGATGCAGCACGCGCGAGGCGAGCGAGCGCATGAACATGCCGCCGAACGCCGACGCACAGGTGATCGCGCCGGACTTGAACGCGGTCATGCCGAGGCCTTCCTGCAACGCGAGCGGCAGCAGGAACGGCACGGCGCCGAGACCGATGCGGAACATCGAGCCGCCTAGCACGCTGGCCTGGAAGGTCGGCACGCGGAAGAAGCGCAGGTCGAGCAGCGGTTTGTCGGCGCGGCGCGCGTGAATGCAGTACAGCACGACCAGCAGCGCGCCGGCGGCGCACATCGCCCAGGCGGTGCCTTGCGGAATCAGTTCGCCGCCGACGAGCGAGAGCCCGAGCAGCAGCAGCACGCCGGCGCTTCCCGAGAGGAAGAAGCCGAACCAGTCGAGCCGTCCCGGATGCTCCTCGCGCGAGTTGGCGATATGACGATTCGTGAGCCAGATGCCGAGGATGCCGATTGGGATGTTGATGAAGAAGATCAGGCGCCAGTGCAGGTAGGTCGTGATGAAGCCGCCGAGCAGCGGTCCGATGGCGGGCCCGAGCATGGCGGGCAGCGAGAGGTAGTTCATCGCGCGGATGAACTCGGAACGGCGCACCGAACGGAAGATGATGATGCGGCCGACCGGAACCATCATCGCGCCGCCTACGCCCTGGATGAACCGCGCCACCGTGAACGGTCCGAGCGAGGTGGACGCCGCGCACAGCAGCGAGCCCACGACGAAGATGCCGATGGCGGTGCGGAACACGACTCGCGCGCCGAAGCGGTCGGCGACCCAGCCGCAGATCGGGATGAAGACGCCGAGGCCGAGCACGTAGCTCGTGACGGCAACCTTGAGCGTGACGGGATCGCGGCCGAAGGCGCGAGCCATCTCGGGGATCGCGGTGACGATGACGTTGGCGTCGACGCTTTCCATGAACATCGCACACGCGACGATGAGAGGGGCAACGAAAGCTTTGACGGCAAGCGGCATGGCGAATCGCGATCAACTCTTGGCAGCGAGAGCGGCGATTATGGCACCGATATGGAGCAGTCGCTGAAGGATTGCTGTGCGCAACGTGGCGCGAAGAACATTGCTCAATGCGTGAGGACAGATGGAACCGGAAGACCTGCAACGACTCATCACGATGAAGATGCCGTATGGCAAGTACAAGGATCGCGTCATCGCCGATCTGCCCGCGCACTATCTCGCATGGTTCGCGCGTGAGGGTTTTCCAGAGGGCAAGCTCGGCAGGCTGCTCGCGTTGATGCATGAGATCGACCACAACAACCTGCGCTCGCTGCTCGATCCCTTGCGTGGCGGGAAGGCCTGACAGCGCGGTTTCGCGGAGTTTCGGGTCGTGGTGTTAACGCGCTATAGGTTGTGTTGAAGGATTTTGCAAGCACAAGATATTGTGGAAAAGCGAGGCATCGAATGCTAAACTTCGGCAACGAATCCGAAGCGCGCGAGCGGTCTTGAAGCGGTCTTGCAGGGCATATGAGCAGGCTGCCGCGAGCGTGTTGCGAGCGAAGCGAAGGTGTGGAGCGAAGGGTGTGCGATGACGCGCAACGGAGGTCATCGAAGCGCGCGAGTGAGTGGCAAGAACACGTGATGCGAGTCATCGTTCGGGCACCTCGCAAGCAGTCGCTCTTCACGCATCTTTCGTTTCGCATCGAGTGTCGTCGAGCGACATCGTCGATGCATGAAGCGAGCGACGCTTCGCTGCATCGATCATCGGGCGCGCTGCATGACGCGATGCTCGCGGCACAACGGTCCGCATGACACTGCCGTGTTGAGTACCCAAGCCGCAAAGCCTTGTACGGCGAGGCTCTCAAGGCAGCGAGACAAGCTGCATGAAGCACGCTGCACTGACCTCGCGAGGTCGTCGAAGTCACTCGATCAGGATCGCTTCACACACGTTTGAACGGATATCGCATCAGGCTTCAAACACATCACGCTCTGTCGAGTGTTGTTTGCAAGTAGCAACGTGGAATCCAAATCGCAAGAAAACGAGATTTTTCATGAGCAAACTCTTTTAACGCTCAGAAAAAGATGGTACAAACCGATCTAAATTGATGGTGAGAATTTATGCTCAACTGGGATGACGAGACCACTGCCGTAGCTCCCTCGAGCGCTCCGCAACCGAACGCGTTGCGTAACGCTCAAGGCACGACTTTCGGTACGCAAGCTGCAACGCAAGTTGCGCATGCTCATCAAGCCACTCATCAAGCTGCGCAAGCGAACACGACCAACATCTTCTCCGATGGCTTCGTTCCGCCCGCAGCCGCCACGCCTTCCGCCGGCGCCATCGCCGCGCAGAGCGAGGCCCGCGTCAATGTCGCCGACAAGCGCATCATCAACGGCCAGACCGACGTTAACCAGCTCGTGCCGTTCAAGTACAAGTGGGCGTGGGAAAAGTATCTCGCCGGCTGCGCGAACCACTGGATGCCGCAGGAAGTGAACATGTCGCGCGACATCGCCCTGTGGAAAGACCCGAACGGTCTGTCGGACGACGAGCGCCGCATCGTCAAGCGCAATCTCGGATTCTTCGTAACCGCGGATTCGCTTGCAGCGAACAACATCGTGCTGGGCACGTACCGTCACATCACCGCTCCGGAGTGCCGCCAGTTCCTGCTGCGCCAGGCATTCGAAGAGGCGATCCACACGCACGCGTACCAGTACATCGTCGAATCGCTGGGCCTCGACGAAAGCGAGATCTTCAACGCGTATCACGAAGTGAAGTCGATCCGAGACAAGGACGAGTTCCTCATTCCGTTCATCCAGACGCTGACCGATCCGGCCTTCACGACCGGCACGCTGGAAGCGGACCAGAAATTGCTGAAGTCGTTGATCGTGTTCGCCTGCATCATGGAAGGACTGTTCTTCTATGTGGGCTTCACGCAGATTCTGGCGCTGGGTCGCCAGAACAAGATGACGGGCGCGGCGGAGCAGTATCAGTACATCCTTCGCGACGAGTCGATGCACTGCAACTTCGGCATCGACCTCATCAACCAGATCAAGCTGGAAGAGCCGCAACTGTGGACCGCCGAATTCAAGGCCGAGATCCGCGAGCTCTTCAAGCAGGCGGTGGAACTTGAATATCGCTACGCGGAAGACACCATGCCGCGCGGGGTGCTCGGCCTGAATGCGTCGATGTTCAAAAGCTACCTGCGGTTCATCTGCAACCGGCGTTGCCAGCAGATCGGACTGGACCCGCTCTTCCCGAACGAGGAAAACCCGTTCCCGTGGATGAGCGAGATGATCGACTTGAAGAAGGAACGCAACTTCTTCGAGACACGCGTGATTGAGTATCAAACCGGCGGCGCGCTGACCTGGGAATAATAAAAATCCAGGACGTGTTGCAGACGAAATCGATGGGATGGCCGGGCAGCAGCGTGTCGCTCACGCGCGCCCGGACCAACAAGGTTTAGGAGAACGGTCGCCTGATGCAATGTGCGCCTAGCAATTCAACGCGCCGATTATCGGCTCGAACAGAAGACAGGCGTTGTGCATTCCCTGCAAAGGGATGGGCAAACTTCCCCCCGGAATATGCCAGCGGCAGGCCCGCTGGCTCGATCAAGCGATGGCCGGCGCCACGAAGACGTGGTGCTGACTCAATTTGGCGCGCGGTGCCTCGGGGCACGGCGCGCCTTGCCGTATTCATTAGCGTAAGCAGGTGGGATCAGCGTACGCCGATGAATAATCCGCTTCGTAGCGTGCGCTGTCGAGAAAGGCGACACGTGGGAAGCGGGTTTTGACGAAGGGTGTTGTTTGAACTGACTCTCATCTGAAAACCTGAAGGAGTAAACCATGGCACTTGCCAAGAAAAAAACCGCCGTTAAAAAGGCTGCAGCAAAGAAAGTCACCGCCAAGAAGGCCGCTCCGGCGAAGAAGGTCGCAGCCAAGAAGGTCGCTGTGAAGAAGGTCGCGGCAAAGAAAGTCGCAGCCAAGAAAGTCGCAACCAAGAAAGTAGCGGCGAAGAAGGTTGCAACGAAGAAGGTCGCGGCGAAGAAGGTTGCAGCGAAGAAGGTCGCAGCCAAGAAGGCGCCGGCGAAGAAGGCCGCGGCGAAGAAGGTTGCAGCGAAGAAGGTCGCAGCCAAGAAGGCGCCCGCGAAAAAGGCCGCAGCGAAGAAGGTCGCAGCCAAGAAAGTAGCCGCCAAGAAGGCGCCTGCGAAGAAGGCTGCCGCGAAGAAGGCGCCGGCGAAGAAGGCCGCAGCGAAGAAGGCCGCTGCGAAAAAGGCTCCCGCGAAAAAGGCTGCTGCGAAGACCGCAGCCCCTGCGCCTGCTGCTGCACCCGCTGCGAAGAAGGCCCCTGCGAAAAAAGCTCCGGCCAAGAAAGCCGCTGCTGCGAAGAAGACCACGGCTGCCGCTCCTGCCACGACGGCAACGACCGTTTCGGCGCCTGCTCCGGCTCCGGCCGCAGCGGTCAAGACGGCGTTGAACCCGGCAGCAGCATGGCCGTTCCCGACGGGCAGCCGTCCGTAAGTTCGCGTAGCAGGCAGCAAACCGGCACATTGCGATGTGCCTTGAGTCCGGGTAATGCTACCCGGACTGAACCCGCCGTCCGGGGCAACCCGGCGGCGGGTTTTTCATTCGTATGGCGGGAACGCGCAGGCGTGATTGCGCCAAGCCAGTCGCATCGGCAAGCTCGCTGTGCGCGGGCAAAGAAAAAGCGCATGCATCGTTCGATGCATGCGCCCGGTCAGTCCTGCTGAAGTGTGATGGACGTTCAGTGCGTCACGCGTGTCACGCCGCCGCTCGACAGCAGGCGCACCCGCTCGCCTGCCTGGAAGACTTCGCCGTTGGCGGTCTGCGTGATGGCGCGGAGGTCGCCGTTGTCGAGGCGCACGGTGATCTCGAGGCCGTTCTTCGTGGCCACGTTGTTCTCCACCGCGTTGCCCGCGACTGCGCCCGCCAGGCCGCCGATGATGCCCGCGATGATCGAACCGTTGCCGCCGCCGATCGCGCTCGCCGCCGCGACGCCGCCCAGCGCGCCGCCACCGATGGCGCCCAGGCCGCTCGGCTGGCCGTTGTTCGAGCTGATCTTCACGCCCCGCACGCTTTCGACGGTGGCCATGCGGACCGTCTCCTCGCGCTGCGCCTGCGAGGACGTGTAGACGTCCGGCGAACTGCTGTTATAGGCACAGCCGGTCATCGCTACTGAGCCGATGAGCGCCGCCGCCAGCACGACACGACTTACCGTTTTCATACCCTTGCTCCAAATCAGTTACGACAGGCTGCTTCCAAAAGCCTGCTGATAGCGTTCTTCAATCTCGGCGCGCGTGGGCGCGTAAGTCTGCGGCCCCTGATGCTCGATCTTCAGCGCGCCCATCAGGCTTGCCAGGCGCCCGGTCTTTTCCCAGCCAAGCGCATTCTCGATGCCGTAGAGCAAGCCGCCGCGGAACGCGTCGCCGCAACCGGTGGGATCCACCACTTGCCGCGCCTGCACCGCCGGCACCTCGAGCACGCCGTCCGCGTGATGGATCTGCGCGCCGTGTTCGCCGCGCGTAATCACGAGCGCCTTGACGCGGCTCATGATGTCTTCAATCGACCATCCCGTCTTGTTGCTCAACAGCTTGGCTTCGTAATCGTTGACCGCCACGTAGGTGGCAAGTTCAATCATGCGACAAAGCTCTACACCTTCAAGGATAGGCAATCCCTGACCCGGATCGAAGACGAACGGCACGCCCGCTTTGGCAAACCCTTCGGCATGCTCCCGCATACCTTGTGCCCCGTCCGGGGCGACGATGCCGAGCGAGACGCCGCGTGCTTCCTCGGTGCGGTTGAGGTGCGATTCCATCATCGCGCCCGGATGGAACGCGGTGATCTGGTTGTTCGCGAGGTCGGTGGTGATGAAGCATTGCGCCGAATGCTGGTCGGGCAGCACGCGCACGTATTCCTTCGACAAACCGAGCGCGTCGAGCCGGTCGATATACAGCTGCGCATCCGCTTCGCCGAGCGTGGCCATGATCTTCGCGTCGCCGCCCAGCAGCTTCAGCGCGTACGCAATGTTGCCCGCGCAGCCGCCGAAGTTGCGGCGCATCGTCGGCACCAGGAAGCTGATGTTCAGCATGTGCACCTGGTCCGGCAGGATATGGTCGCCGAAGCGGCCCTGGAAGGTCATGATGTTGTCGTAGGCGAGCGAGCCGCAGATGAGCGTAGCCAAGGCGAACGTCCTTATTGTTGGAAGCCGGAAGAGGGAAAGCGCATGCGCATGCGGGGCGCGACGGCGCCTGGCATCGCGCCTCGCATGCGCGCGGGCCGCTCAGTGCGGCCCGCGTTTCAGCGTTACTTCAGTGCGGCGAGTGCGGCGTCGTAGTTCGGCTCGTCCTTGATCTCAGGGACGAGTTGCGAATGCAGCACCGTGTTGTTTTCGTCGAGCACGACGACCGCGCGCGCCGTCAGGCCGCGCAGCGGGCCGCTCGTGATGTCGACGCCGTAGGACTGCGCGAACTCGTGGCCGCGGAACGTCGATGCCGACACGACGTTCTCAAGCCCTTCGGTCGTGCAGAAGCGCTTCATCGCGAAGGGCAGGTCGCCCGACACCACCACGACCACCGTGTTGTCCAGCTTGCTGGCGGCTTCGTTGAACTTGCGCGTGGAGGTGGCGCAGGTCGGCGTGTCGAGGCTCGGCACGATGTTCAGCACTTTGCGCTTGCCGGCGAAGCTGGCGAGCTTGACGTCGCCGAGATCCGTGCCGACGAGCGTGAACTCGCTGGCCGGCTGGCCCTTGCCCGGGAACGTGCCGCCTACGTCGATGGGATTGCCGCCGAGGGTAACTTGACTCATGTTGCGCTCCAGAGAATTGTCAGATGCTGACGGGAAAACCGCGCGTGCACGAACCGCGAAGGCCGTGACGCGCGTCATGTGGAACAGGGAGGCCTGACGCTCGTGCGCCGGCCCGCCATTACGGATAAAAGACCTGAACCCGGTAGTTCGCGGCGACGGCGTCGCCGGTATCGAGCCGGACGACGACCGGCTGCGCGCTCTGCGGCGGAAGGCCGATGGCGAATATCGTACCCGGTCGCGCGTAATCCTGCGGCCAGAGCACGCGGCGGATGGCGACATTGTTCTTGTCGTCGAGCAGCGTGAGTTCGAGCGCGGGATAGGCGAGCGCGACATCCATCCGGTTGCGCAGCGAGAGTTTCAGTTCGAGCTTGTGCGGGCCGTCCACCTGGCGCAGTCCCGAACTTTCGATCTGGAGTCCGTCGATGTCGCGCGGCGGCGAAACCTTGCAGCCGAGCTGATCGCAGACATCGGCGTAAATGGCATGCGCGCCGGGCACGTTCACCATGACGGTCTCGCGCTCCCACCAGGCAAGCTGCGCGACGAGCAGCAGCACCAGCAGCACCGCCAGCACGATCCCGGCGATACGGCCGCCTTTGCCCTTGCGCGCGTTGCCTTCCGCAGCGGCCGGCGGGCGGGGCGCGTCGCGCATCGGGTCATGCATCGTTTCGCGCATCGCGGGAAAGGCTTCGTTGGCGCTGGCCGCGCGCGCATTGCCGGCGCGTCTATCGCCGAAACCCGGTTCGGGATCGTCGGCCCAGGCGGGCGCGGCCGGGGTTGAGGCGGGTTCCGGCGCGGGACGCTGAGGCGGCGTCTCCGGCGCCTTGTCCACCGGACCGATGAACGGCTCGGCGCGATCGTCGACCGGATCGAACGACGAAGAGGCCGGCCTGAACGGCGGCGGAGGCGGTTCGACCGGCGAAGCAAACGGCGCATCGGGCCGCGTCTGCGGCGCGCCCGCGCGAACGAACTGCTTCACGCGCGGCGGCGCTTGCGGTTCGGCGGACGGTTCGTTGGCGGCGTCGCTCGATGCGGTCTGCGTGGCGTCGTCTTGCGGCGCCGGTGACGGCGTCTGTGGCGACGCCGGAGCGTGTGCGTAGGCCGTGCGGTCTTCGTCTTCCTCCGGCGCTGAAACGGGTGCAGCAGGTGCAGCAGGCGGCGGCGTGAACGGCCGCGGCCTCGGCGGCGCGTCCGCTACGGGCGGCGGGTCGGCGGGAGCCGTGTGCGTGGACGGGCCGATCGCGGCGTCGTCGTCGATGATCGCGGCGTGCTGCGGGATGGCGGACGCGGCGGTTTCGTCGGGCAGTTCGAAGCGATGATGCGCGGCGTCGAAGACTTCCTGGCAGTGGCCGCAGCGCACGCGGCCGTCATGCGGCGCGAGCAGGTGAGGGTCGAGCTTGAAGACGGTTTCGCAGTGGGGGCAGCGGGTTGCCAGCGCCATATAAGAAGTGCCGTTGGCCTTGCGGCCGGTTCGTGGACGATGGCGCTATTTTAATGACTTTCGCGCCGCGTTCCGGCCAGACATACCCACCCTTCGTGCTCACGCCAGACGCCGATGTCGATCCACTTCGCATAGGCCGCCGCAACCTCGTCGGCCTGGCGCGCGAGCACGCCCGACAACGCGATCCGGCCGCCCGGCTTGACCTTCGACGAGAGCATCGACGCCATCAGCTTGAGCGGGTTCGAAAGAATGTTCGCGACGACGATATCGAATTCGCCGGACGGACATTCATCGGGCAGGCCGTAGGCCACGGCCGCGTGGTTGCGCTCGCTGTTGTGGCGGGCGGACTCGACAGCCTGCGGATCGATATCGATGCCGGTGACCGGATCCGCGCCGCATTTCTTCGCAAGAATGGCGAGGATGCCGGAGCCGCAGCCGTAGTCGAGCAATGACTGTCCGGGCTTGACCGATTGCTCGAGCCATTCCATGCACAGGCGCGTGGTCGGATGGCTGCCGGTGCCGAACGCGAGACCCGGATCGAGTTCGAGCACGAGCGCGTCCGGGTCCGGTGCGTCGTGCCACGACGGCACGACCCAGATGCGCTCGCCGATGGAGATCGGATCGAACTGCGCCTGCGTCAATCGCACCCAGTCCTGCTCGGCGACATCGCGCACGCTGAACGACGGCGTCGCGTCCAGCCCGATTTCATTCGCGGCCGCCGCCAGCAACACGGCGGGTTCGGCGTCCTCGGCGAGCAGCGCCACCACGCGCGAACGCTTCCACGCACTCTTTTCCGGCACGAGACCGGGCTCGCCGAAGAGCGGCTGTTCGTCGGGCGTGTCGGCGTCGGCGTCCTCGACGGAAACCGACAGCGCGCCCACGTCGAGCAGCGCATCCGACAGCGCTTCCGCGTGCTCGCGGTCCAGTTCGGCGATCAGTTCCCGATAACTCATGCTGACTCTCTTGCGGGTTTTCTTGCTGCGGGCTTCAGGATTCTTCGGCCACGGCCGCCTGACGCGCGGCGAGCTTGTTCTCGAGGTAATGGATGCTCGTGCCGCCCTCGACGAACTTCGCGTCGATCATCATCTCGCGATGCAGCGGGATGTTGGTCTGGATGCCTTCCACGACCATCTCCGACAGCGCGATGCGCATGCGGTTGATGGCTTGCTCGCGGGTCGCGCCGTAGGCGATGAGCTTGCCGATCATCGAATCGTAGTTCGGCGGCACGAAGTAGTTCGCGTAGGCGTGCGAGTCGACGCGGATGCCGGGGCCGCCCGCTGTATGCCACGACGTGATGCGTCCTGGCGACGGCGTGAACTTGAAGGGATCTTCCGCGTTGATCCGGCATTCGATCGCATGACCGCGGAACTGGATGTCCTTCTGGCGGATCGTGAGCTTTTCGCCCGCGGCGATGCGGATCTGCTCCTGCACGATGTCGACGCCCGTGATGAGCTCCGTCACCGGATGCTCGACCTGCACGCGCGTGTTCATCTCGATGAAGTAGAACTCGTTGTTCTCGTAAAGGAACTCGAAGGTACCCGCGCCGAGATAGCCCATCTTCTTGCAGGCGTCGGCGCAGCGGTCGCCGATGCGTTCGATCAGACGCCGCGCGATGCCCGGCGCCGGCGCTTCCTCGATCACCTTCTGGTGACGGCGCTGCATCGAGCAGTCGCGCTCGCCCAGCCAGATGGCGTTGCGGAACGAATCTGACAGCACCTGGATCTCGATGTGCCGCGGGTTCTCGAGGAATTTCTCCATGTAGACCTGCGGATTACCGAAGGCCCGGCCGGCTTCCTCGCGCGTCATGTTGACCGCGTTGACCAGAGCCGCTTCGGTATGCACCACGCGCATGCCGCGTCCGCCGCCGCCGCCGGCCGCCTTGATGATCACCGGATAGCCGATGACGCGGGCAATCTTCACGATTTCGCGCGGATCGTCCGGCAATGCGCCTTCCGAACCCGGCACGCACGGCACGCCGGTCTTGATCATGGTCTGCTTCGCCGTGACCTTGTCGCCCATCATGCGGATCGTTTCCGGGCGCGGGCCAATGAAGGTGAAGCCCGACTGCTCGACGCGCTCGGCAAAATCCGCGTTCTCCGACAGGAAGCCGTAGCCGGGGTGGATCGCTTCGGCGTCGGTGACTTCCGCCGCGCTGATGAGCGCAGGCATGTTCAGGTAGGAGAGATTCGACGGCGCCGGTCCGATGCACACGGCTTCGTCGGCGAGCTTGACGTACTTGGCTTCCTTGTCGGCTTCGGAATAGACGACAACGGTTTTGACGCCCAGCTCGCGGCACGCGCGCTGGATGCGAAGCGCGATTTCGCCGCGGTTCGCAATAAGAATTTTTTCAAACATGGTGGGTCGGCTCATCAACGGGCACGCGCGAGCGGCCCTCGGGGATCCAATCGGCGGCGCGCGCGGCTCGGGCGAACGAGGTCTGCGAACGGGTTCGCAAGCGGGTTCGCGAGCGAGTCTGCGCGCTGGACGCAATGCCGGACAGCAATGGCGACGGCATGGGCAAAGTGCGCGCGTTCAGGCTGCGTTCGACGAAGAAGCGGCGCATCCGGCGCGGCGGCGCGTCAGTCGCCGATGACGAAGAGCGGCTGGCCGTATTCCACCGCCTGGCCGTTCTCGACGAGGATTTCCTTCACGACGCCGGCCTTGTCGGACTCGATCTCGTTCAGGAGCTTCATGGCTTCGATGATGCACAGCGTCTGGCCTTCCTTCACCGTATCGCCGACCTGCACGAACGGGTCTGCGCCCGGCGAGGGTGCGCGGTAGAACGAACCGACCATCGGCGAGGTCACGACGTGGCCCTGCACGGCTGCGGCCGGTGCGCCGGCGGCAACCGGGGCGCCGGCTTCGCTGACCGCACCCATGTGCTGGCCCGACTGCATCGGCGCTTGCGGCGCGTACTGTTGCGGCGCCTGCATGTACACGGGCGCGGCATTCTTGACGATGCGAACCTTGCCTTCGCCTTCCGTCACTTCCAGCTCCGAGATGCCGGATTCCGAGACGAGGTCGATCAGCGTTTTGAGTTTACGAAGGTCCATCGAAAAATCCCCTTTCAATACTTGGAGACCGGGCTGCCCGGTGCTTGACTTGATTTGTGGGTGCTCTGACTGCTTCAGCCGCGAGCCGGTGCAACAGCGGCGTCGCTGTTCCGGCGCGCCTGCCCGAAGGGAACGTGCATGATGGCTCTGACGTCGAGGTAAGCGCGCGGCACCGGCAGAGTCGTCATGGTCGCTTCGGGTTGTGCGGAATTGGGCGCACTTTAGCGCCGTTTAGAGAATTTTGTCTAGTTTTACCGTTTGGGCCAACTCTCCGGCGCGGGACAAATTACCGCGTGCGCCAACGGTTCATCTCGAATTTGGCTCAAGATCGCCGTAATGTACCCTAACTCGCGGCTTACTTAATGCAATCCGCGCGCAGCATAGAGTCAAATTTTACAGGCTGTCGAGAGTGCGTTTAAGTTCAGCGCTGTCCACTTCGCCTAATTTTGTTGAACGAACGGTGCCTTTTGCATCGATCACGACGGTAAAAGGCAGAGCGCCGGCACTGTTGCCGAAGCTGCGCGCCAGATCAGCGCCGCCGAAACCGGTGACATAGACCGGATAGGCCACCGGAACTTTCTTGAGGAAGTCGTTGACGTTCTTTTCGCTGTCGACGCCCAGGCCGATGAAGGTGATGCCCTTCTTCTCGTACTCGCGCTGAAGCGCGGACAGTTCCGGCATTTCCTTGACGCACGGCCCGCACCACGAGGCCCAGAAGTTGACGACCACCGGCTTGCCCTTGAATGCCGACAAGGGTTGCGACGTGCCCGCCGCGCCCGGCGGCGCCGTCTTCCAGAGTTGTTCGACGGGGCTGCCGGCGCTCGCGCTGCTGTTGGCAGGTGTCGCGGCCTCGCTGTCATTGCCGTGGAAAACGTGACTCGCGTACAAGCCGCCGGCCGTTGCGGCGACCGCGACGACGAGGGCCGCGAGAATGCGTGTGGTGTTCATGAGCGTCCGGAAAAGTGTCAGCCGCCGATTTCGAGCGGCGGCGCATCGGGAGAATCGAGCAGCGAGCGGACCGTGGCGGCATTGGCGCGCGCGAGCCGCCCGCGGCCGTCCGCGCGCACGGCGCCGCGCAGGTCGTCCGGATCATACAGCGCGATGTGCACGCCGACCGGTTCCTCGCCCGGCGTGCGCTGCAGGAAGCTGAGCGTCTCGACGTAGCCGCGCCCGGCAAAATGCCGCGTCTCCGAAACGTCGTATTGCACGTTGTTGTTCAGCAGGTAGATGGCGACTTCCTTCGGGTTGTCGCAGAAGCATTGCAGATGGACATCCGAATGTTCGCCTGCCGTGCCGTTCAGCACCGCGCCGGTCAGATAGGGATCGAAGGGCTTGAGCCGCTCCATCCAGTCGAGCGCGGTTTCACGCATGCGGCGGAGCACCGCCGGCTGACTGTCGCTCTGGAAAATCGCCTGGTACTCGCGGATTTCCTCTTCGATCTGGTCGTTATCAGGCAGGAATTCGCCGCCGATCTTCGTCTCGCCGACCACCTGCTTCGCGGCCTTGCGCTTGGCGGTGGCGTAGTCGAGACCGTCTTCGGCGATCATTCTCGCGGCGGCGATCGCGATTTCCTCGCGCACGCGCTGCGGATCGAAATGTGATTTGCGAACCATGCCGAAATGATACTAGATAACAGCAGGCAGCCATTTTGGCCGGCTGCGAACACCACCGCCGCGGACGCCGGGCGGCGGAGTTCGCTCGGTTACAATAGCCTCTCTCCGGCGCGCTCCCGCAAGGGCCTCGAACCAGGCGCCATTCCCTGTTTTCCGCACTGAATCGCCCGCGCGGCGCGACACGCTTTATGCATATCCACATCCTCGGCATCTGCGGCACCTTCATGGGCGGACTCGCCGTCCTGGCGCGCGAAGCGGGCCACAAGGTCACTGGCTGCGACGCGGGCGTCTATCCGCCGATGAGCACGCAGCTCGAAGCGCAGGGCATCGAGTTGATCGAGGGATATGGGGTCGAGCAGCTGGCGCTGGAGCCGGACTTGTTCGTGATCGGCAACGTGGTGACGCGCGGCAATCCGCTGATGGAGGCCATCCTCGATCGCGGACTGCCGTACACGTCCGGCCCGCAATGGCTCGGCGAGCATGTGCTGAACGGCAAGTGGGTACTGGCGGTGGCCGGCACGCACGGCAAGACCACCACGAGCTCGATGCTCGCCTGGCTGCTGGAAGACGCGGGCATGAACCCGGGCTTCCTGATCGGCGGCGTGCCGCTCAATTTCGGCATTTCGGCGCGGTTGACCGATTCGAGCTTCTTCGTCATCGAAGCGGACGAATACGACACGGCGTTCTTCGACAAGCGCTCGAAGTTCGTCCACTACCGTCCGCGTACCGCCGTGCTAAACAATCTCGAGTTCGATCACGCCGACATCTTCCCGGATCTCGCCGCCATCGAAACGCAATTCCATCATCTCGTGCGGACCGTGCCCGGGATTGGGCGCGTCGTGACGAACGGGCGCGAAGCGGCGCTCGAACGCGTGCTGACGCGCGGCTGCTGGTCGGGCGTGGAGCGCTTCGGCGTGCAAGGCGGCTGGGAGGCGTTGCCCGCTGAAGACGGCGTGGCCGTCGACGAGCAGTTCGCCGTGTATTGGGAAGGCGAGCGTCAGGGCGTGGTCGACTGGCAGGTGCAGGGCGAGCACAACCGCATGAATGCGCTCGCGGCTATCGCGGCGGCGCGCTCGGTGGGCGTGCCGGCGGCGCAGTCCGTGAAGTCGCTCGGCAGCTTCCGCAACGTCAAGCGGCGCATGGAAGTGAAGGGCAGCGTCGACGGCGTCACCGTGTACGACGACTTCGCGCATCATCCCACCGCCATCGACACGACCGTCGCCGGACTGCGCACGCGCATCGGCGAGTCGCGCATCTTGGCCGTGCTCGAACCGCGTTCCAACACGATGAAGCTCGGCACGATGAAGGCGCAGCTTCCCGCCAGCCTTGCCGGTGCAGACCTGGTATTCGGCTACGGCGCACGCGAAGGCCGCGACAAGCTCGGCTGGGATCTGGCCGACGCGCTCGCGCCGCTCGGCGACAAGGCGCGGGCGTTCAACGAAATCGAACCGTTGGTGAAGGCGGTCGCGGCCGCCGCGCGTCCCGGTGACCACGTGCTCGTCATGAGCAACGGCGGCTTTGGCGGCGTCCATCAGAAATTGCTCGACGCGCTTTCGGCGCGCGGCGCCGGAGGACGGGCGTGATTCTCTACCTGCACGGCTTTCGTTCGTCTCCCCAGTCCTTCAAGGCGCGCGTCATGCATGCGCGCCTCGCGGAACTCGGGCGGCTCGGCGAATGGCGGTGCCCGACGCTGCCGGTCTCGCCGTCCGATGCCGTCGAACTGGCGGAGTCGCTCGTGGCGGACGAAGCGGCGCGTGACGTGACGGTGGTCGGCAGTTCGCTCGGCGGCTACTACGCTACGTATCTCGCGGAGAAACATGGCTGGCGCGCCGTGCTGCTGAATCCGGCCGTCGTGCCGCAGCGCGACCTGAGCCATTTCCTCGGCGAACAGCCGCTGTGGCACGGTGGCGGCAGCATCACCGTGCTGCCGCGTCATCTCGACGAACTGCGCGCGCTCGCGGTCGACCGGATCACGCGGCCCGAACGCTATTTCCTGATCGCGGCGACGGGCGACGAAGTGCTCGATTACCGTACGATGCTCGACCACTATCCCGGCGTGCGCACCACGCTGATTCAGGGCGGCGATCATGCGATCAGCGACTTTCCGGCGCATCTCGCCGACGTGCTCGCGTTCTGCGATCAGGCGCCGCCGCCGCTGGTCACGCCCGCCGCGGCGTGAATCCGGGCGGTCGAACCCATTCAACCACCGGCGCGCGGGCAAAACCTAATCGGTCTGCGTTCCGGTCCACTGTCTGACGAGAGTATTGAGTGAACGTTTTCTTCGAGGAATCGGGTAGTTTCAAGGCCGGATCGGTGCTGTCCAAGCAGGGCGACGCGTTCCAGGTCGAGTTGCCGGGCGGACGCCGCGCCAAGGTGCGGGCGAAGGACGTGCTGATCGAATTCGACAAGCCCGCCGCCGGCGACCTGATGCAGGAGGCCGACGCGATCGCGCAGGAGATCGATCTCGATTTCCTGTGGGAATGCGCGCCCGACGAGGAATTTCCGTTCGCCACGCTCGGCGCGGATTATTTCGGCGACAAGTTCGGTCCCGCCGAACGCGCCGCGCTCGTGCTGCGGATGCACGGCTCGCCGGTCTACTTCCGGCGCAAGGGCCGCGGCCAGTATCAGCGCGCGCCGCAGGAGCAGTTGCAGATGGCGCTCGCCTCGCTCGAGCGCAAGCGGCAGCAGGCGCTCGTGCAGCAGGGCTGGGAAGAGGAACTCAAGGCCGGCAAACTGCCCGACGCGCTGAAGGGCAAGGCCATCGGGCTCCTGACGAAGCCGGACAAGAATTCCAGTGAGTACAAGGCGCTTGAGGCGGCCGCCGCCGCGCGCGGCATTTCGCAGGCGCGGCTGATGCTCGAATGCGGCGGCATCGCGTCGCCGCGCGCGCTGCACGAGGCGCGTTTCCTGTCGGAGCACTTCCCGCATGGCATCGGCTTTCCGGCGGTGCAGCCGGCGCCGCTGCCCGAGGATCTGCCGGAAGCGAACGTCCAGGCGTTCTCCATCGACGACGTCACCACGACTGAAATCGACGATGCCTTCTCCGTTGAACATCTCGCCGATGGCCGCGTGCGCGTGGGCATCCACATCGCGGCGCCGGCGCTCGGCATCACGCGCGACGACGCCATCGACGCGATCGCGCGCGGGCGCCTGTCCACCGTCTACATGCCGGGCGACAAGATCACGATGCTGCCGGACAACGTCGTCGAGGTCTTCACGCTCGGCGAGGGCGGGCTGCGTCCGGCGCTGTCGCTGTACATCATCGTGAATCGCGAGACGCAGGAGATCGTCGCCACCGAGACGCGCGCCGAGCGCGTGTTCGTGAAGAGCAACCTGCGCCACAACCATCTCGATGAGCACGTCACCGAGGAAAGTCTCGCCGCCGGTACGGGCGAGTATCCGCACAAGGACGATATCGCGGTGCTGTGGCCGCTCGCGCAGGCGCTGTTCGAGAAGCGCCAGGAAGCGCGCGCCGGCTATGGCCTGCGTCGTGAAGTGCAGCGCAACAACGACTTCAACTTTTATGTCGACGGCGAGCACATCACGATCACGCCGCGCCGCCGGGGTTCGCCGCTCGACCTGATCGTCGCGGAACTGGCGATTCTCGCGAATTCGTCGTGGGGCGCGTTTCTCAACGACCACGGCGTGCCGGGCATCTACCGTTCGCAGCGCGGCTTCGGCGGTCCTGGTCCGAAGCGCACGCGCATGCAGACGACGCCCGCGCCGCACGAAGGGCTGGGCGTCGCGCAATATGCGTGGAGCACGTCGCCGCTGCGCCGCTATGTCGACCTCGTCAATCAATGGCAGCTGCTCGCCTGCGTGCAGCACGGCGTGATGGCCAAGCTGGCCGCGCCGTTCAAGCCGAAGGACGCGGATCTGTTCGCTGTCGTGCAGGGTTTCGACGACACCTACAGCGCCTACGCGGATCATCAGCGCCGCATGGAGTATTTCTGGTGCCTGCGCTGGCTCAGGCAGGAGAATAAAAAGCAGGTGCCGGCGTCGGTGATCAAGGACGATCTCGTGCGTCTCGAAGAAATTCCGCTGATGCTGCACGTGCCGGGCCTCGGCGTGCATGCGCGCGGCACGCGCGTGATGCTGGAAGTCGTCTCGACCGATGAGCTGACGGTCGAGGCGTCGTGCCGCCTGCTGCACGTGATCGATGCGCCGTCCGTCAGCGCACCGGCCGAGGAAGACGAGGCCGAAGAAGAGATCATCGAAGCCGACGATCTCTCGGCGCAAAGCGAGGCGGAGGCGTCGGCGGAGGCGTCGACGGAACCGCCGGTTGCCCCTGACGATGCGCCGCAACCCTCGGAGCCGAGCGGATCATGAAAGATCGTTACGCGGTGATCGGCAATCCGGTCGAGCACAGCAAGTCGCCGTGGATCCACGCACGGTTTGCCGTGCAGACGGGCGAGCCGGTCGAATACGGCCGCATGCTCGGGCCGCTCGGCGGCTTCGAACCTGAAGTGCGGCGCTTCATCGCGTCAGGCGGGCGTGGCCTGAACGTCACGGTGCCGTTCAAGCTCGAAGCGCACGCGCTGGCCGATTCGCTGTCGCCGCGCGCCGCCGCGGCGGGCGCGGTGAACACGCTGGCGTTCGGGCCCGATGGCGTGCGTGGCGACAACACCGACGGCGTCGGGCTCGTGCGCGACATCGAAGTGAATCTCGGCGTGAGCCTGAAGGGCGCGCGCATCCTGCTGCTCGGCGCGGGCGGCGCGGCGCGCGGCGTCGTGCTGCCGATCTTCGAACGCGCGCCGGCTGCGCTCACCATCGTCAATCGCACGGCGTCGAAGGCGCATCAGCTCGTCAACCAGTTCGCGCAGAATGCGGCCGATTGCGGCGTGCGCTTCTCGGGCGGCGGCGCGGCGAGTGTCGAGGGCGGCGCCTATGACGTGATCGTCAACGCGACGGCCGGCAGTCTCGATGCCGCGCTGCCCGAGTGCGACGACAGCGCCTTCGGCACGGCCACGCTGGCCTACGACATGATGTACGGCGCGCAGCCCACCGTCTTCATGCAGCACGCGTCGCAGCTCGGCGCGCGCGCGGCGGACGGGCTCGGCATGCTGGTCGAGCAGGCCGCCGAATCGTTCTTCGTCTGGCGGGGCGTGCGTCCCGACGGCGGCGCGGTGCTGCGCGAGCTGCGCCAGTCGCTGGCCGCGAAAGCCTGATGACCACCGCGCCGGTCGGCGGCCGTACGCCATCGGGCAGCGCCCGGAGCCGCCGCGAGGTGCGGCTCGGGCCGGCGCGCTGGATTGCCTACGGCGTCTCGGTGCTGGGTATCGCATTCTTCGCCACGCAAGTCTGGTTCTTCGCGCAGGTTGGCATCTGGACGGTGGTGAATCCCGGACCGACAGCCTTCATGCGCAGCGACGCATGGACGCTCGCCAAAACGCATCCGGGCGTGACGCTGCAGCGCACCTGGGTTCCCTACGACCAGATTTCGCGCAATCTGAAGCGCGCGATCATCGCGTCCGAGGACGCCAACTTCGTCAACAACAACGGCTACGAAACCGACGCCATCCTGCAGGCGTGGGAGAAGAACAAGACGCGCGGCAAGATCGTCGCGGGCGGTTCGACCATCTCGCAGCAGCTGGCCCGCAACCTGTTGTTGTCGCGTGAGAAGAGTTATGTGCGCAAGGCGCAGGAGCTGGTCATCACCTGGATGCTCGAATTCTGGATGGACAAGGAACGCATCTTCGAGATCTATCTGAATTCGGTCGAGTGGGGCAACGGCGTGTACGGCGCGGAAGCGGCGGCCCAGCACTATTACAAGACCTCGGCGGCGAAGCTCACCGCCTGGCAGAGCGCCCGGCTTGCCGTCATGCTGCCGCGCCCGAAGTATTTCGACGACCATCGCAACGCGCCGTATCTGTCGCAGCGAGCAGGCGTGATCGCACGCCGGATGGGCGCCGCAGAACTGCCGCAATGAGTTTTAGCTGAAGCTCGATAAACACGATAAAGCCCTGATTCATCAGGGCTTTTTTGTTTTTGAAAAGCGACTCGTCACACACTGAACTCCCATTATGTGAGTCGCTCGATCACATATTGAATAAATCAAACGGGGAGAACTACAATCCGACCAAAGCTGGCAAACGGCACTTCGCGTGCCGCCGGATCGACCGCCCAAGCGGCGCCCGGCACGCGACAAGAACAACGGAGACACGTCATGCAATCGATCGCCTGCCCGCGTTCGCGGGCACCTTCGCACCGGACACCTTCGTCCGGCAAGCAGGCAGCGCACACTTCCTGGTCGGGCCATGCGGTTTCGGCGTTGCACGCGATGACGCCGTCATTCGCGGCTCGCCGCGCTTCGTGATTCGACAGGAGATCCGCGCCATGACTCAGTTCCAGAATCCCGAAACCGACGCCGCCGACGTGCAAGCCGTTCCCGCGAGCGCTCCGGACCTGAAACGCAACGGCAGCGGCGCCGCGCGCCACGCGCCCGATCCGGACGCGATCGCGCTGCCGAGCGCGCTCGTCGACATCACGCCGCAGCAGGCCGGTACGCAAACTCTGCTGCGCGGCCTCGCGATCCTAGAAGCTGCCGCCAACGGCGCGCGCGATCTGCGCTCGTTCGGCGCCGCGCTCGGCACCACGCGCAGCACGACGCACCGGCTGGTGAGTTCGCTGGTGCAGGCGCGCTATCTGCGCCAGGTGCAGGGCGGCTATCTGCTCGGGCCGAAGCTGATCGAACTGGGCACGATCGCGCTGGAACAGATGCCGCTGACCGCGGTCGCGCGTCCGCATCTCCAGGCGCTCGCCGACCATACGCACGACACCATTCACCTCGGCGTGCGCGACGGCGACGACGTCCTCTACATCGACAAGATTCCGGGCACGCGCGGGCTGGAAATGCGTTCGCGCGTCGGGCACCGCATGCCGCTGGCATCGACGGGGATCGGCAAGGCGATGATGCTCGACCTCGAAGCGAACGCGTGGAAGCGGCTGCTCGACGCGTCGCATCGCGTGCTGGCGAAAACCAGCTTCAAGCCCGACAACCGCCCCGACTTCGACACCTTCCTGCAACGCATGACGCGCTATGCGCAAGGCGGCTTCACCTTCGATCTCGAAGAGAACGAAGCGTCGATCCGCTGCGTCGCGGCGCCGGTGCGGGACGCGTCCGGGTCGATCGTCGCGGCCCTGTCGGTGGCGAGCACGATTCCGTACATGCCGCACGAACGCATGGAAGAACTGATTCCGGTCGTGCAGCGCGAGGCGCGCGCGATCTCCGAGGAACTCGGCTGGCGCGCGCCGCAGCCGTCGCGCAGGATCAAGCGATGAGCGCAACCGCGTCCGGACCCGCACTCATCGCGCTCGACTGGGGCACGACCTCGCTGCGCGCTTATCTGCTCGGCGGCGATGCCGGCGCGCTCGACACGCGCGCCTCGTCGGCGGGCATCATGAAACTGCCCGAAGGCGGCTTCGATCAGGCCTTCGAGGACACCTGCGGCGCGTGGCTCGATGCGCATCCGAAGCTGCCGGTGATCGCGGCGGGCATGGTCGGCAGCGCGCAAGGCTGGGTCGAGGTGCCTTACGTCGAAACACCGGCCGGCGCGGATGCGCTCGTCGGCGGCATCGTGACGGTGCGGACGGCGCGCGGCGTCGCGCTGCATGTCGTGCCCGGCGTGCTCGAACGCGGCACGCTGCCCAACGTGATGCGCGGCGAGGAAACCCAGATCTTCGGCGCGCTGGCGAGCGAACCGTCGCTGGGCGCCGCCGGCGGCGCGCTGATCGGCCTGCCGGGCACGCACGCCAAATGGGCGTTCGTCGGGCAGGACCGCATCGAGCGTTTCTATACCTTCATGACCGGCGAGACCTTCGGCGCACTGCGCGACCACACGATCCTCGGCCGCACCATGCATCCGAGCGCGACGCACGACGAAGCGGCGTTCCTGCGCGGCGTCGATACGGCGCGCGACGCCGGTCATCCGGGCGTGCTCGCGACGATCTTCAGCACGCGCACGCTCGGCCTCACCGGCCAGTTGACGGCGGAACAGCAGTCGGACTATCTGTCGGGCTTGCTGATCGGACACGAGCTGCGCGGCCTCAACGAAGTGCTGGTGCGCGAACAGGGCGCGCTGGCGGGCAAGACATTGCGCCTGATCGGCAACGACGCGCTGTGCGACCGGTATCGCGCCGCACTGGCGCGCTACGGTTGCCACGAGGCACGAACGGTCGCGCACGCCACCGAGCACGGCCTTTACCGAATTGCCGCGCAGGCCGGGCTCGTGTCCGCGCCGTCGCGCGCGGCCTGAGATGGAGTCACGAGACATGCAGCCTCCCATCAATCTGCCCGCGCCGTACGGCATGCACGGCGGCCTGGCCAAGGCGTTCGCCGCCTGTCCGCTGATCGCGATCCTGCGCGGCATCACGCCGGCCGAAGCCGCCGATCACGGCCGCGCCCTTTATGCGGCGGGCTTTCGCATCATCGAGGTGCCGCTCAATTCGCCGCAGCCGTTCGACAGCATCGCGGCCATCCGCCAGGCGCTGCCGGACGACGCGATTGTCGGCGCGGGCACCGTGCTGCATCCGAGCTACGTCGACAACGTGAAGGCGGCGGGCGGCGAGCTGATCGTGATGCCGCACAGCGACGCCGACGTGATCCGTGCCGCGAAGGCGCAGGGCATGGCGTGCGCGCCGGGCGTCGCGACGCCGAACGAAGCGTTTCTCGCGCTGAAAGCGGGCGCGGACGTGCTGAAGATGTTTCCCGCCGAGCAGCTCGATCCGACCGTGACGAAGGCCTGGCGCGCGGTGATTTCGAAAGAGGTGCCGCTGGTGCCGGTTGGCGGCATTGCGCCGGACAACATGGGGCCGTTCCTGACGGCCGGCGCGAACGGTTTCGGTCTGGGCTCGGCGCTGTACAAGCCGGGCCAGAGCGCCGAAGTGACCGCGCATCACGCGAAGGCCTTCATCGACGGGCTGGCGCTGGCGCGACGTGAACATGGAGGCGAAAAGAAATGAGCCGCCTCGCCGGCAAGGTGGCGATGGTCACCGGCGCGGGACGCGGCATCGGCGCGGCGATCGCGCTGGCCTTCGCGCGCGAGGGCGCCGCGGTGGTGCTGGCGGAACTCGACATCGACACCGCGCAGGCCACAGCCGAACGCATTGCGGCGGAAACGAACCATGCGCGCGTGATCGCGCTGCGCACGGACGTGACGCAGAGCGCGTCGGTGCAGGACACGGTTGAGCAGGCGCAAGCGCGGCTCGGCCCGCTCGACGTGCTGGTGAACAACGCGGGCATCAACGTGTTCTGCGATCCGCTCACCATGACCGACGACGACTGGCGCCGCTGCTTCGCCGTCGATCTCGACGGCGTGTGGAACGGCTGCCGCGCGGTGCTGCCGGGCATGGTGGAACGCGGGCGCGGGAGCATCGTGAACATTGCGTCGACGCACAGTTTCAAGATCATTCCGGGCTGCTTTCCGTATCCGGTGGCGAAGCACGGCGTGATCGGCCTGACGCGTGCGCTGGGCATCGAGTACGCGCCGAACAACGTGCGCGTGAATGCGATTGCGCCGGGTTACATCGAGACGCAGCTGACGCTGGACTGGTGGGATGCGCAGGACGATCCGCGGGCCGCGCGCCAGGCGACGCTCGACCTGCAGCCGATGAAGCGCATCGGCCAGCCGCGCGAAGTGGCGATGACGGCGGTGTTCCTGGCGTCCGACGAGGCGCCGTTCATCAACGCGAGCTGCATCACGGTGGATGGCGGGCGCAGCGCGCTGTATCACGACTGATGCAGAAGACAGATCCGGACGAATGACGCACTGGCCGCTGTGCGACATCACACATGAGAAAAAGCGGCCGCACACCTTCGTAGCTTCGTAGCGCCCGCACGCGGGCATCTTTGAAATAACGGAAAAAGTCAGGAGACACAAGATGAAACGCAGACTGTTCCTCACGCTGATCGCTGCCGCCACGGCCACGAGCGCCTCCATGATCGCGGCGCCGGTCGCGCAGGCCGCCGACGACGTCAAGATCGGCTTCCTCGTGAAGCAGCCGGAAGAGCCGTGGTTCCAGGACGAGTGGAAGTTCGCCGAAATGGCCGCGAAGGAGAAGGGCTTCACGCTCGTGAAGATCGGCGCGCCGTCGGGTGAGAAGGTGATGAGCGCCATCGACAACCTCGCTGCGCAGAAGGCGCAGGGCTTCATCATCTGCACGCCCGATGTGAAGCTCGGGCCGGGCATCGTCGCGAAGGCGAAGGCCGACAAGCTCAAGATGATGACCGTCGACGACCGTCTCGTCGACGGCTCGGGCAAGCCGATCGAATCCGTGCCGCACATGGGCATTTCGGCTTACAACATCGGCAAGCAGGTGGGCGACGGCATTGCCGCCGAGATCAAGAAGCGCGGCTGGGACATGAAGGATGTCGGCGCGATCGACGTGACTTACGAACAGCTGCCGACCGCGCATGACCGCACCTCCGGCGCCACCGACGCGCTGGTCGCCGCCGGCTTCCCGAAGGCGAACATCGTGATGGCGCCGCAGGCGAAGACCGACACCGAGAACGCCTTCAACGCGGCCAACATCGCGCTGACGAAGAACCCGCAGTTCAAGCACTGGGTGGCCTATGCGCTGAACGACGAAGGCGTGCTGGGCGCGGTGCGCGCGGCGGAAGGCCGGGGCTTCAAGGCGGACAACATGATCGGCATCGGCATTGGCGGTTCGGACTCGGCGTTGAACGAGTTCAAGAAGCCGAACCCGACCGGCTTCTTCGGCACCGTCATCATCAGCCCGAAGCGTCACGGCGAAGAGACCTCCGAACTGATGTACGCATGGATCAAGGACGGCAAGGCGCCGCCGCCGCTGACGCTCACGACCGGCATGCTGGCGACGCGTGACAACGTTGCGTCGGTGCGTCAGCAAATGGGTCTGGCATCGAACTAAGACTTTCGTGCAGCAAGCGGGCCGCGCATGCGTGGCCCGCCGATGAAATCAGGAGGCGATGTGTCAGCGACGCTGCGGTTTGACAATATCGGCAAGGTGTTTCCAGGTGTGCGCGCGCTCGACGGCGTGTCGTTCGACGTCAACGCCGGCGAAGTTCACGGCTTGATGGGCGAGAACGGCGCGGGCAAATCGACCTTGCTCAAGATTCTCGGCGGCGAGTACCAGCCCGATTCGGGGCGCGTGCTCATCGATGAAAAGGAAGTGCATTTCGCGAGCGCGGCGGCGTCGATCGCCTCGGGCATCGCGGTGATTCACCAGGAATTGCAGTACGTGCCGGACCTGACGGTGTCCGAGAACTTGTTGCTCGGCGCGCTGCCGAACCGGCTCGGCTGGGTCAACAAGCGCGCGGCGCGGAAGCACGTGGCCGAACGGCTCGCGGCGATGGGCGTCGATCTCGATCCGAACGCGAAGCTGCGCAAGCTTTCCATCGCGCAGCGGCAGATGGTGGAGATCTGCAAGGCGCTGCTGCGCAATGCGCGCGTGATTGCGCTGGATGAGCCGACCAGCTCGCTTTCGCATCGCGAGACCGAGGTGCTGTTCAAGCTGGTGCGCGATCTCCAGGCCGACAACCGTGCGCTGATCTACATCTCGCACCGCATGGACGAGATCTACGAGCTGTGCAACGCGTGCACCATTTTCCGCGACGGCCGCAAGATCGCCTCGCATCTGTCGCTCGCCGACGTGCCGCGCGACACGCTGGTGCAGGAGATGGTCGGCCGCGAGATCAGCGATATCTACAACTACCGCGCGCGGCCGCTCGGCGACGTGCGTTTCTCGGTGAAGAACGTGCAGGGCGCTGCCTTGAGCGCGCCGGCGAGCTTCGAGGTGAAGCGTGGCGAGATTGTCGGGTTCTTCGGGCTGGTGGGTGCCGGCCGCAGCGAACTGATGCATCTCGTCTACGGCGCGGACAAGAAGAAGGACGGCGCGATTGCGCTCGACGGCCAGCCGATCAAGGTGCGCAGCACCGGCGAGGCGATTCGTCACGGCATCGTGCTGTGTCCGGAGGACCGCAAGGAGGAGGGCATTGTCGCGATGGCGACGGTTGCCGAGAACATCAACATTTCGTGCCGGCGGCATTATCTGCGTGGCGGTTTGTTTCTCGACCGGAAGAAGGAAGCGCAGACGGCGGACCGGTTTATCGACTTGCTGAAGATCAAGACGCCGAGCCGCCGGCAGCGCATCCGCTTTTTGTCGGGCGGCAACCAGCAGAAGGCGATTCTGTCGCGCTGGCTGGCGGAGCCGGATCTCAAGGTGGTGATTCTCGATGAGCCGACGCGCGGCATCGATGTCGGCGCGAAGCATGAGATCTACAACGTCATCTATCAGCTTGCGGAGCGTGGCTGCGCGATCGTGATGATTTCGTCGGAGTTGCCGGAGGTGCTGGGTGTGTCGGATCGCATCGTGGTGATGCGGCAGGGGCGCATTGCGGGCGAACTGCCGCGTGAGAAGGCGAATGAACAGGCGGTGCTGAGTCTGGCGCTGCCGCAGTCGGACAGCGTCGCGCAGGCGGCGTGAGCCGGGCGGACGGCGACGGAACAGGACAAGAGAGGAGTCAAACATGGAAGCCAGAGAAAACATCGTGGGGCAGGCGGCCGAGACGGTGGTGAGCACGCTGATCCCGCAGAAGAGTGACAAGCAGAAGTGGTGGCAGCAGATCACGGAATACAGTTTGATCGTGATCTTCGTCGTGATGTTCGTGACGATGTCGCTGACGGTCGATCACTTCTTTTCGATCGAGAACATGCTGGGTCTGGCGCTGTCGATTTCGCAGATCGGCATGGTCGCGTGCACGATGATGTTCTGTCTTGCGTCGCGGGACTTTGACCTTTCGGTGGGTTCGACGATCGCGTTTGCGGGTGTGTTGTGCGCGATGGTGTTGAACGCGACGGATAACACGGCCATTGCGATTGTTGCGGCGGTGGCGGCGGGTGCGGTGATCGGCTTCGTCAATGGGGCGGTGATTGCGTACTTGCGGATCAACGCGCTGATTACGACGCTGGCCACGATGGAGATCGTGCGTGGACTGGGTTTTATCGTGTCGCACGGGCAGGCGGTGGGTGTGTCGTCGGATACATTCATTGCGCTTGGCGGGCTTGCGATGTTCGGGATTTCCCTGCCGATCTGGGTCACGCTTGCGTGTTTCATCGTTTTTGGCGTATTGCTCAACCAGACTGTGTATGGGCGTAACACGCTGGCGATTGGGGGTAATCCGGAGGCATCGCGGCTTGCGGGGATTAATGTCGAGCGGACGCGGGTTTGGATCTTTTTGATTCAAGGCGCGGTGACGGCGCTGGCGGGGGTGATTCTTGCATCGCGGATTACGTCGGGGCAGCCGAATGCTGCTCAAGGATTCGAGCTCAACGTGATCTCGGCTTGTGTGTTGGGGGGTGTGTCGCTGCTCGGCGGACGGGCGACGATCTCTGGCGTGGTGATTGGCGTGCTCATTATGGGCACGGTTGAGAATGTGATGAATCTTCTCAATATCGATGCGTTTTATCAGTATCTTGTGAGAGGGGCGATTTTGCTTGCTGCAGTCTTGCTCGATCAGTTGAAGAATCGCGGTTCGCGGGATTGATGTTTTGCTTCTGCTTGCGCTTGGTTCTCTGCTCGCGCTTCTATGGAATACCTGTGTTCGCGTCGGTCTATTGGCACTGCCCCTCCCCGGGGCGGGGGTAACTTTCTTTGCCGCTGCAAAGAAAGTCACCAAAGAAAGCAGCTTTCTTACCGCCCAAGGTCCACTAGCGGCACGACACAGAAATGCCTCACTGGCCCGGCACTAGAGAGTGCCCTCACAGGCCATACCCGGCGTGGATCGCGGACCCACTGAGACAAACTGCCGTTTAACGAACTGGTGCAGCACCTGAAAATTCCGGCCCAGCGCTACGCGCTGCCGTAAGGTATGCAAGGGAAGCCGGCGGGAGGCAGGGGACGCAGGAGCAATGAGATGGACGCGTTAGCAAGAGTGCACTGGCATCCCTGATTGACCGGTCGGCGGCGCGTAGCGCAGCGCCGGAGCTTTGAGGGGCTGTACCAGTTTGATTGAGGGCGCGGTTGCATAGTGGGTCCGCGATCCACGCCCGGTGTGGCCTATGAGGGCACTCTCTACTGCAGTGCCAGAAACATGGTTCTGTGTCGTGCCGCTAAATGACGCTGGGCGAGAAAAAAGCTGCTTTCTTTGGTGACTTTCTTTGCAGCAGCAAAGAAAGTTACCCCCGCCCCGGGGAGGGGCAGTGCTAATAGACCGACGCGAAAGCGGGAAGTCCATAGAAGCGCAGGCGAGAGAAACAGACCACGCGAAGGGCCAAGCGCAGAACCTTGCCCCGGGAAGGGGCAGTGCTAATAGACCGACGCGAAACCGGGAAGTCCATAGAAGCGCAGGCGAGAGAAACAGACTACGCGAAGGGCCAAGCGCAGAACCTCGCCCTGGGGAGGGGCAGTGCTAATAGACCGACGCGAAACCGGGAAGTCCATAGAAGCGCAGGCGAGAGAAACAGACCACGCGAAGGGCCGCAAGCGAAGACCCCCGCCCCGGCGAGGGGCAAACCAACCCATCCACTGACCTCAAAACCATGCCCCAACCCGAACCCAAACTTGCCACCTACCCCAGCCTGTCAGGCAAAACAATCCTGATCACCGGCGGCGCGACCGGCATCGGCGAGGGTTTCGTCGAACACTTCTTCGCCCAAGGCGCGAAAGTCGCCTTCTTC
Source organism: Caballeronia sp. LZ043 (assembly GCF_031451075.1). Classification (NCBI taxonomy): domain Bacteria; kingdom Pseudomonadati; phylum Pseudomonadota; class Betaproteobacteria; order Burkholderiales; family Burkholderiaceae; genus Caballeronia; species Caballeronia sp. LZ043. The sequence continues at coordinate 2,357,414 of NZ_JARUXT010000001.1, read as the reverse complement.
GACATCAACACAGAAGCGGGAGAAGCACTCGCCGACCGCCTCGGCGCGGCATTGCAGCAACACCAAACCCGCCCGACGTTCCTGAACGTCGACCTCACCGATATTGACGCCTTGCGCAAAGGCATCGCCGACGTCCGCAGCACCCTCGGCCCCATCGGCGTGCTCGTCAACAACGCCGCCAACGACAAACGCCACGCCATCGAGGACGTCACCCCCGAATCCTACGACGCAGGCATCGCCGTCAACATCCGTCATCAGTTCTTCGCCGCACAGGCGGTCATCGACGACATGAAGCAACTCGGCGGCGGCTCCATCATCAACCTGGGCTCCATCAGCTGGATGCTCAAGCAAGGCAACTTCCCCGTCTACACCACCGCCAAGTCGGCGGTACAAGGCATGACACGCGGCCTCGCCCGCGATCTCGGCAAGTTCGGCATCCGCGTCAATACGCTCGTGCCAGGCTGGGTCATGACCGAAAAACAAAAGCGCCTCTGGCTCGACGACGCCGGCCGCGAAGCCATCAAGCAAGGCCAATGCATCGGCGGGGAACTGCTGCCGGAACACCTCGCGCGCGCCGCGCTCTTCCTCGCCTCCGACGACAGCGCCATGATCACCGCACAAGACATCATCGTGGACGGAGGCTGGGCCTGATGGACACCTCCCATGCCCGGCTCCTGGTCGACAGCCAATGCGCCCTCGGCGAAGGCGCAACCTGGTGCGCGGCCAGCCACCGCCTCTGGTGGACCGACATCGAAGGCGCCCGGCTATGGCGCTGCAATCCGCTCGACGGTTCGAGCGAGTCGTTCGACATGCCCGAGCGCCTCGCGTGCTTCACGCCCTGCGCCGACACGCGCTTTCTGCTGCTCGGCCTCGCGTCGCGGCTCGCGTTCTACGAGATCGCAACCGGCCGCATCGACACCATCATGGAAGTCGAAGCCGGTCTGCCCACCCGTCTCAACGACGGCCGCTGCGACCGCGACGGACGCTTCGTGTTCGGCACCAAGCACGACGTCGAAGACGCGCAAGCCGTGGGCGGGTTCTATCGGCTCAACCCGGATCTTGCGCTGGAGCGACTGCCGCTCGGCGCGTGCGCGATCTCGAACAGCATCGGCTTCGCGCCCGACGGCAAGACCATGTACTACTGCGATTCACCGACGCGCCAGATCCGCGCGTGCCACTATCCTGACTTCACCGGCGACCGCGTGTTCGTCGAACTGACCGACATGACCGGCGTGCCGGACGGTTCCATCGTCGACGCCGACGGCGGCCTCTGGAACGCACAATGGGGCGGCGCGCGCGTCGTCCGCTACGGACCCGACGGCCGCGAGACGGCACGCATCGACGTGCCCACCACGCAGCCGAGCTGCACCGCGTTCGGCGGCCCGGATTTCGCCACACTGTTCGTGACGAGCGCACGCATCGGGCTCGATGACGACGCACTGCGTCGCGATGCCCACGCAGGCGGCGTGTTCGTCGCGACGCCCGGCGTGCGCGGCCTCCCGGAAACGGCATTCGCGGGCCGCGCCTGACAACAGCATTCGAGGCGGCGCGCGATGACGCGCCGCCCGACCCGTCCCGGCCGCGCCGGGTTTTTCGCCTCTCGATGGAGCACGCGTCATGACTGTTGCCCGCACAGAACCCAGACCGAATCCTGCATCGACGTCCCAGCTGCAAGCCCAGGCGCGCCGCTCGCGTCTGGCCGCCGCCACCGAACCGCCAGTGCGGCCGGGTCCGGCCACGGCCGTCATCGCCATGGGCGGCACGCGCACCGAAGGCTGCATCACGCTCTCCAATGCGCATCTCCGGCTCGAACTTGCACCCGCGCTGGGCGGCGGCATCACGCGCTTCGACTGGCGCGACGAAGGCGCGCTCGTGCCGATCTTCCGGCCATGCATCGAGCCTGGACCCGACACCGATCCCAATCAGCTCGCGTGCTATCCGCTCCTGCCGTATTCGAACCGCATCGGCAACGGGCGCTTCCAGTTCTCGGGCCGCGCCATCGACGTGCCCTGCAACCGTGCCGGCGAACCGCTGCCGCTGCACGGCGACGGCTGGCTCGGCGCGTGGGACGTGGAAAATGAGGGACGCGCGGACGGCGAGGACGGCGGACGCGTGCGGCTGACGCTCGATCGCAGCGACGGCAAGCCGTACGCCTTTCGCGCGGCGCAGATGGTTGCGCTGGAAGAAGCGAGCCTCCTCGTCACGCTCGAGATCGAGAACGCCGGCGACGCCGTCTTGCCCTTCGGGCTCGGCCTGCATCCGTTCCTGATGCGCGAGGCCGACACCGAACTCTCGGCGGCGGCGGGCGGCCTGTGGCTGTGCGGCGACGACTGGCTTCCCGTGCGGCACGTGCCGGCGCCGCCCGCGTGGCAATTCGGCGTCGCCTATCCGATGCCCACCGCCATGGTGAACAACGCCTTCACCGGCTGGAGCGGGCGCACCAGCGTGCTGTGGCCGAAGCGGCGGCTGTCGCTGACCATCGCCGCCGACACCGATTACTACGTGCTCTATGCGCCGCCCGGCGAGGATTTCTTCTGCTTCGAACCGGTCGATCACCCGATCAACGCAGTGAACCTGCCCGGCGGCGCCGAAGCGCACGGCATGACCGCGCTCGAACCGGGCGAACGGCTGACGCGGACCTTCCGCTTCACCGTCGAACGGACCGGCGAGGCCACGCGCCGCGGCCGTCCGAAGACCCGGGCCGGAGCCAAGGCACGCACGCGCACGGCCGCCGCGCGTTGAACGTGTCATGAAGCGGAAGGGGAAGCGCTGCGCCGCACGTTAAAATGCGGCGCATCGACGTTCAACGAAATCCCCGCCATGTCCTTTCTCCAGACCCTCCAGACCGCGTGGTCGCGGACTCAATCGCTACTGTGCGTCGGCCTCGATCCCGAGCCCACGAAGTTTCCCGGCGCGCTCAACGGCCGCTCCGACGCGATCTTCGAGTTCTGCAAGTCCATCGCCGATGCCACCGCGCCTTATGCGTCGTCGTTCAAGCCGCAGATCGCCTACTTCGCCGCGCATCGCGCCGAAGACCAGCTCGAAGCGCTGATTGCGCACATTCATGAGCGCCATCCCGGCATTCCCGTGATTCTCGATGCAAAGCGCGGCGATATCGGCAGCACCGCGGAGCAATACGCGAAGGAAGCCTTCGAGCGCTATCGCGCCGATGCCGTGACGGTCAATCCGTACATGGGTTTCGATTCCATTCAGCCGTATCTCGAACACGAGGGCCGGGGCGTGATCGTGCTGTGCCGCACGTCGAATCCGGGCGGCTCCGACCTGCAATTCCTCACCACCGACGGCCAGCCGCTGTATCAGGTCGTCGCCCGGCTCGCGGCGGAGAAGTGGAACGCGAGCGGGCAGCTCGGGCTCGTGGTCGGCGCGACCTTCCCGAAGGAAATCGAAACGGTGCGGGGCATCGTCGGCGACATGCCGCTGCTGATTCCGGGCATCGGCGCGCAAGGCGGCGATGTCGAAGCAACCGTGCGCGCCGGCCGCACCGCGAACGGCGCGGGCATGCTGATCAACTCGTCGCGCGCGATCATCTATGCCGGCAAGGGCGATGACTACGCGCAGGCCGCAGCCGATGCAGCGAAGAAGACGCGCGACAGCATCAATCAGTATCGGTAACGCGACGCCTCATTCGCCGGGGATAGGTTCGAACAGCGCTTCGAGATCCTCGGCGGAAAACATCTGCGTCAGGCTCGTGTTCGCCGACAGGATTCCCGCCGCAAGCGCCGCCTTGCTCTCCTGCATCGCCAAAATCCTTTCTTCGATGCTTCCGGCCGCGACGAGCTTGTACACGAACACCGGCTTGTCCTGTCCGATGCGGTGCGCGCGATCCGTCGCCTGATTCTCGGCGGCCGGATTCCACCACGGATCGTAATGAATGACGGTGTCCGCCGCCGTCAGATTCAGCCCCACGCCGCCCGCCTTCAGGCTGATCAGGAAGATCGGTACCTCGCCCGCCTGGAAACGCCGCACCGGCGTCTTCCGGTCGACGCTCTCGCCTGTCAGCGTCACGTAGGCGAGGCCCGCCTGATCGAGCGCATGCGCGATGATCGCGAGCATTCCCGTGAACTGCGAGAACACCAGCACGCGCCGTCCCTCTTCAATGAGTTCCGGCAGCATCTCCAGCAGCAGGGCGAGCTTCGCCGAACCTTGTCCCTTCTTCGCGCCGGGCATTTTGACGAGCGACGGGTCGCAGCAGACCTGCCTCAGCTTGAGCAACGCGTCGAGCATCAGGATATGGCTGCGCGCGACGCCCTGTTTTGCAACGGCGTCGCGCACTTTCTTCTGCATCGCGGCGCGCACGGTTTCGTAGAGGTCGCGTTGCGGCCCTTCCAGTTCGACGCGGCGCACGATCGTCGACTTGGGCGGCAGTTCGGTCGCGACTTCGTCCTTGCGGCGACGAAGCATGAACGGTCGGATCCGGCGGGCAAGCAGAGCGCGGCGCGTGGTGTCGTTCAGCTTTTCGATCGGCCTGCGCCAGCGGGAGGAGAACTCCTTCTGCGTGCCGAGAAACCCGGGCAAGAGAAAATCGAATTGCGACCAGAGTTCGCCCAGATGATTCTCGAGCGGCGTGCCGGTGACGCACAGCCGATGCCGCGAGCGCAAGGTGCGCAGCGCGCCCGCCGCCTTGCTCGACGCGTTCTTGACCTGCTGGGCTTCGTCGAGGATCAGCAGATGAAAGTCGTGCTGCGCCAATGTGTCTTGATCGCGCCAGACGAGCGGATACGTCGTCACGACGAAATCGTGTGCGGCGATTTCCGCAAAACGCTCATGGCGTCGCGGCCCATGCAGATCCAGCACTTTCAGCGCGGGCGCGAAACGCCGCGCTTCTTCGATCCAGTTGCTGACAAGCGTCGTCGGCACCACGATCAGTGCCGGCTGCGCGAGCCGGCCCGCTTCCTTCTCGACGAGTATGTGCGCGAGCGTCTGAACGGTCTTGCCCAGGCCCATGTCGTCGGCGAGCACGCCGGCGAGGTCGTGCTCGCGCAGAAACTGCATCCAGTCGAGTCCATCGCGCTGGTAGTCGCGCAGCGTGGTGTGCAGGCCGCGCGGGGCCTCGATGCGTCGCGGTCTGGCGGCGCTGCCCAGCCGTTGCGCCAGCTTGACGAGCAACGCGTCGCCATCGAACTGCCAGCGCTGTTTGTCATTCGTTCCGGCGAGGTTCGTTCCGGAAAGGCGGCCGGCCTCCAGCGCCGACAGCCGCAGGGGCGCCGCAGCGCCGGGCCCGGTGCGGTCGAACAGGTCGAGCAGGTCATGCACGAGCGGCTTGATTCGGGCTGCGCGCAACTCGAAACGACGGCCCGTCTGCGTGCGGAATTCGATGGCATGGCGGTCGTCGATCATGTCGATCGAGCCGTTGAGCCAGCGACGGTCGCGTGCGAAGAGTTCGGCGAGCAGCGGTTCGAGACGCACGCGCTCCGCCTCCACCATGATGCCAAGTTCGAGATCGAACCAGCCGTCTTCGGAGGCGCGCGCGGTGGCATCGATTTCGTCGATCTCGACACGGTCGAAGCGCGAATTGGGCGCGATCACCACGCGCCAGCCCGCTGCATGCAGCGCGGGCACGTCCTGTTCGACGAAGCCCGGCCACGCGTCCCGGTCCGGCATGAAGAAGGCGCCCGCACAGGGTGAATCATCGTGGCTGACGGGCGCGCCGGAGACCGGCTTCAGACCGCTGTCGAGCAGGCGTTGGGCGCAGCTGTTTTCCGCAACGCGCCGGCGCGCGACGCGAGCCAGTTCACCGCCCGCGAGCCGCACGAGCATGTGCGGACTGTTCGCCGCGATCTTGACGCCGTCGTAGTCGAATTCGAGGCGCGCGAGGTCGAGTTCGGTCGGAGGCATGTCGAGCCTGCCGGGCGCATCGAGCAGAAGCGTGTCGAGCGTCAGCACCGGAACCGGCTCGGCCTCGATCGTGCGCATACCCATGTCGCCGTCCTCTGGCGGGGCGGGCAGTTCAGGCGCGCATTCGGCGAGCGCAGCGCGTACCAGGTTCGCTTCCCGCGGGGTCAGCGCGGGCATGGACAAGTAATCGGCGAGCAGCGCGTCGGGCATCGGCGCGTCGATGACGCCGGTTTCGCTCGTGACGAGGTCGATGTACCAGGCCGGCTCGGTCGGCAGCACGACGTTGGATTCGGGCTCGGTTTCGAGCGACGCGAGGATCATGTCGTCGCCGTGCGGATTCCATTCGATGTTCGCGCGGCGGCTCGCGCCCTCTCGCAGCGGCTCGAGCAGTCGCATGGCGCCGGGATTCGCTTCGAAGTAGAGGCGGCCGGTCGTCAGCATCATGTGCCAGATCTTCGCTCCGCGCGCAGCCCACAACGCGTAACCATGGTTCGCCGCTTGACGCTCCGACCGCAGCGCGCGAGCGATGGCGTCGTCTTCAGGGGTCACGAAGCGGGGCGGGCTGTTCCACGCGGCGTAGTTCGGGTACCACGGTTCGACTGCGCGAATGTCGCCGTCGACGCCGAGTCGCGCTTTCAGCAGGGTCAGTTCGAGGCTTGCCGCGGTGGAAAACGGCAGCGTGAGCACATAGAGAATCTGGTGTTTCGCACCCGTCGCGGGTTTCGACGCTTTCGCCTGCGCCAGTTGGACCGCCTGAACGCTCGCGCGAAAGCGCGTGAGCCATTGCCCGACTTCAACGCTCACGCCGTTCCGCGCGGCTTCGTCTTCACGCTCCAGGCAGGCGAGGAGCGTCGCCGCGACATGCTTGCATTCATGGCCGACAGGACACGAGCAATAGCCGTGCGGACGCTCCTCGTGAAGCGAGATTTCGACTGCGTAGGGCCGCGCCTGCGTGCCCTTGACCTGCGCGCGCAGAATGTTTCCCTCCCAACTGATGTCGGCGACGGCGCGGACGTAGCCGAGCGCCTTGTCGAATGTCTTCGGGCCCATCCAGCGGGCCACCTGGTCGCGCGTGAAACGGACGGGACGGGGCGCGTCGCTGCGTGCTTTGCTCATACGATGAACGTGTGTCTCAACGCTCGCGCTGATCGATGAACTCCAGCAGCGTACGCAGCGCGTGCGCTGCCGCCTGGGTGCGCACCTGATCGCGGTCGCCCTTGAACAACACCGTTTCGACCGTCGTGTGCAGCCGGTTGCTCCAGCCGAAGCACACCGTGCCCACCGGCTTCGCCTCGCTGCCGCCCGCCGGGCCCGCCACCCCCGTGATCGACACCGAAACCTGCGCGCGGCTGTTGCGCAGCGCGCCTTCGGCCATGGCCTTCGCGACCGGCTCGCTCACCGCGCCGTGCTGCTCGATCAGCGCAGCGGGCACGCCGATCATTTCCGTCTTCGCCAGATTCGAATAGGTGACGAAACCGCGCTCGAACCATGCGCTGCTGCCCGAGATGTCCGTGATCGCGGCGGCGACCATGCCGCCGGTGCAGGATTCGGCGGTGGCGAGCATCAGCCGCTCGTCGCGCAGGGCGTTGCCGACGCGGATCGCAAGTTGGTGTACGACGGTGTCGGTTGGCATGGCAGAGATCCGAAGGTGAAGGTGGAAGTCAGACGGTCATGCGCCACAGCGCGATCACGAGCAGCGTGAAGAACGCCGCGACGAGGTCATCGAACATGATGCCGAATCCGCCTTTCAGATGGCGATCGAAATAGCGGATGGGCGGCGGCTTCACCATGTCGAAAAAGCGGAACACGACAAACGCCCACATCTGCCCGGTAAAGGTGGCGGGCGTGACGAGCAGCAGCACGAGCCAGAACGCGACGATCTCGTCCCACACGACCGGCGACGGATCCGCGATGCCCATTTTGGTCGCGGTGAAGCCGGTGAACCCGCATCCGGCGATAAAGCCCACGACGATCAGCGCGCCCCATTCCGCCACCGTCAGATACGGATTGAGCACGACGAACGACAGCCACGCGAACAGCGTGCCGACGGTGCCGGGCGCGACCGGCGACAGCCCGCTGCCGAAGCCAAGCGACAGGATGTGCAGCGGATGCGTGAGCATGAAGCGCGCGCTTGCGCGGCGCGGCGCCGCGGTTTCACCCGCGAGGGTCGGGTCAGTCTGCATGGAAATGATCGAAGCCTTGCAACGTCAGGGAGAGCGGGGCGCCGGAGGCATCGCGCCAGGCGAGGGCGGGCGCATCCCCGGATTCATCCGGAGATTCGATTGTACCGATGCGCGTCAGCGGCACCTGCACGCGCTGCGCGATCGCGGCGAGCGTGTCGCGCGCCGACTGCGGCGCGGTGAAGCAGAGTTCGTAGTCGTCGCCGCCGGCGAGCGCGCACTGGCGGCGCACGGCATCGGGCATCGTACGCAGCGCGTCGGAGCACGGCACGGCATCGGCATCGACGACGGCGCGCACCCGCGAGCGTCTCAGGATGTGCATCAGGTCGCCGGCGAGACCGTCGGAGATGTCGAGCGCCGCATGCGCCACGCCGCGCAGCGCCAGCCCCAGCGCGATGCGCGGCTCGGGCCGCTCCAGCGCGCGGCGCCAGTCAGCGGCCGCGGCGGCATCGGGCGCCTGCCACTCGCCGCGCAGCAGGCCGAGACCGGCGCGCCCGTCGCCGAGCGTGCCCGACACCCAGATGTCATCGCCGGGACGTGCGGCATCGCGGCGCAGGGCCATGCCGTGCGGCACGTCGCCGAATACGGTGATGCAGAGATTGAGCGGCCCGCTCGTGGTGTCGCCGCCGACCAGCGCGCAGCCGTGCCGTGACGCCAGCGCGAACAGCCCGTCGCTGAACGCGGCGAGCCACGCTTCGTCGGCGCGCGGCAAGGCCAGCGCCAGCGTGAACGCATGCGGCTGCGCGCCCATCGCGGCCAGGTCGGAGAGGTTCACGGCGAGCGCCTTGTGCCCGAGCGCGGCCGGATCGACATCGGCGAAGAAATGGCGGCCTTCCACCAGCATGTCCGTCGAAATGGCCAACTGGCTGCCGGCGGGCGGCGCGATCAGCGCACAGTCGTCGCCGATGCCGAGCGGCGTCGCGGCGGCATCGTCATGACGCGGTGCGGGCGCCGTCGCGCGGCGGGCAAAGTATCGGTCGATCAGTGAAAACTCGGAAAGCATGGTTTGCCGTGAAGGGTTTTTTGTGCGCTGCAAGAACGGAACGAGGCGCGCCCGCCGTCGCCCTCGGGCGCCCGCGGCACATCTCAAAAAAATCGAACGACAGGCGGCGAGCCTTGCCTGGCCGGGCGATCAGACCTTTTCCGGTCATGGCAGTTGTAGCCGAAATGCACGGGCCGCTGCCCGAAACGCCCGCTGATTGGCGCTACAATGCGTTCGAACTTCCATTCTAAATCCCGCACCACTGGCCCGCCTTATGACGACTCCCGCCAATACCAAGTTGCGCGAAGCAGCGCTCGACTATCACGAATTTCCCGTCCCGGGGAAGATCGCCATCGCCCCGACCAAGCAGATGATCAACCAGCGCGACCTCGCGCTCGCGTACTCGCCGGGCGTCGCGTTCGCGTGTGAGGCCATCGTCGAGGATCCGCTGAACGCCGCGCGCTTCACCGCGCGCAGCAACCTCGTCGGCGTCGTGTCGAACGGCACGGCCGTGCTCGGCCTCGGCAACATCGGACCGCTCGCGTCCAAGCCGGTGATGGAAGGCAAGGCCGTGCTGTTCAAGAAGTTCGCCGGCATCGACGTGTTCGATATCGAGCTGAACGAAAGCGATCCGCACAAGCTCGTTGACGTGATCGCCGCGCTCGAGCCGACCTTCGGCGGCATCAATCTCGAAGACATCAAGGCGCCGGACTGCTTCATCGTCGAGCGCGAGTGCCGCAAGCGCATGAAGATCCCGGTCTTCCACGACGACCAGCACGGCACGGCCATCGTCGTCGCGGCGGCGATCACCAACGGCCTGAAAGTGGTCGGCAAGGACATCGGCGAAGTGAAGCTGGTGGCGTCCGGCGCGGGCGCGGCGGCGCTGGCCTGCCTGAACCTGCTCGTCGATCTCGGCATGAAGCGCGAGAACATTTTCGTGACGGACCTGGCCGGCGTGGTCTACAAGGGCCGCACGGAACTGATGGACCCGGACAAGGAACTGTTTGCCCGCGAAACCAGCGCGCGCACGCTGGCCGAAGTGATGGAAGGCGCCGACGTGTTCCTCGGCCTTTCGGCAGGCGGCGTGCTCAAGCAGGACATGGTCAAGGGGATGGCCGCAAAGCCGCTGATTCTCGCGCTCGCCAACCCGACGCCCGAGATCCTGCCGGAACTCGCGCTCGAAGTGCGTCCGGACGCGGTACTGGCCACGGGCCGCACCGATTACCCGAACCAGGTCAACAACGTGCTGTGCTTCCCGTTCATCTTCCGCGGCGCGCTGGATGTCGGCGCGACCGTCATCACGAAGGAGATGGAAGTCGCAGCGGTGAACGCGATCGCGGAACTGGCGCGTCAGGAGCAGAGCGATATCGTCGCGACCGCTTACGGCATCCAGGATCTGTCGTTCGGTCCGGAGTATCTGATTCCGAAGCCGTTCGACCCGCGCCTGATCGTGAAGATCGCGCCGGCGGTGGCGAAGGCCGCGATGGAATGCGGCGTGGCGACGCGTCCGATCGAGGACATGGACGCCTACGAACAGCACTTGCAGCAGTTCGTGTATCACAGCGGTACGACCATGAAGCCGGTGTTCCAGTTGGCGCGCAGCGTGGAGCCGGAGAAGAAGCGCATCGTATTCGCCGAGGGCGAGGAAGAGCGCGTGCTGCGCGCGGTGCAGATCGCGGTGGACGAGAAGATCGCCAAGCCGATTCTGATCGGCCGGCCGGCGGTGATCGAGCAGCGCATCCAGAAGTTCGGCCTGCGCCTGACACCGGGCGTGGATTTCACGGTGGTCGATACGGATCACGACGAGCGCTATCGCGACTTCTGGCAGACCTACGCGAAGATGATGGCGCGCAAGGGCATCAGCGAGCAGATGGCCAAACTGGAAATGCGCCGGCGCACGACGCTGATCGGTTCGATGCTCGTCAAGAAAGGCGAAGCCGACGGCATGATCTGCGGCACGGTGAGCACGACGCACCGGCATCTGCACTTCATCGATCAGGTGATCGGCCGCAAGGAAGGCGCGAACGTCTATGCGGCGATGAATGCGCTGGTGCTGCCGGGCCGGCAGATTTTCCTGGTGGATACCCACGTCAATGTGGACCCGACGCCGGAGCAGCTCGCTGAAATCACGATCATGGCGGCGGAAGAAGTGCGGCGCTTCGGCATCGTGCCGAAGATCGCGCTGCTGTCGCACTCGAACTTCGGCACGAGCAACGCGCCGACCGCGCAGAAGATGCGCGACGTGCTGGCCCTGCTGAAGGAACGCGCGCCGGATCTGGAAGTGGACGGCGAAATGCATGGCGACGTCGCGCTGGATGCGCGTCTGCGCAAGGAAGTGCTGCCGGAATCGACGCTCGAAGGCGATGCCAACTTGCTGGTGCTGCCGAACATCGATGCCGCGAACATCTCCTACAATCTGCTGAAGACGGCGGCGGGCAGCGGCATCGCGATCGGGCCGATCCTGCTCGGCGCGGCCCAGCCGGTGCATGTGCTGACATCGTCGGCGACGGTGCGGCGGATCGTCAACATGACGGCGCTGCTGGTGGCGGATGCGTCGGCGGCGCGGTGAGGTAAGCCGAGCTGAGCGCTTCGGGCGCAAGATGGCGGTGTAGAGCGCGGCGGATTTTTCCGCCGCGTTTTTTTTTAGCTGCGGGGTTTCTGAGCGCTGCGGCGTCTGTTCGATTCCTTGTCCCATCTCTGCGCAGTTTTTCAGTACAGTCCTTGACAGTCCCGCCGAAGCGCCTTCGCGGGATTGAGCGCATTCCCGGTACACCATGAGACGCCTCCGAGGCACGCCGAGGTTTTAAGAGTCGTGCCATTTCAGGGATTAGTCCTGAACCTTAATGTTCCAGCACGAACTCCAGACGGAATGCGATCCGGCTGACACGAGTTCCCGCACGCGAGCGGAATCAAACGAAGCAAAGGTCCTTCGTCGTCCGGGCGATGTGATTCATGTCGCTTTCTCCGTGTCGTGTCCATGGGCAAATTAATAAGGATCAGAAAATGAATAAGGCGCACCGCACTGTTTGGTCGGAGGCTACCGGGAACTGGGTGGCGGCTCCCGAAACCACCAAGGGAAAAACCAGGCGCAGTCAGAAGGCGATCTCGGCAGCGGTGAGTTCGCTGGCGATGGCGCTGGGCGGCGGCAGTCTGCCGGCGGAGGCAACTGTTGGCGCGGCGGGCATCGAGATTTGCGAGAACGGCACGGACACCGGCATCAACAGCGGTGTTTGCGCGATTCCGAGTTCCGGCGGTGTGCAGAATGGCTGGGGGCTGTTCACCAATAACGGCGCGGGCTTTACCACCAGCGAACCCGCGTTCATCACCGGTGTGATGCAGGGTTATGTGACGATGTATGGCCAGAACGGCGTGTACTCGTGGAGCGACCTTTACATGAACGGCGCGAACAACGTGCTGGGCGGCACGGGCACGGCGCACAAGATCAAGGGCCTGGCAGCGGGCGACGTCACGACCTCGAGTCAGGACGCGGTGAATGGCTCGCAGCTGTTCGCGACGAACCAGTCGATCAATAACCTGAAGTCGGCCGGGACCACGTATTTCCATGCCAACAGCACGGGCGCGGATTCGGTGGCATCGGGTTCAGATGCAATTGCGATCGGGCAGGCGGCGACGGCATCCTCTTCGAACGGCATCGCGATGGGTAATGGCGCGGTTGCAGGCGGCTCGTCCGGCTGGGGCAACATCGCCATCGGCGGTGGAGCGCAGGCGCAAACGGCAAGCAACGGCGGCAACAACAACGGTACCGGACGAAGCACGGCCATCGGCTATCAGGCGAACGCCACGGGAAGCAGTTCGTGGGGAAACAACACGGCCATCGGCGCCACAGCGACCGCCGGCGGCTTTAACTCGACCGCTGTTGGTGTCGAGGCTCTGACGTCGGCGAACGATGGCGTGGCAGTCGGATCGTGGACCACCGCTTCGGGAGCCAATGGTACGGCCTTGGGCTTCGGAGCAAACGCCAGAAATGCGAACGACGTAGCACTGGGCGCGAACTCATCGACGGCTGCGGTCGTCAACTCCACCGGTGCGACGATTGGCGGCAAGGCCTATACGTTCGCCGGCAGCAATGCGGGAAGCACGGTATCCGTCGGTTCTGTGGGCGGCGAACGCACGGTGACGAACGTCGCGGCGGGCCAGTTGTCGTCGACTTCGACGGACGCCGTGAATGGCTCCCAGGTCTTCGCCACCGATCAGGCGGTGAACCAGAACACGACGGACATCGCCAACGCATTCACCGCGATCAACAACGTCAAGAGCACGGGCACGATGTACTTCCATGCCAACAGCACAGGCGCGGATTCGACGGCTGCGGGTGCGAATGCGATTGCCATCGGGCAGGCGGCGACAGCGGGATACGCCGGGGACATTGCGATCGGCTTGAACGCGACCACGAGTGGCGCGTACGGTTATCCCGCCATGGCGATCGGGAGAAATGCGCAAGCCACTGCGATGGGCACGATGGCGCTGGGCGTGAATGCACTGGCCAACGTCAATGCAGCAATCGTATTGGGTTATGACTCCACTTCGTCGGCCGATAACGCACTCGCGCTCGGGGCGAACACCCTCTCTTCGGCCACCGCTGCGTCATCGGTCGGGGGACGTTCGACGGCAAGCGCAAGCAGCGCAACCGCAGTGGGCTACGGTGCCAAAGCAAGCGAGACGAATAGCGTCGCATTGGGTGCCAACTCCACCACGGCGGCCGTGGTGAACACCACGGGTGCAACGATCGGCGGCAAAGCCTATACATTCGCCGGCAGCAACGCAGGAAGCACGGTATCCGTGGGTTCGGCGGGCGGCGAGCGCACGGTGACAAACGTCGCGGCCGGCCAGTTGTCGGCGACTTCGACGGATGCCGTGAACGGCTCCCAGATCTTCGCCACCGATCAGGCCGTGAACCAGAACACGACGGATATCGCCAACGCATTCACCGCGATCAACAACGTCAAGAGCACGGGTTCGATGTACTTCCACGCGAACAGCACGGGCGCGGATTCGGTGGCGTCAGGCTCGAACGCCATCGCCGTCGGGCAGGGCGCATCGTCGGACGCGAAGGACGCAATAGCGATGGGCAATGGCGCGAGCGCGGGAGGGGCGTCCGGTCCCAGCAACATCGCCATCGGCGCGGGCGCGCAGGCGCTGACTGCAACGTCCGCCGGCGACTTTCAAACCGGCCGCAGCATTGCCATCGGTATGTCGGCCAATGCAAACAGCGCTGCGTATGGCAACAACACCGTGATCGGCGCGGTGGCCACGGCGAGCGGGATGAATGGCGTGGCAATCGGTGTCGATTCGCGAGTGTCCGCTGACAATGGCGGCGTGGCAATCGGAGAACATGCGAATTCGTCTGGAAGCTTTTCGGAGGCGCTTGGCTACGGAGCCACCGCGTCAACGAACAACTCGGTGGCGCTCGGATCCTTCTCCACCACGGGCGCAGTCACAAACACCACTGGTGCGACGATCGGCGGCAAGGCCTACACGTTTGCCGGCAGTAACGCGGGGAGCACGGTATCCGTAGGCTCTGCAGGCTCGGAGCGCACGGTGACGAACGTCGCGGCAGGCCGCGTATCGTCGAACTCGACCGATGCCGTCAACGGCTCGCAACTCTACGCGGCGGATCAGGCCATCGACCAGAACACCGCCGACATCAGCAACGCAGTCAATTCGATCAACACGATCGTCGCCACGGGCACGAAGTACTTCCACGCGAACAGCACGGGAGCGGATTCGACGGCCTCGGGTTTTGAAGCCATCGCGATCGGATCCAGCGCCACGGCCCTGGGCGGTAATAACGTGGCGATCGGATACCAGGCCACCACGTCGGTCAATGGCGATCTGGCGATTGGCGGCATGGCGCAGGCGACCGGAAGCGGCGGCGACGGCGCCACGGCGGTCGGCGTGAATGCAAGCGCCAATGGCAGCTTCTCGTCGGCGCTCGGCAACCACTCCAGGTCCGGAAATATCGGCGATACCGCCGTGGGCGGCTATGCCAGTGCGACGGGCGGAGGCACCACCGGACAGTTCGCGGTGGCAATGGGCTATGGCGCCTTGGCGACCAGCGGCGCGACGGCGCTCGGCGGCAACAGCAACGCGGCCGGTGCGAAGTCGGTCGCGCTGGGGTCGGCCGCCAAGGCAAGCAACGCGAACGACATCGCGCTCGGCGCCAACTCGACGACGGCGAACGTGGTGAACACCGCCGGCGCGACGCTCGGCGGCAAGGACTACGTGTTCGCGGGCAGCAACGCGGGGAGCACGCTATCCGTGGGTTCGTCGGGCGCGGAACGCACGGTGACGAATGTCGCCGCGGGCCGCCTGTCCGCCAGCTCGACCGATGCCGTCAACGGCTCGCAACTCTTCGCGGCCGATCAGGCAATCAACCAGAACGCCGCTGACATCAACAATGCGGTCAATTCGATCAACACGATCGTCGCCACGGGCACGAAGTACTTCCACGCGAACAGCACGGGAGCGGATTCGTCGGCCATGGGTCAGGACTCGGTTGCGATCGGCCAGGGCGCGGTGGCGACCAACGCAAACGACATCGCGCTCGGTTCGAACTCGATCACGGCGGACGTCGTGAATACCGCAGGCGCGACGATCGGCGGGAAGGACTACACGTTCGCGGGCAGCGATGCGCAGAGCACGTTATCGGTGGGTTCGTTGGGCGCGGAACGCACCATCACGAATGTCGCCGCAGGCCGCCTCTCCGCCAGCTCGACCGATGCGGTGAACGGTTCGCAACTCTTCGCGACGA